>CAVPTM010000012.1:0-322898 GCA_963708635.1 uncultured Alphaproteobacteria bacterium | reverse complement strand
CCGACGTCAAAGCGATGAAGCTCGACGAGGCGAAGGCGATCTACCGCGCCAAATATTGGGACGCGCAGCGCTGCGACGAATTGCCGGCCGGCGTCGATGATGCGGTGTTCGATTACGGCGTGAATTCCGGCATCGGCCGCAGCGGCAAGGTGCTGCGCCGCTGCCTCCGGCTGGCGGACAATAGCAGCGTCGTCACCGACGCGGTGATCGCGGCCGCGCGCGCGGCCGACGCCAAAGCGCTGATCGGCTCGATCTGCGACGAACGGCTGCGCTTCCTGCAATCGCTCAAGACCTGGGGCGTGTTCGGCAAAGGCTGGGGCCGGCGCGTGGCGGAGGTGAGATCCGCCGCGCTGGCGATGGCGGCAGGCGCCCCGGCGCAGGCTGCGCCAGTCGCACCGGCGCCAGGCCGCGCCGTGGTGCCGCTCGCCAAAGGCGCCCAGCAGGGCACCGCCGGCGCAGCGATCGCCGCCGGCGCCGCCGCCGCGCAGCAGGCGCATCAAGCGGGTGCGCGGCCGGCGCTGGTCGCGCTCATTCTCGTCGTTGCGGCAATCGCGGCCGCCGGCGCCTGGCTCTACTGGCATTCGCGGCAGCAGCGGCAGCAAGAAGCGCCCGCCGCGTCCTGACTTTTACATGGAGATGCAAATCATGACCATCCACGAGTTTCTCGGCGTCTTCCTCGCCGGGCTGATTTTCGGCGGCATCGTGTTCGGCTTCGCCGGCTACTGGCTGGCAGAGTCACATCCACAGCGTCGCCGCCAATATCGCGATGGCGGCGACGCGCGCGACCACCATTCCCGCGGGCGTCGTGGCCTCGCTCAACAGCAGCGTGCCGGGCGCCGGCACCGCGTCTGCAGTCGGCCGCCAATTCGGTCGGCGCCGCGGCGGTCGAGGCGGCCGCCAAGGTCGCCGCCGCCGCGCCGGCGCAGAACTGAGGGCGCCGCCATGTGGGAGAGGCTGAAAGCCAGCTTCAGGCACTCGGTCACCATCCTGTGGGCGCGCGTCGTCGCGCTCTTGGGCGTGCTGCTGACGAGCGCGCAGTCGCTGATCGCCGATCCGTCGGTCAACGAAGCGGTGCAGCTCGCTGCTCAAGCCCGAGCTCATTCCCTATTACGTGATCGCGATCGGGCTCGTCACCGAGCTCGCGCGCCGCCGCACGGCGGGCGCGAGCGAGCCCGCGCCGCCGGAGGAACGCTGATGTTCGCGATGGTGCTTGCCTGGCTCGGCAATCTGCTCGGCGGTCCTTTCGCCAAAGCGGCGGTCGACGCCTATCGCGCCAAGCTGTCGGCCGAGAACACGTCCGAGAAGATCGCCGCCGACTTGGCCGCGCGCGAGCTCGCGGTCGAGAGCCGCGAGCGCGAGCTGGCGACGCAAATCGTGATCGCCGAGCAGGGCCGCTGGTACACGGCGCTGCCGCGGCCGCTGTTCGCCTTCGCCTTCATCATCTATGTGTGGAAGGTGGTGGTCTGGGACAAGGTGCTGGGCCTGGGCGCGACCGATCCGCTCTCCGGCGACGTGGCGCAATGGGCGATGATCGTGCTCACCGCCTATTTCGGCGGCCGCAGCCTGGAGAAGGTGGCGAGGATTTTGGGGAGGAAGTAGACGGCTTGGCACGGCGACGGCGGACACACTCCGCCATTCTCGCGGAGCCTTCCCATGGACATCTTCGACGCCGTCGCCTCGCGCTATTCCTGCCGCGCGTTTCTGCCGACGCCGGTCCCCGAAGCGACCGTGCGCGACATCGTCGAGCGCGCGGCGCGCGCGCCCTCGGCCGGCAACATGCAGCCGTGGCGGGTCTATGCGCTCGCCGGCAAGCGCGTCGATGAGCTGAAAGCGCTGCTGGCGCCGCGCATGGCAACCGAATTGCCGAAAGGCGAGGGCACCGACTACACGATCTATCCCGACCGCTGAGCGAGCCGTACAAGGCGCGGCGCTTCAAGGTCGGCGAGCTGCTTTATCAGTCCATCGATATTCCGCGCGAGGACAAGCCGGCGCGTTACCGGCAATACGCGCGCAACTACCAATTCTTCGGCGCGCCGGTCGCGCTGTTCTTCGCGCGCGAGAAGGCGCACGGGCCGGCGCAATGGGCCGACATCGGCGGCTATCTGCAAACCGTCTGCCTGCTGGCGCGCGGCCACGGCCTGCACACCTGCCCGCAGCAGGCCTGGGTCTCCTTCAACCGCACCGTCCGCGCCTTCCTCAAGCTGCCCGACAATTTGATGATCTATTCCGGCATGGCGCTCGGCCATGCCGACGACAAAGCCGCCATCAATTCATGGCGTTCGCCCGCGGGCCCCGCTCGAGGATTGGGCGTCGTTCGACGGCTTTGACAGCTGACGGAACCGCGTTCCCGCCTTTCCGTTCAGCCCGCGTTCACCGGCGCGCGCCTATCACCCCGCCTATGCCGGGCCTCCGACTCCAGTTCCTGCTGATCGCCGGCGCGCTGGCGGTGTCGGCCGCGTCCGCCCTGGCCGCCGATGCACCGCCGCGTCACGCCTGTCTCAGCAAGGCCGAACAGCGCGCGGCGGTCGCCGCCCATCAGGCCGTCCCGCTGGCGCAAGCCATCCGCGCCGTGCATGCGCACGGCCGCCGCGGCGAGGTGCTGCGCGCGCGGCTGTGCCGGCACGGCGACCGGCTCGACTACGTGCTGACTCTGCTGTCGCGCAATGGCAAAGTGACGCGCGTGGCCGTCGACGCCGCCAATGGCGAACTGGCCGGCAACCGCTAGCGCATGGTCCCGAAAAGGCCGCTATTCGGCTAAGATGATGCGCAGGTAATTTGACCCGGAGCGGACCGCCTTGCGCCTCCTCGTCGTCGAGGACGACCCCGATCTCAACCGCCAGCTCGCCACCGCGCTGACCGACGCCGGCTATGTCGTCGACCGCGCCTTCGACGGCGAAGAGGGCCATTATCTCGGCGAGACCGAGCCCTACGACGCCGTCATCCTCGACATCGGCCTGCCCAAGATGGACGGCATTTCGGTGCTGGAGGCCTGGCGCCGCACCGGCCGCGCCATGCCGGTGCTGATGCTGACCGCGCGCGACCGCTGGAGCGACAAGGTGCAGGGCTTCGACGCCGGCGCCGACGACTACGTCGCCAAGCCGTTCCATCTCGAGGAGGTGCTGGCGCGCGTGCGCGCGCTGCTGCGCCGCTCGGCCGGCCACGCCAAGAGCGAATTCAACTGCGGCCCGGTGCGGCTCGATGCGCGCACCGGCCGCGTCGCGGTCGACGGCAATCCGGTCAAGCTCACCAGCCACGAATACCGGCTGCTCGCCTATCTGATGCATCACAGCGGCCGCGTGGTCTCGCGCACCGAACTGGTCGAGCATCTCTACGACCAGGACTTCGACCGCGATTCCAACACCATCGAGGTGTTCGTCGGCCGCATCCGCAAGAAGCTCGGCGTCGAGATCATCCAGACCGTGCGCGGGCTCGGCTATCTGCTGACCCGCCCAACGCGCTAGCGCATGATCCCGAAGTGGGACCGGTTTTCGGATAGATCATGCGCAGAAATCAGGAGACGGTGATTCAGTCTATGGATCGCCTCTAATGCGCGCCAACTCGCTCGCGCTGCGCCTGTTCCTCTCCGCCACCGCCTGGGCGGCGGTCATCCTCGTCATCACCGGCATTCGTGCTGTCCTCGCTCTATCGCCAGGCGGTGGAGCGCGCCTTCGACCGCCGGCTCGGCGTCTATCTGCGCACTCTGGTCGCCGATCTCGTCCTCGCCCGACGAGCCGGGCGACAAGTTTCCGCAATCGCTCGGCGAGCCGCTGTTCGAGCTGCCGCTGTCCGGCTGGTACTGGCAGATCACGCGGCTCGATCCCGACAAGCACGACGTGCGTTCCTCGCGCTCGCTGTGGGACGGCGGCCTGCCGCATCTGCAGGACCTCGGCGTCGCCGCCGACGCCGGCGGCTCGCGCGAGGGCTATGTCAACGGCCCGGAGGAGCAGCGGCTGCGGCTGGTCGAGCGCAACATCGATCTCGGCGACGAAGGCCACTACCTGGTGGCGGTCGCCGGCGACGCTGCCGAGATCGACGACGAGACGCGCGCCTTCGATCAGGCGCTGATCGATCACCTTCGGGCTGCTTGGCCGCCGTGCTGCTGCTCACCACCATGTTCCAGGTGCGCTTCGGCCTGGCGCCGCTCAAGCGCATCACCCGCAGCCTTGCCGCCATCCGCGCCGGCACCGCCGAGCGGCTCGCCGGCACGTTCCCCGACGAGATCGCGCCGCTGGCGCGCGAAACCAATGCGCTGATCGACGCCAACCGCGAGATCGTCGAGCGCGCGCGCACCCATGTCGGCAATCTGGCGCATGCGCTGAAGACGCCGCTGTCGGTGATGGTGAACGAGGCGGCCGCGCGCGGCGACGACCCGTTCGCCGCCAAGGTGCGTCGAACAGGCCGACATCATGCGCGACCAGGTCGCGCGCCATCTCGAGCGCGCGCGGCTGGCGGCGCGCACGACGTGATCGGCTCGCGTCACCGAGGTCGACGCCGGTGGTGACCGCGCTGGCGCGCACCATGGAGAAAATCCACCACGACCGCGGCATCGCCATCGAGGTGCACGCCGACGAAGCCGCGCGCTTCCGCGGCGAGCGGCAGGACCTCGAGGAGATGATCGGCAACCTGGTCGACAATGCCTGCAAGTGGGCGTCGTCGCGGGTGGCGATCGAAGTCGCGTGCGAGCGGCCGGATCCCGCCGGCGCGGCCCGCGTGCGCATCGTGGTCGACGACGACGGCCGCGGGCTGTCGCCGGCCGAGCGCGAGCAGGTGGCGCACGCGCGGCCGCCGGCTCGACGAGACCAAGCCGGGCTCGGGGCTCGGCCTGTCGATCGTGACCGAGCTTGCCGGGCTCTATGGCGGCGGGCTGACGCTCGGCACGGCGCCGCTCGGCGGCTTGCGCGCCGAGCTGGTGTTGCCGGCGGGCTGACGCCGCCGGACTTTTGCCGGAATTGCTGCGTCACGTTGGGATCGAATCCTGTTTCAGAAAGCCGCAATGTCCGCATCGAAACTGTTAACCGTCGCCGCCTTGGCGCTTGCGCTGGCGGCTTGCGCCGGCAGCCCGCGATCCGACGGACCCGGGCCGAAGGAGAACTCCGGCACGCTGCTCGGCGCCGCTCGGCGGGGCGGTGATCGGCTCGCAGCTCGGCAACAGCACCGGGGCGCACGTCACCGGCGCGGTGGTCGGCGCCGGCATCGGCGCGCTGATCGGCAACCGCATCGGCGCCGCCATGGACGACGACGACAAGCGCCGCGCCTATGCCGCGCAGATCGACGCCCTCAATGACGCGGGCCCCGGCGCGCCGGTATCCTGGCGCAACCCCGATTCCGGCCGCTACGGCACCATCGTGCCGGGGCCCTATTACGAGCAGAAGGGCCTGCGCTGCCGCTCTTATACCCACACCATCTATATCGACGGCCGCCCGGAAACCGTGCGCGGCACCGCCTGCCGTAATCCGGACGGAAGCTGGACCGCATTGAGTTGAACCAATTCGGCGGCCCGCCATGGCCTTGCGAGCCTGCTCATTGCCGCCATGATTGCCCCTGATGTATGCCCTTCGCGTGCCCGCGAGCGGGCGGCGGTAGGCTTACTTTATGACCCTGTGGTTCGTGTTCGCGCTGATGACGGCGGCGGCGGTATTTGCCGTGCTCTGGCCGCTGTCGCGACGCGTTCCCGCGGCCGCCGGCGGCAGCGATGTTGCGGTCTACCGCGATCAACTCGACGAGATCGCCCGCGACCGCGCGAGCGGACTGATCGGGGAAGCCGAAGCCGAGGCCGCCAAGATCGAGGTCTCGCGCCGGCTGATCGCCGCCGCCGATAACGCGCAAGCCGGCCGAACGAAAGCGCCGGTTCGCCGCTACGCCGCCGCCGCGCGACTGCCGTCGCCGCGCTGGTGTCGCTGCCGCTCGGCGCGGCCGCGCTTTATCTTGCGATCGGCTCGCCGCAACTGCCGGGGGCGCCGCTGGCCGAGCGGCTCGCGGCCGCGCACGAAAACGCGCCGATTGCCAAGCTGATCGCCCAAGTCGAGACGCATCTCGAAAAAAATCCGAACGACGCGCGCGGCTACGCCGTGCTGGCGCCGGTCTATTTGCGGCTCGGGCGCTTTGCCGACGCTGTCAACGCCAATCGCAAGGTGATCGCGCTCTCGGGCGAAACCGCCCAGCGGCAGGCCGATCTCGGCGAGGCGCTGACCGCGTCCGCCAACGGCATCGTGACGGTGGAAGCCAAGGCCGCCTTCGAGCGCGCGGTCGCGCTCGACAACAGCGAGCCCAAGGCGCGCTTCTTCATCGGCGTCGCCGCCGAGCAGGACGGCGATAAAGCCAAAGCCGCGGCGATCTGGCGCGAGATGCTGGCGCAAGCGCCGCCCGGGGCGCCCTGGACGGCGACCGTGCAGCAGGCGCTCGCCAGCATCGGCGAGGCCGCGCCGGCGCCGCCGCTTGCCGCCGCACCGCCGGGGCCGAGCGCCGCGGACGTCGCCGCCGCAGCGAATATGAGTGAAAAAGACCGCGGCGAGATGATCCGCGGCATGGTCGCGGGTCTCGCCGCCCGCCTGCAGCAGAACGGCGACGATATCGACGGCTGGGAGCGTCTGCTGCGCGCCTATATGGTGCTGGGCGAGCGCGACAAGGCGCAAGCCGCCGCCGGCGATGCGCGCAAGGCGCTGGCCGGCGACGCCGACAAGCTGCGCAAGATCGAGGACACGATCAAGAGCCTGGGACTGGAAGGCTGATGACCCGCAAGCAGCGACGTCTGACCCTGATCGGCGTGAGCGGCCTGGTGCTGCTGGCGGCGGTCGGCCTCGTGCTTAGCGCCATGCGGGATTCGATCGTGTTCTTCCGTTCGCCGACCGAGATCGCGCAGGATCGTCCGGCGCCCGGCACGCGCATGCGCATCGGCGGATTGGTCAAGCCGGGCAGCCTCACGCGCGGCGACAATCTCAACATCCGTTTCGCGGTGACGGACGGCAAGAACGACATCCCGGTGCGCTACCAGGGCATCGTGCCCGACCTGTTCCGCGAAGGGCAGGGCGTGGTGGCGGAAGGCAAGCTCGACGCCGACGGCGGATTTGTCGCCGACACCGTGCTCGCCAAGCATGACGAGCGCTACATGCCGCGCGAGGTGGTCGATGCCTTGAAGAAATCCGGGCGCTGGCAGGAAGGCGAAGTGAAAAACCCGGGAGCGCGCCGTGCGATGATCCCGGAGCTCGGCCATTATGCGCTGGTGCTGGCGCTCGCGCTCGGGCTGGTGCAGGCGGTCGTCCCCGTCGTCGGCGCGCGCACGCGCGACGGCGCGCTGATGCGGCTCGCCAACTCCACCGCGCTGATGCAATTCGCCTTCGTCGCGCTGTCGTTCGGCGCGCTCACCGCCTGCTACGTCACGTCCGATTTCTCGGTGGCGACGGTGTTCGAGAACTCGCACTCGCAGATGCCGCTGATCTACAAAATCACCAGCGTCTGGGGCAATCACGAAGGCTCCATGCTGCTGTGGGTGCTGATCCTGTCGCTGTTCGGCGCGCTGGTGGCGGCGTTCGGCGTCAATCTGCCCGGCACGCTGAAGGCCTACGTGCTGGCGGTGCAGTCGTGGATCGCGTGCGCCTTCTATCTTTTCATCCTGTTTACCTCGAACCCGTTTTTGCGCCTGCCGCAGGCGCCGTTCGAGGGCCGCGACCTCAATCCGATTCTGCAGGACCTCGGCTTCGCGATTCATCCGCCGCTGCTCTATCTCGGCTATGTCGGCTTCTCCATCGCCTTCTCCTTCGCCATCGCCGCGCTGATCGAAGGCCGCATCGACGCCGCCTGGGCGCGCTGGGTGCGGCCGTGGACGCTGGCGGCCTGGATGTGCCTGACCGTCGGCATCGCGATGGGCTCGTACTGGGCCTATTACGAATTGGGCTGGGGCGGCTTCTGGTTCTGGGACCCGGTGGAGAACGCCTCGCTGATGCCGTGGCTGGCCGGCACGGCGCTGTTGCATTCCGCGGTGGTGATGGAAAAGCGCAACGCGCTGAAAGTCTGGACCATCCTGCTCGCGATCCTGACCTTCTCGCTGTCGCTGATCGGCACCTTCCTGGTGCGCTCGGGCGTGCTCACCTCGGTGCACACCTTCGCCAGCGATCCGACGCGCGGCGTATTCATCCTCGCCATCCTGGTGCTGTTCATCGGCGGCAGCCTCACGCTGTTTGCCTGGCGCGCGCCGCTTCTGAAGCAGGGCGGGCTGTTCGCGCCGGTGTCGCGCGAGGGCGCGCTGGTGCTCAACAACCTTTTCCTCACCACCGC
This sequence comes from uncultured Alphaproteobacteria bacterium, assembly GCA_963708635.1. Classification (GTDB taxonomy): domain Bacteria; phylum Pseudomonadota; class Alphaproteobacteria; order Rhizobiales; family Xanthobacteraceae; genus Pseudolabrys. The sequence continues at coordinate 314,627 of CAVPTM010000012.1, read as the reverse complement.
CTGTCTCACCGTGTTCGTCGGCACGCTTTATCCGCTGGCGCTGGAAGCGCTATCGGGCGCCAAGATTTCGGTCGGCGCGCCGTTCTTCAATCTGACCTTCGCGCCGCTGTTCATCCCGTTGATGTTCGCCATGCCGTTCGGGCCCTTGCTCGCCTGGAAGCGCGGCGATCTGCCCGGCGTGGCGCAGCGGCTGATGGCGGCCTTCGCCGTCGCCGTCATCGGCATCGCCGCGACCTTTGCGGCGCAAGGCGGCAGCGGCGTGCTGGCGCCGTTCGGCATCGGGCTGGCGCTGTTCGTGATGGGGGGCGCGCTCACCGATCTGGCGGAGCGCACCGGGCTGTTGCGCGTGCCGCTGAGGACCGCGGCCGCGCGCGCCGCCGGTCTGCCGCGTTCGGCCTGGGGCACGGCGGTGGCGCATTTCGGCCTCGCGCTGACGCTCGCCGGCATCGTCAGCGTGTCGACTTGGGCGAGCGAGCGCATCGTCGCGCTCAAGCCGGCGCAATCGGTGTCGCTCGCCGGTTACGACTTGAGCTTCGACGGCGTGGTGCAGCGGAGCGGGCCGAACTATCGGGAGCTCGCGGCCAAGTTCACCGTGCGCTCAGGCGGCGTCGTCATCGGCACCATGGAGCCGTCCAAGCGCACCTTTGCCTCGCGCGGCATGACGACGACCGAGGCGGCGCTGATGACGCGCGGATTTAGCCAGCTTTATCTCTCGCTCGGCGACGTCGAGAACGACGGTTCGGTCGCCATGCGGCTTTATTTCAAGCCGCTCATTCTGCTGATCTGGCTCGGCGCGGTGGTGATGATGCTGGGCGGCGCGCTGTCGCTGTCCGACCGGCGGTTGCGCGTCGGCGCGCCCAAGCCGGCGGCCAAATCCGCGCTGCAGCCGGCGGAGTAGGGCCCATGCGGCGCATCGCGGCCATCGTCTTGCTGATCGCGCTCGCGGCGCCCGGCATCGCGTTTGCCGTGACGCCGGACGAGATGTTGAAAGACCCGGCGCAGGAAGCACGCGCGCGCCATTTATCGCAAGAGCTGCGCTGCATGGTTTGCCAGAACCAGTCGATCGACGATTCGGAAGCGCCCTTGGCGCACGATCTGCGCGTGCTGGTGCGCCAGCGCATCGAGGCCGGCGACAGCGACAAGCAGGTGCTCGATTTCCTGGTCGCGCGTTACGGCGAGTTCGTGCTGCTCAAGCCGCCGGTCGAACTTCACACGCTGCTGCTGTGGGGCCTGCCGCCGCTGGTTCTGCTCGGCGGCGTGATCGCGCTATTTGTGCTGGCGCGTCGGCGTGCAACCGTCGGTCTGGCGCCCGCGGCGTTGAGCGCGGAGGAGCAGCGCAAGCTTGCGACTTTGGTTGAATCCGGCCCGGACTGAGCGTTGATCCGACAGTCGCATTTCCGACATTGCATCGGCTACCTTACGAATTTGTAATCCCACCGACAGAGCGCCGTAAGGCACAAATCTCCATCTTCAGGTTCGAAACGGCGCGCCGAGCGCGCCTTGCACGAATCCGAGATGGAGATGCCCGATGATTTCGAATGAAGGCCGCACGGACACCGGTTTCAAACGCCGCGCACTGTCGTTGCGCCGCGCCATCCTGCTGGCCACCACCATTGCCGGCCTCGGCGCCGGCGCGCTGTTCATCGCCCCTGGCTTCAACTATTCGCCCGCGCTGGCGCAGAACCTGTCCGAGCAGGCGCGCAAACTGGCGGCGCCGGTCGGCTTTGCCGACATCGTCGAGAAGGTGAAGCCGGCGGTGATCTCGGTGCGCGTCAAGGTCGACGGCGGCACCACCGGTAGCGCCGACGAGCAAATCCCGCCGGGCCTGCGGCAATTCTTCCGCCGCTTCGGCATGCCCGATCTGCCGCAGGGCACGCCCAACGGCCGTCACATCGTCATGGGGCAGGGCTCCGGCTTCTTCATCTCGGCCGACGGCTATGCCGTGACCAACAACCACGTGGTCGAGAAGGCCGAGAGCGTCCAGATCACGACCGACGACGGCAAGACGCACAAAGCCAAGGTGATCGGCACCGACCCGCGCACCGATCTCGCGCTGATCAAGGTCGAAGACGGCCCGTTCCCGTTCGTGAAGCTGTCCGACAAGACGCCGCGCATCGGCGACTGGGTGCTGGCGGTCGGCAATCCGTTCGGCCTCGGCGGCACCGTCACCGCCGGCATCGTCTCGGCGCGCGGGCGCGACATCGGCGCCAGCGCCTATGACGACTTCATCCAGATCGACGCGCCGGTGAACAAGGGCAATTCCGGCGGCCCGACCTTCGACACCGAAGGCAACGTGATCGGCGTCAACACCGCCATCTTCTCGCCGTCCGGCGGCTCGGTCGGCATCGCCTTTGCGATCCCCGCCGACACCGTCACCAGCGTGATCAGCCAGCTCAAGGAGCACGGCATGGTGACGCGCGGCTGGATCGGCGTGCAGATCCAACCGGTCAGCCAGGACATCGCCGACAGTCTCGGCCTCAAGAAGGCGCAAGGCGCGCTGGTCACCGAGCCGCAGGCCGATGGCCCGGCATCGAAGGCCGGTCTCGTTTCCGGCGACATCATCACCGCGGTCAACGGCAGCGAGGTCAAGGACGCGCGCGATCTCGCCAAGAAGATCGGCGCCCTGGCGCCCGAAACCAAGGTCAAGCTGACGGTCGTGCACAAGGGCACGGAGAAAGCCGTCACGCTCACGCTCGGGACCATGCCGAAGAATCTCGAGGCCAATAACGTCAATCCCGGCAAGAACAACCGCGAGAGCGAACAGGGCAACGTCGATCTCGGCAAACTGGGCCTGACGCTTGCGCCCGCCAGCCGCGTCGCCGGCGCCGGCGATGACGGCGTGGTGGTCACCGGCGTCGATTCCTCCGGCGTCGCCGCCGAACACGGCTTCACCACCGGCGACGTCATCCTGGAAGTGGCCGGCAAGTCTGTTTCATCGCCCGCCGAAGTGCGCGACGCGATCGCGAGCGTGCATTCGGAGGGAAAACGCACCGTGCTGATGCGCGTGAAGAAGGGTGAAGGCACACGCTTCGTCGCGCTTGCCGGTCGGCAACGGCTGACGAGTTTGGGGACGTTTCACCGGCATCCGTCGCCCCCGCTGGTGGAATTGCCTCAACGGGGCGGGCTTCGCGGCCCGTCCCGCCTTATTCCGGAGCGCGGCCGCATGCCCGTTCCGGCAAGTACTCCAACCCCGGCATCCGTCGCCCCCGCTGGGGTGGGGTCGCGGAGGGGTGGCGGGAAAATCCGCCACCCCCTCGCGTACCGCGGCGACCGGCGATTAGGACCGAATAGGGGCGGAGCGCGGGATTGACCCGCCACAGATTCCACTGAAATTGGTGTCACCGAATGCCCTCATATCCGGATAGCCACGGGCAGCGCCCGAGCGGCCGGGTGGCCGACGCGCAACCGGATCGGACCACGATGCGGATTCTGGTGATCGAAGACGACCGCGACGCCGCCGACTATCTGGTCAAGGCGTTCAACGAGGTCGGCCACGTGACGGACGCCGCCCATGACGGCGAGGACGGCCTCGCCATGGCGTCCGACGGCCAATACGACATCCTGATCGTCGACCGCATGCTGCCCAAGCGCGACGGCCTGTCGGTGATCGGGACGCTGCGCGAAAAGGGCGTCGAGACGCCCGCGCTTATCCTTTCCGCGCTCGGCCAGGTCGACGACCGGGTCAAGGGCCTGCGCGCCGGCGGCGACGACTATCTGCCCAAGCCCTATTCATTCAGCGAGCTGCTGGCGCGGGTCGAGGTGCTGGCGCGCCGCCGCGGCGGCCGCAGCGAAGAGACGATGTATCAGGTCGCCGACCTCGCGCTCGACCGGCTGGCGCATTCGGTCAAGCGCGGCAATAAAGAAATCGACCTGCAACCGCGCGAATTCCGGCTGCTCGAATACCTCATGAAGCACGCCGGCAAAGTGGTGACCCGCACCATGCTGTTGGAGAACGTGTGGGACTACCATTTCGACCCGCAAACCAACGTCATCGACGTCCATATCTCGCGTTTGCGCTCGAAAATCGATAAAGGTTTCTCGCCGCCGCTTTTGCATACGGTCCGCGGCGCGGGGTACATGATCCGTGACGGCGCTCGGTAAACTTTTCCGCACCACCACGTTCAAGCTGACGCTGGTCTATTTGACCGTATTCGGGCTGTTTGCCGCCTTTCTGCTGGGCTACTTCGCGCTCAACACCCGGCGGCTGATCGACGAGCAGATCACCGACATCGTCAATGCCGAGATCACCGGGCTGACCGAGCAATACCGGCTGGGCGGCATCGGCCAGCTGGTGCTGGTGGTGAATGCGCGCGCGCAGCGGCCCGGGTCGAGCCTTTACCTGGTGACCACGTTCAAAGGCCAGGCGCTCGCCGGCAATGTCACCGCTTTGCAGCCTGGCATCCTCGACCAGCCGAGCTGGACCGAAACCGTCTACCGCCGCCTGGATGAGACCGAGGAGCACACCGACCATCACGCCCTGGTGCGGGTGTCCAAGCTGCCGGGCGAATTCCGCCTGCTGGTCGGACGCGACCTCGACGAGCGCGAGCGGCTTTACCACATCGTGCTGTCCGCCGGCCGCTGGTCGATCGCCATCGTGCTGGTGCTGGGCTTGGCCGGCGGCCTGTTCGTGACGCGCCGCGTGCTGCGGCGCGTCGACGCCATGACCGAGACAACGCGCAGCATCATGGCCGGCGACCTGGGCGAGCGCTTGCCGGTCGGCGGCTCGGGCGACGAGATCGACCGGCTGGCGGCGAACCTCAACCAGATGCTGGAGCGCATCGAGTCGCTGATGCACGGCCTGAAGGAAGTCTCCGACAACATCGCCCACGACCTCAAGACGCCGCTCACGCGGCTGCGCAACCGCGCCGAACAGGCGCTGCGGGCCGCGGGCAACGAGGCCGAATACCGCCATGCGCTCGAAGGCACGATCGAGGAATCCGACGGCCTGATCACGACTTTCAACGCGCTGTTGATGATCGCGCGCGCGGAATCCGGGCAGGCGCGCGAGGACATGAAGGAATTCGACGCCGCCGAGATCGCGCACGACGTCTGCGAACTGTACGAGCCGCTGGCGGAGGAGAAGGGGCTGGCGCTGAAGATCGAAGCCGCCGCGCCCGCGCCGGTCAAAGGCAACCGCGAGCTGGTGAGCCAGGCGCTCGCCAATCTGGTCGACAACGCCATCAAATATGCCGAGCCGGATGGAAAGGCGCTCAACGGCGCGCCGGCGGAAATCCTGGTGCGCGCCGACAATGCCGGCGACCGCATTTTGCTGACGGTCGCCGACCGCGGCCCGGGCATTCCGCAGGCCGACCGTTCGCGCGCGGTCGAGCGTTTCGTGCGGCTGGAGCAGAGCCGCTCGCACCCGGGCTCGGGTCTCGGCCTGAGCCTCGCCGCGGCGGTGGCGCGGCTGCACGGCGGCGAACTGACGCTGGAGGACAATGCGCCGGGGCTGAAAACCGTCATTGCCTTGCCGCGGGGAGGGCCGGTACAGACAGCGGGATGAGTGAACCCGTGCCGCTCGCCGCGCGCATCGTGACCGCGCCGCAGCTCGTCGATGCCGATGCCGCACAAGCGCGCCTGGCCGAATGGCTGGCGGGGCTTGAGCCGGCCGAGGCGGCGCCGCTCAAGGCGCTGCTCGCGGCCCATCCGACGCTGCAGACCCTTCTCGCCGGTCTTGCCGAGAGTTCGCCTTATCTCTGGGAGCTGGCGAGCCGCGAGCCCGACCGCCTGCTGCGCCTTTTGAACGCCGACGCCGACCGGCATCTCGCCGGGCTGCTGGCCGCGCAGGGAGAGGCCGCGGGCAAAAGCCAAGACGAGGCGGAGGCCATGCGGCTGCTGCGCCGCATGAAGGCGGAAGCCTCCCTGCTGATCGCGCTCGCCGATATCGGCGGCGTCTGGCCGGTGATGCGCGCCGCGCGCGCGCTCAGCGAGCTTGCCGATACGGCGGTCGGCGCCGCCACCCGCTTTGTGCTGGCCGAGGCGGCGCGCGCCGGACGGCTCGTCCTCGCCAATCCCGGTCGAGCCGGAGGCGGGCAGCGGCTACATCGTCGTCGCCATGGGCAAGATGGGCGCCTTCGAGCTCAATTATTCGAGCGATATCGATCTCATCGTCTTCTACGACAAGGACTCGGCCGCGCTGCCCGAAGGCGCCGAGCCGGCGCCGGTCTTCGTGCGCGTGACGCAGCGGCTGGTGAAGCTGCTGCAGGAGCGCACCGGCGACGGCTACGTCTTCCGCACCGATCTGCGGCTGCGGCCCGACCCGGCCTCGACCGCGATCGCGATCTCGACCGCGGCGGCGCTCTCCTATTACGAGAGCGTCGGGCAGAACTGGGAGCGCGCCGCCATGATCAAGGCGCGCGCCTGCGCCGGCGACATCGCCGCCGGCGAGGCGCTGCTCAACGATCTGGCGCCCTTCGTCTGGCGCAAATATCTCGACTTCGCCGCGGTCGCCGACGTGCATGCCATGAAGCGGCAGATCAACGCCTATCGCGGCCACGGCGAGATCGCGGTCGAGGGCCACAACATCAAGCTCGGCCGCGGCGGCATCCGCGAGATCGAATTCTTCGCGCAGACCCAGCAATTGATCGCGGGCGGCCGCAACCCCGCGCTGCGCGGCCGCGACACGCTCGGCACGCTCGAGCAGGCTCGCCGACGACCGCTGGATCGAGCCGGCCGCGCGCGACGAGATGAAGGCGGCCTATTGCTTTCTGCGCACGGTCGAGCACCGGCTGCAGATGGTCAATGACGAGCAGACCCAGACCCTGCCGGCCGAGCGCGCCGGGCTCGAACGCTTCGCGCGCTTCCTCGGCTTTGCCGACCGCGATGCCTTCGCGGCGGTGCTGGTCGGCCATCTCGACAAAGTGCAGGGCCACTACGCCCGCCTGTTCGAGGCGGCGCCGGCGGCGGACCGGCCGGCGCTGAACTTCCCGCCCGAGACCGACGACCGCAAGACGCTCGACCGGCTGGGCGCGCTCGGCTTCAAGGCGCCGCTGGAAGCCTCGGCCATCGTGCGCCACTGGCTTTCCGGCGGGCATCGCCCGCTGAAGGGCGAATTCGCGCGCGGCCATTTGCAGGAGCTGGTGCCGGTGCTGCTGGAACAGATCGGGCGCAGCGACAATCCGGACGCCGCGCTGCTGCGCTTCGATCATTTCCTCGCCAATTTGCACGCGCCGGCCCGGCTGTTGTCGCTGCTGCGGCAGAACCCCGAGCTCATCGCGCTGATCGCGCTGGTGCTCGGCACCGCCCCGCGCCTCGGCGACACCGTGGCGCGCTATCCGCAGGTGATGGACGCCTTGGTCGACCCGAGTTTCTTCGGCGCGCTGCCGGACGACGCCGAGCTTGCGCGCCGGCTCGACGCCGCGCTGGCGCAATCGCGCCACGACGAGGATTTGCTCGAGCGCATCCGCATGTTCGGGCTGGAATACATGTTCCTGATCGGCGTGCGCATTCTCTCCGGCACGGTCACGGCGCGGCAGGCGGGCGAGGCCTTCGCGCGGCTGGCCGACGCCGTGATCCGTGCGGTGCATCGCGCGGTCGCCGACAATTTCGCCGCCAGCTACGGCCATTTGCGCGGCGAGGAAACCGCGGTGCTCGCCATGGGCAAGCTCGGCGGTTACGAGATGACCGCCACTTCCGATCTCGACCTTATCCTGGTCTACGACTTCGACGACGAGCATCCGGAATCGGACGGCAAGCGGCCGCTGCACGGCACGCAATATTTCGCCCGCCTCACGCAACGCCTGATCAACGCGCTGACCGCGCAGACCAATTACGGCGCGCTCTATCAGGTCGACATGCGGCTGCGGCCCTCCGGCCGCGCCGGGCCGTTGGCGACGCAGATCGAAGGCTTCATCGCCTATCAGGACACCGAAGCCTGGACCTGGGAGCACATGGCGCTGACGCGCGCGCGCGTGGTGTCGGCTTCGCCGGCATTCAAGGCGCGGGTCGAGGGCGTCATCGCCGAGGTGTTGCGGCGCGAGCGCGATCCCGAGGCGATCGCCGGCGACGTCGTCGAGATGCGGGCGGCGATCGCCCAGGAGAAAAGCGACCGGGAGCGCTGGGACCTCAAATATGCCGCCGGCGGGCTGATCGACATCGAATTCATCGCGCAATATCTGCAGCTGGTGCACGCGCACCAATGGCCCGACATCCTCGATACCTCGACCGCGCGCGTGCTCGACAAGGCCTGGGCGTTGCGGCGTGCTGCCGGTGGAAGATGCCGAAGTGCTGCGCCCGGCGGTGCAGCTTTACCACGATCTCACGCAGATCTTGCGGCTCTGCCTGCCGGGGCCGTTCGATGCCAAGACGGCCGGCGCCGGGCTGCTCGGCCTGCTGGCGCGCGCCGCCGACGTGCCGGATTTCGCCACCCTCGACGCCACGCTGATCGAGACGCAAGCCAAGGTGCGCGCGAGCTTCGTGCGGATTTTGGGCAGGGCGCCTTAGGCCGCTTCTTCCTTCGGCAGCGGGCATTGCGGCATCAGCGGCAGCCGCACCACCACCAGCGTGCCCTTGCCGAGCGTCGAGCGGATGCGCATGCGCCCGCCGTGCAATTCGACCAGCGACTTGGAAATCGCCAGCCCGAGGCCGGAGCCCTGGTGGCTCTTGGTGAGCTGGCTCTCGACCTGCTCGAACGGCCGCCCGAGCCGCGCCAGCGCGTCCTGCGCGATGCCGATGCCGGTATCGGCGATCGCCAGCACGACGCATTGGTCGGTCGCGCGCGCGCGCACCGTGATGCTGCCGCCGCCGGGCGTGAACTTGACCGCGTTCGACAACAAATTGAGCGCGACCTGCTTGATGGCGCGGCGGTCGGCGCGCAGCTGCAGGTCGGGCGCTATGCGGGCGCTGAGCGAGAGCTGCTTGTCCTGCGCGCGCGCCGCCACCACGCGCATGGCTTCGCTGAGCAGCGCGTCGAGGTCGAGTTCCTCGAAATCGAGACGGATGCGGCCGGCCTCGATCTTGGCCATGTCGAGGATGTCGTTGATGACGTCGAGCAGATATTGCCCGCTGCTGTGGATGTCGTTGCAATATTCGCTGATATTTTCCGGCGCCGAGCGGGCCGAACATGCCGGACTCCATGATCTCGGAAAAGCCGATGATGGCGTTGAGCGGCGTGCGCAGCTCGTGGCTCATATTGGCGAGGAATTTCGACTTGGCCTGGTTGGCCTCCTCGGCGCGGTCCTTCTCGGCGGCGTATTGCTCGGCCAGTTCGTCCAGTGCGCTGCTGCGAGGCGCGCAGATCGGCGACGCTCGCCATCAGCCGCTTCTCGCTGTCGATCAGCTTTTCCTCGTGGGTCTTGAGCGCGGTGATGTCGGTGCCGACCGAGACGTAGCCGCCGTCCTTGGTGCGGCGCTCGCTGATGTGCAGCCAGCGGCCGTCCTCGAGCTGGGCCTCGAAGGTGCGCGCGCCCGGCAGCGTCGGGCCGGCGGTCGACGATCTTGTTGCGCACCACCGGCTTGCGGCCCGCGCTCACCACCGATTCGTAGGAGGCGCCGACCGTGATGGCTTCGTCGGGCAGATCGTGCAGCTCCTGGAAATTCGAGTTGCACAGCACCAGTCGGTTTTCGGCGTCCCACAGCACGAAGGCTTCCGGGATGGTCTCGATGGCGTCGCGCAGCCGCATATCGGCGGCGACGGTTTTCTCCACCAGATTCTTCTGTTCGGTGATGTCGACGGCGATGCCGATCAGGTGCGGGCCGGGCTCGCTCGGCTGGCGCACCAATTCGCAGCGCGCGCGCAGCCACACCCAGTGGCCGTCGGCATGGCGCATGCGGAAGGCGTGGTCGATGGCGCTGGCGCGTGGCGTCGACCAGTTCGGTGGCGACCTCGTAAAGCCGCACGTCGTCGGGATGCACCAGCGCGCTGACGTCGCCGAACGACAGCAGGTCCTGCTTGGCCTCGAGCCCGAGAATGTCGAACATCGACTGCGACCAGAAAATGCGCCCGCGCGCCAAGTCCCAATCCCACAGGCCGCAACGGCCGCGGTTGAGCGCGGTGTCGATGCGGCGGCGGACGGTCTCGTAGATCACGTCGGCTTCGCGCGCGCGCGTCGCCTGCCAGTGGAAGGCGAAGCCGAGGATCAGCACGACGAAGCCGGTGGTGGCCGAGAGGGTGATGGTGAGCGTGGTGAGCGAACGCCAGGGCGCGAGCGCGGCGGCGCGCGCTTGCATGACCGCGATCTGGCCGAACGGGGCTTTCAGCGTGCGCACGGTCGCGAGCGCGCGGCTGTCGTCGGCAAGCGTGATTTCCATGACGCCGGCGCTGGCCCCGAGCGTGGTGAGCGGCTGCGTCGGTCCCAGCACGTCGATCAGCCGGCGGCCGATGACGGCGTCGCCGCCCGGCGTCGCGGCGATGAGCGTGCCGTCGGCATTGGTCAGCAGGAAGCGGCGGCCGCTCAGGAGCGCCCAATTCGGCAGCGCATTGGCCAGCACTTCCTGCGGCCGCAGCACCGCGTCGCTCGGTCGGGCGAGCGGCCGCTCGAGGCGCTCGGCGGCCAGATCGCCGACGGCCGCCAGCGCCAGCTCCATCTCCGCCAGCGTCTCGCGGCGATGATCGAGCATCTGCACGGCGGCGCCGACGCAGATGGTCAGCAGGAAGGCGATGATGAGGATGGGAACGGCGCGGCGGAGGAGGGGTTCCGCCGTCAGAAGGCGGCGATAGGCCGGCTTGGCAATGGATTGCGCAAGGCCCTTGATCGAATCGCTATGTGCAGACGCACCCGCCAAGTCGGCGCGCGCCATAGACCGCCTCCGTGTGGAATTTCCCCTGACACCCGCGATCCGGAAGGATGTGCCGCATCGCTTTCCGAATCAGTGTCGATTGGAATCGATGGCCGATGATTTGTCGAGAGTTCGGAGAGTCAATTATTAAAAATTTATTACCCACACATTTCGTCGAAATCATCACCGGGCCGCCGGCTGACGGGCCCGCTCAGGCCGGCGCCAACGCGCGTTCGACGATATCGGCGAGGTCGCGCGACAGACCGGACGCCGCCTTGATGCGCTCGAGCGCGCCTTGCGCCTTGCCGCGGCGGCCGGATTCCAGCGTGCGCCAAGTGCGGAAGGCGGTCGCCATGCGGGCGGCTACTTGCGGGTTCTTGGGGTCGAGCGCCAGCACAATATCGGCGACGAAATCATAGCCGGCGCCATCGGCGCGATTGAATTGGGTCGGGTTTGCATGCGCGAAGACGCCGATCAGCGCACGCACGCGGTTGGGATTGGCGAGCGAGAAGGCCGGGTGCCCGGTCAGCGCGCGCACCTTGTCGAGCGTGTCGCCTTGCGGGATGGCGGCCTGCAATGACAGCCATTTGTCGATCACCAGCGCGTCGGACGCGTAACGGCGGTAAAAGTCGGCGAGCGCGGCCTCGCGCTCGGGCACGGCGTGCAGGCTCAGCGTGCCGAGCGCCGCCATGCGGTCGGTCATGTTGTCGGCGCGCTCGTATTGCCGCAGCGCGCGTGCGATCGCGTCGGGCGCGGCGCGCGCCGCCATCAGGTCGAGCGCGACGTTGCGCAAGGCGCGCCGGCCGGCGCCGGCGGCATCCGGGCTGTAGCCGCCGGCAAGCGTGAGGCGCGCATAGAGGGTCGACAGCGCCGCCTGCAGCCGCTCGCCGATCTGAACCCGCAGTCCCGCGCGGGCGCGGTGGATGGCGTCGGGATCGATGTCACGGCCGATCTCGCGCGCGATGTCGCCTTCGCCGGGCGGCACCAGCGCGAGCGCCACAAAAGCCGGCTCCAATTGCGGGTCTTCCAGCAAAGCGGCGAGCGCGACCATCAGCCGCTCGTCGACGCGCGGCGCCTTGCCGGCGCGCAAGGCCGACACATTGTCGATCAGCAGGCGCATCGAAATCGTCTGCAGCGCCTGCCAGCGATTGAACGGGTCGCCGTCATGGGCGGCGAGGAAGGCCAAATCGTCCTCGGCGAGGTCGCTGACGAGCTTGATCGGCGCCGAGAAGTCGCGATTGATGGAGGGGACCGGCGCCTCGGCGATGTCGGTGAATTCAAAGCTGCGCTCGGCCGCGTCGAGCACCAGCACCTCGCGCGCGATGTCGCGGCCGTCTTTCCCGACCAGGCCGGTGTCGAGCGGGATCACCATCGGCTGCTTGCTCGGCTGGCCGGGCGTCGGCGGCACGGCTTGCTTGCAGGTCAGCGTGTAGGTCTGGCGCGCGGCATCGTAGCGCCCGTGCACTGTCACCTCGGGCGTGCCGGCTTGGCTGTACCAGCGCATGAATTGCGTGAGATCGCGGCCGCTTTGCTCGGCAAAGCACTGGATGAACTGCTCGACCGTCGCCGCCTCGCCGTCGTGGCGCGCGAAATAGAGATCCATGCCGGCGCGGAATTTTTCCTTGCCGATCAGCGTCTGCACCATGCGCACCACTTCGGCGCCCTTCTCGTAGACGGTGCTGGTGTAGAAGTTGTTGATTTCCTTGTAGATCTCCGGCCGCACCGGATGCGCCAGGGGGCCGGCATCCTCGATGAACTGCGCCGCGCGCAGATTGCGCACGTCGGCGATGCGCTTGACCGGGCGCGAGCGCATGTCGCTGGAGAATTCCTGGTCGCGGAAAACCGTGAGCCCTTCCTTCAGGCAAAGCTGGAACCAGTCGCGGCAGGTGATGCGGTTGCCGGTCCAGTTGTGGAAATATTCGTGCGCGATCACCGCCTCGATATGCGCGTAGTCGGCGTCGGTCGCGGTTTCGGGCGAGGCCAGCACGTATTTGTCGTTGAAGACGTTGAGGCCCTTGTTCTCCATCGCGCCCATGTTGAAGTCGGACACGGCGACGATCATGAAAATGTCGAGATCGTATTCGCGGCCGAAGGCCTGCTCGTCCCAGCGCATGGCGCGCTTGAGCGAATCCATGGCGTAGCCGCAGCGGTCCTGCTTGCCGTGCTCGACATAGATGCGCAGCGTCACGTCGCGGCCGGACATGGTGCGGAAACGGTCCTCGACGCAGGCGAGATCGCCGCCGACCAGCGCGAACAGATAGGACGGCTTGGGATGCGGATCGTGCCAGACCGCGAAGTGCCGGCCGTCCGGGCAGGTCGCCGCGCTCCACGAGATTGCCGTTGGCGAGCAGCACCGGCGCATCCTTTTTGTCGGCTTCGATGCGCGTGCGTGTAGACCGCCATCACGTCGGGCCGGTCGGGGAAATAAGTGATGCGGCGGAAACCCTCGGCTTCGCATTGCGTGCAATAGGTGCCGCTTGAACGGTAGAGGCCGGACAGCTGCGTATTGGCGGTGGGATCGACCAGCGTTTCGATCTCGAGCGTGAACGGCCCGTTCGGCGGCTGCGGGATGGTGAGCTGGTCGGGCGTCGCCCGATAGCTGTCGGGCGCGGCCTGCACCCCGTCGAGTTTCAACGACACCAGATTGAAGCCCGTCGCCGTCGAGCACCAGCGCCGCCGCGGGATTTGCCGGATTGGGCCTGAGCTTGAGCGTCGCGCGCACCTTGGTCTGCGTCGGGTGCAGCGAAACGTCGAGCGAAACGGTTTCCACCAGCCAGTCGGGCGGGCGGTAGTCCTGCAGGCGGATAGGCTGGGCGGTGTCGGTGCGCATGCGAGAGATGTAGGGGCTCTATTTCCGAATTGGAAGCGGAAGGATCAGCGCACCGGCTCGGCGTGGCCGATCACGCGCTTGATCGAGGGCGAGCGCTGCTCAAGGCGCGCTCCAGCATGTCGACCTTCTCGTGCACCGCCTGCACGCTCAAGGACGGGTCGACGCGGCAATGGAAATTCACGATCTCGCCGTCGTCGGTCTCGCGCACCCGCACGTTGTGCACGTCGCGCAGCGCATGGCCTTCCGCCGCAAGTTCCGCGAGCGCGATCTCCACCGCCTTCACCCGCTCCGGCGGCGCCTCGCGGCCGGAGGCGCGGTGCGGCTGCAGCGGCTCGATATGGGTGTCGACCTCGACGCTGGCGCCGAGCTCGGCGGCGATTTCGCTCTCCAGCGCGTCGGCCATTGCGTGCGCCTCGCGCAGCGACAGCCTGCCGTCGACTTCCAGGTCGAGCGAGATCGCCAGCCGGTCGCGGATGTCGTGCACGGTGACGTGGTGCACGGCGAGCGCGCGGTTGCGCGCGATCACCATCACGCGGTCGAGCACCGTTTCGTTGTCGAGCGCGACCGGGTCGGATGACCACGATCGGCTCGGCGCCCTGCAGCTCGCGACGGATGGCGGCGGCGACGCCGTCCTTGATGGCGTTGACGCGGTCGAGCGGCAGCGTGCGGCTGACCGCGACCGCGAGCTCGACGAAGGTCGTTTCGCCGACGGCGCGGGCGCGCACGTGCTCGACCTCGACCACGCCGGGCACGCTGCGCGGCGATCGACGCGATCTTTTCGGCGGCGCCTTCCGGCGCGGTGTCGGTCAGCGTGTCGATGGTGCGGCGTGCCGAGCCGCCAGCCGGCGACGCAGACCAGCAGCGCCACCGCCAGCGCCGCCGCCGAATCCGCCCACCAGACCCCGAAGCGCACGCCGGCGAGCCCGACCAGCACCGCCAGCGACGCCCACAGGTCGGAGGAAAAATGCAGCGCGTCGGCTTCCAGCGCGTGGCTCGAGGTCTGCTTGGCGGTGCGCGAGAGCGCGCGCGCGCGGAAGAAATCGACCACGATCGACGCCGCGATCACGCCGAAGGCCCAGGCATTGGCGACCACCACATGCTCTTCGTGCTCGAGTCAGGCGCTTCCACGCCTCCCAGATCACGACGCCCGAGAGCAGGAACAGCAGCGCGGTTTCCGCCAGCGCCGAGACGCTTTCGACCTTGCCGTGGCCGTAATGGTGCTCGGCGTCGGCCGGCTTGCCGGAGATGCGCACCGCGACATAGGTCATCACCGTGGCGCCGAGATCGATCAGCGAGTGGCCGGCCTCCGACAGGATCGCCAGCGAGCCGGTGGCGATCCCGACCACGCCCTTGGCGACGGTCAGAACCGCCGAGGCGGCGATCGAGGTGAGCGCGACCTGTTCTTTTTCGCGCTGCATGGCGCATTTTAGCATGCGCTTGCCGCTATTAGAAAATCGGGCATCCGGCCTTGCGCCGGTCCCACCATGGCTTGCCCCGGCCGGGTTTCTGCGCCATTTGAAGGCGCATGACCGCCCTGGCGCGCCGCTTCTGCATCGCGCCGATGATGGAATGGACCGACCGGCATTGCCGGTTCTTCCATCGCCTGCTGACGCGCCGGGCGCTGCTCTATACCGAAATGCTCACCACCGGCGCGGTGCTGCACGGCGACCGCGCGCGGCTGCTCGGCTTCGATCCGTCCGAGCATCCGGTCGCGCTGCAGCTCGGCGGCTGCGATCCGGCAGGCGCTCGCCGCAGTCGGCGCGCATCGGCGAGGACTTCGGCTACGACGAGATCAATCTCAATGTCGGCTGCCCGTCCGACCGGGTGCAGGAGGGCCGCTTCGGCGCCTGCCTGATGGCGGAGCCGGCGCTGGTCGCCGATTGCGTCGCCGCCATGAAGGCGGCGGTGACAATTCCGGTGACGGTGAAATGCCGCATCGGCATCGACGAGCAGGATCCGGAGCAGGCGCTGTTCGCGTTTGCCGCGGCGGTGAAGGCGGCCGGCGCCGATGCGCTGATCGTGCACGCGCGCAAGGCCTGGCTGAAAGGCCTGTCGCCGCGCGAGAACCGCGAGGTGCCGCCGCTCGACTACGCGATCGTGCATCGGCTCAAGGCGGCGCATCCCGATCTCGAGATCGTGCTCAATGGCGGCATCGCCACGCTCGAGCAGGCGCAGGCCGCAGCTTGACGCACGTCGACGGCGTGATGATGGGCCGCGCCGCCTATCAGGAGCCGTGGCGGCTGCTGGCGGTCGATCCGCTGCTGTTCGGCGAGCCCGCGCCGTTCGCTTCGCCGAAAGAGGCGGCGCTGGCGCTCATCCCCTATATCGAGCGCGAGACTCGCCAAGGGCGTGCGGCTGCACGCCATCACCCGCCACGTGCTCGGCCTGTTCCGCGCGGTGCCGGGCGCGCGCGCCTTCCGCCGGCATCTGGCGACCGAGGCGGTCAAGCCCGGCGCCGGCGCGGCGGTCATGGCTGATGCGCTGGCGCTGGTGCTGGACAGCGGCGCCGATTTGGCGCACATCGCCGCCTAGCCTAATTTCTGCCGGGGGACAGTCCTGTTGCTGGGTTATCCGATCGGCGAGATCGTCTTGCTCGCGCTCTGGATCGCGGGCGCCGGCGTCCTGGTCGGCATTCTCGCCGGCCTGTTCGGCATCGGCGGCGGCGCCATCATCGTGCCGGTGCTGTACGAAGTCTTCCGCGTGCTCGGCGTGCCGGAAGACGTGCGCATGCAGCTCTGCATCGGCACCTCGCTCGCCATCATCGTGCCGACCACGGTGCGCTCCTATCTCGGGCACAAGCAGAAGGGCGCGGTGCATGCCGCACGTGGTGCGGCTCTGGGCGCTGCCGGCGATCGTGGGCGTCGCGATCGGCTCGGTGACGGCGACCTTCGCGCCGGCGCGCGGTGTTCAAGATCGCCTTCGTCGTCTTCGCGAGCTTCATCGCCGTGCGCATGCTGTTCGGCGGCGAGCGCTGGAGCCTCGGCAGCGAATTGCCCGGCCGCGGGCCGCTGACGGTTTACGGCTTCATCACCGGGCTGTTCTCCTCGCTGGTGGGCGTGAGCGGCGGCGCGATCGTCCAACGCCGTGCTGACGCTCTACGGCAAGCCGATGCAGCGCGCGGTCGGCGACCTCGGCCGGCGTCGGCGTGCCGATCACCATCGCCGGCACCATCGGCTACATCCTCGCCGGCTGGCCGCACATGGCGCAATTGCCGCCGCTCTCGATCGGCTTCGTGTCGCTGATCGGCTTCGTGCTGATGGCGCCGGTGTCGAGCTACACCGCGAGCTACGGCGTGCGGCTGGCGCATTGGCTGCCGCGGCGCAAGCTCGAGATCGCCTTCGGGATTTTTCTGATGCTGGTCTCGCTGCCGTTTCTTGATCAGCCTGTTCTGACGGCCGCCTACGGATTGCCGCGCATGCGCAGCCGGTCGCCGCGCACTTCCCAGCTTTCCAGCCGGTTGAGGAAGCTCATGCCGAGCAGATTGTTCTTGAGTTGGCCCGGCTGCGCCACCAGCGCCGGCACCGCGCGCTCGACCAAGCCGCCGACCGCGAGGCGGTCGAGCGTCACCGGCGCCGCGTGGGTGCGGCCGTTGGCGGTGTCGACATTGACCGTGTAGTTGAGCACCTCGATCGGCAGGCCGGCGGCCTTGGCGGCGTCCTGCGTCAGCACCACGGAGCTCGCGCCGGTGTCGAGCACCATCGCCACTTGCGCGCCGTTGATCTGGGCGGCGACCGCGAAATCGCCGCCGTCTGCCCGCGCACGACTTCGACGCGGCGGCCATGGCTGGCGACGTGGCCCGGCACCAGTTCGGCCATCACGCGGTCGGCCGACGTCGCGCAAGCTCGAAGCGATAGCTGTAGCCGACCACCAGCAGCAGTCCGATCACGGCCCAGAACAGCAGCGCTTCGAGCGCCTGCGACAGCCGCTCGCGGAACAGCGTGAGCACCAGCCCGCCGGCGAACACCACCAGCGCCAGCTTGAGCACCAGCGAGCCGACGTCGTGCTGCAGCAGATTGGCGATCGGATCGTTGTCGCTGGTGGCGATCAGCACCGCCAGCGACCAGCGCGACGCCGAGCAACAAAGACCAGGTCAGACGGCGGCTCATGGCATCATCCTGCCGCCGCCGGCCGTTGCCGGCGAGCCGGCCGGGCAATTCGGCCATCACGCGCGCGCGTTCGGCCTCGCTCATCGCGCTCCAGCGCGCGATCTCGTCGATGGTGCGGCCGCAGCCGAGGCACAGCCCGGAGCGCGCATCGAGCGTGCAGATTTTGATGCAGGGGCTTTCGATCATCGCGGACAGCAAGAGCGACTCGGCGTGGCACCATAGTGGCGATCGCGGCGAAAGGCAATCATAGCCGCGCTCACGTCCCCGCCCGGAACAACGGCCGCCGTCGCAGCCGGCTTCTTTCTTCCGGCGTGAGGATCGGCTCGCCGGGAGTGGGCGCGATCGGCGGCGCGTCTTCGGTAACCGGCGCCATGGCCGCGACCACGCGCTCGGGCGGGAAGGTGACGATCACCTCGGTGCCGATGCGCAGCTTGGATTTGAGCACGAAAGTGCCGCCGTGCAGATCGATCAGGCTCTTGGCGATCGGCAGGCCGAGGCCGGCGCCCTGTTCGGCGGACTTGATCGAGTTCGAGCCCTGGCCGAAGGAGGCGAGCACGATCGGGATTTCCTCTTCCGGAATGCCGGGGCCGGTGTCCTTCACGCTCATGTATTGGCCGCCCGAGGCGGTCCAGCCGACCTTGAGCCAGATCTCGCCGCCTTGCGGCGTGAACTTGATCGCGTTCGACAAGCAGATTGAGGCAGATCTGGCGCAGCGCGCGCTCGTCCGCCCACAGCCGCGGCAGGTCGGCCTCGAACATTTCGTGGATGGTGATGCCGCGATTGGCGGCGCGCAGCTTGAGCAGATGGTGGCAGTCCTCGACGATGGCCGGCGAGCGACACCGACTCCTCGTTGAGTTCGTAGCGGCCGGCCTCGATGCGCGACAGATCGAGGATCTCGTTGATCAGCCCGAGCAGATGCACGCCGGAATTATGGATGTCGGCGGAATATTCCTTGTAGGCCGGCACCGCGTGCTCGCCGAACACTTCGGTCTTCATCACTTCGGAAAAGCCGAGGATGGCGTTGAGCGGCGTGCGCAATTCGTGGCTCATCTGCGCGAGGAAGCGCGACTTGGAGATGTTGGCGGCTTCGGCGCGCCGGCGCGCTTCGTCGGAGATCGCCTTGGCCTGTTCGAGTTCGCCGATCAGCGCGTCCTTTTCGGCGCGCGCTTCGCAGCGTCGCGAGCGTGGTCGAATAGAGCCGGTAGGCCAGCACGGCGAAATAGCCCTGCGCGGTGATCGCCATGACGGCGAGGATGTAGTCGCGCAGCGTGCCTTGCAGGACGAAGTCGAGCGCGATCGCGGCGGTGACCGGGAAGGTCGCGGCGAACACCGCCATCGGCAGGCTCGAGGCCAGCATGCTGGAGACCGCCACCACCAGCAGCATCACGAACAGCATGAAGGTGCCGGAGCTCTCGTCGGACGCCGACCGGATGGATCAAGATGAACATCCAGGCCAGGCCGTAGAACAGGTCGAGCATGATGAAGCGCAGGCGCCATGCTGCGATCGACGACCTCGGCCGTCGGCAGCTCGAGGAATTGCCGGCATTTGGTGATGATGACGGCGTGGATGACCAGCACCGAGGCGGTCCAGGCGCCGGCGGTGACCGCGCCGGTCCACAGGCTCGACAGGAAGCCGACGGTGGCGACCAGCAGCAGGATCACCAGCGAGGCGGACAGCCGGTTCTGCGCGTATTGGCGCAGCAGCTCGTAGTCGAAGGCCGGGCGGGTGCCGCTGGACGAGGTCAGCCGGTCGCGCGCGTCGCGCACGTATTGCGCGGCCAGCCGCCGCTTCACCGGCGAGGTTTCCGGCGGAAGCGCGGTCAGATCGGGTTGTTCGCCTGGAATCGGCATGAAAATGACGCGCGCGGTACGCTGAAAACCCCAGGCTCAACCTCGCTCATAATCCTTAAGAGCCAAGCTTAAGAGCCTGCTAAAAACCCTGGTTAACGAATGTTACCGGCCCGTTTGACAGCGACTTATTGCGCATGGTCGGCTCCGGCCGAGCAGGGACAAAGGACCGGAGCCGGCAATGAAGCTCTATGACAGCAAAATGGCGCCCAACCCGCGGCGCACGCGCATTTTCCTCGCCGAAAAGGGCATCTCGGTGCCGACCGAGCAGGTCGACATGATGGCCATGCAGCACAAGACGCCGGAATACACCGCGATCAATCCGCTGCAGCGCATGCCGGCGCTGGTGCTCGACGACGGCACCGTGATCACCGAGTCGATCGCCATCTGCCGCTATTTCGAGGCGCTGCAGCCGGAGCCGCCGCTGTTCGGGGTCGGGGCGAAGGAAATCGCGCTGGTCGAGATGTGGAACCGGCGCTGCGAGATCAATTTCATGGCCAATGTGGCGGCGGTGTTCCGCCATCTGCATCCGGCGATGAAAGAGCTGGAAGTGCCGCAGGTGCCGGCCTGTGCCGAGGCCAAGCGGCCGCGCGCGCTCGAATTCTCGACTTGCTCGACAAGCGAACTGGCCAAGCGCGAATTCATCGCCGGCGACCGTTTCTCGGTCGCCGACATCACCGCGCTGTGCGCGGTCGATTTCATGAAGCCGGCGCGGCTCGCCATGCCGGAGGACGCCGCCAACGTGAAGCGCTGGCACGCCGCGGTCTCGGCGCGGCCGAGCGCGCGTGCTTAAATGAAACTCACGATCGCCGGCTCGGGCGACGCCTTCGGCTCGGGCGGAAGGCTCAATACCTGTTTCCTGCTGGAGACCGCGAAGGCGACGCTGCTGGTCGATTGCGGCGCCTCGGCGATGCCGGCGCTGAAAAAGCAGGGCATCGATCCGAACCGCATCGACGCCATCGTGCTGTCGCATCTGCACGGCGACCATTTCGGCGGACTGCCGTTTCTGCTGCTCGACGCGCAGTTCTTGAGCCGGCGCGAGCAGCCGTTGCTGATCGCCGGCCCGCCCGGCACGCGCGCGCGGCTCGATGCGCTGCTGGAAGTTTTCTTCCCGAAGTCGACCGGATCGAAATGGCGCTTTCCCTGGCGGGTCGAGGAGATTGCGGTCGGCATTGAAACCGATGTGCTCGGCCACTCGCTGTCGACCGCGGAGGTGATCCACCAATCGGGCGCGCCGTCGACGGCGCTGCGATTGTCCGACGGCAAGACAACGTTCGCCTATTCCGGCGACACCGAATGGACCGATGCGCTCGGGCCGATCGCTGCCGGCGCCGACCTGTTCATCTGCGAATGCTACGGCTATGCCGGCAAGATCGCCGGCCACATGACCTGGGAAATCCTCAAAAGCCGGCTGGCGGACCTGGGCGCCAAGCGCACGATGGTCACGCACATGAATCCGAGCGTGCTCGATCGCCTCGAGGAACTCAAAGCCGCCGGCGTGCTGATCGCCGCCGACGGCTTGCGGCTGGAGTTCTAAGGCTAGCGTTCGAGCCGCGCCAGCAGGCTCGACGTGTCCCAGCGCTTGCCGCCCATCTTCTGCACCTCGGCATAGAACTGGTCGACCAGCGCGGTGACCGGCAGGCGCGCGCCGTTCTTGCGCGCCTCGCCGAGGCAGATGCTCAGGTCCTTGCGCATCCAGTCGACCGCGAAGCCGAAGTCGAACTTGCCGGCCGCCATGGTCTTGTAGCGGTTCTCCATCTGCCAGGACTGCGCCGCGCCCTTGGAGATGGTGGCGATCAGCTTCTCGATGTCGAGGCCGGCCTTCTTGGCGAAGTGCAAGCCTTCGGCCAGCCCCTGCACCAGCCCGGCGATGCAGATCTGGTTGACCATCTTGGCGAGCTGGCCGGAGCCGGGCGCGCCCATCAGGTTGCAGGCGCGCGCGTAGGCCGCGATCACCTTCTCGGCGCGCGCGAAGGTCGCCTCGTCGCCGCCGCACATCACGGTGAGCACGCCGTTCTCGGCGCCGGCCTGGCCGCCCGACACCGGCGCGTCGATGAAGTCGAAGCCGCGCTTTCTTGGCCGCGGCGTGAAGCTCGCGCGCGATCTCGGCCGAGGCGGTGGTGTGGTCGACGAAGATCGCGCCCTTGCCCATGCCGGCGAAGGCGCCGTCGGCGCCGAGCGTCACCTCGCGCAGGTCGTTGTCGTTGCCGACGCAGGCCATGACGAAGTCCTGGCCCTGCGCCGCCGCCTTCGGCGTCGGCGCGGACTTGCCGCCGTATTGCTGCGACCCATTTCTCGGCCTTGGCGGCGGTGCGGTTGTAGACGGTGACGTCGTGGCCGCCCTTGGTCTTGAGATGCCCGGCCATCGGGTAGCCCATCACGCCCAAGCCCAGAAACGCCACCTTCGCCATCGTCTCCTCCATCGATCGTGCAATGGACGGCCTTGCGCCGCCGTCACGGCGCAATAGGTCATCGCCGAGGCCATCGCGTCAACCCGGCGCGTTGACCGCATGCGTGCCCGCGCCTATGGTGGCGGCGCGACAAGCGCGGGATGGACGAGTCATGGCGGTCAGCAAGGAACAGGTTCTGGCGGCTTGGCGAAGGTGCCGGCGCCGGACGGCACGGCGCTGACCGACGCGCGCGTGCTCTCCGACATCGTCGTCGCCGACGGCAAGGTGTTCTTCTCGATCACGGTCGATGCCGCAGGCGGTGAAGCAGTGGGAGCCGGTGCGCAAGGCGCGCCGAAGACGCGGTGCGCGCGGTCCCCGGCGTGCAGTCGGCCTTGGTGGCGCTCACGGCCGAGCGCGCGGCGGGCGCGCCCGGCGCGGGCCGCAGCCGGCCCATGTCGCCACCCAGCCGCGCGCGGCCGCAGCCGCGCCGCACGCGCATGCCCATCCCGCCGACAAGGTCCAGCCCGGCATTCCCGGCGTCGACGCGATCATCGCGGTCGCCTCCGGCAAAGGCGGCGTCGGCAAATCGACCACCGCGGTCAATCTCGCGCTCGGCCTGCGCGACCTCGGCCTGAAGGTCGGCATGCTCGATGCCGACATCTACGGCCCGTCGCTGCCGAAGCTGCTCGCCATCAACGAAAAGCCGCAGACGCGTCGGCGGCACGCGGCTCGAAGCCGATCGACCGCTACGGCCTCACCGTGATGTCGATCGGCTTCCTGATCGACGAAGAGACGCCGATGATCTGGCGCGGGCCGATGGTGATGTCGGCGATCACGCAGATGCTGCGCGAGGTGGAGTGGGGCACGCTCGACGTCATGGTGGTCGACATGCCGCCCGGCACCGGCGACGCGCAGCTCACCATGGCGCAGCAGGTGCCGCTCAAGGGCGCGGTCATCGTCTCGACGCCGCAGGACCTGGCGCTGATCGACGCGCGGCGCGGCATCGCCATGTTCAGGCGCGTCAACGTGCCGGTGCTCGGCATCGTCGAGAACATGAGCTATTTCCTGTGCCCGCAACTGCGGCGACGCGCTCGGATATTTTCGGCCATGGCGGCGCGCAGCAAGGAGGCGGAGCGGCTCGGCGTGCCGTTCCTCGGCGAGGTGCCGCTGCACATGACCATCCGCGAGAAGTCGGACGCCGGCCTGCCGGTGGTGGCCACCGAGCCGGACGGCGCGCATGCCAAGATCTACCGCGACATCGCCGCCAAGGTGCGCGATCAGCTGGTCGAGGGCGCCGGCCGCACGGCCCCGAAGATCGTGATCGAGGCCTAGAAGTCCGAAAGACGCTGACGGCGCAAGCCGAATTCCGGCTTGCGCTGGCGCGGGCACGGACGCATTGTAGCGCCATTGGAAGAGGCTCTAGCCGCTTCTTCGGGGGCAAACCCGTCGATTCCAGTCATCGTTGAGGGAGGATACCGATGAAACGCCGTCAATTCCTGACCGCCATTGGCGCGGGCGCCGCAACGGCGGCGATCGCCAAGCCGGCGATCGCGCAGTCGATGCCCGAGCTGAAGTGGCGCTGCACCACAAGCTGGCCGAAGTCGCTCGACGTTCCGTTCAGCGCGTCGGAAACGATCGCGAAATATGTCGCCGAGGCGACCGACAACAAATTCCAGATTCAGCCTTTCGCCGGCGGCGAAATCGTGCCGGCCTTCCAGGCGGTCGATGCGGTCGGCAACGGCACCGTCGAGATGGGCCACACCGCCGCCTATTATTTCATCGGCAAGGACCCGACCTTCGCGCTCTATTGCTCGGTGCCGTTCGGCCTGAATTCGCGCCAGCAGAACGCCTGGTTCCAGGACCACGGCGGCCAGGACATGCTCAACGAGTTCGGCAAGAAGTTCAACGTCTATGGCATCGCCGGCGGCAACACCGGCACGCAGATGGGCGGCTGGTTCCGCAAGGAGATCAAGACGGTCGAGGACTTCAAGGGCCTCAAGATGCGCATCGGCGGCTGGGCCGGCAAGACGCTGGCCAAGCTCGGGCTCATCGCGCAGCAGATTGCCGGCGGCGACATCTATCCGGCGCTGGAAAAGGGCACCATCGACGCCACCGAGTGGGTCGGCCCCTACGACGACGAGAAGCTCGGCTTCTACAAGGTCGCCAAGTACTACTATTACCCGGGCTGGTGGGAAGGCGGCACCGCGCTGCACTTCTTCATCAACAACGACAAATGGAATGCGCTGCCGAAGGCCTATCAAGTCGCTGCTCACGATGGCATGCGGCTACGCCAACATGGACGTGCAGGCGAAATACGACGCGCGCAATCCGCAGGCGCTCAAGCGCCTGGTGGCGGCGGGCGCGCAGCTTCGCCCGTTCTCGCACGCAGATCATGGAAGCCTGCCTGAAGGCGTCCAACGAGGTGAACGCCGAAACCTCGGCCACCAATCCCGACTACAAGAAGATTCTGCGATTCGCAGCATGGCCTTCCGCAACGACGAAAATCTGTGGTGGCAGGTCGCCGAATTCACCTTCGAGAGCTTCATGATCCGCAGCCGTCCCAAGGGTTAATCGGCGACGCACTGACGGACCTATCGGGGGCCGGCCGCGCGCCGGCCCCTTTTTTGTGCCTGGTAGGTCCGCCCGACCGTGCGACTTTTGCCCAACCGGAGCCGACTGGATTTAATCGGCCGGCTCCGCCATGCTTTGCAGCCATGCCCCGGAGACATGCACCGGGGCCTGCGGGGGGTGCCCGCTGTGAAAATTCAAGGGAGGGTAGTGAGATGAAACGTCGTCAATTCCTTAAAGCGGCCGGTCTCGGCGTGGCCGCGAGCGCGGTCGCCGCGCCGGCGATCGCGCAGATCGATGCCCGACGATCAAGTGGCGCATGCCGGCGAGCTGGCCGAAGTCGCTCGACACGCTGTGGGGCGGCTGTGAAGTCATGGCGAAGGCGGTGGCCGAAGCGACCGACAACAAATTCCAGATCCAGACCTTCGCCGCCGGCGAAATCGTTCCCGGTCTCGCCATCGTCGACGCCGTGCAGAACGGCACCGTCGAGATCGGCCACACCGCGTCGTATTACTACTTCGGCAAGGATCCGACCTTCGCCTTCGGCACCTCGGTCGCGTTCGGCCCGAACCAGCGGCTGAACCAGGGCTGGTACACGCTTGGGCGGCGGCAAGGAAGTGCTCAACGAGTTCTACAAGAAATACAATGTCATTTCGCTGCTCGCCGGCAATACCGGCTGCCAGATGGGCGGCTGGTACCGCAAAGAGATCAACTCGGTCGACGATCTCAAGGGCCTCAAGATGCGCATCGGCGGATTCCCCGGCCGCGTGTTGCAGAAGCTCGGCGGCGTCCCGCAGCAAATCGCCGGCGGCGACATCTATCCGGCGCTGGAGAAGGGCACGCTCGATGCTTGCGAGTGGGTCGGGCCGTACGACGACGAGAAGCTCGGCTTCTACAAGGTCGCGCCGCACTACTATTCGCCGGGCTGGTGGGAAGGCGGCTCGATGCTGTTTGCCTTCGTCAACCTCGACAAGTGGAATGCGCTGCCGAAATACTACCAAGCCGTGCTCACGCAAGCGGGCCACTATGCCAACACTTGGATGATGGCGAAATACGATCAGCTCAATCCGCCGGCGCTCAAGCGCCTGCTGGCCGGCGGCACCAAGCTGCATGTGTTCTCGCAGCCGATCATGGAAGCCTCCTTTAAGGCGGCCAAAGAGCTGCACAGCGAAATCTCGAAGACCAACGCGCCGTTCAAGAAGGTCTACGATTCGATGACCGACTGGACCACCAACGGCTACCAGTGGTTCCAGGTGGCGGAGCTGACCTACGACTCCTTCATGGTCCGTCACTCGCGCTGACCGCACGTAAATAAACGGAGGCCCCGGCGCATCGGCGCCGGGGCTTTTTTATTGCGTGGGTCGCGCTTACTTGCTCGGACCGAAGTCGAGCGGCGGCAGTTCGATCTGCGGAATTTCGATTTTGACCTTGTTCGGATCGACGGTCGAGGCAGCGCCCTTGTAGTGCATCACCATGGCCGGGAACAGGATCACCAGCAGCACCATGATGACCTGGATCACGACGAACGGCACCGCGCCCCAATAGATCTGCCCGGTGGTCACGCCGTCGGTGCGCTTGCCGGTGACGCGGTCGATGAAGGATTCGCGCGGCGCCACCGATCGCAAATAGAACAGCGCGAAACCGAACGGCGGATGCATGAACGAGGTCTGCATGTTGACGCCGAGGATGACGCCGAACCAGATCAGGTCGATGCCGAGATGCTCGGCGGCGGGGCCGAGCAGGGGGATGACGATGAAGGCGAGTTCGAAGAAATCCAGAAAGAAGGCGAGCACGAAGACGAAAGCATTGACGAAGATCAGGAAGCCGATTTGTCCGCCCGGCAGCGAGGTGAGCAGGTTCTCGACCCAGATGTGCCCGCTGACGCCGTAAAAGGTCAGCGAGAACACGCGCGCCCCGACCAGGATGAAAACCACAAAGGCCGACAATTTGGCGGTCGATTCGACGGCCTGGCGGACCAGGTCCCACGTCAGCCGCCGCTTCATGGCGCCCAAGATGAGCGCGCCGCTTGCGCCCATGGCGCCGCCTTCGGTCGGCGTGGCGACGCCGATGAAGATGGTGCCGAGCACCAAGAAGATGAGGAACAGCGGCGGCACCATGACGAAGGTGGTCTGCTGCGCCATCTTGGACAGGAAATGAAAGCCGAGGAAGCGCGCGCTCAGCCAATTCACCACGGCGACCGCGAAGGCGAAGATAATTCCGTTGAACATGCTGAGCACGACGAAATCGGCGCCGTGCGTCGTCGAGTTGCGCATCATGAACACGCCGAAGAATGCCGAGGCAATGGCCAGCACCAGAAGCGACAACAATCCGCGCTCGTCGCCGCCCAATTGAACGCGCCTGGCCAGCCGCGTCAGGCTCCAAAGCAGCGCGGCGATCGCGGCGACCTGCAGCAGGATGCCGACGTAGTTGGCAAACACCACCGCGGCATCGACTTTCGAGGCATCGGGCAGCAACGTGCCGGCCTTTGCGGCGGCGTAGAGTTGATAGGACAGGAAAGCCAAAGCCGCCAACGCGCTGACCAGCAGCAGGACGCCGTTGACGCGCGCCAGGCCGTTGCGAAGACCGACCTCGGTTTCCTTAAATCCCACCGCGTCGGCCGGCAGGCCGGGCACGGCCGCCGGGTACAAGAGCGTGATGATGAAGACATAAAACGCGTAAAGTCCGGCGAGGAAGATGCCGGGCAGGAACGCGCCTTCGTACATGTCGCCGACCGAGCGGCCGAGTTGATCGGCCATCACGATGAGGACGAGCGACGGCGGAATGATCTGCGCCAGCGTGCCCGAGGCGGCGATCACGCCGGTGGCAACACGCCGGTCGTAGCCGTAACGCAGCATGATGGGCAATGAAATCAGGCCCATCGAGATCACCGAAGCGGCCACCACGCCGGTGGTGGCGGCGAGCAGCGCGCCGACGAACACCACGGCGTAGGCAAGACCGCCGCGCACCGTGCCGAACAGCTGTCCGATGGTATCGAGCAAGTCCTCGGCCATGCCGGAGCGTTCCAGCACAAGGCCCATGAAGGTGAAGAATGGAATCGCCAGCAGCGTGTCGTTGCTCATCACGCCGTAAATGCGTTCCGGCAGCGCCTGCAGGAAGTCGGGGGCGAACAGCCCGAGCTCGATGCCGATCAATCCGAAAATCAGTCCGACCGCGCCCAGCGAAAAGGCCGCCGGATAGCCGAGCAGCAGAAACAACACCAGCGCCGCAAACATAATCGGCGCCATGTTTTCGATGATGAACGATGTCATTCCGGGCCCCAATGCGACGCTTTGCGCTCAGCGTTTCTCTATGGCTTCGACGATGTGCTCGACTTCCGCTTCGAGCGCGTGGACTTGCGCCGCATGCGGATCCGCGATCAGGCCGCGCATGATGGCGATGCGTTTGATCAGCTCGGAAATTCCCTGAATTAACAGGAGCGCAAAGCCGATCATCAACAGCGCCTTGGTCGGCCACTGCGGCAAGCCGCCGGCATTGCCCGATTGCTCGTTGATTTCGTAGGAGCGCACGAAGAAGGGAACGCCGGTCAAAACCATGACGACGGTGAGCGGCAACAGGAAGAACGCGTGGCCGATGATGTCGATCAAGTCGCGCACGCGGTTCGGCAGCAGGTTGTTGACGATGTCGATACGGATGTGTTCGTTCGACAACAGCGTCCACGGCGAGCACAGCAGAAAAACGACGCTGAACAGCACCCATTGCAGTTCGAGCCAGGAATTCGACGAGGTGTCGAAAATCTTGCGCACGGAGGCGTTGACCGCCGACACGATCACCGCGGCGAGGATAAGCCACGCCAGGCGCTTGCCGATCCAGGTATTGGCCGAGTCGATCAGCCGCGCTGCCGGCAGCAACGCCTTGAGTACCCCGTCGAGGCCGCCCACCGGCTCCTCCCCTCTGTCTGTTCGGCCGGCGGACGCCGGGCCGCGATTCTTATTTTGGTCTAAGCCCCCACGGCTTGGCGAGGCCAAGCCCGGCAACCTTAATCCGATCACGCCATTGGCAGTCAATCGGTAAATAGGCCGCGGTGCCCCAGGAATCGGCCTTTTATGGCGTTCGGCGACCGCCCGATCGGCCGCAACGGATGGTTAACGAACCCTAAACCCCCGGTTAACTAGGGCTCGGCTACAAACGTCCGATTGGCCTGCGGCCAGGCCGCAGACCGATGACGGCAACCGGCGCGGGGCGCGCCCGAGGACGAGCATGCGGCAGTTCACGCTGGCCGAACGTCTGGTTGCGGCCGCTGCGCTGCCTGCTGGCGGCCTTTCCGCCATTGGCTATTTCGCGGGAAACTGGGCGCCTTGGACGGCCGCGATCCTGGCGGCGGTCGTGCTGGCCGTTGCGGGCGGCGTGATCCTCGCGCTGGCCCGTTCGGTCGCGCGCCAGGTGAGGCAGGCGACCGAAACCATCCATTCCATCGCCGCCGCCGAGCTGCCATCGGCGCGCCCCGAAGCGCCCTCGCGCGACGAACTGGCGGCTCTTTCCGCCGCCGCCAGCCGCCTGGCCGACGTGCTCAACGAACGCCAGCGCCGCGATCTGGTGCACCACGATCTCGACCGCACCTGGCAGGCCTTGCGGCGCGGCAACTTGTCGAATTTGGCGCCGCAGGTGGAAGCGGCGACCGAGATGGGCGTCAAGCCGATCAGCGACGGCGCCGCGGCGTTGCAAAGCAAAGCCGCCGGCATGCTGGCCGCGCTCGAGGCGGTGCAACTGGCGTTCGAGGAAACCGCGCGCGCGGCCGACGGTTCGCGCGCGATGGATACGGCGGCCGGCCAACTGTCCGATCAGATGATCCGCGCCATCGCCGAGATTTCGGAACAGGTGCGGCGCGGCAGCCTGCTCGGCCAGGAGGCGGTGGCGCGCGCCAGCGCCTCGCGCGGCACCATCGATGCGCTCGCCAAAGCGGCCGATCAGATCGACGACATCGTGACCGTGATCAGCGCGATCGCCGCGCAGACCAATCTGCTGGCGCTCAACGCCACCATCGAAGCGGCGCGCGCCGGCGAAGCCGGCAAGGGCTTCGCGGTGGTCGCCTCCGAGGTCAAGTCGCTGGCGACGCAGACCGGCCGCTCGACCGAGCAGATCGGCGCCAAGGTCGCCGAGATCCAGTCCGCCACGCGCGAGGTGGTCGCCTCGCTGGCGAGCGTCGCCGATGCGATCGATCAGCTCTCCGGCGTCACCCAGTCGGTCTCGGTGGCGGTCGAACAGCAGCGCGTCGCCACCGAGGATTTCGCGCAAAGCTCGCGCGAAACCACCAGCCTGGTGTGCGACGTCGCCGGCCGTCTGACCCATATCGCGGACATGGTGCAGAGTTCGCGGGCGAGCGCGCAGGAGGTCACCGCCGTTGCCGCCGACATGCAGGCGACGTCGCGGCTGCTGTGCGGGGAAATCCCCGATATCGTGCGCAAGGCGGTGAAGGCGGATTTGCGCGAATTCCCGCGCTACGACGTGGCGCTGACGGCGCGGCTCGATTACCAGGGCCGCAGCCTCAAGATCGCGGTCATGGACGTGAGCGAAGGCGGCGCCCGCATCGCCGCGGCCGAGCATCTCGCGGTCGGCGACAAGGTTGCGCTGGCCTTCGCGGGCATCAAGGAAATCGCCGGCGAGGTCGTGCGCCGGGCCGACGACGGGTTCGGCGTCTGCTTCACGCCGGCGCGGCTGCGGCCGGAGGAATTGCGCGATTTGGTCACCGCGCCCGAGCAGGCGGCGTAAGCGCTAGCCGCCGGTCACGCTCATGTGGCGGGCGAGCGCCGGCGCGCGGTGACGGCGGTCGATCACGAAATCATGGCCCTTCGGCTTGCGGGTGATCGCCTCGTCGATCGCGCCGTTGAGCAGGTCGTTGCTTTCCGAGGCGCGCAGCGGCGCGCGTAAGTCGGCGGCGTCTTCTTGCCCGAGGCACATATAGAGCGTGCCGGTGCAGGTGATGCGTACGCGGTTGCACGACTCGCAGAAGTTATGGGTCATCGGCGTGATGAAACCGAGCCGCCCGCCGGTCTCCTTCACGCGCACGTAGCGGGCCGGGCCGCCGGTGCGGTAGTCGATGTCTTCGAGCGTGAAGCGCTCGGAGAGCCGCGCCCGCACCATCGAGAGCGGCAGATATTGATCCAGGCGCGCCTCCTCGATGTCGCCGAGCGGCATCACCTCGATCACCGTCAGATCCATGCCGCGCCCGTGCGCCCAGGTCAGCAGGTGCTCGATCTCGTCTTCGTTGACGCCGCGCAACGCCACCGCGTTGATCTTTACCTTCAATCCCGCCGCCTGCGCGGCGTCGATGCCGGCCAAGACCTTGCCGAGATCGCCCCAACGCGTGATGGCGCGGAATTTTTCGGCATCGAGCGTATCGAGCGAGACGTTGATGCGCTCGACGCCGTGCGCCTTCAGCTCGCCGGCATAGCGCGCCAATTGCGAGCCGTTGGTGGTCAGCGTCAATTCCTTGAGCGCGCCGCTGGCCAGATGCCGCGACAGCGAGGCAACCAGCGTCATGATCCCGCGCCGGACCAAGGGCTCGCCGCCGGTGAGCCGCAGCTTGTTCACGCCCTTGGCGATGAAGGCGCTGCACAGCCGGTCGAGCTCTTCGAGGCTGAGCAGGTCGGCCTTGGGCAGGAACGTCATGTGTTCCGCCATGCAATAGACGCAGCGGAAATCGCAGCGGTCGGTCACCGACACGCGCAGATAGGTGATGGCGCGCGCGAACGGATCGATCAGCGGGCGTGGTTGCGTGCCCGGACGATCGAGTGCGGCTGCGGATGGGTCCATTGTCCGTCCTTGCGCGGCGGTTTTCTCGTCCGCGGAGCGCATTTATATAGGCAATCTGGCCAAGAATGACGAGCCGGTCCAGCGCGCGGTTGCGCGCCGGCATGCGACGAAACGCGCGTCGAAACGGGCGTCAGCGCTGCGCGGGCGGCCAGGGCGACGGCTGCGCTTGGGGAGGCGGCGGCGGGCGCTGCGGCGGGAGGCGCTGCCGGCTTGGGTGCGGGCGGCGCGGCCTGTTTCGCCGCTTTCGGCTTCGGTTTGGCCGCGGGCCTCTTGCGGACCGCCTTTCTGGGCTTCGGCGGCGGCGGCGCGGGCGCCAATTGCACCACGACCGGGTTCGGCCGCAGCTGCATGGTGTTGTCGCCGATCGAGGCCACTTCGAGCGTCTCCGCGCCCGGCAGGTAGCCGTTGAGCGTGAACGTGACGTTGTAGGTAGCGTTCGCGGGCAAGGCGAGCGCGCAGGGCGTGCGGCAGGTTTGGCCGTTGGAAACCCTGGCCTCGGCCCCGGGCGGGTCGGATTCGAACCGCACGGTGTCCATGGGAGGCGCCGGCTTCAGCGCGTCGAGATTGAGCGAGGAGCAGCCGGCCAAAGCCAATACGCCGCATGCGATCGCAAATACTCGATACATTTTACGATACCCGTCCACTGAAGCGACAGATTGTCTCCACCCACTGCCGAGAATACGGAGCCTGGCCTGAGGGCGCAACTGTTCCGGCTGGGCTAACCTTAACGCGATTAACCATAAACCCGTACCGCTCGCCGGTTATTCCGAGGAAAATGCCGCGATTGCCGCCGGTAATTGCTCAAAATGGCCAATAACGCGATCCGGCGCGAACTCGGACACGGGAACTTCGCTGTAGCCGAAATCGACCGCGATGACCGGAACCCCGGCCGCGCGCGCGGTGCGAATGTCGGTCGCGGAATCGCCCACCATAACGGCGCTGCGCGGGTCGCCGCCGGCGGCCGCGATGGTGCGCCGGAGCACCTCGGGATCGGGTTTCTGGACGCCGAAAGTGTCTTGGCCGCAGACCGCCGCGAAGCGGCTCAACAGCTTCAGCTCGCCGAGCAACTGGCGCGACAGCCCTTCGAACTTGTTGGTGCAGACCGCCAGTCGGCTGCCATTGATGGCGAGCGCGTCGAGCGCGTCGGTCAAGCCCGGAAAGGGGCGGGAGCGGTCGGCAATGTGCTCGGCATAATGCGCCAGGAATTCGGCGAACATGCTCTCGAGCTTGGCGGGCGGGACGGCGGCGCCGTCGGCGGCGAGGCCGCGCGCGATCATCGCCTTAGCGCCGCCGCCGATCAGGTTGCGCGCGGTCTGGTAGGGCACCGCCGGCAGACCCTCGCGCGCGAACACGACATTGAGGGTGTCGATCAGGTCGGGCGCGGTGTCGACGAGCGTGCCGTCGAGATCGAAGACGATGGTGGGCGCGGGCATGCGGGATCGCTAACGTCCGTGCCCGGCCGATGCAAGGCTGATTTCCGGCGCGGGCTATCCAGCGCGTCCGATCAAGGCTAGACAGGCCTGCCAATCAAACCCTGAAGTCAAATCAAGCCGCGCGACCGCCGCCATGGACCCCGACGCCCAGAAACGCGCAGCCGCCGCCCGCGCCGTCGAATTCGTTCGCTCCGGCATGCGGCTCGGGCTGGGCACCGGCTCGACCGCTCGCCATTTCGTCGAGCTCATCGGCGAGCGCGTCCGCGCCGGTCTCGACATCGTGGCGGTGCCGACGTCGCAAGCCACCAAGGCGGATGCCGAACGCTGCGGCATTCCGCTCACCACGCTGGACGAGACGCCGGAGCTCGACCTGACGGTCGACGGCGCCGATGAGATCGCGCCCGATCTCAGCCTGATCAAAGGCGGCGGCGGCGCGCTGCTGCGCGAAAAGATCGTGGCGGCGGCCTCCACGCGCATGATCGTCATCGCGGATGCGAGCAAGATGGTCGCCGCGCTCGGCCGCTTTCCGCTGCCGATCGAGGTCGCGCCGTTCGGCTTTGGCGCGACACGGCGGATGATCGAGCAAAAGATCCCGCCGGGAGAGTTAACGCTGCGCCGGGGCAAAGACGGCCACGCTTTTGTCACGGATGGCGGCCACTGGATCGTCGACGCGGCGCTGGGCCGTATTGACGACCCCAAGGCTTTGGCCCATGCGCTGGCGGGCATCCCGGGGGTTATGGAACACGGTCTGTTCATCGGCCTGGCCCGGCTGGCGATCGTCGCCGGGCCTGATGGTATCAAGGTCGTCGAGCGGCCATGACATCGCGGGTCAAATCCATTTATCCTGATAAATCGAGCTAAACGGAGCCAACATGAGCCACCTCTCGCAGGCCCTTCGACGCGCCGCCCGGCCGGCGATCTTCGCCGCCGCGCTCGTCGCGCTCGCACCGGCCGTCAATGCCCAGCCCAAGCCGTCGCCTGCGGCGGTGGCGGAAGCCCAAAAGCTGATAACGCTCACCGGCGCAGCCAACCTGTTCACGCCCCTGATCGCCGGCGTGGTCGAGCAGGCGAAATTGCTCTTCCTCCAGCAAAATCCGGCGCTCGGGAAGGATTTGAACGAGGTCGCGGCCAAATTGCGCACCGATCTCACGCCGCGCTTTTCCGAGCTCAGCAATGAAATGGCCACCTTCTACGCCACCGAATTCACCGAGCCGGAGCTCAAGGAAATCGTGACGTTCTATCAGTCGCCGGCCGGCAAGAAGCTGCTCGATCGGCAACCGATCGTCATCGATCACAGCATGAAATTCGCGCAAGACTGGGCCAACAAGCTGTCCGAAGAAGTGATCGGCAAGATGCGCGAGGAAATGAAGAAGAAGGGCCATCAGCTATGAGCGGCGACCGCACGCGCGTCATCGGGCGCTAGCGGCCGATGGTTGAGCGGGACGTCGATCTGTTTGTCATCGGCGCCGGCTCGGGCGGCGTGCGCGCGGCGCGAATCGCCGCCAGCCACGGCGCGCGGGTGATGATCGCGGAAGAATACCGGGTCGGCGGCACCTGCGTCATCCGCGGCTGCGTTCCTAAAAAGCTGCTGGTCTACGCCGCACGTTTCTCCGGCGAGTTCGAGGATGCCGCCGGCTTCGGCTGGAGCATTCCGTCAGCCGGTCTTTCACTGGCCGACGCTGGTCAACAACGTCGCGCGCGAGGTCACGCGGCTGGAGGCGGCCTATACCGCGACGCTCGAGCGCTTCAATGTCGCGCTGGTCAAGAGCCGCGCGGCGTTCGAGGACGCGCACACGGTCCGCCTCGTTTCGAATGGCGCACGCGTCACCGCCGACACCATCCTGATATCGACCGGCGCCTGGCCGCATTACGGGCCGAAGATTCCCGGCATCGAGCACGCGATCTCCTCGAATGAGGCGTTTCATTTGGCGGAATTGCCCAGGCGCATCGTCATTCAGGGCGGCGGCTATATCGCGGTCGAGTTCGCCTGCATCTTCGCCGGGCTCGGCAGCGAAGTGACTTTGGTCTATCGCGGCGAGAACATCCTGCGCGGCTTCGACGACGACGTGCGCGAACATTTGCGCGATGAGATGCGCAAGCGCGGCATCACCGTGACCTGCGGACATACCGTGACCGCCATCGAGAACTCGGGCGACGAATACGTCGCGCGATTGTCCGGCGGCGGCGCGGTGACCGCCGACAAAGTGATGTTCGCCATCGGCCGGCGACCCAACGTCATGGGGCTCGGCATGGAAGGCCTGGGCGTCAAGATTCACGAACACGGCGGCATCGACGTCGACGAATTCTCGCGCACTTCGGTGCCGCATATTTACGCCGTCGGCGACGTCACCAACCGCGTCAACCTGACGCCGGTCGCGATCCGCGAGGGCCATGCTTTCGCCGACACGGTCTTCGGCGGGCGGCCGACGCCGGTCGACCACGGCAACGTGCCGACCGCGGTGTTCTCCGAGCCGGAGGTCGGCGTCATCGGCCTGACCGAGATGCAGGCGCGCGAACGCTATCACAGGCTCGATGTCTACAAGACCTCGTTCCGCCCGATGAAGGCGACGCTGTCCGGCCGCGACACGCGCTCGTTCATGAAGCTGCTGGTCGACGGCGCCAGCGACCGCGTGGTCGGCTGCCATCTGGTCGGTCCCGACGCCGGCGAACTGATCCAGATCGTCGGCGTGGCGGTGAAAATGGGGGCGACCAAAGCCGACTTCGACGCCACCATGGCGGTGCACCCGACCGCGGCCGAGGAACTGGTCACCCTGCGCGAGAAGGCCGTCGGCTACGGGCGCGCGGCGGCGGAGTAGGGCTCAGACGAGCAGCGACGAAAGCTTGATCAGATTCTGCACGATGCCGTCGACCTGCTGGATGAATTTCGCGGCATTTTGAATTTGCTGGGCCGTTTTCGAGACTTGATCAAGCGCCGTCTTTAGGTTGGCATTTGCGCTTTTGATGTCGGCCGCCATGCTCCTTGCGGCATCGGAATCTTCGAGGGCCTGGATCGTGTCGATGGATACGATGTCATCGAGGGCAGAAAGTGCGTCGATCGCGGCATTGAGCTTGTCGATCTGGTCGAGGTCGGCTGCCGGGAGTGGCGGCGGCTTAGCTGCTTCAATAGCTTGAATTTGCGCTTCCTTTTCGTTGCGCTCAGTGTCCAATTGTTGATGCATCGCGTTGGACTTGTTCACGATGTTCTGAATTTCGGCCAATGCCTGTTGTGAAGTCATGATGTAACCCACTAGGATTTCGTTCGATGCCGCGCCAGCCTTTTGAAAAGCCTTATTGATTTCGGCGAGTTTGTTGGCTTCCTCAGTCGCCTTTTGCAACAACGCGAACAGTTCATTGAAGCTGGGCGTGTGCGATTGCAGCGATTGAGCCAGCACACCATGCGCTTCGCGCAAAGCATCGAAGACGTTCTTCGGGTTGCTCGTCAGGGCGGCATCGTACGCTTGAGCCGCGATCTTGTAGGCGTCACGCGTCGCATCGTTCGGGTTTCGTCGGAATGCAGAGTCCGCTTTTCGATACGTGGCAAACAGCTGATTGCGCTCAATTCGAAGCGCGGCGTCATTCACCGCATTGAAAACAGTTGTCAGCGCGGGAAACATTTCCTCCATTTCGGCTGTCGCTTCGCGCAAGGCGGCGATCTTTTTAGCCTCCAGCGCTTTGTTCAGTCCGAAGTTCACCGCCTCGGCGACGGGGCTGATGAATGGAGACACGCGCGCAAAGCTTACGCCCTTCAAGTTGAGAGCTTGCGCCAGCGACGTGCCGGATTGCGCCAAAGATGTTAGGTTACTTTTTGCGGCTTCAGTCCCTTTGGCGAGCTCACCCGTCGTATCCGCTTTTACGATCGCCACCAGGTTGTCGGTGTAAGCGACCAAGCCATCCATCAATTCCTGTAGACCCTCAAACGAATTGGTCAGCGGCTTCTTGGTGCCGCTTTTGTCGACGACCAAGAGACGGCAACGTGGCGAACCGACCCGGCAGTCACCATCCATCGCGATGATGTTCCCGCCATCGGCCGCTGCTCGCAGCCGCCGCTCGTTTGACAGCTTGGCGAGACTTTCCCGGCTCGTTTTGAAGCTGGTCGCGGCGGTCTTGGTCGCGTCAGAGAAGGCGGTGACAGGCCCGGCGAAATCGCTGGCGGCGCAGGCCGCAAGCCACAGTCCGCACGCCGGCAGCAATGCCAAGCGGACAACTCGGTACATGTTACGCTCCCCCCACCGCGACGCTCTCCGCACCACAGCGCGGAGTTCGACGGTTGCGCAAAATATAACCCACAATTAAAGGCTTGAAAACGGTCGAGATTTGGGCCTGGCGGCGGCATTGCTGGCATATCGGGTGAGGCCCCGTGTATAACCCCGGCCAAACGCTGGAGTTCTTTGGAATGCCCGAACGTTGGACGCCCGATAGTTGGCGCGGCAAGCCGATCCTGCAGGTGCCGGATTATCCGGACAAGCAGGCGCTGGCCGACGTGGAGAAGCAGATCGCCACCTTTCCGCCGCTGGTGTTTGCCGGCGAGGCGCGCAATCTGAAGAAGTCGCTCGCGCGCGTCGCGGCCGGCGAGGCTTTCCTGCTGCACGGCGGCGATTGCGCCGAAAGCTTCGCCGAGCATGGCGCCAACAACATCCGCGATTTCTTCCGCGTCTTCCTGCAGATGGCGATCGTGCTGACCTACGCGGGCGCCTCGCCGGTGGTGAAGATCGGCCGCATCGCCGGCCAGTTCGCCAAGCCGCGCTCGGCGCCGACCGAGAAGCGCGACGGCCATGGAACTGCCGAGCTATCGCGGCGACATCATCAACGACATCGCCTTCACCGAAGAGGCGCGCCGTCCCGATCCGCGCCGGCAGGTCGAGGCCTATCGCCAATCGGCGGCGACGCTCAATCTGCTGCGCGCCTTCGCCAAAGGCGGCTACGCCAGCGTCGAGAACGTGCACCAATGGATGCTGCAGTCGGTGTCCGGCTCGCCGCAGTCCAAGGCCTATGCCGATCTCGCCGACCGCGTGTCGGGCGCGCTCGATTTCATGCGCGCCTGCGGATTGACCTTCGCGGTCGATTCCGACGCTCGGCACCACCGATTTCTACACCAGCCACGAGGCGCTGCTGCTCGGCTACGAGCAGGCGATGACGCGCATCGATTCGACGACCGGCGACTGGTACGCCACCTCCGGCCACATGTTGTGGATCGGCGACCGCACGCGCCAGCACGATCACGCCCATGTCGAATATGCGCGCGGCATCAAGAATCCGATCGGCCTCAAATGCGGCCCGTCGCTCAAGGCCGACGACCTGCTGCGGCTGATCGACATCCTCAATCCGGACAACGAAGCCGGGCCGGCTGACGCTGATCGGCCGCTTCGGCGCCGAGAAGGTCGGCGAGCATCTGCCGGCGCTGATCCGCGCCGTCAAGCGCGAGGGCAGGGTGGTGGTCTGGTCGTGCGACCCGATGCACGGCAACACCATCACCTCGGCGTCAGCGGCTACAAGACGCGGCCGTTCGACCTGATCCTCAAGGAAGTGCGCAGCTTCTTCGAGGTGCATGCGGCCGAAGGCACCTATGCCGGCGGCGTGCATCTGGAGATGACCGGACAGAACGTCACCGAATGCACCGGCGGCGCGCGCGCCATCTCCGACGCCGATCTCAACGACCGCTATCACACGGTCTGCGATCCGCGGCTCAACGCCGACCAGGCGATCGATCTCGCCTTCCTGCTCGGCCGAACTGCTCAAGAAGGAGCGCGCCGGCAAGGCCAAGCCCGATGCCGGCCGCCGCCGGGCTCTAGCGGCACGCATGGCAGTCATTCGTCCGCGCGTGCGTGCAATTGCGGCGCTGGGGGCGAGGCGCTAGATCAATGCCATGAACGCCCGTCCTGCCGATCAGCTCGCGATCGCGGTCGCGCAGCTCAATCCGACTGTCGGCGACATCGCCGGCAATGCCGAGAAAGCGCGCCGCGCACGCGCCGCAGGCGGCCGAGCAGGGCGCCGATCTCGTCGTCTTCCCCGAGCTGTTCATCGCCGGCTATCCGCCCGAGGATCTGGTGCTCAAGCCGGCCTTCCAGGCGGCCTGCCGCGCGGCGGTCGAGACGCTCGCGCGCGAGACGGCGGCGCCCGGCCCGGCGCTGCTGGTCGGCACGCCCTGGGTCGACGGCGGCAAGCTCTACAACGCCATGGCGCTGCTCGAGGGCGGCCGCATCGCGGCGCTGCGCTACAAGGTCAATCTGCCGAATTACGGCGTGTTCGACGAGAAGCGCGTCTTCGCCGCCGGGCCGATGCCGGGGCCGGTGAGCTTCCGCGGCGTGCGCCTCGGCCTGCCGATCTGCGAGGACATCTGGACCGACTGGGGCGACTACGAAAACGTGGTCGAGTGCCTGGCCGAGACCGGCGCCGAATTGCTGGTGGTCGCCAACGGCTCGCCCTACCGGCACGGCGTCGCCGACCAGCGGCTCAACGTCGTCGGTGCCGCGCGTCAAGGAAACCGGCCTGCCGCTGATCTACGTCAACCAGGTCGGCGGGCAGGACGAACTGGTGTTCGACGGCGCTTCGTTCGGCTTGAATGCCGACTGTTCGCTGGCCTTCCAGCTCGGCTCTTACCAGGAATGCGTGGTGACCGCGCGCTGGCGGCGCAACGGCGCGAGCTGGCATTGCGACGGCGGGCCGAACACCGCGACGCTCGAAGGCGACCGGGCCGATTACGCGGCCTGCGTGCTGGGCTTGCGCGACTACGTCGACAAGAACGGCTTCCCCGGCGTGGTGCTCGGCCTCTCGGGCGGCATCGACTCGGCGCTGTGCGCGGCGATGGCGGTCGATGCGCTCGGCGCCGAGCGCGTGCGCTGCGTGATGATGCCCTACCGCTTCACCGCGCAGGAATCGCTCGACGATGCCGCCGGCCTGCGCCAAGGCGCTCGGCGTGCACTACAGCACGCTGCCGATCGCCGCCGCGGTCGAAGGCTTCGAAGCCGCGCTCAAGCCGGCCTTCGCCGGATCGGCCGCGCGACGTCACCGAGGAAAATCTGCAGGCGCGCGCGCGCGGCACCATCCTGATGGCGATCTCCAACAAGTTCGATCTGATGGTGGTGACCACCGGCAACAAGTCGGAAATGTCGGTCGGCTACGCCACGCTCTACGGCGACATGAACGGCGGCTTCAATCCGATCAAGGATCTCTACAAGACCGAGGTGTTTCGGCTGGCGCGGCTGCGCAACAGCTGGAAGCCGCCGGGCGCGCTCGGACCCGACGGCCGCGTGATCCCCGAGAACATTCTGACGCGCCCGCCGACCGCCGAATTGCGCGAGAACCAGAAGGACGAGGATTCGCTGCCGCCTTATGCCGTGCTCGATCCGATCCTGGAGCGGCTGGTGGAGCGCGAAGAGCCGATCGCCAGCATCGTCGCGGCCGGCTTCGAGCGCGCCACCGTCGTGCGCATCGAGCGCATGCTCAACATCGCCGAATACAAGCGCCGGCAGGCGGCGCCGGGCGTGAAGGTGACGCTGAAGAATTTCGGCCGCGACCGGCGCTATCCGATCACCAACCGATTCCGCGATCCGGGCACGCCGCCGGCCGCGCCCGATGCGTCGCTGGTACCGGCAAGCCGGCGAAGACCGAAGCCTTCGATTTCTGAAATTCAGCGCGGCGGCAGGAAAGTCGGGCCGACGGTGCGCACCGTGCGCTTGGCGGGATCGGGCTGGCCGGGCGCGTCGGCAAGATCCGGCTGTTTCGGCGGCAGCGGCGCCGCCGCATTCTTGGGCGGCGGGTCGTATTTGATCGGCTTGCCGTCGGGACCGATGCGCGGGAGCGAAAGCTTCTTGGCGCTCTCTTCGGTGACCACGACGTCGCCCGGCGCGACGGTGTAGTCCGGGCCGCTGGTCTTGAGCGCGTCGTACCAGGTCTCGCCCGGCGCGCCGGCAGCTGCAGGCGGCGTCGAGCGCCTTGCGATACTGGAAGGCGGTCGGCAGCTCGGTATAGAGCTTGCCGGTGAGCGAGACGGCCTGCGTCACTTCCTCGCCGGGATTGTGGTAGGTGTAAAGCTGCGTCTCCGCCGCCGGACACATGCGCTGGCAGGTCTGCTCGTCGTCGCGGAAGCGGTCCGGCGAGGTCGCGTAGGAAATCGGGAAATAAAAGCCGTCGCAGGTGCGCACGCAAATGGTGCGGAAGGTGCCGCCCATCGGGCCGCCGGCGAATAGACGTTGCTGTTGTTGTTGCCGAACAGGCTGTCGAAGAACCCGGCACTGCTCGCCGGCGAGCGCCGCCGAGCGGTATTGCGGGCCGCAGCCGTTGTTGCCGAGCGCGATCAGCAGCGACTGGCGCTGGGCGGCGCGCTCGGTGGTGCCGCCGTGACAGCCGTTCCAGGTCGTTCTGCATGCGCTCGAGCTGCGAGCGCCGCTGCCCGATCTGGCGGACCAGCGGCCCGCAGTGCGGCGGCGGGTTGCTGAAGATCGAGAAGAAGCCGGAGCTTTCGCAGCCCATGCGGCGCGACTGCGAGACCAGCCGGTCGACCTCGACTTGCTGGCGGTTGACGGCGTCCTCGGCGCCGCGAATTTGCTGCGCGCGCGCCGGATCGGAATTGCCGCGGTCGAGCGCGGTCAACTGCGCCTCCAGGCGCTGGCAGGCCGGGCTTGGCGGGTGGCGGCGCCTGCGCGAACGCAGGAGCCGCGGCGGTCAGGACGATGGCGGCGAGCGCGCCGCGCGGAAGCAAGGATCGGATCATGGCCGGCACTTTAGCCCCTAAATTATGGCGGCGCGAGGATCACGTTGGCCGGCGTTAATGCGCGCGGGCGCTTTCGGACCGCAGGTTCCAGAGCACGCCGGCGATGATGATCAGGGCGCCCAACAGCACGAAAATGTCGAGCGCCTCGCCGTAAAACGCCCAGCCGACCACCGCGATCAGCGGGATGCGCATGAAATCGAGCGGCACCACCAGCGTGGCGTCGCCGGCGCGGAAGGCGTTGCTCAGGCAATAATGCGAGGTGAGGCCGGCGCCCGCCACGCCGAGCAAAGGCAGAATGTCGCGCGCGTCGAATCGCATGACGAAGCGTCGGGATCGCTGCCGAGAAGCGAGATCGGAAACTGGATCACCGCCATCCAGAAGATGATGCCGAAGGTGGTCTCGGTCCTGGTCAGCTGCTTGGTCGTGATCATGGTGATGGCGTAGCCGAAGGCGGCCGCCAGGACGAGCACCGAGGCCGGATTGAAGCTGGCGATGCCGGGCCGCAGGATCACCAGCACGCCGATCAGCCCGAACACGACGACGCCGAGGCGGCTCGGCGTCATGCGCTCGTGCAGCAGCCAGACGGCGAGCAGCGCGGTCCAGGCCGGCATGGTGAATTCGAGCGCGAACACGGTCGCCAGCGGCAGCATAGTGAGCGCCAGCGCCCAGGCATATTGCGAGGCGTAGTGGACGAGTGTTGCGCGTGAGGTTGAGGCCCATGCGGCGCGGCAAGGCGTGCACGCGCAATTCGGGCCGCAGCGCGAGCAGCGCAAAGCAGAACGATGAGCGAGGCGCCGCTGCGGATCGCCAGGATCTCGAAAATGCTCAAGCCCGCCGCGCGCCAATTCGCGGATCGACACCGCCATGGCCGAGAAGGAGAGCAAGGCGCCGACCATCCAGAGGACGACGCGGAGAATATTGGCTTTGGCCACGGGAAATTCGCGCTGTGCGCTGTCTGCGGGGAACGGGCGCGGTCTAGCAGGCGCCAGCGCCGCCGTCACTCCGCATCCGGCTGGTTTTCCGGCCGCGCTTTGTCGAAGGCCGGCGAGTTTCAGGCAGGCGGCTTCGACCGCGACGATTTTCGGGAACGCCTCGAGCGGCACCTTCAGCCGCCGCGCGTTGAACACCTGCGGCACCAGGCAGATGTCGGCGAGCGTCACCTGCGCGCCGAAACAATAGGGCCCCGGCGCGATCGCGGCTTCGATCGCATTGAAGCCCTGGATGATCCAGTGATGGTACCAGGCGTCGATGTCGGATTGCTCATGCTTGAGCGTGCGCTTGAGGTATTGCAGCACCCTGAGATTGTCGATGCGGATGAATGTCGCAGGCGATCGTCAGCGCCACGGCGCGCACCTTGGCCCGCTGCAGCGGGTCTACCGGCAGCAGCGGCGGCTGCGGATGTGTTTCGTCCAGATAGTCGATGATCGCCAGCGATTGCGTCAGGACATCGCCGCTCGTCGAGCCGGAGCGCCGGCACGAGCTTGGCCGGATTGACGGCGTTGAATTCCGCGCTGTGCTGCCGGCCGCCGTCCTTGGTGAGATGGACGAAGTCCATTTCATAAGGCAGGCCCTTGAGGTTGAGCGCGATGCGGACGCGGTAGGCGGCCGACGAACGGAAATAGCTGTAGAGTTTCACGGGGCCTCCCGGCTGGCAGGAGCGCAATCTATCCGGCGCCGCGCGCGTTGGCGAGTTCGGCGAGGGTCCGGCGCACGCGCTTGCAGCCGAGTGCCTCGGCCGCGCCTAGCGGGTGCAGACGATGGCGACGACCTCGCATTTGGCGTCGCGGCAGCCGCCGGTCGCGCCGGTCGGGATGGCGCCGGTGATGTCGTCGCGCTCGACCTTTCGGTAGGAACTGGCCGAGGCGAACTGGTGCGATTTGCAATAGGCGTTGGCGGCGGCCGCCCCGCATTTGTCGCCGGCGGCGAGGCAGCGGTCGATGCCGTAGCCGTCCGCTTCGTTGGCGATGATGAACATGCGGCGCTCGGCTTGCGCGGGCGAAAGCAGCGCCATGGCAAGCAAAGCGGCAAGACTGAGCAACGCAACACGCATGGAAATCGCCTGGCGAACACAGAAGGCGCGCGTTTGCGCGTCTTAGCCTTGAGCTTGCGGGCAAAATGTTAAGGGCCGATTAACCGTGCCGCGGCGGGCGCTGCGTTTACGCTTGTTTCACGGCACTTTTGCCGCGGGCTTGACGGCGGCCGAGAAAGTCGAGCATTGTCCGCGCCATGCACGGCCTTAACCAAACTCACGGCATTTGCCGCGAGATTATTAGCTAGCGCCCATCGCTGGCTGCGGCCGTCTTTTCTCAAGTTCGAGAGTTTAGGGACGCCGGGCCAGCGGGGCCCACGGGTGTCTTTGCCAATGTCGTCCAACTATGGAGCTCAAGCTCTACGATACGCTGACGCGCGAGAAGCGGGTGTTCACCCCGCTCGATCCCGAGCGCGTGCGCATGTATGTGTGCGGGCCGACGGTCTACGACTTCGCCCATATCGGCAATGCGCGGCCGGTGATCGTGTTCGACGTGCTGTTCCGGCTGCTGCGGCACCTCTACGGCGCCGAGCACGTCACCTACGTGCGCAACGTCACCGACGTCGACGACAAGATCAACGCGCGCGCGGCCGAGCGCGGCGTCTCCATTCGCGAGCTGACCGAAGAGACCTACCGGAATTTCAAGGCCGACGTGGCGGCGCTCGGCTGCCTGGAGCCGACGTTCGAGCCGCGCGCCACCGAATACGTCAGCAAGCCCGCCGCCAGCGTCGACATGATCCGCCTGATCGAGCGGCTGATCGCCAATGGCAATGCCTACGTGGCGGAAGGTCATGTGTTGTTCGCGGTCGCGAGCATGCCCGACTACGGCAAACTGTCGAAACGCTCGCTCGACGAGATGGAAGCGGGCGCGCGCGTCGAGGTGGCGCCCTACAAGCGCGACCCGATGGATTTCGTGTTGTGGAAGCCGTCGCCGCCGGAGCTGCCGGGCTGGGACAGCCCGTGGGGCCGCGGCCGCCCGGGCTGGCACATCGAATGCTCGGCGATGTCGGCGGCGCTGCTCGGCGAGACCTTCGACATCCACGGCGGCGGCATCGATCTCGTGTTTCCGCACCACGAGAACGAGATCGCGCAATCGCGCTGCGCCTTCCATACGCCGGTGATGGCGAATTTCTGGATGCACAACGGCTTCTTGCAGGTCGAAGGCGAGAAGATGTCGAAGAGCGCTCGGCAACTTTGTGACCATCCACGAATTGCTAACGAGGAATTGGCCGGGCGAAGTGGCTGCGGCTGCACATGCTACGCACGCATTACCGGCAGCCAATCGATTGGACCGTGAAAGGGCTTGGAGGAAAGCAGCAAGATACTTGGATGGTTGGTACGACATCGATCGGCGACGAGACGAATTCCAGCTGGGACGTCCGGATCCCGAATTCGTCGCCGCGCTGCGCGACGATCTGAAC
The DNA here is from genome assembly GCA_963708635.1 of uncultured Alphaproteobacteria bacterium. Taxonomy (GTDB): domain Bacteria; phylum Pseudomonadota; class Alphaproteobacteria; order Rhizobiales; family Xanthobacteraceae; genus Pseudolabrys. The sequence continues at coordinate 269,805 of CAVPTM010000012.1, read as the reverse complement.
ACGCCGAACGCGCTGACCGCAGCTTCACGCGCATTGCCGGCGAAGTCCGCGGTCAGGCGATCGTGGCGCGGCCCAGGTCGAACGGAAGCGGACGTTGAGGGCGTCGGGCATGCTTATCGGTCTCGATGGCGCAGTCGAAGCGCAAGTTCATGCAGGCTTATGCCGCGCCGCACGACCGTCGACGAAACGAAGATCGACGTCACTCATCGAGGCGCGCAAGCGGCGCTCGCGCGGCCAAAGACTTCAAAGAATCCGACCGCATCCGCGACGAGCTCGCCGCCATGGGCGTCGTGCTCAAGGACTCCAAGGACGGCACCACCTGGGAGATCGCGCGATGAGGACACGAGCAGGCGCGCGCGGCACTGCATGGCCTACTCCCTCCCCCGCTTGCGGGGGAGGGGTGGGGAGGGGGAATGCTGCTTGGCACATCTTTGCGCAAAGGACCCCCTCCCGACCGCCTTCGCTATCGCTTCGGCGGTCGACCTCCCCCGCAAGCGGGAGAGGTGAAGAAAGAAGGGCGCTCGCGCCATGAGCGCGCAGGCGCATCCCGAGCTCGGCCTGCGGCCGTTTCTGCCGGCCGACGCGCCGCTGCTCGCCGAGATCTTCCGCGAGGCGATCGCCGAATTGACCGGCGACGACTACAGCGAGGCGCAGCGCGAGGCCTGGGCCTCGCTCGCCGACGACGCGGCGGCTTTCGGCGGCGATCTCAGCCAGGAATTGACGCTGGTCGCCACCTTGGCCGGCTCGCCGGTCGGCTTCGCCACGCTCGAAGGCAAGGACAAGATCGGCATGCTCTATATCCATCCGGCCGCGGTCAATCAGGGCGTCGCCGCGCTGCTGATCGACGCGCTGGAAAAGCTCGCCGCCGGCCGCGGCGCCGCCGCGCTCAAGGTCGACGCCAGCGACACGGCCTACGGCTTCTTCCTGCGGCGCGGCTACGCCGCCCAGCAGCGCAACACCGTTTCGACCGGCGGCGAATGGCTCGCCAACACCACCATGCAGAAGCAACTCGCCAAGCGGGAGGCCTCATGAAACCCGACACGCCGTTTCCGCGCCACTGGAAATATTACATCGTGCTGAAATACGTGGTGCTCGCCGCCGCCGTCTTGCTCGCGCTCTACGTCGCCAGCCGGTTCGTGTGATCATGGCCCGCGAGCGCCTCTATCTGTTCGACACCACGCTGCGCGACGGCGTGCATTCTCCCTCCCCCGCTTGCGGGGGAGGGTTGGGGAGGGGGCTGTTCATTGACGTCGCGTTCGCAAACGACTGCCCCCTCCCGACGCGCTACGCGCGTCGACCTCCCCCGCAAGCGGGAGAGGTGAAGCGAGGAGCGCGCGCCGATGAAAGAGCGCCTCTATCTGTTCGACACCACGCTGCGCGACGGCGCGCAGACCAACGGCGTCGATTTCACGCTCGCCGACAAGCTGGCGATCGCGCGCATGCTCGACGAGCTCGGCATCGATTACGTCGAGGGCGGCTATCCGGGCGCCAATCCGACCGACAGCGAATTGTTCGGCACCGAGCGCGGCCTCAAGACCACCTTCACCGCCTTCGGCATGACGCGGCGGCCGGGCCGCTCGGCCTCGAACGATCCCGGCCTCGCCGCGCTGCTCGACGCCAAGGCCGACGCCATCTGTTTCGTCGCCAAGGCCTGGGACTATCACGTGCGCGTCGCGCTCGAGACCACGCAACGAGGAAAACCTCGCCTCGATCCGCGACAGCGTGCAGGCGGCCAAGGCCAAGGGCAGGGAAGTGCTGCTCGACTGCGAGCATTTCTTCGACGGCTACAAGGCCAATCCCGCATACGCGCTTGCCTGCGCCAAGGCGGCCTACGACGAAGGCGCGCGCTGGGTGGTGCTGTGCGACACCAATGGCGGCACGCTGCCGCACGAGGTCGAGGAGATCGTCGGCGCGGTCTGCAAGGCCATCCCCGGCGACCATGTCGGCATCCACGCCCATAACGACACCGAGCAGGCGGTGGCCAATTCGTTTGCCGCGGTGCGCGCCGGCGCGCGCCAGATCCAGGGCACGCTCAACGGCCTCGGCGAGCGCTGCGGCAACGCCAATCTGGTGTCGATCATCCCGACGCTCAAGCTCAAGCCGGAATTCGCCGAGCACTTCGACATCGGCGTGTCGGACGAGGCGCTGCACAAGCTCGCGCATGTCTCGCACGCGCTCGACGAGCGGCTCAACCGCGCCTCCAACCGCCACGCGCCCTATGTCGGCGAGAGCGCCTTCGCCACCAAGGCCGGCATCCATGCTTCCGCGATCGTCAAGGAGCCGGCGACCTACGAGCACGTCGCGCCGGAAGCGTCGGCAACAGGCGCAAGGTGCTGGTGTCGGAGCAGGCCGGCAAGTCCAACGTGCTGGCCGAGCTCGAGCGCATCGGCATCAAGGCCGACAAGGACGATCCGCGCATCGGCGCGCCTGCTGGAGATCGTCAAGGAGCGCGAGACCATCGGCTATGCCTACGAGGCGGCCGACGCCTCGTTCGAACTGCTGGCGCGGCGCACGCTCGGCACCGTGCCGAATTATTTCGACGTCACGCAATTCGACGTCAATGTCGAGCAGCGCAACAACGCGCGACGGCGAGCGCGTCACCGTCACCATGGCGGTGGTGAAGGTGAAGGTCGGCGACGACGCCATGATCTCGGCGGCGGAAGGCAACGGCCCGGTCAACGCGCTCGACCTGGCGCTGCGCAAGGACCTCGGCAAGTACCAGAAATACATCGAGCGGCCTGAAGCTCACCGACTACCGCGTGCGCATCCTCAATGCCGGCACCGAGGCGGTGACGCGCGTGCTGATCGAGAGCGAGGACGAGGCCGGCGAGCACTGGACCACGATCGGCGTGTCGCCCAATATCATCGACGCCTCGTTCCAGGCGCTGATGGATTCGATCGTCTACAAGCTGGTGAAGTCGAGGCGCCGGCGTAAGGTAAGCTGTCATTCCGGCCGAGCGCAAGCGACGAGCCGGAATCCAGTACCCCAGTTTATGCTTTCGGACAGGCCGGCGTACTGGGTCCCCGCTTTCGCGGGGACGACAGGGAGGATCGTCAATGATCGACCACGTTTCCATCGCGGTGCGCGATCTTGACGGCTGGCGCGCGGTTCTACGAAGCGCTGCTGGCGACGCTCGGCATGAGCCAATTGCGCGAATGGCCCGGACGCGGCGATCGGCTATCGGCAAGAAATATCCCGAGTTCTGGATCAACCGCCGCGCCGATATGGCGCCGGTCGCCGCCGATAGCGGCGCGCATATCTGCTTGCGCGCGGCGTCCCGCGACGGCGGTCGATGCCTTCCATGCCGCGGCGCTCGCCGCCGGCGGCACCTCCGACGGCGCGCCCGGCTTCCGCGCGCAATATCACGAGACTATTACGCCGCCTTCATCCGCGATCCCGACGGCAACCGCATCGAGGCGGTGACGTTCGTCCGGCCAGCCTAGACGATCACAGCCGGTCGGCATCCGCCGCGGTCATCTCCTTGGCGTCGGCCGGCACCGCGTCCGCCGCTTTTTGCAGCATCGGCAGGATGTCTTCGACCTTGTCGGCGACCAGCAGATCGAAGCTCGAGATCGCCGCGGATGAATTCCAGCGTCTTCATGTGATCGAGCAGCGCGCAGAGCGGCTCCCAGAATCTCTCGATATTGGCGAGCAGCACCGGCTTGCGTGTGGCGGCCGAGCTGCACCCAGGTCATCTGCTCGACCATCTCCTCCAGCGTGCCGACGCCGCCCGGCAGCGCGACGAAGGCGTCCGCCAGCTCGAACATCTTGCGTTTGCGCTCGTGCATGTCGCGGGTGACGATCAGCCCTTGCGCTCGCTTGCAGGGCGTGCTCGCGCGCCATCAGGAATTCGGGGATGATGCCGGTCGACCTCGCCGCCGTTCTCGAGCACGGCGTGCGGCCAGTTCGCCCATCATGCCGACGGCGCCGCCGCCATAGACCAGGCCGATGCCGTTCTTGGCGAGAATCTTGCCGAAGGCGCGGGCGGCGTCGACGAAAGCCGGGTCGGTGCCCGGTCCGGAGCCGCAATAGACGCAGATTTTTCGGATTTTGTGCATTTTTTCGATTTTGTTCATGCGCCTGCATGTGCGCTGCGTCGGCGGCAGCGTCAAGGCAGCGAAATCTCCCGCGAAAACGGTGCCTTATGCCGCGCGCCGGGGTGATTACCGGGCGGAATCCGCCTATATGGAGGGTCGAAGACGGCGCCTGAGAGCCCGTCGGTTCCGGGCCTTGCATGAGCGACCATCACGCACCGTCATCCGCCCGTCGATGCTGAAACGCGCGTCTCCGCCGAGCCGCGGCGCGCTGCTCGCGACCGTGATCCACCTCTGGCCCTATATCTGGCCGTCCGACCGGCGCGACCTGAAACTGCGCGTGCTCGGCGCCATGGTGCTGCTGCTCGCCGCCAAGCTCGCCACCATCGCGGTGCCGTTCACCTTCAAATGGGCGACCGACGCGCTCGCCGGCCAGGGCAGCGCGCCGGTCGCCGCCTCCGACTGGCTGCTCTGGGCGCTGGCCGCGCCGGTCGCCATGACGATCGCCTATGGCGGCATGCGCATCCTGATGGCGGCGCTGACGCAATTGCGCGACGGCATGTTCGCCAAGGTGGCGATGCACGCGGTGCGGCGGCTCGCCTACCGCACCTTCGTGCACATGCACGAGCTGTCGCTGCGCTTCCATCTCGAGCGCAAGACCGGCGGGCTCACGCGCGTGCTCGAGCGCGGCCGCAACGCCATCGAGACCATCGTGCGCATGGTGATCCTGCAACTGGCGCCGACCATCATCGAGGTCGCGCTGATCGTCGGCGTGCTGATGTGGCAGTTCGACTGGCGCTACGTGGCGGTGATCGTGGTCACCGTCGCGCTCTACATGATCTACACCTATCGCGCCACCGAATGGCGCATCGGCATCCGCCGCAAGATGAACGACAGCGACACCGACGCCAACGTCAAGGCGATCGATTCGCTGCTCAACTACGAGACGGTCAAATATTTCTCCGCCGAGGAGCGCGAGGCCGCGCGCTACGACCGCTCCATGGCGCGCTACGAGGAGGCGAGCGTTCGCGCCTATACCTCGCTCGCGGTGCTCAATGCCGGGCAGGCGGTGATCTTCACCTGCGGGCTGGCCGCCGTGATGGTGATGTGCGCCTTCGAGATCAAGGCCGGCACCAAGACGATCGGCGATTTCGTGCTGATCAACGCGATGATGATCCAGCTCTACCAGCCGCTCAATTTCATGGGCATGGTCTATCGCGAGATCAAGCAGGCGCTGATCGACATCGAGACCATGTTCTCGATTTTGGCGCGCGAGCCGGAGATCAAGGATGCGCCCGGCGCGCTCCCGCTGAAGGTCACCAGCGGCGCGGTCCGATTCGAGAATGTCGCCTTCGCCTATGAGCCGGAGCGCCGCATTCTCAAGGGCATCACCTTCGAGGTGCCGGCCGGCAAGACGGTCGCGGTGGTCGGCCCCTCGGGCGCCGGCAAATCGACCATCTCGCGGCTGCTGTTCCGCTTCTACGATCTCTCCGGCGGCCGCATTCTGATCGACGGCCAGGACATCGCGCGACGTGACGCAGAAATCGCTGCGCCAGGCCATCGGCATGGTGCCGCAGGACACCGTGCTGTTCAACGACACCATCCGCTACAACATCCGCTACGGCCGCTGGGAGGCGAGCGACGCCGAGGTGGAGGAGGCGGCCAAGCTCGCGCAGATCGACCGCTTCATCCGCCTTGCGCCGCACGGCTACGAGACCGAAGTCGGCGAGCGCGGCCTGAAGCTGTCCGGCGGCGAGAAGCAGCGCGTCGCGATTGCGCGCACCATCCTGAAGGCGCCCGCCGATCCTGCTGCTCGACGAGGCGACCTCCGCGCTCGACAGCCACACCGAGAAGGAAATCCAGGACGCGCTCGAGCGCGTCTCCAAGGGCCGCACCACGCTGGTGATCGCGCACCGGCTCTCCACCATCGTCGGCGCCGACGAGATCATCGTGCTCGACCAGGGCGAGATCGTCGAGCGCGGCACGCATTATGCGCTGCTGGCGCAAAGACGGCCTCTATGCCAGCATGTGGAACCGCCAGCGCGAGGCGGAGGAGGCGCGCGAGAAGCTCGCCCGTGCCGGCGAGCAGGTGGCGGCGCCCAACCGCAATCCGCCGCCGGTCGCCGAGGATCTCGCGCGCCGCGGCCCTGCCGCTCGATGTGCCGGCCGACGCCGCGGAGTAGACTAGCGCCGATGTCGATTCTCAACTCGATTCGCGCGCAGGTCGTGCCGATCACGCCGGAGGGCTATCCCTTCATCGGCGCCTTCGCGCTCGCCAGCCCTGATCCTGTTCTGGCTGTGGACCCCGCTCGGCTGGCTCGGCACGCTGCTCACCGCTCTGGTGCATCTTTTTCTTCCGCGACCCGCCGCGCGTGACGCCGGTGCGCGAGGGCCTGGTGGTGGCGCCGGCCGACGGCCGCATCAGCCAGGTCACCACCGCGTCGCCGCCGCACGGAGCTCGGCCTCGGCGCGACGCCGCTGCCGCGCATCTCGATCTTCATGAGCGTGTTCGACTGCCACGTCAACCGCAGCCCGGTCGCCGGCCGCATCGAGAACATCGTCTATCAGCCCGGCAAGTTCTTCAACGCCGACCTCGACAAGGCGAGCGCCGACAACGAGCGCAATTCGCTGGTGATCGCCGCCGCCCGCGGCCGCGTCGCGGTGGTGCAGATCGCCGGGCTGGTCGCCCGGCGCATCGTCTGCTTCGTGCGCGACGGCCAGCCGGTCGGCGCCGGCGAGCGCTTCGGCATGATCCGCTTCGGCTCGCGGCTCGACGTCTACCTGCCGGAGCACACGCCGCCGCTGGTCGCGGTCGGGCAGACCGCGATCGCCGGCGAGACCGTGCTGGCCGATATCTTGACGGCCGACAGCGGGCGCGCCTTCCGCAGCGGCTAGGGGACAGCGATGGAAATGCCCGGCGATTCTCCGGCCGGCGACCGCCGGCCCTGGGGCCTGTTGGCCTCGCTGGCGTGGTACGTCGTGGTGTTCGAGATCGCCGGGCGACTCTATGATCTCGCGCTGAATTCGTCCGGCTTGCAGGCGGCGCTCGACCGCCATTTCGCGACACGGCAGCTCGGCTTCTCGCGGCCTGGGCCGTCACTTTGCTCGTCACGATGCTGGCGGCGCGGCTGACACGCGTGCCGCTCTGCGACTATTTGGGTTGGCGGCGCCCGCGCCTGCGCGACGTCCTGCTCGCCTTTGCCATCATGGCAGCGCTCTATGCGGCATTCGGCGCGCTGGTGTTCTTCAGCGGAAACGCCGCGGGGGCGGTTGGCGAATATCGCGCGGCGATCGCTGCCGGCACGTCGCCTTGGTGGTTCGTCTTGAAGTGGTGGCCGACCCTCATCCTGTCGCCGTTCGTGGAGGAAACGTTTTTCAGGGGCTTCCTATGGCGCGGCGTCGAGTTTTATCACGGCAAATGGATGGCGTTTCTGGTGAGCACGGTTCTATTCGCTGCCATGCATTACAGCTACTGGATGCCGGACGGCGCCGTGGAGTGGGGTTCGGTGGTGCAATATCTGGTCTCGAGCGCGATATTCGGCGCGCTGCGCTGGCGCAGCGGCAACGCCGTCGTGCCCATGCTGGCGCATTCGTTCGACAATGCCGGATTGAAGATCGTGCAGATCGTGCTGTCGGCGCTGGTGCCGTAACTCGCGTTACCGGCAGCGCTGGAAAATTTGCTTGGCGTTCCCGGCCTTCATCGAGAGCCGGTCGCCGGTGACCGACAAGATGAAATCGGAGGGTTGCTTGTCCCCTTCGACCGAGCATTGCGCTTTCACTCGCCACGTCGTTCCTTCGCGCCGTACCGAGGTAAAGGCGCAGTGCGTTTCGTGCCGGTCGTAACGGCGCGGCTTGACGATCATGGGCGCGTTTTCCATTTCCTGCCCGATCTTGCACTGGGCGAGATCCTTTCCCCAGGTGCCGACATAGTCGGCGTCTTTCGCCGCAGCGGGGGCCCCGCCCAACGCGAGGGCGGCGAGCAGCAGCAAGGATAGCCGGCGGGCAATAGACATGTTTCCTCGCGGTGGGTTCGTGTCGTATCCGGCTCTTAGCATGCGCGGCCGGCGATTCGTTAACGCCGGCGGGGCCGCCTTGGCCGGCCTTGGCGCGCCGTGGCGCCTGCGCGCGAAACGCCTTATATTGGCGGCATGGTCTTTCAACCCATCGATCCGTCGCCGCCGCGCTTTCGCTCCCGCCGCTTCAAGCCGATCCCGGTGCGCACGCTGCTGCCCAATCTCATCACGCTGCTCGCGCTGTGCGCGGGTCTGACCGCCATCCGCGTCGCGGTCGAAAACAACATCCAGCTCGCGCTCGCGGCCATCGTGTTCGCCGCGCTGCTCGACGGCATCGACGGCCGGCTCGCGCGCATGCTCAAGGGCACTTCGCGGTTCGGCGCCGAGCTCGACAGCCTCGCCGACTTCGTCAATTTCGGCGTGGCGCCGGCGCTGATCCTCTACTTCTGGGGCCTGCACGAATTGCACTCGGCCGGCTGGATCGCCGCCATGGTGTTCGCGATCTGCGCCGGGTTGCGGCTCGCGCGCTTCAACGTGATGATCGACGATCCCAACCAGCCGGCTTGGGCGGGCAATTTCTTCACCGGCATCCCGGCGCCGGCCGGCGCCATCACCGTGCTGCTGCCGATCTATCTGTCGCTGCTCGGCGCGCCGGGCGGGCTGATCGTGGTGTGGCTGACGCTGTTCTACACGCTCGCGATCGCGCTCTTGATGGTGTCGCGGCTGCCGGTGTTCTCCGGCAAGCGCGTCGGCAAGCGCGTGCCGCCGGAAATGGTGCTGCCGGTGTTCGTGCTGGTCGTCTTGTTCATCGCGCTGCTGGTCAGCTATCCATGGCAGGTGCTGGCGCTCGGCACGCTCGCCTATCTGGCCTGCCTGCCGCTCGGCCTGTGGTCCTACCGCAATTACCGGCGCAAGGACGCGGAGGCGGCCGCAGCCGCCGGGGCGGCCGCCGAGCCGTTCGCGCCCGCGCCGCCGCCGGCCGACGCGGACAGTGAACGTCCGACGCGGCTGAACTGAGCCCCGGCATGCCGCGCGCGATCCGCGTCGTTGCCGCCGCCGAACGCGGCGACCGGCCGGTCGCCGACACGCTGATCTTGGATTACGCCCAGCGCGGCGCGCAGACGCTGTCGGTCGCCGGCGTCAAAGGCGGCCATTACGACATCGATTTGCCGGCGCCGGCGCGGCTGCGCACCGACGATCTGCTGGAACTGGACGACGGCCGGCTGCTGGAAGTGGTGGCGGCGGCCGAGCCGCTGCTCGAGGCGCGCGCGACCGATCTGACCGGGCTGACACGGCTGGCCTGGCAGCTCGGCGACCGCCACGTGCCGGTGCAGATGCTGACCAATCGGCTGCGCGTGCGGCGCGAGCCGGCGCTGGAAACGCTGCTCGCTGCACTCGGCGCGAAAACCACGGCGATCGAGGCGCCGTTCGAGCCGGAGGGCGGCGCCTATGCCTCAGCCCACGCGCACGGCCACGGCCACGGCCATCACGACCACCATCATCACGATCACTGATTGCGATATCCGCTGGTGCCGAACGGATAGCCGGGCATCAGGTCGTAAGGATGCTTCCAGCCCGGCAGCGCCTGCATGCGCGCGAGCCAGGCGGCGATCGCCGGATGATCCTTGGCGATGTCGAAGCCGAACTCCTCGGCCGGATAATAGAAATAGCCGGTCATTGAAACGTCGGCGATCGTCGGCCGGTCGCTCGCCAGGTATTGTCGCCCGGTCAGACGCTTGTTGACGATGGCGAGGTTGTTCTGCGCGCGTGCTTGCAGGAACGCCATCACCGCCGGGTCGCCCGCCGGCTTGGCGAAGTTCTTGAGAAAGCGGAACGGTCCGAGAAAGCCATTGACCTTCTGGTTGTCGAACACGATCCAGCGCAGCGCTTCCAGCCGCTCGTCCTCGCCTTGCGGCTTGAACTTGCCGGTGAGGTCGCAGAGGTAGGTCAAAATCACGGCCGACTGGGTCAGCTTCTTCTTGCCGTGCACCAGCACCGGCACCTCGCCCATTTCGTTGACGTCGCCGCGGTATTCCGGCGTGCGCTGCACGCCTTTGCCGAAGAAATCGATCCAGACCGGCTCCCAGTCGGCGCCGATCAAATTGAGCATCAGCGCGGCGCGGTAGGCATTGCCGGATTGGGCGAAGCAATAAAGCTGGAATTCGGACATCGGCTTGCTCAACGTGTCAAAGTGATCGCTATGCCGCCGGTCGATTGTCCGGCGAAACGGTCGCCGGCAAATTTCAACTGCGCCAGCGGCTGGCTTTCCTCGTCCGCGATAGTGAGCGTGCCCTCGGCCAAGGTCCAGCGTCGGCTCGTGAAGAAATCGCCCGGGCAGCCGCCTTCCGGCGCAATCGGCCCTGCTGCGCGCCGCAAGCATCAGGCCCGCGAAGCCGATTCTCATTCCCGTGGTTTAGCTCACTTCATGGTCGGGATGACGAATTCGGCGCCCTGCTTGATGCCCGACGGCCAACGCGAGGTGACGGTCTTGGTCTTGGTATAGAAGCGCACCGAATCCGGCCCGTGCTGGTTGAGATCGCCGAAGCCGGAGCGCTTCCAGCCGCCGAAGGTGTAGTAGGCGAGCGGCACCGGGATGGCGAAGTTCACGCCCACCATGCCGACATTGACACGCTGGGTGAAGTCGCGCGCCGCGTCGCCGTCGCGGGTGAAGATGGCGACGCCGTTGCCGTATTCGTGCTCGGAGGGCAGGCGCACCGCCTCCTCGTAGTTCTTGGCCCGCACCACCGACAAAACCGGCCCGAAAATCTCCTCTTTGTAGATCTTCATGTCCGGCTTGACCTCGTCGAACAGACAGCCGCCGATGAAATTGCCGTTCTCGTAGCCCTGCAATTTGAAGCCGCGCCCGTCGACCACGAGCTTGGCGCCTTCCTTGACGCCGGTGTCGATATAGCCGCGCACTTTGTTGAGCAGGTCGCGCGTCACCATCGGGCCGTAATCGGCCTTGTCGTCGGTGGAGGGACCGATCTTGAGGCTTTCGACGCGCGGGATGAGCTTGTCGATCAGGATGTCGGCGGTCTTCTGCCCGACCGGCACCGCCACCGACACCGCCATGCAACGCTCGCCGGCGGAGCCGTAACCGGCGCCGATCAGCGCGTCGACCGCCTGATCCATGTCGGCGTCCGGCATCACGATCATGTGGTTCTTGGCGCCGCCGAAGCACTGCACGCGCTTGCCGTTGGCGCAGCCGGTCGCGTAGATGTATTCGGCGATCGCCGAGGAGCCGACGAAGCCGATCGCCTTCACTCGCGCGTCGTTGAGCAAAGTATCGACCGCTTCCTTGTCGCCGTTGACGACGTTGAGGATGCCCGGCGGCAGGCCGGCTTCCAGGAACAGTTCGGCGATGCGCATCGGCACCGACGGGTCGCGCTCCGACGGCTTCAGGATGAAGGCATTGCCGCAGGCGATCGCCGGCGCGCATTTCCACAACGGGATCATGGCCGGGAAATTGAACGGCGTGATGCCGGCGACGACGCCGAGCGGCTGGCGCAGCGAATAGAGATCGATGCCGGGGCCGGCGCCTTCCGAATATTCGCCCTTCAACATATGCGGGATGCCGCAGGCGAATTCGACCACCTCGACGCCGCGCTGAATGTCGCCGCGCGCGTCGGCGAGCACCTTGCCGTGCTCTGACGACAGGAGCTTGGCGAGGTTGTCCATGTCCTTGGCGACCAGGTCGAGAAACTTGAACATCACCCGCGCGCGCCGTTGCGGATTGGTGGCGGCCCAGGCCGGCTGCGCGGCCTCCGCATTGGCGATGGCGTGCTCGACCTCGGAATGCTTGGCGAGCGCAACCTTGGCCTGCACCTCGCCGGTGTTGGGGTTGAAGACGTCGCTGAAGCGCCCGGAAACCCCTTTGACCTCCTTGCCGCCGATGAAATGGCCGATCTCACGCATGGCTTGCACTCCTTGAATTGCTAATGGTTGTTAACCGGCTATCTGCGGGCAGCGGGGCCGTTTGCGCCGATATTTACAGCATTTCGACGGCCGGTCACGGGCCCTGTCGTCGCGGTTTGACGGTTTTTCCTTCACCAAAGGTTAGGCTTTACCCCTCCTTAACAGCGCCGGTCTAGGGTCAGATCAGCGCGGCTTACGGCCGCCGTATCGGTTGCGTTCGGGTGGGGTCGGGTATGGATATCGCAACAGGTCTCGGCTTGTTGGCGGGCGTGGGCGTGACGTGCCTCGTCATCCTGATGGGTGGCGACCTGCATATGTTTGTCAGCGAGCACGCCGCCATCGTGATTTTCGGCGGATCGTTCGCCGCCACGCTCATCCGCTTCCCGCTCTCATCCATCATGCACGGCTTGCCGCTGGGCGCGAAATTCGCGTTCTCGATGCGCCGCATGACGCAGCGCGAGCTGGTTGACGAGCTCGCCGGTCTCGCCGAAATCGCGCGCAAGCAAGGCCCGGTCGGCTTGGAAAAAGTCGACATCGAGGATCCGTTCCTCGCCAAGGGCATCCGCTTCGTCGCCGACGGCTACGACACCACCTTCATCCGCGACAATCTCGAGCGCGACCGCGACAATTTCCTCACCCATCTCGACGAGGGCCAGAAAATCTATCGCGCCATCGGCGACTGCGCGCCGGCCTTCGGCATGATCGGCACTTTGATCGGCATGGTGCAGATGTTCGCCAACATGACCGATCCCTCAAAGCTCGGCCCCTATATGGCGAGCGCGCTGCTGGCGACCTTTTACGGCGCGGCGGTCGCCAATCTCTTTTGCCTGCCGCTCGCCGACAAGCTGCACCTCAAGCTCGTCGACGAGGAGATCAATCGCACGCTGATCATCGACGGCATCCTGATGATCCGCGAAGCCAAGAGCCCGACCTTGGTGCGCGAAATGTTGCTCGCCTATCTGCCCGAGAAGCATCGGCACGCCGAAAATGAGGGCGCCGACGAAGAAGAGGCGGCGCCGGCCGCCGCTTAGAGCGGCGCAACTCCGGGCCACAGAACATGGCAAGACGCAAAGAAGCAGCGCACGGCGGTCACGGCTGGTTCGTGACTTTTGCCGATTTGATGGGGCTCCTGGTCAGCTTCTTTGTGATGCTGGTCGCCTTCTCGACCCAGGACCAGCAGAAGCTGCAGGTCGTCGCCGGCTCGATGCGCGACGCCTTCGGCGTGCAGAACCGCACGCGCTATTCCGGCGTCATCGAGGTGCAGGGGCTGCCGACGCGGGCCAAGCTCAAGAATGTCGCGCAAATCGATCCGGCCGACGCTTCGGCCAATCCGACGCCCGACCAGAAAGACCGTCAGCGCAATTACGGCGCGCGGCTCAAGGAAGATCAGAAATTTGCGCTCGCCTCCGCATCGCTGCGCCAAGCCTTGCAGGACATGCCGGAGATCGCCGAAGCCTCCAAGCACATCATGCTGGAGGAAACCAAGCAGGGGCTCAACATCGAGATCGTCGACCAAGACGGCCGCTCGATGTTCGCGGAAGGCTCCAAGGAGCCTTATGCGCGCACCCGCCTGCTGGTGCAGAAGATGGCGGCGGCGCTCAAGGCGATGCCGTACCGCATCTCGATCGTCGGGCACACCTCGGTCAGCACGCTTCCCGTCAAGCCCGGCTATGGTCCTTGGGAGCTTTCCGCCGATCGCGCCAATGCGGTGCGGCAGATCCTGGCCGACGAGGGGCTGCCGTCCGGGCATATGTTCGAGGTAGCGGGCAAGGCCGACACCGACCCGCTGTTCCCGGATAACCCCGCCATGTCGCCCAACCGGCGGGTCACCATTACGTTGATGCGGGAAGCCCCGCCGCTGCCCCCCGATTTCAAGCCCTGAAGCCCCCGGATTTGTCCACAGCTCGCCGATGAACCGGCGGCGCGGCGCGGTGTTATTCCAGGCGTTACAGTGATATAAGCCCGCGCCTTCCATGCCGGGGTGGGGCCCGAACCAGCACGATGAGTGACGGGATAAACGCGAGCCCGCCTGCTGCCGGCGCCAAAGCGCACGGCGATGCGGCGCCGAGCTTTCTGGCGCTCGCGCTCGGCAGCGTCGGCGTCGTCTACGGCGACATCGGCACCAGCCCGCTCTACGCCTTCCGCGAGGCGGCGATCGCGGCCAGCGACGGCCGCGCGGTGACGCGCGAAACCGTGCTCGGCGTGCTGTCGCTGATCGTGTGGGCGCTGATCGTCACGGTGACGCTGAAATACGTGCTGATCCTGCTGCGCGCCGACAATAACGGGGAGGGCGGCACGCTCTCTCTGACCGCGCTGGCGCAGCCGCGCGCTCGGCCGCCGCACGACCTATGTGTTCATCATCGGCGTCATCGGCGCCTCCATGTTTCTCGGCGACAGCGTCATCACGCCGGCGATCTCGGTGCTGTCGGCGGTGGAAGGGCTCAAGCTCGCGAGCCCGGCATTCAGCGACTACGTGGCGCCGCTCGCGGTCATCGTCCTGATCGCGCTGTTTGCGGCGCAGAGCCGCGGCACCGCCAAGGTGGCGGCGATGTTCGGCCCGATCATGGTTGTCTGGTTCGTTTCGATCGCGCTCGCCGGCGCGCTGCATATCCGCGACGATCCGCACGTGCTCGCCGCCATCAATCCGGTCTATGGCGTCGAATTCCTGCTCGAGCACGGCACCATCGGCCTGGTCACGCTCGGCGCGGTGTTCCTTTGCGTCACCGGCGGCGAGGCGCTCTATGCCGATCTCGGCCATTTCGGCCGCAAGCCGATCCAGACCGCGTGGCTTACGCTCGTGCTGCCGGCGCTGCTGATCAATTATTTCGGGCAGGGCGCCAAGGTCCTGGCCGACCCGGCGGCGATCGAAAATCCGTTCTACCGCCTGGTGCCGGAAACCTTCCTGCTGCCGATGATCGTGCTGGCGACGGCGGCGACCGTCATCGCCAGCCAGGCGGTGATCACCGGCGCCTATTCGCTGGTGCACCAGGCGATCCAGCTCGGGCTGCTGCCGCGGCTCGCCATCCTGCACACCTCGGCCTCGCATGTCGGGCAGATCTACATTCCGCGCGTGACGCTGGCGCTGCTGGTCGGCGTTTTGCTGCTGGTCGGCCTGTTCCGCACCTCGAGCGCGCTCGCCTCGGCCTATGGCATCGCGGTCGCCACCACCATGGTGGTCGACGGGCTGCTCGGCTTCATCGTGATCTGGCGGCTATGGCAATGGCCGTTGTGGAAAGCGCTGGCGCTGATCCTGCCTTTTGTGATCGTCGACTTGACCTTCTTCTCGGCCAATTTCCTGAAATTGTTCGAAGGCGCCTGGGCGCCGATCCTGTTCGGCGCGACCATGGTGCTGCTCATCCTCACTTGGCGGCGCGGCAGCGCGCTGCTCAGCAACAAGACGCGGCGCAACGAGGTGCCGCTCGACACGTTGTTCCGCAATCTACAGAAAAAGCCGCCGCATTTCGTGCCGGGCACCGCGATCTTCCTCACCAGCGATCCGGAATTCGCGCCCACCGCGCTTCTGCACAATCTCAAGCACAACAAGATCCTGCACGAGCACAACGTCATCCTCACCATCATCACGGCCGATACGCCGCGCGTGCCGGAGGACGAGCGCGTCAAGATCACGCCGCTGTCGGAGCATTTCGCGCGCGTCTCGCTCAAGTTCGGTTACATGGAGCAGCCCAACGTGCCGAAGGCGCTGGCGATCGCGCGCAAACACGGCTGGCAGTTCGACATCATGTCGACGTCGTTCTTCCTGTCGCGGCGCGCGCTCAAGCCGTCGCAGCAGTCCGGCATGCCGGGCTGGCAGGACCACCTGTTCATCGCTTTGGCGCGTTCGGCGAGCGACGCCACCGACTTTTTCCAGATTCCGACCGGCCGCGTCGTGGAGGTCGGCACCCAAGTAACGGTGTAGATCATTAACGCCGGTAGCCGCGCCTTTTAGCTAACCGATTGATATTATGTGCGAAATTGGTGTCAGCAGTCCGCGCCTTGCGCATGGCTCGCGCGCCTGCCTTGCGTAAAAGGCGATGCTGAACGGATGGAACCGGCGTTATATGCGCGTCGTTTTGCACTGCACAATTTCAGGCAACCTCCATGGCTCATAGCATTGCCGCCGGCAGTAACGGCGGCGCGCCTACGCTTCAGAGCGGCACGGTTCCCGCCTTCTGGGCGCTCACCATCGGCAGCATCGGCGTCGTCTACGGCGACATCGGCACCAGCCCGCTCTACGCGCTGCGCGAATCCGTGCTGGCGGCGGTCGGCCCGAATGCGCCGGCCAGTGAGCCGGTGGTGCTCGGCATCTTGTCGCTGATCATCTGGGCGCTGCTCATCGTCGTCACCGCCAAATACGTGCTGGTCCTGCTGCGCGCCGACAATAACGGCGAGGGCGGCACGCTGGCGCTGATGGCGCTCGCCTCGCGCGCGCTTTATCGCGGCCGCGCGGTCGTCGTCCTGCTCGGCATCATCAGCGGCGCCTTGTTTTATGGCGACGCCATCATCACGCCGGCGCTGTCGGTGCTATCGGCCGTCGAAGGATTGAAGGTCGCGACGCCTGCCTTCGACGACTATATCGTGCCGATCACGGTGGTGATCCTGATCGCGTTGTTTTCGGTGCAGTCGCGCGGCACCGCCAAGGTGGCGGCCTTCTTTGGACCGATCACGCTGGTCTGGTTCGCGGCCATCGCCGCGGCCGGGCTTTGGCACGTCGGACAAAATCCGTCCGTGCTCTACGCCTTCAATCCCTGGTACGGCGTGAGTTTCCTCATCCATCACGGCGTCATCTCGCTGTTCACGCTCGGCGCCGTGTTCTTGGTGGTCACCGGCGCGGAGGCGCTCTATGCCGACCTCGGCCATTTCGGCCGCGGACCGATCCGCTTCGCTTGGCTCACGGTGGTGCTGCCGGCATTGACCGTCAACTATCTCGGGCAGGGCGCGCTGGTGCTCGCCGATCCGAAAACGATCGCAAATCCCTTCTTCCTGATGTTTCCGCATTGGGCGCTCTTGCCGATGGTCGTGCTCGCCACCGGCGCCACCGTGATCGCCAGCCAGGCGGTCATCACCGGCGCCTATTCGCTCACGCGCCAGGCGATCCAGCTCGGCCTGCTGCCGCGGCTCGAAATCCGCCACACCTCGGAATCGCTGTTCGGGCAGATCTACATGCCGCGCGTCAACACGCTGTTGCTGATCGGCGTGCTGCTGCTGGTGGCGCTGTTCCGCTCCTCGAGCGCGCTCGCCTCCGCCTACGGCATCGCCGTCACCGGCACCATGGTGGTCACCGCCATGATGGCCTTCGTGGTGATCTGGCACGTCTGGAAATGGCCGATGTGGGCGGCGGCCGCGCTGATCGTGCCGTTCCTGTTCATCGACCTCACCTTCCTCTCCGCCAATCTGCTCAAGGTGGTGGAGGGCGGCTGGATGCCGCTGGCGCTCGGCGGCGTGGTGATGACGCTGATGTACACTTGGCGGCGCGGCAGCCGGCTGCTGTTCGAGAAGACGCGCAAGCAGGAAATGCCGCTCGAATCGCTGGTGACGCGAGCTCGAAAAGAAGCCGCCGGTGCGGGTGCCCGGCACCGCGGTGTTCCTGACCAGCGACCCGGCATTCGCGCCGACCGCGCTCTTGCACAGCCTCAAGCATTACAAGGTGCTGCACGAGCATAACGTCATCCTCACCATCGAGACCGCCGACACGCCGCGGGTTCATGCCGCCGAGCGCGTGCGCATCGAGCCGGTGGGCGAGACCTTCGCGCGCGTGACGCTTGCGTTTCGGCTTCATGGAGACGCCGAACGTGCCGAAAGCGCTGGCGATCGCCCGCAAGCTCGGCTGGCAGTTCGACATCATGTCGACCTCGTTCTTCCTGTCGCGCCGCTCGCTCAAGCCGGCGGCCCAGTCCGACATGCCGCGCTGGCAGGACCGCCTGTTCATCGCGCTCACGCGGGCCGCCAACGACGCCACCGATTATTTCCAGATTCCGACCGGGCGGGTGGTGGAAGTCGGCACCCAGGTCGCCCTGTAAAAGCCTAGTGCGGAAGTGCTCCGTTTCCGGCTAAAACCCCGCCGAAAACGGAGTTGCGGCATGGCCGATGAGATCCCGCGCGCCGATGAAGTAGAAAATCTGACCGCCGATCAGGTGGCGGCGGGCCTGCGCGCGGGGCGCATGCTCCTGGTCGATGTGCGCGAGCCGAACGAGACCGCGCTCGAAAGCTTTCCGGAGGCGGTGATCGTGCCGCTGTCGAGCTTCGATCCCGCCGCCATTCCGGACCCGCAGGGCAAGCAGGTGGTTTTCGCCTGCCGTTCGGGGCGCCGCTCGGTGACCGCCTCGCTCGCCGCGCAGGACCAGGGCTATCCTTACAAGTCCCATCTCGCCGGCGGCATCATCGCCTGGAAGGCGGCGGGGCTTCCGACCAAAACGGGCTAATTTCGGGGGACGTCAATGCCACAGAATCGGACGCGCGCGGTTGCGCGCTATGCGCTCTTGGCGATCGGCTTGATGCTGGCGCCGGCGGCGCAGGCGGGCGACGAGGAGACTTGGGCGCTGCTCAAGCAGCCCGGCCACATCGCGCTGCTGCGCCATTCCAACGCGCCGGGCGGCAGGCTCGAGCCTTATGGCATGGACCTCAAGGACTGCGCGATCCAGCGCAACCTCGACGACGAGGGCCGCGCGCAGGCCCGCCGCCTCGGCGCCGAATTGCGCAAACACGGCCTCACCAATGTTCGCATCGTGTCGAGCCAATTCTGCCGCGCGCTCGAGACCGGCAAGCTGCTCGGAGTCGGTCCGGTAGGCGGACTGGCGGCCTTGAACCAGATTTACGCGGCCGATGTCGACAAGCTCACCGCCGCCACCGCGCAGGTTAAGGCCTACATGCACAATATCCCGCGCAACCAGCCCGCGCTGCTGGTGTCGCATGTCACCAATATTTTTGACATCCTCGGCGTCAACCTGTCGTCGGGCGAACTGGCGGTGGTGCACCTCGACGCCGCCGGCGCGCTCGTGCTCGACGGCCGCATCATGGTGAAGTAGGGACAAACCATGCGCCTGCATGCTCTCGCCGCCGTTCTGTTCGCCGCGCTCGGCCTCTTCGCGGCGCCGGCCGCCGCGCAACAGCGCGTGGTCAATGTCTACAACTGGTCGGACTATATCGACCCGCAGGTGCTCGAGGATTTCAGCAAGGCGACCGGCATCAAGGTGCAATATGACACCTTTGACGCCAATGAGACGTTGGAAACCAAGCTGCTCGCCGGCAAGTCCGGTTACGACGTGGTGGTGCCGACCGCCTATTTCCTCGAACGCCAGATCAAGGCCGGCGTATTCCAGAAGCTCGACAAGAGCAAGCTGCCGAACCTCGTTTATGTCTGGCCCGAGATCGCCAAGCGGCTCGCCGTCTACGATCCCGGCAACCAATACGCCGTCAATTACATGTGGGGCACCACCGGCATCGGCTACAACGTCAAGGCAATGCATGAGCGCCTCGGCGCCAATGCCACGATCGACAGCTGGGACGTGGTGTTCAAGCCCGAATTGCTGGCCAAGTTCAAGGATTGCGGCGTGCACATGCTTGATTCCGCCGACGACATCATGCCGGCGGCGCTGCATTATCTCGGCCTCGATCCGAACGCGACCGACGCCAAGGATCTGCAGAAGGCGGCCGACCTGGTGGCCAAGGTGCGTCCCTCGGTGCGCAAATTCCACTCCTCGGAATATCTCAACGCGCTGGCGAGCGGCGAAATCTGCCTGGTGGTCGGCTGGTCGGGCGACATCAAGCAGGCGCAGAAGCGCGCGGCCGAAGCCAAGAACGGCGTCGTCATCGGCTACGCGATCCCGAAAGAAGGCGCGCAGATGTGGTTCGACAATCTCGCCATCCCGAAGGACGCCGCGCACGTCGCCGAGGCCTATGCCTTCATCGATTATCTTTTGAAGCCGGAAGTGGCGGCCAAGAACAGCAATCTCGTGTCGTACGCCAACGGCAATCTCGCCAGCCAGAAATTCATCGACAAGGCCGTGCTCGACGATAAGAGCGTCTATCCCGACGCGGCCGCGATGAAGCGGCTCTACATTGTGAGCGCGCGCGACCAGAAGGCGCAGCGGCTGCTCAACCGGCTGTGGACCAAGATCAAGACCGGCCGGTGATCTCATCTTCCGGCCGCCAACGCCGGTGCTGCCACAGCCATTGCTCGGGGTGCTCGCGGATCCAGCCTTCGACCACGCCGATCACGATCTGCATGGTGCCGGCGACGTCCACCTTGCCCGCGGCGTCGCGCGCCGGCGCGATCGCCTCGGTCATTTCGCCGGTGAAGCGGTTGCCGGGCAGGCGAACGATGCGCACGCCGTGGATCGGGCAGTCGAAATGGCGCGCCAGCCGCGCCAGCAGCGGGTTGGCCATGGTGCGCCGGCCGAAGAATGTCACCGGCACGCCGCGCACGTAATATTGGTCGACCAGCATGCCGACATGGGCGCCGCGTTGCAGCGCCTCGGCGAGCTTGATCGGCGCATCCAGGCTGGTGGAAATCAGTTGGCCCATGCTGGCCTCGCGCGTCTCGGCGATCCAGCGGTCGAGCCGCGCGATATTGGGGCGGCGGTAAAGCACCGCGCTGTCGAGATTGTAGGTGGCCGCGCAAATGCCCGGCATTTCCCAGTTGGCGAGATGGGCGGCGAAGATCAGCGCCGGCTTGCCGTCGTTGGCGAGCCGGGCGAACCGCTCGAGGCCGATTTGTCGGGACTTCGATGCGGCCCGGCCGGTCCGGATGCGCCGGGTCGTAATCCCACAGCCGGTCGAGATGGGCGAATTCGGCGCCCATGCGGCCGAGATTGTCCCAGCTGCCGCGCAAGATGGTCTCGATCTCGGCGGCGGATTTTTCCGGGAAGGCGGCTTGCAGATTGGCGCGGCGCGATGCGGTTTTCGCGGCAGCAGCGGGCCGATGTGGCGCATGGCCCAGCCGGCGAAGTCGGCCAGCCGGTCGGGATTGGCGCGCCGCATCAGCCTTGAGCAGGCCGACGGCGAGCGCGCCGACGACGGCGTCGCTTAAGCGCTTTGACGCGCGCGGCGCAGCGCGCCGGATCATCCGCGTCATGCCCGCGCCATCAGAAGTTCACGATGACTTTGCCGAACACCTGCCGGCTTTCGAGCCGCGCCAGGCCCTTCTCGAATTCGGCCAGCGGCACTTCGGTGTCGATGATCGGCGCCATGCCGGCGGCCATCTTGGACAGGCTGTCGCGGATATTGCGCATCGTAGCAGCCGAACGAGCCGAAAATCTTGTACTGCTGCTGGAACAGCTGCATCAGATTGATCGTCACCGTCGGTCCGGCGGTCGAACCGCAGGTCACCAGCCGGCCGCCGCGCTTGAGGCAGAGCAGCGAGGCATTGAAGCCCTCGCCGCCGACGTGCTCGAACACCACGTCGACGCCCTTCTTGGCGGTGAGTTTGCGGGTGACGCCCTCGAAGCGTTCGGTCTTGTAGTTGATGACGTGGTCGGCGCCGAGCGCCTTGGCCTTTTCGGCCTTGGCGTCGTCGCCGACGGTGGTGATGACGGTGCAGCCGAGCGCCTTTGCCATCTTGATCGCGACCGAGCCGATGCCGGAGCCGCCGGCATGCACCAGAATGGTTTCGCCCGGCTTGAGCTTGGCATTGTCGAACAGCATGTGCTCGACGGTGCCGAAGGCGATCGGCGCGCAGGCGGCATCGCGCAGCGACACGCCAGTCCGGCACCGGAATGACCAGCCGCGCCGGCATATTGATCAGATCGCGCGCGAAGCCGTCGATATGGAAGCCCATGATGCCGCCGACGTTTTCGCACAGATTGTCGCGGCCCTCGCGGCAGGCGGCGCAGATGCCCGCAAGTCATGGCGCCGTACATCACGACTTTGTCGCCGGCTTTGAAGCCGGTGACGCCCGCGCCGATCGCGGCGATTTCGCCGGAGGCCTCGGCGCCCACCACCAGCGGCAGTTTGCGCTTGGCGAAAGCCATGCCGCGAAAGCCCCAGAGGTCGAGATGATTGAGCGCGACCGCCTTGATCGCGGATCTGCACCTCGCCCGCGCCGGGCGGCGGCGGGGCGGGCACGTCGGCGAGTTCAAGCTTGCGGTCGGCGATCAGTCGGAGCGCGCGCATGGTGGATGCCGCGGCATTCACGCCGGCTCGAGCCCCATCACCAGCGAGACGTTCTGCCCGCCAAAGCCGAAAGAATTCGAAATCGCGTGGCGGAACTTGGCGTCGCGCGCCGTGTTCGGCACCACGTCGAGCGGGATCGCCGGATCCGGCACGTTGTAATTGATGGTGGGCGGAATGCGCTGGTGCTGCAAGGTGAGCAGCGTGAACACCGCCTCGACCGCGCCGGCCGCCGACAGCGTATGGCCGATCATCGATTTGTTGGAGGAGATCGGCACGTCCTTCACGCGCTCGCCGAGCACGGCGGCGACGCCGAGACATTCCATCTTGTCGTTTTCCGGCGTGCCGGTGCCGTGCGCGTTGACGTAGTCGATGTCGTCGGGCGTCAAGCCGGCGTCCTTGATGCGCGTTGGCGATGCAGCCGATGATCGGCTTGCCGTCGGGGCTCGAGCGCGTGCGGTGGAAGGCGTCCGCCATTTCGCCGCAGCCTTCGATCACCCCGAGTATCTTGGCGCCGCGCGCCTTGGCGTGCGCGTAGCTTTCCAGCACCAGCGCGCCGGCGCCTTCCGCCATCACGAAGCCGTCGCGATTCTTGGCGAAGGGCTTGGCGGCGCCTTGCGGCGGCTCGTTGCTGGTCGAAAGCGCCGACAACAGCGAGAAGCGCACCAGCGCCTCCGGGCTGATCGAGCCGTCGGTGCCGATGCAAAGCGCGGCTTCCGATTCGCCGCGCCGGATCGCCTCGACGCCAAGCTGGATCGCGCTCGCGCCCGAGGCGCAGGCGGTCGAGAGCGAAATCGGCGAGCCCTTGGTGCCGAATTTGTCGGCCAGATGATGGGCGACCGAGCCGATCAAGAAGCGCTCGTGATAGCCGGGAAAGGCCGAGCAGGCGCGCAACAGGTCGTTGTAGTCGATCTTGTCGTTGGCGCCGGTGCGGGCGGCGATCTCGATGCGCTGCGGCCATTCCACCTCGATCGGCGGCACCGCCACGAACAACGGCCCGGGGAAATCGCCGGCGGCGCCGATGCCGGATTGGCCGATCGCCTCGGCGGCGGCGAGCCCGGCGAAATTCTCGGTCAGGTCGGCGGTGGCATCCTGCGCCGGCAGATAATCGATGGTGCCGGCGATGCGCGTCTTCAAGGCGTCGGTCGCAAAGCGCGTGATCGGCCGGATGCCGGATTCGCCGGCCGTGAGCTTGGCCCAATTGTCGGTCTTGCCGGCGCCGAGCGAAGTGATGACGCCGAGCCCGGTCACCACGACGGTCGGGCGGCCTTGTTTGTCCTTCGCTGACGGCATCGTTCTTCTCCTCACCCGGCCGCTTCGACCAGCGCCAGACCTTCGCCCCGCCAATGTCCGACCCCGGTCACCACGACCTGGCGCAGGTCGCCGGCCATCGGCCGCTCCAGTCCGGTCGAGTCACAGGGCGGAAACAGCCTAGCATGGCCGAGCGCGACGGCGGCCAGCGCGACATTCATGACGAATTGCGGCTCCGCCCCATGCCCGAGATAAGACCCGGTTGCGCGCACGGCAAGCTCGGGATGGGCGGCGAGAAAGGCGCGTTCTTCTTTGGTGGCGGGCTCGGCCCCGCTGGCGCCCGACAGCACCGCGGCTTGCCCGGGCGTGACCTTGGCCTTGATCTTGTCCCACATCGCGGCAAGCCCGGCGGTGATGGCGCCCGGCGCGCGCTTGCAGCGCTCGGCCAGCACGGTGGACAGCCGCGCCAGCGGCTTTGCGCCGCGCGCCTGCGCATGCTCGCGCGCTTCCAGCACCAGAAAGGCGCCGAGCGAACCAATGGCGACGCCGCCTTGTTCGCCGCGCTCCCACACCGGGGCGTAGCGCTCTTTCAGCGCGGAGCGGTCGAATTCGTAGAGCATCAGCAGATCGGGCCGCTCGCCGTTATAGGAGCCGCCGACCAAAGCGATCTCGCTTTGCCCGGCTGCGATGCGCGCGAGCGCGATGCGCACGGCATCCACGCCGGCGGATTCCTCGCCCATGAAGGTGCGCGAAGAGCCCGTAACGCCGTGCACGATCGAGATATTGCCGGCCAGCAGATTGGAGAGCTGCGCGAGAAAGAAGGTGGGGCGCAGGTCGCTCATCAGCCGTTCGTTGAGAAAGGCGGCCGGATCGGCGGCGCCGCGTATCCCGCTCAGGATCGCCGCGTCGACATTGAGGTCGCGCTCGCCGCCGCCGGCGGCGACGATCATGTCCATGTGCGAGAGGATGTCGCTCTTGCCCTTCACGCCGGCGCTATCGAGCGCAAGACCGGCGGCATAGACGCCGATGCGCTGCCAATCCTCCATCTGGCGCTGGTCGCCCTTTTTCGGAATCTGGGCGTCGAAATTCAACGGCGCGAGCGGATGCACCACGAAGGGCGCGAACGTCGTGGCGTCGGCGCCCGGATGCGCCGCCATCAATTTTTGCCAATGCGCCTCCGCCCCTTCGCCGAGGCAGGAGACGATGCCGATACCGGTGATCCAGGCTTCGCGCGGCGCATCAGCCATTCGCCAGCGCCTCGCTGCTCGGCAGGCCGATCGCCTCGGCGCGCTTGCGCATTTCGACCGCGAAAGCCGGATTGGGAAATTCGGTCACGCGGAACGTGATGGCGGCGTCGCAAATGGGCTTGCCGTCGCTGGTGATGCTCGCCTCGGTCATCGCGTAGCCGGAGCCTTCGTGCACGACTTTTGCTTCGGCGATGAGTTTCTGCCCGGGACCGACGAAGGTGCGCAGCTTGGCCTCCTTCACCGCCGCCAGGAACGGCATGCGCTGAAACTTGTGCACCGCCACCAGCATCCAGCCCGCGGTCTGCGCCATGCATTCGATCAGCAGCACGCCCGGCATCAGCGGGTAGCCGGGGAAATGGCCCTTCGAAAACCGTGCTCTCGTTCGGCACGGTGGCCTCGCAGCGGATGGTGCCGCGCGGAGAGATCGAGACTCGCGACGCGGTCGATCAGCAGAAAATACTCGAGGCGCATCGGCGTTGAATCAGGCGCCCTTGGCAGCGACGAGCTCGTCGACGCGGTCGCTCAGATTCTTCAGGACGAAATACTGTTCGGTGGTGGCCTTGCCCTCGTTGACCTCCTGCGTCCATTGCTCGAGCGGCATCTTGATGCCGAAGGCCTTGTCGATGGCGAACGCAATGTCGAGGAAATCCAGGCTGTCGATGCCGAGATCGTTGATGGCGTGGCTTTCGGGCTTGATGGAGTCGCGCGGAATATCGCAGGTTTCGGCGATAATATTGGCGATGGTATCGAACGTCGTGGACATCGCTAACTCGCTGATTGAATTGATGTTCGGGCCGCTTGCGGCCCCCGCGCGGGGGCCGCCCCCGAAAAGCCGCGGCCGGCTGCCCCGTATAGCGAAGGGGAGGGTCAAGTTCAATGGCGGCCGGTATTTGCCGAAAGGCCTTCGCGCCGGGTCTACCAGCGGTTCCGGTCGAATTCGACCGGGGTGCAGCCGCGCCGGCCGGACAGCACGCAATCCTGGTTCTTGCGCATGCTGGCCATGGTGGTCGGCGATCCACAGCCCGGCGCCGATGAGCGCGAGCACGAACAGGAAGCCGAGCGCATTCACGATCATGCGGTGGCGGTAATCGTCCGGGGTTTCGCTGCGCTGGTATTTGTCGAGATCCTCGACCGGCGGCGGCGTGACCGGCGCGGGTGCCGGCCGTCCGCCGCGGCTGAAGCGCAGCACGCGATGCTCGGTATTGGGGGGATCGCCGGCCATGGGTGAAGTCTAACACGGCGGTTGCGGCGGTTCGACGGCGCAATGGACGGCGCCAGTCCTGCGGCGTAGGTTGCCGCCCGGACCCGCGCCATGCACAGACCCAAACGCTCGATTGTCGCGCTGATTGCGGCCTATGCGGTCGCCTTGCAGGCTTTGCTGCTGCCGCTCTCGGTGGCCGCCGCGGGGCCGTTCGCGACCGCGCTTTGCGCCGACGCCTCAACGCATGGCCCGTCGTCGAACCATCAGGCCGGCTGTCCCTGCGTCGCCGGTTGCGGTGCGCAGTGCTGCGAGGCCGCGACGCTTCCGCCGGACGTCACGGTCGCAGCGGCGTTGCGCTCGTCCAATCCGGTTGCCCCCACGCCGGCGCTGATCGCCGTCAAGCGCGCCGCCGAACGCAGCCCGCTGCTGCCGCGCGCCCCGCCGCTCGCCTGACACGGCCGTCTCACCGTCCACTGTTTCATTCGCACGCCGCCGATCGGCGCGTGCCCGTCTCGTCAGGAGCTTGCAATGTCTCGTCTCGCCATTCTTCTTGCGCTTTGCGCCACGCTGATCGCGCCCGCCGCGGCGCATGAGTACAATGTCGGCAGTCTGCACATCGGCCATCCATGGTCGCGGGCGACGCCGAAAGGCGCCACCATCGGCGCCGGCTATCTGAAGATCACCAACAACGGCACGACACCCGACCGCCTGCATCGGCGGCTCGAGCGATGCGGCGAAAAGTTTCGAGCTGCACGTGATGAGCATGGAGAACGGCGTGATGAAGATGCGGCCGGTCGAAGGCGGCATCGAAATCAAGCCGGGCGAAACCGTCGAGTTCAAGCCGGAGAGCTACCACGTGATGTTCGTCGGCCTGAAGGAGCCGCTGGTGCAGGGACACCGCGTCAAAGCCACGCTCGATTTCGCAAAGGCCGGCAAGGTGGCGGTCGAATTTGTGGTTGAGAGCATCGGCGCCAGGCAGGGCAACGACGACCATGCCATGCCGGGCATGCCGCATCATTAGGCTTGGCCGCGGCCGCCCCCAAAAGCGCTGGCAAATCGCGGGCTTGGGCGGCCGCCCGCCGTTGAGGCGGCGGGCGGCCGCATAACATTTGCCGGCCAAAACCAATGGTTAAGACTATTGCGGCTATAGCTGGCCGGTTTTCCATGAATGGTCGGGTGAGGATATGACGGCGAGCGACAGCGAATCCCGGCGCTTCTCCGGTTCGCCGGGAACGGCGGAGAAACCCGTCTCCATCGACGACGCCTTGCGCAACGACTGGCTGGAAATCTGGTACCAGCCCAAGATCGACCTCAAGCGCAAATGTTTGGCCGGCGCAGAGGGGCTGGCGCGCATCCGCCATCCGCAGGAAGGCGTGCTTTGGCCGGAAAACTTCCTGCCCGGCGCCGGCGACGACAGCCTGGCGTCGCTGACCGAACACGCGCTGCTCACCACGTTGCGCAATTGGACGAGCTTTGCCGACGCCGGCTTCAACCTGCATCTTTCCGTCAACATTCCGGCGAGCGCCCTTGGCAAACTGCCGATCGCACGCCTGGTCGAGGAAAACCGGCCGCAGTCCAAGCACTGGCCGGGCTTGATCCTGGAAGTCGCCGAGGACCAGATCGTGCGCGACATTGCGCAGACGAGGAAGATCGCCGCCGAACTCAAGGCCGGCGCGATCACCATTTCGATCGACAATTTCGGCGCCGGTTATTCGTCTTTCGCCAGCCTGCGCGACGTGCCCTTCGCCGAGATCAAGATCGACGCCTCGTTCGTGAAGAATTGCGCGACCGATGTCACCAATGCCGCGATCTGCCAGACCGCGATCGACCTCGCGCACCGCTTCGGCAGCGTGGCGGTGGCGGAAGGCGTCGAGAGCATGGCCGATTTGCAGGCGCTGGTGGTGATGGGCTGCGACTTCGGGCAGGGCGTGCTGGTGGCGCCGCCGATGCCGAAGGAACGCTTTCTCGATCTCTTGCGCCAGCGCCTCAACAAGCCGCAGCCGCTCGGCCAGCCCGCCGGCGCGGATGGCCGTGCCGCCGGCCGCGTGGCCTGAGCGTTATTTCGTCGGCTCCGCGAAGGCGAGCTTTTCGCTCTCCGGCGGCAGCATGCGGAATACGTTGAGCGTCATCGCCACCAAAGCGTAATAGCCGAGGATGCCGGTGAGCTCGACGGTCGCTGCATCGCCCAGCAGATCCTTCACGCGCCGATAGGTGCGCTCGCTCACCCGCCGCGCCTTGTAGAGCTCCTGCACGAAGGCATAGATCGCGCGCTCGTCTTTGGGCGCCGATTTCGGCTCGCGTCCGGCACGCAAATCGGTGATGGTCTTGGCCTTGACGCCGGCGCGTTCGGCGATCGGCGCGTGCGCGAACCACTCGTATTGCGCACGCCAGAAGCGCGCCGTGCACAGAATGGCGAATTCGGACAGCCGCGGCGCCACGCGGTCTTGTAGCGGCAATGGGCGCCGAGCGCCTGCGCCAGCAGCCCGAATTCGGGCGCGTGCATCCAGGCCGCGAACGGGCCGCGGATCGCCAGCGATTGCCCGCGCGGGCTACCGCGCAGCGCCGACAGCAGCGTGCGCTGCGGTTCGCTCAATTGCCGTTCTTCAAGGATGGGAAGGCGCGGCGACAGGCGCTTTGACGGCATGGATGTGTCCTGGGCTACGAAACGGCGGGAGCGGGCTTCATACACCCGAAACCGGCGGCCGCCCAGGGGCGCTATTCGATCGAGGCCTGCACGCGCGCGACGCCGCGCGCGGTCATGTTGAGCGCCTTGGCCGCGGCCATCGACAGATCGAGCACGCGGCCTTTGACGAAGGGGCCGCGGTCGTTGACCACCACCGTCACGCTGCGATGATTGCTCGGATTGGTGACGCGCAATTTGGTGCCGAATGGCAAGGTCTTGTGCGCGGCGGTGAGCTTGCCGGGATCGTAGCGGTCGCCGCGCGCGGTGCGGCCGTGATAATGGTTGCCGTAGTAAGACGCCATGCCGGAAAAATTCTTCGGCCCCGCCTGTGCGCCGGCGCTTGCGATCGTGCAGGCGAGCGCGAGCGCCGCCGTCCACCGTCCCCGATTCATTCAGTCACTCACTCGATTGAAAGCCGCCCGCCCGAGCCGACGCTTTGACCGCCGATCATGGCAATCCAAAGACGTTGCGCGCGTGCCTCGCTTTCGGACTGAAAATTTTTAGGTCAACCCGCATTGGAACAATTGTTCCACGCGCGATTATTTCCCGCCGGTCGCTGAGTGCGGGACGGCGCCGTCGTCGCGTTGCGCGACGGCGGCGCGGATTCTGCGGCTTGCCGCGGCGCTGCTCCATATGATGGCGAGTCATGTCGACGCGCGCACGGCACTCTTCGTGCAACTCTTCCAGTTCCTCGTCGGTGAGGTCTTCGATGGCCGCGAAACGGTTTTCCGCGCCTTTCATCGCCAGCACCAGCTCCGACAGCTTGAGCTGGACGGTAAGGATGTCGCGGTTCTGCGTGTTCTGGATCAGGAACACCATCAGGAAGGTGACGATGGTGGTGCCGGTATTGATGACCAGTTGCCAAGTGTCGCTGTAATTGAACATCGGACCGGTGACGATCCAGACCAGAATGACCAGCGCGGCGAGCAGAAATGCGATCGGGTGCCCGGTCCAGCTGCGCGGTCGCTTGCGCGAAAGCGCGAAAACCGAGGCCTGACCAAGCTCGGCGTGTGTGTTCGGTCGATTATTGTGGTCCATCGTTTCCCCGTTCACGGATCAGCCGCGCCGGTCAACGTGCGAGCGTCGAGCCGAGTTCCAACTCGATAAGGCTGACCGGTCCGACGCTTATTTGAAGTTCGGCAGCGCCTGCTTGGTCCGGCCGATCGCGGCCCAAGGGTCCTTGCGCTGGCGCGGCGAGCCGCTGCACGGCGTTCTTGACCGTGTACTGATTGGCGCTCTTCAGGCTGCCGAGCTCGGACCAGTCGATCGGCACCGACACCGGCGCGCCGGGCCGCGCGCGGGTGGAGTAGGGCGCGACCGCCGTCGCCTCGCGGCTGTTGCGCAGATAATCGATGAAAATGCGGCTTGTGGCGCCGCGCCTTGGTCGCGGTCGAGACGTAACGGCCGGGCTCGTCCTTCTCCATGCTCTCGGCCACCGCACGGCAGAACGTCTTCGCGGTTTCCCAAGGCTCCGGCTTGATCGGCAACACCACGTGCAGGCCCTTGCCGCCGGAGGTCTTCAGGAAGCTCTCGAGCTTGATGCGCGTCGAGCCGCTCGCGCACCTCGCGCGCCGCCGCGACGACGTCGCTCCAGCCGGTGCCGGGGCCGGGATCGAGGTCGAACACCAGCCGGTCGGCGCGTTCGCGGTCGTCGATGGTGGTGCCGCGGGTGTGAATCTCCAGCACGCCGCCCTGCACCAGCGCGATCAAGCCGTCGAGATCGTCGATGGAGATGATCTTGTCGCCCTTCTCCGGCACGAGATGGAGAAACTCGGTCGGGATGCCGGCGCGCGCGTGCTTCTGGAAGAAGCATTGGCCCTCGGCGCCCTCCGGGCAGCGCACCAGCGCAGATCGGCCGGCCGGCGACGTGCGGCCGCATCCATTTCCAGACCTTGCTGTAGTAGTCGGCAAGATCGCGCTTGGTGATGCCGGCGTCCTCCCAATAGACGCGGTCGGGGTGGGTGAGCGTCACCTTGCCGACGGTGTCGGCATTGCGCGTTCTTGACCGACGGCGCTGCGTTTGGCCGGCGACTTGTGGTCGTCGGCGGCGCGCGGCCTTCACCTCGCGCACCACCTCCTTGGCCGACTTGTCCTCGCGCAGGCCCTGGAACGAGGCCTGCCGCACGCGGTCGCCATGCGTCCAGCCGTGGAAATCGACCTCGGCCACCAGCTTCGGCTCGACCCAGACCGGCTTGTTGCACGCCGCGCTCTTCGGTCGGCAGCGGCTCGAATGGCGGCTCTTGCTCGCGCCAGCGGCTTGAGCTTGCGATAGAGCGTCGCGCGCGCTGTCGTGGGTGAAGCCGGTGCCGGTGCGGCCGGCATATTTCAGCTTGCCGTGGTCGTAGACGCCGAGCACCAGCGCGCCGACCGCGCGCGCGTCGTCGGCCGACGGCGCGAAGCCGGCCACGACGAACTCCTGCCGGTCGGAACATTTGGCCTTGAGCCAGTCGTGGCCGCGGCCGGAACGGTAGGGCGCGTCGGCGCGCTTGGAGACGATGCCTTCGAGGCCGAGCTTGCAGGCGTGCTTGAGCAGCGTCGGGCCCGGCTCGGTCGAGCGACTCGCTGAGGCGCAGCGGCCCGTGTCCGCTTTGCCAAGCAGCTTCGCCAGCGCCGCCTTGCGCTCGCTCGAGCGGCAGCGATTTGGCAGATCGGCGCCGTCGAGATGCAGCAGATCGAAGGCATAAAGCGCCATGCGGTCGTGGCGGCCTCCTTCAGGTCCTGCTGCAGCAGTGAAAAGTGCGAGAGGCCGTCGGCGTCTTCCGACAACGAGTTCGCCGTCGATCAACGCGTCGTCGCCGGCAGTCTGGCGACCGCTTCGGCGATGGTCGGAAATTTCGCGGTCCAGTCGAGGCCCTTGCGGGTGAGCAGCTTGACCTTGCCGTGGTCGAGCCGCGCCTGGATGCGGTAGCCGTCGAACTTGATCTCGTGGATCCAGTTGCCGCTCGATGGGCGCCTTGTCGGCCAGCGTCGCCAGGCATGGCGCGACGAACGCGGGCAGGGCGCCTTTCGGCGCGCCCCTGAGGCCCTCGTCGTCGGCGATTTGCCGGCTTTGCGCAAAGGTCGTGCGGCAGAGGCTCGCGCGCGCTTGCCGGCAGTCTTTTTTTGGCCGGCGGCTTGGCGCTTGCGGCGGCCTTTTTCTCCGGTTTGTCAGGCGCGCTCGTCCCTTTGGGACGGCTGTGCCAGACCTTTTTCGACCGGGTGGCGATCTCGTCCATGGTGCGGCCGGTTGCGACCGACAGCGGCTTCTCGTCCAGGATGTCCTTCTGCTTTCGCGGTGCGCGCGGCGTCGTCCGTCTGCTTGATCAGCAGCCAGTTGTCGCGCTTTTCGCCGGGCCGCCGGTGCATGCGCACCAGGTGCCAGCCGCCCTGCAGTTTCTCGCCGTCGAGTGCGAAGTCGAGATGGCCCTTGGCGAGCCCTTGTGCGGGTCGTGTTCGCGGCTCCCAGGTGCCGCGGTCCCAGATCATGACCGTGCCGCCGCCATATTCGCCCTTGGGGATGGTGCCCTCGAATTTGTTGTAGTCGATCGGGTGATCCTCGACCTGCACGGCGAGCCGCTTTTCGCCCGGGACGAGGCTCGGGCCGCGCGTCACCGCCCAGCTCTTCATCACGCCGTCGAGCTCGAGCCGCAGATCGTAGTGCAGGCGCGTCGCGTCGTGCTTCTGGATGACGAAGGCGTGGCCGCGCTTGCGGACGACCTTGCCGTTCGGCTCGGCGGTGACGCCGAAGTGGCGCTTCTTGTGGTAGGTGGCTAAGCCGGCAGTCCGCGCCATTTAACCCGCCTTCCGGACCTTCTTTTGTGCGGTCGCGCGTTTTTGCGCATGATTTCTTGGGCGTCTTGGCTGCGCGGCCGCCGCCGCGATCGGAGCGCGCGCTGCGGCGCAAGCGCGTCCATCAGATTGATCACGTTGCTCGGCGCGCTCCTCGGATACGACCGGCGGCCGCTTGCCGGCGCGCTTGGCCTTGATCAACTCCATCAGCGCGTCCTCGTAGCGGTCCTCGAACTTGTCCGGGATCGAAATGGCCTTTCTTGCTCTCGAGGATTTGCGTCGCCAGCTTGAGCATGTCGGCGGGAATCTTCTTGTTCTCGATTTCGTCGAAATAATCCTTCTCGTTGCGCACTTCGGTCTTGTAGCGCAGCGCGGTCGCCATCAGCCCTTTGCCGCGCGGCGCCAGCAGCAGCAGGTGCTCGCGCCGGTAGATCACGACGCGCGCGAGCCCGACCAGCTCCTCCTTCGCGCATGGCCTCGCGGATCACGGCGAAGGCTTCCTGCGCCATGTCGTCCTGCGGCACGAGGTAATAGCTTTCGTCGAGATAGATGCGGTCGACCTCCGACACCGGCACGAATTGCTCGATGTCGATGGTATGCGTGCTCTCGAGCGCGACGTTGTCGAGTTCGTCCTCCTCGACCAGCACGTACTGGCCCTTCTCGAACTGATAGCCCTTGACGCGGTCTTCCTGCTCGACCGGGTCGCCGGTTTCGGCGTCGACGACCTCGTTGCGGATGCGGTTGCCGGTCTTGCGGTTGATGATGTTGAAGCGGACGCGCTGGCTGGTGGAGGTCGCGGGGTAGAGCGCCACCGCGCACGAGACCAGCGACAATTTGAGGAAACCCTTCC
Source organism: uncultured Alphaproteobacteria bacterium (assembly GCA_963708635.1). Taxonomy (GTDB): domain Bacteria; phylum Pseudomonadota; class Alphaproteobacteria; order Rhizobiales; family Xanthobacteraceae; genus Pseudolabrys. Next base: position 236,738 of record CAVPTM010000012.1, on the reverse strand, counting down.
AATTCGGCCGGGGTGCCATGAACGCAAACTCCTGCGCGGGTGTGACGCTACCGAAGAGGGCAACTCTATCAAACGGAACCGGTTCCGCCGCGCCGTGCCAGCAAGCCACTGAAATATCAGATATTTTAGAAATGGCCTAGGCGGCTTGCCGGTGCCGGCAGGAACTATCCCGGTAAGTTCCGCGTTTCTCTCGCGAACGGCAGCAATGCCGCAAACCATGAAAGGGGAATGTCATGCTGGGCTGGGCTGTCACATTTCTCGTCATTGCCCTGATCGCCGCCGCGCTCGGCTTCGGCGGCGTGGCGGGCTTTGCGGTCGAGGCCGCGAAAATCGTGTTTTTCGTGGCCATCGTCCTGTTCTTGATCTCGGCCGTCGTCGGCATGGTGCGCCGGCGCTCGCCGCGCATTCCGTAAGCGTTGCGTCGGCGTAAGGGCCCCGTGCGGTGCGAGCCGTGCGGGGCTCGTATTTTGAGGCGCGGCCGCTAATAATGAGAATCGCGGGGGCCACGGACACGGCTCGTGTCCGCGGGGGAAGCTTTCAAGCGATGGATGATTGGCTCGGGCGGCTGCCGGCAAGGCCGCAACCTTTGTACGTGCGGCTGTTGGCGGCGACCGCCATCATGGCCGGCTGCATTGCCTTGCAGGCGGCCGTCGCCGTGTTATCGACGCTGCCGGGCATGTTCCTCCTGCTCGCCGGCATTTTCATTTGTTCGTTCGCCTTCGATCGGGTGGCGGGCGTTTACGCGGCGGTGATCGCGACCGTCGCGGCCCTGGTCGCAGTCAGCCGGCTCTACCCAGAGGCCCCGACGGCCGGCACGCTGGTCGTGTTCTTTTGCGTCGGCTTTGCGCTCGCGATGTTTGCCGACGCGCTGCGCTCGGCGCTCGAGCGCGCGCGCAAGGTCGAGCGCGACAAGGACATTCTGTTCCGCGAACTTGCGCACCGCATGCAAAACAATCTCGCCGTTGCCATCGCGCTGCTCGAACAGCAGAGCCGCTCGCATGCCAGCGCCGACACGCGCGCCGCGCTTGCCAATGCCGGCGATCGGTTGCGCATTTTGGCGGAGGGGCAGCGCCATCTGCAACCGCTCGGGCCCGGGCTGGTGGAGATGCGCGGCTATCTTGCGCAAATCTGCGACCATCTTTCCGGCTCGCTTGCCGCCGGCAGGGCCATCGAGTTTGTTTTCCGGCTCGATGCGGTCGCGGTCGACGCCGACAAGGCGCTGGCGCTGGCGCTCATCACCAACGAACTGGTCACCAACGCGCTCAAATACGCCTTCGTCGGCCGCAACAAGGGCATCATCACGGTGGCGCTCGCGGAAGGCACGGGCGGCGAGGTCACGCTCACCGTCAGCGACGACGGCGTCGGCTCGCCCGCGGGCGCGGCAGAGGGCTTCGGCAGCCAATTGATCCGCGATCTCACCGCCCATCACGGCGGCAGCGTCGCCTATCTGGGCGCGCCGCCCGGCTGCCGCGTGCAGGTGACGATGCCGGCGGGGCGAGACGCAGCTGAGCGGGGCGAGGACGCAGCTGAGCGGGGCGAGGACGCAGCTGAGAACGTCGGCGACGTCGGCGACGTCGGAACATTGCCCCCTCTGCTTCGTTTTCCATGCCGGGCCGGAAGCTTTTGAGGTCGATCGTCATGAAAAACACGCGTTTTGCGGCGGTTGCCGCCCTGGCGGCGATGCTGGCCGCGGTTCCGCTCGCCTTTGCCATCGGCGCACGGTCCAACGGGCCTTCGCCGACCGATCTCGCGCTGATCGACGGCGTCATCCAACTGGTCGAGCAGGATTATGTGCACCCGGTTGGCACGCACGAACTGACCAAGGACGCGCTCAAGGGCATGCTCAATCGGCTCGACCCGCATTCGGACTACATGGACGAACAGGAATTCAAGGAATCGCAATCCGACATTTCCGGCAAATTCGGCGGCCTCGGCATCGAGATTTCGCAACAGGCGGGCTTTCCCAAAGTGATCGCGCCGATCGACGGCACGCCGGCGGCGCGCGCCGGTCTCCAGCCCGGCGACCTGATCGTCGCGGTCAACGGCGAAAGCGTGCAGGACCAGAACCTCGACAAGATCGTGCGGGTGCTGCGCGGACGCCCCGGCAGCAGCGTGAAGCTGACCATCGCGCGCGGCGAGGACAAACCGTTCGACGTCTCGATCGTGCGCAGCATCATCCAGGTGCACACGGTGAAGTCCAAGCTCGAGCCCAACGGCATTGGCTACGTGCGCATCACCGAATTCGGCGCCGACAGCCCACGGCATTTCAAGGAGGCGCTCGAAAACCTGAAAAACCAAGCCGGCGGCAAGCTCAACGGCCTGGTGCTCGACTTGCGCAACGATCCGGGCGGGCTGCTCACCTCCGCCGTCGCGGTCGCCGGCAATTTCCTCAACGGCGGCACGGTGGTCACCATCAAAGGCCGCCGCGGCGGAGACAACCAAGCCTATCAGGCGCCGCCGGGTGGCGCCTTGTTACCGGACGCGCCGATGGTGGTGCTGATCAACGGCGCCTCGGCCTCGGCCTCCGAAATCGTCGCCGGTGCGCTGCAGGACCGCAAGCGCGCCACCATCATGGGCACGCAGAGCTTCGGAAAAGGCTCGGTGCAGACCATCATCCCGCTCAACGGCTACGGCGCGGTGCGCCTGACCACGGCGCTTTATTACACGCCCGGCGGCCGCTCTATTCAGGGCAAAGGCATCGCGCCCGACGTGGTGGTGGAAGCCCCCAAGGAGCAGCAGATTGCCGGCGTGGTGCTGCCGCACGAGAGCAGCTTGCGCGGCGCCTTCCGCAATCCGGGCACGCTTAATGGCAAAACTCGAGAAAGAAGGCGCGGCCAAGGAGAAGTACTCGCCGCCGATGAAGGCGGACTTGATCGGGGCCGACGACGACGCGCAGCTCAAGGCCGCGCTCAACCATCTCGAGCGCAGCCTCGGCAAGATCAAGAGCGAAAAGAAAGGCTAGCGGTAGATATAGACGATCCGCCGCGTCGTTGGCTCGACCAGTACCGGCACCTGGTTGACGTAGGCATAGTCGTATTCGTAGTCCGGCACTGCATTGAGCGCGACGTCGGCGGGCAATCCGCCGCCGAGCACCACCTCGCCATTGAGAATCACTGGCTGCACCGGGTGACCGGTGACGTAGCTGTTGACTGCCGGCGGCGGATTGAGCGGCATTGGCGGCGTTCCGGCCGGCTCTACGATCACCGCGCCGGCAGCCGGCGGGGGCGCGGCCCCGACGGTTTCGATCGTGGAGGGCTGGTAGGTCACGACCGGCATGCTGGCCGCGCGCTGCGACAGCACTACTGGCGGCGCACCCGCCACGCTGGTGCGCAGATATTGCGAATAAACCCAACCTTGCACGCGGCCGAAGCTCACCTGGCACCACAGGCTGCCTTGGATGCAGCCGTTCACCACGGCCTGGCTGTTGGCGGCGATGGCGCCGATGACCGGATATTGCGGGCCCGGCCCGGAGCGGATGTTGAGCGGCGTCGTGGCGACGGCCACCGTCGCCGCGGCGGCTGGCGCCGCGATGGCGAAGACCGCGAGCGTCGCGAGCGGGAGTACCTGTGCGATACGCATGGTGGTGATCTCCTTGGTAGCCCCGCAGCTAAACGTATCGCGCCACGCGCGCGTTCCAGGAACCGCGGTTCCGCCCGCCGCGCGCGTGCCGCGCAATTGCCGGCTTTTGCCGGCGTGTGGCACAATTGCCCGCGTCACGGGGTGGCGGGCATGGAGCGCGAAGTCGATCTGCTCGTCGCGGGCGCCGGTGCAGCCGGCATGACCGCTGCGCTTGTCGCTTCGCTCGAAGGGCTCGACGTGCTGGTGTGCGAGAAGTCGCAGCAGGTCGGAGGCACCGCGGCGACCTCCGCCGGCACGCTCTGGATCCCCGGCAATACTCAGAGCCGCGCCGCCGGTTATGACGACAGTGCGCAGGACGCGGACCGTTATCTCGACGCGCTGATCGGGCACGGGACAAATCGCGCGCTGCGCGACGCCTTCCTGCAAACCGGCCCGGCGGCGATCGATTATCTGGAGGCGCGCAGCGAAGTGCAGTTCTTGCCGTGCGGGCCGCATCCCGACTATCGCAGCAACATGACGGGCGCCGCCTTCGCCGGCCGCGCCATCGTTCCCAAGCCGTTCGACGGCCGCCTGTTGGGCGCGGATTTCAAGCGCATCCGCCCTCCGGTGCCGGAATTCATGGTGTTCGGCGGCATGATGGTCGGCAAGGCCGACATCCCGCCGCTGATCGGGCGCTTCCGCTCGCTCGCAAATTTCGTCTATTCGGCGAAGCTGCTGACGCGCTATTTTTGCGACCGCCTGCGCTACGCGCGCGGCACCCGCATCATGATGGGCAATGCGCTGGTCGGCGCGGCTCTATGACAGCCTGCGCCGGCGCAAGGTGGCGATCTTGTTCGGCGCCTCCATCGTCGAGCTCGTCGGTGATCGTAACGGCGTCACTGGCGCGCGCGTAAACCTCGATGGACGCGACATTCTCGTCAAAACGCGCAAGGGCGTGGTGCTGGCGACCGGCGGCTACGCCCACAACAAGAAATTCCGCGACGCCTTCATGCCACAGCCGGTGCCGGCTTTCTCGATGAGCGCGGAGGGTAATGACGGCGACGGCGTCGCGCTCGGCGAAAAATTCGGTGCGCGCCTTTCGCCCGCGCAAGGCAGCAGCGGGCTGTGGACCCCGGTGTCGCGCGTGCCGCGCGCCGACGGCTCGACCGGCTTGTTTCCGCATCTGGTGCTCGATCGCGCCAAGCCGGGCTTAATCGCGGTCAACGCGGCGGGCCGGCGTTTCGTCAACGAGGCGTGTTCATACCACGATTTCGTGCTGGCGATGTTCGAGACGCACGAGCGTGAGCGCCGTCGATCCCGGCTTATCTCATCTGCGACGCCGTCTTCATCCGGCGCTACGGTCTTGGCGCCGTCTATCCCGGCGGCGGCAATCTTCGCCGACTGGAAGCGCGCGGGTATCTTGTTCGCGCGGACACGCTCGAAGCGCTTGCCGGCAAGCTCGCGGTCAACGCCGCACAACTGCGGTTGACTGTCGCGCGCCACAACGGCTTTGCCGAAACCGGCATCGACGTCGATTTCGGCAAGGGCGAGACCGAGCTCAACCGCTTCAACGGTGACGCGGCTCACAAGCCTAACCCCTGCATCGGCCCGATCGCGACGCCGCCGTTTTACGCGCTGGCCGTCTATCCGGCCGACATCGCGGTGAGCACGGGGCTTGCAACCGACGCCGACGCGCGCGTGCTCGCCGCCGACGGCAAGGTCATCGCCGGCCTTTACGCCTGCGGCAACGACATGGCGTCGGTCATGGCCGGCAGCTATCCGGGGCCCGGAACGACGCTCGGTCCGGCGATCGTGTTCGCCTACCGTGCAGCGATGCATGCGCGCGGCGGCGCTAGCGCTTGATTACCGACAACACGCCGTCGCGTTCGAGTCGTGCCTCTTTCACATCGGATGGATCGCCCACGCCCTTCTGGCGCAAGTCTTCCGCCAAATCGTCGTCGGTCATGTGCGCGCGCTTGAGCTCGCCGCGGTCGACCTTGCCGTTCTTGATCAGCAGATCCGATTGCCCCTTCACCAGCCAGCCGAGGCGCGGCCAGCCGCGCGCGCTTAATGAGATCAGCCAATGCATCGCGATCAACACGAGCACGGCGGCGAGCGCTCCGACGAACGGCGCATTGCCGGTGATGGCGCGCGAGGCGACCGAGCCGATAATGATGACAAGGATGGCGTCGAACACGGTGGCGCGTCCGAGGGACCGCTTCTTGGCCAGCCGCAAGAACAGGATCATGACCAGGTATACGATGGCCGCGCGCAAGCAGAGCTGGCCGACGTCGAGCGCACTCGATGGCTTCGACAGCCCCAGTAGCGTTTCGCCAATGCTGCGCAGCGTGTCCATGGCCGGGCAAACCGCACCACGAAAGAATGGTTCCGATGATTTGAGTTGAGAAGGCGAGCGCCGCAGCCTTACGGCCGCTCGCCGCCGGCCAGCACGGCGCGCGTCTGCTCGTCGGGGCCGAACTCGTCGGCGCTGTCGATCGAGAGCAGTTCGGCGAGCCTGGTGCGCGCGCGGTTGACGCGCGACTTGATGGTGCCGACCGCGCAGCCGCAGATATTGGCGGCTTCCTCGTAGGAGAAACCGGAGGCGCCGACCAGAATCAGCGCCTCGCGCTGGTCGGAGGGCAGATGCGCGAGCGCCTCGCGGAATTCGCGAAACTCGACCTGGCCGTGTTGTTCGGGCTGCGACTTGAGCGTCTCGGCATAACGGCCCTCGCCGTCCTCGACCTCACGCCGACGCTTGCGGTATTCCGATCGAAAATGATTGCGCAAAATGGTGAACAGCCAAGCCGACATATTGGTGCCGGGCTGGAAGGAATCGATGTTGGCGAGCGCCCGCAGCAACGTCTCCTGCACGAGGTCGTCGGCCCGGTCCACGTTCCCGCACAGCGAGATCGCGAAGGCGCGGAGGCTGGGCACCGCGGCAAGGACGGCTTTGCGAACCGACTCGTCCATGGCCATTACTGCCTGTCCTTGTCGTTGCCATCGATGCGGTTGACCAATTCGGCGAAACGGTCAGGCACGCCCTGGTTCAGCACGTCGTCGTACATGGCGCGCAATTGCTGGCCGAGCCGCGCCTGCACGTCGCGAGTAAGTTTCGCAGGCTTGGCATTGTTCTTTTTCATGCGGGTGGCCGCGGATTCCATCTGTGTGTGCTGCCCTGGCGGCTTGTTAGGTTCGTTCATGGTAGATCCCGCATGCCCCGGTCCGATCCCCTGACCGGCCGCGAGCCCCCAACTGGTGTTCATCCGAAACCCGTGACATGGCAGAAGGTTCCTGAAGATTGGGAACTTTTTTGGAAAGGCCGCGTTGGCGGGTTAGTCTAGCGGATGGCCGCGGCGATCAACCGCCCGGACGGGTCCGGGGGGCGTCACTCGGGAGGGATTCTTGTCGACATCTCAAGCAGTTGCACAGCACTTACCTTATTTGCGCCGGTACGCGCGGGCGCTTTCGGGCAGTCAAGCCTCGGGCGACGCCTACGTCGCGGCCACGCTTGAAGCATTGGTCGAGGATCCGAAAATCCTGGATGGCGGGTCGTCAACCCGTATCGCTCTTTATCGCCTGTTCACCAAAATCTGGAATTCGGTGGCAATAAATGGCGGGGCTTCGGGCCCCGCCGAAACGGGCCCGGCGGTCGAGCGTCATCTGGCGCAGATCGCCCCCATGCCGCGGCAGGCGTTTCTGCTGGTCGCGCTGGAAGGCCTGTCGGAGGACGACGCCGCCAAGGTGCTCGACGTCGACGTACCTAAGCTGCGGGCGCTGGTCGAGGATTCCGGCCGCGAGCTCGCGCAGGAAATCGCCACCGACGTGCTGATCATCGAGGACGAAGCTTTCATCGCGCTCGATCTCGAAGGGCTGGTCGAGAGCCTCGGCCATCGCGTGCTCGGCGTCGCCCGCACCCACAAAGAAGCGGTCGCGCTCGCCAAGGCGAAGCGGCCGGGCATCATCCTGGCAGACATCCAGCTGGCTGATGGATCCTCAGGCCTGGACGCGGTCAACGAGATGCTGCGCTCGTTTGAAGTGCCGGTAATCTTCATCACGGCCTATCCGGAGCGCTTCCTCACCGGCGAGCGGCCGGAGCCGGCCTTCCTGATCGCCAAGCCGTTCCAGCCGACCACGGTGTCGGCGGTCTTGAGCCAAGCGCTGTTCTTCGAGCGCAACGCGCGCAGGCGCGAAAAGCGGGCGAGCTAGATTTATTGGAATTGTACCGGCAGCCGCCAGCGCCTAACGGGCGCGGTCGCTGCGGCGCGCGAGCGCGTAGCCCAACATCACCGCTTCGACCAGCATGAGCAGCTGGGCATTCGGCGTGCCGGTCGAGATCGATGGCGACTTGACACTGTTACCGCGTCGGCCCATCGCCCACCAGATCGCCACCCCGATCAGCGCGGCGAGCACGAAGGCGCCGCCGACGATCAGATGCGCGTTGATCGCGCCGTAGCGCGCTTCCAATTCCAGGATGCCGGATGCTTCAAAGTGATAGAGCGCGGTGAGCGCGAATACCGCCACCGCCAAAGCAACCAACAAACGCCGCAGCAGACGGCCGATCAACTGATTGACCGTCAGTCCCACGATTTGATCGAGGCGCATGGATTCTAACGTCGATTCGCCAGCCCGGCGAGGAAGCCGATGGCCGGCGGCGATGCCGAGCATGACCAAAGGGCGGTGCTCGATTTCTTCGACCACGCGCTTGAGCGCATCCGAGCCGGCGCGGGTGGTTTCATCGGCGACCGTTTGGCCCATATTGGACGCACTTTCGCGCACCCGCGCCATGATGGCGTCGAGGGTTTCGCTGACGAAGTCGCCGACGTCGTCGGAGGCGCCTGCCGCCTCCTTGCGCGCGCTGCCCGACAAGCCGGCGCAGCCGCTTCTCCAGGTCGCTCACCAAATCCTCAATGGCCGCGATCTCTTCGGCGGCCGCCGAGCGTGCTGTACGCGAAGTCATGCCAAACCTCACTCCGGTTGGCGGGTGCTGTGGAACCTGAGATAACGTGAGCGCGGTGCGAAAGTTCCAGCATCCGGGAGGTCGCTGCCGAGCGCGGATAGCGCGTGCAACGGATGCTGGACGGTGGCGTTAATTCCATTGCCGGCCCAATGGAATTAGTCGAGCGGGCAAATGAGGTTTGATGTGGGCCTATTGATTGACAGAGCGGCGAATGAACGTGTTCATTGCCAAGCCCGATTCAGGTCGGACCGAAGCGGAAATCCCCGAGCGGAAGGGCCCGGCGAACAGCGGTAAGCGTGAGACCGCCACGGCGCGTAACATGTCAGAGGCGGAAAAATTCGATAGCGACGATCTGCAAGCCGAATGCCGCCGGCTGCAGGCGCAGGTCGACGCCCAGTCGATGGAATTGAATCTCCTGCGGGCGCGCTTTGCGCGTCATGAGGCGGCGCTGCGCGGCTCGCAGGTCATCGTCTATACCCAGGACCGCAACCTCCGTTACACCTCGCTCAGCCACGCCATGCTCGGCCGCTCGATCGAGGATATTCTCGGCCGCACGGACGAGGAAATCCTGCCGCGCGACGCCGGCCAGACCGTCGTCGCGCTCAAGCGCGAGGCACTGACGAGCGGAAAGCCTCAGCGGACAGAAATCGCGCTGGAAGACACGCCAGGGCATGCGCTGGCACGATCTGCATATCGAGCCGCTGCGCAACGAAGCCGGCGACATTGTCGGACTCACCTGCGCCGCCGTCGACGTCACCGAGCGCAAGGAAGGCGAGGCACATTTGCGCCTGCTGCTGCGCGAACTGACGCACCGCTCAAAGAACCTTTTGGCCGTGATTCAGGCGATGGCGCGGCAGACCGCGCGCCATGCCGGGTCGATCGAGGTGTTCCTCGACCAGTTCGCCGCCCGGCTGCAGGCGCTCGCGGCCTCGCACGATCTATTGGTGCGCGAGAGCTGGTATGGCGCCTCGATCGGCGAGCTCATCCACTCGCAGCTTGCGGTCTATATCGACCGCATCGACAGCCAGGTCGCGCTTGATGGGCCGGCGGTGGCACTCAAGCCGGAAGCGGCGCAGAACCTCGGTCTTGCGCTGCACGAACTGGCCAACAACGCCGTTAAATTCGGCGCGCTGTCGGTGCCGGACGGCCGCATTTCGATCAGTTGGAATCGCCGGGAAGGCGAGGCCGGCGGCGTGCTCCAGTTCGATTGGCACGAGCGGCACGGGCCCGCTGTCAAGCCTCGCCGCAAGCAGGGCTTCGGCAGCATGGTTATCGAGCGCAATCTGGCGCGGGCGCTCGACGCCAAAATCGACCTGGATTTCAATCCGGATGGCTTGCATTGCCATATCACGATACCGGCGAGCCAGTTGCTCGCCGCGCGCTAATCGCGGCGCGCCGCCGCAGGCGTGATGGAACGAATTTTTGCGGCGCCAGTTTCCTCTCCGACTTGATGTTCCGCGCACCTGTGCGCGACGAGGATGGAGAGCGCGTCATGCGCGGTTTTGCAGCTTATCTGGCGGCTGGCGCCGTGATGGTATTGGCGCTGGACGTGTTCGCGCCACCGGTCGGACTCAGTTTTGCGGTTGGCTGGCCGGCCGTTGAGAAGACCGCGCCGGTCGAGCAGACGGTGGACCGCACGCATAAAGGCGATCGTTTCGACGTCCCGCAAAGCATCATCGGCCGCCAGCCGGCGGTGCCGACAAAGTCCCCTGAAGGATGTGAGTTGGCCTATAGCCCGCTGTCGCGTTCGGCAAACGGCATCGTTAGCCAATCGCACCGTTGTATCGCGTAACGGCCTGTCTGCGCCTTCGCGCAAGGATGGAACCCGGGGAACCCTGGCGCTAAGTTCCGCGTTGTTGCGCGCGCAATCACGAAAAAAGGAGTTGGATATGCATAGGCCTCTCAAGGCTCTTGCCGCGCTCGCCGTCATGGCGGGCATTGCCGCGCCGTCGGCCGGGTTTGCCCAAGGCCCCGCGCACACCAAGGTCGGCACTTTGACCTGCGATATCTCCGGCGGCATCGGCGCGATCATTGCGTCGAAGAAGCATGTTACTTGCATGTTCACGCCGTCCCAGCCGGGGCCGCGCGAGGTTTACACCGGCGCGATCGAAAAATTCGGCCTCGATATCGGCGCCACCGCCGGCGGCGAAATGGTCTGGTCGGTCTATGCGCCGACGACGCGCCGCTTCGGCGCGCTGGCCGGGCGTTATTCGGGCGCCAGCGCGGAGGCGACGGTCGGCGCCGGTCTGGGCGCCAACGTGCTGATCGGCGGGTCGAACCGCACCGTGACCTTGCAGCCGGTGTCGGTGCAGGGCCAGGCCGGCCTCAATCTCGCGCTCGGCGTGGCGGAGCTTGAACTGCGTCCGGCGCGATAATCTCGCCCAACGATGACAAAAGCGGCGGCCGCCTCTTTCGGGCGGCCGTTGCTTATGGTCGCGCGCCGCGGCCGGCTATCTTCGACGATGGTAGGACTGCAGGGCCGAGCAGGGCGCTTCGTCAGCCGAAGGTAAAGGCGTCGTGGTAGGCGCCTTGCACTTGGCCGCCGGGCACCGGACCGCCGCCCGGCACATGCACCATGTTGCCGATCACGGCGCAGGTTGCGCCGTGCAGGCCGTGGCGCGGAATCGCCATCGGCGTGCCGGCTTCCCAGGTGTCGGTCTTCGGATCGTAGATTTCGTTGGTGCCGAACACGCTTGCCGGTGGCTTCGCCGCCGAACACCACGATCTTGCCGTCGATATAGACGCAGGACGGGCCCGAGCGCGGCGTCGGCAGCGGCGCGCGGAACGACCAGCCGTCGGTCTTGGGTCGTAGACCGCATTCAGGCCGGTGTTGAAGTCGTACGAGTCCATGCGGCCGGCGATGGCGTGGATTTTACCATCGACGACGGCGACGCCCATGTGGTCGCGCTGGCCGACGAAAGGCTGCGTGCCGGTCGAGCCGCGCATGCCGGCGCGGTCCGAATATTTGTTGGTCGTCCGGGTCGTAGACCTCGTGCCATTCGACCGAGCGCACGTCGCGGCCGCCGAGCAGATGGATCTTGCCGTCGAGCACGATGGCCGACATGGCGCCGCGCGGGCGCGAGATCGGCGCGATCGACGCCCATTGGTCGGTCGCCGTGTCGTAGACGAAGCATTTGGAATGCGGGCAGCGGTTCTGCTCGACGAAGCCGCCGAAGGTGTAGATTTTCGATCCGATCGAGACGCCGGCGACGTGATTGCAGGGATGCGGGAAGGGCGCCTTGAGCGACCAGCTCTTGCTTGCCGGGTCGTAGACCTGATGGAAGTTCTGGTCGACGCGATGCTTGGCATAGCCGGCGATGGAGTGGATCTTGCCCTGGCATTCGATCACGGCGTGCTCGCCGGTCGGGATCGGCATGCGCGGCTGCTCGACCCATTTGCCGGGATTGGCGGCCTTGGGCGCGACGCTGGTCATGTAGCGCTGCTTCTCGACCGTCTTGGGAATGTCGGTGACGGTCTTGTCGTTCAGGCCGAGAAAGAGCGGAAGTTCTTCTGCCATGATTGATCCTCAACTGACGTAATCGGGGACGGCGTCCCGCAACAATTTGCGCGTGAGCTCGACGCCTTCGCGCGCGACATCGTAGGGCGAGCGCGCCCATAGCTCGGGGTTGGGCGCTTCGTAGCTGAGATAGCCGGTATAGCCCTTCTCGGCGAGCAGGCCGAGCATCTCGCGCCATTTGACCATGCCCTTGCCGGGCGCCAGCCGGTCGGTCGGCCGCCGCACGCCGGTCACCGGATTGGGCGAGACGTCGCTGTACTGGAAGCAGTAGATCTTGTCGGCCGGCAGCTCCTCGAAGCTCGCGCCGCCGGAGCCGCTGCGCGTGAAGTGATAGGCGTCGATCAGGTAGCCGCAGTTCGGCTTGTTGGCGCCCTCGATCAGTTCGCAGCAGCACGGGCAGGCTGTTGAGCACGTCGTGCTGCGAATTGTATTCGATGGCGAGCTTGAGTCCGTATTCGGCGGCGATGTCGCCGGCGCGCTTGAGATACTCGATCGCCTCCTTGATCGGTCCCTGCACCTGGCCGGGCGCGCTCATCAGCATGTTGCAGCCGAGCGCCACCGCGTTTTCGCAGGACTCGCGGAACACCTTGAACAGCCGCTCGCTCTCCTCGCCGGTGGCGAACAGCCAGCCATATTCGACGCCGAGCACGCCGACCGGGATGCCGCTCTTGCTGATCAGATCGAGCACCTGCGCGTTGCTCATGCCGGCATCGAAGCAGCGCTTGAAATCGGTGCGGCGCAATTCGACCGCGTCAAAGCCGGCCTGCTTGGCCGCATCGAGCGCGGTCGCCAGCGGCGTGGTGTCGATGGTCCACATGTGCAGGGCGAGCCGCCCGAATTTCTCACGCCATCACGCGCCCTCGTATTGCAGGATATAAAGCCCGGCATTGGTGTCGGTCATATACATGACGCCGTTGTTGTCGACGAACACGTCGCAGGACTGAATGACCTTGGCCGGGTTCGGCCGCTGGTCGACGATCTTCTCCGGCGGCGGCGGCACGAAATAGCCGACTTGCTTCGGCTGATAGGCGTTGCGGATGTCGTAAATGCGCAGGCCGGCATTGTGATAGGTGGCGAAAAACAGTGTCCTCGGTCTGCAACGAGCCCGGGCCGGTTCTCGTGCAGGTTATGCGGGCCGAATTTCGCGCCCTTCGCGCAGAAATCGTCCTCGGCCGGCGTCGGCAGCGTTGCGATCGATACCGGGTTTGCCGGCTCGCGCACGTCGATGACCCAGGTATAGGCAAGCCCGTTGGCGCAATTCGCGGAGGTCGCCTCGTCGGCAAGCACCAGCAGTTTGCGGTCGGGCAGCGGCAGCGGCGTATGCGCGCCGCCGCCGAAGGGCGGCGAATAATTGCGGTGGCTGAGAGCTTTGGCTTGCGCGGGATCGCTCAGATCGTGGATCGGTGAAGCCGCCGTCGCGCCAGGCGGCATAGCCGATGTTGCCGGCGCTGATCAGGTGATGCAGCGCCGTGCGCTTGCCGAACGAGGCGGGCGGCGTCTCGCCGCCGGCGCGATGCATGCCGGGCAGCCACCAGTGTCCGGCGAGCGTGGGTTTCGCGGGCTCCGACACATCGACGATCGCCAGCATGTGGTCGATGAAGCCCTCGAAATGCACCGAGACATAGGCGTAGCGGCCGCCGACCCACCAGATGCGATGGGCGCCGAAGCCCGGCATATGCAGAAAGCCGATCTCGCGCGGTGCGGCCGGCTGCGAGATATCGAACACGCGCACGCCGGCGCCGAAAGGCTGCTCGGTCTGCACCGAATCCGCCAGCGACTTGCCGTAGTAGTCGGCTTGGCTGGCATATTGCTGCATCGCCCAGATATTCGGGCCGTTGACCGCAAGCAGAATGTCGCCGTGGATCTGCAAATGATGCGAGCGGGTGTTCTTCGGCGCGGCGACGAAAGCCGACCGTCTTCGGATGGAGCGGGTCGCGCACGTCGACGACGGAAAAGCCGTCGCTGAACATATGCCCGATGAAAGCGTGGCCCTTGTGCAGGATCACCTGCACGCCGTCCGGCCGCCCGCCCTGGTCGCAACGCGACAGGAAGCGGATATTTTTCGCGGTGGCGCCGGCAGGAAGGTTCATGAACTCCGACTATGAAAGCGCGCGAGGCCCGGCCGGCAAGGGCGCCGAGCCGGGCCTCGATCGGTAGCAATTGGCGATCAGCCGGTCGGCGGGGCGATCTCGTCGAGGCCTTTCTGCCTCGCCTCGGGGCCGAGCTGCGTGACCGACACGGCGGCGATGATCAGCAGGATCGCGAGGCAAACGAACACGGTCGTCAGGCCGTAGCCGCTCTGCACCCACAGAATTGTCGGCATGATGAAGGCCGTCGCCAGCCGCCCGACGCCGGCGGCCCAGCCGAAGCCGGATGCGCGGGCGTTGGTCGGGAACACCTCGGAGGTGAAGATCTGCATCGCGTTGCCGGCAACCTGCACGAAGAAGGTCATGATGAAGCCGGCGACCATCAGCTGGGTCAGCGGTCGCCGCATTGGCGAAGACGATCGCCATGATGGCGGCGCCGATGAACGCGAAGATCGAGGTGACTCTTGCGGCCAAATTTGTCGAGCGCGTACATCATCCAGATGCTGGCGCACGGCACCGCGAAGTTCATCCAGAGCGTGTATTCGATCGACTTGGTGATCGTGAAGCCCTTCGCGTTCATGATGTTGGGCAGCCAGGCGCCGAGCCCGATCGCCACGCCGAAGAAGGCGGTGAAGCAGATCATGCCGGCGACCACGCGACCCGGAAATTTGCTGAACACGACCGCGAACGGATCGCTCTTGGTGTCGCTCGCCGCATCGGTCGACAACGAACTGGCCGGCGGCGTCGAGATGCCGAGCCTGTTGAGCACGTCGAGCGCTTCCTGGCCGCGGCCGTGCGTCGCGAGATAGCGCGGCGATTCCGGCAAGGCGAAGCGGAGCACCCAGACGATCAGCGCGCCGATGCCGATAATGATCCAGATGCCGCGCCAGACGTTCACGGGATTGTCAGCAAACAGCTTGGTGCCGAACAAAAGCACCGTCGCCGTCCCGATCGGCCATACGCAGGCGCCGCCGACGAAGTGGATGAATGGCGAGGATTCTGCCGCGGATCGCCTTCGGCGAATACTCGCCGGCATAGGCAAAGCACAACGGCTGTTCGGCGCCGAGACCGAGACCGGCAATGAAACGGCAGATGACCAACAGCGTCACGCTCGGCGCAAAGGCCCCGAGAATCGTGAAGACGCCGAACAGCAGCAGGTTGAACTGGTAGATGAAGCGGCGTCCGAAGCGGTCGCTGAGTTGGCCCTGTCCGGCGGTGCCTATGAACATGCCGAAAATCGTGGCGCTGCCGATCGCGGCCACTTCCGGGCCGGTGGCGAATTTCGACGCCAGGATGTAGGGAACGAGCGAGCCGAAGATCGTGAAGTCGATGACGTCGAAGAAATATCCCGCCGCGATCAGCGCGATGACTCGCCGGTGCAGCGGCGAAATTTTCGCGGTGTCGAGCGCAGTGCCAACGAAGGCTTCGATGGTTTGAGCCACGACGTTTCTCCCCGATGTGAGCGGCGCGCATTGTTGTTTTTGCGAGGCGCCGATGGGGAAAGCATGGTCCACATTCGGGGGGTTGGCTAGCCGGGGGCCGGCCAATGGGGGCAAAGCCCGGTGGATGGAGGTCGCGAATTTCGATTTGTGAAAAGCGGCGGTGCGATCCGGCGTCAACGGCGCCGTCGGCGCTGCTTGAGGAATGCCGCGCACAGCACCGGGTCGAATTCCCGGTAGTCGTTGGTTATTTCTTCGCCCTTGCGAATATCGCGGCGGGCAAGGGCATAGCCGCCCTTGAGGTAGGTATTCGGCCGGTCGGAGTGGTTCATGTGCCGGTCGTGATCCATTGTCAGAAGGATTTCGCCATCGACCCGATAGCCGTGCTGCCGGATGAAGTCGCGCGCGGGCTTGGGCAGGCGGGCGAACTGCTTGGGCGAATAGGCGCGGTCGAAGCCCTCGACGAAGCGCCAGATCTTGGTGCCCTTACGGATGAACTCGCCGGCAAAGACGCCGAGGCCGTGCAGAGGGCTTTTGTCGAGGTAGGTTTTGACGAGGAGCATGGCCGTTGGCTGGGGAACTAGGATTCGAACCTAGATTCTCGGAGTCAGAGTCCGATGTTCTACCGTTGAACTATTCCCCAAAAGGGCGGGGCGGCGAGCGAAAATGCGTCTCCGCCGCGTATCCGGCGGCCCATGACATGGGGCAATACGCCCGATTTGACAAGTCCCGCGGGCGCGCGCTCAGCCGGGCCGGCGCACCCGGGTGACCACCGTGACCACCGCGACCAGCGTGAAGGCCGCGACACCGAGGAACACCAGCCGCGGGCTGCCGTGGTCCATGATGGCGCCGAAGATCAGCGGCGAGACGATGCCGCCGAGATTGAAACCGGTGGTCACGAAGCCGAACACCTTGCCGAACGAGCCCGCCGGCGTTACCGCCCGCACGATCATGTCGCGCGAGGGCATGATCACGCCGGAAAAGAAGCCGGTCGCCGCCATGGCCGCGATCAACAGCACGCTGCCGAGGTCGATCTCGGCGACGAGCAGCGTCAGCGCCGTCATCACCGCAAGGCCGGCCGCCGCCACCACGCCATGCCGCGTGGTGCGCGTGACCAGCAGGCCGCCGACCAGCACGCCGAGCGCCGACAGCGTGAGATAGGCGGTGAGCGCGGCATTGGCGACCGTGACCGGCGTGCCGTAGAGCGCGCCGAGCGCCACCACGGAATAATTGTAGGTGCCGCCGCTGATCAGCGCCAGCAGCACAAAGAACAGCAGATTGAGCAGGATCGGCGCCGACAGCAGAAGCTGCCAGCCGGCGGCGTCTTTTTCGCTCTCGCTGCGCGGCGCGGCCGGTTTCGCCGTCGCGGTTTCATGGTCGCGCACGCCGAGCATGATCGCCGCCGCGATGACGCCGAGCACGCCGGCGCCGATGAAGGCGCCGCGCCAGCCCCACACGCTCTGCATGATCAACAGGCTGGGCGGCGCCACCGCCGAGCCGAGCATGCCGGCGAAGGTATGCACCGAGAAGGCCTGGCCGATGCTCTTGCCCGGCACGTGCTGCGACAGCATCGCATAGTCGGCCGGGTGGTAGACGGTGTTGCCGACGCCGGCGAGCGCGAACATCGCCACCAGCAGCCAGAACGAATGGGTCAGGCCGACGACCGTGAAGGCGGCGGCGCCGATCAGCAGGCCGGCGATCAGCAGATTGCGGGCGCCGACCCGGTCGACCAGGAAGCCCGCCGGCGTCTGCAAGGCGGCCGATACGACGTTGAAGACGGCGAACGCCAGGCCGATCTCGGTGTAGCTCACGCCGTAATCGGCGCGCACGAAGGGCAACAGCGGCGCCAGCAGGATGATGTAATAATGCGAGACGAAATGCGCCGCGCTCACCGCGCCGACGACGCGCGCGTGCGGCGCGCGGCGCACGCCCAGGAGTTCGGTCGCTTGGCTCATGAATCGCGATCCGGCAAGGCGGCGGACTATGGCCCGGCGGCGCTACGCAATCCAGCGCGTTTTCAGTGGGTTGGCTATGCGTGGGCGCCACTTGCGCGACCGCCGGCCCAAGTTCCGATAAGCGCGAAGGACCGCCGGCGACGGCGGCCCCTTCGTTATGCGGACTTCTGCTTGGCGTCCTGGATCGCCTGCCAGATGCGCGCGGGCGTCGCCGGCATCTCGATGTGGCGGATGCCGTATTCGGACAGCGCGTCGATGAGCGCATTCATCACCGTCGGCAATCCGCCCGAGCAGCCGGCCTCGCCGCAGCCTTTGGCGCCGACCGGATTGGTCTTGGTCGGCACCGGCCGGTTGCCGACCGTGATGTCGGGCGCGTCGTGCGCGCGCGGCATGGCGTAATCCATGAACGAGCCGGTAAGCAATTGTCCTTCGGCGTCGTAGACCGCACCTTCCAACAGCGCCTGGCCCAAGCCCTGCACGACGCCGCCCTGGATCTGGCCCTCGACCAGCATCGGATTGATCACGGTGCCGAAATCGTTGACCGCGGTGTATTTGACCACGCGCGCCAAGCCGGTTTCGGGCTCGACCTCGATCTCCGCGACGTGCACCCCGTTCGGATAGGTGCCGGGCACGGCGTCGGTCACGTGCGTGACATCGAGCGTGCCGGGCTTGCCATCCGGCAATTTCAGGCCGCGGGCGCGCTGCGCCAGCTCCATGATGCCGATGGCGCGGTCGGTGCCGGCGATCACAAAGCGGCCGTCGGCGAATTCGATATCGCCGGCGGAGGCTTCCAGCACATGCGCGGCGATCTGCTTGCCTTGCTCGATCACTTTGTCGGCCGCCTGCACGATGGCGGTGCCGGAAAGCATGGCCGAGCGCGAGCCGCCGGTGCCGCCGCCGGTGACCAGGCGGTCGCTGTCGCCCTGGACGAGCTTGATGCGCTCGAACGGCACGCCGAGCTTCTCGGTCAAGAGCTGCGCGAAGGCGGCGGCATGACCTTGCCCGTAGTCGAGCGTGCCGGTGACGATGGTCACCGTGCCGTCGTCGTTGAAGCGGATGCCGCCCATCTCGGTGGTGCCGGCGGCGGTGGTTTCCAGATAGCAGCCGACGCCGAGCCCGCGCAGTTTTCCTTGCTTCTTGCTCGCGCGCTTGCGCTGCTTGAAGCCTTGGACGTCGGCGCGCGCCATCGCTTCCTCGAACAGGCCGGGGAAGTCGCCGAAGTCGTACTCCATGCCGGAGGCGGCCTTGAACGGCATTTCCTTGGCGCGGATGAAATTGCGCTTGCGCAATTGGAAGCGGTCGATGCCGAGCTCGGCCGCCGCATAATCCATCGTGCGCTCCATGTTGAAGGCGCCTTCCGGCCGGCCGGCGCCGCGATAGGCCGAGACCAAAGTGGTGTTGCTGTAGACGCACTTGGTCGCCACCTCGAGCAGCGGCGTGCGGTACATGCTGACGATGTTCTTGGCGACGTTGAGCGTCGGCAGCAGCGGACCGAAGGCGGCGCAATAGCCGCCGAGATTGCCGTAGCCGGAAAGCCGCAGCGCCTGGATCAGGCCCTTGTCGTCGAAGGCGATCTCGACCGTCATGTCGTAGTCGCGGCCGTGATGGTCGGACACGAAGCTGCCGGAACGCTCGTCGGTCCACTTCACCGGGCGGCCGAGCACCTTGGCGGCGTGCAGGATGCAGACATATTCCGGATAGACCGCGGCCTTCATGCCGAACGAGCCGCCGACATTGCCGGTCAAAACGCGCATCTTGTCGGCCGGCGCGTTGAAGATGTCGCGCAGCATGTTCTTCAGGCCGAACACACCCTGGCTGCAGGAATGCAGCGTCCATTTCTCGTTCTTGGCGTCGTATTCGCCGATGGCGGCGCGCGGCTCGATCGAGGCGACCACCAGGCGTTGGTTGATGAGCGGGCGTTTGACGACATGCGCCGCCTTGGCGAAGGCCTCCGCCACCTTGGCGCTATCGCCGTAGTGGTAGTCGAGCGCGATATTGTCCGGCACTTCATCCCAGACCTTGGGCGCGCCGGGCTGCGCCGCCTCGCGCGCGCTCATCACCGCCGGCAGCGGTTCGATGTCGAGCGCGACCGCCTCGGCGGCGTCCTTGGCCTGCGCGATGGTGTCGGCCACCACGCAGGCGACCGGGTCGCCGACGAAGCGCACTTTGTCGCTCGCCAGCGCCGGGCGCGGCGTATAGCGGATCGGCGAGCCGTCGCGGTTCTTGAGCGGGAGATTGCACTTGAGTCCGCCATAGGCGGAAAGATCCGCGCCGGTGAGCACCGCGCGCACGCCGGGCATGGCCTTGGCGGCGGCGGTGTCGATGGCGCGGATGATGCCGTGGGCGACGTTGGCGCGCACCATCACGGCATAGGCCTGGCCGGGCAGGGCGATGTCGTCGGTATAGCGGCCTTCGCCGCGCAGCAGCTTGGGGTCTTCGGTGCGGCGCACCGGCTGACCGACGCCGAATTTGGTCAGCGCCAATGCGGCTTCGCTCGTTCTGTCGTCCATTGGGGGGTAAACCGTGCGGGGGCGTCTCGGTTCAGATAAAGCACACGCCCGGGTTCTACAAGGTTGCGCGTTGTGAGTACGCTGTTACACTTTTGACGATCTTGGAAAAATTGCCGCCGCGGCCTGGCGCTTTAAGGGGCGCGGCCAAGGCGGCAGGAAGGTTTGACATGGTGAGCGGCGAGGCCGGGGACAACCCAGGCCTCGACCCCGCGCTCGACCGGACGCCGCAGGAGCGGTCCCGGTGGGGCGGGCGGTCGCCTGGACGGCATCAGCAGGCCCACGGCAGCGACCGGGGTGGGGCGACCTATGCCGCGCTCGATCTCGGCACCAATAATTGCCGGCTGCTGGTGGCGCGCCCGACCGGCGACGGCTTCCGCGTGGTCGATGCATTCTCGCGCATTGTGCGGTTGGGCGAGGGCGTCACCGCCTCCGGGCGGCTGAGCGAAGCCGCGATCGAACGCTCGCTCGGCGCGCTCGCCATCTGCCGCAACAAGATGCGCAACAAAGGCGTCACGCGCGCCCGGCTGATCGCGACCGAAGCGTGCCGCGCGGCCGAGAACGGCGAGGACTTCCGCGCTCGCGTTGCCGAGCAACTCGGCATCGAACTGGAAGTGATCGGCCGCGACACCGAAGCCGAGCTTGCCGCCACCGGCTGCACGCCGCTGATCGACCGGGAAGCGGACGGCGTCGTGCTGTTCGACATCGGCGGCGGCTCCTCCGAGATCGTGCGGCTCGACCGCGCGCAGGCGATGCGGCGCGGACCGCCGCTGCCGCAGATGCGCGGCTGGATATCGATGCCGCACGGCGTGGTGACTTTGGCCGAGCGCCATGGCGGCATTGCCGTGTCGCGCGAAAGCTATGAGCGCATGATCGCGGAAGTCTCCGCCACGCTCGCGCCCTTCGCGCGCGAGCACGGCGGCGACGGCTTGCGCGGCATCCATCTGCTCGGCACTTCCGGCACGGTGACGACGATCGCCGGCGTGCATCTCGATCTCAAGCGCTACGACCGCAACCGCGTCGACGGCTGCTGGATGAGCGCGCAAGAAATAGACGCGGTGATCGCGCGGCTGCTCGCCATGAGTTATCAGGAACGCGTCGACAGCCCCTGCATCGGCCCGGAGCGCGCCGACTTGGTGCTCGCCGGCTGCGCCATTTTGGACGCGATCCGCCGCGCCTTTCCCTGTCCGCGATTGCGGGTTGCCGACCGCGGCCTGCGCGAGGGCATGCTGGTACAGATGATGCGCGAGGACGGCGTCTGGGGCGCCGCGCAGGCGGCACCGTGAGCTCGCGCGGCAAGGCCGGCGGCGCCCGCGCCCTCAAGGTGCGGGTGAAAAGCGGCAAGGGCCGCAAGCTGTCGTCCAAATTGTGGCTCGAGCGCCAGCTCAACGATCCTTACGTCGCGCGCGCCAAGCGCGAGGGTTATCGCTCGCGCGCGGTTTTCAAACTCGCGGAGATCGACGACAAGGCGCATTTCCTGAAAACCGGCGCGCGCGTGGTCGACCTCGGCGCGGCGCCGGGCGGATGGAGCCAGCTCGCCGCCAAGCGTGTCGGCGCGCCCGAGCGCGGCCGCGTGGTCGCGATCGACGTGTTGGCGATGGAGCCGGTCGCCGGCGTCGATTTCGTGCAGCTCGATTTCCTCGATCAGGCTGCGCCGGGCAAGCTCAGGGCCATGCTGGGCGGGCCGGCCGACGTCGTGCTGTCCGACATGGCGGCCAACGCCACCGGGCATGCGCGCACCGATCACTTGAAGATCATGGCGCTGGTCGAGGCCGCCGCCGACTTCGCGCGCGCGGTGACGGCGCCCGGCGGCGCCTTCCTCGCCAAGGTGCTGCAAGGCGGCACCGAAGCCGCGCTGCTGGCGGGCCTCAAGCGCGACTACAAAAGCGTCAAGCACGTCAAGCCGCCGGCCAGCCGCGCGGATTCGGCCGAGCTTTACCTGCTGGCGACCGGCTTTCGTGGTTAAAGAGGGCGCGACGATTGCCCTAGGAATCAGCGCTTTCGCGTGCTATCCACCGTCGCCAACCCAAAAGCGGGCCGTGATGTGGCGAGGGATGTCCTCGCAACGGGCGTATTTTAAGCCCCGATCGCCGGCCGGCACCTCGTTTTGGGGGAGAGGCTCCCTGGGAGCCGCACGGAGTTGGCGATGGCCGCGAAGAACAATGCAAGCCCGCGCGAGGCGCTCACTTTCGACGACGTGCTGATCATGCCGGGCCTGTCGGAGACGATGCCGGCCGACGTCGATATCCGCTCGCGCGTCACCAAGGCGATCACGCTCAATATCCCGATCATGGCCTCGGCCATGGACACGGTGACCGAGTCCGCCATGGCGATCGCCATGGCGCAGGCCGGCGGCATCGGCGTGCTCCACCGCAACATGGCGCCGGACGAACAGGCCGCCCAGGTTCGCCAGGTGAAGAAATTCGAGTCCGGCATGGTGGTGAACCCGCTCACCATCGAGCCGGGCGCTTCGCTGCAGCAGGCGCTCGACCTGATGTCGGAAAATCGCATCTCCGGCATCCCGGTGGTGGAGGGCGCCGGCAACGGGCCGGGCAAGCTGGTCGGCATCCTCACCAACCGCGACGTGCGTTTCGCCACCGACCCGCGCCAGCGCGTCGCCGAGCTGATGACCAAGGACAAGCTCGTC
This sequence comes from uncultured Alphaproteobacteria bacterium, assembly GCA_963708635.1. Taxonomy (GTDB): domain Bacteria; phylum Pseudomonadota; class Alphaproteobacteria; order Rhizobiales; family Xanthobacteraceae; genus Pseudolabrys. The sequence continues at coordinate 214,071 of CAVPTM010000012.1, read as the reverse complement.
ACCGTGCGCGAGGGCGTGAGCCAGGACGAAGCCAAGCGCCTGCTGCACCAGCACCGCATCGAGAAGCTCCTGGTGGTCGACGCGCAATACCGCTGCGTCGGCCTGATCACGGTCAAGGACATCGAGAAGGCGGTCGCCAATCCGAACGCCTGCAAGGACGAGCAGGGGCGGCTGCGCGTCGCCGCCGCCACCACGGTCGGCGACAAGGGCTTTGCCCGCAGCGAGGCGCTGATCGCGGCCGGCGTCGACCTGGTCGTGGTCGACACCGCGCACGGCCATTCGCGCTACGTGCTCGACGCCGTCAACCGCATCAAGCGCCAGTCGAACAAGGTGCAAGTCGTCGCCGGCAACGTCGCCACCGCCGAAGGCGCCAAGGCGCTGATCGACCACGGCGCCGACGCCATCAAAGTCGGCATCGGTCCCGGCTCGATCTGCACGACGCGCGTGGTCGCCGGCGTCGGCGTGCCGCAACTGACCGCGATCATGGACTGCGTCGAAGCGGCGAAAGCGACCGGCACGCCGGTGATCGCCGACGGCGGCATCAAATATTCCGGCGACCTCGCCAAGGCGATGTCGGCCGGCGCCGACTGCGCCATGGTCGGCTCGCTGCTCGCCGGCACCGACGAGACGCCGGGCGAGGTGTTCCTCTATCAAGGCCGCTCGTACAAAACCTATCGCGGCATGGGCTCGGTCGGCGCGATGTCGCGCGGCTCGGCCGACCGCTACTTCCAGCAGGACATCAAGGATTCGCTCAAGCTGGTGCCGGAGGGCGTCGAGGGCCAGGTGCCCTACAAAGGCGCCGCCGCGACCGTGCTGCATCAGCTTGACCGGCGGCCTGCGCGCCGCCATGGGCTATGTCGGCGCCAAGAACCTCGACGAGCTGCACGCCAAAGCCGAGTTCGTGCGCATCACCGGCGCCGGCTTGCGCGAAAGCCACGTGCACGACGTGCTGATCACGCGCGAGAGCCCGAATTATCCGAGCCGGGGGTAGCGGTTCTGGCCTAGAGCCAGCCTTGCGGATCGACGATCGGCCGGCCGTCGATGGCGCAGACCAGCCCGCGGATCATCCGGTAGAGCGTCCAGATACACACCGCGATCAAGACCAGGATGCCGATCAGCACGAAGGTGAGCACGATGCCGATGAGGAGCCCGATCAGGCTTATCCAGAAGGTGCGGATCGCGTAAGTCATGTGCGAGCCGAACGGCGTCGCGGCGAGCTCGTCGCGCTTGATATAGGCGATGATCAGCCCGGCGATGATCGAGATGCCGGTGATGGAGCTGGCGAGATAAAGCGCCCAGACGATGATCGCCCAGGTTTGCGGCGTGGTGCCTTCGCTGGTGCCTTGAACCGACATGGATGTCCCCCCGCAAGCGCCGGACCGGTCATCCGCGCTGGTAAAAGAGTATCGGCCGGCCGGTGCGGTGTCTACACGGCCGCCGGGCGTCGCATTGCGGCGCCGGCAGGCGCGGGCTAAGCATCCGGGAAGTTGCGATGCCACTTCGCCACGGAAACCGATCGCCATGCCCGTTCAATATGTGCTGCTGCCGCTGTTCGTCGAGGTGCTGCTCACCTTCGGCCTGATGCTCGGCATGATGTATTTCCGCACCTCCTCGCTGCGGCGGGGCGAGACGCGATTCAAGGACATCGCGCTGCGCGAGCCGAACTGGCCGCCGCGCGCGCAGCAATTCGCCTACGCCTTCAGCAACCAGTTCGAACTGCCGGTGCTTTTTTATCTGCTGACCGTGCTGTCGGTCATCACGCACCATGCCGATCTTGTTTATCTGGTGCTGGCGTGGATTTTCGTCGCGATGCGCGTGCTGCAGGCCGTCGTGCATGTGACCAACAACAACGTGCCGCGGCGCGGCGCGTTCTACGGCGTCGGCGCGCTGGTGCTGTTGGCGATGTGGTTGGTCTTCATCGTGCGTATCCTCGCCGGCCTGCCATGACGCCGGGCGCGCGGCTCGCCGCCGCCATCGAGGTTTACGAGGCGATCGAGCGCGAGCGCCGGCCCGCCGCCGATGCGCTCAAAGCCTGGGGCCTCACCCACCGTTTCGCCGGCTCCGGCGACCGCGCGGCCATCGCCGGCCTGCTCTACGACGCGCTGCGCCGGCGCGCCTCGAGCGCCTATCTCATGGGCGCCGACACGCCGCGCGCGGTTCTGCTCGGCATGCTCAGGCGCGAGCGCGCGCTCGACACCGACGCGATCGCGGCTTTGGCGGACGGCGAAGGCTATTCGCCGGCGCCGCTGACCGCCGAGGAGCGCGCGCGGCTCGACCGCGCCGACCTTGCCGGCGCGCCGGCGTATATCGATGGCGATTATCCGCAATGGCTGGAGCCGCATTTCGTCCGCGTCTTTGGCGAGGACCGCGCGGAGGAGGGGGCCGCGCTCGCCTCGCGCGCGCCGCTCGATCTGCGGGTCAATACGCTGGCCGGCGACGCGCGACAAGGCGGCGGGCATGCTGGCCGACCTCAAGCCGCAGGAGACCCGCTGGTCGCCCTGGGGCCTGCGCATCGCCTTGGCAGCCGGCGCCAAGAGCCCCGCCAATCCACGCCGAGCCCGCCTTTCTTAAAGGTCTGGTGGAAGTTCAGGACGAGGGCTCGCAGCTGGCGGCGCTGTTGGCGGATGCCAAGCCCGGCGAGCAGGTGCTCGACCTTTGCGCCGGCGCCGGCGGCAAGACGCTGGCGCTGGCCGCTATGATGGAGAACAAGGGCCAGATCTACGCCACCGACGACGACAAGCGGCGGCTGGCGCCGATCCACGAGCGCCTCAAGCGCTCGGGCGCGCGCAACGTGCAGGTGCGCACGCCCAAATCGGTCGGCGGCGAACTCGACGACCTCGAGGGCCGCATCGACCTGGTGCTGATCGACGCGCCCTGCACCGGCACCGGCGCCTGGCGGCGCAATCCGGACGCCAAATGGCGCATGCGCCCGGGCGCGCTCGAGCAGCGCCAGAAGGAGCAGGCCGAGGTGCTCGAGCGCGCCGTGCCGTTGCTCAAGGCGGGCGGGCGCATCGCCTATGTCACCTGCTCGGTGCTGGAAGAGGAGAACGGCGACCAGGTACGCGCATTCCTCGCCCGCCAGCCGGACTTCGCGGTCGTCGCGCCGGGCAAAGTCGCCGGCGCGCTGGGCGAGCGCGCTTTGCTGTTCACCAAGGCGGCGCGCGTCTCGGAGGAGGGGCTTTTGATGACGCCGCGCACGACCGACACCGACGGCTTCTACGTTTCCGTCATCGAACGCCGCGGCAGCTGAGCGGAATACCCCGATTGCGCCCCATTCCGGGCCAAAATTCTCCCCGATGATTTCGTGAGTTCCCCGAAACGACGCATCCTTTTCGGGGTTCCTGACATGTTGGTGGCTCGGCGCGATCCCATTTCGGATGATGGGGCGCAGCATCGGCCGCAGCCGCAAGCGCGGCTGACGCGCGCGGTCGGCCTGCTGCAAATGACCGGCACGCTGCTCGGCATTCCGGTCGCGCTGGTCAGCGCCTATTCGGTCTATCATTCGAATTTCTCGACCGAAGCGGTCTGCCAAAGCCTGCGCACGAACATCGTCAGCGTGCTCGACAAGAGCGCGGACGCCTCGACCGTGCGCGCGCTGGTGCGCCGCGACGTCGCCGCTTTCGAGCAGAATTGCGGTGCGGTCGATCCCGACGCGGTGGCGGCGTTCAAGTCCCTGCTCACCGCCAAGGCCGCGCCGCCGCCGGCCCCCAAGGCCGCGCCGCCGCCAGTCAAGAACGCCGCCAGCGAACCCGTGCACCGGCCGGAGCCGGTGAAGCAACCGGCCGCCAAGCCGGAAGCCAAGCCGGCGGTCGCCGAGAGCGAGCCGGCGCGTCACGGCGCGGAAGTATCCGACGCCAATTGGCTTGCCGCCGTGCGCGGCGCGCTGGTGACCCACGACCATGTGCCGCCGCGCGCCGAACCGGCGCCGCCGGTGCATGCGGCCGTGCCGCCCGTGCATGCGGCCGTGCCGTCGGAGCCCGCGCCGTCTGAAGCCCGCAGCGCGCCGGTCAATCTGGCGCCGCCCGCGCCGGAATTGGCGCCTGTGCCGGCCGCCCCGGCGCTGCCGCCGGCGGCCTCGGTTGCCGCCGCGCCGGCGCCAAAGGTGGATAGCAGTCATCCGGTGCCGCCGGGCTCGATTCCCGAAGCGGCGCCCGCTTCCGAGGCCACGGCGCAAACCGAGCCGCGCTCGCGCTGGCGCGCGCTGCTGACGCACGTCCCCGGCTTCAACCGCGTGATGGAGCCGGATTAAAGCCGGCCTAGACGGCCGCGCTCAAACCGCCACTTTGGTCAGGAAGCTCTCGACTTCGCCGCGCATATCGGTGGCGATTTCTTCCACCGACTCGCAAGCGATCAGGACGCTTTGCGCCGAGCGCTGCGTTTCGGTGGTGGCACCCGCCACCTCGCTGAGCACCGTTACAATCAGCTTCGTGCCGTCGGCGGCGCCGACGACGTTTTGCGAAATCTCACCGGTCGCCGCGCTCTGCTGCTGCACCGATTGCGAGACGGCGGCGGTGTGATTGTCGATCTCGCGCATGCGGTTTGCGATGCGTCCGATCGCCTCGACCGCCTTGCCGGTCGAGCTCTGCACGTCCAGGATCTGGCTGGAAATGTCTTCGGTCGCCTTTGCGGTTTGCACGGCGAGCGACTTCACTTCCGAGGCGACCACCGCGAATCCCCGGCCGGCCTCGCCGGCGCGCGCGGCCTCGATCGTGGCGTTGAGCGCCAGCAGATTGGTCTGCCCGGCGATGCTGCGGATCAGCTTGACCACGTCGCCGATCTTTTGCCCTGTGCGCGCCAGCGCTTCGATATCGGCGTTGGCGCCCTGCGCCTCGGCGACCGCGAGCCGCACGACGTCGGCAGTCTGGCTGACGCGCCGCTCGATTTCGGCGATGGAGTTCGACAATTCGTCGGCGGCGAGCGCCGCGCTTTGCACGTTGCCGGAGGCCTTGTGCGATGTCTGCACGGCGTCGTCGGCGCGCCTCGACGTGTGCCCGGATGCGTTGAGAAGATTTGCCGCGGTGGAGCGCATCTCGCCGGCGCTGGCGGCCGCCGATTGCAACAGCGTCTCGGCGCGCTCGCGGAATTCGGAAATCGCACCCTCGACCACGGTGCGGCGCTCTTCCTGCTGCTGCATCGTCGAGCGCTGCTCCTCGGCCTTGCGCCGCTCGGTGATGTCCTCGTGCGTACCGATCCAGCCGCCGCCGTGCATCGGATGGTTCATGACCAGCAGCAGGCGGCCGCCCGTGGACTTGACCTCGTGCACGGTGGTGCGTCCGCGCCCGACCTCGGCGAGCAATTCCGCGCGATATTGATGCGGGTCGCGCGAGAAAGTGCCCTTGGCGACGCGCCGTTGCAAGACTTCCGACAGCGTTGCGCCCTGTTTCACGTCGTCCGGCGTAAGGCCGTACATCTCATAATATTGCGAGTTGCAGACCACCAGCCGCTCGGCGGCGTTGAACATGCAGAGGCCCTGCGCCATGCTGTCAATGGCTGTGCGCATCTGCGCGTTTTCTTTTCGCAACCGCTTGCGAAGCAGCACGCCGATGATGCTGATCGCGATATGCGCGACAACCGCGGACACGATGACGTTGATGACGATCGGAGGCGCGCCGAGAAGGGCCGCAGTGAGCCCGTCTCGATGCCGGTGAGCACCACGAGGCTGGCCGAAAAGGCGACGAGCCCGACAAAGGCGAGCACGGGCCAGCCGTTTTTATGATCGAGAAGATTGAACGCTCTGGCCATGATCCTGCGCTTGTTGCCGGGCGGACAGTATTCGGGCGGCTTCTATTTTTGGTTAAAAGGGTGGTTGTCAAACTGTTAATGGATTCTCCGCTGCGCAGCCGGCGCGCGCGAATTAAGAATGCGGGCCGGATCTGCCATTCCGCGACCGCCGCCACGTCAGCTTCAGCCTGCCAGCGTCCCGGCCGTCCCGGCTTTTGCGCGGCATCGGCGAGCCGCGCGAGGAATTCGCCGCGCGCAATTTCGCGAAAGCCCATGTCGCGGCAGGTCGGCGTCATCACCTTGCCGTCGTTGAAGGCGAAGCCCCAGCGCGCCAGGTGCCAGTTGAGCACGGTGAAGCCGATCTTCGACGTATTGGGCTCGCGCGAGAATTGCGACTCGGTGGCGAAGGCGCCGCCGATCGCGACGCCATAGCCGCCGCCGGCGAGTTCGCCCTTCTCGTTCCAGACTTCGAAGGAATGCACATGGCCGGCATCGAACAGTTCGGCATAGGCGCGCATCACCTGGGGCGTGATCCAGGTCAGGTTCCAGCGCGTCTGCCGCTGCGCGCAAGCCGCGATCACGGCTTCGAAGTCGCGGTCGAAGCTGACCGTATAGCGGCCCTGCCGCATTTGCCGGCGCAAGCGCTTGGCGATGTGGGTCTCGTCGAAGAACAGCAGCGAGCGCGTCGGCGGCGACCACCATTTCATCGGCGCGGCATGCGCCAGCGGATAAAGCCCGCGCCGGTAGGCGGCGAGCAAAGTCGGCACCGAGAGGTCGTGCGCGATGCCGGCGAGGCCGGGCGGATTGTCGTAGGCGCGCTCGGGGTCGGGCAGCGCGCGGTCGGGCGTCAGCAGTTGATGGAAGCAGAGCTTGAGCAGGTTCGGCACGCCGCCGATGCGCTTGGGCAACAGGCCCCAGGCGAGCGCGACCGCGACGCGCTCGGCCGCCGCCAGCGGGCTTTCGCGAAACAGCGCGGCGCGGCGCGCGGCGCGCCCGGAGGCGGCGGCGGGCAGGCTCAGGCGCTCGGTCTCGAAAGCCATCAGGGCTCCGTGCGGCTGTGCAAAAGCCGGCTCAGGCGCATTTTCTAAGCATATTCGGGGCTAACATCGGGTTACCCGCCGTCCAGCGCCGGGCTTGACCCGGCCGCGGGTTGCTCGCAAAAAGCCACCCCGAACGGCCTTGCGAGCCCAATTCCACGCGTAGTTCGGGCGCCAGATGCCGTCCATGTCCGACAAAATTTTGCACGACAAAATCCTCATCGTCGATTTCGGCTCCCAGGTCACCCAGCTCATCGCGCGCCGGGTGCGGGAGGAGAAGGTCTATTGCGAGATCGTGCCGTTCCAGAAGGCGGAAGAAGCCTTCCTCGCCATGAAGCCGAAGGCGGTGATCCTGTCGGGCGGGCCGGCCTCGGTGCTCGACAAGGACGCGCCGCTCGCGCCCAAAGCGATCTACGACGCCGGCGTGCCGGTGCTCGGCATCTGCTACGGCGAGCAGGCGATGGCGGCGCAGCTCGGCGGCAAGGTCGAGGGCGGCCATCACCGCGAATTCGGCCGCGCCGAAGTGGAAGTCGTCCGCCGACAGCCCGCTGTTCGAGGGCGTCTGGAAGAAGGGCGAGAAATATCCGGTCTGGATGAGCCACGGCGACCGCGTCACCGAACTGCCGAAGGGCTTCAAGGTGCTCGGCCACGCGCCCAATTCGCCGATCGCCATCATCGGCGACGACGCGCGCAAGTTCTACGCCACGCAATTCCATCTCGAAGTCATGCACACCCCGCACGGCGCGGCGCTGCTGCGCAATTTCGTGCGCAAGATTGCGGGCGCCGCCGGCGACTGGACCATGCGCGCCTTCAAGGAAGAGGCGATCGAGAAGATCCGCGCGCCAAGTCGGCAAGGGCAAAGTGATCTGCGGGCTGTCGGGCGGCGTCGACTCGGCGGTCGCCGCCGTGCTGATCCACGAGGCGATCGGCGAGCAACTCACCTGCGTGCTGGTCGACCACGGCCTGATGCGGCTTGCCGAGGCGCAGAAGGTGCTGGCGCTGTTCCGCGACAGCTACAACATCCCGCTGGTGCACGTGGACGCGAGCGAGACCTTCCTCAAGGCGCTGGCCGGCGTCGACGACCCCGAGGTCAAGCGCAAGACCATCGGCAAATTGTTCATCGACGTGTTCGAAAAGGAAGCCAAAAAAATTGGCGGCGCGCAATTCCTCGCGCAGGGCACGCTCTATCCCGACGTGATCGAGAGCGTGTCGTTCACCGGCGGGCCGTCGGTGACCATCAAGTCGCATCACAATGTCGGCGGCCTGCCCGAGCGCATGAACATGAAGCTGGTCGAGCCGCTGCGCGAACTGTTCAAGGACGAGGTGCGCGCGCTCGGCCGCGAGCTCGGCCTGCCGGAGGCCTTCGTCGGCCGCCATCCGTTTCCGGGGCCGGGGCTCGCCATCCGCGTGCCGGGCGCCATCACCAAAGAGAAGCTCGACATCCTGCGGCTGGCCGACGAAATCTACATCGAGGAAATCCGCCGCACCGGCCAATACGACGACATCTGGCAGGCCTTCGCCGTGCTGCTGCCGGTGAAGACCGTCGGCGTCATGGGCGACTTCCGCACCTACGAATACGTGGTCGGCCTGCGCGCGGTGACCTCGACCGACGGCATGACCGCGGACTTCTATCCCGTTCGACATGAAGTTTTTGGGGATGGTGGCGACGCGCATCATCAACGAGGTCAAGGGCGTCAACCGCGTCGTTTATGACGTGACCTCCAAGCCGCCGGGCACGATCGAGTGGGAGTGACGCTGCGCCTCAAGCTGGTATAGTCTTTCTCGTTTCCGGCGACTGTAAAAGCATGATCGTTAATCCGACCATTACACGCGACATCGCCGGCAGCGGCCTTGCGCTCGACGATTTTGCAACCGACAAAGCTTATCCGCAGATAGCCGCCGCGGCTGCGAACGGCGCGGCGCAACCGGGATTAATCGACGGCGTCACCGCCAACGCGCTGGAGATGAACTCGGACGAGCGCGGTGTGCTGTACGAGCTATTGACGACACGAGACGGTTTGGCCGAACCAATCGTCCACGTCTATCAGGTCGTTGCCGAGCCGGGGTCGATCCGTGCGTGGGTCTATCATAGCCGACAATGCGACCGCCTAGCTTACACGGCGGGAGAATTCGAGGTCGTTCTTTACGATCTGCGGCGGGGCAGCCCCACCATGAACCGTTTGAACGTTTTCAGGGTGGGTGAAGGAAACCCTTGCCTGCTTTGCATTCCGCCTTTCGTCATTCACGGCGTCAAGAATTGCGGCACAAAACGGTCCGCGTTTGTCAATTTCCCCACGCGTGTGTTTGACCGGAGCAGGCCCGATAAAGCGCGGCTTGTCTATGGCGATCCGCGGATTCCTTATACCTTCGATGCCTCATAGTCCGTATTTTTCGATTGTCCTTGCAACGTACAATCGCGGTCAGCACATTATACCGACCATTCAATCCGTCCTGCAGCAGACGTTCGGCGATTTCGAGTTGATCGTTGTTGGGGACGGCTGTACCGACGGCACCGAACAGGCAGTGTCCGCATTCGAGTCCGACCGGATTTCATGGCGAAACCTTGCCGCCAACAGCGGAGGCCAAAGCGCGCCCAACAACGAAGGTCTTCGATGCGCCCGGGGGCGGTGGATTGCCTACATTGGGCACGACGACATCTGGGCGCCGAACCATCTCGCCTGCTTGCAGGCATTGACTGCGCGCAACGAAACCGATTTTGCGGTCAGCGGTTGCCTCTATTATGGACCGGCCGATAGCGAAACTTATTTCGTCACCGGGCTCTTTACCGAAAGCGCGGCGGCCACGGAGCAGTTCTTTCCCCCTTCTTCATTCGCCCATCGGCGTGACGTGGTGGACCGCATCGGGGCGTGGCGCGACGCCCGATCGATAGTGCCGCCTCCGGATTGCGATTTCCTTCTGCGGGCTGCTCGCGGCGGCTTGAAGTTTGTTTCGACCGGCCGCGTAACGGTGCACAAGTTTGCGTCGGGTCACCGTTATCTGGCGTATTTGCGGCCATCTGGGCGCGAGCAGCAATCGGTGTTGCATGCCTTCGGTGCAGGTGGCGAGCAACAGACCGAGTCGCTTAGTCGAGTCGCTGATCGGACGCGGATCGTTCCCGGGCATGCGCTATCCGGATTTCGCTCAGTACCGTGACGGACAATTGTATGAGCTTAATCGCTCGAACAAAGGCCTCGATCGGCCCCCGCTTCGACGGTTGTCAGGACGGACCGTTCTTGAGCAGTCGGGTGAGCCGCGTGCTCTCGATTGGCACGGCCTAGAAACAGGAAGCCGGCCGTATCGCTGGTCGGGCCCCAACCCGCGTCCGAAAATTCTTCTTCCCTTCACTGGCGCGCGCGTGGAGGTTGCCATTCAGATCGCCGCCGTCGCGCCGGGAGCAAAACTTGAAACTGTATCCGTGCAGGTGGAAGAGCAGAAGGTCGATTATCGCATCGTGTCGCGGGCGGATGGAAGCCGATGGCTTTCTTTCTTTACGTCACTGAGCCTGTCCGACTACACGATTGTCACGCTGAACGTGCCCGAGACGGTTTCTGCCCGCGCACTCGGGCGCGGCGACGATCGGCGTCTCGGCGTGGCGGTCGCGGATATCGTTCTGGAACCGCTCCCGTGAAGGAGATCGAATGCCCATCACCATCTACGGCATCAAGAACTGCGACACCATGAAGAAGGCGCGCGCCTGGCTCGACAAGCACGGGTCGACTACGCCTTTCACGACTACAAGACCGCCGGCATCGAGCGCGCCAAGCTCGAAGGCTGGGCGAAGAAAGCCGGCTGGGAAACGCTGCTCAACCGCGCCGGCACGACGTTCAAGAAACTGCCCGACAAGGACAAAGCGAACGTCACCGAGAAGAAGGCGATCGCGCTGATGCTGGCGCAGCCGTCGATGATCAAGCGCCCGGTGCTGGAACTCGGCGGCGGCAAGCTGCTGGTCGGCTTCAAGCCGGAGGAATACGCGCGCGGTCGCTCAAATGACCGCTCATCCCGGCGCGGGCGTGTCCAGCGGCCATCTCGACAAGGTAGGGCACGTGCCTGCCTGAGCGCGCTGCCCGCGGCGAGCGCGCGGCATGACGGCGGCTTCCGGCCCCTTGATCCTGCCCGCTTTCCCTGCCACATGCCCGCGCATGAACAAGCCGCTTTCGCCCCGACGATTCGATCGCCGCTGACGCCGCTCGCGGCCGAGGTCGAGCGCCGGCGCACCTTCGCCATCATCTCGCACCCGGACGCCGGCAAGACCACGCTGACCGAGAAGCTGCTGCTGTTCGGCGGCGCCATCAATCTCGCCGGCCAGGTCAAGGCCAAGCGCGACCGCCGCTCGACCCGCTCCGACTGGATGGCGATCGAGCGCGAGCGCGGCATTTCGGTCGTCACCTCGGTGATGACCTTCGATTACGACGGCCGCGTGTTCAATCTGCTCGACACGCCCGGCCACGAGGACTTCTCCGAGGACACCTACCGCACGCTCACCGCGGTCGACTCGCGCCGTCATGGTGATCGACGCCGCCAAGGGCATCGAGGCGCGCACGCGCAAGCTGTTCGAGGTCTGCCGGCTGCGCGACATCCCGATCGTCACCTTCATCAACAAGATGGACCGCGAAAGCCGCGATCCGTTCGAGCTGCTCGACGAGATCGAGAAGACGCTGGCGCTCGACACCGCGCCGATGACCTGGCCGATCGGACGCGGCCGCGATTTCGCCGGCACCTACGACATCGCGAGCGGCGAGATGCGGCTGCTGTCGCGAGGACGGCAAGACCGTCGAGCGCCGCAGCCGCTCGATCTCGCCGCGCTCGCCGGCCAAGAATCCGATGCTCGACGCCAAGGCGCGATCGCCGAGGAGCTGGCGCTGGTGAAGGAAGCCTGCCGGCCGCTTCGACTTCGCCGCCTTCCGCGAGGGCCATCTGACGCCGGTGTTCTTCGGCTCGGCCCTGAAGAATTTCGGCGTCAAGGACCTGCTCGACGCGCTCGGCCAGCTTCGCGCCGCCGCCGCGCGCGCAAGTCGCCAACACGCGCACGGTCGACGCGCACGAGCCGGCGATGACCGCCTTCGTGTTCAAGATCCAGGCCAACATGGACCCCAACCACCGCGACCGCATCGCCTTTGCGCGGCTGTGCTCGGGCAAGCTCACGCGCGGCATGAAGGCCAAGCTCGTGCGCACCGGCAAGCCGATCACGCTGTCGGCGCCGCAGTTCTTCTTCGCGCAGGACCGCGCGCTCGCCGACGAGGCCTATGCCGGCGACGTGGTCGGCATCCCCAACCACGGCACGCTGCGCATCGGCGACACGCTGACCGAAGGCGAGGACATCGCGTTCCTCGGCGTGCCGAATTTCGCGCCGGAAATCCTGCGCCGCGTCAAGCTCGGCGACCCGATGAAGGCCAAGAAGCTGAAAGAGGCGCTGCAGCAGATGGCGGAGGAGGGCGTGGTGCAGGTGTTCCGCCCGCTCGACGGCGCGCCGGCGCTGGTCGGCGTGGTCGGCCCGTTGCAGCTCGACGTGCTCAAGGTGCGGCTGGACGACGAATACGGCCTCGACATCGGCTTCGAGACGCCGGAATTCCAGCTTGCGCGCTGGATTTCCTGCGCGCGATAGCAAAAAGCTCGACGATTTCGTGCAGGCCAATTATTCGAGCGTCGCCGAAGACCTCGACGGCGACCGCGTGTTCATGGCGCGCAACCAGTTCATCCTCGACTACACGCGCGAGCGCGCGCCGGGCATCGTCTTTCACCGACATCAAGGACGTGAAGAAGGCGGCGTAATTTCGTCGTCATTCCGGGGGAGGCCGGATGCGAAGCGTCTGGGTGCGGTCGAATTTAATTCGGGCGCGATGCCCTCGCACCCGGCTTCAGGGGATGACGGAGACTCAATTCACCTTCACGTTCGCCGCCTTGATCACCGGCGCCCAGCGCGCGATCTCGCCGTCGATGCGGGCGCGGAATTGCTCCGGCGTCGAGCCGACCGGCTCCATCAATTGCGCGGCCAGCTTCTCGCGGATCGCCGGCAGCTTGATGATCGCCGACCACGTCCTTGTTGATCGCTGTCGATCATCGCCTTCGGCGTGCCGCCCGGCGCGATCAGGCCCATCCAGGCGTCGGCCTCGACGTCGATGCCGCTCTCCTTCAGCGTCGGCACGTCGGGCAGGAAGGGCGAGCGCTTGGCGGTCGAGACCGCGAGCATTTTCACCTTGCCGGCCTTGGCCTGCGGCGTCACCGAAATCGCCGGCAGGCAGGCCATCTGCGCGTCGCCGCGGATCACCGCCAGGATCGCCTGCGGCGACGAGTTATAGGGCACGTGCACGATCTTGGTGCCGGACTTGAGCGCGATCGCCTCCATCGCCAGATGCGAGAGCGAGCCGTTGCCGATCGAAGCGAAATTGTATTTGCCCGGGTTGTCCTTCAGCAGCGCGACCAGCTCGGCGACGTTGTCGACCTTGAGCGCCGGAGTTGACCGCGAGCGCGCTCGGCTGCGTGATCAGTTGCGTGATCGGCGCGATGTCCTTCTTCGGATCGTAGGGCAGCTTGGAGAACAGCAGCGTGTTGATGGCGAGCGGCCCGCCGATGCTGATGCCGATGGTCGAGCCGTCGGGCGCGGCCTTGGCGACCGCGTCGGTGCCGAGATTGCCGCTGGCGCCCGGCTTGTTCTCCACCACGAAGGCGCTGTCCGGATATTTCTTGCCGAGCTCGTCGGCGATCAGCCGCGCCACCATGTCGGGCGTCGAGCCGGCGCCGAACGGCACCATGATCTGCACGGTCTTGGGCGGCCAGGTCTGCGCCATGCGCGGCGCAGCGCGGCGCGCGAACAACAGAAGCGCCAGTAACAATGCGTCCGAAGCGTTTTCATTCGCGATCCCTCACGTGACGTCGCGCCCGAGATAGACGCCGTCGCCGTGCCAGCAGGTTCTTGCAACCGGTCGACCGGAATATCTCCGCAGCCGCTGATTGCCCGCAAGCGAAAGATGCGCCGCCGTTCCGGCCGCCTGGCCCATGACGAAACAGCCGCCGCGACACGCGCGCCGCCGACTGGCCCTCGTGCGTCATCGAGGCGCAGCGGCCGGCGACCAGCAGATTGTCGAAACCTTGCGGCACCAGCATGCGGTAGGGCAGGTGATTGAAGCCGCGCGAACCGGGGATGTCCGGCCAGCGCCAGATCACGTCGCCGGCGACATGGTTCTCGATCGGCCAGCCGTTGACGCCGATGGTGTCGGCAAAGCTCGCGCAGGACAGCGACGTCGTCGGCGGTGAGCTGGTATTGTCCGGTGATCCGCCGCGTTTCGCGCACGCCGAGCTGCGGCGGGATGTCGACGATATAAGCGTTGGCGAACCCCGGCGCCTCGCGCTTGCAGAAATTCGAAGAACGCGAGCGCCTGCCGGCGGCCCTCGATTTCGCCGGCGCTCAATTCGCCGGCGTCGGTGCCGTCGACCGCGCGGCCATCCGCGCTTCTTCACCTGCGTGACATTGACGCGCCATTCGTTCGAATGTTTCTGCGGCCGCACGATCGCGCCCTTGCGCGGAAAATTCGACGCCGCGTTTTTCGGCCGCTTCCATCAGCGCCGGGATGGTGCGCCAGGCTTCGCCGGCGCGCGCGGCATCGACGCCGTTCACGCGGAACATCATGGTCGGGAAAAGCATGTGGCCGTCGTCGTCGCCTTTCTCGAAAGCGCGCGCCGGCGAAGGCGGCGAGATCGCCGTCGCCGGAGCAGTCGATGAACACGCGCCCGAGACCGCGCCGCGGCCGGACTTGCGTTTCGACCAGCAGCGCCTTGATGCGGCTTTGCGCCGTCCATCGACGACGCCGGTCGCCAGCGCGTGGAAACAGAATATCGACGCCGCGGCGACAACAGCAGTTCGTCGGCCGCGCATTTATAGGCGGCGGTGTCGTAGGCCTGCGCGTATGATCTTGCCGAGCACGAGATGCGGCGCGTTCAGGCCGCCGAGCCGGTCGATGCGCGCCAGCAAATCGTCGGCGACGCCGTGCACGACCTGCCTGATCTCGCCGTGCACGTTGGCGTGCAGCCCGCAGAAATTGGTGACGCCGGCGGCCGTGCCCATGCCGCCGAGAAAGCCGTAGCGCTCGACCAGCAGCACTTTGCGGCCGTGCATGCCGGCCGCCGCCGCGGCGGCGATGCCGGCCGGCCCGCCGCCCAGCACCACCACGTCGTATTCGCCGGCGACCGGCGTGCGGCGCTGCGGTTCGGTCACGAATGCGAAGCAGGACTTATTGCAGCTCTTGCGGCCATCGCGGATTACCCATGCGGCGGGCGGGCTTGCATTGACCGCCGCTATCCTCTACTGCGGCGCTCAACCGTCGGCAACGCACCCGCCAAGCACCGGCCATGTGTGGAGCGTGATCATGGGCCTTGCGATCCTCATTCTCGGGCTGGTCGTTTTTCTCGGCGCCCACATCTTCGTCACGTTCCGCGACACGCGCGCGGCGCTGATCGCGCGTCTCGGCCACGGCTATCGCGCGCTGTTTGCGCTGGTGTCGATCGCCGGCCTCGCGCTGATCGTTTGGGGCTACGCGCGATACCGCGCGCATGGCTGGATTCCGATGTGGTCGCCGCCGGCTTTCATGCGGCACATCACCATCGGCCTGATGCTGTTTGCGTCGATCTTCATGACCGCCGCTTTCGTCCCGAGCCACATCAAGAGCAAGCTCAAGCATCCGATGCTGGCCAGCATCAAGACCTGGGCGCTGGCGCATCTTGTTGTCGAACGGCGATCTCGGCTCGATCCTGCTGTTCGGATCGTTCCTGGCCTGGGGCGTCTATGCCCGCATCGCCGCCAAGCGGCGCGGCGATCTCGGCGCGACCGTGACCGCGCCCGCCGGCTGGACCAACGACATCATCGTCGTGGTCGCTCGGCATCGTCATCTATCTCGCGCTCGGCTTACGCTCTTCCATCCGATGTCGATCGGCGTGCCGGTGTTTGGGAGTTAGCGTCATGTCCGTGCAGAACGAAATCAGGCGGCTCACCGCTCCGGATATCCGCGCCCGCAAGGGCGGCGAGCCGATCGTGTGCCTCACCTCGTATCACGCGCACACCGCGCGGCTCGTCGATCAAACATTGCGACGTGATCCTGGTCGGCGACTCGCTCGGCATGGTGATGCACGGGCTCGAGACCACGGTGCCGGTCACGCTCGACATGATGATCCTGCAAGGCCACGCGGTGATGCGCGGCTCCAAGCGCGCGCTGGTCGTCGTCGACATGCCGTTCGGCTCCTACGAGGCCTCGAAGGAGCAGGCCTTCATGAACGCCGCGCGCGTGCTCAAGGAAACCGGCTGCGGCGCCATCAAGGTCGAAGGCGGCGCGCGCATGGCCGAGACCATCCGCTTCCTGGTCGAGCGCGGCGTGCCGGTGATGGCGCATGTCGGCCTGACGCCGCAGTCGATCAACACGATCGGCTCGTTCCGCGCGCAGGGCCGCGAGGAGGCCGACTGGGCCCGCATCGAGGACGACACGCTGGCGGTGGCGGAGGCCGGCGCCTTCGCGGTGGTGATCGAGGCGGTGGCCGAGCCGCTGGCGCGCAAGCTCACCGCGCCGGTGCCGATCCCGACCATCGGCATCGGCGCGAGCGTCGCCTGCGACGGGCAGATCCTGGTGCTGGAGGACATGCTCGGCCTGTCGCCGCGCGTGCCGAAATTCGTCAAGCGCTATGGCGATCTCGGCCCCGGCATCGAGAAGGCGGTCGCCGATTACGCCGCCGAGGTGCGCGCGCGCGCCTTTCCGGGGCCCGAGCACATTTATCCGATGAAGGCCAAGAAGCCCTAGGGCTAAATCGCCAAGCCCCTGAAATCTTAACGATTGTCGGGCAATCTTTGCCTTGGGCCCGCCACATCGCTAGGTTACGGCGCAATCCGCCGCCCGGGGGGTGGCTTGCGGGGGTTGGAGCAGTTCGTGGCCGATATTTTCACGAAGTCGACGAGGAAGTCCGGCGCGAACGGCTGCAAAAGCTGTGGGAGCGCTACAGCATCTACATCATCGCGCGGCGCCGTCCTGATCGTCGCCGGCATCGGCGCCTGGCGCGGCTATGAATGGTAGATCGCCAAGCAGGCCGCCGCCGCCGGCGCGCAATTCGAGTCCGCGATCACGCTGAGCGAGGAGGGCAAGCACGCCGAGGCCGAAGACGCCTTCGCCAAGCTCGCGGCGCGAGGCGCCGGCCGGCTATCGCATGCTGGCGCGCTTGCGCGCCGCCGCCGAACTCGCCAAGACCAAGCCGGCAGACGCCGCCAAGGCCTATGACGCGCTCGCCGCCGATGGCTCGCTCGGCGCGACCTTGCAGGATCTCGCCGCCGTGCGCGCCGGCATGCTGCTGCTCGACACCGCCCCGCTTGCCGACATGCAGCAAGAGCTCGACGCCGCTCGCCGAGCCGGGCCGCGCCTTCCGCCACAGCGCGCGCGAATTGCTGGCGCTGTCGGCCTGGCGCAATCACGACTTCGCCGCCGCGCGCAAATATATCGAAATGATCACGACCGATGCCGAGAGCCCGCCGGTGATGCGCGCGCGCATCGAGATGCTCTCGGCGCTGATCGCCGCCGAAGGCAAGAGCTGAGGACTCATGCGCCGCATCCATCGTCTCGTGCTGCTGGCCGCGCTGATCGGCGCCGCGCCGGTGCTTGCCGGCTGCGAGAATTTCGACATGGACAAGCTCGACGTGTTCAACCTCAACGAAAAGAAAAAGCTGCCGGGCGAGCGCAAGGAGCTGTTCCCGGACGGCGTGCCGGGCGTGTCGCAAGGCATTCCGCCGGAATATCTGAAGGGCCACGAGCAGGATCAGCCGGGCGCCGCCATCGCCTGCCGGCGCCGCAGCCGGGCGCCGCTCCGGCCGGCGACCAGAGCAAGACCGCCGCGGTCGCGCCGGCCGCCGAGCCGGCCAAGCCCGCCGCCAAGCCAAAGCCGAAGCAGAAGGCCAAAGCCAAGCCCAAGCCGAAACCGAAAACCAAGACCGCCGGCGCCGGCCAGCAGCGCCGGCTCCGCAACCGGCGCCAGCGCGCAGCAGCAGCAGATGGCGCCGTGGCCGGCACTCGCGCGCCGGCCGCAGCAGCAGAACGATCCGGCCTGGCCGTCGGCGCCGCCGCCCGGCACCTTCTCGCGCTGATCGCCGCCCCGCGCTAAGAGAACGCGCCCGGATGCGGGCCGGACACGCCCATGAGCTTCACCGTCGCCATTGTCGGCCGGCCCAATGTCGGCAAGTCGACGCTGTTCAACCGGCTGGTCGGCCGGCGGCTCGCGCTGGTCGACGACCGGCCGGGCGTGACGCGCGACCGCCGCGAAGGCGAGGCGCGGCTCGGCGATCTTCGAGTTCACCGTGATCGATACCGCCGGGCTGGAAGAGTCGGCGCCCGAGAGCCTGTCCGGGCGCATGCGGGCGCAGACCGAAACCGCGATCGCGCAGGCCGACGCGATCTTCTTCATGATCGATGCGCGCGCCGGCCCACTGCCGGCCGACCGCGCCTTCGCCGAGCTGGCGCGCAAATCCGGCAAGCCGACCGTGCTGATCGCCAACAAGATGGAGGGCACGGCCGGCGAGGCCGGGCGGCTGGAGGCTTACGCGCTCGGCCTCGGCGAGCCGGTGGCGATTTCGGCCGAGCACAACGAGGGCCTGTCCGATCTCTACGACGCGCTGCGCGCGGCGCTGCCCGCCGCAAACCGCGGCCGCGGCGCAAGCGGCCGCCGAGCCATCCGCAGCCGCATCCGATCCGCGTCGCCATTGTCGGACGTCCCAATGCCGGCAAGTCCACGCTGGTCAACCGGCTGATCGGCGAGGAGCGGCTGCTGACCGCGCCGGAAGCCGGCACCACGCGTGACGCCATCGCGGTCGATCTCGACTGGCACGGATCACAAATTCCGCATCCACGACACGGCCGGCATGCGCCGCCGCTCGCGCATCGACGAGAAGCTGGAGAAGCTTTCGGTCGCCGACGCGCTCAACGCCGTGCGCTTCGCCGAAGTCGTGGTGGTGTTGCTCGACGTCGCAAACGCCTTCGAGGAACAGGACCAGCGCATCGCCGATCTCGTCGAGCAGGAAGGCCGCGCCATCGTCATCGCGGTCAACAAATGGGATTTGAAGGAAAAGAAGGCGGGCGCCATCGCCAAACTGCGCGAGCAGGCCGAAGACAAGCTCAGGCAGATGAAAGGCATTCCGCTGGTGGCGGTCTCGGGCCTGACCGGCGAAGGCCTCGACCGGCTGATGCAGGCGATCGTCGATGCTTACGCTGTGTGGAACAAGCGCGTGCCGACCGCGGCGCTCAATCGCTGGTTCGATCAAGCGCTCAGAGCGCGCATCCGCCGCCGGCGGTGTCGGGCCGCAGGCTCAAGCTCAATTACATCACGCAGGCCAAGGCGCGGCCGCCGAGTTTCGTCCTGTTCTGCACGCGCGCCGACGCGCTGCCCGACGCCTACAAACGCTATCTGGTGAATTCGCTGCGCGAGAACTTCGATCTGCCCGGCACGCCGATCCGTCTGACGCTGCGCGAGAAGGACAACCCGTTCAAAGGCCGCGCGCGCCGGCGTTAGCCGCACAAGTTCCATTTTCACCTAAACCGTGCACGCGCGGAACCACGCAACACGATTCGGCGTTGATTGGCTGGCGAGGAAACGCCGCCCTTCATGGCGGCCGTACAGCCACGTGGAGGATTATCATGAATAAAAGAAACGCTGGATTGCTCGGCGCGCTCGCCGGGCTGGCTTTGTTGAGTTCGGCCGCGGTGACCCCTGCTGCCGCGGCGCCGCTGGCTTCGCAGCCGTCGGCCGATGCGCTGCCGGTGAATGCGAAAGTCGCCGAATATGATCGTGATCATGACCGCGCCAAACATGTGGTCATCATCAATCGCCATCGCCGGCACCACGAGCGCCACAATGTCGTGATCGAGCGTGAGCGCCATCATCACCACGCCAAACACGTGGTTATCGAGCGTGAGCGTCATCATCATCGTCACCACAACACGGTCGGCGTCGGCGTCGAAATCGACCGCTAATCGTCGGACTGTCGGTGCAGGGACCCGGGCTTACGGCCCGGGTCCGTCGCGTCCGCTTGCCGGCAGTTACGCCGGCGGCTGGAAACTCAAGAACTTGCCCGCCCGGAAGTCGTAGAGCCGGCCGTTCTCGGTGCAGTCCGGCAAACAGAGCGGCACCAGCGTTTTGGCCACTTCTTCCGCTGTCGGCAGGGTCATGGGATCGACGCCGGGAAAGGCGGTCGCCATCATGCGCGTGCGCGTCTGCCCCGGGCTGAACAGGTTGACGCGCACATTGGTGGATGCACATTCGGCGGCGTATGTCCGCACCATGGCGTTCAACGCCGCTTTCGAGACCGCATAGGTTCCGAAATAGGGCCGCGCCATCCAAGCCAGTCCCGACGTGACGAACACCGCACGCCCGGCATCCGATAATTTGAGCAAAGGATCGAAGGCGCGGATGAGCCGCCAATTGGCGGTAACGTTGACGGCGAAAACGTCGTCCCAGTCCTTCGGCTCGATGTGTCCGAGCGGCGTCGGCGTGCGCAGAATGCCGGCGTTGCCGACCAGCACGTCGAGCCGGCCGTAGCGCTCCTCGAGCGCGGCGGCGAGCCGCGCGATGCCGTCGGAATCCTTCATGTCGAGCGGCACCAGCGTGGCGCTGCCGCCGGCGGCCTTGATCTTGTCGTCGAGCTCTTCCAGGCCGCCGACGGTGCGCGCGGCGGCGACCACATGGGCGCCGGCCTGCGCCAGTTGCAGCGCGACGGCGGCGCCGATGCCGCGCGAGGCGCCGGTGACGAGCGCGATGCGGTCGGCGAGGGATTTGGGATGGCTCATACTTCGATCCTCATCCTGAGGAGGCGGCAAAGCCGCCATCTCGAAGGATGGGAGCTCATGCTTCGAGACGCCGCGCTGTCGCGCGGCTCCTCAGCATGAGGGGACCCGCGGGTCAAGCCGAAGCTCAGATCGCTTCCGCCAGCAGCGACAATTGCCGCGGGCTCGCCTCTTGCGCGGCGAGGTCGGTGAGCGAGGTCGGATAGTCGCCGGTGAAGCAATGGTCGGTGAATTGCGGCCGCACCGGATCGCGGCCTTCGAAGCCCATGGCCCGGTAGATGCCGTCGACCGAGAGGAAGGCCAGCGAATCCGCGCCGATGAACTTGCGCATGCCTTCGAGATCGTGGGTCGCGGCCAGCAGCTTGTCGCGCTCGGGCGTGTCGATGCCGTAATAGTCGGGATGCGTGATCGGCGGCGAGGCGATGCGGAAATGCACCTCGGTCGCGCCGGCGTCGCGCATCATCTGCACGATCTTGCGCGAGGTGGTGCCGCGCACGATCGAATCGTCGATCAGCACGATGCGCTTGCCGTTGACCACCGCGCGGTTGGCGGAGTGCTTCATGCGCACGCCCTGGTCGCGGATCGCCTGCGTCGGCTGGATGAAGGTGCGGCCGACATAGTGGTTGCGGATGATGCCGAGCTCGTAGGGGATGCCGGCTTCCTGGGCGAAGCCGATCGCCGCCGGCACGCCGGAATCCGGCACCGGCACGATCACGTCGGCGGCGGCGGGCGCCTCGCGCGCGAGCTCCGCGCCCATGGTCTTGCGCACGTCGTAGACGTTGCGGCCGCCGACGATCGAATCCGGGCCGCGCGAAATAGATGTATTCGAAGATGCAGGGGCGCGCCGCCATCGGCGGGAACGGCTTGTGCGACTGGCAGCCGTCCTCGTCGAAGATCACCACTTCGCCGTTCTCGACGTCGCGCACGTATCTGGCGCCGATGATGTCGAGGGCGCAGGTTTCCGACGCCAGGATCGGGCAGCCGTCGAGCTTGCCGATCACCAGCGGGCGGATGCCGAACGGGTCGCGCGCGCCGACCAGCTTCTTGTTGGTCAGCCCGACGAAGGCATAGGCGCCCTCGAGCTGGCGCAGGCCCTCGATGAAGCGGTCGACGAAACGGTTGCGGCGCGCGCGCGCCACCAGATGCAGGATCACCTCGGTGTCGGTGGTCGACTGCATCATGGCGCCTTCGTGCACCAGCGCGCGGCGCAGCGCGATGCCGTTGGTCAAATTGCCGTTGTGGCCGATGGCGAAGCCGCCGCCTTCGAGCTCGGCGAACAGCGGCTGCACGTTGCGCAAGATGGTTTCGCCGGTGGTCGAATAGCGCACATGGCCGACGGCGGTGGTGCCGGGCAGGCGGTCGATCACCTCGCGCCTGGCGAAGGTGTCGCCGACCAGGCCGAGGCGGCGCTCGGAATGGAAGCGCTTGCCGTCGAAGGAGACGATGCCGGCGGCTTCCTGGCCGCGGTGCTGGAGCGCGTGCAGGCCGAGCGCGGTGATGGCGGCGGCATCCGGGTGGCCGAATATGCCGAACACGCCGCACTCCTCGCGCAGGCGGTCGGCATTCGGATCGAATTCGGCCGCCTGCGCGATCTGAGCCCTGCTGGTCCATCGCTATCCCGCTTGCGTGGCGAGCGCCGGACGATCGCGCTCGGATTTCTGGCCTGGATCCGGCTGATCCTCGTCCGGCTTACGCTTCAACCGCTTCAAGATGGTGCTTTCGGGGTCTTCCGGCAACATGGCCTTGAGCCAGTCCCCGGTTCCTTGCAGCACCACGCGCGATTTGGCGTTCTGCACCCAGCCGGGCTGCGCTTTGGTCGGCACCAGCCAGGCGAAAAACAGGAAGGCCACCACCACGATGATCAGCCCGCGCCCGAGCCCGAACAGAAAGCCGAGCGTGCGGTCGAGCGCGCCGATGCGGCTGTCGAGCACCAGGTCGGAAATGCGCACGGTGATGATCGAGACGATCAGCAAGGTCAGCAGGAAGATGCCGCCGATGGTGACGCCGTTCGCCACCAGATCGTTGGCGAAATACTGCTTGGCCATCGGCAGCACTTTCGGATAGCCGTACAGCGTCACCAGCGCGGCGATGATCCAGGCGGCGATCGAGAGCACCTCGCGCATGAAGCCGCGGATCATGGCGAGCAGGCCCGAGATCAGCATGACCAGCAGCAAAATGACGTCGAGCAGCGTGATCGGCATGAACTCAACGGCTCCCGCACAGGCGCGAATCCGGCAGCGCCTTGACGGCTCCCGGACAGGGCGGCGATATCGCGGCTAAGTGCTTAATTTTTAAGTCCATTTTTGGGCAGGCCGGGGCGCTTTCGGCCGGCCGCAAGCGGCGGATTTTGGCGCCCCGTGTATAGCGAGGCGCTCCCCCGGCGTCACCCTTCTTATCGACGATATTCAGGCCGCCGCGGCGCGCTTGCCGCGGGCGGCGATGTCGGCGACCAAAGCGGCGAGGCTCGTCACGTCGGTAAGCTTAATGGCGCCGTCGCCGGCTTCCGCGCGCGCGGCCTCCGGGACGATGGCGCGGGCAAAGCCGAGCTTGGCCGCCTCCTTGACGCGGGCGGCGGCCTGCGCCACCGGCCGGATCGCGCCGGACAGCGACACCTCGCCGAAATAAACCGCATCGGCCGGCAAAGGCGCGTTGGCGAGCGAGGAGACGAGCGCCGCGGCGGCGGCGAGATCGGCCGCCGGCTCGTTGATGCGCAGGCCGCCGGCGACGTTGAGGTAAACGTCGTGGCCGCCGAGCCGCACGCCGCAATGCGCCTCCAGCACCGCCAGCACCATCGACAGCCGGCTCGGATCCCAGCCGACCACCGCGCGCCGCGGCGTGCCGAGCGAGGACGGCGCCACCAGCGCCTGGATTTCGACCAGCAGCGGCCGCGTGCCCTCGATGCCGGCAAAGACCGCGGTGCCGGGCTGGCCGAGATCGCGCTCGGACAGGAACAGCTCGGACGGGTTGGCCACTTCGCGCAAGCCGGCGCCGGTCATCTCGAACACGCCGATCTCGTCGGTCGGCCCGAAGCGGTTCTTCACCGCGCGCAAAATGCGGAATTGGTGCGAGCCTTCGCCCTCGAAGGAGAGCACGGCGTCGACCATGTGCTCGACCACGCGGGGGCCGGCGATCTGGCCGTCTTTGGTGACGTGGCCGACCAGGATGATGGTGGCGCCGGATTTCTTGGCGAAACGGATGAGCGCCTGCGCCGAGGCGCGCACCTGCGTCACCGTGCCGGGGGCGGATTCGACCGTGTCGGTCCACATGGTCTGGATCGAGTCGATCACCACCAGGCGGGGGATTTTGCCTTCGGACAGCGTGGCGATGATGTCCTCGACCGAGGTCTCGGCCGCGAGCTGGACCGGCGCCTGGCTGAGGCCGAGCCGCTCGGCGCGCAGCCGCACCTGCGCCACCGCCTCCTCGCCGGAAATGTAGACCGCGTGCTGTCGGTGCCCTGCGAGCGCGGCCGCCGCCTGGATCAGCAGCGTCGACTTGCCGATGCCGGGGTCGCCGCCGAGCAGCAGCACCGAGCCGCGCACAAAGCCGCCGCCGGTTACCCGGTCGAATTCCGCCGATGCCGGAGCCGGTGCGCGGGGCCTCCTGGGCGGCGCCGGCCAGAGGCTCAAGCGCGAACAGCCGACCTTTGCCGGGCTTGCGGCCAGGGCCGGCGGGGCGCGTCGGCGCCTTCCTCGGAGAGCGTGTTCCACTCGCCGCAGCCCTCGCATTTGCCTTGCCAGCGGCCATGCGCGGCCCCGCAGTTCTGGCAGATGAAGGTCAGATGGCGCTTGGACATGGAGAATCGCCCTCGATAGGCTGCCCCGAAGGCTAAGGCGGCCATGAGAACATTACAAGAACATTGTTTACGGAACCCTTATAACGAACGCCGAGCCGAGGGCGCGGGCTGTCTCAGCCGCCCCGGTAAACTCGGTGATAGCGCTGGCCGAGGCTAGTGAGGACCTCGTAGCCGATGGTGCCGGCGGCGGCGGCCACGCTATCGATGTCGAGCGGGCCGCCGATCAGGGTCGCCGTCTCGCCGCGGCGGCCGGCGCCGTCGGGCAGATCGGTGACGTCGATGGCGAGCAGGTCCATGGAGATGCGTCCGGCGACCGGACACCGCGTGCCGGCAATGATCGCCTCGGCGCCCGGCCGCGTATCGGACGCGCTGAGCGCGCGCGGGAAGCCGTCGGCGTAGCCGACGGTTGCGACCGCCAGCCGCGTCGTGCGCCTGGCGGTCCAGGTCGCGTCGTAGCCGACGGTCTCGCCGCGCGCGACCGTGCGCGCATGCACGATATGCGCCTGCAACTGCACGACCGGCTGCATCGGGTTCTTGTGCCCCGGCGTCGGGTTGACGCCGTAGAGCGCCGCGCCCGGCCGCACCAAATCGCAATGCGCCGTCCCGCCCAGGAAAATGCCGGATGAATTGGCGAGCGAGGAGGGGATGCCGCGGTAGAGCACGCGCACCTCGCGGAACAGCTTGATCTGCTTGTCGTTGAGCGGATGCCCGTCCAGCTCGGCGCAGGCGAGATGGCTCATCAGCAGCGTGATGCCGTGGTTCTCGGCGCGGATGCGCGGCGCGAGCGCGGCCGCCTCCTCGGGCGCAAGGCCGAGCCGGTTCATGCCGGTGTCGACGTGCAGCGCCGCGCCGCCGCGCCAGCCGTTCGACGCGCAGAAGCCGTCCCATTCGGCAAGCTCGACCAGGCTGCCGATCACCGGGCGCACCTTGAGTTCGGCATAGGCCGGCGACGTGTTGGGCTGCACGCCGTTGAGCACGTAGACCGCGTGGTCGGGCACCGCAGCGCGCAGGCGCCTGGCCTCGGAAAGATCGGCGACGAAAAAGGTCTTGCAGCCGGCGCGCGCCAGCGCCCGCGCAACCGGCTCGATGCCGCAGCCGTAGCCGTTGGCTTTCACCACCGCGGCGCATTCGGACGGCGTCACTTTGCTCGCCAGCATGCGCCAGTTGGCGGCGAGTGCGGCGAGATCGACGGTGAGGATGCCGCCGGCCTCCGCCGCCGGCGGGCCGGAAAAATTGTTCTGCCCGTTCGGGCTTTCGTCGGAGGGCAAATCCGGCTGCAGGGCGGTTTCGCTGTCGGCCATGGCTAGCTCATAGCCGCCCGGGCAAGGGGCGTCCATGAGGCTGTGCTAGGATCGGCCATCCGTCGAGAGTGGAGGCATCCATGTATCTCAAGACGATAGGCGAACAAGACGCCACGGGCCGCACCGCCGAAATCTACCAGGCGCTCAAGGCCCAGGCCGGGTTTGTCATGGAGGCGTGGCGGTGCTGGACGGCGCGCCCCGATTTCCTGCCGGTCTACGAAGAATTTGCCGGCAAGCTCCGCAACGGTTTCTCGCTCAGTCCGCGCGATTGGCGCCTCATCACGTTGATCGCGGCAAAACAGGTTCCCTCGACCTATTGTTCCCATGTTTACGGCAAACAGCTTATTGCCGATCTCGGTTCGAAAGAGGCCGTGCTTGCCGTGCAACGCGATTTCCGCGCGGCCGGTTTGAACGAGCGCGACGTTGCCATGCTTTCTTATGCCGAGACGATCGGCAAAGACGCGTCGCGAGTGACGGACGCGGATATCGCCGGCCTGAGGGCGGTCGGTTTCAGCGATGTGCAGATCTGCGACATTGCGCTGTGCGCTGCATTCCGCTGCTTTGTCAGCCGCTTCTTCGATGCCGTCGGGGCCGGCCCGGAATCTGTCTTCATCGACAAAAATGCCGATTTCCGGAAAGCGATGACCGTCGGAAAATCGATACAAGGCGCGCTTTAAATGCGCTCGGGCAGGCTGCTCGGCGCGCGCGAGCGACGAGAAACGCGTCACCGCCGCATCGAACTGCAATTCGACCGTGCCGGTCGGGCCATGGCGTTGCTTGCCGATGATCACTTCCGCCTTGCCATGCACTTTGTCGGCATCGGCCAGCCACTCGGCGAACTTCTCGCGGTTTGACTCCAGCGGCTTGCGCATCTGGTGGTAATATTCCTCGCGGTAGACGAACAGGACGACGTCGGCGTCCTGCTCGATCGAGCCGGATTCGCGCAAGTCCGAGAGCTGCGGGCGCTTGTCGTCGCGGCTTTCCACCTGCCGCGACAATTGCGACAGCGCCAAAATCGGCACGTTAAGCTCCTTGGCCAAGGCCTTGAGCTTGGTGGTGATCTCGGTGATTTCCTGCACGCGGTTTTCCGAGGAGCGCTTGGTCGAGCCGGACAGCAATTGCAGGTAGTCGATCACCATCAGGTCGAGCCCGCGCTGGCGCTTGAGCCTGCGCGCGCGGGCGGCAAGTTGCGCGACCGACAGGCCGCCGGTCTCGTCGACGTAAAGCGGCAGGTTCTGCAATTCGATCGAATAGTCCTTGATGCGCTCGAAGTCGGCCTCGCTGATATTGCCGCGCCGGATCTGGTTCGAGGGGATGCCGGTCTGCTCGGCGATGATGCGGGTGGCCAATTGCTCGGCCGACATTTCGAGCGAGAAGAAGCCGACGATGCCGCCGTTGACCGTGGAGGTGTGGCCGTCGGGCTTGACCTCGCCGCGCCAGGCCTTGGCGACGTTGTAGCCGACATTGGTGGCGAGCGCGGTCTTGCCCATGCCGGGACGGCCGGCGAGGATCACCAGGTCGGAGGGCTGCAGGCCGCCCATCATGCGGTCGAGGTCATCGAGCCCGGTGGCGAGCCCCGACAGCTTGCCGTCGCGCTGGTAGGCATGCGCGGCCATGTCGACCGCGGTGGTCAGCGCCTGCGCGAAGCGCTGGAAGCCGCCGTCGTAGCGGCCGCTTTCGGCCAGTTCGTAGAGCCGGCGCTCGGCCTCCTCGATCTGGTCGCGCGGCGAGACGTCGACGGCGGCGTCGAAGGCCTCGTTGACCATGGTCTCGCCGACGATGATCAGCGCGCGGCGGATGGCGAGGTCGTAGATGGTGCGGCCGTAGTCCTGGGCGTTGATGATGGTGGTGGCTTCGGCCGCGAGCCGCGCCAGATATTGACCGAGGTTGAGCCCGCCGATGTCGATATTGGCGTCGAGGAAGGTCTTCAACGTGACCGGCGTCGCCACCTTGCCGGCGCGCACCAGATCGCGCGCGATCTGGAAGATGTTCTGGTGGATCGGCTCGTAGAAATGCACCGGCTCGAGGAAATCGGAAACCCGGTAGAGCGCCTCGTTGTTGACCAGGATGGCGCCCAGAAGCGCCTGTTCCGCCTCGATATTGTGCGGGGCCGAGCGGTAGAGCGGCGCCGGCGGTTCCGCCGGCTTGCGGACGACTGATTCGATCGGGGCCATGGAGCGTGGTGTTGCGTCAATTTGACGAATGTTTGTTCACCCTGGCTTAACCACCCGATGCCGGCCGCGCGATGGCCGCGCGCGCGTCATCGCCGCTTTCCCCATAAATCACTGACCAACAAAATAGCCGGTGAGCGCGCGGCGGCGCGCTTGACGATCAAGGAGTTTGCGCGAACAGCACGG
The DNA here is from genome assembly GCA_963708635.1 of uncultured Alphaproteobacteria bacterium. GTDB lineage: Bacteria > Pseudomonadota > Alphaproteobacteria > Rhizobiales > Xanthobacteraceae > Pseudolabrys. Next base: position 186,066 of record CAVPTM010000012.1, on the reverse strand, counting down.
AATTGGAAAAGTTCAGGCGCGATAAAAAATGAAATGCGCGCTACTCGCCGGCCAGCCGCAGCGGCGGGTGCTGCTTGCCTTCGGCCGCCTGCAGGCGGCGCTCCTCGCGGCTGATATAGTCGCGCGTCATCGGCGTGACGCCTTGGCGCTTGGTGATCTGGATCTGGAAATTCATCATGGCCTGCTCGCGGAACGACTGCTCCGAGGCCGCCAGATAGAATTCCCACATGCGCACAAAGCGCGGGTCGTAGATGCGCTCGGCCTCCTCGCGGTGGGCGAGGAAGCGCTCGCGCCAGTTCTTGAGCGTCTCGGCGTAATGCAGGCGCAGGATCTCGATGTCGGTGACCAGCAATCCGGCCTTCTCGACATAAGGCAGAACTTCCGACAGCGCCGGGATGTAGCCGCCGGGGAAGATGTATTTGGCGATCCAGGGATTGGTGATGCCCGGGCCTTCCGAGCGGCCGATCGAGTGCAGCAGCATGACGCCGTCGTCGGTCGAGCAGGTCGCGCGCATTTGCGGAAGAAGGCGCCATAGTGATCGACGCCGACGTGCTCGAACATGCCGACCGAGACGATGCGGTCGAACGGACCCTTGCGCGTCGCGGTAATCCTGCAACAGGAAACGCGCCCGCCGGGCGAGGCCCGCCTCGGCCGCGCGCTCATTGGCGACGGCGTGCTGCTCCTGCGACAGCGTCACGCCGGTCACGTCGGCGCCGGCGATCTCGGCGAGATAGAGACCGAGCCCGCCCCAGCCGCAGCCGATGTCGAGCACGCGCTTGCCGGGCTCGAGCAGCAGCTTGGCGGCGAGGTGGCGCTTTTTGGCGAGTTGGGCGTCGTCGAGCGATGACCTCGGGATTTTCGAAATAGGCGCAGCTGTATTGCCGGTCGGCGTCGAGGAACAGCGAATAGAGCCGGCCGTCGAGATCGTAATGATGCGCGACATTGCGGCGGGCGCGCGGGCGCGGATTGAACTGCGCGATGCGGCGGCCGAGATAGCGGATGAGCCATTGCGGCCGCGCCCACTGCGGCAGCTTCGGCCTTCTGCCCGAGTACGACGGCGAGCACGTCGGCGATGGTGCCTTCCTCCACCACGACGCCGCCATCCATATAGGCTTCGCCGAATTTGAGCTCGGGATCGACCAGTACGCCGCGTTCTGCCGCGCGGCTGGTAAACCGCACCGCCGCCGAGGGCGCCGTGCCGTCACCGACGGTGAATGTGGTACCGCGCGAGGTCGTGACCCGGAACGTGCCGCGCCGGATGAAGGTCTTGAACAGGTAATGAAGCAACCGATCCATCGGCCGCCCCGCCACGCCCACTCACTGATGCGCCGCCCCGCCACGATAACGCAGCAAAGGCGGAACCGTTCGGACGGGGATTCAATCAAAGTTCCGGTTTTGCGGCAATCCCCGCGGGGCGGGCGCTGCATGCACATCTGGCGGGGGTCACAAGCCGAGAGGAATAGGCTATCAAGCGGCCCGCGGAAGGACAGGGGTCTCAGAAAGCACTTGGGATCGTAAGAAAAATGAAGAGTTCGCAGTATATTCGGCCTGACACTCGCGCGGCTTGGTGCTGGCGGCGGGGGGCGCCGCCGCCCAGGAAAACCTGGATGCGGGCAAGACCGGGGCCCAGCTTTTTGCGCAGAATTGCGCGCTTTGCCACAAAAGCCCGCGCGGACTGGCCAAAAGCGGCGGCCTGTTCGGGGTCGAGAGCTTCCTGCAGGAGCACTACACGTCGAGCTCGAAGACGGCGGCCGCCATCGCCGACTACCTGAAGTCGGTCGAGCCGGGGGCGCCGCCCGAGCGCAAGCGCGGCGCCAAGCCCAAGGGCGACGACGCCGGCAAGGAGAAAGCGGGAAAGAAAAAGCGCAAGCCGGACGAAGCCAAATCTGGTGAACCAAAGCCGGACGAGGCTAAGCCCGGCAATGCCAAATCTCGCGACGTAAAAACCGACGCCAACAGCGACGCCAAAACGGACGTCAAGACCGACGAGAAAAAGGTCGACCAGGAGAAGCCGCCCAAGGCGGCCAAACCGAAGTCTTCCAAGTCTTCCAAGCCGAAATCATCTTCGACAAAAGAGTCCGAGCCCAAGCCGGACGCCAAATCGGACGACAAGCCGGCCAAGCCGGCGTCAAAGCCAAAATCGGCCAAGCCCAAATCGGCCAAGCCGAAATCCGCCCCGCCGAGCGAGCCGAAGCCCGCCGACGATGCCGGCAAGTCCAACTAGCGTGGCATTTTAAGCCTTGTCATCGTCCTTGGCCGGTTTGGCCTCGGCGTCGTCGCCTTCCTTGGCTTGCTCCGCGGCGCCGGCGCCCGGCTCGAAGAAGGTTTCCGCCGTCGCCAGCGCGGCAGCCGCTTCCTCCTCGGCATCGGTGCGCCGCACCGTCACGTCCTCGCCGCGCGCGATGCGCCCGGCCTCGTCGGCCGAGCGCGCGACGATGACGGTGATGTTGGTCTCGACCTCCGGATGCAGCGCCAGCGGCACCTTGTATTGGCCGATCGCCTTGATCGGCGCGTTGAGCGCGACCTGGGAGCGGCTGATGGTCGAGCCGCTCTCGGCGAGCAGGCCGGCGATGTCGCGCGGCGACACCGAGCCGTAGAGCTGGCCGGCCTCGGAGGCCTGCCGCAGGATGGTGATGGTCTTGCCGTCGAGCGTGCCGGCGAGCTTCTCGGCGCCGCCTTTGGCTTCGAGATTGCGCGCTTGCAATTCCGATTTCATCGATTCAAAGCGCGCCTTGTTTTCGGCGGTGGCGCGCAGCGCCTTGCCGCGCGGCAGCAGGAAATTGCGGGCAAAGCCGTCTTTCACGCGCACGGTCTCGCCCATTTGGCCGAGCTTGCCGACGCGCTCGAGCAGGATCACTTCCATGGTTCTCTCTCCTTGATCTTGATCTGGATGTTGAAGGTCAGGTGGGGCGCCCGCGTTTGCGCGCGAGCCGTCCGCGCAGGTCGAAAATCGCGTCGATCAGGCCGAGCAGGCAGAGCGCCAGCATCGGCCAGCCGAACACCAGCACCGCGCCGTAGACGCCGCCGATGACGAAGCCGCGGCCCTGCATGCCTTGCGTGAGCGTGTGCATGACCGCAAAGCCGATGAGGCCAAAGGCCATCAGCAGGCTCGCCGACACCACGCCGGCAACGATGCCGAGCAGTCCGCCGGCAAAGCTCAGCACGATAGCGGCGATCAGTCCGCCCGCCGCCGTGGGCGGGATGCGCGTGTCGGCGAGCGCCGGCCAGGGGCGCGCCAGCCGCCCGGAGAACTTCACGATGCGTCCGGCGAGCCAGAGGTTGAACAGGCTGGTCAGGGTGGCGATCAGCGCCGCCGCCGGCGGGATCGCCTCCACCAGAAACTCGATCAGCCGCTTGGGATCGGCCACCCCCGGCAGCACCAAGGGCGCATCGGGCGCCGCATCCCGCGCGCGAAACAACTGGCTGAGCGACTCGCTCATTGCGCTGCGGAAGGCTTCGCCGCTGAAGCCGAAATTCGGAATGGCGGCGAGCACGACCAGCGCGCCGAGCAGCGCCGCCCACAGCACCAGCCGGCCGGGCGGGTACCATTCGACCGCCGCGTGCTGCGCGCCGTTTCCGGCCGGCCGCGCCAGCATCGCGAGATAAGACAGCCACCAGGCCGGAATGCCGGCGGCGGCGAGAAACGCCAGGAAGAACATCCCGCTGAACACCGCGCCGAGCGCGAGCGCCGCCGCCGAGCGCGCCGATCAACGCCGCCCAATGGCTCCAGCCGATGCCGGCGATCATCATCGGCAGCGCCGCGAGATAAAACAGCACCACCGACAGCCACGAGCCCGAGCTCACCGAGGCGAACAGCAACGCCCCGGCCGCGCCGGCGCCGATACCAATGAGGACGATCTGCATCATCGCGAGCTGTCCCGCTCCTTTCGAGCGGTTAGAGACGGAGCGAAGTCCGTCCCAACCATGGGCGCCCGGGTATCCCCGGACGCCGGCGGATCACCTGTATCACATAAGGCAGCAGGCCGAGGAAGCGCGAGCGCTTGATGGCTTGCGCGAGCTCGCGCTGCTTCTTGGCCGAAACCGCGGTGATGCGGCTCGGCACGATCTTGCCGCGCTCCGAGACGTAGCGCTGCAACAGCTTGACGTCCTTGTAGTCGATCTTGGGCGCGTTGGCGCCGGAGAACGGGCAGGTCTTGCGCCGGCGGAAGAAGGGACGGCGCGCGCCGCCTTGCGAGGACGAATGCCATGGTCTATTCCTCCACCGCCGCGGCCGCCGCGGGCTCGGCTTCCGCCTCGCCCTCGTCGCGCCGCGGGCGGCGCTCGCCGCGATCGAAGCGGCCGCCGCGCTCGCCGCGCTCGTCACGGTCGCGGTCGGACTTGCGCAGCATCGCGGAGGGGCCCTCTTCGAGCGCCTCGACGCGGATGGTGAGATAGCGCAGCACGTCTTCGTTCAGCCGCTCCTGGCGTTCGATCTCGTTCAAGGCCGCGGCCGGCGCGTCGACGTTGAGCAGCGTGATGTGCGCCTTGCGGTTCTTGCGGATGCGGTAGGAGAGGGACTTCAAGCCCCAATATTCGTTCTTGGTGACCTTGCCGCCCTGCTGCCCGATGACGCCGGACAGTTGCGCGGTCAATTCCTCGACCTGCTGCGCGCTCAGGTCCTGGCGCGCGAGGTAGACGTGTTCGTACAACGGCATGCGAAGCCTTTCCCTTGGTTCCCATCCGCGACCCTGGCGCCTAGCCCCTCGAGCCTTTCGGGAAAGGCTCGAATGCTCAGAAGGCGGGAACACGGGACGCCGGATCGACCGATCCTGCCGATTCATGACCTTCGGTCATGAATCGGCCGTCCGTTCAGCTCCCAACCGGGATCGCCGGAATTGCCCGCGTTATAGGGGGATTTGCCGAAAAGGCAAGAACCGGCGCGCAAGCGATCAGCGCTGCAGCCGGTCGGCGAGTTCGAGCGCGAGATCGACGCCTTCGCGCAATTGCCGGGTGGGTTTCGGTTCGCCGGCGGTGATGCGCGCGCGATTGAGCGCCGCCAATAGCCGCTCGAGGCTTTCCGTCAGCAATTGCCGCCGGAATTCCGCGTCGGCGCGCGCCCGCGCCAGGTCGCCTTCTTCAGCCGGTTCGCCCATGGGACTGCCCAATCGACCGCCGGCACCTTCTTTATCCGATAGCGGTTGTCGATTGGTTACCGGCGCGGACGCGGTTGACAGGCCCCGTAGCCCGGTGTCTCTCGGCCCGGGTTTCGGCGCCAATCAGCGGGAACAAGGCCAGCGGCATGGGGGCGGCATTCGTCTTTCCGGGGCAGGGCAGCCAGAGCGTCGGCATGGGCAAGGCGCTGGCCGACAATTTCGCGCCCGCCCGCGAGGTATTCGCGGAGGTCGATGCCGCGCTCGGCGCCAAGCTCTCGGCCGTGATGTTCGAAGGGCCGGCGGAGACGCTGACGCTCACCGAAAATGCGCAGCCGGCGCTGATGGCGGTCTCGCTTGCGGTCGTGCGCGTGCTCGCGGCCGAGGCCGGGCTCGACCTCAAACGCGACGCGCAATTCGTCGCCGGCCATTCGCTCGGCGAATATTCCGCGCTCGCCGCCGCCGGCACCTTCTCGATCGCCGACGCCGCACGGCTGCTGCGCATCCGCGGCCAGGCCATGCAGAAGGCGGTGCCGGTCGGCGCCGGCGCCATGGCCGCGCTGCTCGGCCTCGATTTCGACGCCGCCGCCGCGGTCGCGGCGGAAGCCGCGCAAGGCCAGGTCTGCCAGGCCGCCAACGACAATGGCGGCGGGCAGGTGGTGGTGTCGGGCGACAAGGCCGCGGTCGAGCGCGCGGTCGAGATCGCCAAAAGTAAAGGCGCGCGCCGCGCCATGCTGCTGCCGGTATCCGCGCCCTTCCATTGTGCGCTGATGCAGCCCGCCGCCGACGCCATGGCGGAGGCACTGTCGAAAGTGCCGGTCAAGCCGCCCGTGGTGCCGGTGGTCGCCAACGTGCTGGCGCGGCCGATCCAGCAGCCGGGCGAGATCGTCAAGGCCTTGATCGCGCAGGTCACCGGCACGGTGCGCTGGCGCGAGTTGGTCGCCGCCATGGCGCAATCGGGCGTGACCGTGTTCTATGAAATCGGCGCCGGCAAGGTGCTCTCCGGCCTGATCAAACGCATCGCCGAAGGCGCAACGACGAATGCGATCGGCACGCCGGAGGATGTCGCTGCCTTCAAGGCGGGGCGCGCATGATCTCCGAAAAGCATGTCCTCGATTACGGTCGGGGATGGCTCCTGGTTTCCCGCCTTCGCGAAGCCCGCTGCCTACTCCGCCGAAGCAGCCGCTTCGGCTGCGAAGGCTGGATCGGCGGGCGAAGGGAGTAAGGTCATGCGCAAACGAATGAGGGTTTCATGATGTTCGATCTCACCGGCAAGACCGCGCTGGTGACCGGTGCGAGCGGCGCGCTCGGCGGCGCTATCGTGCGCGCGTTGCACAGCCAGGGCGCAACCGTCGCGATCTCCGGCACGCGCAAGGACGCGCTCGATACGCTTGCCGGCGAACTCAAGGAACGTGTGCACGTGCTGCCGTGCGATCTGGCCGACCCGGCCGCGGTCGAGGCGCTGGTGCCGGCGGCCGAAGCCAAGATGGACAAGCTCGACATCCTGGTCGCCAATGCCGGGGTCAATGCCGACAATCTGTTCGTGCAACTGCGCGACGAGGATTGGGACAAGGTGATCGCGGTCAACCTGACGGCGACGTTCCGTCTGACCCGCGCGGCGGTCAAGACCATGATGCGCCGCCGCTTCGGACGCATCATCGGCATTACCTCTGTGGTCGGCTTTACCGGCAATCCGGGGCAGGGCAATTACAGCGCCTCGAAGGCCGGCATGGTCGGAATGCTCAAATCGGTGGCCGCCGAATACGCCAAGCGCAACGTCACCGCCAATTGCATCGCGCCCGGCATCATCGCTTCGCCCATGATCGACAAGCTCAACGACAAGCAGCGCGAAATGATCCTGGCCCGGGTTCCCATGGCCAAGCTCGGAACGCCGGCCGACGTCGGCGCGGCGGCGGTTTTTTTAGCCTCCGATGAGGCCGCCTATGTCACCGGTCAAACCATCCACGTGAACGGCGGGATGGCCATGATCTGAGCCGGAAATGCTTGGCATTTCAGTGGGTAGCCGCTAGGTTGTCGCTGCTAGTCAACGCATTTGAAGTGTGGTAACCGAAATTCGGCCCGGCTGGGGCGGCCGATGGCGGAGTTGAAAAGCAACTCTCCGCGGTCGGGGTTCGTCTCGCCACCGTCACCACGACGAGGCCAAGCCGCGTAGGCTGCGATCCGCTCCGGACGTCAGCCCAATCTAAAAAGCACGAGGTTGGAACGATGAGTGACATTGGCGAGCGGGTTAAAAAGATCGTCGTGGAGCATCTCGGGGTCGAACCCGACAAAGTGACCGATCAGGCGAGCTTCATCGACGACCTTGGCGCCGACAGTCTCGACACCGTTGAGCTCGTGATGGCCTTCGAGGAGGAATTCGGCTGCGAGATCCCGGATGACGCCGCCGAAACCATTCTGACCGTTGGCGACGCGGTCAAATTTCTCGAAAAAAACGCGAAAAGCTAAAAGCCAAGCCGCCGCGACCGTTCGCTAGCTTCACTTGTCTATTGGCTGATGAGCTATGCCCGGCCCGGCGGAGCGTAGGAGCACGCAATTGGGCTCGGAGCCGTTCATGAAACGGATCGTCGTCACCGGCATGGGTGCGGTCACGCCGCTTGGCTGCGGCGTCGAGCCGACCTGGGCGCGCCTGGTCAAGGGCGAAAGCGGCGTGCGCAAGGTCGAGCGCTTCGAAGTCTCCGATCTCGCCTGCCGGATCGCCGGCCAAATTCCGCGCGGCGATGGCTCCAACGCCACCTACAATCCCGACCAGTGGATGGAGCCGAAGGAGCAGCGCAAGGTCGATGAGTTCATCACCTTTGCCATGTGCGCTGCCCGTCAGGCGCTCGACGACGCCGGCTGGCATCCGCAAAGCCATGAGCAGCAGACCCGCACCGGCGTGCTGATCGGCTCCGGCATCGGCGGCATCGAGGGCATCGCCAGCGTCGCGGTCACCTTGCACGAGAAGGGCCCGCGCCGGGTGACGCCGTTCTTCATTCCCGGCCGCATCATCAATCTCGCCTCCGGCTACGTCTCGATCGAATTCGGGCTCAAGGGTCCCAATCATTCCGTGGTCACCGCCTGCTCGACCGGCGCGCACGCGATCGGCGATGCCGCCCGCATGATCATGTTCGGCGACGCCGACGTGATGTTGGCCGGCGGCACCGAATCGCCGGTCAACCGCATTTCGCTCGCCGGCTTCGCGGCGTTGCGCGCGCTGTCGACCGCCTTCAACGAAGAGCCGACGCGCGCCTCGCGGCCCTACGACAAGGACCGCGACGGCTTCGTAATGGGCGAGGGCGCCGGCGTCGTGGTGCTCGAATCGCTCGAGCACGCCAAGGCGCGCGGCGCCAAAATCTACGCCGAATTGATCGGCTACGGGCTCTCGGGCGACGCCTATCACATCACCGCCCCGGCGCCCGACGGCGACGGCGCGTTCCGCTGCATGAGCGCCGCCGTCAAGCGCGCCGGGCTGTCGATCGGCGACATCGACTACATCAACGCGCACGGCACCTCGACCCCGCTCGGCGACGAGATCGAGCTCGGCGCGGTGCAGCGGCTGGCCGGCAACGCCGCCGGCAAGATTTCGATGTCCTCGACCAAGTCCTGCATCGGCCATTTGCTGGGCGCCGCCGGCGCGGTCGAGGCGATCTTCTCGATCCTGGCGATCCGCGACGGCGTCGCCCCGCCCACCATCAACCTCGACAATCCCTCGGTCGAGACCCCGATCGACCTGGTGCCGCACCGGGCGCGCCGGCGCGAGATCACGACCGCGCTGTCGAATTCGTTCGGTTTCGGCGGCACCAATGCGTCGCTGGTGTTCCGCCGCTATGCCGAGCAATGACCGCCGCGGGCGGCGCCCCTCGCTTTCGCCATAATTTTTTCTAACCTACGAAATGCATTGACGTTTTCCTTGCGCAGCCGCGCCGGAACGGTCTCGATGCCGAGCATGGAAAACCGCCCGTGAGCAGCAACCCATCCGATCCCGGCAATGGCGCGCCGGCGGCCGTGCCGCCGCCCGAGCCCGCGGTCGGCCGGTCTGCCGCGCTCGCCGCGCGCCGCGCTCGAGCCGGAGCGGGTACCGCTGCCCAAGCGCCGCTCCAAGCGCGTGCGTCACCCGGTGGTAATCGTCGGCAACGCCATCTTCACGACCATCATCCTGCTCACGGTCGCGGTCGGCGCCGCGCTGTTCTTCGGCAAGCAGCGCTTCGACGCGCCCGGCCCGCTCGCCGAAGACAAGGTGGTCAACATCGCGCGCGGCAGCGGCCCGCGCACCATCGCCGAACAGCTCGAGCGCGAGGGCGTGATCGACCAGCCTTGGGTCTTCCTCGGCGGCGTCATCGCGCTCAAGGCGCGCGGCGAGCTCAAATCCGGCGAGTACAAATTCGAAAAGCACGCCAGCATCGCCGACGTGGTCGAACTCATGATCGAGGGCAAGGTTCTCCAGCACGCCTTCACCGTGCCGGAGGGGCTGACCTCGGAGCAGGTGGTCGCTCGCCTGCTGGCCGACGACGCGCTCACCGGGCCGATCAAGGAAATTCCGCACGAGGGTACGCTGCTGCCTGAAACGTACCGCTTCACGCGCGGCATGACGCGCGAGCAATTGATCCGGCGCATGGAGCAGGAAAGCGCCCGCGTGCTGGCCGAAGTCTGGCAGCGCCGCTCGCCCGACCTGCCGATCAAGAGCCCGGCCGAATTGCTCACGCTCGCCTCCATCGTCGAGAAGGAGACCGGCAAGGCGAGCGAGCGCTCGCGCGTCGCCGCGGTGTTCGTCAACCGCCTCAAGCGCAAGATGCGCCTGCAATCCGACCCGACCATCATCTACGGCCTGACGCGCGGCAAGGGGCCGCTCGGCCACGCGCTCACCAAGAGCGAATTGGAGCAGGTTACGCCGTACAATACCTATCTGATCGACGCGCTGCCGCCCGGGCCGATCGCCAATCCGGGACGCGCCTCGCTCGACGCGGTCGCCAATCCGGCGCGCACCAAGGATCTCTATTTCGTCGCCGACGGCACCGGCGGCCATGTGTTCTCGGAAAGCTACGAGCAGCACGTCAAGAACGTCGCCAAGCTGCGCGGCCTCGAGCAAAACAAGGAGCAGAGCCGCGAGCAGCTGTTCGCGCCGGTCGCGCCGCCGCCGGCGCCGCCCGGCTTCGAAGACGACAGCAAGGGCGCCAAGCAATAGAGCGCGCGCCCATGAGGCTTGTGAGCGGCGGAGGGCGCCGTTAAGGTCGCAGCCGTTTTCCCTGTCCGCCGCCGAACGAGACGACCGAAATGGCCCTGTCGAGCATGACCGGATTCGCTCGCGGCCAGGGCGCCGCCGGCGCCTATGCCTGGAGCTGGGAGATCAAGTCGGTCAACGCCAAGGGCCTCGATCTGCGCTTCCGCCTGCCGACCGGCTGGGACGCGGTCGAATTGCCGGCGCGCAGCCGCGCCAACGCTGCGCTGGCGCGCGGCACCGTCTATGCCAACCTCACGGTCGAGCGCAAAGGCGCAGCGCCGGCGGTGAAGATCAACGAGCCGGTGCTCGCCGCGGTGATCGGCGCGCTCCAGCGCCTGCAAGGCAAGGTCGCAGCCGCGCCGCCGACCCTCGACGGCATCCTCTCGCTCAAGGGCGTGATGGAGGTCGGCGACACCGATGAGCGCGCCGAAGATCGCCTTGCCGCCGAGGCGGCGATTGTCGCCGGTTTCGCCGACACGCTCGCCGCGCTGGTCGCCAATCGCCGCGAGGAAGGCGCCGCGCTCGGCCAACTGCTCGGCGCGCGCTTGACCGAGATCGCCGCGCTGACCGCGCGCGCGGAGGCCGCCCCCGGCCGCAAGCCGGAGGCGATCAAGGCGCGGCTGGCCGAGCAGATTGCCGTATTGCTGTCGGCCTCCGAGCGTTTCGACGCCGACCGCCTGCACCAGGAGGCGGTGCTGATCGCCAGCAAAGCCGACATCCGCGAGGAGCTCGACCGGCTCGCCGCCCATGTCGGGCAGGCGCAGAAGCTGATCGCCGAAGGCGGCGCCATCGGCCGCCGGCTCGACTTCCTGGCGCAGGAACTGCACCGCGAATCGAATACGTTGACCGCCAAGTCGAACGACGTCGAGCTCACCAATACCGGGCTCGAATTGAAGACCGTGGTCGAGCAATTCCGCGAGCAGGTGCAGAACCTGGAATGAGCGAGGGCGAGCGTGTCGACATCAGGCATTGCCCGGCGCGGGCTGATGTTGGTCCTGTCGTCGCCCTCGGGCGCCGGCAAGACCACGCTGTCGCGCAACCTGCTCGAGCGGCGAGCCCTGGATCACATCTGTCGATTTCCGTCACCACGCGGCCGAAACGCGCCGGGCGAGCGCGAAGGCCGCGCACTATTATTTCATCGACCAGCAGCAATTTCGATGGCGATGAAGCGCAAGGGCGAATTGCTGGAATGGGCCGTCGTGTTCGGAAACTTCTACGGCACGCCGCGCAAGCCGGTGGCAAGGCGCTCGCGCAGGGCCGCGACGTGCTGTTCGACATCGACTGGCAGGGCACGCAGCAACTGCGCGACAAGATGCGCGCAGACGATCTGGTCAGCGTCTTCATCCTGCCGCCGTCGGTCGGCGAACTGGAGCGGCGGCTGCAGCGCGCGCGGCCAGGACAAGAACGACGTGATCCGCGCAGCGATGCTCGAAAGCGCGGCCGAAGAGATGAGCCACTGGGCGGAATACGATTACGTGCGTCGTCAACAAGCGACCTCAACGAGCAGTTTCACGAGTCTGCGCGCGAATCCTCATCGCCGAGCGCCTCAAGCGCGAGCGACAGCCCGGCCTCTCGAGTTTTCGTGGCGCAATTGCAGGCGCAACTACGCCGCCGCTAGCGGTGGCGGCATTTGCGTAGCGTAAAAGCACGTTCGCCAGCGCAACGAAGCCCTCGACCGGGATTTCCTCGGCGCGCGCGGTCGGGGCGATGCCGGCGGCTTCCAGCAGCGCCAGCGGATCGCGCCCGAGCGTCTTGAGCGCTCTGCCGCAGCATCTTGCGGCGCTGGCCGAAGGCGGCTTCCGTCACGCGTTGCAGCGCTTGCGCGTCGCACGGCAAGGGCGCCGCGCGCGGTACGAGCCGCACCACCGCGGAGGTCACTTTCGGCCGCGGCACGAAGGCGCTCGGCGCCACCTCGAACATGATCTTGGCCTCGCAGCGCCAGCCCGCCAGCACCGACAGCCGGCCATAGGCCTTGCCGCCGGGCACGGCCACGATGCGCTCGGCCACCTCGCGCTGGAACATCAGCACCAGCGCGTCGTACCAAGGCGGCCACGGCTCGACGGTCAGCCAATCGACCAGCAGCGCGGTGGCGATATTGTAGGGCAGGTTGGCGATCACGCGCGCGCGGCCGCCGGCAAGGTGCGCGGGCGCGTCGAATTCGAGCGCGTCGCCTTCGACGATGGTGAGCCGGCCCGGATAATGCGCGGCGATTTCCGCGAGCGCGGCGATGGCGCGCGCGTCGCGCTCGACCGCGATCACACGAGCGGCGCCTTCCGCCAGCAGCGCGCGCGTCAGCCCGCCCGGGCCGGGGCCGATTTCGACCACGGTTACGCCGTCAAGCGCGCCGCCGGCACGCGCGATGCGCGCGGTCAAATTTAGGTCGAGCAGGAAATTCTGGCCGAGCGACTTCTTGGCCGCCAAGCCGTGCCGGCGAATGACCTCGCGCAGCGGCGGCAGGTCGTCGATCTGCGGCATTATTTGGCGGCAGCCAAAGTCGGCGCGGCCGCCGCCAGCCGCGCCGCCAGCCGCAACGCCGCCAGCAGGCTCGACGGATCGCCGCGCCCGCTGCCGGCGATGTCGAAAGCGGTGCCGTGGTCGGGCGAGGTGCGCACGAAGGGCAGCCCCAGCGTCACGTTGACCGCGCGGTCGAAAGCCAGCGTCTTGATCGGGATCAGCGCCTGGTCGTGATACATGCAGAGCGCGGCGTCGTAGCCGGCGCGCGCGGCCGGATGAAACAGCGTGTCGGCCGGCAGCGGCCCGCGCGCGTCGATGCCCTCGGCCTTGAGCTGCGCGACCGCCGGCGTCACCACGGCGAGATCCTCCTCGCCCATGGCGCCGCCTTCGCCGGCATGCGGGTTGAGGCCGGCGACCGCCAGCCGCGGCCGCGCGATGCGGAAACGCGCGGCGAGATCGCGCGCCACGATGCGCCCGGTTTCCACGATCAGGTCTCGGCTCAAATGCGAGAATATCTCGCGCAGCGGCAGATGGATGGTCACCGGCACCACCGCCAGATCTTCCGACCACAGCATCATCACCGGCCGTGCGCGCCGGCCGCTCGCTTCTTCGGCGAGCCGGGCGAGGAATTCGGTGTGGCCGGGCTCGGCAAAGCCCGACCGATAGAGCACGTTCTTGGCGACCGGATTGGTGACCAGACCGGCGGCGCGGCCTGCGAGCACGTCGGCGACGGCGCGGCGGATCGAGGCGATCGCCGCCGGCGCGCTGGTTGCGTCCGGTTTGCCGGGAGCGGCGGTGACCGGAAGTTCGAGCGCCGCCACCGGCAAAGCGCGGCCGAAGGCGGAGGCGGCCTCGTTGGGCGCGACGGTTGCGATCGGCACGTCGAGGCCGAGCATGCGCGCCCGCGTGCGCAGGAAGTCGGCGTCGCCGATGAGATAAAAGGGCGGCAGATCGAATTCGGCGCGCTTTGCCCACAGCGCGAGCGTCAGATCGGGACCGATGCCGGCAGGTTCACCGATGGTCAGCGCGAGCGGAAGAACGCCGGCGCCGCTCATTTGGTCTTGTATTCGATCATCGCCGACTTGCGCAGCTCTTCCAAAAACCGTTTCGATTCGGCCTCGAAGCGCTTGCTGTAGATCTCGTCGCGCAACTGATGCTTGAGCGGCGATTCCCCGCTGGTCTGCTTCTTGCCGCACAGCGCGAACATCTGCAGGCCCTGCGCCGTCACGTCGGGCGTGGTGAGGTGACCGATCTCGAGATTGCTCAGGATATCGCGCGTCGCCTGCGGCAGATCGCCGGAGGAGCGGTTGATCGGCTCGCGCACCGCGACGTCGCGCAGCGAACGGGCCAGCAGCAGCCCTTCCTTGCACGAGGTGAAGCGGCCGCGCAGGTTCTCCGCCTCGCGCCGCCGCGCCTCGATCAAGGCCGGCGGCGAGCCGGCCGGCACCACCAAGGTGATCGGATAGAGCGTATAGACGTAACCGACGGTGGCGGCGTCGGCCTCGTTGCGGTCGCGCAGCACCTTGGCGACGTCGGCGTCGCCGACCTGCAACGTCGCCGAATAGCGGCCGCGCACCAGCTCGGACCAGGTCATCTCCGCCTTGATGCGCGCCTTGAGCGCGCTCGGGGCGATGCCGGCGCGCTCGAGAAATTGCGAGAATTGCTGCACCGTGAGGTGCTGCCGTTTGGCCAGGGTCTCGAAGGCGGTGTCGAGCTGCTGCGGCGTGATCTCCATGCCGTAGACCTTGCCCTTGGCGATCTTCAGCCGGTCGTCGATCAGTTCTTGGATCACGTCCTTTCGATTCGGCTGCTTGTGGGTCGAGGAGGCGAGCAGCTTGCTGCGCTGCTGGATGTCGAATTCGGTGATCGGCGAGCCGTTGGCCACCACCACCACTTGCGCGCCGGCCGCGGTGGGCGCGAGCAGCGCGGCGGCGAGCGCCGCGGCGCAAAGCCAGCGGCGGAATAGCTGAAGTCCAAAAATATGTCCCGGCATGTCTTTACCCATCGCTTAAGCCCCGCCGAGTGGCATGCCTCCTGTTCAAAACCGATTTAACGGTTTGATGATGCGTTTAAATTTTGGCTCACCGACGAACCGCCCAGCGTGCGCAGGCTCAGTTGCAGCATGACGGTATGGTTGAGGACCGGAACGCCGGACCCGTAACTGTAATTGGTAATATAGTTCAGCCCCAAGATGAGACAATCGTCGATGTAACTGAGGCCGAGCGAGTTCTGCGCGAATTTTTCCGCCTTGAGATCGTAAAGCAGCGCGCCCCGCAGCAGCCAATTGGTGTCCAGTTTGACCGCCGCCGAACCCAGCAAACCCTCGCGCCGGTCGAGAAAGCCGATCTCCGGCTGCGCGGCATAGTCGCCGTATAAGCAGGCGTCACGTTCCAACGATCGAACGCGACATTGCTTTCCAGCTCCATCCGCTTCACCTCGAAGCTGTCTTTGTCGAAGCGGAACCGCGAGCTGAACTTGAGGATACTGTTCGGCTGGTAGGAGGCCCGCGCCACGTAATCGGACAGCCTGGTATCGAGGCCGCTGTCGAGTCCGGTATTGGAGGCGTCGCTCACCGCGAAGGAATTTTCCCCGAACAATTGGTAGGACTGGCCGAACAAGACGTTGAAGAAACCGCCGCGGTTAAACTGGGCGGTGTACTGCACGCCGTAATTCGTCCGCCCGCCGCCTTCGATGCGGTCCCAGCCGGAGAACTTGTTGATGCGGAACAGGTTGCTGTCGTCGAAGATCAAGGATTGCGCATCTTCATTCGGCCAGCGCCCGATTTGGCTCTCGTTCGGCCGCGCGATGACCTGCGCAATCGGCTCGATGGTTTGCGTGCCCCAGGAGTGCACGCTGATGAAGGGGTAGCGATACTCGACGCCGACGGTCGGCATCCCGCGAACCAGGCCGCTGTCGCCGGTGTTGATGAAGTTGGCGACGTTCGGGTCGTTGTTGACCTCGAGAGCGGCGGCATCGGCGCGCAGCGACACGAAGGGCGTGAATTGCTGGCCGAGTGAATTGGTAATCGTGCGCCGCCATTCCACCTCGGTTGAGAAACGGCTGTAGGTGCCGGGAAAGCCGCGCAGCAGGCAGCTGGCCGGCGTCTTTGCCGCCGGGTTGGAAGTCAAGCAGGTATTGTTGTTCAGCGAGACCGTATTGATCGCGTCGAAGTTCGCCTCGTTGCGGGTGAGGCTGGTGAAATTCATCTTGAAGCCGAGTTCGCCGTTCAGCACCGGGTGGTCGAAAGTGTATTTGTAATCGATCACCGGGTGAATTACGGGGATCTGGTTCTGCACGTCGGCGGTCGAGAAGCCGAGGTAATAAATCGAGCGCGCCTCAAAATAGCTGCGGTTACCTTTGCCGATCAAAAACAGCTGCGAGATGCCCTCGGAGGGCGCCAACTGCACCGCATCGTTGATGTGGTAGCTCGACAAATGCGGGTTGTAGTCCTGCAAAAAGGTTTTGTCGGTCAGCATGATCGCGTCCCAACCCCACACCCATTTGCTGTTGAGGGCAAAGATGCCGGAACTTTCGACGCTGCCGCGGAAATTGCGGTCGCCGGGTGCGTCGGCGCCGAACTTGTTTGCGAAGTACTGCCGATCCAGCTGGTAGATACCGGCGGCGCGTATGTCATAAGCCCCGTTAAGCAGGCGCTGGCGGAATTCGCCTTGCAGCAACGCACCCTGCCTGCTGGTGATCATCGGCGCGAAAGTCGCGTCGTAATCCGGCGCCAGCGCCCAATAATAAGGGATTTCGATCGCCTGCCCGTACAAGGTGGTCGATGAAATATAAGGCATCAAGAAACCGGTCTTGCGCTTGACGGTCGGATCGGGCGCCGAGAAATAGGGAAGCCAAAGCAGCGGCTGCCCGAAGAATTCGATGCGGGCGTCCTCGAAGTAGATCATCTTCTCGCCCTGATCGTGGATGATGCGCGCGGCCTTGACCTGCCAGAGCGGCGGTTTGCGCGGATCGTCTTTGCAGGGCGCGCAGGCGGTGTAGACGCCGCTGTGGAAGACCGTGAAGTTGCCGGACGAGCGCTCCGCCTTGACGGCCGCAAAGCGCGTCTGGTCGGGCGCGTCGAGCCGCAGCGAGTTGACGAAGCCGTCGCGATAGTCGTCGGTGAGGTCCATGATCTCGCCATGGGTGACCTCGCCGCTCGCCTCGGTCAGGGTCGCGTTGCCTTCCGCGTGCAGGCGCTTGGAATTCTGGTCGTAGACAACCTTGTCGGCTTCGAGCCGCGAGCCCTTGTAATAGATCTGCACGTTGCCGACGGCAGAGACGCGGTGGTTGGCATAGTCGTAGTCGATCTCCTTCGCCTGGACGAGCATCTGCGCGTCGCCTTTCGGCGCAACGGGGACGGCCTTCTTGGGCGGCAGCGGTGGAAATCTATCTCCTGCGCGCGCCCAGGCGCGAGCAAGCCGCCGCCGGCCAGTAGGCTGAGGACGGTCAGAACGACGACAATGCCGCGGCGGCGGGGCCGGGGCTCTGGTGGACGCGCGCAAGCCGGCGCCGCCATCACCCGTCCTCCTGGTATAACAACGCGATAAACCCCGTCAGGCCCCCGGCAAGGACCGGCAGCCAAGCCGCCGTCACCGGGTGCATCAACTCGGCTTTGCTCAAATCCTCGGTTACTTTGCCCAAAACATAAAGCAGAAAGCCCGCAGCCACGCCACCCAAAACCATCTTTTGGACCCCGCCGAAGCGGAAGAACCGTAAGCTGACGGCCGCGGCAAGGAACACCATGGCGGTCAGCAAAAATGGCCGGGCTAAAAGCTTCTGGAACTGCAATTTATAGCCTGCCGCCGTCAGATCAGCGTGTTCCGCGATCTGGATATACGTTGGGAGTTCCCAGAACGGCACGGTTTCGGGCGTGGCAAAGCTTTCGCGGACCTGCTCGGGCGTGAGGCTGGTCTTGAGCACGAAAAGCGGCTGGTCGAGCGGCAATACGCCCATCTGGTAGACGCGCGCGTCCATGATCCGCCAGGCGCCGGGAACGAGCTCGGCCGCGCGCGCCTCGATGCGGCCCTTGAAAAGGTTGTCGTTGTCGAAGGTAAAGACGGTGACCCCGGTAAGCGACACGCCCTGGTCGCGGCTTGCCTTGGCATTGATGATGGCAAGCCCTTCGTCGTTGCGCTGGCTTGCCCAGAAGGTGCCGCCGGCGCCGCCGAACCCGGTCAGTGCGCGCCCGAACAGCTCGGCTTCGAAGCGCTTGGACTGCTCGCCGAGCAACGCAGCGGCCGGATTGTAGACGGCGGTGGCGAACACCCCGATCACGAACGCCGCGATCAGCGCCGGTGAAATGAATTGCCAGGCCGACATGCCGGCCGCGCGCGCGATCACCAATTCGTGCCGCCGCGACAAATTGAGGTAGCTCGCCATCGCGGCGATCAGCACGCAGAACGGCAGGATACGCTCGATCACCTGCGGCACGCGGTAGAACGAGGTCTTGGCGACCAGCAGCGCGGAGACGTGCGGGATGTCGCCGGCCCGGCGCATCAACTCCATATAGTCGAGCAGCGCGACCAGCACGAACAGGCCGAGGAACACCATCGCGACCGCGCCCAGGAAGCGCAGCCCGAAGTAACGCGACAATGTTCCGGCGACGATTTGCATGTGGGTTCCGTCAATCGCTGGCGAAGCGCCGGCTGAGGCGCCGGCCGAGCGCATCGAACGCGTTGGCGATGAAGGCGGGCGGCTCCAGGATCAGCCCGCTGCTGATGACATAGAGGCCGAGCCCGAAGGTGAGCGCGAGCGCGACGTATTGCAGCGACAGCATCCACGGCTGGTTGGCGCCGAACACGATGGAGGCAAAGCCGATCAACCGCAGCAGCGCCACCCCGCCGACCGCGCCCAGCAGCGACATGGCGCGGCTCTGCCGGTTGGTGCGCGGCGCGCCGAGATAAGCAAAGGCGATCACCACAAAGGCGATCGGATAAAGCGGCGCCATCAACCGGTCGTGCAATTCGGCGCGGAATTGCCCGGGCTGCTCGATGTACATCGGCTCCTTCGTATCGGGAAACAGCAGCTGCCAGAGATAGCGCTCACGGATGCCGTATTTGATCGCGGCGGGGCCGCCAACGTATTGCGACAGGTCGAAGCCGTAGCGGTCGAAGCTCACCATTTTGGGGTCGCGCCGGCCGGCTTCGTGGCGCTGCATGTTGCCCTTCGACAGCACCAAGAAAGTGCCCTCCTTGTTCTCGATCACCTCGCCGGATTGCGCCAGCACGGTGACGCCTTGCTGGGGGTTGCGCTGGTCGTCGAGGAAAATGCCGGTCAATTGCCCGTTGCGCTCGCGCGAGCGAATGTACAGCGTGACGCCCTGCTCGATGACGGTGAAACGGCCGGGCTGCACGATGTTGGCGACGACATTGGCGTGCACCTCGGTCAGCCACTCGTGCAGCATGCGCAGGCCTTTGGGCGCCAAATAGGCGCTGATCGCCGTCACCAGCAGCGACACCATGATCGAAACGATGAGGAAGCCGCGGAACAGGCGCCACGGCGACATGCCCGCCGAGTTCATCACGATGATTTCTGAATCGGTCGACAGCTTGTTGAGGATGTGCGCGGCGGCGATGACCAGCGCGATCGGCGCGATCACCAGAACCAGCAGCGGGATGATCAGCCCGGTGAGACCGATGAAGACCAGAATGGTCTGGCCCTGGCTGGTCATGATGTCGATGTCGCGCAGCGCCTGGGTGACCCAGATCAAGGCGGTGAGGGACACCAGCACGATCAGGAACGCCACCAAGGTGGTGCGCACGATATAACGGTTGATTGACCCCATCCGCGGCGCCGTCCCCAAAATCCCCCCTGCACGCCGTCGCAAGTCCCGGCCTGTCCCCCCGGCACCCGCGCTTGGCGTCCAAGCCCAGCCCCAATCAGGTTTACCTTGATCGCCTCACAAAGTGGCCCCGCAAAGGCAAAGCCGTTGAACATGCACAACAAAATGTTAAGCGGCGGGCCGCGGTGACGCGCCCTCTGGGGCCGCTTGACGGATAGGAACCGCCCGATTTGCCTGCGTTTCCCGGCACCTAGCCGGCGCCGGCGGCTGGACGGCCGAGGGCGTGCAAAATCCGCAAATCGGCGCCATTTTGCGCTTTGCAGGGGCGGGGCGCCCGCGCCATATGGCACCGACGGCACCGTTTGAACCTCTTTCCGCCGCGACAAGGACCCCTGCAATGCCGGACGCCTTCAGAACTCGGTTTTGGCCCCTTCGCCGCCCCGGCCAAGGGCGTCCTGGTCGTGTTTTGCGGCGACAACCTCAAATTCGGGCCGGCGACGTCGAAAGCGATCGCCCCCGCCATCGACCATGTCACGCGCGCCGCCCGGGCCGAGCGCTTCAGCGGCAAAAGCGGCGCGGCGCTGGAACTGAGCGTTCCGCCTGGGCTCAAGGCCGCGCGCCTGGTGGTGCTCGGCGTCGGCAAAGCCGAGCGGCCTCGCGCCCAAGGACATTGTGATGCTCGGCGGCAGGGCGCTCGGCAAGCTGCCGGCGGGCGCCGCCGACGCCACCGTCTTTGCCGAACTGCCGGGCGGCGCCATGAGCGCGCAACAGGCGGCGGATTTGGCGCAAGGCCTGCGCCTGCGCGCCTATGCCTTCGACCGCTACAAGACCAGGCGCAAAGACGACGACGAGCACAAGCCGAAAAGCCGCAGCGTCGCCGTCGCCGCCGCCGATGCCGCGGCCGCGCGCAAGGCCTATGCCGCACGCGAAGCGGTCGCCGACGGCGTGTGGCTGGCGCGCGACCTGGTCAACGAGCCGGCCAACGTCCTCTACCCGGAGGAATTCGCCCGCCGCGCGCAGGCGCTCAAGAAAGCTCGGCGTCGCGGTCGAGGTGCTCGACGTGCCCGCGCTGCGCAAGCTCGGCATGAACGCGCTGCTCGGCGTCGGGCAGGGCTCGGCGCGCGAGAGCCGCGTGGTGGTGATGCGCTGGAACGGCGGCAAGAAAGGCGAGCGCGCCGGTCGCCTTCATCGGCAAGGGCGTGTGCTTCGACACCGGCGGCATCTCGATCAAGCCGGCCGCCGGCATGGAGGACATGAAGGGCGACATGGCGGGCGCGGCCTGCGTCACCGGGCTGATGCAGGCGCTCGCCGCGCGCAAGGCGAAGGTCAACGCGGTCGGCGTCATCGGCCTCGTCGAGAACATGCCGGACGGCAAGGCGCAGCGCCCGGGCGACATCGTCGACCTCGATGTCGGGCCAGACCGTCGAGATCATCAACACCGACGCCGAAGGCCGGCTCGTGCTCGCCGACGTGATCTGGTACGCCGCGCAGCGCTTCAAGCCGAAATTCATGGTCGATCTGGCGACGCTCACCGGCGCCATCATCGTCGCGCTCGGGCACGAATACGCCGGCCTGTTCGCCAACGACGACAAGCTGGCCGAGCGGCTCGCCAAAGCCGGCGAGGAAACCGGCGAACTGGTCTGGCGCATGCCGCTCGCCAAAGAATACGACAAGCTGATCGATTCCAAATTCGCCGACATGAAGAACACCGGCGGCTCGCGCTGGGGCGGCGCCATCACCGCCGCGCAGTTCATCAAGCGCTTCGTCGACGACAAGACGCCGTGGGCGCATCTCGACATCGCCGGCACCGGCTTCGACAGCCGCCAGAACGACATCAACAAGAGCTGGGGCTCGGGCTGGGGCGTGCGGCTGCTCGATCAGCTGGTCGCGGATCATTACGAGAAGGCCGATGACCGAAATTCTGTTCTACCACCTGCAAGGCCAGAAGCTCGAAGGCGTGCTGACGCCGCTTGTTGGAGAAATCGCTCGAGCGCGGCTGGCGCGTGATCGTGCAGGGCGCTTCGGAAGAGCGCATCGACGCGCTCGACGCGCATCTGTGGACCTATCGCGACGACGGCTTCCTGCCGCACGGCACCTGGCGCGAGGCCGAGGCCGCGCTGCAGCCGGTGCTGCTCACGGTCAACGAGGGCAACCCGAACGGCGCCAACGTGCGCTTCCTGATCGAGGGCGCGCCGGTGCCGGCGGACGCCGAGAGCTACCAGCGCATCGTGCTGGTGTTCGACGGCGAGGACGAGGAGGCGGTCGCCGCCGCGCGCGCGCATTGGGGCGCTGCCAAGGACAAAGGCTTCGAGGTCACCTATTGGCAGCCGGACGAGGCCGGGCCGCTGGGTCAAGAAGGCCTGAAAAACGAGGGGCTCGGCCAATGAACGACCGGCCATTGGCCTAGAACCCAATGGCCTAGCCGGCGGTAACCTTCTTGCCGGCCAGAGCCTTGCCGGATGCCATCGTGCTGACGCAAAATAGGGCTTCACGGACAAGCGGATAGCTTCACCGGGGGTGGTTCTCTTGCGCGCGCGTGCTTGTCAGCATCGGGTTGATCTGCGCCGCCGCGCTGGCCGCGGGCGGCTGCTCGTCCAACAGCGCGGTATTCGACGCCGACGCCTATAGCGGCGCCTTTTCGAAACCGTTCAAGGCCTTCGACGCGCCGGAGTGGGCGACCAGCCGCAACGACAATATCCATCTCGGGCCGAGCGGTCCGGTCGCGCCCGAGGATCTGGTCGCCGCCGACGGCCGCTGCGCGCCGGAAGCCGTGCCCGTTGCCGCCGCGCCGCCAGCCGCACCGGTCGCGGCCGACTGTCGCGCCCGAGCCGCCGCCGGCGCCCGCCGACCGTCCGGTCGGCACCGTCGCCGGCGATCTCGCCGGCGCGCCCATGCCGGTCGGCGCCGCCCCGCCGGCGCGGCCGGCGCCGCTGCCCGACCGGCTCGAGCCGGAAGCCGCCGCGGCCGCCCCGGTGTTCGGGGGCGGCGTCGCGCTCGGCATGACCGAATGCCAGGTGGTGCGCCGCGCCGGCGCGCCCAACAGCATCAACATCGGCGCCGACGAGAAAGGCGAACGCAAGGTCGTGATGAGCTATCTCGCCGGCAACTGGCCGGGCATCTATCACTTCCAGTCCGGCCGGCTGAAAGAGGTCGAGGCCGCGCCCGAGCCGGCCAAGCCCGCCAAGCCGGTGCGCAAAGAAACCCGTCAAGAAAAAGCCGGCGCAGGCCGCCAACCACGACGTCAACCGCGCCTTCGTGCAGTAGCTCAGGCCGTCTCCAGCGCCGCGCTGGCGGCGAGCCATTCCTCTTCCGCTTTGGCGATCGCGGCGACCACGTTGGCGCGCGTCTTGGCCACTTCGGCGGCGCGCGCCGGATCGCGCGCGAACAGGTCGCCGTCGGCCAGCGTAGTGTCGAGCTTGCCGAGCTGGCGCGTGAGCTGCGCGATCGCGACCTCGGCCTGCGAAATCCGCTTGCGCAGCGGCGCCGTCTCGACGCGCTTGTCGGCGGCGGCGCGGCGCGCCTGCACCGGATCCGGCCGCCGTGCCGACGACTTCGCGCCGACG
Organism: uncultured Alphaproteobacteria bacterium; assembly: GCA_963708635.1. GTDB lineage: Bacteria > Pseudomonadota > Alphaproteobacteria > Rhizobiales > Xanthobacteraceae > Pseudolabrys. Next base: position 162,960 of record CAVPTM010000012.1, on the reverse strand, counting down.
GTCTGTCCCTTGCTGTCGCCGGCAAGCACGCTGCGGCGGTAGTCGTCGAGATCGCCGTCGAACGGCGTGACCGTGCCGCCTGCCACCAGCCAGAGCCGGTCGGCGCAGGCTTCCAGCAGATAGCGGTCGTGCGACACCAAAATCACCGCGCCGGGATAGTCGTTGATCGCCTCGATCAGCGCGGCGCGGCTGTCGATGTCGAGATGGTTGGTCGGCTCGTCGAGGATGACGAGATGCGGCGCGGCGAAGGTCGCCAGCCCCAGCAGCAGCCGCGCCTTTTCGCCGCCCGACAGCGTCTTGACCGCGTTGTTGGCGGCTAGGCCGGAAAATCCGATCGCGCCGGCCTTGGCGCGCACTTTGGCTTCCGGCTGTTCCGGCATCAGATCGCGCACGTGATCGTAGGGGCTGCGGTCCTCGTCGAGCTCGTCGAGCTGGTGCTGGGCGAAATAGCCGACCTTGAGCGTCGCCGCGCGCGTCACCGTGCCGTGCTCGGGCGCAAGCCGCCCGGCCAGCAGCTTGACCAGCGTCGATTTGCCGTTGCCGTTGGAGCCGAGCAAGCGCGATGCGGTCGTCATTGTCGATGCGCAGCGACAGGCCGGACAGCACCGGATGCCCGGGCTCGTAGCCGACGTCGACGTCGTCGGTGGCGATGATCGGCGGCGACAGCAGTTTGTCCGGCGCCGGAAAGTGGATCGGCCGCACCTCGTCGGTCACCAGCGCGTTGATCGGCTGCATCTTGGCCAGCATCTTGATGCGCGATTGCGCCTGCCGCGCCTTGCTGGCCTTGGCGCGGAAGCGGTCGACGAAGGCCTGCAGGTGCTTGCGCTGCGCGTCCTGCTTCTTCTTCATCTTCTGGTCGAGCACCATGCGCTCGCCGCGCAGGCGCTCGAAGTCGCGAATAGCCGCCGCGATAGAGCGTGAGCTTGCGCGCTTCCAGCGACAGGATCTGGTCGACGGCGTTGTCCAGGAGATCGCGGTCGTGGCTGATGATGATCATGGTGTGCGGATAGCGCGCCAGATGATCCTGCAGCCAGAGCGTGCCTTCGAGATCGAGATAGTTGGTCGGCTCGTCCAGCATCAGCAGATCGGGCTCGGCGAACAGCGTGGCGGCGAGCGCCACGCGCATGCGCCAGCCGCCGGAGAATTCCGAACAGGGCCGCGCCTGGTCGGCGTTGGAAAAACCGAGGCCGGACAGGATCGCGGCGGCGCGCGCCGGGGCCGCATGCGCGCCCATGTCGGCGAGCCGGGTCTGGATCTCGGCGATGCGGTGCGGGTCGTGCGCGGTCTCCGCCTCGGCCAGCAAGGCGTTGCGTTCGCGGTCGGCCGCAAGCACGACCTCGAGCAGGCTCTCCGGGCCGTTGGGCGCTTCCTGCGCCAGCCGCCCGATGCGCCAGCGCGGCGGCAGCTCGACGCTGCCGTGCTCGGGCGAGAGGTCGCCGGCGATCACGTTGAACAGCGTGGTCTTGCCGGAGCCGTTGCGGCCGACCAGGCCGACGCGGGCGCCGGGCGTGATGCGGGTCGAGGCGCCTTCCAGCAGCGCGCGGCCGGCAATGCGGACGGTGAGGTCGTCGATGACAAGCATTGCGCGCCTTTTGGCCGAGCGCGCCGCGCGACGCAATCCCTCGTCAGTGCTCAGCCGATCTAGCGCAAGCCGTCGCCGGTCTCGCGCTGATAGATGATGAGGTCGAAGGAGGGCGTGGCGTCGTTGCCGATGACGGCCGAGAGCAAGGCGTGCGCCTGGCCGCGGTGATGGGTCTGGTGATTGAAGAAATGGTCGAGCGCCGGCGCCAGCGGCTGCTCGATCTCGGCCGGCCGCACGAAGGTGCGATAGCGCATGGTGCCGGCCAGATCGCTGTCGCTCGAGCGCCGCGATATAGCGGGTGATGCGCGCGTCTTCGGCGACGCGCGCGGCGCGCAAGGCCGCGAAGTCGTCGTACAGAATCGCGTCGAGGCTCTGCGGCAGTTCGCCCGTCGCCGGTGAATCGCTGCATCCAGATGCGGTCGCCGACCAGCAGATGATTGAGGTTCCGTGCAGCGACTTGAAGAAGGCGCCGCGGTCGGCGCGATAATCGGCGTCGCTTAAGGCCGCGGCGGCGGCATAAAGCCGCGCGTTGCACCAGGCGTTATAGCCGGCGAACATGCGATAGCGCGCGATCATGGCCTGCTCCGCGCGGTTCGGCGGCCTGCGCTTGCCGGGCGAAAAGCGCCCCGCTATAAGCCGCGCGGCCGACGCGTTCCAGTCAAATTCGGTCATCTTTCCCATCAAGCTCAGTGAAGGACATCTTCGATGGCGGTCGAGCGTACCTTTTCCATCATCAAACCGGATGCCACCGCGCGCAACCTGACCGGCGCGATCAACGCGCATGATCGAGCAGGCGGGCCTGCGCATCGTCGCGCAGAAGCGCGTGCGCATCGCGCGCGAGCAGGCGGAGAAGTTCTACGCGGTGCACAAGGCGCGGCCGTTCTTCGGCGAACTGGTCGATTTCATGATGTCGGGCCCGGTGGTGGTGCAGGTGCTGGAAGGCGAGAACGCCATCGCCAAATACCGCGACGTGATGGGCGCGACCGACCCGGCCAAGGCCGCCGCCAACACCATCCGCAAAGTGCACGCCAAGTCGATCGGCGAGAATTCGGTGCACGGCTCCGACGCGCCGGAGACGGCGGCCATGGAGATCGCGCAGTTTTTCTCCGAGAACGAGATCGTCGGCTAGCGGCGCAACGCCGCGCGGCCAAGGCTGGCCATGCGCCCCGGCCGCCCTGTAGACGCAGTCACGATAATACGCCGCCGCGGTTCATTTCGGCGGCAAATGGTGGGAACACGACCTGTGGACGCTCTGGCCTCCGAAATGATGCGCCCGGCCTTCTGGCTCGCCGCGCTGCAGATCATGGGGATCAACATCCTTTTGTCCGGCGACAACGCGGTCGTGATCGCGCTCGCGGTGCGCGGCCTGCCGCCGCAAGGAACGGTTCTGGGGCATGGTGCTGGGCGCCGGCTGCGCGGCCGTCCTGCTGATCGTGTTCACCGGCATCGTCGCCACCTTGATGCAGCTGCCGTATCTCAAGCTGGTCGGCGGGCTGGCGCTGTTCTGGGTCGCCATCAAGCTGGTGTCGCCGCAGCCGCACGATGCCGAGGACACGCCGGAAGCGGTCGAGGATCTGTGGCGCGCGGTGCGCGTGGTGGTGGTCGCCAATATCGTGATGAGCCTCGACAACGTGATCGCGGTGGCGGCGGCGGCGAAGGGCAATTATCTGCTGCTCGGCTTGGGCCTCGCCGTCAGCATCCCGGTGGTGATCGCGGGCAGCGCGCTGTTCCTCGCCATCATCGAGCGCTTCCCGATCGTGATCTGGGGCGGCGGCGCGCTGCTCGGCTGGATCGCCGGCGGCCTGTTGCCGGAAGACCCGATCGTCGCGCAATACTTCTCGCAAGCCACCGCCGAAAAGCTCGATATCGCCTGCGGCATCGCCGGCGCCATCATCGTCGTCCTGGCGGGCCTTTATCTGGTAAGATCGAGTCGCGCCCGGCTGGAACAACAAGAGGAAGTCTAGCCGGCGTCGCAAGTCTGTGAAGGCGATCGCGCGATGAACAAACCTGTGCGGAGCGTTGCATCGGCGGTTCGCATCGGCGCGTCCGCCTGCCCGCACGATTGCCCGTCGACTTGCGCGCTCGAAGTCGAGCTGATCGACGAGCGCACCATCGGGCGCGTGCGCGGCGCCAAGGACAACGACTACACCGCCGGCGTGATCTGCGCCAAGGTCGCGCGCTACGCCGAGCGCGAGCACCACGCCGCGCGCCTCAAGCATCCGCTGCAGCGGGTGGGCGACAAGGGCGCGGGCGAGTTCCGGCAGATCTCCTGGGACGACGCGCTCGATCTGGTGGCCGAGAATTTCCTCAAGGCCGAACAGCGCGGCGGCGCGCAAGCGGTGTGGCCCTATTATTACGCCGGCACCATGGGCCTGGTGATGCGCGACGGCATCAACCGGCTGCGCCACGTCAAGAAATATTCCGGCTTCCATTCCACCATCTGCGTCAACCCGGCCTATGCCGGCTATGCCGCCGGCGTCGGCAAGATCGCCGGCGTCGATCCGCGCGAAATGGCGAAGTCCGATCTGGTGGTGATCTGGGGCACCAACGCGGTCAACACGCAGGTCAACGTGATGACGCACGCGGTGCGCGCGCGCAAGGAGCGCGGCGCCAAGATCGCGGCGGTCGACGTCTACATGAACGGCACCATGCAGCAGGCCGACCTGGCCGTGCTGGTCAAGCCCGGCACCGACGGCGCGCTCGCCTGCGCGGTGATGCATTGCCTGTTCCGCGACGGCAAGGCCGACTGGGACTACCTCGACAAATACACCGACGCGCCGCGCGAGCTTGAAGCGCATCTGCGCACGCGCGACCCGGCCTGGGCCTCGGCGATCACCGGCACGCCGGTCGAGACCATCGAGGCCTTCGCCAGGCTGATCGGCGAGCGCAAGCGCGCCTTTTTCCGCCTCGGCTACGGCTTCTCGCGCTCGCGCAACGGCGCCGCCAACATGCACGCGGCGAGCTGCATCCCGGCGGTGACCGGCGCCTGGCAGCTCGAAGGCGGCGGCGCCTTCCACATCAGCGCCGACATCTATCAAGCTCGACAAGACGCTGATCGAAGGGCTCGACGTCTGGGACCGCTCGATCCGCATGCTCGACCAGTCGCGCATCGGCGCGATCCTTACGCGGCGAGCCGCGACGTGCTGTTCGGCGGCGGCGCCGGTGACCGCGCTGATCATCCAGAACACCAATCCGGTCTCGGTCGCGCCCGACCAGAGCAAGGTCAAGCGCGGCTTTGCGCGCGACGATCTGTTCACCTGCGTGCACGAGCAGTTCATGACCGAGACCGCGCAGATGGCGGACGTGGTGCTGCCGGCGACCACGTTCCTCGAGCACGACGACATCTATCGCGGCGGCGGCCACCAATATCTCATCCTCGGGCCGAAGCTGGTCGAGCCGCCGGGCGAATGCCGCAACAACCACGAGGTGATGTGCGGGCTGGCCAAGCGCCTCGGCGCCGAGCATCCCGGCTTCGACATGAGCCCGCGCGAACTGATCGACCAGATGCTGCGCGTGTCCAAGCGCGGCACGCTCGCCGAGCTCGAGGCCAACCGCTGGCTCGACTGCCAGCCGCCGTTCCGCGAGTCGCATTATCTCGACGGCTTTCCCTGGCCGGACGGCAAGTTCCGCTTCAAGCCGGATTGGGAGAACGTGCCGTTCCGCAGCCCCTACAAGAGCGGGCCGGTCGCGGCCATGCCGGCGCTGCCCGACCATTGGACCTCGATCGAGGAGCAGGACGCCGAGCACCCGTTCCGGCTCGCCACCTCGCCGGCGCGCGGTTTCCTCAACTCGACCTTCAACGAGACGCCGACCTCGCTGGCGCAGGAAGCGCGCCCGACCGTGATGGTGCATCCGCAGGACGCCGCCGCGCACGGCATCGCCGACGGCGACCCGGTGGTGCTCGGCAATACGCGCGGGCAGGTGCGGCTGCACGCCAGGCTGTTCGACGGCGTGCGCCGCGGCGTCTTGATCGCCGAATCGATCTGGCCGAACGCCGCCTATGCCGACGGTTGCGGCATCAACACGCTGACCGGCGCCGACCCGATCGCGCCCTATGGCGGCGCGGCCGTGCACGACAGCAAAGTGTGGATCAGGCGCGCCGCCTGATCCCCTCGCTCAGGTCTTCGCCATTTTGGCGTCGAGCGAATAGCCGCCCGGCCCCGTATTCATCAGCAGCAACAGTCCGCCGATGAGGGCGATGTTCTTGTAGAAGTTGCCCATGTTGGCGGCGCGCGCCGGCCCCGCCATGGTCCAGAAATTATGCGCGATAAACAGCGTGCAGATGCAGAAGATAATGAGCACGAGCGCGGCCCAACGCGTCTGAAAGCCGACCAGGATCAGAATTCCGCCGAACAGGTCGATCGCCGCGACAAGATAGGCGATAACGGTCGGCGACAGGATGCCGCCGGTCAGCGCCACCACTTTCAGGATCGACGGATTGGCGGCGTAGCCGGCGATGTTGGTGAACTGAAGATAGCCGAATATGATGAATACGAGCGACATCAGAATGCGGGCGAGCAGTTGCGCGGAATCCGACATGATGATTTCCCCGGCGGTTGTGACTGGAAGAGAACGTAAGCTCTCGCGTCAGCTTGCGAGCTTATGGTCGACGCTGAGCCCGCCGCCTCCTGTTACGAACAGGGCCAGCAGGCCGCCGGCGATGGCGAGATCCTTGCTGAGGAAGACGTATTGCAGGGTTTGCGCCGCCTGCGGAAATTCCCAGTAGCGATGCGCCGTCGCGAAGGCGATCACGACAAACGCCAGCCCAAGCAATGCGCCGTAGCGCGTGCCGAGGCCGAGAACCAGCGAGATCACGACGATCCATTCGACCACGTGCGCCAGCACGCTCATGAACTCGGGGGAGGGATAGTTGAGCGACTTGAGATAGGCGGCGGCCGGTCCGCCGGTCCAGACCGTCATCAAAAAGACGGCGGCGATGAGCAGGCGCCCCACGAGCAGCAGCGCGTCGGTCATACCGGTCGCGATGCCGTCGGTATGCGACAGCACCGGATGCGATGAATTCTTTGAATTCCTTGGCATGGTCACTCCCCCAGGTCGTTTAATTTTTTTGAATTATAATCTTTTGCGCGCGGGCGCGGAAGGGCGGTTGCTCCGATCAGGAGCGGGGCGGCCATCGTGGGCAGTCGCCCTCGATTGCCAATGTCTTCCTGGCGGCCTAAAGCTCTTTGCCGATTCTGCGGTCGAGCGAGTAGGGGCCGCCGCCGCGCAACGCGATGGCGAAGAAGACGATGCCGAGCAGCACGAACAATTCCATCTGGCTATAGCCAGCCGACATTTTTACCTTGAATGCGATGACCGCCATTTCGATGGCGCAGCCCGCCGCGAAGATGCGCGTGCCGAGGCCGAGAATGACGCACGACAGCGCCGACGGTTTCGAGGAAGACGACGACGTATCCGAGCGGCGCGGCCGGCGCGATGCCGTATTTGGCAAGCGTCGGCGCGATGGTGAACTGCCCGGCGGCGAGCTTGCCCCAGCCGTGGAACAGAAGCGAAGCCTCCGAACACGACGCGGATCATCGGATACCAGAGGTCCGCCACCGCCGCATAAAACCCGGCCAGTGCCGGAAAAATCAGTTTTGGCTCGCTTGCTGCCCGGCCATTCATGACGTGTCTCCTGGTACACCCAGCCATCGCCGCGCTGCGATGGCTCCTTGACCATAAACCCCGCGGCGCATGACGGCATTCACATTGAATTGTGGGGACAATTCACGTCAGGCGGGCCGGCGCGGCTGTTTCCGGCACCGGGGCGCCATCGATCAGGCAGCGGCCGTCAACGACACGCACGCGCCCTTCCGCCAGCAGCTTGAGCGCCAGCGGATAGATGCGGTGCTCGACCGCCAGCACGCGCGCGGCCAAGGCTGCTTCGTCATCGCCTGCGCAGCACCGGCACGGCGGCCTGCGCGAGGATCGGCGCCGGAATCCATTTCCGGCACCACGAAATGCACCGTCGCGCCGTGGGTCGTCGCGCCGGCTTCGAGCGCGCGGCGGTGGGTGTCGAGCCCCTTGAAGGCCGGCAACAAAGCCGGGTGGATGTTGAGCATGCGGCCCTGCCAGGCGGCGACGAAATCCGGCGCTCAAGATGCGCATGAAGCCGGCCAGGCAGACGATGTCGATGCGATGCCGGTCGAGCGCGGCTTGCAGCGCGCGCTCGAAGGCGGCGCGGTCTTTGCCGAACTGGCTGTGGTCGACGACCTCGGTGGCGATGCCTTCGGCCTCGGCGACCAGGAGCCCGCCGGCTTCCGGACGGTTCGACACCACCAGCACGATCTCGGCCGGATAGTTTTTATCCTTGGCGGCCTCGATCAGCGCCGCCATGTTGGAGCCGCGGCCGGAGATCAGAACGGCGACGCGCTTGCGGGCCATGGCGATCCTTGGCGATCCTTGTCTCACCCGAGATCGAGCTGGCCGTCATAGGCGACGCGCGCTGCGCCCGCCGCGCGCACGACCTGGCCGATCAGGTTTGCGCGCTCGCCGCTTTGCGCGAACGAGGCCATCACCGCGCCGGCATCTGTCGGTGCCGCGATCGCGATCATGCCGACGCCGCAATTGAACGTGCGCAGCAATTCGTTCTGCGCGATGCCGCCTTCGCGCGCCAGCCAGCGGAACACCGGCGGCACGTCGACTTTCGCCAGATCGATGCGCGCGCCCAAGCCGTCCGGCAACACGCGCGGAATGTTGTCGGGAAAGCCGCCGCCGGTGATATGCGCGAGGCCCTTCACCGCATTGGTCGCGCGGATGGCGGCGAGGCACGATTTCACATAGATGCGCGTCGGCGTCAGCATGGCCTCGCCGAGCGTTTGGTCGGGTGCGAAAGGGGCGGGCGCGCTCCAGGCAAGCTTGCTCTTCTCCACCACCTTGCGCACCAGCGAATAGCCGTTGGAATGCACGCCGGAGGAGGCGAGCCCGATGATGACGTCGCCTTCGGCGATGTCGGCGCGCGGCAACAGCGCGCCGCGCTCGGCCGCGCCGACCGCAAAACCGGCAAGATCGTAATCGCCGCCGCTATAGAGCCCCGGCATCTCAGCGGTCTCGCCGCCGATCAGCGCGCAGCCGGCCTCGCGGCAGCCGGCCGCGATGCCGGCGACCACGGCGGCGCCGGTCTCCGGCGCCAATTGTCCACAGGCATAATAGTCGAGGAAAAACAGCGGCTCGGCGCCTTGCACCACCAGGTCGTTGACGCTCATCGCCACCAGGTCGATGCCGATGGTGTCGTGCCGGCCGGTCTCGATGGCGATCTTGACCTTGGTGCCGACGCCGTCGGTCGCCGCCACCAGCACGGGATCGGAAAAACCCGCCCGCTTGAGATCGAACAGGCCGCCGAAGCCGCCGAGTTCGGCGTCGGCGCCGGCGCGCGCGGTGGCGCGCACCAGCGGCTTGATCAGTTCGACCATCCGATTGCCGGCGTCGATATCCACGCCGGCTTGCGCGTAGGTGAAGCCGCGCGGATTTTCTGCCATCATGGCCCTCGTGCGCGCAGGATCCCGCGGAACGGGGGGTTCCCGGCTTCGCAAAGCCCGCTGCGGCGGGCCGACCAAAGGCCGGAAAGATCATGCGCCAGCAAAACGTTACGCCGGTGTCCTAGGGGGGAATCGCAAGTCGCGCAATGGTCCGAGCGCCGTTATACTCCGCCCAAGGGAAGGACGCGTTTCCGGCACCAGCCGGCGCGCGCCCGCGAGCCGGGATCGCCTTGAGTATTCCTAATCTCATCACGCTGGGACGCATCCTGCTGGTGCCGGTGGTCGTTTGGGCGATCGCCTCCGGCGCCATGTGGATTGCCTTCGTGCTGTTCCTCGCCGCCGGCGTGAGCGACGCGGTCGACGGCTATCTCGCCAAGCGCTTCAACATGACCAGCGTGCTCGGCGCCTATCTCGATCCGCTCGCCGACAAGGCGCTGATCGTTTCGATCTATCTCGCGCTCAGCGTCAACCACCTGATCCCGCGCTGGCTGGTGATCCTGGTGGTGTCGCGCGACATTCTGATCGTCGGCGGCATCATCTTGGCCTGGGTGATGGGCGATCCGCTCAAGATCAGGCCGCTGTTGGTGTCCAAGCTCACCACCGTCGCGCAAATTCTCTTTGCCTGCGTCGTGCTCGGCTCGCTCGCGTTCAACGTCAAGCTCGACATGGTCGAACTCGTGCTCATGGGCCTGGTCGGCATTCTGACGCTGCTGTCGGTCGCCGCCTATGTGACCGAATGGGTCCGGCACATGAATTCGACGGCGGCCAACCCATGAGCGCGCGGGCGCCCGCCGATCCGCATCCGGCGCCGGCGCCCGCCGGCATGCCGTTCCAGCGCCAGATGTTCTTCTGGTTGGTGGCGCTGATTGTTTTCATCGGCCTGCTGTGGCTGTTGAGCGACATTCTGCTGCCTTTCGTCGCCGGCCTCGCCATCGCCTTTCTGCTTACGCCGGTGACCGACCGCATCGAGCGCCTCGGCGTCAACCGGCTCGCCGCCGCGCTCTTGATCATCACGCTGGTGGTGCTCGCCTTCGTCTATTTGATCCTGCTGGTGGCGCCGATTCTCGGCGCCCAGCTCTGGTCGTTCATCGACAGCGTGCCCGGCTACGTCACCAAATTGCAGACGCTGCTCACCGATCCGAACCGGCCCTGGATCCAGAAATTCGTCGGCGCGGCCGGCTTGAACACCGACAAGAGCATCGGCGACCTGGTGACGCAGGGCGTCGGCTGGCTCACCGCCTTCCTGAAATCGCTGTGGTCGGGCGGGCGCGCGCTGGTCTCGCTGTTCTCGCTGGTGGTGGTGACGCCGGTGGTGGCGTTTTATTTGATCTACGACTGGCACCGCATGATCCGCACCGTCGACGGCTGGGTGCCGCTGCATCAGCGCCAGACGGTGCGCGCGCTGGCGCGCGAGATCGACGCGGCGATCGCCGGTTTCGTGCGCGGGCAGACCGCGGTCTGCCTGATCCTGGGCTCGTTCTACGCGGTGGCGCTGACGCTTTCCGGGCTGAATTTCGGCCTGCTGATCGGGCTCATTTCCGGGATCATCACCTTCGTGCCTTACGTCGGCTCGATGACCGGGCTGGTGCTGTCGCTCGGCGTTGCGGTCGCGCAATTCTGGCCGGACTATGCCTCGATCCTCACCGTGCTCGGCATCTTCCTGGTCGGCCAGTTCCTGGAAGGCAATCTGCTGTCGCCCAAGCTGGTCGGCGAGAGCGTCGGCCTGCATCCGGTCTGGCTGATCTTCGCGCTGCTCGCCTTCGGCTATCTGTTCGGCTTCGTCGGCCTGCTGGTGGCGGTGCCGCTCGCCGCCACCATCGGCGTGCTCGCCCGCTTTGCGCTGCGGCGCTATCTGCAAAGCTCGCTTTATACCGGCCGGCCCGTGGAATGAGTGCCGCGCCGCGTCAGCTCGTGCTTGCGCTCGACCATGCCGAAAGCTTCGCGCGCGAGGATTTTCTGGCCGGGCCGCCGAATGCCGCCGGGCTGGCGCTGATCGAGCGCTGGCCGGACTGGCCCGCGCCGGCGATGGCGCTGGTCGGACCGGAGGGCGCGGGCAAAAGCCATCTCGCCGCGATCTGGGCGGAGGCCTCCGGCGCGCGCGTGCTCTCGGCCAGGCTGATCGGCGAAACCGATCTGCCGGGGGCGCTCGCAACCGGCGCGCTGGTGGTCGAGGATCTCAGCCCCGAGGCGTTCGACGAGCGCGCGCTGTTTCATCTGCTCAATCTCGCGCGCGAGCAAAGCGCCTTCCTGTTGCTGACGTCGCGCGCGCCGCCCGCCGGCTTTGCGCTCGCGATCCGCGATCTCGCCTCGCGGCTGCGCGCCGTGCCGGTCGTGACGCTGGCGCCGCCCGACGACGCGCTGTTGCGCGCGCTCATCGTCAAGCTCGCCGCCGACCGCCAGCTCGCGCTCGACGAGGCGCTGGTGACCTTCCTGGTCAACCGCATCGAGCGCAGCTTCGCCGCCGCGCGTGCGGCGCTCACGCGCATGGACGAGGAGGCGATGCGCCTGCACCGCCCGGTGACGCGCGCGCTCGCCGCCGAGCTGTTCCGCGAAAATCCTTAACGACGCCGGTCGCATCGGCTTGACGAAACGGCCGGCGCGGGCGCGAACTGTCATGCAGCCGCCATGTTCGCGGGCTATAGCACGATTCCTGACGACCGTTCTTATATGGCAGATCGCGCACAAGCTATTGCACCGGCACGAGAAATCGCGCCGGCTCTGGGCCTTGAGCAGCCGGTGGCCGAGCCGCCGGTCGATGCCGCTTTGCGCGAGCGCCCCGAGCGCTTCATCAACCGCGAACTGTCCTGGCTGCACTTCAATCGGCGCGTGCTCGAGGAAGCCGCCAACGGCCACCATCCGCTGCTCGAGCGCGTGCGCTTCCTGTCGATCTCGGCCAACAACCTCGACGAATTCTTCATGGTGCGGGTCGCCGGCCTGAACGGCCAGGTGCGCCAGGGCATCGTGACGCGCAGCCCCGACGGGCTGACGCCGGCCGAACAGCTCGCGCGCATCGGCGAGGCGGTGTCGCGGCTGGCGCACGACCAGCAGCGGCGCTGGCTCGAACTGCGGCCGGAACTCGCCGCGGCCGGCGTCATGCTGGTCGACGGCGCCGATCTCAAGAAGGCCGAGCGCGCCTGGCTGGAGGAGCACTTCCTCACCCACGTGTTCCCGCTGCTGACGCCGCTCGCCATCGACCCGGCGCATCCGTTCCCGTTCATCCCCAATCTCGGCTTCTCGATCGCGCTGCAGCTCGCGCGCGTGCAGGACGGCAAGGCGATGAACGCGCTCATCCGCATGCCGCAGAAGATCGAGCGCTTCATCCAGCTGCCGAGCGGCGCCGACCAGGGCATCCGGCTGATCACGCTCGAGGAGGCGACCGCGCTGTTCATCGGCCGCCTGTTCCCCGGCTACACGGTGAAGGGGCAGGGCGCCTTCCGCGCTGATCCGCGATTCGGAAGTGGAAATCGAGGAAGAGGCCGAAGACCTGGTGCGGCTGTTCGAGACCGCGCTCAAGCAGCGCCGGCGCGGTTCGGTGATCCGGCTCGAGCTCGACGCCACGATGCCGGCCGAGCTGCGCAGCTTCGTGCAGCGCGCGCTCGCGGTCGCCGACGACGAGGTGTTCCTGGTCGACGGCGTGCTGGCGCTCAACGATCTGTCGCAGCTCACCCGCATCGACCGGCCCGATCTCGAATTCGTGCCGTACAATCCGCGCTATCCCGAGCGCATCCGCGATCACGGCGGCGACTGCTTCGCCGCCATCCGGCAGAAGGACCTGATCGTCCACCACCCGTACGAATCCTTCGACGTGGTGGTGCAGTTCCTGCAGCAGGCCGCGCGCGACCCCAACGTGGTCGCCATCAAGCAGACGCTCTATCGCACCTCGGCGGATTCGCCGATCGTCAAGACGCTGGTGGAGGCCGCCGAAGCCGGCAAGTCGGTCACCGCGCTGGTCGAGCTCAAGGCGCGCTTCGACGAGGAGGCCAATATCCGCTGGGCGCGCGACCTCGAGCGCGCCGGCGTGCAGGTGGTCTACGGCTTCATCGAATTGAAGACGCACGCCAAGCTGTCGCTGGTGGTGCGCCGCGAGGGCGCGACGCTCGTCGACCTACGTGCATGTCGGCACCGGCAATTATCATCCGGTGACCGCGCGCGTGTACACCGACCTGTCGTTCTTCTCCGCCGAGCCGGTGATCGGCCGCGACGTCGCGCGCATCTTCAACTACATCACCGGCTATGCCGAGCCGGCCGAACTCGAGCGCATGGCGATCTCGCCGGTCAGCCTGCGCACCCGCATGCTCGATCACATCGCGGTCGAAGTCGCCAACGCCAAGGCCGGCAAGCCGGCCGCGATCTGGATGAAGATGAATGCGCTGGTCGACCCCGACATCATCGACGCGCTCTACGACGCCTCGCAGGCCGGCGTCAAAATCGACCTGGTGGTGCGCGGCATCTGCTGCCTGCGCCCGGGATTGCCCGGCCTGTCCGAGAATATCCGGGTGAAGTCGATCGTCGGCCGCTTCCTCGAGCACGGCCGCATCTATTGCTTCGGCGCCGGCCACGCGCTGCCGCATCCCGAAGGCGGCGGTTTATATTTCGTCGGCCGACATGATGCCGCGCAATCTCGACCGCCGCGTCGAAGTGCTGTGCCCGATCCTCAATCCACCGTGCACGAGCAGGTGCTCGGGCAGATCATGGTGGCCAATTTCAAGGACAACGAGCAGAGCTGGACGCTCTTGCCGGACGGCGCCTCCACGCGCATAAAGCCCGCGCCGGGCGAGGAACCCTTCAACGCCCACAAATATTTCATGACCAATCCGAGCCTGTCGGGCCGTGGCAAATCGCTCAAAGAATCCTCGCCGCGCAGCCTCCTCCGCCGCCTGGTCGAAGGCGGGTAAATCGTCGCGCATGCGCGCCTCCGCCAAGGGCCGGCTCGACCACGGACCGGCGGTCGCGGTCATCGACATCGGCTCCAACTCGGTGCGGCTCGTCATCTACGAGGGGCTGACGCGCGCGCCGACGCCGATCTTCAACGAAAAGGTGCTGGCCGGCCTCGGCCGCCAGGTGCAGACCACCGGCCTGTTGGCGCCGGAGGCGATCGAGGTCGCGCTCGCCGCGCTCAAGCGCTTCCGCGCGCTTTGCGACATGCTGCACGTGCGCCGGGTGTGGGGCGATCGCCACCGCCGCCTGCCGCGACGCCAAGAACGGCGGCGCCTTCATCGCGCAGGCCGAGCGCATCTGCCGCACGCCGATCAAGGTGCTGTCGGGCGCGCGCGAGGCGCACTTGACCGCGCTCGGCGTCGTCTCCGGCATTCACAGACCGGACGGCATCGTCGGCGACCTCGGCGGCGGTTCGCTCGAACTGGTCGACGTGCATGGCGCGCGCGTGCGCCACGGCCTGTCGCTGCCGCTCGGCGGCCTCGCCTTGCAGGATGTCGCCGGCAAGTCGCTCAAGAAGGCGGAGGCGTTCGTCGAGGACGCGCTCAAGGGCCTCGGCATTCTGGCGGAAGGCGAGGGCCGCACCTTCTACGCCGTCGGCGGCACCTGGCGCGCGCTGGCGCGGCTGCACATGTGGCAGACCGGCTACCCGTTCCACGTCATGCACAATTACACCATCCCGGCGCGCGAGGCGCTCGAGTTCTCGCGCCTGGTGCATCGGGTCGATGCCGAGACGCTGTCCAAGATCGAGGTGGTCAACGCCGCCCGCCGCCCGCTGCTCGCCTATGCCGCGCTGGTGCTGGAGAACCTGGTGCGCGCGATCCGGCCGAAGGAGGTCGTGGTCTCCGTGCTCGGCGTGCGCGAGGGCCTGTTGTATTCGCTGCTCGGCGCGCGCGAACGCGCGCGCGACCCGCTGCTCGAGGCCGCCGCCGACCTCAATCTGCTGCGCTCGCGCTCGCCGCATCACGGCGAGGAGCTGATGGGCTGGACCGACCGGCTGATGCAAACCTCCGGCATCGAGGAAACGGCGGACGAACGCCGGCTGCGCCACGCCGCCTGCCTGTTGGCCGACATCGGCTGGCGCGCGCATCCCGACTACCGCGGCGAGCAGTCGATGAACATCATCGCCAACGGCGCCTTCGTCGCGGTCGACCATCCCGGCCGCGCCTATCTCGCGCTTGCGGTTTTCTTCCGCCACGCCGGGCTGAGCGAGGAAGAATTGTCGCCGCGCCTGCGCGAGCTCGCCTCGACCCGCATGCTCGACCGCGCGCGCGTGCTCGGCGCCGCCATGCGCGTTGCCTACATGCTGACCGCCGGCGAGAGCGGCGTGCTGCCGAAGGCGCCGCTGGCGGTCAAAGGCGGCCGGCTGGTGCTGACGCTGCGCGGCAAATTGCGCGGGCTCGCCGGCGAGCGGCTCGCCCGCCGGATGCGGGCGCTGGCGAGGCTGATCGGGCGAGAGGCGGCGATCGAGGCGTAAAACGTTGACTCATAAATCCGTAGGCGCATGCCACGTAATGCGCAAATCCGATGTCCGTTGTTGGGGATAGAGCGGATGTTTCGTGGAAATCGCTGGGATGCCCGTTACTGCCCTATAACCGATATCGCAGGATTTGCGGCGATCGAGCATGTCTCCTCCGGATCGAACGCTTCATTTCAGCGTCTGTTCGCCCGGCCCGCCTGCTGCAACTCACGCCGAAACTCGTCGCGTTTTTCGTGGACCGAAGCAATGACCAGGCCCGCCGGAAATCCCAATCCGATTAATGTAGCTTCTGACAATTGCAGGCTCGCCTCGATGGTTTCTGGCACCGCATCGGTAACTCCAATAGCGTAAAGATGACGCGCATGAGCAGCGTCGCGCGCGCGCGAGATGACAACAATATCCGTTCTCACGGCGTGCACCTGCCTTACGATCTCGTCGATTGCGGACGCCGCAGCAACCGTGACGATCACGGCCCTTGCGTCCATAAGACCGCAACTCTTGAGAAATTCTGAATTCGTTGCGTCACCATAGTAAACCTCGCGTCCGCTTCGACGATGTTGCGGCACGGCATCGGCATCATGGTCAACCGCGATATAACGAAAGCTATGCCGGTCGAGCAACGAACAGACAACTTGTCCAACGCGACCATATCCTATGACGATTGCATGGCCGGTACCGCTGCTCGGCGCGATAGCAAGTTCGGCGTCGAATACTTTGTGGTCCGCGAACTTCGGTGCCAATCGCCGTGCAAAATGAGATAGCACCGGAATGAGTGCCATGGTGATTGACGTCATTGCCAAAGTGAAGCTCGATACATTGGCATTAATAAGCCCCAACGTCGTTGCCATGCCGATGCCGACGAATGCGAACTCGCCAGCGGGCCCCAGCAGAAGTCCAGTTTCAATCGCAGCGGACCAGGGCATCCGAAAAATCCTAACGAGGCCGATGAGCAGGATTGATTTGATGCCGATGAGGCCGACAACGGCGCCGAAAAGCCACAGTGGTTGGCGGGCAAGTTCACGGAAATCGATGCTCATCCCTACGGTAAAAAAGAACAAGCCGAGCAGCAGCCCTTTGAAGGGGCCGATCGTCGTTTCGATGGCCTTGCGAAACTCCGTCTCAGCGAGCAGCAGGCCTGCGATGAAAGCGCCGAGTGCCATGGAAAGACCGGCCACGGCGGCAGCAACGCCAGTGGCGATAATCACGAACAACGCTGCCGCCACAAACAGTTCGCTGGTGCCGGTGGAGGCGACGAGACGGAATAAAGGTCTCAAAAATAACCGACCGGCAAAGACGATTGCTCCGACGGCTAACGCTGCGTTTAAGAGCGCCAGCACGAGGCTGGCCATCACCGACCCGCCCGCCCCAGCGCCGAGAATGGAAATAAACAGCAGGAGTGGAATGACCGCCAAGTCCTGCGCGAGCAAGACGGAGAAGCTGGCGCGCCCGGCGGTCGTGGCGAGGCGGCCTTGGTTGGAAAGGACTTCGACCACGATTGCGGTCGAGGACAATGCGAGGCATGCGCCGAGAATGATAGAAACGGCGGGTGCGTTGCCGGCGAGCGCTGCGATGCTACCGATCACCGCTGCCGAGAACATGATCTGCAGGGTTCCAAGTCCGAACACCAAGCGGCGCATAGCCTTCAGGCGTTCGTAGGACAACTCCATGCCAATCAAGAAGAGCAAGAACACAATGCCGAGTTCGGCGATCCCGGCGACGTTCTTGGCATCGACGACGGTGACCCAGTACAGAAACGGAAAAGTATTTATGAGCGAGCCCAAGCCCAGCGGGCCAAGGAGCGCTCCTGCCGCTAGGTAGCCGAGCACGGGACTAAACCCCCAGCGGCGCACCACTGGAATGACGATGCCGGCAGTACCAAGAACAACGAGCGCATCGCTGTAGGCATCGATATTGATCGGCGCTGCCATTCAATTTCCCAACACTGTATTCTCGGCGTATTGCACTAGACGGAGCGTGCATATGCAAGGCCATGCCCGATGCGGCCACGCTGGATGGCAACCCCGTCGCCCCGTGCGCGATGATCGACAAGTCGTTTCGGTGCGCCGCGCAATGTCCGTTGTGGCACATGGCGAACGAGCTGGCCGCCGCGAAGAATGTCTGCTCTTGGTGGCAAGGCGGACATAGACCGGCCGCTTCTGAACACCAGTCGATCCGAGCGAACGCGGCCTAACCCTTCTCCACCGTCACCACGCGGCCCTTTTCCATCGCCAGCGCCAGCTTGCCCTGCTTCAGCGCCAGCGCCTTGTCGCCGAACAGTTCGCGCCGCCAGCCTTTGAGCGCGGCGACGTCGGCCTCGTCGTCGGCGGCGATCTGCTCGAGGTCGTCGACGGTGGCGATCACCTTGGCGGCGACGCCGTGCCGCTCGGCGGTCATGCGCAGCAGCACCTTGAGCAGTTCGACGATGGCGGCGCCGTTCGGCGCCGGGCGGAAGCGCTCCAGCCGCGGCAGCGTCTTGGGATCGCGTTCGAGCCCGCGCTGCACCGCCGCGACGATCTCGGGGCCCCAGCGCGAGCGCTCGAAGCCTTTCGGCAGCGACCGCATCGAACCGAGCCGCTCGATGGTGGCCGGCGCCTGCGTCGCGATATCGCCGACCACGTCGTCCTTGAGCACGCGCGAGCGCGGCACGTCGCGGGTCTGCGCCTCGCGTTCGCGCCAGGCGGCGACCTCCATCAGCACGGCGAGGTCCTTCGGCTTGCGCGCGCGGGTGCGCAGCCGCTCCCAGGCGCGCGCCGGATCGGCGCGATAGGTCTCGGGCGAGGTCAAGACCTCCATCTCGGCTTCCACCCAACTGGTGCGCTCGCGCTTCTGCAGGTCGGCGGCGAGCTTGAGATAGACGTCGCGCAGATGCGTCACGTCGGAACGCGCGTAGAAGATCTGCGCCTCGCTGAGCGGACGGCGCGACCAGTCGGTGAAGCGGTGCGACTTGTCGAGCGCGTCGCCGGTGATGCGCTGCACCAGCGCGTCATAGGCGATCGAGTCGCCATAACCGAGCACCATGGCGGCGACCTGGGTGTCGAAGATCGGATGCGGGATCTTGCCCGCCATGTTCCAGACGATTTCGATGTCCTGGCGCGCGGCGTGGAACACCTTGCAGACGTTCTCGTCGGTCATCAGCGCGAAGAACGGCGCCAGATCGATGCCCGGCGCCAGCGCGTCGATGACCACGGCCTCGTCCGGGCTCGCCATCTGGGCGACGCAGAGCAGCGGGTAATAGGTCGATTCGCGCAGGAATTCGGTATCGACCGTGACGTAAGGGTGCCGCGCCATGCGCGCGCAGACCTCGGCCAGTTCCGCGGTGGTGGCGATCAAATCCATTGCTACGGCTAAGTTAGCGCAATCATGCGGAACGGTGGCATTGTTTTAGCGCCCGCGCACGCGCGGCATCAAGATGAATTCCCAAGGGCTGGGCATCGGCGCCGACCGGAACTTCGATCAGCGTCGGCTCGCGGGCGGCGATCGCCTCGCGCAAGGCGGTGCGCAGCGCGGCGGCGTCGCCGGCGCGCCTGCCGGCGGCGCCGAAGCTCTCGGCGTATTTGACGAAGTCCGGGTTGGCGAGGTCGGCGGCGATCAGCCGGTTGCCGAACTGCTCCTCCTGGATGCGCCGCACATTGCCGAAGGCGCCGTCGGCGAACACGATCGCCACCAGCGGTATCTTGTGGCGCATCGCGGTGGCGAGTTCGTTGCCGGTATAGAGGAAGCCGCCGTCGCCGTTGACCGAGACGACCGGCACGTCGCCGCGCGCGTGTTGCGCGCCGAGCGCGGTGGCGTAGCCCCAGCCGAGATTGTCCTGGTAGCCGGGCGAGAGAAACGTGCGCGGCCGGTGCACCGGAAAGGCGAGGCGGGCGGCAAAGCCGACTTGCGTGACCTCGTCGACGAAGATGCCGTCTTCCGGCAGTTCGGCGCGGATGGCCGCGAGGAAGGCGAGCTGCGGCGCGAGCTTGGCGAGACGCGCGCGCATTTTTGCCTGCCGCTCCAGCATCTCGTCGCGGCGCGCGGCGCGGCGCGGATTGCTGCGCGCGAGCGCGTCGATGAGCCGGCGCAGGATGGGCGCGGCGTCGCCGATGAGCGCGACCTTGGGCTTGTGCACGCGCGCCGGCTCGTCCGGGTCGGCATCGACGCGCACGATCTGCAAGTCGCGGTCGACGCCCCAATGCGTGAGCGTGTAGAGCATATGGGTGCCGATGCCGAGCACCGCGTCGGCCTCGCGCCACAGCTCGCGGCCGAGCGGCAGGTTGACGCTGAAAGGATCGCGGTCGTCCATCACCCCGCGCCCGCGCCGGTACGACATCACCGGCGCCTGCAACATGCTCGACAGCAGGCCGACTTCGAGCGATGCCTCCTGCGCGCCGCCGCCGACGCAGATGAGAATGCGTTTGGCCTTGCCGAGCAGCTTGGCCGCGGCGCGCACGGCGTCGTCGTCGATCTTGGGCGGGCGCGGCGGCGCGGGCGGAGCGATAGGCGCCGACCTTGCCGCGTTTGCCCCAGACATCCATGGCGCATTCGAGCGCGGCCGGTCCCGGCCGGCCGCTGACCATCGCGCGCATCGCCTGGGCGACCTTGCCCGGCGCGTCGCCGGGGCCGGCGATGAGCGCGGCGTGATCGACCAGCCGCGCGATAATGCCGGCCTGGTCGCTGATCTCGTGCAGATGGCCGAGCCCGCGCCCGATGTCGGCGGCGGGGATCTGCCCGATCAGCGCCAATACCGGCGCGTTCATGCCGTAAGCGGTGAGCAGCGCGGCGCCGGAATTCAACAGCCCCGGCCCGGGCACCACCGCATAGGCCTGCGGCTTGCCGGTCGCGAGCGCGGCGCCGAGCGCCATATAGGCGGCGCCCTGTTCGTGGCGGGTATGCACCACCTTGATCTTGTCGCCGGCGCGCTGGAGCGCGTCGAACAGATGGTCGTTATGGATGCCGGGCAGGGCATAGACCGTATCGAGGCCATGCGCGAGCAGCGCCGCGACCGTGGCTTCGCCGGTCGTCATCTCGGCGGTCGCCGGCGGGGGCTTTTTGAGGCGCTTGGCTTTCGGCATGTCGACCGTGAGTGTGCAGATTGGGCCGCGCCTGTCGAGGCAAGGCTTGTCTTGACAAAGCCTGCCTTGACAAAGCCCCATGCGTTTTCCTTGCTTCGCACGCTCCAGCAAGCACAGAACTGTGGGCTTGGCCCGCCGAAGCGTGCTTCGCGAAGGCGGGTCGCGCGCCTCACCCCCACTTTTGAATTGTCCCCGAACCGGCCGGACTTCGATGCATCGCTATCGCTCCCATACCTGCGGCGCGCTGCGCGATAGCGACATCGGGGAGACCGTGCGGCTGTCCGGCTGGTGCCACCGCATCCGCGACCATGGCGGCGTGCTGTTCATCGACCTGCGCGACCATTACGGCATCACGCAAGTGGTGGCCGACCCGGACAGCAAGGCGTTCAAGCTCGCCGAGACGCTGCGCTCGGAATGGGTGGTGCGCGTCGACGGCAAGGTGCGCCGGCGCCCCGAGGGCACCGTCAATCCCGAGCTGCCGACCGGCCAGGTCGAGGTCTACAGCGACGAGATCGAGGTGCTGGGCGCGGCCGGCGAATTGCCGATGCCGGTGTTCGGCGAGCAGGACTATCCCGAGGAGATCCGGCTCAAATACCGCTTCCTCGACCTGCGGCGCGAGAAGCTGCACGCCAACATCATGCTGCGCGGCCAAGTGATCGACTCGATCCGCCGCCGCATGAAGGAGGCGGGCTTCTTCGAATTCCAGACGCCGATCCTGACCGCGTCGTCGCCGGAAGGCGCGCGCGACTACCTGGTGCCCTCGCGCCTGCATCCGGGAAAATTCTACGCGCTGCCGCAGGCGCCGCAGCAGTTCAAGCAGCTGATCATGGTGGCGGGCTTCGACCGCTATTTCCAGATCGCGCCCTGCTTCCGCGACGAGGACGCGCGCGCCGACCGCTCGCCCGGCGAGTTCTACCAGCTCGATCTGGAGATGAGCTTCGTCACGCAGGACGACGTGTTCGCCGCGGTCGAGCCGGTGATCCGCGGCGTGTTCGAGGAATTCGCCAACGGCAAATCGGTGACGCCGAAGTTTCCGCTCATTCCCTACGCCGAGGCGCTGTCGAAATACGGCACCGACAAGCCGGACCTGCGCAACCCGCTCGATCATGCAGGACGTGAGCGAAGCCTTCCGCGGCTCCGGCTTCAAGATCTTCGCCAAGATTCTGGAGACGCCCGGCAACGCGGTGTGGGCGATCCCCGCGCCGAAGGGCGGCAACCGCGCCTTCTGCGACCGCATGAACTCGTGGGCGCAAGGCGAGGGCCAGCCCGGCCTCGGCTACATCTTCTGGCGCGAAGGCGAGGAGGGCGGCGCAGGACCGCTCGCCAAGAACATCGGGCCGGAGCGCACCAAGCAGATCGCCGAACAGATGAAGCTCGGCATCGGCGATGCCTGCTTCTTCGTCGCCGGCAAGCCGAAGGACTTCGTCAAGTTCGCCGGCCCGGCGCGCAGCAAAATCGGCGAGGAGCTCGGGCTGATCGCCAAGGACCGCTTCGAGTTCTGCTGGATCGTCGACTTCCCGATGTACGAGTGGAACGAGGAAGAGAAGAAAATCGACTTCTCGCACAACCCGTTCTCGATGCCGAACTTGCCGGTCGAGGAATTCCTCGCGCTCGATCCAACGACCACGACAAGCTGCTGTCGCTCAAGGCGATCCAATACGACATCGTCTGCAACGGCATCGAATTGTCGTCCGGCGCCATCCGCAATCATCGCCCCGAGGTGATGAAGAAGGCCTTCGCCATCGCCGGCTATCCGGAGAGCGTGCTGGAACAGAAATTCGGCGGCATGCTGCACGCGCTCTCGCTCGGCGCGCCGCCGCACGGCGGCATCGCGCCCGGCATCGACCGCATCGTCATGCTGCTGGCCGGCGAGGAGAACTTGCGCGAGGTGGTGCTGTTCCCGATGAACCAGCGCGCCGAGGACCTGCTGATGGGCGCGCCGTCGGAAGTGACCGCCAAGCAGCTCAAGGAGCTGCATATCCGGCTGGATTTGCCGAAGAAGTAACGCTCTGGCGTCATCCCGAGCACTTTTCCTTTGTCATCACCGGGCCGCGCGAAGCGCGTGACCCGGTGATCCCGCTTAGCTGGGCAATGCCTTCTTAAGCGAGATGGCCGGGACAAGCCCGGCCATGACAGATATGAGCTGCTGATCCCGTTATCGCGAGGACCAACGAGAGCGTGATTCGCTTTAAAGCGGCGCGGCCTTGTCGATCGAATTGACGCCCGGCGTCTCCGGCAGCGGAATGAACTCGATCTCGTCGCCCGGCACCTTGCCGAAATGGCCGGCCTTCCATTCCGCCTTGGCCTGCTCGATGCGCTCCTTGCGCGACGACACGAAATTCCACCAGATGTGGCGCGGGCCGTCCATCGGCGCGCCGCCGACGATGACGAAATGCGCGTCGCTCGCGGCGCTCACCGACACCTGGTCGCCCGGCTTGAACACCAGCAGCCTGCCGGCCTCGAATTTGTCGCCGGCGATGTCGAGCGTCGCCGTCGATCACGTAAATCGCGCGCTCCTCGTGGCCGGCGTCGAGCGGGATCGCCGATGCCGGCCTTGAGATGCACGTCGGCAAACATGGTCTCGTGCACGGTCGGCACCGGCGACGCGCGCCGTAGAGCGAGCCGACCACCACGCGCACCTGCTTGCCGTTTTCCTTGACCACGGGGAATTCGGCGGTGGCGTGATGCGCAAAGCCGGCGTCCATCTCCTCCTTGGCGGCGGGCAGCGCCACCCACATCTGCAAGCCGTGGATCGGCCCGCCGGCGGCGCGCTTCTCGGCGCCGGTGCGCTCGGAATGCACGATGCCGCGGCCGGCGGTCATCCAGTTCACCTCGCCCGGCTTGATCGCGACCGCGGTGCCGAGGCTGTCGCGGTGCATGATCTCGCCGTCGAACAGATAGGTGACGGTGGCAAGCCCGATATGCGGATGCGGCCGCACGTCGAGGCCGTTGCCCGGCGCGGAATTCGGCCGGCCCGAAATGGTCGAAGAAGATGAACGGCCCGACCAGGCGCGTGCGCGCCGACGGCAGCGCGCGCCGCACCGCGAAGTCGCCGAGATCGACGGTGCGCGGCACCACGACGTCGGCGATGGCGTCGCAAGCATAGGCGTCGCCCGCCTTGGGATCCTTGCCGGGGAAGAAACTCATGCTCGCAACTCCTTCACGCCAGCGTCACGAATTTCTGCGCCTTCACCGCTTCGCGCAGGCCGTTGAAGGCCTCGTTGACCTTGTCCCAATTCGGCAGCTTTTTCATGGCGGCGAGCCAGCGCTGCACGTTCGGGTAAGGCGAGAAATCGACGCCGATGATCTCGCCCAGCGTCACCAGCCCGGAGCCGAAATAATCGGCGATGGTGAGCTGGTTGCCGCACAGATAAGTGTTCTTCGGCCCGATCCAATGGTCGTTGAGCACCTTGAGCCAGCGCTTGGTGTTCTGCTTGCCGATGCTCGAGCGTGGCGGCCTGCGCCTCGTCGCTGCGCCGCTTCATGATCCGGGAACAGCTGCGGGTAGCAGAGATTGTAGCCCCAATCGCGATAGAAATTGGTGTTGAGCCAATCCATCATCTCGTTGACCTTGGCGCGCGCTTTCAGGTCCTTCGGATAGGCCGGCGAGCCGGTCTTGTCGGCGAGATATTTCAGGATGGCCGAGCTCTCGCTGAGCTTGAGGTCGCCGTCCTCGAGCAGCGGCACCAGGCAGTTCGGGTTGACCGCGGCATAGCCCGGCTGCATGTGCGCGCCGGTCATCAGGTCGACGAATTCCTCGTCCATGGCGATCTTGTTGTCGGCGGCGAACAGCCGTACCGGCCGGCAAGTCGTCGACGCCGGGTGCATATAGAGTTTCATGAAGGTTCCTCCGGTGACTGCCCCCTGGCGCGCGCTTGTTCCATTCCAGCGCGAGCGCGCCGCCGCGCCATTAACCCCGCACTAACCATAACCGCGCGCCTTTGCGCAAACGACCGGCCGGGCGGGCCGCTCCCGCCGCAACTTAAAGCGGCCTTTACGGCGGCGTGGCTCACTATTCCGGGTGCCGATAGGGGGCCTCGCCACCAGGATGGGGACGAAAGTGCGCGCGTTCACGCGCCGGAATATCATCGCGGTCGCGGTTGGCGTGCTGCTCGCCGGCCTGCCGGTGCTTGCCTTCGAGCACTGGCTCGACCGGCTGATCGACCGGCAAGGCCAGGAAGAGGTCGACACCTCCGCCAAGCGCGCGATCGCGCTCGCCGAGACGCGCGTGACGCAGGTGATCGAGGCGCTCGACGATCTCGCCGCGCGCGGCGTCGATTCCTGCGCGCCGGCGCAGATCAACGCCATGCGCATGGCCGCCTTTGCCACCATCCCGGTCAAGGAAATCGCCGTGCTCGGGCCGAACGGCGAAACGCTGTGCACCGATCTCGGCCTGTCGATGGGCGAGCGCGCGCTGCTCTCGAGCGAGCCGCTCGCCGGCGCCGACGATTACTGGATCGACGTGCTGCGTTTGGCGGGCGGCGAGCACGCCGTGCGGCTGCGCCGCAAGGTCGGCGGCAACGCCGTCGCCGCGCTGGTGCCTGCGGTGCTGTTCCTGCCGCAGGTGTCGAGCCGCGGCAATCCGTTCAGCGCCTATGCCCACATCGCCACCGCCAAAGGCGCGGTCATCGGCGAGGTCGGCAGCAGGGATCCGTCGGACGCCGCGATCGGCGCCGACGCGATCTCGGAGCGCTTCGGCTTCCACGTCGCGATCACCATCTCGCGCGCGCGCGTGCGCGCCACTCATGCCGATATCGAGCGCATCGGCATGTTCGCGACCGGCGCGCTGGCGCTGATCCTGATCGCGTTCGGCGCGCTGCTGCCCAAGCGCTCGCCCGACAATCCGGTGGCCGAGATCGAGCGCGCGCTCGCCGCCGGCGAGTTCGTGCCTTATTACCAGCCGATCGTCGATATCCGCTCCGGCAAATTGCGCGGCGCCGAGGTGCTGGCGCGCTGGAAAAAGCCGGATGGCACGCTGGTGCTGCCGGGCGCCTTCATTCCGCTCGCCGAATCGAGCGGGCTGATCCGCGCGATGACGCGCGACCTGATGCGGCGCGTCTGCGTGGAGGCGGGTGCCGTGATCGGCATGCGGCCGGCGCTCAAGGTGTCGTTCAATTTTGCCGGCCAATTGTTTTCCGACGACAGCATCGTGCGGGACGTGCGCGGCATTTTCGCCGGCTCGCCGATCAATCTGTCGCAGGTGGTGCTCGAGTTGACCGAGCGCGACCCGATCGAGAACCTGACCGAGACGCGGCAGATCATCGCCGCCTTGCAGGGCCTGGGCGTGCGCATCGCCATCGACGACGTCGGCACCGGCCACAGCGGGCTGTCGTACATGCTCAAGCTCGGCGTCGACATCATCAAGATCGACAAGATGTTCGTCGACGCCATCGGCACCGACCGCAATTCCACCACCATCGTCGAAACGCTGGTCGCGCTCGCGCACAATATGCGGATGGACATCGTGGCCGAGGGCGTCGAGACCTTCGAGCAGGTCACCCATCTGCGCGATCTCGGCATCCGCTCCGCGCAGGGCTATGTGTTCGCGCCGCCGCTGCCGGGCAATGCCTTCCTGCAATTGCTCGAGGCGATTGATCCGCTGCGGCCGGGCGTGCCAGCCGGCGCCAAGGCCGACGCGGCGTAATTTTGGCGCGCGGCCTCACGAAAAAGGGCGGCCTCGCGGCCGCCCAGTTTAAACGCCACGCGGGAGGAACCTCGTAGGACGGGTCGGCGCAAGTCGTGCTGCCGGCCCGCGTGACTGAAACCCTGTGCGACAGTCCGTCACAGGGGCTCTGATTCGTCAATGGGAATGATGCGGATTCGCGGCCTAGGAAGTGAGGTCGCTCTCGATGCCGGCGATGATTCGCGGGTCGGCCGGCTCGACCGCCGAGGCAAAGCCGCCTTTCAGGCGGCCGTCGCGCCCGACCAGGTATTTGTGGAAATTCCAGCGCGGCGCCTCGAACGGGCGCAATTGCGCCGCCCATTTGTAGAACGGGTGGGCGTTCGGCCCCTTGACCGTGACCTTCTCGGTGAGCGGGAAGGTGACATGGTATTCGCCCTGCGCGGTGGCATGGATGTCGCCGACGCCGCCCGGCTCCTGGCCGCCGAAATCGTTTGACGGCACGCCCAGCACCAGCAGCCCGCGTGCGCGGTAGCGCGTCCATAGATCCTGCAGGCCGGCATATTGCGGGGTGTAGCCGCACAGCGAGGCGGTATTGACCACCAGCATCGGGTGACCGGCGTGCGAGGCCAGCAGGATGTCGCCGCCGTCGAGCGACTTGAAGCTGAAGGCGTAAGCCGTGACCGGGCTGCTCATCTGTTCGGCGCGGGCAGGGCGCGGCGGTCGCGAGCGCCCCGGCGCAGACCATCAACATGTGGCGGCGGTCGAGCGTCATGCCGCGATTATAGCGCCGCCGCCGGGCGGGCCGACACAAGTTCCCGTGATGGCTTGAAGCGCCGTCAGCGCGCGCCCCGCCGGCGCCGATTGTAGGGCGAGCGA
Source organism: uncultured Alphaproteobacteria bacterium (assembly GCA_963708635.1). Lineage (GTDB taxonomy): Bacteria > Pseudomonadota > Alphaproteobacteria > Rhizobiales > Xanthobacteraceae > Pseudolabrys. The sequence goes on along the minus strand of CAVPTM010000012.1, from coordinate 135,935 downwards.
TTGGTCGGCCGCAGCGAAATCCCCTCGCGCTGCGCCTTGCCGCGCACCGCAATTTCGGTGCGGCCGAGCTTGAGCCCGATCACGCGCGTCGGCGTGTTGCCCTTGGCGAGGCGGCGCAATTCGCGCACGTCGTCGGCGCGCCAGCCTTTGTAATTGTTGCGGGTGTAGCGCGGGTGCGCCTTGCGCGGCCCCTTGCGGCCGATCGGTGAGCCCGGACGCTGCCAGTTCGCGCGGCTTTGCGCAGATTTCGCCATGATGTCCCTCCGGCGTTTGATTGTGCTCGGAGATAATGCATGGCCGGGAAAAAATGTTCCTCGCGGCGCGGGCTGAAGAGGGAGAAGGAGCCGGCCTAACGAGCGGTCGCCGCGGATGACTATGCTGGTCGAGGGCGCGTGCGCTTAAGCCGGCTCCTTGTCGCTTCGGCGCACAATTTCCGAAAACGGGTTCCGCTCCGGGATCGTGCGCGGTCGTTGCGCCGCTCAAGCCGCGGCGTAATAGACGGTGGTCTCGAAGGCGTAGTCGCAGGCCTGGCAGCGCCAGAGATGGCGCACGCGGCCGCCGTCGAGATATTCCGACCATTCGGGGATGGAGAGGCGCTCGCCGCATTGCGCGCATTCGAGCACCGGCCGCGAGCGCGCGAAGCGCGTGGCGTTGCGGAGGTCGCGTAGTTCCATGGGGCCTCCCTAGAACTCGCTGCCCCCCAGCCCCGTTTGATGGAGAGTAGCGCGGCGGCGCGGCGAGTGAAGCAGCAAGGCTGACGTATCGCCCCGACGCAAATCCCGCCGCACGCGCTCGATGCGATGCCGCCGGCGCGCGAGCGCCCGCTGTGCCGGCGCGCGCGGCATTGTAAGATCGTGCGGCAAAGGAAGCGCGATGAGCCCAGGCCAGACCGTCGTCAAACCGCGTCCGAAGCTGAAGCCGAAGACCGAACGGCCGAAGCTGTGGAAGGTGATTCTGCTCAACGACGACTACACGCCGCGCGAATTCGTGGTGCAGGTGCTCAAGGCCGTCTTCCGCATGAACGAGAGCCAGGCCTACCGCGTGATGATGACCGCGCACCAGAAGGGCGCCTGCGTGATCGCGGTGTTCACCAAAGACGTCGCCGACACCAAGGCGAAGGAGGCGACCGAGCTCGGCAAATCCAAGGGTTACCCGCTTTATTTCACCACCGAGCCGGAAGAATAGCCTCACCGGGATCGTTCCACTTTTCATCGCAGTCTCCGCGACCGTGTAGGCCGGCGTATACCCGCGGGCGCGACTATGGCGGCATTGCCATCGCAAGGGGGGTAAGGGCCCATGCGAGACTGGTATCTGCCGCTGTCTCCGATCGCTGCGATCGGCTACTTCATGGTGTTTCCGAACCAGTTCACCGCGCTGGTGGCCTGGGCGTTGCAATTCGTGCGCTGAGCAGTTTGTGCGCTGAGCAGTCGCGCGCTGATCGCAAACGCAAGCGCAAGGCGCCACCGCCCTTGTCCGGCCGCGCCGGCTCTTCCATGGTAGCCGCCGGCATGAGCAGGAGATCGGCAGCCCCATGGTTCAACGCGTTTTGATCACCGCCGGCGCCGCCGGCATCGGCCGCGAATTCGCGCGCGCCTTCGCCGCCAACGGCGGCAAGGTTTTCGTCTGCGACATCGACGAGGGCGCGCTGGCGGCGCTCGCCAAGGAAATCCCCGGCCTGATTGCGCGCCGCTGCGACATGAGCCAGCGCGCCGAGATCGAGGCCATGGTGCCGGCGGCGGTCGAAGCCCTCGGCGGGCTCGACGTGCTGATCAACAATGCCGGCATCGCCGGGCTGACGCTGCCGGTCGAGCAATACCCGGCCGACGACTGGGACAAGGTGGTCGCCGTCAACTTGACCGCCATGTTCGACGTCACGCGGCTTGCCATCCCGCATCTCAAGCAGTCGAAGGCCGGCTGCATCGTCAACATGACCTCGATCGCCGGGCGCTACGGCTTTGCCAACCGCTCGCCTTACGCCGCCACCAAATGGGGCGTGATCGGCTTCACCAAGACGCTGGCGATCGAGCTCGGCGAATGGGGCATCCGCGCCAACGCCATCGCGCCCGGCGCGGTCGCCGGCGAGCGCATCGTGCGCGTGTTCCAGGGCCGCGCGCAGATTTCCGGCAAGTCGATGGAGGAGGTGAAGGCGGCGGCGATGGCCGAGCAGTCGATCAAGGACATGATCGACCCCAAGGACATCGCGCGCTCGCGGTGTTTCTCGCCTCCGACGCCGGCAAGTCGATTTCCGGCCAGGTGCTGCCGATCGACAATGACCGGCAGCGGGCGTGAGTCGCTACTTCCAGCCCGATTCTCTGTCGCAGGCGCGGGCTTCGGCCGTGTGGATTTTCTCCCACGCGGTGACCGACAGCGTTTCGTTGTCGTCCATCTTGTTGACCATGCAGGTGCAATATTTCAGCTTGACCGCCGGGCTCGCGTCCATGCCGGCGCTGTCGGCGATGCACCTGTTGATCCATTTCACGTCGTCGGTGGTTACGGCGAATGCGGCGCTGGTCGCGAGCAGTGAGCCGGCAGCGACAAGAACGGCGATACCGATTTTCATGAGTGAAGCCCCCCGTACAATGCGATACGAAATCGTATCGACGAGCTTTGGTAGCATCCGGACAATGCGGCGGGAAGAGCGCGATTAGGCGGCGCGGATGCGCCGGCCGCGATCGTCCGGCACGGTGTCCGCCGCCGGCAAGTCGATTCCGGCCAGGTGATCCCGATCGACAATGACCGGCAAAGGGCGTGAACCGGCTCCGCATCGGGCGGCCTCATGCTGAGGAGCGCACGTCTCGAAGCATTACTCTGTTTCGCTCAGGTTCTTGCGAGCTTCCGTCACACAACCTGCTCGGATTGCGCGCGTCATGTCGCCGCGGCCGGCGATCAGGCCGGCAATGGAAATATCCTCGTCCAGTTCTTCCCAATGCAAACCGGTGCGGCTCATGTCGACGCGCGCGCGCTCGGCCGGCGTGGCATTCAGCAGGCGCGGAAACCACGCCAGCGGCACGCCGAGCGTGCGGCCGTCGGTCAAATCGACCCACATCGTATTGTCGTCAAAGCGGACGGCGGTTGCCGAAATGGTCATGCCAAGCTCTTAGGATCAAATCTCGGCGTTCCGAGACAATACGCAGAATACGCGTCAATTCGGCGGAATTAAAGCCATAGCTGTCGGCGATCGACACTTCCGGCTCCATCCAGATTTTGGCGTCTTTGCCGCCGCCCTTGACGTGAACATGGCGCGGTTCGCGCGGCAGGCCCTCGTTCGAATAAAAGAAGTAGCGCAGGCCTCCTTGGCGGAAGATGACCGGCATCGTCTGTCCCGATCTCCTCCATTGTCATAACCGGGCTTTTCCCGGCCATCTCGGTTTAAGCGGGCAGGGCCGTGCCTTCTGACCGGGATCGCCGGGTCAAGCCCGGCGATGACAGGCTGATAGTGAGCCCACCGCGCCCGTCACCGCTTCTTCTTCACTCCCCCCGCCGGCTTCGCCGCCTTGTCCGCCACCTTGGCAGCCTTCGCCTCGGCCGCTTCGCTGGCGGCCTTGGCTTCGGCCGCCTCCTTGGCGAGCCGCTGCTCGCGCAGCTTCGCGGTCTTCTTGCGCTCGGCCACCTTGTCGGCGTGATACTCCGCCATGGCGTTGACGCCGTCGCGCTGCTGCATTTCCTTGCGCTTGAACTTGGCCTCGGCCAGCGCCTGCATGTTGTCCTTGGAAGCTTGGCTCAGCTGACTCTCCATCGTCGGTGGGCCCGAGCGCGGGCGCACGGATTATTCGTGTCTGTCATGGCCGGGCCTCGCCCGGCCATCCGACACCCTCAATCACAGTCCTTTATATGGTGAGGGTTGCCCCTCACGAACACCCCGTCGTCGACCCGCATGTGTCGCACTTCATGCAGGTGCCGTTGCGCACCAGCGTGAAGTTGCCGCATTCGCCGCAGGCCTCGCCTTCGTAGCCCTTGGCGCGGGCTTCCGCGCGCTTTTCCGAGGCCGCCGCCTTGGCGTGCGCGCGCGCGTCGAGCTTCGTTGCTGCACTTCGAGCTGCTGGGCGGGCGAGAGCTTGGCCTCCGGCTCGGCTCTTGAGCGCGGTGGCCGCGCCCGAGAAGGCCGTGACGTTGCCGCCGCGCGACCGCCGGCTGCGCGGCGCTCGACACCACCGACAGCCGGTCGGTGCGCGAGCGGGTCAGCCCGCGCGAGACGTAGTTCGTGGCCGCCGCCGGCTTGCCTTCCTGCACGCCCTTGCCGAGCGCGTCGAAGCCGCGAGTCGCTCGGGTCGACATGGGCGAGGTCGAAGCGCTCGAGGTAGGACACCGCCAGCTCGCGGAACACGTAGTCGAGGATCGAGGTGGCGTATTTGATCGAGTCGTTGCCCTGCACCGGGCCCTGCGGCTCGAAGCGGGTGAAGGTGAAGGCGTCGACATATTCGTCGAGCGGCACGCCGTATTGCAGGCCGAGCGAGACCGCGATCGCGAAATTGTTGATGATCGAGCGCAGCGCCGCGCCTTCCTTGTGCATGTCGATGAAGATCTCGCCGAGCCGCCCGTCGTCGTATTCGCCGGTGCGCAGGTAGACCTTGTGGCCGCCGACCACCGCCTTCTGGGTGTAGCCCTTGCGGCGGTCGGGCATGCGCTCGCGCTCGCGCAGCACGGTGACGCGCTCGACGATCTTCTCCACCACCTTCTCGGCCAGCGCCGAGGCGCGCGCCGCGTTCGGCCGCTCGATGAAGCTCTCGAGCGCGTCGTCGTCCTCGTCCTCGTCGGCGATCAGCTGCGCGTTGAGCGGCTGCGAGAGCTTCGAGCCGTCGCGGTAGAGCGCGTTGGCCTTGAGCGCCAGCTTCCAGGACAGCAGGTAGGCCTGCTTGCAGTCCTCGACGGTGGCGTCGTTCGGCATGTTGATGGTCTTGGAGATGGCGCCCGAGATGAAGGGCTGCGCCGCCGCCATCATGCGGATGTGGCTCTCGACCGAGAGATAGCGCTTGCCGGTGCGCCCGCACGGATTGGCGCAGTCGAACACCGGGTAGTGCTCGGCCTTCAAGTGCGGCGCGCCTTCCACCGTCATGGCGCCGCAGCAATGGATGTTGGCGGCCTCGATCTCGCGCCGGGAAAAGCCGAGCGCGGCGAGCAGGTCGAAAGTGGGCGAGGCGAGGTCCTCGGCCGGGATGTTGAGCGCGTCGCGGCAGAAGTCTTCGCCCAGCGTCCATTTGTTGAACACGAACTTGATGTCGAAGGCGGTCGGCAGCGCCTTCTCGACCTTGGCAATCGCTTCGTCGGTGAAGCCTTTGGCCTTCAAGGTCGTGTGGTTGATGGCGGGCGCCTGCGCCAGCCCGCCATGGCCGACGGCGTAGGCCTCGATCTCGGCGATGTCGGCTTCCGAATAGCCGAGCGTGCGCAGCGCCTCCGGCACCGCGCGGTTGATGATCTTGAAGTAGCCGCCGCCGGCGAGCTTCTTGAACTTGACCAGCGCGAAGTCGGGCTCGATGCCGGTGGTGTCGCAGTCCATCACCAGGCCGATGGTGCCGGTCGGCGCGACCACGGTCGCCTGCGCGTTGCGGTAGCCGTGCTTCTCGCCGAGATTGATGGCCCGGTTCCAGGCGGTCTTGGCGTGCGCCGACAGCTCGGCAAAGCCTTTCAGCGCCGGGCTGTCGCCGGCGGTGAGCGAGGCGTGGTCGAGCGGCACCGGCGCGATCGCCACCTGCTCGTAGCCTTGCGCCTCGCCGTAAGCCGCGCGGCAATGATTGCGCATCACGCGCAGCATGGCCTCGCGGTTCTTCTCGTAGCCGGGGAAGGGCCCGAGCTGGCCGGCCATTTCCGCCGAGGTGGCGTAGGAAACGCCGGTCATGATGGCGGAAAGCGCGCCGGCAATGGCGCGGCCGGCCGCGCTGTCATAGGGGATGCCCGAGGTCATCAAGAGCCCGCCGATATTGGCGTAGCCGAGGCCGAGCGTGCGGAATTCGAAGGACCGCTCGGCGATCTGGCGCGAGGGGAATTGCGCCATCATCACCGAGATTTCCAAGCACGATCGTCCACAGCCGCACCGCGTGCTCGTAGGAGGCGGCGTCGAACTTGCCGGTCTTGACGTCGCGGAAGGTGAGCAGATTGAGCGAGGCGAGATTGCAGGCGGTGTCGTCGAGGAACATGTATTCCGAGCACGGATTGCTGGCGCGGATTTCGCCCGAGGCCGGGCAGGTGTGCCAGTCATTGACCGTGGTGTGGTATTGCAGGCCGGGATCGGCGGAAGCCCAGGCGGCGTGGCCGATCTTTTCCCACAGCTCGCGCGCCTTGAGCGATTTGGCGACCTTGCCGTTCTTGCGATAGGTCAGGTCCCAGTCGCCGTCGGCCTCGACCGCGCGCAGGAAACCGTCGGTGACGCGCACCGAATTGTTCGAGTTCTGCCCCGACACGGTGAGATAGGCTTCCGAATCCCAGTCGGTGTCGTAGGTCGGGAAGTTGATGTCCTTGTAGCCCTGCTTGGCGAACTGGATGACGCGCTTGATGACGTTGTCCGGCACCATCGACTTGCGCGCCAGCTTGATCTCGCGCTTGAGCGCCGGGTTCTTGTCGGGCGAGAAGCAGTCGTCGCCCGAGCCTTCGCAGTTGACGCAGGCTTTCAGGATCGCGCGCAGGTGCTTCTGGTTGATCTTGGAGCCGGTGACCAGCGCCGCCACCTTCTGCTCTTCCATCACCTTCCAGTCGATATAGGTCTCGATGTCGGGGTGATCGACGTCGACGATCACCATCTTGGCGGCGCGCCGCGTGGTGCCGCCCGACTTGATGGCGCCGGCGGCGCGGTCGCCGATCTTGAGGAAGCTCATCAGTCCGGACGACTTGCCGCCGCCCGAGAGCCGCTCGCCTTCGCCGCGCAGCGCGGAGAAATTGGTGCCGGTGCCGGAGCCGTATTTGAACAGGCGCGCTTCGCGCACCCACAGATCCATGATGCCGCCTTCGTTCACCAGGTCGTCGGTGATGCCCTGGATGAAGCAGGCGTGCGGCTGCGGATGCTCGTAGGCGGAGGTCGGACTTCGTCAGCTTGCCGGTGAACGGGTCGACGTAATAGTGGCCCTGGCCGGGGCCGTCGATGCCGTAGGCCCAATGCAGGCCGGTGTTGAACCATTGCGGCGAGTTCGGCGCGCACATCTGCGCGGCCAGCATGAAGCGCAGTTCGTCGAAGAAGGCGCGCGCGTCGTTTTCGCCGTCGAAATAGCCGCCCTTCCAGCCCCAATAGGTCCAGGTGCCGGCCAGCCGGTCGAACACCTGCTTGGAAGAATGCTCGCCGACCATGCGCTCGTTCTCGGGCAGCGCGGCGAGCGCCGCCTCGTCGGCGACCGAGCGCCACAGGAAGGAGGGGACCGAATTTTCTTCCACCTTCTTCAGCCGGGCGGGCACGCCGGCCTTGCGGAAATATTTCTGCGCCAGCACGTCGGAGGCGACCTGCGACCAGGAAGTCGGGCACCTCGACATTGTCGAGCTTGAACACCACCGAGCCGTCCGGATTGCGGATCTCGGACGTGGTGAGCCGGAATTCGATGCCCGCGTAGGCTTCTTGGCCATCTTGGGTGTAGCGCCGTTCGATCCGCATTGTTTCTCTACCCCTGAACGTTTCGGCGGCTGGCGGCCCGCCGTTTGATTATCCCTGACGGCCTTGGCGTTGTCCCCGGTCCGTCGGCTTGGTTCTCGCAGCGCTCCTCGACACTCTCCACTTAAGCGGCGGCGCCCCGTCCGGCACCGCTTGGCACGGGCTTTTGACCCGCGCGGCACAGATACTCCCAGCCCCGAAAACGCCATTTCCGGCGCGGGCGTAAAGCGACTTCGACAGTCGTTTTGAAGGTCCGGAGGGAACTTCGTTTACGCAAACCGCACCGAACGTCTAAAGCTAGGTGGACTCAGGCATCGCGTCAACAACAGATAGACATCAAATCTGAATCAAACACTAAATCTTGTGGTGAACGCCGGAAAGCGGGGATAAACCGCGCCTTCCGCCGGCAAGTATCCGTCCGATGGGCGGCTCCGAAAAGCGTTTTCTCCGCAGCCGCCCGCTAGGTTTTAATCCCGGCAGGCAAGACGAAAAAATGACGGCAAATGACGCTTTCCGAATTTTCGCCGCCCGACTGAGGACCGATTTCCGGCGTGGATAAGCGTTGGATGGCGCCGGAACTCCGGCCCGCGGAGTTGCTGATTCTCAAAGGGCTGTCAGAGTGTTAGCCGCGGGGGCGGGGGCTTGCGCGAGGGTGCTGGCGCCACCCACCGCTGTGGATGGCGGTCGTGAGGGTCCGCGCAGCGCGCGCCAAGTTAAAATGTGCGGCCGGCGTCCGGCGCGCGGGAACAACTTTCGGCAAGTTACCGTTAACCCTTGCCGGTGACACTGATGGCGGCATCTCCGCGCGCAACGGTGCCGCACACGCCAACAGACAAAAGGGCAGACCATGCTGGTTGATGTTCTGATTGTCGCTATCGTCTTGGTCGGCGCCGCCTATTTTACCGCTTGGTGGGCGGTTGCGCGGCTCACGCAGCCCAACGAGGAATCGGTAAGACTGCGCCGCGCGCGATATTACGATAGCCTCCGCTAGGCTTCTCCGCGCGCTTCGTCATTGCCGCGCTAGCGCCGGCGCCAAGCCATCACCGCCAGGCCCTTTGCGGGGTCGAGGATAGTGGGCTCGGTCGGCGCGAGCCCGTGGCTTTCGAGTATGTCCTCTGGTGTCTTCGCCGGTACCTCGGGAAATACCGCCCGCCCGCCCGGCAGCCGCACCCCCGGCGCGCGCGTCAAATAGAACACGTCGTAGCGCGGCAGAAACAGCCCGAACACCTCGGTGCCGCCGATGATGGCGACGACCGGCTGCGGCAGGCCGAGCGCGGCAAGCGCCTGCTCGAACGAGGCGCCGGCCGGATTCCACAAGCGCGCTTTGGCGTTGGCCGGGTCGGCGCGCGACCGCCGCCACCGCGCGCGTCACGATCAGGCGATGGCGCCGGTGCGAATGCGGCTGCTGCTCGTGCGAATGGCGGCCGTGCACGACCACGTCGACGGCGTCGAGCCCGTTCTCGAAGAAACGCTGGTCGGCCTCGAATTTGAGCGAATCCGGCATGACGCCTGTGGCGTCCGCCAGCATGCCGTCCTCCGACACGATGGCGAAACCTTCGATGCGGCGGGGAGCGGTCACGGCCGCTCGCTCGCGTCGTCGCGGCGCGGCGCGCTGTCTCGCGGAAAAACCGATCTGGCGCGCCGTCGGCAGCGCTTCGGGATGCTCGCGCTGCAGGAAGTCGATCATCTTCTCGCGCACCTCGCAGCGCAGCTCGAAGGCCTGCCCGGAACTTGCGGCGCTCATGATGGCGCGCACCTCGATGGCCGATTGCTTGGTGTCGGTGACCTGCAGCGCGGCGGTCTTGCCGTCCCAGTTCTTGGAGGCGGCAACAATCTCCTTGAGCTTTTCGCGCATAATGCCGATCGGCGCGCGGTAGTCGAGATAGAACAGCACCGAGCCGATCAGCGCCGAGCTCTCGTGCGTCCAGTTCTGGAACGGTTTCTCGATGAAATAGGTCAGCGGCACGATCATGCGCCGCAGGTCCCACAGCCGCACCACCACATAGGCCGAAGTGATCTCCTCGATCACGCCCCATTCGTTCTCGACGATGACGGCGTCCTCGATGCGGATCGGCTGCGTCATGGCGATCTGCACGCCGGCGAACAAGTTGGACAGCACCGGCCGCGCGGCGAGGCCGGCGATCAGGCCGGCGACGCCGGCGGAGGCGAACAGGCTGACGCCGTATTGCCGCACCGGCCCGAAGGTCATCAGCGCGGCCGCCGAGCGTCACGATGATCACCAGCACGTCGGCCGAGCGTTGCAGCACGCGCACCTGCGTGACGTGCTTGCGCGCCGTCAGGTTGTCGGTGGCGTCGAGGTGGAAGCGGCGCAGATAAAAGGTGGCGGCGATGCGCAGCGCGGTCATCGCCGCCCAGCCGACGAGGGCGATGCCGGCGATCAAGCAGGATGCGGGCGAGCCAAAAACGCGTCTCCGGCGCCAGCGGCGCCACCGGCAGCGCGATGGCGAGCGCGATGATGAGCAGCGCGAGCCGGGTGAGGCCGCGCATCTGCGTGACCGCCGTGAACAGCACCGGATAGCGCAGCGCCAGCGCGCGGCGCAGCAGCCGCCGCACCCAGCCGTGCAGCACGAGCGCGATCAGCGCCGCCAGCACGATGATCAGCACCGCCGCCACCGGATCGGGCAGCCAGGCGAGCCAGTCGCGCAGCCAGATCAGTTCGGTTCTGAGCCTATCCATGCGGCTTTCATACCATTGGTGACGATTCTGAGGGGTTTGAGGGCGCTGTGCTGGACAGTGGGCCGGGGAGGTGGCAAAACGCCCGCATCTCCCAATCATGGAAAACGCGCGGCGGCGATGAAAAGTTTCCTGCTGAAATTGTTCACCTGGTGGAATTCGCAGACCTTCGGCACCCAGTTCTGGACCTGGATGTACGGCGAAGCGGTCGGCGAGGACGAATTCGGCAACCGCTATTACCGCACGCGCGGCGGCAAGATCGATCCGGTGCTCGGCTTCGAGCGGCGCTGGGTGATCTATCACGGGCTATGCGGAAGCCTCGAGCGTGCCGCCGTCCTGGCACGGCTGGCTGCATCACACCGTCGATACGCCGCCGACCGAGGCAAGTATCAGCCGCGCGCCTGGCAGAAGCCGCACCAGGCCGAACCTGACCGGCACGCCCGGCGCCTACCGGCCGCCCGGCTCGACGCTCGCGCTCAACCGCCGCCCCAAGGCGACCGGCGACTACAAGGCGTGGACGCCGGGGGACAAGGATCAGTAATCGGGGCGGGATTGATACCTGACTACTGATAGCTGAGTCCTGAAATCCCGAGCCCTGTTCCCGCCCTATTCGCCGTGTTAACCGGGCGGAATTGCGGGCGGGCAGTGCCGCCCGCGGGCGAAACGGCCGGCTTTGATGGCGCGATCCAGACAATTCCTCGGCTTGCTGGCGTTTACCGCGCTGCTGTGCGCGCTGCCGGCGCGCGCGCAATTCGGCTCGATCTTCGGCGATCGTCCGCCGCGCCCGCCGGCCGATATTCCGAGTGCGCCGCCGGGCGAGCGCGAGGCGCCGCCTTATTACCCGAGCTATCCCAACCGCGGGCCGCCGCAGCAACGCGACCAGCCGCCCTCCGAGCCGCTGCCGGCGCCGATGAACCTGCCGCCGCAAGCGCGTCCCGGCGGCGGCACCATCCAGTCGCAGCCTCTGTCGCCGCCGCCCGGCACCGAGCCCAAGCGCGAGGTGACGGCGCCGCCGCAAGGCGCGCCGCCGCCCGGGCAAGTCCGGCCGGGCGCGCCGCCGCCCGCCGCCGCTGCCCCGCCGCCGCCGCAGAACGACCAAGTCGTGGTCGAGCCGCCGGCGCTGAAGATTCCCAACCCGACCGCGGTGTTCTCCGGTCTCGACAAGATCACCGGGCGCATCATCTCGTTCGACGTCGCGATCAACGAGACCGTGCAGTTCGGCGCGCTGCAGGTGACGCCGCGCGCGTGCTATTCGCGGCCGGCGACCGAATCCCCGCAGACCGACGCCTTCGTCGAGGTCGACGAGGTGACGCTGCAAGGCGAGATCAAACGCATCTTCACCGGCTGGATGTTCGCGGCCAGCCCCGGCCTGCACGCGGTCGAGCACCCGATCTACGACGTGTGGCTGACCGACTGCAAAGGCGGCAAGAACCCGGCGGTGGCGGAAGCCCCGCCCGAGGAGGCGGTCAAGCCGCCCGCCAAGCCGCCGGCGCCCAAGCAGCCGGCGCCGCGGCGGGCGCCGCCGCCGCCGCGCGGCGCGCTGCCGCCGATCCGGTGAAGCGAATAGCGCGCTACTCGCTATCGTTTCCGATCCGCCATTCGTGCCGGTCGATGATGGCCAGCGCTTCCTCGCCGCGCACCGCGCGGTTGGTCGGCAGCGCCGCGAAATCCGCTTCGCCGGCGAGCGCTTCCTCGAGCAGACGGTGATATTGCCGCTTGGGCACTTCGCGCGCGCCGAAGATCTTCAGGTGGTCGGTGACGAATTGCGTGTCGAGCAGCAGATAGCCGCCGGCGATCAGGCGCGCGACCAGATGCACCAGCGCGATCTTGGACGCGTCGCGCGCGTGATGGAACATGCTCTCGCCGAAAAACGCGCGCCCGAGCGAGACGCCGTAAAGGCCGCCGACCAGTTCCGGGCCGTCATAGACTTCGACGGTATGGCAATGCCCGTCGGCGTAGAGCGCGCGGTAGATCTTGCGGATGCGGCTGTTGATCCAGGTGCGGGTGCGGCCGGCCTTGGGCTCGGCGCAGCCGTCGATCACGGCGTCGAAGGCGCGGTCGACGCGCACGGTGTAGGGCGTGGTGCGCAAGGTGCGCGCCAGCCGTGCCGGCACGTGGAAAGTGTCGAGCGGAATGACGCCGCGCAGTTCGGGCTCGATCCAATAGAGCGCCGGGTCCTCGGCGCTCTCGGCCATCGGGAAAATGCCGCAGGCATAGGCCTTGAGCAGCACTTCCGGCGTGATCTCGATGAAGTTGGTGCTGCGATTGGCCATTGCCGCATCCTACGCCGCGCACTCTGCCGGGGGAACCCGCCGGGTTTAAGGCTTTTGTCACCTTATTGCGCTCAAATTTCGGAAAGCTCGAACGTTCCGGCGCACCCGGCGTTGGCGTTGAGTAATGAGATCGAGGGCGACGTCGCCATGGGCCAAGCAACCGCACCCGTTTCCGTCCTGTTGGTGGAGGACGAAATCCTGATCAGCAATCTGGTCGCCGATTGGCTCTCCGAGCGCGGCTTTGCCGTGCACGAGATCGCGACCGCCGACGAGGCGCTGCGTTACATCGAGGAAGGCGGCGCGGTCGACGTGCTGTTCACCGACGTCAATCTGCCCGGCAAGATCGACGGCGCCGAGCTTGCGCAGCGCGCGCGCGCCCGGCGGCCGGACCTGCCGATCGTCTATGCCTCGGGCCGCGTGCGCGCGACCGACCTCGGCGGCCTGGTGCCGCGCTCGATCTTCCTGCCGAAGCCCTATAATCGCGAGGACGTCTGCACGCTGTTGGAGCGGCTCACGTCCGCTTCGCATTGAGGCATTGTTTCCCGGCCTAGCGCTGGGTGACGTGACAATCCGAGCAGGGAAATGCGGCGGTCCCGGTCAGCCCGTGGCCGACCGGCGGCAGGCCGAGTTCGGCCGCGCGCGTGCACAGTTCCGGCACCTCGAACGTCTCGCGCGCCATCTTGGCGCCCGGCGACCAGCGGTGATAGTCGGCGATATTCAGTCCGGCGCTGGTCGCGCCCGGCTCGGCAAACAAAATGGGCGTGCCGTTGCCGGAGTACCAACTCCAAATCGTGCGCAAGCCTTGCGCCTTGATCGGGCAGGCGCGGATGTAGCTTGCCTCGCTGGTGCCGAGCGCGGGATTGGGCGCGATCGCCGCCTTGCATTCGCAGCCGGCAGTCGCCATCCAGTCCGGCCGCAACACGCCGGGCGCTTTCGCCGCGCATACCAACCGGCCGTTTGCCTGCCGCTCGACCGAATAGCCGATGCCTTTGGTGAGTACGCTGATGATTTCGACCGCGGGCGGCGCCGAGCGCGCCTGGTAGAGATAGGCGAACAAGGTGCCGGCGTCCTGCCAGTCGTAGAACAAGCAGGCCCGGCAGCGGCGTCCACTTGAACTGCACCGGGCTCAATATGCCGGTGACGACGAAATTGTCCGGCCAGCGCGGCGGCGGACCGGCCGGGCAGGCCTTTTGGCTCACGCCGCGGGATCAGCGCCTGAATTTTCTTTGCGCGTTCGGCGGCGCCGATGTCGGGCGCGATCGTCATCAGGTCGCGCGCGGTCAGCGCGGTCTTGGCCGCGCCGGTCGCCTTCTGCGCCTTGGCGACGCACAGGTCGCGCAGGCGCGCGAGCTCGGTTTCGGCAACCGGCGTGAAGGAAGGGAAATAGCTCATGCCGTAATCGCCGATGACGGCGGGAGTAAACGACTTGTTGGCCATCAGCACGCGCCACGGCAGGCGGGTGTCGGCCGCGTACCATTGCCAATTGGTGCGGCCGTCGGGCGTCGGCGTTTTCCACCATTGCACGTTCTTGTTGGCGATGGCCGCTTCGCCGTCGCAGACCGCGCCGTTGCCGAGCCATTGCCGCGCCGGCGGCGCATATTTGTGGCCGAGCGCGACGCAACTGTCGGGCGCCTCGGCCGGGCCGCCCAGCTGATAGGTCTCGCCTTCGGTGATCAGCAGATCGATGGCGCCGGATTCGAGCCCGTAGACCGTCGCGCGCATGGCCGGCAGCGAACCGTCATAGACGAATTCGCCGACGTCGATCTGCTGGCGCAGAAAAGGGATCAGCAGCGCGGTCGCGCGCCAGCGCTCCGGCAATTGCGGCACCGTGCCGGGCTGGCAAGCGGAAAACATCGGCAGCGATTTCGCGTCCTGCGCGGCGCTCGGCGGCGCCATGGCGAGAGCGGCGAACAGGGCCGCCGGCAGCGAAGCGAACAGCCCGCGGCGCGCGCGCGCACAAGCAAACCATCGAAACGCCGTCAAAATCGTCCCCACCTGTTGCGTCTTGCTTAGACACCGGCAAACACTGCAAATTGTAGGCTATCGGGGGTGCCTTGAATATGGGCGCGCGCTTTCGTCTGGCGGCGATCGCCGCCGCGGTCGCGTTCTTGGGCGTGGCGGCAGCGATTGCCGCCGCGCAACCGGCGCCGCTGTCCTTTCTCGATTTGCTCGCGCGCCAGCGCCCGGCGGCGACCAAGCGCGTCGCCTATGGGCCGCTCGCCAGCCAGTTCGGCGAACTCTGGCTGCCGGCGGGCAGCGGCCGCCATCGCGTCGTCATCTTGATCCACGGCGGCTGCTGGTCGGCGCTGCTTCCCGGCCTCGAGATCATGGACTACATGGCCGAGGATCTCCGCGCGCACGGCAACGCGGTGTGGAATATCGAGTATCGGCGGCTGGGCGAGCCGGGCTCCGGCTATCCCGGCAGCTTCGACGACATCGCGGGCGCGGTCGATTACCTCAAGACGCTGGCGAAAACCTTTCCGCTCGACCTCGGCAATGTCGTGGCGGTCGGGCATTCGGCCGGCGGCCTTTTCGCGCTGTGGGCGGCGGCGCGCGACAAGCTGCCGGCGGACAGCCTGATGCGGCGCCAGGCGCCGCTGCGCATCAAAGGCGTGGTCACGCTCGCCGGCATTGCCGACTTGAAAACTTATCACGACCGCGGTCCCGGCGCCTGCAGCGAAAAATTCGCGGTCGATCTGCTGGTCGCCGCGACGGCGCGCTGGCCGCAGGACGTCTTTGCCGACACCTCGCCGGCGGCGATGCTGCCGCTCGGCGTGCCGCAGATCGTCATCTCGGGCGCCGCCGATCCGGTGGTGCCGGCGCCGTTCGGCCGCTTCTACGCGCAGTTGGCGGCGGCGGCCGGCGACAAAGTCGAGGAGATGACGCTGCCGAACGCGGGACATTTCGAGCTGATCGATCCGCAATCGGCCGCGTTCGAGCAGCGTCAGGTCGGCGATCGAAAAATTGCAGAAGTGAATTTCCATCCCCTCTTTGGCTGTGGAACTTTTCCGCGCCCGAAACGCGAGTTGCCCTTATAAAACGACTGGGTATTTAATCGTTCGGGGCTTTGCGCCGTCGTCCAAACGGAGGAACCGATGTCAGCTTTGACGAAATTCGCGCTCGGGGTCGCTGCGAGCTTCGCTCTCGCGATGCGCTCGCGGCGCCCGCTGCCCGGGCGCTGCCCACCGGCGTGCAGGCGCTGCATCTTTCGCACGGCGTCATCCTGGCCAGGCGTGAGTGCATCGCTTGGCGGCGCAAGCCAGACGGAACGTCTGTCTGCATTCGATGGGCGGAGTGCGGCAAGTACGTTTGCTAAAAGTACGTTTGCTGAAAAGCGCGCGCGACCGCTAGCTCTCCATCCCGCCTTTGGCGAGGAACTGCTCGAGCCAGTGGATGTGGTAATTGCCGTCGATGATGTCCTTCTCGCGCACCAGCGCGCGGAACAGCGGCAGCGTGGTCTCGATGCCGTCGACCACGACTTCGTCGAGCGCGCGCTTGAGGCGCATCAGGCATTCGGTGCGCGTCTTGCCGTGCACGATCAGCTTGCCGACCAGCGAGTCGTAATAAGGCGGGATGGTGTAGCCCTGATAGACCGCTGAATCGACGCGCACGCCGAGGCCGCCGGGCGGGTGGTAGTGCAGGATCTTGCCGGGCGAGGGCCGGAACGACACCGGGTTCTCGGCATTGATGCGGCATTCGATGGCGTGGCCGTGGAACGCAATGTCGCTCTGCTGCAAGCGTGAGTTCGGCGCCGGCGGCGACGCGGATCTGCTCGAGGATCAGGTCGATGTCGGTGATCATCTCGGTCACCGGATGCTCGACCTGGATGCGCGTGTTCATCTCGATGAAATAGAACTTGCCGTCCTCGTAGAGGAACTCGACGGTGCCGACGCCGAGATAGTTGATCTCGCGCATGGCCTTGGCCACCGTCTCGCCGATCTGCATCGCGCGCCGCCGATTGAGCGCGGGCGAGGGGCCTTCCTCCCAGACCTTCTGGTGGCGGCGCTGCAGCGAGCAGTCGCGCTCGCCGAGATGGATGGCGTTGCCCTTGCCGTCGCCGAGCACCTGGATCTCGATGTGGCGCGGGCGTCTCGAGATATTTCTCGAGATAGACGGCGTCGTCGCCGAAGGCGGCCTTGGCTTCCGCGCGCGCGGTCGCAAGCGCGCCGGCGCAGATCGTCGGCCGAGCGCGCGACCTTCATGCCGCGCCCGCCGCCGCCGGCGGCGGCCTTGATCAGCACCGGAAAGCCGATGTCGCTTGGCGATGCGGGCCGCCTCCGCGTCGGAGGTGACGCCGCCGTCGGAGCCCGGCACCACCGGAATGCCGAGCTTCTTGGCGGTGCGCTTGGCCTCGATCTTGTCGCCCATCAGGCGGATGTGCTCGGCCTTGGGCCCGATGAAATGCACGTTGTGCTCGGCGAGGATTTCGGCAAAGCGCGCGTTCTCCGACAGGAAGCCGTAGCCGGGATGCACGGCGTCGGCGCCGGTGATCTCGCAGGCCGCCAGCATGGCCGGGATGTTGAGGTAGCTGTCCTTGGCGGCGGGCGGGCCGATGCAGACGCTCTCGTCGGCAAGGCGCACGTGCATGGCGTCGGCGTCGGCGGTCGAATGCACCGCCACGGTCGGGATGCCGAGCTCCTTGCAGGCGCGCAGCACGCGCAGCGCGATCTCGCCGCGGTTGGCGATGAGGATTTTATCGAACATCGAGGTGTCATGCCCCGCGCAGGCGGGGCATCCAGTAATCGCGTGTGGCTCTCGCGTTCGTGCGCATTCGGCATCGTCCGAGGTTACTCGAGGCTCGCCCGCTTTCGCGGGGACGACGGAAAGAGAGCTACTCGATGATCACCAGCGGCTCGCCGAATTCCACCGGCTGGCCGTCCTCGAACAGAATCTGGATCACGGTGCCGGCGCGCGGCGCGGGAATCTGGTTCATGGTCTTCATGGCTTCGATGATCAGCAGCGTGTCGCCGGCCTTCACCGTCGAGCCGATCTCGATGAACGGCTTGGCGCCCGGCTCGGCGCCGGCATAGGCGGTGCCGACCATGGGCGAGAGCACGACGCCGGGATGCTTGGCCGGATCGAGCGGGGCGGGGCTCGATTCCGCCATCGCCTGCACGAGCGGCGGCGCGCTGCGTGCAACGACAGGCGCGGGCGCCGGCGCGGCGTTGCGCGCGACGCGCACGCGCATGCCTTCATGCTCGATCTCGATTTCGCTGAGCCCGGTTTCCTCCAGGAGCTTGGTCAGCTCCTGGATCAGTTCGCGATCGACGAAGGGCTTTGCCGGTTTGGCCATCGCGTGTGCGTCAGCCTTTGTCCTTGGCGCCGGCGAGCTTGGCGATGCCGGTGATGGCGAGCGCGTAGCCGTCGGTGCCGAAGCCGGCGAGCACCGCCTTGGCCGCCTTCGACACGTAGGAGTTCTGCCGGAAGCTTTCGCGCGCGTGAATATTGGTGATGTGCACCTCGACCACCGGCATCTTGCAAGTCAGCAGCGCGTCGAGAATGGCGATCGATGTCGTGGTGTAGCCGGCCGGATTGATCAGCAGCCCGACCGCGCCCTTGGCCTGCGCCTCCTGGATCCAGTCCACCAATTCGCCTTCGATGTTGGATTGGCGGAAGACGATGTCGAGCCCGAAGCGCTTGGCGGTCGCGCGGCAAAGCTTCTCGACCTCGGCGAGCGTGGCGCGGCCGTACTTCTCCGGCTCGCGCGTGCCGAGCAGGTTCAAATTGGGTCCGTTGAGGACGTAGATGGTCTTGGCCATGGGTCCCGGCGCGCTCGCGCCGCAATGAAATGCGCGTGAAACTGTGGCGCTTTATAGGTGGCCGGGCGCGCAAGGGGAAGCCCGCAAGCCTGTCCCGGAATGGCGCGGTTTCAGGCGGCGAGCGTGGTGGCGGCCGCCCAATCGACGACCTCCTTGATCGCCACCATGCGTTGCCGGCCGGCGGCGCGGGCTTGGCGGAAGATGTCGACCTGCCGGTCGGCGCTGGTGCCCTGCGCCAGGATGCGGCCGAGATGCGCGATCTCGGCCTCGCAGCCGAAGCTGGCGATCTCGTCGGTAATGAGCGCGCAGCGTGCGCACCAGCCATTCCTGCGCGCTCATGCGGCGCGCGCGAAAACGGGTCGACGAAAGTGGCGGCGATGCCGTAGCGCTGGGCGTGCCACTTGTTCTCCTTGCTGATGGCGCGGGCGAGGCGGTCGAAGCCGGCATTGATCGAGCGGTCGCGGTCGAGCGCGCGCACCAGGCAGCGGAACAGCGCGGCGATCGCCACCGCATCGTCGAGCCGGGTGCAGCTGTCGGCGACGCGCAGCTCGATGGTCGGGTAGTTGAGCGAGGGCCGCATCGCCCACCAGATATAGCTCGCGTCCGGGATGATCTTGGCGCCGACCAGCGCCTCGATGAAGTCGCGGTAGTCCTCGTTGGTGCGGAACAGTTCCGGCAGGCCGGTGCGCGGCAGCTCGTCATAGGCGGCGAGCCGGTAGCCGACCAGGCCGGTCAGGTGGCCCTGCCAGAACGGCGAGGAAGTCGAGAGCGCGAGCAACAGCGGCAGAAAAGGCGTCAGCCGCATGATCAGATTGATGCGGGTGTCGACGTCGGGCACCGCCACATGCACGTGCATGCCGCACAGCATGTTGCGCGCGCCGATCATCTGCAGGTCGTCCATGATGGCGCCGTAGCGCGCCTTCGGCGTCATGGTCTGCTCCGGCCAGAAGGCGAGCGGGAAGGTGCCCATGGCGGCGAAGCCGAGCTTGCGCTCGGCGGCGGCCTCGCCGAGCGCGCGGCGGTAGCGCGCCAGATGCGCGCGCGCCTCCGCCGCCGAGTCGCAGGGCGGGGTGACGACCTCGATCTGCGACTGCAGCATTTCGGTCATCACGCGGTCGCCGAGCGCCTTGCGCGCGTTGACCAGAAAGCGCTTGTCGAAGCGGCGCACGGCGCGGCGCGTGCCGGCGTCGAACACGAAATATTCCTCTTCCATGCCGAACGAATACATGCGCGCGCCGACTCGTTCGCGATATTCCGGTTCCCCGCCGCATGGTGACGCAAAAACGGCCGCCGGGCGACAAGTCCGGCGGCCGTTTCGGCGGCTTGGGGATAAACGGCGCTGTTATTCGCGTCGTTGAATGTGTCTCAGCAGGTCGCCTTGCCGCAGCGCGCGTTGTTGACCTTCTGGCGCAGCGCGTCGAGACCGACCGCGCCGACCACCACGTCCTCGCCGATCACGTAGCTCGGCGTGCCGTTGAGGCCGAGCGCCTCGGCGAGCTTGAAGTCCTGCTGCAAGGTCTTCTCGACCTCGCCGCTCTTCATGTCGTTGTTGATGCGCTCCATGTCCATGCCGACCTCCTTGGCGACGGCGAGCGCGCGCGCCAGGTCGGCCGGATTGCGGCCGCCGAGGAGCTTCTGGTGGAATTCGAGATATTTCTTGCCGGTCTTGTCCTGCATGCGCACGGCGACGGCGACGTGGGCGGCTTCGACCGAGCCCGGACCGAGCACCGGGAATTCCTTGAGCACGACCTTGAGATTGGGGTCGTCCTTCAGCAGCGTCAGCATGTCGGTCATGGCGCGCTTGCAGTAGCCGCAATTGTAATCGAAGAACTCGACGAAGGTGACGTTGCCCTTCGGATTGCCGAGCGTGACCTGATCGGCCGAGGAGAACAGCGCGGTGCGCGTTCTCCTTGACCGCGCTCTTGCGCTTTTCGGTTTCGGCCGCGGCCTGGCGCTTCTCCAACTCGTCCATCGCCTCTTGCAGCACTTCGGGATGGGCGAGGAGATAGTCGTGCACGATCTTCTCGATCGCTTCGCGCTGGGCGGGCGCGATCTCCTGCGCGCGGCCGGCCGGCGGCAGCGCCAGCGCGGCGATGGCCAGCAAGGCGGCGCAGGCAAGGCGACAAAAGACGCGGGCGCAAGGTCATGGGGGTCATTCCTTTAAGACGGTCAGTGTTGGTTGGCGGTTTTGGGCAATTTGACGTTGACGATGTCGTCGGCGCGCACCCAGGCGGGCGAGCCGACCGGCAGGCGGGTCTTGGCGCGCGCGGCGAGCTGGCGCGCGGTCTTGGCGTCGCCGCGCGTGAAGGCGGCCTGCGCGGAGGCGAGATCGGCATGCGCGAGGTCGCCCTTGCGGCCGTAGGCCATGGCGAGCTGATCGTAGGCGCCGGGCGCTTCCGGCTCGGTGCGCAGCGCGGCGTCGAGCAGCTGGATCGCCTCCTCGGCAACCTTGCTGTTGTCGGTTGCGATCAGCGCCTGCGCCAGCATGATCGAGATCAGCGGCGCGTGGTGCGAGAGCGCGGCCGCCTGGCGCAGCGGCGCGACCGCCTCGGCCGGCGCGGCCGCCTTCGAGCAGCGCCTGGCCCTTGAGTTCGTAGAAATAGGGATTGTTGGGCGCGCCGTGGATCAGCGCGTCGATCTGCGCGATCGCCTGGCGCAGGTCGCCGTGCCGATAGGTCGAGATGGCGCGGGCATAGCGCGCCGGCAGGCTCTGGTCGCTCGCCGGATAGCGGCGGGCCACGGTGTCGGCCGCTCCAGGAAGCCGGACAATTTCGCGCGCATCAGGTCGTGCCGCATCTGCAATTCGGGCGAATCCTTATGGTCCCAATAGGGGCTCGCCTTGGCGATCTGCTCGAGCGCGGCGACGCGTTCGGCCGGCATCGGATGGGTCTGCAGATAGGGATCGGTATAGCGCCCACTGAACAATGTTTCGTTACTCAGGCGCTTGAACAGTTCGACCATGCCCTTGGCCGACTGATGCGTGGCGTTGAGGAATTTCACGCCGGCGTGGTCGGCCTGGTCTTCCTGCGTGCGCACATAAGCGAGCAGCGAGTGCTGGATCGCCGCCTGCGGCCCGAGAATTGCCGCCGGCGCCGACATCGGCCGAGCCGGTGCGGCGCGCCGGCGACCAGCGCGCCGACGCCGAGCAGCATGGCGACGATCGACTGGGTCTGCGCCTCGGCGAGCTTCTCGCGCAGCCGCAGCAGATGGCCGCCGGCCATATGGCCGGTCTCGTGCGCGAGCACGCCGATCACCTCGTTCGGCGTCTTGGCGTCGAACAGCGCGCCGGCATTGATGAAGATGTGGCGGCCGTCCATCACGAAGGCGTTGAAGGCGCGGTCGTTGAGCACGACCACGCGCACGTTCTGCTTGGCGAGCCCGGCCGCGCGCAGGATCGGCGTGGCGTAGTCGCGCAGCAATTGCTCGATCTCGGTGTCGCGGATGATCGGCATGCCGCGCGGCGATGTCCTGCGCCCGCGCGGCCGGCGCGGTGGCGGGCAGCGCCGGCGGCGGCGATCGCCAAGGCGGTGAGCAGCGCGACGCGCGCGGGCTGCTGGCGCCGTGCGCCGCGCCCTGATAGGTGTCCCGTTCTCGGTCATGCCGATCTGTGCCAGCGGATTGGGGTGAACCTAGTGACCCGCCCCCGGGCGGTCAACGCAGCCTGCGATCACGTCTGAGTCATAAAAACGCAAGGCCCGGCGAGGCAAGCCGGGGAATACGGCAACAGCGGGGCGGGCGCAGCCTGCCGGAACTCATGCTCGACAAGGCCAAACACCTGCTGAGGCCCTCCCGACGCAGCGATGTGCCGCCGTTCATCGTCATGGACGTGATGGCGGCGGCGGCGCAGGCCGAAGCCAAGGGCATGCGGGTCGTCCACATGGAGGTCGGCCAGCCGGCGGCGGCCGGCGCCGGCAACCGCGATCGCGCGCCGCGCAGGCCGCGCTCGCGCACGGCCGCATCGGCTATACCGAGACGCTTGGGCATCCCCGCCTTGCGCGCGCGCATCGCGCGACATTATCGCCGACACCTACGGGCTCGCGCTCGATCCGGCGCGCGTGGTGGTGACCACCGGCTCGTCCGGCGGCTTCATCCTGGCGTTTCTGGCGCTGTTCGAGCCGGGCGACCGCGTCGCGCTCGCCAATCCCGGCTATCCGCCGTACCGGCACATCTCTCAGCGCGCTCGGCTGCGAGCCGGTGCTGATCGAGACCTCGCGCCGAGACGCGCTGGGCGCTGACGCCGCGAGGCGCTGATCGCCGAGCACCGCAACAAGCCGCTCGCCGGCCTGGTGGTCGCAAGCCCGGCCAATCCGACCGGCACCATGATGGACGGCCGACGCGCTGGCGCAACTGATCGCGGCGGCGGAAGCGCGAAGGCATCCGCGTGATCTCCGACGAGATCTATCACGGCCTCGATTACGCGCTTCGCCGCCGAGACCGCGGCCAAGCTGTCGGAGCGCGCGCTGGTGATCAATTCGTTCTCGAAATATTTCTGCATGACCGGCTGGCGCGTCGGCTGGATGGTGGTGCCGGAAAGCCTGGTGCGCGCGGTCGAGCGCCTGCAGGGCAATCTCGCGATCTCGGTGCCGACGCTGTCGCAGGTCGCGGCGCGAGGCCGCCTTCGACGGCCGCGACGAGATGGAAGCGGTCAAGCACGGCTACGAGGAGAACCGGCGCATTCTGGTCGAAGGCCTGCCGAAAGCCGGGCTCGACAAATTCCTGCCGGTCGACGGCGCGTTCTATCTCTACGCCGACATCTCGCGCTTCTCCGACGACAGCCTCGATTTCGCCAAGCGCATGCTGGAGCAGGCGGGCGTGGCGGCGACGCCCGGCATCGATTTCGATCCGGTCAACGGCCACAATTTCCTGCGCTTCTGCTACGCCGGCTCGGCGGCCGAGATGCACGAGGCGGTGGAGCGGATCGGGGGCTGGCTCAGGCGCTAGATCGGCTTGTCGAGCCAGCGCTCCAGCCGCCCGATCAGCGCCTCCAGCTTCTTCTCGCCGTCATGCACCGCGTGCGCGAGCGAATGCGGGTCGTCTTTGTGTTCGTGCGCGACGCACAGCGCGTAGAAATATTCAAGGAAGGCGAGATCGTTCGGCTGCGTGACGGTGAACGAGCGGCCCTTTCACGAACACGGTGTATTCGGTCGGATGGCCGTCCGGGCGGTAGAAAATCGGCAGGCGGGTGAGGCGCGCATCGTCTTTGGCGATGACAAAGGCGGCCGGGTCGACGCCGTGCTCGCGCATGGCCTGCTCGACGGCGGGCAGGCGCTTGCGGAAACTCTCGTCGAAGCCGCCGATCGAGCTTTGCAGCTGGATATGGCCGGTCATCGACGTGCCATCCGTTCGCGCGGCGTGTCAGGACGCCGGCTCCGCCGCGCACGCCGCGTGCACGTCGAGCAATTGCTGCACCAGTTGCGGCGTGCGCTGGCGCGCCATGCCGCACTCGGTGGCGATGCCGAAATCTCGGCACGTAAGCGCTGCGCCGCGGCGATGCGCTTGTTGGTGGCGTCGGCGCCGTCGCTATGCACCACGCCGAGATAAAGCTTCGTGCCGGCCGCGAGCTTGAGGCCGGCGAGCGGCGCGAAATAGCCGGCATCGTTGCGCGCGCGCGGCACCGGCATGTGGATGTAGGCGATCGGCGCGTTTCACCGCCGCGGCGAGCGCGTTCGATATCTCCACCAGTCTGCCGGCGTCCTTCGGCTCGATGGCGTGCTTGGCGCCGAAGTCGCCGTAGCAGAGATGAAAGCCGAGTTCGACGCCGTCCGGCACCGCCGCGCACAGGCGCGGGAAAGGCGCCAGGATGTCGTCCTGCGTGACCGTGATCGGCGGGAAGAAGTCCTGCGGCTGGCCGTCCCAGGCGATCATCTCGTAGCAGACGTCCCACTGGATGCAGAGATCGGCGTGCGGGATGGCGGCGCACACGGCTTGCGCCTCGCGGATCATCGCCGCCTCGTAGGCGCGCTCGATCGCCGCAACGTCCGGCCCGGTGCAGAAGCCGCGGATCACCGCCATCGGCGTCGGCAGGCAGACCTGGAAGCGCACGCCTTTGCGGCAGGTCGCCGCGCGCACGGGCGGCGAGGAAATCCTGGTAGGAGGCGCGCGCCTCGCGCGCATAGCCGAGTTCGCCGAAGCGCAAATCGGCTGGCTGCACGCCGTCGGCCAGCACCAGCAGCCGGAAGCCGGAATTCTTGCGATGCGCGCCGCCCGGATCGGGCTTGAGAAACGGGCTCGCCAGCAGGAACGGATATTGGAAGCTGATCCAGAGCCGGCGCGGGCCCTGCTCGCCGTCCGGCACGCGCTTCAAGCGGCGGCCGAGCGTGCGGCCCGCCGCCTTGAACACCTCCTCGACGCTGTCGAGCCCGATGCTGCCGACCAGATGGACTTCGCATGGCGCGCTCATCGGCTCAGCCTTTGGCCTTGAGCGAATTGTACGAGCTCGAACGCCTCCTTCGGCTTCATGTTCTTGTGCACCACGGCGTTGACCGCGGCGATCATCGCCTTCGGCGCGTCGCGACTGGAAAATGTTGCGGCCCATGTCGACGCCGGCGGCGCCCTGCTGCACGGCGTTGTAGGCCATGGTCAGCGCGTCGAGCTCGGGCAGCTTCTTGCCGCCGGCCATCACGATCGGCACCGGGCAGGACGAGGTGACGGTCTCGAAGCCGTCCTCGACGTAATAGGTCTTGACGTATTGCGCGCCGAGCTCGGCGATGATGCGGCAGGCGAGGCGGAAATATTGCGCGTCGCGCGTCATGTTCTTGCCGACGGCGGTGACGCCCATCACCGGAATGCCGGCGCGCAAGCCGGCATCGACCAGCCGCGTCATGTTGTGCACCGAGCGCGTCTCGTGCTCGCCGCCGATGAACACCTGGATGCCGACGCCGGCGGCGTTGAGCCGCACCGCGTCGTCCATGTCCATGCGCGATCTGCTCGTCGGACAATTCCTCGCGCAGGATGCTCGGGCCGCCGCTGGCGCGCAGCACCATCGGCTTTGCGCAATCGGCCGGGATCACGCTGCGCAGGATGCCGCGCGTGCAGAACAGCGCGTCGCATTGCGGCAGCAGCGGCACGATCGACAGGTCGATGCGCTCGAGCCCGGCGGTCGGGCCCTGGAAATAGCCGTGGTCGATCGCGAGCATCACCGTGCGCCCGCTCGCCGGATTGAAGGTGCGGGCGAGGCGGTTCTTCATGCCCCAGTCGAGCTGGTGCGAGCCTTTGAGGAAAAAGCCGGGCGCGGCCTGCGGCGTGTCGGCCTGGTAGCGCTCACCTTCTTTGTCGGCTTCCGGCATGTCGGCTCAACGCTTGCTTACAATGACAGGCCGGTCGTGCGCGCTTACTCTTGGGCGCGGGCGGCGGAGGCGGCGCGGCAGCGGGCGCGGGCGCCGGGGCGCAGCGGGCGCAGCAGCGGGCGCGGCAACGGGCGCCTTGGCTTCGGCTTCCTCTTGACCTTCCTGGTCTTCTTCTTGAGGTCGATGCGCGCCTTCGGCTCGTAATTGCCCTTGCCCATGCATTTGGCGAGGAAGGCCTTGCGCTTGGCGCCCTCGAGCTTCTGCTCGTCGGCGCCGACCTTGCAGGTGTCGACCTTCTCCTTGGCGGTGACGGCGGCGGCGGCCGGCGTCGCGATCAGCAGCAAGGGAAGAAGGGCGGTGAGGGCCAGCAGTCGCGGCATGGTCGGGCTCCTTTTGGTTCGCGCGCGGATCAGGATAGCACGAATTTTCACGATGGCTGACGTCACCGCAACGCCGCCGCGATATTGCCGCCGTCCACGGTGGTGACGTCGGCGGTGGTCTTCAGCGCCAGCGCCTGCGCCAGGAAGGCCTGCGCCACGTCCTCCGCGGTGACCTCGCGGCCGAGCAGGTTGCCGCTCATGTAGTCCTGCTCGGAGACGCCGCGCGCGCCTCGAGCGCTGCTTGATGAAATCGTCGGTCAGCAGGCCGGAGCGGATGCGGTCGGCATTGACCGCGTTGGCGCGGATGCCGTCGGCGCCGTAGTCGAGCGCGTATTGCCGCACCAGGAACAGCGTCGCCGCCTTGGGCAGGCCGTAGGGGCCGAAATTCGGGCCCGGGTTGACCGCCTGCTTGGAGACGTTGAACAGCAGGCAGCCGCCGGTGCCCTGCGCCAGCATGATCTTCACGGCGGCCTGCGCGACCTTCTGGTGGGCGAAGAAATTCAGCTCGAAGCTCTTGCGCAGCACGGCCTCGTCGACCTCGCCGATGCTGCCCTGCCAGGCGGCGCCGGCATTGGACACCGCGATATCGACGCCGCCGAACGCGGCGACCACCTGCGCGAAGGCCGCGTCGCACCGAGGCGGCATCGGTGACGTCGCAGGCGCAGCGCGCAGCTGCCGCCGATCTCGGCGGCGGCTTGTCCTGCGCGGCTTTCATGTCGATATCGAGCAGCGCCACTTCCGCGCCGGCCTGCGCGAAGGCGCGCGCGGTGGCCGCGCCGATGGCGCCGCCGGCGCCGGTGACGACCGCGACCTGGCCGGCGAGCGGCAGGCGCTGCCGCTGCGCCGAGCTTGGCCAGTTCCAGCGGCCAGTATTCGCAATCGAACATGTCGGCTTCCGCAGATCGACGTGAAGCGGCCGATCGCCTCGGCGTCGCCGATGCCCTCGACCGCGGCTTCGGCGATGTCGGCGGCGATCGCTGGCGTCCTTGGCGCTGGCGCCGAGGCCGAACAGGCCGAGGCCCGGCACCAGCACGACGCGCGGCAGCGGGATCGTGCATCGCCGCGCCGTCGGCGCGCGCGCTGTTGCGCGCGAAATAGGCTTGGTAGTCGGCGACGAACTTTTGCACGGCGGCCTGCGCCGCCTGCTTGAACTCGTCGAGCTGTGCCC
The DNA here is from genome assembly GCA_963708635.1 of uncultured Alphaproteobacteria bacterium. Classification (GTDB taxonomy): domain Bacteria; phylum Pseudomonadota; class Alphaproteobacteria; order Rhizobiales; family Xanthobacteraceae; genus Pseudolabrys. The sequence continues at coordinate 108,808 of CAVPTM010000012.1, read as the reverse complement.
GCCTGCGGCGCCGGCACGATCAGCGGCCAGGGCTTGGTGCGGATGACATGGTCGGGCGTGATGCACGCCGGCGCGGGCGTAGCGCGCGACCTCCTTGCCGTTGACGAAATTCAGGATGGCGTCGCTCGCGCGGAATTCGAGGATCAGGCCGCCGGTGCGCGCCTTCGCCGTCGGCGTCGCGCAGCGTGCAGGCGCCGCGCAGGATCGGCGCGACCGTCGGCCGCCGATGCGATCGGCTGCGGGCAGCGCCGCGGCGGCGAACGACTTGCGGTTCTTCTGCAGGCGCGTCTTCGGCGAGCGTGACCATTTCGATCATGCGCTCGTAGGCCTCGCGCGCGCTCGGCGCCGAAGGTGAAGATGCCGTGCTTGTCGAGGATCAGGCCTTCGACTTTCGGATTTTTGTCGAACACTTCGGCCGCCGACTTGGCGAGGCCGAAGCCCGGCATGCGGTAGGGCACGAAGCCGAGCCGCCCGCCGATAGACCTCGGCGCACAGCGCTTCGCGCGTCCGGCTGGTCGATCAGGCTCAGCACCGCGGTCGCGTGGGTGTGGTCGATGAACGGCGCCGGCATGAAGGCGTGCAGCAGCATTTCGACCGAAGGCGAGGGCGCGAGCGGATCGATCAGGAAGGCGCGCTGCACGCGCGCCATCTCGTCGTCGGACATGGCCTCGCGCGCGCGCAAGCGCGCGCAGCGGCTCGAGCCGCACCGCCGGAAAACCGACGGGCTCGATCGCGCCCATGTCGCAGCCGGAGCCCTTCACGTACAGCACGTCGACCTCGTCGCCGGCGAGGTCGCGCGCCTTGGCTTTCAGCGAAGTGTTGCCGCCGCCGTGCAGCACCAGCTGCGGGTCGCGGCCGAGCAGGCGCGTGGAATAAATGCCGCAGCGCCAGGTCGCGCGCGACGCCGCGCTCGGCATCACGCGCGACGGCGTCTTCGGCCTCGCGCTCGTTCCAGGCGGATTTCATCCCCGATCTCCGGCCGCGGTTTTAGCGCGTGCCGCCGGCCGCGGCCACCGGCCGCGCGCCATCGGGTTAACGGCGCTGCGTGCTCAGCCTTTGTCGCCGAGCAGCTTCTTCGCCCACCAGCCGCGCTTGGGCTGGCCGGCTCTTCGCTGCGAAGAGATCGAGATGACCGGCGCCGGCGGCGGTGAAGCCGCCGGGGCAGGCGCCTGCGCCGGCCGGCGCCGCGAACGGCGCCGGCTCGCGGATGGTCGAGCGCCGGCGCGGCGGCTTCCGGCTCGGCGTTGCACGTTCTCGCGCGGCGGCGGGAATTCGGCCTCGGCGGTCGGCGGCGGCGGTGAATGGCTCGGCTCCGGCGGGCGCTCGCTCGGCGCGCGGTGCCGGGTCGAAATCTTCGCCCGCGTGCTGCGGATGCGGTTCGGACGCGCTTCGCCGGCGGAATCAGGCGCCTCGGATCCATGCGGCTTCGCCGTTACGGCCGCGCCGGTTGCGGCGGCCGCCGCGGCGGCCGCGCCGGCGCCGGCGGCGGGCCATCGCCGTTCTCGCCGCCCAGGCGCGGCCTCGTTGGCGCGCGCGCCTCGCCGCCTGCGGGCTGCGTGCCTTCTTCTCGGGCGAGCCGCGCGTCGTGATCTTCATGCGCGACCGCGTGCTCGGCAACGGTCTCGTGCGCGAACGGCTGCGCCGTTCGTCGCGCGGCTCGCCGCCGCGCCGCGCCCGCGGCCACGCCGGCGCCGGCGGCGCCGTCGCGCCGCTCGCGTTCGCCTTCGCTCGCGGCGCTTCGCCGGCGGTTCGCTTGCACGAGTCGGCCTCGGCTTCTTCGACCGGCTCTTCGGCCTCGACTTCCTCGCGCGCCTCGGCTTCGTCCTCGCTCGACGCGCCGGCGCCGCGATCTGCGCCGGGCCGCGCTGCGCCAGCGGCGCGCCGCGGCTTCCGCGCGTGTGCACCTGCTCGCCGCGGTCGATGACGTAGGAGATCTGGCGCGTTCACGGTCGCATCGGCCGAGACCGTGAGCGTGACGCGGAAGCGCTCTTCCAGCGTCGCGCAAATGCGCGCGCTTGTGGTTGAGCACATAGAGCGCGACTTCGGCGCGCGTGCGCACGATCAGATTGTGCGTCGCGCCCTTGATCAGCGTTTCCTCGATCGCGCGCAGCAATTGCAGCGCCACCGACGACACCGAGCGCACGTGGCCGGAGCCGCCGCAGACCGGGCATTTCTCGGTCGAGCTTTCCAGCACCGAGGTGCGGATGCGCTGGCGCGACATTTCCAGCAGGCCGAAATGCGAGATGCGGCCGACCTGGATGCGGGCGCGGTCGTGCTTGAGCGCGTCCTTCAGCTTGCGCTCGACCGTGCGGTTGTTGCGGCCCTCGTCCATGTCGATGAAGTCGATGACGATCAGCCCGGCGAGGTCGCGCAGGCGCAGCTGGCGCGCGATCTCCTCGGCCGCCTCGCATGTTGGTCTTGAGCGCGGTGTCCTCGATGTGGTGCTCGCGCGTGGCGCGGCCCGAGTTCACGTCGATCGCGACCAGCGCTTCGGCCTGGTTGATGACGATGTAGCCGCCGGAGCGCAGCTGCACGGTCGGCGAGAACATGGCGTCGAGCTGGCTCTCGATGCCGTAGCGCGTGAAGAGCGGCTGCGTGTCCTTGTAGAGCTTCACGTTCTTGGCGTGGCTCGGCATCAGCATGCGCATGAAGTCGCGCGCTTCCTTGTAGCCTTCGTCGCCGGCGACGACGATCTCGTCGATGTCCTTGGTGTAGAGATCGCGGATCGAGCGCTTGGTCAGCGAGCCTTCCTCGTAGACCAGCGTCGGCGCCATCGATTTCAGCGTCAGGTCGCGCACCGTCTCCCACAGCCGCAGCAGGTATTCGAAGTCGCGCTTGACCTCGGTCTTGGTGCGGCTGGCGCCGGCGGTGCGCAGGATCACGCCCATGCCTTCCGGCACTTCCAGTTCCTGCGCGATTTCCTTCAGCCGGCTGCGGTCCTCGGCGCTGGTGATCTTGCGCGAGATGCCGCCGCCGCGCGCGGTGTTCGGCATCAGCACCGAATAGCGGCCGGCGAGCGAGAGATAAGTGGTGAGCGCCGCGCCCTTGGTGCCGCGCTCTTCCTTGACCACCTGCACCAGCATCACCTGCCGGCGCTTGATGACCTCTTGGATCTTGTACTGGCGGCGGAAGCGCGGCATGCGCTCCTGCGCTTCTTCCAGCGCGTCGGCGCCGCCGACGGATTCGACCGCCTCCTCTTCGGGCTGGTCGTCGCCGTTGCCGTTGACGGTCGCCGGCATCTCGACATGCTCGCCGGCCGGCGGCGTCGTCGGCCGCCTCGATCGGCGGCTTCGGTCGGCCGGCTTCGGCATCGTGCGCCGAGCTCGCTCGGCGCGTCTTCGGCCGGCCGGCTCGCTGCTCGGCGGCAGGCGCGGAATGCATCTCGTCGGCTGCCGGCATTTCGGCGGCGCTCGGCACCGGCTCTTCGGCGGACATCGGTCGCGTGACTTCGGCGCCGCTTCGGGCATGGCGGTCGGCGCGCTCCGCGCTCCATCCGGCTGCGGCGCGGCGGCTTCGCCGGGCTGGCTTTCCGCGGCGCTTCGCCGGCGAACTCCTGGCGCTCGGTCTGCCTCGCCGGCGACCGGCTCGCTGCGCTTCACCTCGCGATGGCGATGCGCGCCGCGGCGGCGATGGCGGCGGCCGCGTCGGCGGCCGCGATTGTCGGCTTCCTCGTCGGCGTCGCGCTGGGCGCGCGCTTCCTCGGCGAGCAGCGCCTGCCGGTCGGCGACCGGGATCTGGTAATAGTCGGGATGGATTTCCGAGAACGCCAGGAAGCCGTGGCGGTTGCCGCCGTAATCGACGAAGGCCGCCTGCAGCGACGGCTCAACGCGCGTGACCTTGGCGAGATAGATGTTACCGCGAAGCTGCTTGCGGTTGGCGCTTTCGAAGTCGAATTCCTCGACGCGGTTGCCGCGCAGGACGACCACCCGGGTTTCTTCCGGGTGGGTCGCGTCGATCAGCATTTTGTCGGCCATTGGAAAATCTCACATAGGCCGGGGCAGGAGCGTGCGCGCACGTGGTGCGCTGGACGCCCGGGGCGCCGGCCAGACTGGGGTTGAAGGAAGGCGGCCGCGCGTTCCCGCGCCGAGCGGGCGGAGCCGGCGCGCGCCGCGAGCGAAACGTCGCTCCGGCATAACGCGTCAAATGGCTCTTGCTGCGGTAATGGCAGCATGAAACTTGCGACCTAGCGGTACGGCGGCGCGGGAAAAGCAGGCCGCGCGGCCGGGATTGGCAAACGCCGACGGCTTTGGCGGCGGGATCACCCGCGCACCGCTCCGGTTGTCCTTCACAAGGGTTTCGGCTCGTCTCGCTCGCCCGTCCGCCGTCCTCCTCGAGGGGGGCGGTCCAGGACCAAAGCGCGCCGGGGCCCGAACGCGGCACAACCGGAACTCGTTGACCGTCAGCAGGATCTTACATACGGCTGGATTCCCCTTATGGCAAGCGGGGGTTGGGCGGCAGAGCGCGGCCGGCATAGGCCGCCGCGACCTGGCCGCAACACTCCGCGCCCGAATGCGTTGCCCGCTTAAGTTCCGTTAACCGAAGCGGCGCCTAATACGGTAAAACGGCCGCGGAAAAGGGCTCGGATTCGTGACATTCCGCCTGGGGTTGCATCGCCGTGCTTAACTGGCGCACGGTGCTTGCTGTCGGCCGCGGCCACGCGCGCGGGCGGAGCCGGCCAAGACTGCGGCCGATGGACTTTGCCGGTCGCGAGCGACGTGCGCGTCGGCGGCGACGACAAGGCGACGCGCTTCGTGCTCGATCTCACGCAGAAGGTCGACATCGCCGCCTTCACGCTCGCCGATCCCTACCGGGTGGTGATCGACCTGCCGCAGGTCGCCTTCAAGCTGCCGGCCAACGCCGGCGAGCACGCGCGCGGGCTGATCAAGGCCTTCCGCTACGGCCTGGTCATGAAAGGCGGCTCGCGCATCGTCATCGACGTCAAGGGTCCGGTGCGGGTCGACAAGGCCTTCACGCTGCCGGCCGCCGACAACATGCCGGCGCGGCTGGTGCTCGAACTCTCGCCCACCGACCGCGACAGCTTCCTGCGCACCATCGCGCTCGCCGATCACAGCCGGCGCGTCGCCCCATCCAGTCATAACTGGCCGGCGCCGGCCACCGACAACGATCCGCGCCCGCTGATCGTGCTCGATCCCGGCCATGGCGGCATCGACACCGGCAGCCGCGCGCCCAGCAACGGCACCAACGAAAAAGACGTGGTGCTCGCCTTCGCCCATACGCTGCGCGCGGCGCTGGAGAAGACCGGCAAATACCGGGTGGCGATGACGCGCTCGGACGACACCTTCATCCCGCTCGGCGGCCGCGTGCAGTTCGCCCGCCAGCGCCATGCCGCGTTGTTCATCTCGATCCACGCCGATTATCTGCCGCGCAACGAAGGGCAGGCCGACGGCGCCAGCATCTACACGCTGTCCGAGCGCGCCTCCGACGCCACCGCCGCCCGCCTGGCGGAAGCCGAGAACAAGGCCGACGTGATCGCCGGCGTCGATTTGAGCGCCGAGCCGGACGACGTCGCCAATATCCTGGTCGATCTGGCGCAGCGCGAGACCAAGAGCTTCTCGGTGCAGTTCGCGCGCACCGCCATGGGCGAGCTCAAGCCGGTGACGCCGCTTGCACCTGCACCCGGTCAAGTCGGCCGGCTTCAAGGTACTGACCGCGCCGGACGTGCCCTCGGTGCTGCTCGAGCTCGGCTATATGTCGACCAAAAGCGACCTCGACCATTTGACCTCGCCGGTCTGGCGCTCGCGCACGGCGGCGGCGCTGGTGCAGGCGATCGACACCTTCTTTGCCCCGCGGCTGGCCGGGGCGGCCAATGCGGCGCGCTGAAATGGCCGCCGGGAACCGGTCCTATCGGCCTCAGTTTCAACATAAAACCGGGCAAACACGGGGTTCTGCCAAGGCCCGGCCCGGCGGAGCCCCGGTTGGCGGCGGGACCATTCGCCCATGAAGCTTCTTTTGCGGTTTTTCGGCTTCCTGTTCGCCGCCGGCACCATCGTGTTCGTGGTCGGAGTGGCGGGCGTCGCCGGACTGCTGTGGCACTACTCCAAGGACCTGCCGGACTATTCCCAGCTGCAGGACTACGAGCCGCCGGTGATGACGCGCGTGCACGCGGCCGACGGCTCGCTGGTCGGCGAATACGCCCGCGAGCGGCGGCTCTACATCCCGATCCAGGCGGTGCCCAAGCTGGTGATCAACGCCTTCCTGGCGGCCGAGGACAAGAATTTCTACGAGCATGGCGGGCTCGATTTCACCGGCATCGCGCGCGCCGCCTTCTCCTATATCGAGAATTACGGCAGCGGCCGCCGCCCGCAGGGCGCTTCCACCATCACGCAACAAGTCGCCAAGAACTTCTTGTTATCGAACGAGGTTTCCCTCAGCCGCAAGGTCAAGGAGGCGCTGTTGGCGCTCAAGATCGAGCGCACTTACAGCAAAGACAAGATCCTCGAGCTTTACTTGAACGAAATCTACCTGGGCCTTGGCGCCTATGGCGTCGCCGCCGCGGCGCTCACGTATTTCGACAAGGGCGTCAACGAGCTGACCGTCCCGGAAGCGGCCTATCTCGCCGCGCTGCCCAAGGCGCCCAACAATTACCATCCGTTCCGCGCCCGCGAGCGCGCGATCGAGCGGCGCAATTGGGTGCTCGACCAGATGGCGCAGGACGGCTTCATCAAGGCCGCCGACGCCGAGAAAGCCAAGGCCTCTCCGCTCGCCGTCACCCAGAAGGCGAACGGCGTGCACACCTTCGCGGCCGAATATTTCGCCGAGGAAGTGCGCCGCGAACTCTACGACCGCTACGGCGAGAAGAAGCTCTACGACGGCGGCATGTCGGTGCGCACCACGCTCGACACCAAATTGCAGGCGCTCGCCAGCAAGACGCTGAAGGAAGGACTGGTCCGTTACGACGAGACGCAAAGCCGGCTGGCGCGGCCCGGTCAGCAAGCTCGACATCGCCACCGGCGATTGGGGCGGCAAGCTCGCCGACGTGAAGGCGCTCAACGACGTCGCGCCCTGGCGGCTCGCGGTGGTGCTCGATGCCGGCGACAAGTCGACGCGCATCGGCCTGCAGCCCGGACGCGAGCCGGGCGGCTTCGTCAGCAAGGAGCGCGACATCGGCACGCTCGCGCTCGACGGCATGAAGTGGGTCAAGATCAAGGGCAAGGCGCTGAGCAAGGTCAGCCAGGTGCTCGAGCCCGGCGACGTGGTCTATGTCGAGCCCGCGCAAGGAAACGGGCCACTATATCCTGCGGCAGATTCCGGAGGTGTCCGGCGCCATGGTGGTGGAAGACCCCTGGACCGGCCGGGTGCTCGCCATGGTCGGCGGCTTCTCCTACGACCAGAGCCAGTTCAACCGCGCGACGCAAGCGCTGCGCCAGCCCGGCTCCTCGTTCAAGCCGATCGTCTATGCCGCCGCGCTCGACAACGGCTACACGCCCTCGACGCTGATCCTCGACGCGCCGATCGAGATCGACCAGGGCCCCGGCATCGGCATCTGGAAGCCGGAGAACTACGAGCACAATTTCTTCGGGCCTTCGACCCTGCGCTTCGGCGTCGAGCATTCGCGCAACGTGATGACGGTGCGCCTGGCGCAGGACATCGGCATGCCGCTGATCGCCGAATACGCCAAGCGCTTCGGCGTCTATGACAGCCTGCCGCCCTATCTGTCCTTCGCGCTCGGCGCCGGCGAAACCACGCTGATGCGCATGGTCACCGCCTACGCCATGATCGACAATGGCGGGCGGCGCGTGAAGCCGACGCTGATCGACCGCATCCAGGACCGCTACGGCCACACCGTCTACCGCCACGACCAGCGCGAATGTCTCGGCTGCGACGCCAAGAAATGGCAGGACCAGCCGGAGCCCTCGCTCGTCGACCGGCGCGAGCAGGTGCTCGACCCGATGACCGCCTACCAGATCACCTCGATCATGGAAGGCGTCGTGCTGCGCGGCACGGCGGCGGGCGTCGGCTTCGGCAAGGAAGTCGGCAAGCCCATCGCCGGCAAGACCGGCACCACCAGCGACTACAAGGACGCCTGGTTCATCGGCTTCACGCCCGACCTCGTGGTCGGCGTCTATGTCGGCTACGACAAGCCGCAGACGCTCGGGCGCGGCGAGACCGGCGGCCACGTGGCGGCGCCGATCGTGAAGGATTTCATCAAGGTCGCGCTCGCCGACAAGCCGGCGGTGCCGTTCCGCGTGCCGACAGGCATCAAGCTGATCCGCGTCGATCCCAAGACCGGCATGCGCGCCGGCCCCGATACGCAGCAGGCGATCCTGGAAGCCTTCAAGCCCGGCACCGCGCCGCCCGACAGCTATTCGGTGGTCGGCAACTAGCGACAATCCCGGCTTGCCGCCGCCGCCGCAGCCTTACGGCGTGCCGCCCGACGCCGACCGCGCCATCCGCAACGGCACCGGCGGGCTGTATTGAGTTGCGCTGCCGCGTTGCATCTGCGACGTTAAATCCCCCACAATGGAATTCGAACCGGCCGCGACGGCGGCCTTGGATGAAGTCATGCGCGCGGAAACCCAGAGCCTCGTCGACGAGATCAAGCAGTCGCTCGCGCTGCTGAGGAGGCATCTTTGACGTCGACACCGCGACGCGCCGCCTCGCCGAGCTGAACAAAGAGGCCGAAGACCCCGACCTCTGGAACGACCAGGCGCGCGCGCAGCGCGTGATGCGCGAGCGCGACGCGCTCGAGGACCAGCTCGACGCCATCGGCCGCATCGAGCAGGAGCTCGACGACCAGCTCACCATGATCGAGCTCGGCGAAGCCGAGAAAGACGACAAGACCGTCGCCGAGGCGGAAGCCGCGCTCAAGCGGCTGCAAGCGCCGAAGTGGCGCGGCGCGAACTGGAAGCGCTGCTGTCGGGCGAGGCCGACGCCAACGACTGCTATCTCGAAGTCCATGCCGGCGCCGGCGGCACCGAGAGCCAGGATTGGGCCGGCATGCTGATGCGCATGTATGTGCGCTGGGCGGAGGCGCACGGCTACAAGGTCGAGTGGATCGAGGAGAGCGAAGGCGAGGGCGCCGGCATCAAGTCGGCGACCGTGCATGATCAAGGGCCACAACGCCTATGGCTGGCTCAAGAGCGAGAACGGCGTGCACCGGCTGGTGCGCATCTCGCCGTTCGACGCCAATGCGCGGCGGCATACCTCGTTCGCCAGCGTCGGTGTCTTTCCGGTGGTCGACGACCGCATCAAGATCGACATCGACGAGAAGGACGTGCGCACCGACGTCATGCGCTCGGGCGGCGCCGGCGGCCAGCACGTCAACAAGACCGAGTCGGCGGTGCGCCTGACGCACATCCCGACCAACATCGTGGTGAAGTGCCAGCAGGACCGCTCGCAGCACCGCAACCGCGCCATGGCCTGGGACATGCTGCGCGCCAAACTGTTCGAGGCGGAAATGAAGAAGCGCGAGGCCAAGGCCGAGGCCGAGCAGGCCGCCAAGACCGACATCGGCTGGGGCCACCAGATCCGCTCTTACGTGTTGCAGCCCTATCAGATGGTCAAGGACCTGCGCACCGGCGTCTCGACCTCCGAACACCGGCGGCGTGCTCGACGGCGATCTCGACGAATTCATGCAGGCCGCGCTGGCGCAGAAAGCCTTCGGCGGCGGGCCGGAGCGAGGTCGAGGACGTGGAGTAAGCTAGCGGGTAGCGCTAGAAGTCCGCCCGAGCCGCAGCCCGGCGCGCAGAAATTTCTGCGGATCGACCGGCTCGCCGTCGACCCGCGTCTCGTAGTGCAGATGCGGCCCGGTGGAGCGGCCGGTCGAGCCGATCTTGCCGATCACCTGGCCGATGCGCACGATCTGGCCGACCTTCACGTCGATCTCGGACAGATGGCCGTAGCGGGTGGCGAGACCGTTGCCGTGGTCGATCTCCACCATTTTGCCGTAGCCGCCCTCCCAGCCGGCGATCGTGACCTTGCCGTTGGCGGTGGCGTGCACCGGCTCGCCGATGTCGCCGCGCAAGTCGATGCCGGTGTGCATCGCCGGCCGGCCGAGGAACGGATCGGTGCGCACGCCGAACGGCGAACTCATGTCGACGCTCGCCTTCGACCGGCTTGCGCACCGGCACGGTCGCGAAGGTCTGCGTGTAGCGGTCGACCTGCGCGCGCGCGAGGTTGATGCGGTAGAGCTGCCGCTCGAAGGCGCTGGCGTCGGCGCGCGGCGGCTTCACCGGCACGAACGGGCCGCCGATCGAATGGCTGCGCATGGAACTTTGGGATCGACGCCGAGATCGTCGAGCACGCCGCGCATGCGGCGCGCCTTGCCGTCGAAGCGCTGCTCCATGTCGGCGAGCACCAAGGTCTGCCGCCGCTCGACCTGGTCGAGCGAGCGGGCGACGCGCGCGAGCACGCCTTCGAGGCCGGCATCCTCGCCGCGCGTGGCGAGCTTGACCGGGCGCGCCGGCGCTTCGCGCGATTCAAGCCGCGCCTCGCGCTCGGGCGGCGCCTTGAAGATCACGGTGTCGCTGATCGGCGAGGGCCGCGGCTTGCCGGGCGGCGCGTCGGCGGCGGGCGCGGCGCGCGGCGGATGGATCGAGCCGGTCAGTGACCTCGCCGCCGAGCGCGCTGGTGCGGCTCTCGAGCGTCGCCTGGCGTTGCAACAGGGCGCTCGAGCTTCTGCTCGAACTGCTCCTGGTCGAGCAATTGCCGGCTGGCGATGCGGTCGACCTGCGCGCGCAATTCGGCGATGCGGTCTTCGTAGGCGAATCTGCATCTCGGCCTGGCGGCCGATCAGGCGCGTGAGCACGTCCTCGTGGAACGCGAAATAGGTGCCGGTGGCGAACGACCAGACCGCCATGATCACCAGCGTGCCGACCACGATCCAGAACGCCACCGGCCCGATGCGCACCTGGCGGCCGCCATGGGCGAGCGTGTAGCCGGCCTGGGCGCGTTGCGTGTGTTGGCGCGAGACGGCGGCCGCGGTGTGCGTCGGCGGGCGGCGCGGGACATGACCGAGGGGCAGGTAATCGGACGTGGGATGCGACATCGACGCCTCTGCCGGTTCGGCCTGGTCGATCCGGGGAAGTCGATATCAATCCGATATGGTTAAGAAACCGGTAAGCGCGCTAGGTCACGCTGTGATTCGGCTGGCAATGCACGGGATTTTAGAGCGCGCGCGCGGCCGCGAGCACCTCTTCGGCGTGGCCGGGAACGCGCACTTTCGGCCAGATGCGGGCGATGCGGCCCTGCGCGTCGATCAGGAAGGTTTTGCGGATCACGCCCATGAATTTGCGGCCGTACATCGACTTCTCGCCCCAGGCGCCGAAGGCTTCCAGCATCGCCTTGCTCTCGTCGGAGGCGAGCGCGATGCCGAGTTTATGCTTGGTTTTGAACTTGTCCTGCGCGGCGACCGGATCGGCGGAGACGCCGAGGATCTCGGTCCCGGCCTTGGCAAAGTCGCCGCGCAAACGCGAGAATGCGATGGCTTCCTTGCGTGCAGCCGGGGGTGTCGGCCTTTGGATAGAAATAAAGGACGAGGTTGCGGCCTTTGAAATCCTTCAGCGAGACCTTGACGCCGCCGTCGCGGGGCAATGTGAAGGCCGGGGCCTTCGCACCCGCAACCAAACCGCGCGCCATATGCCTTCCTTTCGTCGCTTTCGACCCGTCAATGTCGCTGATGCCATTTGCGTCGGGCGGGCGCAACCGGCTCGATCATGGGGCCTTGGACCGCGCCGATCAGCCTCCGGCCGGTTCCGAGCGGCGCGTTAAGCGCGCGACGAGGGGTGCCCAATAAACGAATGACGGGCCGCGAGCACCATCTCAAGGCGCGACATGCGCCGCAGTCCGCGCGGCGAGGCGCAGCTCTATGCGAGCTGGTGGCAGTTCTTGCGCCGGCGCATCGCCGGGGCGGGGCGCGCGCTCGGCGGCCTGGCGCGGCGGCGCTGGATGCGCCGCACCTTGTGGATCTCGGCCGCTGTCTTTGTCGTATGCGCAGGTGGCGTTGTCACGCTGTGGTGGCGGCTTGCGCAAGGGCCGATCGAGCTCGACGTCGCGACGCCCTGGCTGAAAGCCGCCATCGAGGAGAATTTCGGCGGCAAGCACACCGTCACCGTTGGCGGCACGCAGATCGAGCGTGACGAGAATGGCCGCACCTCGCTGCGTCTGCTCAACGTCGTGGTGCGCGACGCCGACGGCACCATCGTCGCGAGCGCGCCGAAAGCGGAAGTCGGGCTCTCCGGCATCGGCCTGTTTCGCGGCCAGGTGCGCGCGCAGAGCCTCAATCTGGTCGGCGCGGAAATGTCGGTGCGCATCGAAACCGACGGCCGCGTGATCGTGTTTGCCGGCGCCGACAAGCGGCCGATCGCGAGTGCGCCGGCCGCGCCGGTGCAACCCGCAGCGCCGCCGGCCAAGGCGGCGGCCGAGCCGGCGCTGCCGCCAGGCGCGCTGCGCGCCGGTTTCCAGAATTTTGCCGGCGTGCTGGCCTGGATCGACGCGCTCGGCGCGAGCGGTCTCGACGGCCACGACCTGGGCGAACTCGGCCTCAAGAACGGCAACCTGATCGTCGACGACAGGCGCAACGGCAAGCGCTGGACCTTCGACCGCATCAACGCCAGCCTGCAGCGTCCGGCGCAGGGCGGCGTGATATTCCGCCTGGAATCCGACAATCCAAAACGCGCCTGGGCGCTGAGCGCCGCCATGCGGCCGCTGGCCGACGGCGTGCGCGCGGTCGGCATCGAGGCACGCCAGGTCGCGATGCGCGACATCCTTCTGGCGCTGCGCATCAAGGAAGACGATGTCGACGCCGACCTGCCGCTGTCGACCAGCATTCGCGCCGAAATCGCAGCCGACGGCACGCCGCGCGTGGTGCAGGGCCAAGTGCTGGTCGGCTCCGGCACCATCTCCGATAACGAGGACGGCAAGCGCGTCAGCCGCAGCGTCGACCACGCCAATATCCGCTTCATGTGGGACGCCGGCCGCCACACCTTGGTGGTGCCGTTCCAGGTGCAGGCCGGCGGCAACCAGTTCACCTTGCGCGCTTTGGTCGAGGCGCCGAGCGGCGACAGCGGCCTCTGGCAGATCGCCGTCACCCGCGGCGACAACGTGATCGATCCGGTCATCATCGCCGCGCCGGCGAAGTCGAACGAGGAGGGCATCTCGCTCAACCACGTCGACCATCCGGGCGCGCGTCGACACCGTGCGCAAGCGCATCGATCTCGATCAGGGCGACATCGGCCGCGTCGACACGCGGCCGACCTACAATGTCGGGCTGGCGGTGACCGGCAGCCTCGATTATTCGCTGCCCGATCCGCATCTCGCCTTCGGCGTCGCCGCCACGCGCATGCCGATCGCGGTGATGAAGCGGCTGTGGCCGACTTTCACGGCCGTGCACGTGCGCGGCTGGATCGAGCAGCACGTCTCCGCCGGCACCATCGAGCGCATCGTGATCGCGGGCAACGCGCCGCTGTCGAGTTTCGAGAAGAACGGCCCGCCGACGCCGGACGAGGGGCTGTCGGTCGACATGGAGAGCAGCGCCACCACGCTGCAGCCGATTCCCGACCTGCCGGCGATCCGCGACGCCGATCTCACCGTTCGCATCACCGGCCGCACCACCACCGTCAATCTCGGCCGCGGCACGGTCGAGGTCGCGCCCGGGCGCAAGCTCAACATCGCGAGCGGGCTGTTCCAGATCAAGGATACGCACGCCTCGCCCGCCTTCTCGCATACCCAGTTCCGCATCGACGGCGGGGTGCCGGCGGCGGCCATGTTGCTGGCGAGCGACGCGCTGCGCGGCGACGTCGGGCTCGCGCTCGATCCGGCGACCAGCCGCGGCACCATCGCCGCGCAGGTCTCGCTCGAACTGCCGCTCGATCACACCCAGGGCGGCGGAGTTCGCTACGCCATCACCGCCGACCTTTCCAGTTTCGCGGCCGATAAGATGTTGCTCGGGCAGAAGCTGGAAGCCGCGTCCATGCAGGTGACCGCGACCAACGCCGGCTATCGGGTCAAGGGCGACGTCAAGATCAACGGGACGCCGGCCACCATCGATTTGAGCCGCCAGAAGAGCGAGCCCGACGCCGTCTTGTATTTGCAGGCCAACCTCGACGAGGCCTCGCGCCGGCGGCTCGGCATCAATCTCGGCGCCGCCATCACCGGCGTCATCCCGGTCAAGATCGCCGGGCGGGTGGGCGGCGAGTCAAAGGACGACCGCTTCGGTCTCGACGCCGACCTGACGGCGGTCGCGATCGAGGACCTGCTGCCGGGCTGGCAGAAGCCGGCCGGCAAGCCGGCGCATCTCGCCGCCACGCTGATCAAAAGCGCCAAATTCACGCGCTTCGAGGACCTGGTGATATCCGGGTCCGGCGTCAACGTGAAAGGCATGGTCGAAGTCGACAATGCAGGCGACGTCAGCACGGCCAATTTCCCGGTCTTCGCGCTGTCGGAGGGCGACAAGCTTTCGCTCAAAGCCGACCGCGCCAATGACGGCGCGCTGCACGTGATCATGCGCGGCGACGTCTATGACGGGCGTCACTTCGTCAAGGCGGCGATGGCCGAGCGCGGCGTCGAGAAAAAGAGCAAGAAGATCGATCTCGATCTCGACCTCAAGGTCGGCACCGTCGCCGGCCATAACGGCGAGACGCTGCGCGGCCTGGAATTGAAATTGACCCGCCGGGCCGGGCGCATCCGCGTCTTCACCATGAACGCCAAGATCGGCCGCGATGCCCCGCTCAACGGCGACCTGCGCCTGCGCGCGCGCGACAATCACCAGGTGCTGTTCATCGAGACCAACGACGCCGGCGCGCTGTTCCGCTTCACCGACATGTATCCGCGCATGTTCGGCGGCCGCATGTGGATCGCCATGGACCCGCCGACGCAGGAACAGACCACCCAGATCGGCCATCTCTACATCAGCAATTTCGTCGTGCGCGGAGAGCCAGCGCTCGAGCGCGTGGTGTCGAACGCGCCCGGCCAGCCGCACGGCGGCGTCGAATTCACCGAACTGCACACGGACTTTGCGCGCGCGCCCGGCTCGATGGTGGTGCGCGACGGCGTGGTGCGCGGACCGCTGGTGGGCGCGACCATCGAAGGTAACATCGATTACGTACGCGACGACCTGCGCCTGCACGGAACCTTCGTGCCGTTCTACGGCATCAACAACATTTTCGGGCGGGTTCCGTTTTTCGGGACCATCCTCGGCGGCGGCAGCAACGAAGGCCTGCTCGGCATCGCCTATGAAGCGTCGGGGCCGCCGCGCGCCCCGCGCGTGAGCGTCAATATCGCGACCGCGGTCGCGCCCGGCATCTTGCGCAAGTTCATCCCCAATCCGAGCGCCTTCGACCAGAACGCCTACCAGCCGACGCGCTGAGCGCTCACTTCGGCTTCAGCAGCACGTGGCGTTTCTTGCCGAGCGAGAGCTTGATGACGCCCTCCGGCGTCAGCATCGCCGGTGTCAGCAGCATCTTCTCGTCGGTGACGGTTGCGTCGTTGACCTTGAGCCCGCCGTTCTTGATTTGACGGCGCGCCTCGCCATTCGAGGCGACCAGGCCGGCCTCGACGAAGGCGGTGAGCACGCTCATTCCCGGCGCTTGCGAAATCGCATTCGAGGTGACGCGTCGGTAAATTCTCCGCGTGGCTGCCTTCCTCGAAGGTGCGGCGCGCGGTCTCGGCCGCCCGATCGGCGGCGGCGCGGCCGTGCACCAAGGCGGTTGCTTCCGTCGCCAGCATCTTCTTGGCCTCGTTGATCTCGGCGCCCTTGAGCGCGGCCAGCCGCGCGATTTCGGCGAGCGGCAGCACCGTGAACAGCTTGAGGAAGCGGCCGACGTCGCCGTCCTCGGTGTTGCGCCAGTATTGCCAGTAGTCGTAGGGGCTGACCAAGTCGGCGTTGAGCCAGACCGCGCCGGCCGCGGTCTTGCCCATCTTGGCGCCCGACGAGGTGGTGATCAGCGGCGAGGTCAGCGCGAACAGTTGCGCGTTCTGCATGCGGCGGCCGAGATCGATGCCGTTGACGATATTGCCCCACTGATCGGAGCCGCCCATCTGCAAGATGCAGCCGGTGCGCTTGTTGAGCTCGACGAAGTCGTAGGCCTGCAGCACCATGTAATTGAATTCGAGGAACGACAGCTCCTGCTGGCGGTCGAGCCGCAGCTTGACCGAATCGAACGACAGCATGCGGTTGACCGAGAAATGCCGGCCGACGTCGCGCAGGAAGTCGATGTAGTTGAGCGTGTTGAGCCAGTCGGCATTGTTGGCCATCACGGCGTTGCCGCCGGCGCCTTCGAATTTCAGGAATTTGGAGAAGATGGCGCGGATGCCCTTGAGATTTTCCTCGATCATCTCGTCGGTCAGAATGCGCCGGCTCTCGTCCTTGCCGGAGGGGTCGCCGACGCGGGTGGTGCCGCCGCCCATCAGCGCGATCGGCCGGTGGCCGGTCTGCTGCATCCAATAGAGCATCATGATCGGCAGCAGCGAGCCGACATGCAGCGAGGCCGCGGTGCAGTCGAATCCGATATAGCCGGTGACCGCCCCCGCCTTGGCGCGCGCGTCGAGCGTCGTCCGGCTCCGACACCTGGTGGATGAAGCCGCGCTCGGCCAGAACGTTAAGAAAATCGGATTTATAGGCGCTCATGTCGGACTCAAGGGAAGCCGGTCGCATCCCGGCCGCCGGTGGTGTAACAGGTCCGGCGTAAAGGAAAAGGGGCAGGGGCTGGTGCGGGCAATCGGGCTGATGAGCGGGACCTCGCTCGACGGCGTCGACGTGGCGCTGATCGAGACCGACGGCGAGCGCATTGCCGCTTTGGGCCCGACCGGCTACCGGACCTATACGAACCGCGAGCGCAACGCTGCTGCGGCAGGCGCTGGCGGAAGGCGCGCATCTCACCGACCGCCGGCAGCGGCCGGGCGTGCTGGCCGAGGCCGAGGCCTTCGTCACCGCGGTCCATGCCGAGACCGTCGAGACGTTTCCTCACGGAGAACGATCGTCAAGCGCGGCACGGTCGCGCTCGTCGGCTTTCACGGCCAGACCGTGCTGCACCGGCCGGCGGCAACGTCTGACCGTGCAGATCGGCGATGGCGCCGCGCTGGCGCGCCGGCTGGAGCTGACGGTGGCTCATGACTTCCGCGCCGCCGATGTGGCCGCCGGCGGGCAGGGCGCGCCGCTTGGTGCCGGTGTTCCATCAGGCGCTGGCGCGCGATCTCGACGCGCCCGCATCCGATCGCCGTGCTCAATGTCGGCGGCGTCGCCAACGTCACTTTCGTCGATGGCGGCGATCCGATCGCCTGCGATACCGGGCCGGGCAATGCGCTGATCGACGATTTCATGCGCGCGCGCACCGGCGCGCCGCTCGACCGCGACGGCGACCAGGCCGCGCAAGGGCCGCGTCACGAGGACTTCGTCGCGCGCGTGCTGGACGATGCGTTTTTCGGCCAGGCCTGCCCGAAATCGCTCGACCGCAACGCCTTTGCCTTCGCCAATATCGGCCTGCCGGATTTCACCGTCGCCGACGGCGCGGCGACGCTGTCGGCGCTGACCGCGGCCTCGGTCGCGCGCGTCGTGCCGCATCTGCCGGCGCCGCCGCGCGCCTGGATCGTGGCCGGCGGCGGCGCGCGCAACCCGACTTTGATGCGCATGCTGGCGGAGCGGCTGGCGCCGGCGACGGTGGAGACCGCCGACGCCGCCGGCTGGTCGGCCGACGCGCTCGAGGCGCAGGCCTTCGCTTATCTGGCGGTGCGCAGTCTGCGCGGCCTGCCGCTGACTTTTCCGGCCACCACCGGCGTCGCAACGCCCATGCGCGGGGGGCTTTTGGCGCAGCCTTGACGCGCGGCCGTCGGAACCATTACCCATTTTCGGACCGCAATTGACCCTGCCGCAGGGCTGGTGCACGGTCCGCCCAAGTTCGACGAAATAAACGGCAATTTATGCTGACAGGCGACATCGCACGCGCGCTTTCGGCGCGCATCGAAGGGGACGGCGCCATCGACATCCGTCGCTTGGTGCACCCGGCGCGCGCCGAGCGGCCGTCCGATCTCGCCCTCGCCATGAGCAGCGACGCCGCCGCGGCGCTTTCGCGCAGCAAAGCGCAGGCGGTGGTGGTTTCCAACCGGAACCCGGTCGCCGTCGGCGACTTCAAGGCGGTGATCGCCATCGACGAGCCGCGCATGACGCTTGCCAAGCTGACCGCGCTATTCGATCCCGGCCCGGCCGGCGCCGACGGCATTCACCCGACCGCGGTCATCGCGCCCGACGCCGAGCTCGGCGCCGGCGTGCGCATCGGCGCCTATGTCGTGATCGGCGCGCGCAGCAAGATCGGCGCCGGCACCGCGATCCTGCCGCACGTCACGGTCGGCAGCGACGTTGCGATCGGCAAGAAGGCCTGTTTCATCCCGGCGTGCGCATCGGCGACCGTGTCAAGATCGGCGACCGCGTGATCGTCCATGCCAACGTGGTGATCGGCTCGGACGGCTTCAGCTTCGCGCCGGATCTGAATTCGCCGACCGGCTTTACGCGCCGACGTGGTGGTCACGCGCATCCATTCGCTCGGCAATGTCGAGATCGGCGACGACGTCGAGATCGGCGCCGGCACCACCATCGACCGCTCGACCCTGGAAACCACCCGCATCGGCCGCGGCACCAAAATCGACAATCTGGTCCATATCGGCCACAATGTCGTCATCGGAGAAAGCTGTATCCTGGCCGGCATGGTGGGGATTTCGGGCAGCGTGACCATCGGCAACCGCGTGCGCATCGCGGGCGCGCGTCGGCATCAGTGATCACGTGCGCATCGGCGAGGAGGCGGTGATCGGCCCCGGCTCGGGCGTTCCGACCAACGTCGAGGCGCGCGCCTTCGTGCTGGGCTATCCGGCGATCCCGCACAAGCGCGCGCTGGAGCAATTCGTCTATGCGGGCCGGCAAAAACGGCTGCATCAGAAAGTGGACGACATCGGCGTCGCGGCTCGACGCGCTGGAACAATTGACCAAGAAGTGATGGGGGCTCTGGCCTATGACCGACGTAACGAACGACGTGATCGCCATCATCGCCAAGAAGGTGCGGGTCGAGAATCACCCGAAGATCGAGCTGTCCGACCGGCTCGAGGACCTGGGTCTCGAATCGCTCGACGCCGTCGAGATGATTTTCGATCTCGAAGAGAAGTTCGACATCCAGATCCCCTACAACGCCAATACCAATAATCCGCGCACCGAATTCGACGACCGTCGGCGACGTCGTCAACGCGATCCAAAAGCTGGTCGACAAGAAGAAATCGTGAGTGACGTGAACCGCGTCGTCGTCACCGGCCTTGGCGCCGTCACGCCGCTGGGGCAGACGGTCCCGGCCTATTGGGACGCGCTCAAGCGCGGCACGTCCGGCATGGGGCCGATCACGCTCACCTCGACGCCGGAAGAGCTCACGCAAAAGGTCGTCGCCGAGATCAAGAACTTCGAGCCGCTCGAGCATTTCGAGGAGCGCGAGCTCTCGACGCTCGACCGCGTCTCGCAGATCGCGGTCGTGGCGGCGCGCGAGGCGATCGCGCATTCCGCCATCACCTTCGACATGCCGCTGTCGCTGCGCACCGCCTGCATTATCGGCTCCGGCGTCGGCGGCATGATGACGCTCGACGACACCTACCGCCGCGTCTATCTCGAGAAGAAGAAGCGGGTGTTTCCGCTCAGCATCCCGCGCCTGATGATCAACGCGCCGGCGAGCCAGATCTCGATGCATTGCGGGCTGCGCGGGCCGGCTTACGTCATCGCCAGCGCCTGCGCTTCGGCCACGCATGCGATCGGCGCGGCCTTCCATATGGTGCGTTCGGGCGCGGTCGACTGCGCGGTGACCGGCGGCTCGGAGGCCTGCATCAGCTTCGGCACCATGCGCGGCTGGGAGGCGATGCGGGTGATGGCGCCGGAAGTGTGCCGGCCGTTCTCCATCGGCCGCGAAGGCATGATGATCGGCGAGGGCGCCGCGGTGCTGGTGCTCGAGCCGCTCGAACGCGCGCAGGCGCGCGGCGCGAAAATCTTGTGCGAGATCGTCGGCTTCGGCATGAGCGCGGACGCCGCCGACTTGACCGCGCCCGACGTCGGCGGCATGGCGCGCGCCATGCAAGGCGCGCTCGACGACGCCGGCATGGCGGCGCAGCGACATCCAATACGTCAACGCGCACGGCACCGGCACCGCCGCCAATGACGAGGCCGAGACCAAGGCGCTGCATCAGGTGTTCGGCGATCACGCCAGCAAGCCTGGCGGTGTCCTCGACCAAATCCATGATCGGCCATGCGCTGGGGGCGGCCGGCGCGCTCGAAATGGTGGCGACCGTGATGGCGGTGCGCGACGGCATCGCGCCGCCGACCATCGGCTATCTCGGCCCGGATCCGGCCTGCGATCTCGATTATGTGCCGAATGAGGCGCGCGCGATGAACATCGACGCCGCGCTGTCGAATTCCTTCGCCTTCGGCGGGCTCAACGCCGTGTTGGTGGCGAAGAAGTTTTCCTGACGCTTGCCGGCTGCGAGCGCGGCGCCGCCGCCGAGACTGGCCGGGCGCCGATAATCGTGCAAAAATCCGGGCAGCCGGGAGGACACGATGAACATCCGCATTTTATCGATCGCGTCTGCGTGGCGCTGTCTGTCGCCGCCACGACGCCGCTGCGCGCCGAAGTGGGCGAAATCACCGTTGCGCAGCAATACGGCGTCAGCTTTCTGCCGCTGATGATGATGCAGGCCGACAAGCTGGTCGAGAAGCACGCGGCCGCCGCCGGCTATCAAGGACCTCGCCGTGAACTGGGCGAAGCTCGCCGGCCCGAGCGCGATGAACGACGGCCTGATCTCGGGCTCGCTTACACTTCGCCGCGCAAGGCGCGCCCTCGCTGATCACGCTGTGGTCGAAGACCAACGGCCAGATCAAGGGCCTGTCGGCGATCACGACCTATCCGCTCTATCTGGTCACGCGCAATCCCAAGGTCAAGAAGCCTCAAGGACTTCTCCGCCGAGGACAAGATCGCGGTGCCCTCGGTCAAGATCTCGACGCAGGCGATCATGTTGCAGATGGCCGCCGCCAAGGCGTTCGGCGAAAAGAACTACGCCAAGCTCGATCCGCTGACGGTGTCGCTGTCGCACCCGGACGCGACGCTCGCCTTCATCAACAACACCGCCGGCGTCAACGCGCACTTCTCGACCTCGCCGTTCTACGAGCAGGAGATCAAGGTGCCGGGCGCGCATCTGATCACCACCAGTTATGAAATCCTCGGCGGCCCGGCGACCGCGCTGGTGATCACCGCCAACGCGAAATTCCGCGACGCCAACCCGAAGGTGTTACAAGGCCTTCTACGAGGCGCTGAAGCGAGGCGATCGACACCATCAACAAGGACAAGCCGCGCCGCCGCCAAGCTCTATCTCGATCTGGCCAACGACACCAAGAACTCGGTGCAGCGATATCGTCGCGATGATCAGCGACAAGGATTACGCCTTCACGCTGCAGCCGCAGAAGGTGTTCGCCACCGCGCAATTCATGGCCAAGATCGGCTCGATCAAGAAGGCGCCGGGCAAGATCGACGACCTGTTCTTCCCGGAAGTCGGCGCGCTCAAGGGCGACTGAGCGCCGTCCGGCCCATGAGCCAGTCGTCTCCCGTATTCCGGCTCGGCACCGGCGCGGGCTTTTCCGCCGACCGGCTCGAGCCGGCGGTCGATCTGGTCGAGCGCGGCAAGCTCGACGCCATCGTGCTGGAATGCCTGGGCGAGCGCACCGTCGCCTTCGCGCCACCGCGACCGCATGGCCGATCCGGCGCGCGGCTATAACGCGCAGCTTGACGCGCCGCATGCGCGCGCTGCTGCCGGCCTGCCGCGCCGCCGGCACGCGTCATGATCACCAACATGGGCGCCGCCAATCCGCGCGCGGCGGCCGAGCGCACGCTCGACATCGCGCGCGAACTCGGCCTCAAGGGCCTGAAGGTTGCCTGCATCGAAGGCGACGACGTGTCGGCCGCTGGTGCCGCGCGACGCAGCCGTTCATGGACGAGCCGGGCACGCTCGCCGATGTCGACATGCCGGTGGTCGGCATGAACGCCTATCTCGGCGCCGACGCCATCATGCCCGCGCTCGAAGCCGAGCGCCGACGTCATCATCGGCGGCCGGCTCGCCGACCCGTCGATGTTTCTGGCGCCGCTCGCGCATCGCTTCGGCTGGGATGCCGCGGACACGCCGCGCATGGGCGCCGGCACGCTGGTCGGCCATCTGATGGAATGCGGCATGCAGGTGACCGGCGGCTATTTCGCCGATCCGGGCGTCAAGGACGTGGCCGATCTGGCGCGACTGCGGCTATCCGATCGCCGAAGTGCCGGCCGACGGCAGCGCCGTCATCACCAAGCTTGCCGACACCGGCGGCTGCGTCAGCACGGCGACGGTGAAGGAGCAATTGCTCTACGAGGTGCACGATCCGGCGCGCTATCTGACGCCCGATGTCACCGCCGATTTCAGCCAAGTGCGACATCGCGGCCGCCGGCGCCGACCGGGTCGCAGGTGTCGAATGCCGCCGGCAGCGCGCGGCCCGACAAGCTCAAGGTCACCGTCGGCTTCGACGGCGGCTTCCAGGGCGAGGCGGGCGTGAGCTATGCCGGCCCGGGCGCGCAGGAGCGCGGCCGGCTCGCCGCCGAGATCGTGCGCGAGCGCTTGGCGCGCGTGCACGGCATCAGCCGGCGATCTGCGCATCGACCTGATCGGCGTCAATTCGCTGTTTGCCACCGCCGGGCGTGCGCGCCGCCGACGCGCAGGACGTGCGGCTGCACGTGACCCTGCGCGCGCCAGGTCGGGAGCACGGCCGAGATCATGCTGTGGGAGGTCGAATCGCTGTTGTGCTGCGGGCCGGCCGGCGGCGGCGGCTTTCGCGGCTCGATTACGCCCTGCGTGATGACGAAATCGGTGCTGATCGAACGCGACAAGGTCAAGCCGACGCGTGGACATCCTGGTCGCATGAGCCCGCGCGGCCGCAACGAGCCCCGGCTGGTGCGCGACATCGCGCATGCGCGCGCCGGCGACAAGGGCAATACCTCGAACGTCAATGTCTGGGTCTACGACCCGGAGGATTTCGAGCTGCTCAAGCGCACGCTGACCGCCGAGCGCATCAAGCGCGCCTTTCCCGACCTCATCCGCGGCACGGTCGAGCGTTACGTGCTGGAGCATCTTCACGGATTGAACTTCGTCATGCAGGATGCGCTCGAGGGCGGGGTGAACCGCTCGCTCAATCTCGACTCGCACGGCAAGTCCTGGAGCTTCCTCATCCTCGGACTTGAACTCGAGGAATGACATCCGGGCAGAGGGCCAAAGCGATGGCAGGAGAGCCGCTGCTCGAGGTGCGCGGGGTCACGCTGCAATACAAGACGCCGCGCTATCTGGTCACCGCGACCTACCGCGTCGACTTCGCCGTGCAAAAATCCGACCGCTTCGTGCTGCTCGGCCCCTCCGGCTGCGGGAAATCGACGCTGCTGAAGGCGATCGGCGGCTACCTGCGCCCGACCGAAGGCGAGATCACGCTCAAGGGCCGTTCCATCGCCAAGCCCGGCCCCGACCGCATGATGATCTTCCAGGAGTTCGACCAGCTGCTGCCCTGGAAGACCGTGCTGCAAAACGTGATGTTTCCGCTGCTGAGCGCCGGCGGGCTCGCAGCATGCCGCGGCAAAAGCCAAGGCCATGCAGGCGATCGAGATGGTCAATCTGGCGAAATTTGCCGGCAGCTATCCGCACACGCTTTCCGGCGGCATGAAGCAGCGCGTGGCGATCGCGCGCGGCATGGCGATGGAGCCGGACATCCTGCTGATGGACGAGCCGTTCGCCGCGCTCGACGCGCTGACGCGCGTGCGCATGCAGGACGAATTGCTCGCGCTGTGGGACGAGGTGAAGTTCACCGTGATTTTCGTGACCCACTCGATCCCCGAGGCGATCAAGATCGGCAACCGCATTTTGCTGCTGTCGCCGCATCCGGGCCAGGTGAAGGCCGAGATCAACAGCGTGCCGCGCGGAGCAGGCGACCTCCGCCGCCGGCGTCAAGCTCGAGCAGACGGTGCACGACATGCTGTTTGCGGACAGGATAGAGGAGCCCGGCCATGTCTGACGCCGCCATGCTACGCAGCGCGCCCGGAAATCTACCGCGAGACTTTGGGCGCCGATCAGTTCGGCATCGTCGCAAAGCCGCTGACGTTGTTCGAGACGCTCTACAATCAAGGCTGGCTGCGCAAGCTGTTCGTGCTGGTGGTGCTGGCGGCGCTGTGGGAGGGCTACGCGCGCTGGCTCGACAACGAATTGCTGGTGCCGACCTTTAGCGCGACCGTGCAGGCGATGTGGGGCGGGGTTGTCAGCGGCACGCTGATCGCGCGCGCGCTGCTGTCGATCAAGGTGCTGCTGATCGGCTACAGCGCCGGCGTGCTGCTCGCCGCCGCGCTCACCTTCCTTGCCATCAACACCCGCATCGGCGCCGATTTCCTCGAAACCATGACGGCGATGTTCAATCCGCTGCCGGCGATCTCGCTCTTGCCGCTGGCGCTGATCTGGTTCGGGCTCGGCATCGGCAGCCTCGTTTTCGTGCTCATCCATTCGGTGCTGTGGGCGGTCGCGCTCAACACCCATGCCGGCTTTCGCGGGGTGTCCAACACCTACCGCATGGTCGGGCAGAATTACGGGCTGGGCGGTCTGCGCTTCGCCGCCAAGATCCTGATCCCGGCGGCGTTCCCGAGCATCCTCGCGGGCCTCAAGATCGGCTGGGCCTTCGCCTGGCGCACGCTGATCGCCGCCGAACTGGTGTTCGGCACCACCTCGGGGCAGGGCGGGCTCGGCTGGTTCATCTTCGAGGCCAAGAACCTGCTCAACATCCCCGACGTGTTCGCCGGCTTGCTCACCATCATCTTGATCGGGCTGGCGGTCGAGAACGTGATCTTCCGTTTGGTCGAGCAGGCGACCGTGCGGCGCTGGGGCATGCAGGATTGACCATGTTCGACCTCAAGGGACGCGTCGCTTTTATCACCGGCGGCAATGGCGGCATCGGCCTCGGCATGGCCAAGGGGCTGGCCGCGGCCGGCGCCAGCGTGGTCATCGCCGGGCGCAACAAGGCGAAAGCGAAAACGGCGCTGGCCGAAATCGCGGCGCTCGGCGGCCGAGCCGAATTCGCCGAGCTCGACGTGTTGCAGGAAGCCTCGTGCAAAGCGGCGATCGACGGCGCGGCCAAGCGTTGCGGCCGGCTCGACATCCTGGTCAACAATGCCGGCACCAGCATCCGCAAGCCGCCGCAGGATTTGAGCGCGCAAGACTGGCACCAGGTGATGGACACCAATCTCACCGCCGCGTTCTTGTGCGCGCAGGCGGCCTATCCGCACATGGTGAAGGCCGGCGGCGGCAAGATCATCAATATCGGCTCGATGATGTCGGTGTTCGCCTCGTCCTATGCGGCGCCTTATGCGGCGAGCAAAGGCGGCATCGTGCAGATGGCGCGCGCCTTGGCCGTCGCCTGGGCGAAGGACAATATCCAGGTCAACATCGTCCTGCCGGGCTGGATCGACACCGAGCTGACGCGCACGGCGCGCGAGCAAGTGCCGGGGCTGCATGACAGAGTGCTCGGCCGCACGCCGGCGCAGCGCTGGGGCAAGCCGGAGGATTTCGCCGGCATCGCGGTGTTTCTGGCGAGCCCGGCGTCCGATTTCATCACCGGCGCGGCGATCGCCGTCGACGGCGGCTATTCGGTGCAGGCTTAAGTCTTACGCCGCGCTCGGCTTGCGCTCGATCTTCAGGCGCTTGTCGAGATAGGCGCCGATCTGCGTGAGCAGCGTATCGATCTTGGCGTCGAAGAAATGGTTGGCGCCTTGCACCACCTTCTGCTCGATGACGATGCCCTTCTGCGTCTTGAGCTTCTCGACCAGCGTGGTCACGTCCTTGTGCGGCACCACCGCGTCCTTGTCGCCGTGGATGATCAGGCCCGAGGACGGGCAGGGCGCCAGGAACGAGAAGTCGTAGAGGTTGGCGGGCGGGCAGATCGAGATGAAGCCTTCGATCTCCGGCCGGCGCATCAGAAGCTGCATGCCGATCCAGGCGCCGAAGGAGAAGCCGGCGATCCAGCAGCTCTTGGCCTCCGGGTTGATGGTCTGCGCCCAGTCGAGCGCGGAGGCGGCATCCGACAATTCGCCGGTGCCGTGGTCGAACGAGCCCTGGCTGCGGCCGACGCCGCGGAAATTGAAGCGCAGCGCCGAGAAGCCGCGGTGCACGAAGGCGTAATAGAGCTGGTAGATGATCGGGTGGTTCATCGTGCCCGCCGAATTGCGGGTGCGGGTGCAGGATGATGGCGATGGGCGCGTTCTTCTGCCGCGCCGGGTGGTAGCGGCCCTCGATCCGTCCGGCCGGACCGGTGAAGATGACTTCAGGCATTGCGATTAACCTCGATTGCGCCCGCCGCGAGGGCGGCGGCTTGGCTTTGGCGGCGGACGGAACTTGACGCTCCCGGCCACCAGTTTAGAACTATTCTAATTATATGAATTCCGCTGTTCAGGAGCGTCTACAGGCTATAAGTTCGCTCCCGCGAACGCGGGCTTTTAACACGATCCGCCGGGCAAAAAGCAAGCTTTTTGGGCTGGCGGTCCGTAAATACCGCGGCCATGGCCGAAAACCCGATGACGCAGCGGACCTATCTCGACTGGAATGCGACCGCCCCGCTGCGGGCGGAGGCGCGTGCCGCCATGGTTGCGGCGCTGGAGGCGGCCAATGCCTCCTCCGTGCACGCGGAAGGGCCGCGCCGCCCGCGCGCTGATCGAGAAGGCGCGGGCGGCAGGTCGCCGCTTTGGTCGGCGCCGCGCCCGAGGACGTCACCTTCACCACCGGGGCGACCGAAGCCAACATGCTGGCGCTGACGCCGGCCTTGGACGGGCGACGCGACCGCCTGTTCGTGTCGGCGATCGAGCACCCGTCGGTGCGCAGCGGCGGGCGTTTTGCCGCCGATGCGTGGAGGAATTGCCGGTCGACGGCGACGGCGATCGTCGATCTCGCGGCGCTCGCCCGCGCCCTCGGCCGCGCCAAGCGGCCGCTGGTTTCGGTGATGCTCGCCAATAACGAGACCGGCGTCATCCAGCCGATCCGCGCCGATCGCCGACATCGTGCATGCGGCCGGCGGGTTGTTGCACGTGGATGCCGTGCAGGCGCCGGGCCGCATCGACTGCCAGATCGACGAGCTCGGCGCCGACCTGATGACGATTTCCTCGCACAAGCTCGGCGGCCCGCAGGGCGCCGGCGCGCTCATCCGCCGCGGCGACCTGCGTCTCGAGCCGCTGATCAAGGGCGGCGGGCAGGAGCGCGGCCTGCGCGCGGGCACCGAAAACGTCGCCGCCATCGCCGGCTTCGGCGCCGCCTGCGCCGCCGTCAACGCAGGCCGATGCGCCCGCGCATGGCGGGCTTGCGCGACCGGCTGGAAGCCGGGATTCGGGCGGCGACGCCGGACGCGGTGATCTTCGGCGCCAAAGTCGGCGCGCCTGCCCAATACGACGCTTGTTCGCGGTTCCCGGCCTGAAGGCGGAAACCGCCATTATCGCCTTCGATCTGGCCGGGATAGCGCTGTCCTCGGGTTCCGCCTGTTCGTCCGGCAAGGTCGCGGCCTCGCACGTGCTGGCGGCGATGGGCGTCGCTCCCGCACTGGCGCGCGGCGCGGTGCGCGTGAGCCTCGGGCTGGACCACGACCGAAGCGACCTGGAACGGTTCCTGGGAACTTGGAAAAAGCTTGCCGGATCACTACTTAAGGAGAGACGCGGCCTCGCCGCTTAGGCGGTGCGCGGCATCAGCAAACGCAACCGAATAGGGATGAGCTCAGCGACAGCAGCGCTTAGCACCATAACCGACAAATCCAACCCGCGGTCCTTGCAACCGTGAGCGGAGGGAAAAATGCCGGCCGTACAAGAGACCGTCGAGCAGGTCCGCCGCATCGACGTTGACCAATACAAATACGGGTTCGTCACCGATATCGAATCCGAGAAGGCCCCCAAGGGCCTTTCGGAAGACACCGTGCGTTTCATCTCGGCCAAGAAGAGCGAGCCGGAATGGATGCTGGCCTGGCGGCTGGAAGCCTATCGCCGCTGGCTGACCATGCGCGAGCCGACCTGGGCGCGCGTCGACTATCCCAAGATCGATTACCAGAACGCCTATTATTATTCGGCGCCGAAGAAGAACGCGCTCGCCTCGCTCGACGAGGTCGATCCGGAAATCCTGCGCACCTACGAGAAGCTCGGCATTCCGCTGCGCGAGCAGGAAATCCTCGCCGGCGTCGTGCGCCCCGAAGGCGAGCGGCGCGTCGCGGTCGATGCCGTGTTCGACTCGGTGTCGGTCGCCACCACCTTCAAGGAAGAGCTGAAGAAGGCCGGCGTGATCTTCATGCCGATGTCGGAGGCGATCCGCGAGCATCCCGAGCTGGTGAAGAAATATCTCGGCTCGGTGGTGCCGACCTCGGACAATTTCTTCGCCACGCTGAATTCGGCGGTGTTCTCCGACGGCTCCTTCGTCTACGTGCCGCCGGGCGTGCGCTGCCCGATGGAGCTGTCGACCTATTTCCGCATCAACGAGCAGAACACCGGCCAGTTCGAGCGCACGCTGATCATCGCCGACAAGGGCGCCTACGTCAGCTACCTCGAAGGCTGCACCGCGCCGATGCGCGACGAGAACCAGTTGCACGCCGCCGTGGTCGAACTGGTCGCGCTCGACGACGCCGAGATCAAATATTCGACGGTGCAGAACTGGTATCCGGGCGACGCCGAGGGCAAAGGCGGCATCTTCAACTTCGTCACCAAGCGCGGCGACTGCCGCGGCGCAGCGCTCGAAGATTTCCTGGACGCAGGTCGAGACCGGCTCGGCCATCACCTGGAAATATCCGAGCTGCATCCTGCGCGGCGACAATTCGCGCGGCGAGTTCTATTCGATCGCGATCTCCAACGGCCGCCAGCAGGTCGACTCGGGCACCAAGATGCTGCATCTCGGCAAGAACACGACGAGCCGCATCATCTCCAAGGGCATCGCGGCCGGCAAGTCCAACAACACCTATCGCGGCCTGGTCACCGCGCACCGCAAGGCCAAGGGCGCGCGCAACTTCACCAATTGCGATTCGCTCTTGATCGGCGACCAGTGCGGCGCGCACACCGTGCCCTATATCGAGGCGAAGAATTCCTCCGCCGTGTTCGAGCACGAGGCCACCACCTCGAAGATCTCCGAGGACATGCTGTTCTACTGCCAGCAGCGCGGCATGTCGGCGGAAGAAGCGACCGCGCTCGTGGTCAACGGCTTCGTCAAGGACGTGCTGCAGCAGCTGCCGATGGAGTTCGCGGTCGAAGCGCAGAAGCTGATTTCGATCTCGCTGGAAGGAAGCGTCGGATGAGCCTCGACCGAGCAAAATTGAAAGCCGAGGTGTCGGCCTGCTTGGGACGCGACAAGCCGGCGGGCGAGCTGGTCGACTGCGTCGCGCGGCATTTTCCCGATCTTCAGGTCTATCGCGAGAACGAGGACTTGATCGTCAAGGGCGGCAGCCGGTTTCTGGCGGCGCGCCGCGCCGGCGCCGACCGCTTTCGTGTCTCCGAAAACGTGTGGGCGCCGTCGACCAATCCGGTCGATTTCGGCGGCGGCGCCGAACGCACGCTCGACCAGTTGATCGACGAGATTTCCACGCTGCGGACTTGAACGGGAATTGGCAATGTTGCTTGAAGTAAAAAATCTGCATGTCGAGGTCGAGGGCAAGAAAATCCTCAACGGCCTCACGCTGGCCGTCGAAAAGGGCCAGGTCGCGGCCATCATGGGCCCGAACGGCTCCGGCAAGTCGACGCTCGCCTATGTGCTCGCCGGCAAGCCGGGCTACCAGGTGACCGAGGGCGACGTTCTGCTCGACGGCGAAAGCGTGCTGGACATGGCCGCCGACGAGCGCGCCGCCAAGGGCGTGTTCCTGGCGTTCCAGTATCCGGTCGAGGTGCCGGGCGTCGCCACCATGACCTTCCTGCGCACCGCGCTCAACGCGCAGCGCAAAGCGCGCGGCGAGGCGGAATTGATGACGCCGGAATTCATCAAGCTGGTGCGCGAGACCGCCGGCAAGCTCGGCATCAGCGCCGACATGCTGCGCCGCGCGGTCAATGTCGGCTTCTCCGGCGGCGAGAAGAAGCGCAACGAAATCCTGCAAATGGCGGTGCTGCAGCCGCGGCTGGCGGTGCTCGACGAGACCGATTCCGGCCTCGACATCGACGCGCTCAAGATCGTGGCCGAGGGCGTCAACCGGCTGCGCTCGCCCGAGCGCGCGATGGTCGTGATCACGCATTATCAGCGGCTGTTGAACTTCATCGTGCCGGACGTGGTGCACGTGCTGGCCAGAGGGCCGCGTGGTGAAGTCGGGCGGCAAGGAACTGGCGCTCGAGCTCGAGGCCAAGGGCTACGCGCAATTCGCCGGACGAGGCGGCGTGATGAACGTTGAAGTGCGCGCGATCAAGACTTCCGCCGAGCAGGCGCTCGCCGCCGCTTACGCGGCCGCGCGCGGCACGCTGCCGGGCAAGGGCGCCGTCGCCAAGCTGCGCGAGGCGGCGTTCGCGCGTTTCGACGCCGCCGGCCTGCCGCACCGGCGCGTCGAGGAGTGGAAATACACCGATCTGCGCGCGCTGATGCGCGAGGCCTATCCGTTGGCGGCGCCGCCCGATGCGGCGGCCAAGGCGCGCGCCAAGAAGGCGGCGAGCATCCTCGCCGGCGTCGATTGCCGGCGGCTGACGTTCGTCGACGGCGCCTTCGCGCCGGATTTGTCCGATCTGTCGCCGGAGCCGGGGCTGACCATCGGCGGCATGGCGGACGCGCTCGCCAAAGGCGATCCGCAGGTGAGCCAGGTCGGCAAGGTTTTCGAGACTGCCGACGCGGCGGTCGCGCTCAACACCGCGCTGATGGGCGACGGCGCGGTGATCCGCGTCGCCGACGGCGCCGTTATCAAGCGGCCGATCCATCTGGTCTTCGCCGCCGGCAGCGACAAGCCGAGTGCGGCCTTCCTGCGCTCGCTGATCGTGGTGGGCAAGGGCGCGCGCGTCACTTTGATCGAGGAGCACGACAGCGGGTCGAACCAGGTCAACGCCGCGCTCGAGCTTGTGGTCGGCGACGAGGCCGAGGTCGATTACTTCAAGATCACGCAAGCCCAAGGCCTGCACGTGGCGAGCCTGCTCGCCAGCGTCGGCGCCAAGGCCAAGTTCAACACCTTCGCCTTCACCTGCAATTCAAGCGTCGTGCGCAATCAGATGCTTCATCCGCTTTGCCGGCGAAGGCACCCATGCCGGCATTCGCGGCGTTTCCCTGTTGCGCGGCAAGGAGCATGTCGACACCACGCTGCTGATCGACCACGCCAAGGGCCATTGCGAGAGCCGCGAGCAGTTCCGCTCGGTGCTCGACGGCGAAAGCCACGGCGTGTTCCAGGGCAAGATCGTGGTCGAGCCGCACGCGCAGAAGACCGACGCCAAGATGATGACGCGCGCGCTGCTGCTGTCGGATGAGGCCGAAGCCGACAACAAGCCGGAACTGGAAATCTTCGCCGACGACGTGGTCTGCGGCCATGGCGCGACCGCCGGCGCGCTCGATCCCGGCCTCAAGTTCTATCTGATGTCGCGCGGCATCCCGGAGCAGGAAGCCGAGGCGCTGCTGATCCAGGCCTTCATCGGCGAGACGATCGAGGAGATCGCGCACGAAGGCATTCGCGACGCGCTGATGTATGCCGCGATCGACTGGCTGAGCGCGCGGGGATGAACATGCATTCGCCCAACGGCGCCTACGACGTCGCCCGCATCCGCGAGGATTTTCCGGCGCTGGCGATGCAGGTCTATGGCAAGCCGCTGGTCTATCTCGACAACGCCGCCTCGGCGCAGAAGCCGCAAGCCGTGCTCGACCGGCTCAACAAGGCCTATACCGAGCAATACGCCAACGTGCATCGCGGCCTGCATTACCTCGCCAACGAGGCGACCGAGGCCTACGAGGCCGCGCGCGAGACCGTGCGCGCCTTCCTCAACGCCGAGCGCAAGGAAGAGATCATCTTCACCCGCAACGCCACCGAGGCGATCAATCTGGTCGCCTATACTTTCGGGCGCGAGCGCATCAAGGCGGGCGACGAGATCGTGCTCTCGATCATGGAGCACCATTCCAACATCGTGCCCTGGCATTTCCTGCGCGAGCGCCAGGGCGCGGTGATCAAATGGGCGCCGATCGACGAAGACGGCAATTTCCTCATCGACGAATTCGAGAAGCTGCTCGGCCCGCGCACCAAGATGGTCGCGATCACGCAGATGTCGAACGCGCTCGGCACCGTGGTGCCGGTGAAAGAGGTGGTGAAGCTCGCGCATGCGCGCGGCATTCCGGTGCTGATCGACGGCGCGCAAGGCGGCGGTGCATATGGACGTCGACGTGCGCGATCTCGATTGCGACTTCTACGTCTTCACCGGCCACAAGCTTTACGGGCCGACCGGCATCGGCGTGCTCTACGGCAAACACGGCCATCTCGCCGCCATGCCGCCGTTCAACGGCGGCGGCGAGATGATCCACGAGGTGTTCGAGGACCGCATCACCTACGGCGAGCCGCCGCACCGCTTCGAGGCCGGCACGCCGGCGATCGTGCAGGCGATCGGGCTCGGCGCGGCGATCGACTACGTCAATTCCATCGGCAAGCCGCGCATCCGCGCGCACGAAGAGGGCGCTGGTCAAATACGCGCACGAGCGGCTGGGCGCGATCAATTCGCTGCGCATCATCGGCAAGGCCAAGGACAAAGGCCCGATCGTCTCCTTCGAGATGAAGGGCGCGCATCCGCACGACGTCGCCACCATCATCGACCGCTCCGGCGTCGCGGTGCGCGCCGGCACCCATTGCGTGATGCCGCTGTTGGCGCGCTATGGGCTGACCGCCACCTGCCGCGCCTCGTTTGCCATGTATAATACCAAGGACGAGGTCGACGTCCTGGCGGCCTCGCTCGCCAAGGCGCAGGAATTCTTCGCATGAGTGACGACATGCGACCGAGGACAAAGACGGCCCCATGATCGAGGTGGCCGAGAAACCGCAGAATGCGGCGATCAGCGGGTCGTCGGGCGTGCCGCAGGACGAGCTCGACCGGCTTGACCGACGACATCATCGCCGCGCTCAAGACCGTCTACGACCCGGAAATCCCGGCCGACATCTACGAGCTCGGCCTGATCTACAAGATCGACATCGGCGACGACCGCAGCGTGAAAGTCGACATGTCGCTGACCTCGCCCAATTGCCCGTCGGCGCAGGAATTGCCGATCATGGTGGAAAACGCGGTCTCCAGCGTGCCGGCGTCAAGGAAACCAAGGTCGAGGTGGTGTGGGACCCGCCCTGGGACCCGAGCCGGATGTCGGACGAGGCCCGACTCGTGCTGAATATGTGGTAGCGCGTCGCCACTTTAGGACTGATATGAGGATGACAATGGCCACCCCACGACCCCGACCCCAGGTGATGCGGCTCACCGACGCCGCCGCGCTGCGCATCAAGGACGTGATGGCGCGCGCCGAGAAGCCGGTCGCCGGCGTGCGCGTCGGCGTCAAGAACGGCGGCTGCGCCGGCATGGAATACACCATGGAATACGCCGACGCGGTCAAGCCGACCGACGAGGTGGTCGAGGACAAGGGCGTCAAGATCATGGTCGACCCCAAGGCCGTGCTGTTCCTGCTCGGCACCGAGATGGACTACAAGACCGAAAAGCTGTCGGCGCAATTCGTCTTCAACAACCCGAACCAGACCTCGGCCTGCGGCTGCGGCGAATCCGTGCAGCTCGACACCGGCCAAGAACGCGGCCGAGTAGCGGCGCCGCACGCGAAAAAGACAAGACGCTAGGCGACCTGCTGGCCGGCGGCGGGCGGCGGTGACTTCCGGGTCGGTCTCGCACATCACCCGGTTGCGGCCGTGCCGCTTGGCGGCATAGAGGCAGGCGTCGGCGCGCTCGATGAAGCTCTGCGCACTGTCGCGGCTGTTGAGTGTCGCCACCCCGATCGAGACCGTCACGCGGCCGAGATGCTCGCCGGTCGAGCGCTTCATCAATTCCTTGGTCATCACCGCGCGGCGGATATGGTCGGCGACCGTGATCGCCGAGCGCAGCACGGTGTTGGGCAGGATGATGGCGAATTCCTCGCCGCCGTAGCGCGCCGCGATGTCCTGGCCCTTGACGTTCTGTTTCACCGACATCGCCACCAGCCGCAGCACCTGGTCGCCGGTCAGGTGGCCGAAACTGTCGTTGAACTTCTTGAAATAATCGATGTCGGTCATCATCAGCGACAGCGGCTCGTTCTTGCTGCGCGAGTCGGCGATGGCGGCCTCGAGCGAAGTGTCGAAGAACTTGCGGTTGGCGAGCTGGGTGAGCGGATCGGTCAGGCTCTCGTTGCGCACCGCCTCGAGATTGACCTGCAATTCGTTGATCTCGCGCTTGGAGGCATTGAGCCGCGCTTCCAGCTGCTGGTTGGAGGCTTCCATCTCCTTGGTGGAGTGCACCAGGCTCTCGACGATCGCGCGCAGCGCCTCGCGGTCCTTCGAATCGGTCAAGCGCTCGCTCATGTCGGCGAGGCTCTCGGTATAGCTGTTGGCGTTGCCGGCGGCGGCGTCGATCATCGCCATCACCTGCTCGATCTCGTCCTTGACCTTGCTGCCGACGCTATCGATGCGCTCCGACAGCCGCGTCGCAGCAAAAAATTCTTCGTAGATTTGGTCGAGGTCGGCCTCGCTGAGCGCGCCGTTCTGCTTCAGCGTCTGGTTGATCTTCTGGTTGAGCGAGGGGTGGTGGCCGGTGGCGTAGGCGTACCAGATCTCGAAATTGCGCGGCGAAGCCTGCTGGCGCAGCGCCTTGATTTGTCCGAGCGCGATGTCCGCGAACGCCAGCGTGCGTTCGTGATCGTCGGCGGCGCGCGTCATCGCTAACCCCATGTTTGGCGTTCTGCCAAATCAACGCGACGCGCGGCGGCAGGCCGCGCCGCGTCCCCGGCCGGACGCTATGCGAGGTCGGTGAATGGGAAGTAAAGATTGCGCCGATGAGGTGTAAACAAAGCCGCCGCAACCGCCGGGTCAGGCTTTGACCGGTAGCGGCCGTAGCAGGAAGGCGGGCAGGTGGCTGCCGTCGGCCTCCTCGGTTTGCTCGTGCCGTGGGCTTGGCCGGGCCGGGGTCTGGCCGGCGCGGACCGGTTCGTGCTGGTCGCGGCGGGGCGGGCCGGCCGTGATCGCGACCTTGGTCGCGGCTGTGGCCGTGCGCCGGCGCCCGGCCTTTGCCGCGATGGCGGCCGCCGCGCTGCGGACGCTCGCTTTGGGCGGGCGACTCGTCGGACGGAGCGCTGGTTGCGGGCGCCCCCATCCAAGGGATGGTCAGCCCGATCAGCCGCTCGATGGCATTCGACCGACTTGCGGTCGATGGGCGCGACGATGGTGATGGCGGTGCCGCTCAAGCCGGCGCGGCCGGTGCGGCCGATGCGGTGGACGTAATCGTCGGCGTGGTGCGGCACGTCGAAATTGAAGATGTGGCTCACCGCCGGGATGTCGAGGCCGCGCGCGGCCACATCGGAGGCGACCAAGCAGCGTGACCTCGCCCTTGCGGAAGGATTCGAGCGCGGCGGTGCGCGCCGACTGGTCCATGTCGCCGTGCAGCGCCGCGGCGTTGAATTTGTGGCGCAGCAGCGAGCGATGCAGCAGCGCCACTTCGCGCTTGCGGTTGCAGAACACGATGGCGTTCTTGAAGTTCTCCGCCGAGCGGATCAGCTTGCGCAGCGTCTCGCGTTTTTCGGCCGGATCGCGGCCGGTGGCGACCAAGAGCTGGTTGATGTTGGCGGCGGTGGTGGCGGGCTTGGAGACTTCCACGCGCACCGGGTTGTGCAGGAAGGTGTCGGCGATGCGCTGGATTTCCGGCGGCATGGTGGCGGTGAAGAACAGCGTCTGGCGCGTGAACGGCACCAGCTTGCCGATGCGCTCGATGTCGGGGATGAAGCCCATGTCGAGCATGCGGTCGGCCTCGTCGATCACCAGCAATTCGACGCCGGAGAGCAGCAGCCGTCCGCGCTCGGAATGGTCGAGCAGGCGGCCGGGCGTGGCGATCAACACGTCGACGCCGCGCACCAGCTTGGCGTCCTGATCGCCGAACGAGACGCCGCCGATGATCAGCGCGACGTTGAGCTTGTGGTTCTTGCCGTATTTCTCGAAGTGCTCGACGACCTGCGCGGCGAGTTCGCGCGTCGGCTCGAGGATGAGCGTGCGCGGCATGCGCGCGCGGGCGCGGCCCTTTTCGAGCATGGTCAGCATCGGCAGCACGAAGGCGGCGGTCTTGCCGGTGCCGGTCTGCGCGATGCCGAGCACGTCGCGCCGCGCGAGCACGTGGGGGATCGCTTGTTCTTGGATGGGGGTGGGGGTCTTGTAACCGGCGGAGTCGATCGCGCCGAGCACTTTGTCGGACAAGCCGAGATGGGAAAAAGACATGCAACCTCGAGTTAGCGCCGCCGGAACGGCCTGTCCTCAACATTTGCGGATTCAAATGTTAAACAGGCGCCGCGCCGGACTAGAACGATATCTCGGGTTGCGCGGAAAGGCGGACGAATCCAAATGGACCGTTCGAGGCGGAACATAGGGTCTGCGGCCCGAAAGTCAATGCTGCGGCGGTGCAATAAGTCGCAATAACTCTTAACCTTTTCGCGCTCTGGAGGCCGGTTATGTCGCAATCGCTGCCGCTTGTTCTGGTTCCCGGGCTGCTGTGCAGCGCCCGGCTTTTTACGCCGCAGGTCGAGGCGCTGTGGACGCAAGGGCCGGTGACGGTCGCCGATCACCGGCGCGACGCCGAGATCGGCGCAGTGGCGCAGCGCATTCTCGACGGCGCGCCGCCGCGTTTCGCGCTCGCCGGGCTGTCCTATGGCGGCTACATCGCCTTCGCCATGCTGCGGCTTGCGCCCGAACGCATCGGCAAGCTCGCGCTGCTCGACACCTCGGCACGGCCCGACACGCCCGAGCAAAGCGAGGGGCGGGTGAAGTTCATCGCCATGGCCGAGGCCGGCAAGCTCGACGAGGTGGTGGCGACGCTGGCGCCGCGCTTCGTTCACAGCAACCGCCGCAACGACGCGGCGCTGATGACGACGGTGCGCGCGATGGCGGCCGAAACCGGACCGGAGGCCTTCGTGCGGCAGCAGAAGGCGATCATGTCGCGCCAGGATTCGCGGCCGCTATTGTCGGAGATCGGCTGTCCGACGCTGGTGCTGGTCGGCGACGGCGACGAGTTGACCACGCCCGAGCTCGCGCGCGAGATCGCCGGCGGCATTGCCGGCTCGCGGCTGGTGGTGGTGCCGAATTGCGGGCACCTGTCCACCATCGAGCGGCCGGAGCCGGTGAACGCGGCGCTCGCGCAATGGCTGGCGGCGTGAGCGCGTGGGTACGGGAGGACACGCATGAACGAAGCCGCGGATAATGCCGGCGTAATCGCTCCGCCGCCATTGCTGGCGGCGGCGGCGATCGTGCTTGGGCTTGCGCTCGATTGGCTGGCGCCGGCCTACCTGCTCAGCGTGTTGCTGACGCTGACCGCGCGCA
This sequence comes from uncultured Alphaproteobacteria bacterium, assembly GCA_963708635.1. GTDB lineage: Bacteria > Pseudomonadota > Alphaproteobacteria > Rhizobiales > Xanthobacteraceae > Pseudolabrys. Next base: position 71,304 of record CAVPTM010000012.1, on the reverse strand, counting down.
TTCTGATTGGCGCGCTCCTGATGGCGGCCGGCTTCGGGCTGGTCATTCCGGCCAATCTCGTGTTCCGCCGCGCCGGCACCCATCCCGAGCCGTGGAAACCGTCGCTGACGCTGGCGACCGGCGGCGTGTTCGCTTGGATGCGCAACCCGATGTATGTCGGCGGCACGCTGATCCTCTTGGGGCTTGCGCTCGCGCTCGCCTCCGATTGGACCGTGGTGATGACCGTCGTCTTTGCGCTGGTCATCCATTTCGGCGTGGTCTTGCGCGAGGAGCGCTATCTCGCCGCCAAATTCGGCGAGCCCTACCGGCGTTACATGGAGCAGGTGCCGCGCTACGGCCTGCTCTAGCGCTTCCGGTTGAGCGTACCCGATCCTTCCAGGGTTCCGTCGTCGTGATGCCAATGGACGGAACGGCCGTCATGCGCGAACTTGAGCTCGATCTTGTCCGGCTTGTAGCTGCTGCCCTCGATCAGCTTGGTCTCTCCGGTGAAGGTGAAGGCGCGCAACACGCCGGTGACCCCCAGGGTGTAGAGCAGCTTGCCGTCGCGGTAGATCCGGACCGTGCCGGTGCGCATATCGGGCCGCATGGTCAGCCGGTAGACGCGCGTGTCGCGCTCTTCGCCGGAGAGCGTGCGGCGCTGCACCCGGCCTTCATAGGTGCCGTAGAACTCCTCCACTGCATAGCGTTCGCCTTGCGGCGCGGCGCGCGGCGCGACGTCGCGCTCGGACCCGAGCCTGGCTTGGCTTGCGATCGGCAGCAGCGCGCAGAGCGCGACGGCGGCAATGGCGAAAAGACGGAGCATCCGCATGATCTACCCCAGATGAACGACGACCCCTTATTAAGCTTGCCTTTGCGGTTTTGCCCTGTCCAGCGGGGGTGGTGACGGGGCCAGGATTCGGCCATCATCCCTTTGTCATCGCGTCGGCGGACTTCTATAGAGCCCGCTTCCGCCGGAGGAATTTTCATGCGCACGCAGGTCGGCATCGTCGGAGCGGGGCCGGCCGGCCTGATGCTGGCGCGCCTGCTGCATCTGGCCGGCATCGAGTCGATCATCATCGAGAACCGCAGCCGCGACTATATCGAGAACCGCATCCGCGCCGGCCTGATCGAGCATTGGGCCGCCGACCTGTTGACCGAGGTCGGCGCCGGCGCGCGGCTCAAGCGCGAGGGCATCGCTGCACTGGGGCATCAATATCGGCATCAACGGCGACCTGCACCGCATCGACTTCAAGAAGCTGGTCGACAAGCGCGTCACCATCTACGGCCAGCAGGAGGTGGTGAAGGACCTGGTCGAGCAGCGCCTCGCCGACGGCGGGCCTTTGCTGTTCGAGGTCGACGGCGTCAGCGTGCACGATCTCACCGGCGCGCGGCCGAAGATCAGGTTCAGCCATGACGGCAAGGCGCAGGAGATCGACTGCGACTTCATCGCCGGCTGCGACGGCTTCCACGGCATCTGCCGGCCGAGCATTCCCGACGGCGTACTGTCGACGCTTCGAGCGCGACTACCCGTTCGGCTGGCTCGGCATTCTGTCGGAGAGCGCCGCCGCCCGACCACGAGCTGATCTATTCCTACACCGACCGCGGCTTTGCGCTCTACACCATGCGCTCGGCCGATCTGGCGCGGCTCTATCTGCAATGCGACCACGACGAGGAGATCGAGAACTGGCCGGACGCGCGCATCTGGGACGAGCTGCACAAGCGGCTCGGCGGCGCGCGCAAGCTCGCAGAGGGCAAGATGCTGCAAAAAGGCGTCACGCCGATGCGCAGCTTCGTGGTCGAGCCGATGCAGTACGGCCGGCTGTTCTCTCGCCGGCGACAGCGCGCATATCGTGCCGCCGACCGGCGCCAAGGGCATGAACCTCGCCTTTGCCGACGTGGTGTTTCTGTCGCGCGCGCTCGAGGCGTTCTACAAGAAGCAGCAGCGAGCGAATTGCTGGAGGGTTATTCGGCACATGCCTGCGCCGGGTGTGGAAGGCGCAGCGCTTCTCCTGGTGGATGACGCAGATCATGCATCGCTTCCCGCACGAGATCGGCGTTCGACCGCAGGCGTCAGCTCGCCGATCTCGATTATCTCGACGCGCTCGGAAGCCGCCGCCACGTTCGCTGGCCGAGCAATATGTCGGGCTGCCGCTCGATTAATCTTGCAACATCGCGCGCAGCGGACGGATGCAGCAGCGCGATGACCAGGCCGGCGAGCGGCGGAAATGACCGCCAGCATCAGGAAGAAACCGGGCTTGCTCATGCTCGACCAGAAGGTGCCGAGATAGCCGGCGAGAAATCCGCCGACGAAGCTGGTCGCCAGCCACACGCCCATCATCATCGACAGCACGCCGGCGGGCGCGACCTTGGTCACCAGCGAGAGGCTGGTCGGCGACAAATAAAGCTCGCCGACGGTGAGCACGACGAAATAGGCGAACAGCCAGAGCCAGCTCGCCTGGCCGCCGCCCGTGAGCTGCGCGGCGGCGACCATGAGCAGCCAGCGACGCGGCGTTGAGGAAACAGCCGATCGCCATCTTGGCCACGGTCGAGGGCTCGCGCGCGCCCTGCCGGCGCCACAGCGCGACGATGAAAGGCGTGAAGGCGAAGATCATGAACGGATTGAACGCCTGGAACCAGGTGACCGGAATTTCCGCGCCGAACAGATGCCGGTCGGTGAAGCCGTCTCGCCCACAGCACGATCGTGTTGCCCTGCTGCTCGTAGGTGCGCCCAGAACAGGCTGACCGGCAGGAACAGCACCAACAGCGCGACGATCGCGCGCCAGCCGGCGCGGTCGAGCGGCTGCGACGTGTCGCGCCTGGCGAAGGCGTCGCGTCGGCAGCGTCGGCGTCGCGACGAGATAGATGACGAGGCCGATGCGTCATGCCGACGCCGGCGGCGGCAAAGCCGTAATGCCAGCCGTAGTTCCTCGCCGAGCGTGCCGCAGACGAGCGGCGCCAGGAACGCGCCGAGATTGATGCCGACGTAGAAAATCGAGAAGGCGCGGTCGCGCCGGCGGTCGCCGGGCGCATAGAGCGCGCCGACCTGGGTCGAGATGTTCGGCTTGAAGCAGCCATTGCCGAGAATGAGCACGGCGAGCGCGAACAGGAACAGCTGCTCGAAGGCCATCATGAAATGGCCGACCGCCATCAGCGCTGGCGCCGAGAATGACGGTGCGGCGCTGGCCGAGCACGCGGTCGGCCAGCAGGCCGCCGAAGATCGGCGTCAGATAGACGAGGCCGGTGTAGAAGCCGTAGATCTGCGAGGCGAAAGGCTGCAGCGCGAGCGGGCCGAACACGAATTCCAGCGCGCTCTTGAAGCGCGGCGAGGCCCGCGACGCCGCCGGCCTGCGCCGGCAGCAGCAGATATTTGACCATGTAGAGCGACGAGCAGCGCGCGCATCCCGTAATACGAGAAGCGCTCCCACATCTCGGTCGCGAACAGATAAGACAAGCGCGCGCGGATGGCCGAACAGACTCGCGCGGCGCGGTTGCGCGGTGGGGCGGGCGTGGGCGGTCATGCGGCTGGACGGGCTCACGCCGCAGCATAGCACAAGGGCCATTTCCGATTCGGCCGGCCGCGGTGTAGGATTTGCGGACGTTCAGGCGGAGGAGCTCTCGATGAGAAAAATCCAAAACATTCGTGGCCTTGCTGCTGACCGCGCTGGCGCTGCTCGCCGCGGGCGAGGCGCGCGCGCAGAGCGATTATCCCAACCGGCCGATCCGCTTCATCGTCGGCTTCGCCGCCGGCGGCGGCAACGACATTTTCGCGCGCCTGGTGGTGCAGAAATTCCAGCAGAACTGACCGGCGCGACCGCGATCGTCGAGAACAAGCCGGGCGCCGGCGGCCGCATCGCCTCCGACTACGTCGCGCGTCAGCCGCCCGACGGCTACACCGTCTTGGTCGCCGCCACCGGGCAGATGTCGATCGCCGCCGCGATCTATCCCAATCTCGCCTATCATCCGACCAAGAGCTTCATCCCGCTCAACATGATCGCCTCGTTTCCGCTGGTGCTGGTGGTGCCGGCGAACAGCCCGATCAAGACCGTGAAAGAACTGGTCGCCTATGCCAAGGCCCATCCCGACAAGTCGAACTACGGCACGTCGTCGCCGCCCTTCACCATCGCCAGCGAATTGCTCAAGCTCAAAACCGGCATGCCCGGCGTGGGCATCCCGTTCAAGAGCAGCAACGAGTCGAATCTCTGCGTGGTCAGCGAGCAGTGCCTGTTCACCATTTCCGACGGGCCGCCGGCGATCCCGCTGGTGAAGGGCGGCAAGACCCGCGCGCTGGCGGTGACCGGTTCCGAGCGCTCGCCGGAACTTCCCGATGTGCCGAGCATGGCGGAGGCCGGCTATCCGGAGGTCGACACGCATCTGTGGAGCGGCTTCTTCGTGCCGGCCGGCACGCCGGCGGCGGTCGTCGCCAAACTGCACGACGGAACTCGGCGCGCGCGCTCGCCGATCCGGGCGTGCAGGCGAGCTTGCGCAAAATGGCGGTCACGCCGGGCGGGCCGACCGGCGACGGATTCGCCAAACGCATCGACGCCGACATCGCCAAATTCGGCGAGGTGGTGAAGGCGGCGCATTTGACCTTCCAATAGCGCGGCGATTGCAGGCGCGGCGCACGCTGCTATGCTCGCACGGGGATCATTCGAAGGCGGCGTGCCATGAGAAGCAGATGGCGGCGATGGTGCTGGCGGTTCTGGCCGCGACGCCGGCCGCCGCCGCGCCCTCGACCGATGAGGTGCTGCGCGAGTTCCAACTGTTCGGCACCTGGGCGATCGATTGCGCAGCGCCGGCTTCGCCCGCCAATCCGCATGTCAGCGACGCCAGCATGCGTGCCGGGCTGATTCTGGAGGATCACGATCTCGGCTCGGGCAACATCAACCGCTACCGCATCGTGGCGGCCGAACGCCTGTCCGACGCGCGGCTCGCCCTCGACGTGATCTTCCGCCCCGGCGACACCGGCGAGGAGCGGCAAAGGCTCGAGCTCACGGTGCGCAACGGCACGCGCCGCACCATGTTCAACCGGCCCGAGGAAGGGCCGGTGCGGGTGCGCGACGGCACGGTGGTCGGCGCCGGCCTCAAGACGCCGCTGCTGAGCAAGTGCGAGTAGCGGCCTTTATCGGCAGCGGTGGAATTCGCGGCGCGGCCCGTCTTCGTTGCGCAGTTGCACCATGCGGTCGCGATCCTCCGAGAATTCGCCGAAATCGGTGCTGACGCGTTCGCCCTTGTCGTTGATCCAATGCACGATCACCTTGTCGGGCGTGACTTCGTAGCGCGTGATCTTGAACCGGTGCCGGGTGCCCGAGCGCGTGACGGCGGTGAGGGTAATCGTCGTCGAAGTGCTCGCTGCCGCCCGAGGTGCACCATTTGCCGTAAATCGCCCGCGCGCTGAGCGAGCGCGCGTCGGCGGCCGTCACGGAGGCCGCAGCCGCACACAAGGACAATGAGAAAACCGTGAAGACGTGCGACCATAAGCGCCCCCATCCACTGGCCTGCCGATGGCGAAAATATTAGCAAGCGCGAATAGCGCCGCAAGGGGGCGCGGCGGGGCGCCTACACGTCCAGCATCTCTTCCTTGGCGAACTCGGCGTTTTCCTGGATGAAGGCGAAGCGGCTTTCGGCCTTGTTGCCCATCAGGTTCTCGACGCTCTTGGCAGTCTGCTTGAGCTCCTTGTCCGCCAGCATGACGCGCAGCAGCGTGCGCTTTGCCGGGTCCATGGTGGTTTCCTTCAGCTGCGCCGCCATCATCTCGCCGAGGCCCTTGAAGCGCGAGACCTCGACCTTGGCGTTGGCGTTGAATTCCTTCTTGAGCAATTCCGCCTTGTGCTTGTCGTCGCGCGCATAGACGATCTTGCCGCCGTGCGACAGCCGGAACAGCGGCGGCACGCGCGAGATAAAGCTGGCCGCCCTCGATCAGCTTCGGCATCTGGCGGAAGAAGAAGGTGATCAGCAGCGAGGCGATGTGCGCGCCGTCGACGTCGGCGTCGGTCATGATGATGACCTTCTCGTAGCGCAGATCCTTCTCGTGATAATGCGCGCCGGTGCCGCAGCCGAGCGCCTGGATCAGGTCGGCGAGCTGGACGTTCTGCGCCAGCTTGTCCTTGCCGGCGGAGGCGACGTTGAGGATCTTGCCGCGCAGCGGCAGCACCGCCTGCAGGCGGCGGTCGCGCGCCTGCTTGGCCGAGCCGCCGGCCCAGTCGCCCTCGACGATGAAAATCTCCGAGCCTTCGGAGGCCGAGGAGCGTGCAATCGGCGAGCTTGCCGGGCAGGCGCAGCTTGCGCACCGCGCTCTTGCGCGCGATGTCCTTTTCCTGCCGGCGGCGGATGCGCTCGTCGGCGCGCTCGATCACGAAATCCAGAAGCTTGTTGGCCTGCGCCGGATTGGCCGACAGCCAATGGTCGAACGGGTCCTTGATCGCCTGCTCGACGATCTTCTGCGCCGCCGCGGTCGCCAGCCGGTCCTTGGTCTGGCCCTGGAATTCCGGCTCGCGGATGAACACCGACAGCATGCAGCCGGCGCCGGTCATGATGTCGTCGCTGGTGACGGGCGCGGCGCGCTTTTCCTGGCCGACGCGGGCGGCGTGATCCTTGAGGCCGCGCAGCAGCGCGGTGCGCAGGCCGGATTCATGCGTGCCGCCGTCCGGCGTCGGGATGGTGTTGCAATAGGAGTTGCAGGAAGCCGTCGGTGTCGGCGGTCCAGGCGATCGCCCATTCGACCGTGCCGTGGCGGCCGGTCTTGCCGGACGAGCCGGTGAAGATGTCGGGATGCACCAGCGTCGCGCCGGCGATGCTGCTCGGCGAGATAGTCCTTCAGGCCCTCGGCGAAATGGAAGCGTCGCCTTCTCCGGCACGTCCTCGACGCCCTTGAGCAGCGCCTTGTCGCAATGCCAGCGGATCTCGACGCCGCCGAACAGATAGGCCTTGGAGCGCGCCATCTTGAACACGCGCTCGGGCTTGAAGGCGGCCTTCGGCCCGAAGATTTGCGGATCGGGCCGGAAGCGGACTTTGGTGCCGCGCCGGTTGGGCGCGCGCCCGGCCTTTTCCAGCTTGCCCTTCGGCTTGCCGCGCTCGAAGGCCATGCGATAGAGCTGCTGCTCGCGCGCGACCTCGACCTCCATGCGCTCGGACAGCGCGTTGGCGACCGAGACGCCGACGCCGTGCAGGCCGCCCGAGGTCTCGTAGACCTTGGAGTCGAATTTGCCGCCGGCGTGCAGCGTGCACATGATCACTTCGAGCGCCGACTTGTTCTTGAACTTGGGATGCGGGTCGACCGGAATGCCGCGGCCGTTGTCGGTGACCGAGACGAAGCCGTTCGCCTCCATCTCGACTTCGATCCAGTCGGCGTGGCCGGCGAGCGCCTCGTCCATGGCGTTGTCGATCACTTCGGCGAACAGATGATGCAGCGCCTTCTCGTCGGTGCCGCCGATATACATGCCGGGGCGGCGGCGGACCGGCTCGAGCCCCTCCAGCACCTCGATGTGCTTGGCGGTGTAGCCGGCCTCGGCGCCGCGCGCGCGGCTTGCCGCGGGCGGGCTTGGCCTGGCGGGCTTTCGCCGCCCGCGCGGGCGGGTCGAACAGGTCGCGTTGCGCCGAGGCTTTTTTCTTGGTCGCGGATTTGGCCATGGGGGGATTTTAGAGAGGAATCGAGCGATTTGCCTGCCGGCGGCCGGCGCGGCGGGATTAAGACCGGGGGTTTAAGGCGGGTTTAAGGGCCCAAAAGGCGCCCGGGCAACCATTCTCGGGCTCGCCCGTTATGGCGTCATGCATGGTTCCGACCCGGGGGAGCAACGCTCCGCGAAAAAACGCAATAATGGGGAGCCCCCGGTCCCGCGCTGTCGGTTGCCGATCCGCAGCCGCCCGCCGCCGTGCGCCAAATCTGGCGCGGCGCGGCGCAGGCCGCCACCATCGGCATCTTCGTCATTCTGTTGATCGCCGCCTTGGACCTGGGGCGCGCCGTGCTGCTGCCGGTCGTGTCCGCCTTCGTGGTGACCATGATGCTCGGACCTTTGCAGGCGCACGCCGACCGCTACCGCGTTCCCAATGTGCTGACCGCGCTCACGCTCTGGATGTTGGTCATTGCCGCATTCTACGGGCTGATCGTGCTGTTGGCGGCGCCGGTGGTGGAGTGGATCGGCAAGGCGCCCGACATCGCGCGCAGCGTGCAGGATAAGCTGCATGTGCTCGACGCGCCGGTCGCCGCCTTGCGCGATCTGCGCAACGCGCTGCTGCCGTCGAAGGAAGGCAAGGGCGTCAGCGTCGACCTGTTGGCGTTCGTACAGCCGGTGCTCGGCGTGCTGACGCCGGCGATCGGCGTGGTGCTGGTGTTCTTCGGCACGTTGTTCTTCATGCTGCTCGGGCGCAGCCGGCTGCGGCATATGATGGTCTCGTCGTTCGAAAAGCGCGAGGCGCGCCTGCGCATGCTCAAGATCCTCAACGACATCGAGGACTACCTGACCGGCTATCTCAGCGTCGTGACGATGATCAATGCCGGCGTCGGCCTCGGCGCCGGGCTGATCGCCTGGGCGGTCGGGCTGCCCAATCCGCTGGCCTGGGGCCTGCTCGGCTTCATCTTGAACTTCATTCCTTATCTCGGCGCGCTGTTCATGGAGCTCGGCATGTTCATGGTCGGGCTGGTGACTTTCCCCTCGCTCACTTATGCGCTGATCGCGCCGCTCGGCTACCTGGCGCTCGGCATATTGGAAGGGCAATTCATCACGCCGAGCATTCTCGGCCGCCGCTTCACGCTCAACCCGCTGACCGTGTTCCTGTCGCTGGCGTTCTGGACCTGGATATGGGGGCCGGCCGGCGCGTTCCTGGCGGTGCCGTTGTTGATCGTGGGGCTGGTCGCGGTCATTCATCTGTTTCCGGCGGACGATCCGGAATTGCCGGAATGACGGCGCTGCGTTAGACAAAGCGCGCGCGTGCGGGCGGCGGCCTTTGTTCTCCCATGAATTTCGAGGCAAGCATCCACCAGGTCGAGGCCTTCGTGCGCGAGCACGCGGCCTGGGCGCCGGCGATCGTGTTCGCGCTCGCCTTCGGGGAATCGCTCGCCTTCATCTCGCTGCTGATCCCGGCCTGGGGCGCGCTGGTGGCGATCGGCGCGCTGATCGGGCCGGGCGGCGTCAGCTTCTGGCCGGTGTGGATCGCGGCCGCGCTCGGCGCCGCGCTCGGCGACTGGCTGTCTTATTGGATCGGACTCAAGCTCGAATACACCGTCGCCCATCATTGGCCGCTGTCGCGCCATCCCGACCTCATTCCGCGCGGCGAAGCCTTTGTGAAGAAGTGGGGCGCGTTCGGTATTTTCATCGGCCGTTTCTTCGGCCCGTTGCGCGCCTCGGTGCCGCTGGTCGCCGGCATATTCGAAATGCCGTATTGGCGGTTTCAACTGGCCAATTTCAGCTCGGCCTTCGTGTGGGCGGCGGTGCTGCTGACCATCGGCGACATCGTCGGCGCCGCGGTCAAGTGGCTGTGGTGAACGGGATCAGCGTCCGAGCGGGACGAAGCGCAATTCGTCCTTGACCAGATCGGGCACGGACTTCGCGCGGGCGGCTCCGCCGGAGTTGGCAATCCGGCGAAGCGCGCGCTTCTTCAGAAATCTACTTCAGCGCGTCGAGACCGGCTTGTGCCGCCTCGGCATCGATGCTCCCGGTAGGGCTGCCACTGACGCCAATGGCGCCGGCAACCTTGCCGTTGATCATGATCGGGATGCCGCCGGCGGAAGCGATAACGCCCGGCAACGTGAGCAAGGTGATTGTTGGACCGCCTTTGGCGACCAGCTCTTCGAAAATTTTAGTCGGCCGCCGAAAGATCGTGGCTGTCTTCGCTTTTTGCTGCGAGACGGCGATCGAACCGTATTGGGCGCCGTCCATCTTGGTGAAATAGATAAGGTCGCCGGCGGGGCCGACGATGGTGATGATCACCCGTTGTCCCAGCTCCTTGGCTTTGACCTGCGCGGCGGCGGCGATCTTCATCGCTTGCTCTTGCGTGACCGGCGCGCCGTAATCGGGCGGCGGCGCGGGTTGCGCTTGAGCGGCCGAGCCGAACGTCATCGCGACGGCTGCCGCGGTCGAGATTAGAGAGAAACGGCGCATGTATTCCTCCTGGCGGATGTGTCGTCGGTTTTGCTCTTGCCCTGGCCATCGCGGCGCAGGATGATAGTGGGACCATCTTAGAGGGCCTTCGGGGCACCGCCTACAGGGGGCGGCCTCGGAATAAGTTCGAAATGGCGGGGTTATTGCCGACGACCGATTTGACCGCCGCTCGCCACAAAAAAATTCACTGGGAGGAAATCATGATCCGTCTTCGCCCGCTGTTGCGACTTGCCGCGCTTGGGGCTGTTTTGGTTTACGCGGCGCCCGCGCCGGCGCAGACCATTATTGACGAGTGGTCGAGCGTGAAGGCGCCGCCCGCGCCTAAGCTCAAATCCGTTACGCTTGATCCCAAGACGACCGCACTGGTGATGATCGATATCATCAAGCAGACCTGCAATACGCAAAGGCGCCCACGCTGCGTCGCCTCTATTCCCAAAGTTCAGAAACTCTTGACGGAGGCCCGCGCCAAAGGCGTGCTCGTGATTTACGCCCTGTTCCCCAGTCCGAACCCGGCGACTTTCCCCGATCCGAAAATCAGCGATTACGTTCCAGAGCTTGCGCCGAAGGGCAACGAGCCCGTCGTGACCGCATTCGTCGACAAGTTTGATATCGGCGGCAAGGATACCGGCCTTGAAAAAATGCTGAAGGATAAGGGGATCAAGAACTTCGTTCCGGTCGGCGTTACCTCGCATAACGGCGTTCTCTTCACATCGGTCGCGGCGGCGTTTCGTGGCTTTAACGTAGTAGTGCCGGTGGACGGCATGGCGGGGAACAATCGCCTATGAGGACCAGCCTGCCGCCTACATTTTGACCAGCTCGATCGTTTACAAAGTCACGCTAACCAGCATCGATATGCTCAAATTCGGAAATTAAACCGGAACCGCTCCCGGTTCGGCAAATTAGCGCAGGAGGGCCGCCCCTTGGGCGGCCTTCTCATTTTTGCCCACCCTGGCCGCGCGCGGCGGCGCGCGGTAGACTAAAGCCATGAACGAAATGACCTTCGAATCGGCGCTCGTCGGTGCGCACCGAGGAGATGATCGACGCCTGCACGCGCTGCGGCAAATGCGTCGAGATCTGCCCGGTGACGGCGCCGGCCGGCGTCGGCGCGGCGGCGCCGCAAGAGGTGATCGCGGGGATCATCGACATCCTGCGCGCCGGCGAGGGGAGCCCGGCGGCGAAAGCCTGGGCCAAAGGCTGCGTGCTGACCGGCGACTGCATCACCGCCTGCCCCGAAAGCATCAACCCGCGTTTCCTGTTGGCGATGGCGCGCGTCGCCATGGCCAAAAAGACCAACGAGCCGCGCGCGCGCCGCAAGAGCGGCATCGAGAATTTCCGCCTGGTCGCCGACGGCACCAATATCCTGGCGCGCATGCAATTGTCCGACGACGAGCTCACGCGCCTCGGCCAGCACGTCGCCGCGCGCCTTGAAAGCGGCTCGACCGTCAAAGACGGCGAGCGGCCGGACTTCGTCTTCTACACCGGCTGCAACGTGCTCAAGACGCCGCACATCGCGCTGCTTGCGCTCGACATCATGGACGCGCTCGGCGTCACCTACAAAGTCATGGGCGGGCCGACGCATTGCTGCGGCATCATCCAGGCGCGCACCGGCGACACCGAAGTGTCGGGCCGCATGGCGACCAATTCGCTCGACAAGCTCGCCGAAGGCAAGACCGGCGTGATCTCCTGGTGCGCGAGCTGCCACGTGCAGTTCACCGAGACCACGCTGCCGACCATCGAGAAGGTGCGCGGCGCGCGGCCGTTCGAGATGACGCCGTTCATGCTGTTCCTGAAGACGCGCTTTGCCGATTTGCGGCCGATGCTGAAGAACCCGGTGCCGCTGAAGATCGCGCTGCACAAGCATCCCGGCGTCAAGGGCGTGGTCGAGGCCGGCACCGAACTGTTGCGCATGGTGCCGGGCATCGAGATCGTCGATCTCAACCAGCCGGCGGTCGGGCTGATGAGCAACTTCCTCAACGCGCTGCCGGAGTACAAACGCGGGCTGCATCTGGCCGAACTGGAAGCGGCGGAGGCGGCCGGCATCGACGCGCTGGTCGCGATCTATCATCCCGATCACCGCGAATTGTGCGCGCATGAGCGCGACTGGCCGTTCAAGATCGTCAATATCCTCGACATCGTCGGCGCCAGCATGGGCCTGCACCACGACGACCATTTCAAGCGGCTGAAGATCATGCAGGACGCCGACCTGATCGTCGCCGATTGCGAGGACATGCTCGCCGCCCGCAACATCGACCCGGCCGCCGCGCGCACGGTGGTGGTCAAGGCGATGCTGCAGGACCAGCCGCTGCCGCTGCGCGGCAGTCCGGCTTGACGGGTTCCGGGGCGAGCCCTATATCGCCCGCCATGACGACCGTTTGTGCACGCTTGCAAGTCCGCCGCCGCCGCGCCGTGAAGGCACGGGCGCGCCGCTAGTCGTTACGCCCCCGTGCCGCCGGATCGGCCCCGCGGCACTTTCTCCCCCGATAAAATCAAGCCCGCGGTTGGCCTGCATCCGGCAAGTCTTTAAGACTTTTGGATAGGATCGACCCATGGCGACCAAAGCGAAAATCGGCGTGCTCGGCGCCTCCGGCTATACCGGCGGCGAACTGGTGCGGCTGCTGCTGCGGCACCCGCGCGCGGAGATCGTGCTGCTGACCGCCGAGCGCAGCGCCGGCAAGGCCATGCGCGACGTCTTCCCGCAATTCTCGCCCTACGAACTGCCCAAGCTCGTCGCCATCGAGGGGCTCGATTGGGCGGCGGCCGCTTTGGACGTCGCGTTCTGCGCGCTGCCGCATGCGACCACGCAGAAGGTGCTCATGATGCTGATGGCGCAATCGCCGCAAACCAAGGTGATCGACCTGTCGGCCGACTTCCGCCTGCACGACACCGCGGCCTACGCCAAGTGGTACGGCCATGAGCATCACGCCCCCGCGCTGCAGAAGGAAGCGGTCTACGGGCTGACCGAAATCCACCGGCGCGCGATCAGACAGGCCCGGCTGATCGCCAATCCCGGCTGCTACACCTCCTGCGCCGAGCTGCCGCTCATTCCGCTGATCAAGGCCAAGGCGATCGAACTCGAGCGAGATCGTCATCGACGCCAAGTCCGGCATGACCGGCGCGGGCAGGGCGGCCAAGGAGTCGATGCTGTTCTCGGAAGTCTCGGAAGGCTTCAACGCCTATGGCGTCGGCCACCACCGCCACATGGCCGAGCTCGACCAGGAATTCTCGGCTGCCGCCGGGCGGGAGGTTACCGTCACCTTCACCCCGCATCTGGTGCCGATGAACCGGGGCATCCTCTCGACCATCTACGTGCGGGGCAAGCGCGGCCGCACGCCCGCGGACCTTCATGCGATACTTTTAAAGTTCTACGCGAAGGAGCCGTTCGTGCACGTGCTGCCCTTCGGCGAGACGCCGCATACCCGCCATGTGCGCGGCTCCAACATGACCTTTATCGGGGTGGCCAAGGACCGCTTGCCCGGCCGCGCCATCATCGTCTCGGCGCTCGACAATCTGGTGAAGGGCGCTTCCGGCCAGGCCGTCCAGAACATGAACCTGGTCATGGGCTGGCCGGAAACGATGGGGCTGGAGCAGGTCGCGCTGTTTCCGTGAGATCGCCGACTGCATTAGCCTCACGCTTCTTATCCCTCCCCCGCTTGCGGGGGAGGGTGGACGCGAGCGCAGCGAGCGGCCGGGTGGGGGCATCCGACGATCGCGCGGCGACCCCACCCGGCTCGCTTCGCTCGCCACCCTCCCCTTTCAGGGGAGGGATAAGAGAGAAGCCTCCGGAATGACGAGGGATGTCGATGTTCGAGGTCACGAACCAGCCGCCGCCGCTCGAGCCCTATAATCTGTTCGCCAGCGACGCCGTGCTGCGCGCGGCGGTCGAGCGCGAGGGCGCGTCCTGGGCGGACCGGGAACTCGGCGTGCTCGGCGGCAAACTCGGCGAGCCGGACACGGTCGCGCTCGGCTTTGCCGCCAACCGCAATCCGCCGCAGCTCAAGAGCTTCGACCGCTTCGGCCACCGCGTCGACGAGGTCGAGTTTCATCCGGCCTGGCACGCCATGCTGGCGATCGCCTGCGAAGCCGGGCTGCATTCCAGCCCCTGGGCGAAGCCGCAAAAAGGCGCGCATGTCGCGCGCGCCGCCGGCACTTACATGCTCACGCAGATCGAGAGCGGGGTCTATTGCCCGGTCGCCATGACCTACGGCTCGGTGCCGACGCTGCGGCAGGCGCCCGAGGTCGCGGCGGAATGGCTGCCGCGCCTGTTCGCGCGCCGCTACGACCCGCGTTTTGCGCCCGCGAGCGAAAAGGGCAGCGCGCTCATCGGCATGGGCATGACCGAAAACCAAGGCGGCTCGGATCTGCGCACCAACGTGACGCGCGCCGAGCCCGCCGACGGCGCATTCCGTCTCTACGGCCACAAATGGTTCATGTCGGCGCCGATGTGCGACGCCTTCCTCGTGCTCGCGCAGTCGGCCAAGGGGCTTTCCTGCTTCCTGATGCCGCGCTGGACGCCGGACGGCGCGCGCAATGCCGTGCGCATCAACCGGCTGAAAGACAAGCTCGGCAACAAGTCGAACGCCTCGAGCGAAGTCGAATTCGAGGGCGCCTTCGCGCAATTGATCGGCGAGGAGGGGCGCGGCATCCCGACCATCATCGAGATGAGCAATTACACCCGGCTCGATTGCGCCATCGGCTCGTCCGGGCTGATGCGGGCGGCGCTGGCGCAGGCGGTGCATCACGCGCGCCACCGCACCGCCTTCCAGAAGAAACTGATCGACCAGCCGCTGATGGAAAACGTGCTGGCCGATCTCGCGCTCGAATGCGAGGCGGCGACCGTGCTCACCTTCCGGCTGGCGCGCGCCTACGACGAGGCCGACGAGGCTTCGCTCGCCATCCGCCGCGCGCTGACGCCGGCGGCGAAATTCTGGATCTGCAAGCGCGCGCCGTTATCTGGCGCTGGAGGCGATGGAGGTGCTCGGCGGCAACGGCTATGTCGAAGAGAGCGTGCTGCCGCGCGTCTACCGCGAAATGCCGGTGAACTCGATCTGGGAGGGCTCCGGCAACATCATGTGCCTGGACGTGCTGCGCGCGATCGCGCGCATCCCCAAGGCCGACGAGGTGCTGCGCGGCGAGCTCGATTGCGGCGACAAGCGCGTCGCGCAGGCGGCCGACCGGCTGCTCCAGCGCCTGTCGGCGCCCGAGCGCAACGACGAGGCGCAGGCGCGCGCGCTGGTGCGCGAATTGGTGCTGGCGCTGCAGGCCGCGCTGCTGGTCAAGCACGCGCCGGCGGCGGTGGCCGACGCCTTCTGCGCCACGCGCCTCGACGGCGAGGGCGGCGGCTCGGTGTTCGGCCTGCTGCCGCGCGGCATAAACGCGCGCGCGATCCTCGAGCGCGCCGCGCCCGCCGCCTAGAGCTTCCCGAACACCGCCAGCACCAGCGCGACCTGGCAGACAAAGCCGACCGCAAAGGCGAGCGTGCGCAGCACCGGGATGCCGAGCGCATAGACCACCGCATGCACCAGCCGCGCCCAGAAGAAGATCGCGCAGGCGAGCACGGTGCTTTGCGTCGAATGGTTCTGCGCGTGCAGGATCAGCACCAGCGCCGCGAACACGACCAGGTTTTCGACCGCGTTTAGATGCGCGGCCTGCAGCCGCTGCGCCCAGGGCGTTTGCGGCTTATCTCGGGGCGAGGGGTTGGCCATCGCGCCCATCAGGCCGCGCACCATGGTGCGGTCGAGAATATAGGGAATCCACAGCAGCATGGTCAGCACGACCGTGTAGGTCAGCCACATCAGTTCCTTGGACATCGCCATCTCCCCCGAAAGGTTGAACCGGCGGCAAGTTTAGGCGATGGGCCCCGCCTTGTCGCCGCCGCCGAGGCACACGAGGCTGTTACCGAACCGGACCGTCCGCCGGCGCTTGCAATGGTGCGGTCGATGGCCGACCATTTTGCTTTGCGACCTGGGAGATCGGATGACCCTGCACGACCAGCACGCGCCGGTGGATCTCGCGCTCTTTCGCCGCGTCATGGGCCGCTTCGCCACCGGCGTGACCGTGATCACGGCCGAAGCCGAAGGCGGCGTCCGCGGCATGACGGCGAACGCCTTCATGTCGGGTTCGCTCACGCCGCCGCTCTGCGTCATCTCGGTCGCCAAGCGGGCGCGGCTGCACGGCGCGCTGACCGCCGCCGGCCATTTCGGCGTCAGCATCTTGGCGCAAGGGCAGGAGGCGATCAGCCGGCATTTCGCCGGCCAGGGCCTCGAGCAGCCGGAGGTGCTGTTCGAGCACATGAACGGCGTGCCGGTGCTGGCCGATGTCTGCGCCGCGCTGACGGCTGCGATCGAGGCGCGCCACGACTGCGGCGACCACAGCCTGTTCGTCGGCCGCGTGCTGGCGCTGCGCGACGACGAGCGCGCGCCGCTCGCCTATCACGCCGGCAAATACGCGACGCTGCACACCAAGAAGACGGCGGCCGCCGAGGAGCCGATCGATTTCTGGGAATTAGCCCACGATTAGGGGGCGAGGCGCGGCGCGGACGAATGGCAATGACCCATCCGCCCGCGCGCCGCTCTCATGATTTGTCGATGTGCCGGCGCTCGCCGGCGCTATTCACAATCATCCTCGCTTGTGGGCGAAGCGCTATCGACACTGTATCCCTTACACTTGCGATAGATTTCGCCCTTGCCCTTGATGCGGCCGTATTTGCCCAATCGTTGGCACTCGGCCTCATTCTCAGAGCGCGCCAATTGGCATCGACGTTTTGCAGACCCCGTCTTTTCGTCGCAGTCCGGCATTGTCCGTTTGCAGCTTGCTGCGGCGGCCGGGGTTGTGATTGCGATAGTCGTGCCAGCCACCAGCGGCAGTCCGACCATCAGCGGCAGTCCGACCAAGGCAGAGCAGACGAATATACGGCGCAGAAGTTTCATGGCTTTTGCCTTCACACCTTTCCCCAAGCGGCAAAGTTAGGAGCGCGCCCTCACACCGGTTTCAAGTGGTGAATGAGGCGGGCCTATTTGCCGCGTCGTTTGCGATTGCGCCTGCCGGCGACACCCGCGCTGTTATTTCCTAAGAACGAGAAATCCGGCACGTTCTGGTTTACGCACAGCTATCATCGGTTCGTGCAGCGTAAGTCAATTTATCATCGCGCGCTAGGCGGCCGAAACAACAGTTCACCTACGAAGGCATCCGAATGAGCCGGCCGGCGCCCGTGTTGCGCCAACGTCCAATCTCTGCCGGCACGCGATATCTCAGCCCCAGCTTCTGACCTTCACATAAGACCCGGGCGCGTCCTCGAGCGGCTTGAGCTTGCCGCCGCCGACCGGCCGCGCCGGCACCGTCTCGGCGCCCAGTGCTTTGAGCCAGTCGAGCCAATGCGGCCACCAGGAGCCGGGATGCTCCTGCGCGCTCGCCAGCCATTTGTCGAGCTCGGAGCCTTCCGGCTCCGGGCCGGTCCAATACTGGTATTTCGCCTTGCCGGGCGGGTTGACCACGCCGGCGATGTGGCCGGAGCCGGCGAGCACATAGCTCACCGGCCCGCCGAAGAATTGCGAGCCGTACAGCACCGATTTCGCCGGCGCGATGTGGTCCTCGCGCGTGGCCAGATTGTAGACCGGCACCTTGACCTTGCGCAGGTCGAGCGTGACGCCGGCAATCTCCATGTCGCCTTTGCTCAGTCTGTTCGACAGGTAGCAATTGCGCAGATAGAACGAGTGATTGGCCGCCGGCATGCGGGTGGCGTCGGCGTTCCAATACAGAATGTCGAACGGGTAGGGCTTCTTGCCGCGCAGGTAATTGTTGACGACATAAGGCCAGATCAGGTCGTTCGAGCGCAGCATGTTGAAGGCGGTGGCCATGCGCGAGGCCTCCAGATAGCCCTGTTCCTTCATGTGCGCTTCGAGCTGCTGGATGCGCTCCTCGTCGACGAACACCAACAGATCGCCGGCGAAGGTGAAATCGACCTGCGCGGCGAACAGCGTCGCCGACTTGACGCGGTTGTCGTTTTGCGCCGCCAGGTAGGCGAGCGCGATGGTGAGCAACGTGCCGCCGACGCAATAGCCGAGCGCTGTGCACGCTCTTCTCGCCGGTGATCTCGGCGATGGCGTCGAGCGCGGCGAGCGGGCCCTCGCGCATGTATTGCTCGAAGCTTTTCTCGCGCGAGCTTGGCGTCGGGATTGACCCAGGAGATCACGAACACCGTGATGCCCTGGTCGACGCACCATTTGATGTAGGATTTCTCCGGCGTCAGATCGAGAATGTAGAACTTGTTGATCCAGGGCGGCACGATCAGCAGCGGCGTCTTGAGCACTTGCGCGGTCGCGGCTTCGTACTGGATGAGTTGCATCAGGTCGTTCTGGAACACCACCTTGCCGGGCGTGAGCGCGAGATTGCGGCCGACCTCGAACAGCTTGGAATCGGACTGGCGGATGCGCAGATGGCCCTCGCCGGCCTCGATGTCCTCGTGCAGCATGTGCATGCCGCGCACCAGGTTTTCGGCGTTCGACGACAGCGTCTCGCGCAACAGCTCCGGATTGGTGAAGACGAAGTTCGACGGCGATACCGCGTTGCCGATCTGCTTGACGTAAAACGCGGCCTTGGCGCGAATGTGCGGGTCGACGCCTTGCGCGTCCTTGACCAGATGCTCGGCCCATTGCGTCGACAGCAGGTAGGCCTGCTTGAGGAAATCGAAGAACTGGTTCTGCGACCATTCCGGATCGGCAAAGCGCTTGTCCTTGGCGTCGGGCGCGGCCACCGGCGCGCTCTCTTCGCCGGTCATGCGCTTGGCCATGCCGGCCCACAGATCGAGATAGGCGCGGCCGAGGCTGGCCTGCAGTTCCAGCGCGCGTTGCGGGTCGGACAGCCAGTATTCGGCGACCTGGCCGATGGTCTTGACCGCGTCGGCGATGTCCTCGCCGGCGTCGGCTTTGATCTTGCCTTCCTCGCGCGGCTTCATGTAGGCGGCGAGCGCCTTGCCGCCTTCCTCGATCAGGCGGGCGACGTTGCGCGAAAACGCCTCGATATCGACCGCCGACACCTTGGGCGGGTCATGAGCGGCCGCCGGCGGCGCGGCCGCTTGCAGGCCGACCGGCGGCTTCACGGCTTTCTTGGCCGGTGCGCGCGTGGGTTTGTCCATGTGTCGCATCCCCGGTCACAAGTGGACCGCGGCATGCCCTCCCGCAAGAGCGGACGCGCCGACGCTGGCCGCGTCCATGCTGCGGCCATAATAGCGGTTTAACCGCCCCATGCTATAACGTTGAGTCTACAAGAATTTTGCGCCCCACGGGCGCTTTCGGAGGCTGGCTTTGCGCGCCTTGCTGGGGATGCTCATGGCGGTCGTGCTGGCCGGTTGCGCGCCGGGCGCCATGATCGACAAGCTGCCGGATGCCGTCGGCTTACCGGCGGGCACGCCGGCACGGCCGGCGCAGGCCGCTGATTACCCGGCCGTGCACGACATGCCGCCGCCGCGGGCAGACCCGGCGCTCTCCACCGACCAGCAGCTCAATGTCGAAAAAGAGCTGAACGCGGCGCGCGACGCCCAGGAGGAGCGCCTCAAGACCGAGCAGGAACCGCCGGCCGCGCCGAAAGCGCCCGCCAAAAAACCCGCCAAAAAGCCGGCCAAAGGCGAGAACACTGGCGCCAAAACCAACCCGTGATAAAAGCCTGCCGGGGTCGTGCCGGCCGAGAGGACGGGACTTAAAGGTCTAAGTCGATGGAAGATTTCTACCGCATCCGCCGCCTGCCGCCTTACGTGTTCGAAGAGGTGAACAAGGCCAAGGCGCGCGCCCGCAACGCCGGGGCGGACATCATCGACCTCGGCATGGGCAATCCCGATCTGCCGGCGCCCGCGCATGTCATCGAGAAGATGAAGGAGACGCTCGGCAAGCCGCGCACCGACCGCTATTCGGCCTCGCGCGGCATCGCCGGCCTGCGCCGCGCGCAGGCGGCCTATTACGACCGCCGCTTCGGCGTGAAGCTCAACCCGGAAACGCAAGTCGTCGCCACGCTCGGCTCCAAGGAGGGCTTCGCCAACGTCGCGCAGGCGATCACCGCGCCCGGCGACGTCGTGCTGGTGCCCAATCCGAGCTACCCGATCCACGCCTTCGGCTTCCTGATGGCGGGCGGCGCCATCCGCTCGGTGCCCTCGGAGCCGACCGCCGAACTTCTTCCACACGCTCGAGCGCGCCATCACCCATTCGATCCCCAAGCCGATCGCGGTGGTCGTCTGCTATCCGGCCAATCCGACCGCCTATGTGGCGAGCCTCGACTTCTACAAGGACCTGGTCGCCTTCGCCAAAAAGCACGGCATCCTGGTGCTGTCCGATCTTGGCTTACGCCGAAGTCTATTTCGACGACCATCCGCCGCCCTCGCTGCTGCAGGTGCCGGGCGCCAACGACATCGCGGTCGAGTTCACCTCGATGTCGAAGACCTATTCGATGCCCGGCTGGCGCATCGGCTTTGCCGTCGGCAACGAGCGCATCATCGCGGCGCTCGGCCGCGTCAAGTCCTATCTCGACTACGGCGCCTTCACGCCGTTGCAGGTGGCGGCCACCGCCGCGCTCAACGGCCCCGACGACTGCATCAAGGAGATGCGCGAGACCTATAAATGCCGCCGCGACGTGCTGGTCGAAAGCTTCGGCCGCGCCGGCTGGCACGTGCCGGCGCCGCGCGCCTCGATGTTCGCCTGGGCGCCGTTGCCGGAGCCGTTCAAGGCGCTCGGCAGCGTCGAGTTCTCCAAGCTCCTGGTCGAGAAGGCCGACATCGCGGTCTCGCCCGGCATCGGCTTCGGCGAATACGGCGAAGGCTATGTGCGCATCGCGCTGGTCGAGAACGAGCAGCGCATCCGCCAGGCCGCGCGCAACGTCCGCCGCTTCCTGGAAAACGCGCCCGAGCAATTGCACAACGTCGTCCCGCTCGCCACGCGGCGCTAATCTTCAAGCACGGATCGGTCGCTTTCCATGGCTCAGCCTCTCAAACTAGGCGTCGCCGGTTTGGGCAATGTCGGCGCCGCTCTGGTCGCGCAGCTCGCGCGCGAGCGCGAGCAGCTGGCCGCGCGCTGCGGGCGCGCCATCGAGGTGGTGGCGGTCTGCGCGCGCAGCAAAGGCAAGGACCGCGGCCTCGACCTGAAGAAGTTGAAATGGTTCGCCGACCCGGTGGCGCTGGCGCGCGACCCCGGCATCGACGTCTTCGTCGAACTGATCGGCGGCGCCGGCGATCCGGCGCGCGCCGCGGTTAAAGCCGCGCTCGCCGCCGGCAAGTCGGTGGTCACCGCCAACAAGGCGCTGCTCGCCAAGCAGGGCGTGCAACTCGCGACGCTGGCCGAAAAGAACGGCGTCGCGCTCAATTTCGAAGCCGCGGCCGCCGCCGCCATCCCGATCGTGAAGACTCTGCGCGAGGGGCTGGCCGGCAACCGCGTCGCGCGCATCTACGGCATCCTCAACGGCACCTGCAATTACATCCTGACCAAGATGGAGCAGGAGCAATTGCCTTTTGCCGACTGCCTGAAGGAGGCGCAGCGGCTCGGCTATGCCGAGGCCGATCCGAGCTTCGACATCGAGGGTCACGACACCGCGCAGAAGCTGTCGATCTTGGCCTCGCTCGCTTTCGGCACCAAGGTCGACGAGCGCGCGATCTATGTCGAAGGCATTTCCTCGATCCAGCCGGCCGATCTCGCCGCCGCCGACGAGCTCGGCTACCGCGTCAAGCTGCTGGGCGTGGCGGTGCGCACGCCGCAAGGCATCGAGCAGCGCGTGCATCCGACCATGGTGCGCAAGGATTCGAGCATCGCGCAGGTGATGGGCGTGACCAACGCGGTGACCGTCGACGCCGAGGGCTTGAACCCGCTCACGCTGGTCGGCCCGGGCGCCGGCGGCATGGCGACCGCCTCGGCCGTTCTGTCCGACATCGCCGACATCGCCCGCGGCCTGAAGGTGGCGCCGTTCGGCCGCCCGGCCGCCCGGCTCGCCACCGTGCGCAAGGCGCCGATGCAGCGCCACGAAGGCGGCTACTACATCCGGCTGCTCGCGCGCGACAGGCCGGGAACCGCGGCCACCATCGCCAAGCGCCTCGCCGAACAGGAGATTTCGCTCGAATCCATCGTGCAGCGGCATCCCAAAGGCGAGCCGGTCGGCGAAGGCAAAGCCGGCGCCGTCCCCGTTATCCTCATCACCTATGCGACCAGCGAGGACGCCGTGCGCAAGGCCCTTGCGGCGGTGGGGCGCGATAGGGTGATCTCGGGGTCGCCGCAGGTGATCCGAATCGAGAAGAACTGAGCCGCCACAGGGCGGCAAGAGGCGAGGGGATCTTATGGCGACGATCACGGTCCAGCCCGAACTGCTGCTGGAGCGCATCCTCACCCTTGAGATCGTGCGCGTGACCGAGCGCGCGGCGGTGTCCTCGGCGCGGCTGCGCGGCCACGGCAAGGACAAGGCCTCCGACCAGGCCGCGGTCGACGCCATGCGGCGCGAGCTCAACAAGCTGCCGATCGACGGCACGGTGGTGATCGGCGAGGGCGAGATCGACGAGGCGCCGATGCTGTTCATCGGCGAGAAGGTCGGCACCAAGAACGGCCCCAAGGTCGACATCGCGGTCGATCCGCTGGAAGGCACCGTGCTCTGCGCCAAGAACATGCCGGGCGCCATCGCCACCATCGCCATGGCCAATGGCGGCACGCTGCTGCACGCGCCCGATTGCTACATGGACAAGATCGCCATCGGGCCCGGCTATCCCAAGGGCACCGTCGATCTCGACGCGCCGGCCGAGGAGAACATCCTGGCGCTGGCCAAGGCCAAGGGCGTCAAGCCGTCCGAGATCACCGCGATCCTGCTCGACCGGCCGCGCCACGCCGACATGATCGCGGCGGTGCGCAAGACCGGCGCGGCGGTCGCCTGATCAGCGACGGCGACGTCGCCGGCGTGATCCATTGCGCCGAGCCGAAGACCGGCATCGACATCTATCTCGGCATCGGCGGCGCGCCGGAAGGCGTGCTGGCGGCGGCCGCGCTGCGCTGCATCGGCGGGCAGATGCAGACGCGGCTGATCATCGACACCGAGGAATTGCGCGAGCGCACCCGCAACATGGGCATCAAGGACCCGAAGAAGAAATACCAGATCGAGGACATGGTGCGCGGCGACTGCCTGTTTTCCGCGACCGGCGTCACCACCGGCGCGATGCTCGACGGCGTCAAGTTCGGCAAGGACGTGATCGAGACCGAAACGGTGGTGATGCGCTCGGTCACCGGCACGGTGCGGCGCGTGCGCGCCGAGCACCGCGAACTGTCGAAATTTCATCTGGACTGA
Organism: uncultured Alphaproteobacteria bacterium; assembly: GCA_963708635.1. Classification (GTDB taxonomy): domain Bacteria; phylum Pseudomonadota; class Alphaproteobacteria; order Rhizobiales; family Xanthobacteraceae; genus Pseudolabrys. Next base: position 47,938 of record CAVPTM010000012.1, on the reverse strand, counting down.
AAAGTGGCGCGCCACGTTCATCTGGTCGGCAGCGTGCCGCTTGCCGATGCGCGCGCGGTGTTCACGGCCGTGAGCGCGGCGCTCGGGCCGCGCCTCAAGCGCATTCCCGACGGCGAGACCGGCGAGCGCTCCGACTGGATCACCTGGCTGGAGCCGGTCTTTGCCGACAACCCGGCGCTGGAAAAATCCGACGAATTGTTCCGCGTGCATGCCACCGGCACCGCGCGCATCCGCTACCGCCTGAAGCCGGGCAAGACGGTAAAGGACGTGCGCTTCGACAATCTGTTCTATGCCGACATCGCCAAGGCCTCATACGCGGAATTCGCCGCGCTCAAGCGCGCCGGCATGATCGCGCCGCGATGTGCGCTTCCAGATCGACCTGGTGCCGGCGCATTCGGTGATCTGGCTGTTCCTGCAGGACGACCTGCATCAGCCGCTCGACCCGGTCTACAACGAGGCGCTCAAGCGCGAGATCGACAAGATCGCGGCGGCGCTGCCGCATGGCGAGATCGCGATCCAGTTCGACGTCGCCTCCGCGGTGTTCGCGCGCCTGCAACGCAACGAGCCGAACGCCTACGGCAAGGACCGCGCCGAAATGCTGGCGCGCTTCTCCGCGATCCTGACCGACCTGGCCGAGCATGTGCCGGCCGACATCGAGCTCATGTTTCACTTCTGCTACGGCGATTCCAACCACAAGCACGTGGTCGAGCCGAGCGACATGGGCGACATGGTGGACGTGGCCAACCGGCTCGCGGCCGACATCAAGCGGCCGATCGCGCTCATCCACATGCCGGTGCCGCGCGACCGCGCCGACGACGCCTATTTCGCGCCGCTCAAGCGGCTGCGGCTCAAGCCCGAAACCGAATTATGCCTCGGCCTGGTGCATTTGACCGACGGCGTCGCCGGCACGCGCGGCCGCCTGGCCGCCGCCGAGCGCCATGTCGAGGCGTTTTCGATCGCCACCGAATGCGGCTTCGGCCGGCGCGATCCCAAGACCATCCCGGAATTGCTGCGGATTCACGCGGAAATCGCCGGCTAACGCTGGCGCGCCGCGCGCCTATATTCCACAATCCGGGGACATCCGATTCCTTCAAGGCATTCGCGCCCATGGCCGTGCCGGCAATGGCATTCGACGACAACGAGCGCTTCTTCCTGGGCGTCGAGCGCTCGGCGACCGGGCGCGCCTGGCGCGACCGGCTCGACGCGCGCGGGGCGGCGCGCGCGCTGGCCATCGCGCAGCGCGCCGGCGTGCCGGAATTGCTGGCGCGCGTGCTCGCCGGGCGCGGCGTCGAAGCCGATGAGGCGCAAGCCTATCTCGACCCCGCCATCCGCCATCTGCTGCCCGATCCGCACACGCTCACCGACATGCAAGCGGCCGCGGAGCGGCTGGCGCGCGCGATCGAGCACAATGAGCGCGTCGCCATTTTCGGCGACTACGACGTCGACGGCGCGACCGCCGCGGCCTTGCTCTGCCGCTATTTGCGGCAATGCGGCCTCGATCCGATCGTGCACATTCCCGACCGCATCTTCGAAGGCTACGGGCCGAACGTCGAGGCCATCCGCGGCTTTGCCGAGAAGGGCGTGACGCTGCTGGTCACCGTCGATTGCGGCACCACCAGCATCGAGGCGCTGACGGAGGCGAAGAAGCTCGGGCTCGACACCGTGGTGATCGACCACCATCAGGCCGACGAGGAATTGCCGCCGGCGCGTCGCGGTGGTCAACCCCAACCGCGTCGACGATCTCTCGCAGCTCGGCCATCTCGCCGCCGTCGGGCTCGTCTTCGTCACGCTTGGTGGCGCTGAGCCGGACCTTGCGCACGCGCGATTTCTGGAACGACGGCGCGGCCGGAGCCCGATCTGCTGTCCGCGCTGCATCTGGTCGCGCTCGGCACGGTCGCCGACGTGGTGCCGCTCAAGGGCCTCAACCGCGCTTTCGTCGCCAAAGGCCTGATCGCGCTGCGCCGGCGCGAGCATCTCGGCTTGACCGCGCTGTCCGATGTGGCGCGGCTGTCCGGTCCGCCCGAACCCTGGCACCTCGGCTTCCTGCTCGGCCCGCGCATCAATGCCGGCGGGCGCATCGGCCGCGCCGATCTTGGCGTGCGGCTATTGTTGGAAGAGGACGCCAGCGAAGCCGCGCGCATCGCCGCCGAGCTCGACCGCTTGAACGGCGAGCGCCGCGCCATCGAGCAGGCGACCTTGGCGCAGGCCGAAGCCGAGGCGATGGCCGCGCTCGGCCTGGAAGAGAAGGGCGCGGTCGTCGTCACCGCGCAGGAAGGCTGGCATCCCGGCGTGGTCGGGCTGGTGGCGGCGCGGCTGAAGGAACGCTACGGCCGGCCGGCTTTTGCGATCGCCTTGGAGCGCGGCGGCACCGGCACCGGCTCGGGCCGTTCCATCGCCGGCGTCGATCTCGGCCGCGCGGTGCGCGAGGCGGTGCGTGAAGGCCTGCTGGTCAAGGGCGGCGGTCACGCCATGGCGGCCGGCGTGACGCTGCGCAAGGACGCGCTCGCCGCGTTCCGCGCCTTCCTCGAGGACGCGCTCGCGCAAGACGTCGAAGCGGCCCGCCGCGAGACCGCGCTCAAGATCGACGGCGCGGTCTCCGCCGGCGGCGCCGATCTCGCGCTGTGCGAATTGCTGGCGCGCGCCGGGCCCTTCGGCGCCGGCAATCCCGAGCCGGTGCTGGCGCTGCCGGCGCATACGCTCGTTTACGCCGATCCGGTCGGCGAGAACCATATCCGCGCGCGCTTCAAGTCCGGCGACGGCAAATTCGTCTCGGCCATCGCCTTCCGCGCCGCCGACACGGCGCTGGGCAAGGCGTTGATCGAGAGCCGCGGGCGCGCGCTGCACGCCGCCGGCTGCCTCGCGATCGACCGCTGGCAGGGCGAGGCGCGCGTGCAGATGCGGCTGATCGATATTGCCGTGCCGGCGTGAGCGCGCTTGGCGCTAGGGCCCGAGCTTCAATCCGATGCGCTGCACGACCTCGCGCCACACCGCCGAATCGCGCGCGATGACGGCGGCGAATTGCTCGGGCGTGCCCCCGGCGGGCTCGTCGCCGATGCCGGCCAGCTTCTCGGTGAACAATTTCGAGGCGAGCCCGCGGTTGATGGCGGCGTTGAGCTTGTCGACGATCGGTTTCGGCACCCCGGCCGGCGCGATGATGCCGCTCCAGGTGCTGGCGTCATAATTGGGCACGCCGGCTTCGGCGATGGTCGGCAAGTCGGGGAAGCCGGGCGAGCGCGTCGGCCGCTGACGGCGAGCGCGCGCACCTGTCCGTTGCGCGCGTAAGGCGCGATCGAGTTCAAGCTCTCGAACATCACCTGCACACGGCCGCCGATCAGGTCCTTGATGGCGTCGGCGCCGCCTTTATAGGGGACGTGGGTGATCTTGGTGTCGGTCATGAATTTGAACAGCTCGGCGCCGACATGGCCGGGCGAGCCGATGCTGGAGGAGGCGTTGTTGAGGACGCCCGGATGCGCCTTGGCGTAGGCGATCAATTCCTTGACCGAATGCACCGGCAGCTCCGGCGAAACGGCGAGCAGCAGATGGCCGTGGGTGACCAGCGCGATCGGCTGGAAGTCGCGCTCGATATCGTAAGGCAGCTTCGCCACCATGTGCCGGGTGATGGCGAGCGCGCCGATCGGCCCCATGCCGATGGTGTAACCGTCGGGCGCCGACTTCGCGAGCAGATCGAGGCCGAGCGTGAGCGCGCCGCCGGGGCGGTCCTCCACCACAATGGTCTGCCCGAGTTCGGGACCGGCGGTGGCGGCGACCAGGCGCGCCAGCGTGTCGGTGGCGCTGCCGGCCGCCTGCGGCACGATCAGGCGGATCGGCCGGTCCGGATAGACGGCGGCGGCCGGCGTCGCGACAATTGCGATCCCCGCCGCGATCAACAGCGCGGCCAGGGCGTTCATGGGTCTGGTAAGACTTTCAACCACCCGCATACGTCGTCCCCCGAAAGCGCATGGTCATCGGTGACCGTGCTTTGTCGGAAACGATTGTGCCCTTGAATGGCGGCTGCGGGCTACCGCTTTTTAGCGCCGGCGCGCCTTGCGGCAAAACACGTCGTAGATCGCGCCGATCACGGTGCGGGCGTCGTCGCTGGCGAGACTGTAATAGATGATCTTGCCGTCGCGGCGGGTCGAGACCAAGCCGTCGGCGCGCAGGCGCGCGAGCTGTTGCGAGACCGTCGGCTGGCGCAAGTTCAGAATATCCTCCAATTGGCTGACCGACTTCTCGCCCTCGGCCAAGATGCAGAGGATCATCAGCCGGCTTTCGTGCGCCAGCGCCTTGAGAAATTCGCTGGCGCGCTTGGCGCTGCCCGTCATGCGATCGAGCTCGTGCGAGCGGCCGCGCGCGTCGGGACGATGCAGGTCCAAATCCATTCGTACACAAACCTTCGTTCTGGCCGGCCGCCGAACTAGAAACGATCACCCGCGCGCGTGCAATGATTTTTCGAATAGCTTTGCGCGTTCTGCACTCGTTCCGGACTTGTCGAGCTTCTCGATCAGCGCGTCGAGCAGGCCCCAGAAGTGATCCTCGCCCGGATAGCCGCGGATGCGGCCGATCTCGCGGCCGTTCTCGATCAGCACAAACAGCGGCGTCAGGCGCTCGACCTCGATAAACGTAAGGTCCGCCGGCCGCGCGGCGTCGAAATCCACGCGCCGCAGCGGCGCGCGCTGGCCTTCGTCGGTTTTGCCATAGACCGGCGCGATCTCGCGCTCGAAGGCCGCGCACCATTCGCAGCCGGCGCGCGTGAACATGACAAGCTCGGCGGCGCGAACATGCGCCGCGAACGCGACAGAACATCGCGCCAGCGAGCGCCAAGCGAGAAAGAAATTTCCAAAGACGCGGCGAAGTCGGCAAGTTCATTCTTTCCGATGCTGAAGGACCGAATCCGAGCCCGGACCCGTCCGTCCTATATATCAAAAGAAATGAATATGGAGAAGGGCCGCCGCGTTCAGCCGTAGCGGAACGCCAGCAGATTATCGAACGAGCGCAGCTCGATCAGTATTCTGTGCAGCAGGTCGCTGTCGCGCGTCGCGATCGCCTTCGGGATCAGCGCGAGCCCGGCCTTGGCGCCGTCGACCAGCCGGCGCAATTCGGGAGACTTGCGCAACGCCTCGCCGGCGAGGCCGTCGCAGCGGTCGAGCGCATAGCTGTAAACCGCGGCCTTGCTGGCGATGCCGAAGCGGGTGGCGGATTTGGTCCAGTCGAGCGCCTTGTCGTCGTAGACCATCAACGCGTCCATGGCGGCATTGGCCTCGCGCACGCAATCGGCCAGTACGACGATGCCGGCGGACCTGCGCAAATTGTAGAGGTCGTCGCGAATGGCGCCGAGCGCCGCGCGGGCGGAATCGCCGCGGCCGGAATTGAGCATCATGTCGGCGGTCACCAGCCGCATGGCGATGTCGGTGAAGGCGACGACGTAGAGCGGGTTGCCCTCGAAGGCGTCCGGCCGCTTGCCGGCAAAACGCTGGTTCACTTGCGCCCAGGCCGCGCGCAGCCGTTCGAGCTCGACCGCGGCGAGGTCGGTATTGCCGGTGCGCAGATAGCCGAGCGTCACCCGGTTATGGGCGGCGGCCACCTCCACCGCGGCGTTGAAGTCGGCAAGGTCGCCGGCCGCGGCGGCGCCCGCCCAGCCGATGACGGCGAGCGCGAAGGTTGCGGCGCGCGCAGACCAGACCCACATAGGACTTCACCCGCCTGTGAGGCGACGTTAACGGTTTAACGGACTATAAGCGGCCGATCCTGCGCCCGCGAGGCTGAACTCGCGGCTTGGTTTATGAAGGTATCCGGCCCTGCCGGAAGGTCGTGCGATGATGTTGACCCGCAGAACTCTGCTGACCGGCGCGGTTGCCGCCACCGGCGCCATGGCGCTGGCGCCAGCGCGCGCCGAGCCGATCCTGACCGACGACGGGCTCTACAAGGAGCCCTGGTTCCTGGAAAGCTTCCTCGATCTCGCCGACGACCTCGAAGGCGCCGGCAAGGAGGGCAAGCGCTTCGTCATCATGTGGGAGCTCAAGGGCTGCCCCTATTGCAAGGAAACGCATTTCGTCAATTTCGCGCGCGCCGACATCGCCGATTACATCAAGAGCAATTTCGAGGTGCTGCAACTCAACATCATCGGCTCGCGCAAGGTGACCGATTTCGACGGCGCCGAAATGTCGGAAAAGGATCTCGCCGCCAAATATGACGTGCGCTACACGCCGACCTTGCAGTTCTTCCCGGAACGCGCCGCGCCGCTGAAGGCGCTTGCCCCGGCCAAGCGGGAAGTCGCGCGCGCGCCCGGCTATTTGCGGCCCGGCGATTTCCTCGCCTTGTTCCGCTTCGTGCGCGAAAAGGCCTATGAGGGCAAGAGCTTCCGCGATTTCCTCAAAACGCTGCCGAGCTGAATATCGTTCTCCCGGCGCGCGCGGCGGGAAACCATATTCTTTTTTGTGAATATGATTTGAACCGGCCGCGGGCCCCGGCTATGGTCGCGCCGGGGGGGCCGATCGCGCCCTGAACGAAAATGCATTCGGGAGGATTGCGATGCACAACTTATCCCGCCGCGCGGCTTTGGCGCTCGGCGCCGGCGGCGCGGCGCTCACCGTCGCCGGCTGGAACGGCGCGGCCTTCGCCGCCGCCAAGGAGGCGGCCGAGGAAATCGCCAAATTCACCGGCGGCAAGACGCCCGAAAACGGCAAGATCGCGATCGAACTGCCGGAGATCGCCGAGAACGGCAACACCGTGCCGCTGTCGGTCACGGTCGACTCCGCCGATGACCGCCGACGATCACGTCAGCGAGATCATGGTGGTCGGCGACGGCAATCCGCGCCCGGGCGTCGCGACCTTCCATTTCACGCCGCTGTCGGGCAAGGCCGCGGCGCAGACCCGCATCCGGCTCGCCACCACGCAGAACATCGTCGTGGTCGCCAAGACCAGCAAGGGCGCAGCTCTACACCGCCAGAAGCTGGTCAAGGTCACCATCGGCGGCTGCGGCGGCTGACGCGCGCTAAAGAAATCAGGAGGACAACATGGCGGACAAGCCGCGGCTCAAGCTTCCCAACGAAGCCAAAAAAGGCGAGGTGATCGAGATCAAGACGCTGATGCCGCACATCATGGAATTGGGCCAGCGCAAGGACAAAGACGGCAAGACGATCCCGCGCAAGATCATCAACAAGTTCGCCTGCGAGTTCAACGGCAAGCCGGTGTTCACGCGCCAATCTCGAGCCGGCGATCGCCGCCAATCCGTATATGCAGTTCTTCGCCAAAGTGGAGGAGAGCGGCACCTTCAAGTTCGCCTGGACCGACGACGACGGCACCGTGACCAGCGCGGAGCACAAGATTACGGTGACCTAAAACCGCGCAGAGCCGCGGGCGATAACGACAACGATTGGTGCGGGGAGGATTCGATGAGGCGGGGAGGATTGATCGGCGGGGCGCTGGCATTGGCCGTGACGGGCGCGGCGTTCACCGGCAGCCTGGAGAGCGCCAGCGCCGAAATGGCGAAAGCGCTGATCGACACCAAAGGCGACGCCGCGACGCGGCCATGGAAACGCTATCCGGGCTGGCCGGCGCGCGACGAATCCAAATACAATACGCTCGCGCATGTCGCCTCGCCGCCGGCGCCGAAAGAGCCGCGCGCGGTGCCGGCGCTCACCGGCGATCCGGCCAAAGGCGCCAAGCTGGTGGCCGACCGCAATCGCGGCGGCTCGTGCCTCGCCTGTCACGTGATGGGTCCGGCCGGCGGCGCCAACCTGCCGGGCAATGTCGGCGCCCGATCTGTCGGAAATCGGCAATGCGGGCCTGAGCGACGAGCAGCTGTTACAACTTCATCTACGACGCGCGCGTCTATAACCCCGAAACCGTGATGCCGCCCTGGGGCGGCCACGGCATGTTCAACGATCAGAAATCAAGCGACATGGTCGCGTTCTTGAAGACGCTGAAGTCGCCGGCCGCGTTCAAGACCGCGCTCGACGATCCCGAGCAAGCGGCCGCCGCCGGTCGAGAAGCGCGACAATCTCGACCCGATCGAAAATCCCGGCATGTGGGCGATCGACAAGGCCAAGGAGCTTTGGAAGACGCGCGGTCCCGCCGGCTTTGCCTGCGGCACCTGCCACGGCAATCCGGAGGTCTCGTTCAAGACCTGGGCGGCGACCGATGCCGAAATGGGAGCCGCGGCTCGACAAGGTGCTGGGCGTCGAGGAGTTCGTCACCCGCCACGCCAAGGCGACCACCGGCGCCAATTGGCTGATGGAGACCGAAGAGAACCGCGCCATGTCGGTCTACCTGCACAATCTCGCCAACGGCGCGCCGATCATGGTCGACATCAGCAGCGCGCCCGCCAAGGCGGCGCTCGAGCGCGGCAAGGCGCTCGCCGACCGCAAGCTCGGCGAGCTCAATTTCGCCTGCACCGACTGCCACGGCAAATCCGCCAATCACTGGATCCGCGGGCAGTGGCTGGGCGAGCCGAAGGGCCAGTACGATCATTTCCCGACCTGGCGCACCAGCCTGCAAACGGTCTGGGACATCCGCCAGCGCTTCCAGTGGTGCCAGGTCAATATCCGCGCCGACGAGCTGCCGCCGGACGCCAAGGAATATGGCGACCTGGAGCTTTATCTCGCCGTCGCACAACAACGGGCTGAAGCTGAGCGTGCCGGGGATCAGGCATTGACCTGACCGATGATCACGCGCCGCGAAGTCCTGCAGGTCGGCGCCGCCACTGCGGCGCTGACGGCGGGCGGCGGCTTCACGCGCGCGCTGGCGCAGCAGCGGCTGACGCAGGACGAACTGCTCAAGTTCGACGCGCTCGGCAACGTCACGCTGCTGCACGTCGCCGACATCCACGGCCAGTTGCGTGCCGGTCTATTTCCGCGAGCCGTCGGTCAATCTCGGCGTCGGCGCGGCGCGCGGGCCAGCCGCCGCATCTCACCGGCGCGGACTTCCTCAAGCGCTTCGGCATTCCGCCGAAGTCGGCCGACGGCCTACGCGCTGAGCTCGGAGGATTTCTCCGCGCTGGCGAAAAGCTACGGCCGCATCGGCGGGCTCGACCGGCTGGCGACGCGTGGTCAAGGCGGTGCGCGCCGAGCGCGGCGACAAGGTGCTGCTGCTCGACGGCGGCGATACCTGGCAGGGCTCGCTCGGCGCCAATGCGAGCCGCGGCCAGGACATGGTCGACTGCATGGCGCTGCTCAAGCCCGACGCCATGACCGGCCATTGGGAATTCACCTATGGCGAAGCGCGCGTGAAGGAGCTGATCAAGGCGCTAGGCTTTCCGTTCCTGGCGCTCAACGTGCGCGACACCGAATGGAACGAGCCGGTGTTCGAGCCGATGAAGATGTTCGAGCGCGGCGGCGTCAAGATCGCCGTGCTCGGCCAGGCCTTTCCCTATACGCCGGTCGCCAATCCGCGCTGGCTGATGCCGAAATGGTCGTTCGGCATCCGCGAGGAAGACGTGCGCGCCAATGTCGAGAAGGCGCGCAAGGCCGGCGCGCAATTGGTGGTGCTGCTGTCGCATAACGGCTTCGACGTCGACCGCAAGCTGGCCGGCGCGCGTCGCCGGCATCGACGTGATCCTGACCAGCCACACCCATGACGCGCTGCCCGAGGCGATCAAGGTCGGCAACACGCTGCTGATCGCCTCCGGCAGCCACGGCAAGTTCGTCTCGCGGCTCGATCTCGACGTGCAGAACGGCGCGGTCAAGGATTTCCGCTACAAGCTGATCCCGCTGTTTGCCGACGCCATCACGCCCGACGCCGAGATGGCGGCGGCGATCGCCAAGGCGCGCGCGCCTTATGCGCAAGGAGCTCGCGCGCGTGGTCGGGCAGACGCGAATCGCTGCTCTACCGGCGCGGCAATTTCAACGGCACCTTCGACGATCTGATCTGCGCGGCGCTGCTGAAGGAGCGCGACGCCGAGATCGCGCTGTCGCCCGGCTTCCGCTGGGGCACCAGCGTGCTGCCCGGCCAGCCGATCACGGTCGAGGACATCCACAACGCCACCGCCATCACCTATCCGCAGGTCTATCGCCTGCCGATGACCGGCGAGCGGCTCAAGGACGTGCTGGAGGACGTGGCCGACAATCTGTTCAACCCCGATCCCTATTACCAGCAGGGCGGCGACATGGTGCGCTGCGGCGGGCTCGGCTATGCGATCGATGTCTGCAAAGCCGATGGGCGCGCGCATCTCCGGCATGACGCTGCTCAAGACCGGGCAGGCCGATCGAGCCGCAAAAGGAATACACCGTCGCCGGCTGGGCGAGCGTGAACGAAGGCACGCAAGGGCCGCCGGTGTGGGAACTGGTCGAGCGCTACATCGCCGGCGAGAAGACCGTGCGCATCGCGCCCAACCGAGCGGTGAAAATTTCCGGGGCATAGCGCGACGGCGGGCTATTACATTCTAGAAATTGAATGTGATAACAGCGGCTGGGCATAATCCGCCGGGAGCTGGCCGATGACAAAGCCGACCGACGAAACCAGGGCGTCGCGCCGCCGCTTCCTGCCGGCGGCCGCCGGATTGGCCGCGGCGGGCGCGAGCGCGCCGGCCGCGCTCGCCGATCCGAAGAACCTGCCGCCCAATGTCGCCGACTGGACGCGCGCGCTCGGCGACGGCGTCGGCCAGCGCCCTTACGGCGCGCCGTCGAAATACGAGAAGGACGTCGTGCGCCGCACCGTGCCGTGGCTGACCGCGACGCCGGAATCGTCGGTCAGCTTCACGCCGCTGCACGAGCTCGACGGCATCATCACGCCGAACGGGCTGTGCTTCGAGCGCCATCACGGCGGCGTCGCCGAGATCGATCCCAGCGACTACCGGCTGATGATCCACGGCCTGGTCGACAAGCCGCTGATCTTCACCCTCGACGACCTCAAGCGCCTGCCGCGCGTCAACAAGATCTATTTCCTCGAATGCGCCGCCAATTCCGGCATGGAGTGGCGCGGCGCCCAGCTCAACGGCTGCCAGTACACGCACGGCATGGTGCATTGCGTGCAATATACCGGCGTGCCGCTGAAGATTTTGCTGGCGCAGGCCGGGCTCAAGCCGAACGCGAAATGGCTTTTGGCGGAAGGCGGCGACGCCGCCGCCATGACGCGCTCGCTGCCGATCGCCAAGGCGCTCGACGACTGCCTCGTCGCCTACCGCATGAACGGCGAGATGCTGCGGCCCGAGCAGGGCTATCCGGTGCGCCTGGTGGTGCCGGGCTGGGAAGGCAATCTGTGGGTGAAGTGGCTGCGCCGCCTCAAGGTCGGCGACGCAGCCCTGGTACACGCGCGAGGAGACCGGCGAAATACACCGACCTGATGGAGAACGGCAAAGCGCGCCAGTTCACCTTCGTGATGGACGCCAAATCGGTGATCACCTCGCCGTCGCCGCAGGCGCCGGTGAAGCAGAAGGGCTTCCTGACGATCTCGGGGCTGGCCTGGTCCGGCCGCGGCAACATCGCGCGCGTCGACGTCTCGCTCGACGGCGGCCGCAACTGGCGAACCGCGCGCATCGACGGGCCGGTCTTCGACAAAGCCTGCGTGCGCTTCTACTACGAGCTCGATTGGAACGGCGAGCCGCTGCTGCTGCAATCGCGCGCCATCGACGACGACCGGCTACGTGCAGCCGAGCAAGGACGCGCTGCGCAAAATGCGCGGCGTCAACTCGATCTACCACAACAACGGCATCCAGACCTGGGCGGTCAAGCCGGACGGGGAGGTCGAGAATGTCGAAGTGGGTTGAGCCCTTCGACGCTCGTCACCCTGACGCGCGAGCGCAGCGAGCCTCGAAGGGTGGCGGCCCGCGTCCGTCCTTCGAGGGCTTCGCTTCGCGAAGCCGGATCAGGATGACGGCGTTGTTTCGTTGCGGCGCTGGTCGCGCTCGCCGCGCCCGCGCTGGCGCAGGACAACAAAGAGCCGATCCGCAATTACGGCATCGGCACCGCCGCCACGCGCCGAGCAGATCGCCGGCTGGGACATCGACGTGCGGCCCGACGGCACGGCGCGCCGCCGGGCCACGGCTCGGTCAAGGAGGGCGAGAAGGTCTACATGGAGCACTGCGCCGCCTGCCACGGCGAGTTCGGCGAAAGCGCCGGGCGCTGGCCGCCGCTGGCGCAAGGCAAGGGCACGCTCGCCTCGCAACGATCCGGTCAAGACCGTCGGCTCGTATTTCGCGCATCTGTCGAGCGTGTTCGACTACGTCCGCCGCGCCATGCCGTTCGGCGACGCGCAGTCGCTCACGAACGACGAGCTCTATGCGGTCGTCGCCTATGTGCTCTATCTCAACGACATCGTCGACGACAAATTCGTGCTGTCGAAGGAGACCTGGGCGCAGGTGAAGATGCCCAACGCCGGCGGCTTCTACGACGACGACCGCGAGACGACCGAGAAGGCGTTCTGGAACGCCGATCCCTGCATGACGGACTGCCGGCCGCCGGTGACGATCACCGGCCGCGCGCAGGCGGTCGACGTGACGCCCGACGACAAGAGCCAGAAGCGCGGGGTGGAGTAGCGTCACGCGCCGCGCGTTTCGCTTATGACATTCCGGCCGAAAATCACGTCCAGCCGGGACGTCTTCATGGCCAAGCTCAATCTCTCCGTCGCCGTCGGCCCCTACGACCGCACGCGCGCGCTTGATCGACGGCAGCGTGCAGATCGACGGCGTCGACCCGGCCTGCATGACGCTGTCGCCGGAGGAGATCTTCTTCCGCGCGTTTCGCGCACGCCGAATTCGACATCTGCGAATTGTCGCTGTCGAGCTTCACGGTCAAGACCGCGCAGGGCAATTGCCCCTATGTCGGCGTGCCGGCCTTCGTGTCGCGCGCCTTCCGCCACACCTCGATCTATGTGCGCACCGACCGCATCAAGAAGCCGGCCGACCTCAAGGGCAAGAAGCGTCGGCGTGCCGGAATATCAACTGACCGCCAATGTCTGGGCGCGCGCGATCCTGGAGGACGACCACGGCGTCAAGCCGTCCGACATCCACTGGATGCGCGGCGGCATCGAGGACGCCGACCGGCCGGAGAAGATCGCCATCAAGCTGCCGCCCGACGTGCAAGCTCGAGGACGCGCCGGACGGGCAAGACGATCTCGCGCGCTGCTGGCGGAAGGCGCGATCGACGGCTTCATCGCGCCGCGCCCGCCCTCGCTGCCGAAAGGCACGCCGAATGTCGGCTGGCTGTTTGCCGATCCGGTCGCGGCGGCCAAGGACTACTTACAAGCGCACCGGCATTTTCCCGATCATGCATCTGGTCGGCGTGCGGCGCGAACTGGCCGAGCAGCATCCCTGGCTGCCGGGCGCGGTGTTCAAGGCGTTCGAGCAGGCGAAGAAGGTCGCGCTCGAACTGTTGAGCGACACCTCGGCGACCAAGGTGACGCTGCCGTTCGTCGAGGAGCGGCTGATCGAAGCGCGCGCGCTGATGGGCGAGGACTTCTGGTCCTACGGCGTCGAGCCCAACCGCAAGACGCTGGAGACCTTCCTGCGAGCATCACCATGCGCAGGGCCTGTCGCCGCGGCTGGTCAAGCCGGAGGAACTGTTCCATCCGGGCACGCTGGAGTCGTTCAAGCTCTAGCCGAGAGCGGACGATGAAAGGCCTCGGCTCGATCGTATTTTCCGCCGCCATGGTGAGCAGCATGTCCGCATCAGCCGCCGAAATCCGGGTGTTCAGCGGCGGCGCGCCGAAGGAAGTATTCGCGCTGCTGATGCCGAAATTCGAGCAGCAGACCGGCCACAAAGTGAACTTCGTCTATGCGGTGATCACCGCGCTGCGCGAGCGCTCGCCGCGGCGAGAAGGCCGACGTGCTGGTGATGCCGGTGCCGGTGCTCGACGGCTACGCCAAGGAAGGCAAAGTGCGCGCCGACGCGCGCGCCACCTTCGGCACCGTCGCCATCAGCGTCGCGGTCAAGGAGGGCGCGGCCGAAGCCCGACATCTCGACCAAGGAGAAATTCCGCGCGGCCATGCTCGCCGCCCGTTCGGTCGTGCATGCGACGCCGGGCAAGACGCCGAGCGGCACTCATATGGGCAAAGTGATGGAGCAACTCGGCATCGCCGACGCCATGGCCAAGAAAACCATCCTACAAGCCGGCGCTCGACGGCGGCGTGCAGCTTCGTCGCCGAGGGCAAGGCCGACATCGGCATCTATCCGGCGAGCGAAGTCGCCGGCGTCAAGGGTCTGACCGTGGTCGGGCCGCTGCCGGCCGGCATCGATCTCATCATCGTCTATGGCGCGGCGGCGACGACGACGCGCAGCGCCGGACGCCGCGGCGGCCTTCGTGAAATTCATGGCGGCGCCGGAAAATCGCGCGGCCTGGAAGCACGGCGGCTTCGTCCCGCCGGAAAAATAGCGGCCGCCCGTTCGCCTATGTCAGACACCGTCACCTCCATCGCCGGCGGCGCGCCCAAGCCGGTGTTCGACCGGCTCGGCCCGAAATTCGCGCAAGCGAGCGGGCACCGGCTCAACGCGCTGTACGACAGCATGAGCGGCATCGCCGCGCGCGTGGCGGCGCGCGAAGCCTTCGACGTGCTGGTGATGCCGGTGCCGCTGATCGAAGCCTATGTGAGGGACGGCGTCGTGCGCGCGCAAGGCCGTGCCGCGCTCGCCAATATCGGGCTTGCCGTCGGCGTCAAAGCCGGCCGCGCGCCGCCGGACGTTTCGTCGCCCGAGGCCCTGCGGCAAACGCTTGCGGGCGCGCGCAGCCTGGTGCACGCCCCGCCGAGCGCGACGCCGAGCGGCGCGCAGAGCGACAAGGTGATCCGGCAGCTCGGCCTCGCCGATGCGCTCGCCGGCCGCGTGACCCACAAAGTCGGGCTCGCCGGCGGGCTCGCCATGATCGCGAGCGGTGAGGCCGAGCTCGGCATCTTTCCCAAGAGCGAAATCGTCAGCACCGCGGGCGTGGCTTTGGCCGGCCCGCTGCCGGCCGAGCTGCAATTGATCATCACCTATGGCGCCGGCGTGGTGGCGGCGAGCCCGCTGGCGGAGGCGGCGGCCGCCTTCATCCGCTTCGCGGCGGCGCCGGAAAACCTGGCGCTGTGGACCGGCTGCGGCTTCGACCCGCCGCCGGCCTGATGCTCACGTCCGCCTGATGCTGTCGAGCCCGCCGAAGCGGCCGATCAGGGCGTTGGCGCCGATCGCCAGCACGAACAGCACGATCAGCATTGGCGTACATGCGCGGCATGTCGAAGGTCGAGTAGGCGTTGATGATCAGGAAGCCGATGCCCTTGTTCGACAGCTTGGTCTCGGCCAGCAGCGTGCCGATCAGCGCGACGCCGAGGCCGAGCCGCACGCCGTTGATGATCGGATGGCGCATCGCCGGCAGATAGATCTTGCATCACCATCTGCCAGGGTGCTGGCGCGGAAGCTTCGGCCGACGCGGATCAGCACCTTGTCGATCTGGCGCATGCCGGCGGCGACGCTGACAGCGCCACCGGGAAGAAGCACGACAGCGTGCCCAGCGCGATCTTGGATTCCGGGCCGACGCCGAACCACATGATCATCACCGGGAAGAAGATGATCTTCGGCGTCGGCCCGAGATAATAGAGATAGCGGCTCGAAGGCCCTCGACAGGAAGCGGTTGGCGCCGAGCAGCAAGGCCGACGACGAGGCCGGCCAGTGCCGCCGATCAGCAGCGCGACGCCGATCTCGCCGGCGGTGACGCCGAGGTTGAAATAGTAGTCGCCGCTGCGCGAGCAGTTCGTACAGCGCGCGCGCCGATGCGCGAGCAGCGACGGCACCACGTCGCGGTAGAGCCAGCCGGAGCGCGCCAGCACCTCCCAGACGACCAGCAGCGTCAGCAGGATGATGGCGATGCGCAGCAGCGTCACCGGGCGATCAGCGGCGGCGCGGCGCCGGTGCGCGCGTCAGTCGACCGGTCTCAGCCATCGCTCGACCTTTTCCAGCGCCATGAAGAACAACACGCTGACCAGGATGACGAAGCAGATCGCGGCATAGGTGCCGGCGAGGTCGTAGCGCTCGGCCAGATCGTTGATGAGCTGGCCGAGGCCGCCGAAGTTGATCAGGAATTCGACGCCGACGATGTTGATCAGCGCGAAGATCAGGCCGAGCCGCACGCCGACGAAGATCGTCGGCAGCGCCGCGGGAAACAGGATTTTCCAGAACTGCTGCGTCGGCGTGAGCTTGAAGCTGCGCCCGACATTGATCAGCACCGTGCGGCGTGCCGGAGATGCCCTCGATGGTCTTCAGGATCACCGGCGGCAGCGCCGGCGACGAAGCCGATCATGATGATGGTCCAGGCGCTGCGGCCGAAGATCACCATGAACAGCGGATACACCAGCACGAACGGCGCCGAGGCGAGCGCGGCGACCCAGGTCTCGCAGGCCTGCTGCAGCAGCCTGAAGCGATGCAGCAGCACGCCGATGGCGATGCCGAACACCGTGAGCATGACGCCGGCGGCGAGGCATTCGCCGGCGGTGTAGCAAGAAGCGGCGGACGATGTGCTCTTCCGACGATGACGCGGCCGAAGCTGCCGGCGATCTCCGACGGCGGCGGCACGATGAACCGGCTGATCCAGCCGATGCGGATGAGGGCCTCGATCGCCAGCAAGAAAGACGACGAGCGAGCCAAGGCCGGTGACAGGCGCGGCGTAAGGATGCGGCGCTCGGCGCGCGTGGCGCGGCGGCGACGGTCATGACGTCGCCGTCCTCGATGCAGCACGTGCCTGCTCCTCGTCCTGCATGCCGCGGCTCGCCTCCTCGCGCAGGTCGCTCCAGATCTGCGCGACGTAGCGGCCGAAGGCCTCGCTGCCGACGATCTCGGAGGTGCGCGGGCGCGGCAGGTCGATGTCGACGATGCGCTTCACCTTGCCGGGCCGGTAGGTCATCACCAGGATGCGGTCGGACAGCTGCACCGCTTCGGTGATGTTGTGGGTGATCAGCAGCGTGGTCTGCTTCAGCTGCTGCTGGATCTGCAGCACCTTGTCGCCGAGCAGCAGCCGCGTCTGCTCGTCGAGCGCGGCGAACGGCTCGTCCATCAGCAGGATCTTCGGCTCGGAGGCGAGCGTGCGCGCGAGCGACACGCGCTGGCGCATGCCGCCGGACAGTTCGCCCGGATAGCGGTTCTCGAAGCCGTCGAGCCCGACCAGCTCGATGAAATGGCGCGCGCGCTCGATGCGCTTGTGCCTTGGCCATGCCGGTGAGTTCGAGCGGGAAGGCGACGTTGTCGATCACGGTGCGCCAGGGGAAGGTCGATTCCTCCTGGAACACCATGCCGATCGACTGGTGCGGGCCGGCGATGGTCTCGCCGGCGACGCTGACCACGCCGTCGTGATGGCTGAGCAGGCCGCCGATGACGTTGAACAGCGTGGACTTGCCGCAGCCGGACGGCCCGATCACCGACAGGAATTCGCCCGGCCTGACCTTGAACGAGACGTCGTCGACCGCGGTGATCGGCGCCTTCCGGCGTCTCGAAGCGCACGACGATGTCGTCGACCATCAGGATGGCGTCGGCGCTTGCCGGTGCGCGGCGGCCATCGCGCTATTCGCTCTTGCGCGTCATCACCGCGGTCATGGCGGCGGTGTAGCCGGGCTCGACCCGCACATCGACGACGGCGACCTCGCCGGCCTCGACCGCGGCGATGGCCTTCGCGAAGACCGCGCGCGAGATCGCCGATCGCCGTCGACCGGGCCGAAGCCTTGCGCGCCTTGCGCGCGCGCCATGCCGGCGAGGTCGATGTCGGGCTCGGAAATGCGCTGGCCGACCCAGCGGTTCTCGACCGGGCGGTTGCGCATGCGCGCGACGCGCTCCTGGTGCAGTTCGTCGTTGAAGAACGAGCGGTTGTTGGCGACCACGATCAGCAGCGGGATGCGGTAATGCGCCGCGGTCCAGAGCGCGGTGCACGCCCATCAGGAAATCGCCGTCGCCGCAGACCGCGACCGGCAGGCGGCCGCGGCCTTTGAGCGCCAGCGCCGCGCCGACCGAAATGCCGGGGCCGCCGCCGACGCCGCCGCCGCCGTCGGAGCCGAGATAATCGAGCGGATGGCGGAACGGCCAGCTGGCGCCGTTCCACGACAGCGACACATGGGTGAGGCTGGCCGGCCGTTCGCCGACCGCGCGGCGCAGCGCGTCGGCCAGATGATCGACGGTGAGCTTGTCGCCGGCCGGCTTGAACGGCTCGCGCGCTGCGGCTCGGCACCGCGTGCGGCTTGGCCGGGCCGAGCGCCGTCGAGCAGCAGGCGGCACGGCGGCGTCCGGCTCGCAGGCGATCATCACGTCGACCGGCGGCAGGCCCTGGTAGTCCATGCTCCAGCCGTTGTGCAGATGATGATCGACGCGAAACCTGCATGACCTTGGCGGCGATGGCGCCGCCGGCGTGCTTGAAGGTGCCGGCGACGTCGAGCCAGTCGAGGCTGAGGATGACGTCGGCGGCGCGGATCGCGTCGGCGGCCTCCGGCGCCGGCGCGATGGTGCCGGGCGCGCCGGCGTGCAGCGGATGATCGGTCGGAAAGGCGGCGCGCGACCTTCAGATCGGTGACGACGCGCGCATCGAGCCGCTCGGCCAGCGCGATGCGCGCGTTCCAGGCCTCGACGATCGCGCGACACGCGGCCGGCCAGGATCACCGGATGCTTGGCGTTGCGCAGCAGATCGGCGGCGGCTTGGCGATCGCGGCCGGACGGCGCCGCGCTTGCGACCGGCGGCATGAAGCGCTTGGCGTCGATCGGCGGCACCGGCTCGGCGAGCTTCTCCTCCTGCATGCCGGCGTCGAGATTGACGTAAGTCGGCCCGCGCGGCGCGGTATTGGCGATCCAGCCGGCGCGCAGCACCGCTTCGCGCGCGGCGGCGGGCGAGGCCGGCTGGTCGTCCCATTTGGTGTAGCCGCGCACCAGCGCGCCCTGGTCGCGCGCGGTGTGGATCCAGTCGATCCACGGCCGGCGCTTGGCGGCATCGACCGGCCCGGTGGCGCCGAGGATCGACCATCGGCATGCGGTCGCACCAGGCGTTGAAGATCGCCATGGTGGCGTGCATCAGGCCGACATTGGAATGCACCGCCGCCGCCATCGCCTTGCCGGTGACCTTGGCGTAGCCGTGCGCGATGGCGACCGCGCTCTCCTCGTGCAGGCAGAGCAGCATCTGCGGCCGCTCATTGCCGAGATAATTGACCAGGCTGTCGTGCAGGCCGCGATAGCTGGCGCCGGGGTTGAGCGCGATATAGGGGATGTCGAGCGCGCGCAGCGCTCGGCGACGACGTCGCTGCCGAAGCCGGCGGCGTTGACGCCGGCCGGGACCGGGCGGTCGAGGCTTGGCAATGTCGGCGTCGCTTGCTGCGCTTTGGCGCTGTCGCGGTTTGGATTCGGCACTGTGTTGGCCCCACGGCTCGCCCGATCGCGGGCGGCGGCGGCATTTGAACCGGATCACGAGCCCTGACGCAACCGGGCCAGCACCTTCAAGCCGGCATAGCCGTCGGCCGGCTCCATGCCGACCTTCTTCTGGAAGGCGAGGATGGCCTTGACCGTGTCGCTGCCGGTGCGGCCGTCGATGCCGTCGGTCTTGAAGCCGAGCGCGTTGAGGCGGCGCTGGATTTCCTTGACCTCGTCGATGGTCGGGACGCGCTCGCCGCCGGGAAACTGCTGGCGGAACGGCGGATCGCCGCGGATCAGGTCGCCGAGATGGCAGAGCGCCAGCGTGTAGCTGGTGGACGGGTTGTAGGAATAGACGGCGCGGAAATTCTGCCCGACCAGGAAGGCCGGGCCGCCGGCGACCGGCAGCCAGAGCTTCACCTGGTCGCGCGGGCCGCGCGAAGGCCGCGCCGTCGGCGCGCATGACGCCGAGCGCGTGCCATTGCGTCGTAAGTCGCGCATGGTGCGGTTGTCGGCGAGACGCGCCGCGCCTGCCGGCACGGTCGACCTCGCAGCCCCAGGCTTCGCCGCGCCGGTAGTTGCCGCGCTCGACCAGATAGCGCGCGGTGCCGGCAAGCGAATCGTCGGGCTGGCCGAACGGCGTGACGCGGCCGTCGTGGTCGTAATCGACGCCCATATGGAGCCAGACCTCCGGCATCCATTGGGTGTGGCCCATGGCGCCGGCCCAGGAGCCGATCATGTCGGCGGGCTGCGCCCAGCCGCGGTCGACGATGATCAGCGCGTTGAGCAGTTCGGCTTCCCAATAGCGCGCGCCGGCGCGGCTCGCCGCCAGGCGAGCGCGGCCAGCGCCGGGATCACCGGCCGCATGTATTTCGGATTGACGATGACGTCGCCGAACGAGGACTCCATGCCCCACAGGCCGAGCAGGATGTAGCGGTCGACGCCGTAATCGCTCTCGATGCGCGCCAGCAGGCCGGCATATTCGCGCGCGCGCTCCTTGCCGGTGATGACGCGCCATTCCGAGCAGCGGCGGTTGATGTATTGCCAGATCTGCTCGGTGAATTCCGGCTGCGCGCGGTATTGCGTCGAGCACGCTGGTGTCGGGCGTGACCGCGTTCATCACCCGGTCATAGGTTGCCTCCGACACGCCGCGCCTGAGCGCGCGGGCGCGGAAGCCTGCGACCCAATGCGCGAAACCGGGCGGGGCGGCGCGGCTCGCCGCGGGCCAAGCGGCGGCAGCGGCGGCGCAGAACGCGCCGCTCATGAGCGCGCGGCGGTTGAGCGCGGGGGATGCGGAGAATCGCGGCATGGCCGGCGATCTATAACACAAACACCCACCGCGGCTGCCGCCGCGATGGGTGTCGTTGCTTGCCGAACTAGGCGTCAGTGCGCTTAGCGCGACTTATCCATGTCGCCCGGCTTGCGGGTGTTTTCGCCCGGGCGGCTGCCTTGCGGATTGTTCTTGTTGATTTCCGCATTGGTGGATGAATTGATCTTCGCACCCGCGCTCGGGGCGCTCACGCCGGCGCCGGTGGTGGAGCTGGCATTGGCGTTCGGCGGCTTGGTGCCGGCGTCGGTGCCGCCATTGTGCGCGGCGTTAGGCGAGGCGGCCGACGCGTTGGAATTCATGTCGACCTTGGCCTGCGCGAAGGCGGCGGTGCTGGCGAGCGCGAAAGCGCCGGCGATCAAAACGGTCTTGAGTTTCTTCATTACGGTCCTCCTCATTGTCGCTGTCTGGATGCCACAACGATGCCGCATTGGAACATGCGTGCAGTCGCGGTGTGTGCCGGTGTCAACGACAGGTGGTGCGATCCGTTCCGGGACGCAGCTATGCAGTCAGCCGCGGCGGGAACGGCGATGCTGCGCATCGCGGTGGAGGATAGGCCGCCGGTGCGCTTTCTTTTTCATGCGTTGGATGTGCCGGACGTGTTCCACCTGCGCTCTCGGTTTCAGTTGCGGCGGCGGAACTCCAAGCGCGACCGGCTGCGGTTCATGTGCGCGATCACCGGCGGCTTTTCCGGCACCGGCGGAACCGGATCGCCCGGCTTGATCTCGGTGCCGCGCGCGCCGATCATGCGCTCATAGGCCAGCACCAGCGTCATGTAGGGATTGACCCACACCCAGCCGAGCTTGCTGAACACCTGGATGTTGAAATGGATGTGGTAGGAGGTGCCGCTCTCGTAGTCGCCCCAGGTTCGCGACCTTGCCGATGATCTCGCCTTGGCTGACCTCGCGGCCGCTCAGCAGATTATCCCGCGTCCATGAACTTCGGATTCATGTGCAGATAGCGGAAGCGCACGAGATCGTTTTCGGTATTGACGACGATATAGGCGCCGAGGTGGCCGGGACGGCGCCAGATCATGCCGTCGCGCACGGCGGCGACCGTGTGCTGGTAGGGCATGCAGCGGTCGGCGGACCGGTTGAACAAGCACGCAATTGGCCGGGCGGATGTCCTCGCCCTGATGGCCGATAGCCGCCCGGGCATTGGCCGACCAGGAAGTCGCGGCAGTTCGCAGAAATTGTCGCGCCAGGGATAGCTGAAATTCACCGCCGCCGATTCGTCGAACACCAGCGGCATGTCCGTTCACGCGTGCAGGAATAGCGCGCGCCCTTCTTGCCGAGCGGGCCCTCGCGTGCCGCTTTGGTAGCAATCGCCCCAGGGCATGAAGGATTGCGACTTCACGTAGGCCGGCGCGTTGGCGATCGGGAAGCGCATCTCGGCATAGACGTGGTAGTCGGCGCGGCCCGGCAGCTTGCGCCAGCCGGTGTCGGGGATGAGATCGCCGGGGCTGTAATAGGTAAAAGTCCGGCGATTTTGCCTGCGGCCGCGCGATGTCGATGTGCGGCGGCTTGACCGGCAGCGGCGCTGCCGCCGGCGGTGTGCAACAGACGCAGGAAGCGGATCGGCGATCGGATCGGCTTCCTTGCACGACAAATAGCGGCGCGCCGGCGGGCGGTCGTAACACTGGATCGAGACGACATAGGGCACGCCGAAGCGCTCGAACACGTAACGCACATGCGCTTCGTGCAGGATGCGCTGGATGCCGGGGAAAGCGCCCTCGAGCGCCGGCGCCGGGAACAGCTCGGCGTGCGAGGCGCCCTCGAGATCGTAGGTGAAGGCCGCGCCGGTGATCTCGATCTCGACCGGCTTTGCGGAAGGTGAAGTCGAGACCGCCGTCGCCGTTGTTGAGGAAGAAGGTGGCGCTGTAGCCGGCGGGGCCGGGCAGGAAAAACTTGGACGGATGGAATGGGCCGAAATAGTCGTCCGAGGTCGCCGCCTCCGGCTTGCCGGCGGCCTCATCGGCGCGGAAGCGGTCGATGTCGATCGGCAGCAGCACCGGCACGCTGCTCTTGGCGATGCCGGCAAAGCGCGTGCCGACCTGCGCGTTGAGGCGGGCAAATTCCACCGCCGGCGGCTCGATGCCGTGGTCGGCCAAGCTCGCCGCCGCCTCCGCCCAGTTGATCGGGCTGAGCGTGACGGCAGGCGCTTCGATCTCGGTCGCGCCGGCCGCGCTGGCGGCGACCATGGCGGCGCTGAGCAGAACCGGCAGTCTCAAATTCGCGCCCCTTACCCCAACGCGTTCCGAGTCTTGCGGCGGTAAGACTAGCGGCAGAGCCCGGCGGCGTTCAAGGGTGGCCGAGTTCCCGCGGGCGGCGCAGCGCGCTCAATCCTTGGCGCGCTCGACGTAGGAGCCGTCGGCGGTCATCACCACCACGCGGGTGCCGGTGGTGATGTGGGTCGGCACCATGGTGCGCACGCCGTTCGACAGCATCGCCGGCTTGAACGAGCCCGACGCGGTCTGGCCCTTCATCGCCGGCTCGGTGTCGGTGATCTCGAGCGTGACCTTCTGCGGGATCTCGATCGAGACCGCGACGCCCTCGTGCATGCGCCAGGCTCACCTTCATGCCTTCCTGCAGGTATTCCGCGTGGTCGCCGACGATGTCGGCCGGCACCGTGACCTGGTCGTAGTTCTCCTGGTTCATGAAGTGGAAGCCGTCGCCGTCCTGGTAGAGGAAGGAGTACTCGCGTCCTCGACATGGGCGCGCTCGACCTGGTCGGTGGTCTTGTAGCGCTGCGGGTCTTCACGCCGTCGGAAATCCGGCGCATATCGACCTGGGTGGTGGGGGTGCCCTTGCCGGGATGGAAGTTTTCGGCGGTGAGCACGACATAGAGCTTGCCGTCGATATCGACGATATTGCCCTTGCGGAGCGGGCTGGCGATGACTTTCACGCGAACGGTCCTTGGCTTTCGGGCGGCGCGTGGCCGCGGTTTCGGGCCGCACCATAGCGATCTTGGCGCGCGACGCCAGTCTTTCCGGCCGGCCGTTTCTGCAGAGGTAAATGTGCCGAAGAGCCCGCCGTTCTGGCTGCCGGGCGCGCATGCCGCCCGCCGGCCCTATCTGTTGGCGCGCGGGCGGATCGCGGCGGCCTTGCGGGCCTGGTTCGCGGCGCAGCGATTTTCTCGAGGTCGAGACGGCGGCGCTGCAGGTCTCGCCCGGCAACGAGACCCATCTGCATGCCTTCGCCACCGAGCTGATCGGGCCGGGCGGCGAGCGGCGGCGAGCTTTACCTGCGCACCTCGCCGGAATTCGCCTGCAAGAAGCTGCTGGCGGCGGGCGAGACGCGCATCTTCGATTTCGCCCGCGTGTTCCGCAACCGCGAGCGCGGCGCGCTGCATCATCCGGAATTCACGCATGCTGGAATGGTACCGCGCCGAACGAGCCTTACGAGACGCTGATGGACGATTGCGCGGCGCTGCTGGCGGAGGCCGCGCGCGCCGCCGGCGCGAAGCGAGTTCGCTTTCCGCGGCAAGACCGTCGATCCGTTCGCCGCGCCGGAGCGCCTCACCGTGGCGGAGGCCTTCGAGCGCCATGCCGGCATCGATCTGCTGGCGACGGTCGACGGACGGGCAGGGCGATCGCGACGCGCTCGCCGCGGCGGCGGCCAAGGCCGGCGTCGCCACCGCGGCCGACGACAGCTGGGGCGACATCTTCAGCCGGATGCTGGCCGAGCGGGTCGAGCCGCATCTCGGCCTCGGCCGCGCCACGATCTTATATGAGTATCCGCTGCCGCTGGCGGCGCTGGCGCGCGCCAAGCCGGGCAGCGACAAGGTGGCCGAGCGTTTCGAGCTTTATGCCTGCGGCGTCGAACTCGCCAATGCGTTCGGCGAGCTGACCGACGTCGCCGAGCAGCGCGCGCGCTTTGAGGCGGCGATGGACGAGAAGCAGCGCATCCACGGCGAGCGCTATCCGCTCGACGAGGATTTCCTCGCCGCGCTGGCGCACATGCCGCAGGCCTCCGGCATCGCGCTCGGCTTCGACCGGCTGGTGATGCTGGCGACCGGCGCGCAGCGCATCGAGCAGGTGATCTGGACGCCGGTGGTCGAACCGTGAATGACGCGAAGGATGATCCATGACGACGCTCCGCACGCCGGCGCAATTGTGTGAGCGCGGCCTGGCGCCGCCGAACAAGCGCGCCGCATTGGAGGCGGTCGCCGCGCGCTACGCGGTGGCGCTGCCGCCGGCGCTTGGCCGCGCTGATCGACCGCAACGATCCGCACGACCCGATCGCGCGCCAGTTCGTGCCCGACGCGGCCGAGCTCGATCGCGCAGCCGCAAGAACTTGCCGATCCGATCGGCGACGACGCGCACAGCCCGGTCGAAGGCATCGTGCACCGCTATCCCGACCGCGTGCTGCTCAAGCTCACGCATGTCTGCGCGGTCTATTGCCGCTTCTGCTTCCGCCGCGAAATGGTCGGGCCCGGCAAGGCCAAGGCGCTGTCGCCGCAAGCGCTCGCGCGCGCGCTCGACTACATCCGCAGCCCGCCCGGAAATCTGGGAGGTGATCCTCACCGGCGGCGATCCGCTGGTGCTGTCGGCGCGCCGCCTGCGCGCCGTGATGCAAGCGCTCGGCCGCAATCGACCACGTCAAGGTCGTGCGCATCCACACCCGCGTGCCGGTCGCCGAGCCCGCGCGCATCACGCGCGGAGCTGGTGCGGGCGATGAAGGTCAAGCGGCAAGGCGACCTATGTCGCGCTGCACGTCAACCATGCGCGCGAACTTGACGCCCGCGGCGCGCGCGGCCTGCGCGCGCATGGCGGATGCCGGCATCCCGCTGCTCGGCCAATCGGTGCTGCTTGCCGGCGTCAACGACACGCCGGAAGCGCTTGGGCGAATTGATGCGCGCCTTGGTCGAATGCCGCATCAAGCCCTATTACCTGCACCACGGCGATCTCGCGCCCGGCACCGCGCATTTGCGCACCGACATCGCCACCGGGCAGGCGCTGATGCGCGCCTTGCGCGGCCGCTGCTCCGGCCTCTGCCAGCCGACTTACGTGCTCGACATTCCCGGCGGCCACGGCAAATCGCCGATCGGCCCGAGTTACCTCGAACGCGCCGGCTCAAACGGCGGCGAGCATTTCGTCGTCGAGGATTTCAACGGCGGCCGGCACCGCTATCCGCCGGCCTGAGCGGCCTAGTGGCTGATCGAGACGCAGGTCGAGCAGCGCGGCCGCCACCGCCAGGCCGGCGAAGCCGATGAACACGACCGCGATCACGGTGTGCCAGACAAAGGACACATCCCGTCGCAGCGCGTCCATCACGTATCTGCTTCTCATCATGGCCGGTCGCTCCCCTAGAGAGCTTGGCAAGGCGCAAGGATGTCCAACAAGAAATGGGCCTGCGCGCGGCTTGCCGCCAATAATTTCCCCATAAATAAGGCTGCGGTGAGCCGCCGCACGAGCGGGCCGCTTTTGCCGGGCCGCGGCTCTCCGGGCTAAAAGCAAGGCCATGACTTTGCTATGATATTGGCGGTTCTGGGGTCCCGTTTGGAAAAGTTCCCTTGGGCGCGAACGAATTCGCGCTATGAGCGTTGCGGTAAGGGGTTATGCGGTCGATGGACGTTCTCGTCGCACTCATCTGCTTGGCGTTGTGGGTTTATTTGCTTTGCGCGCGCGGCGGCTTCTGGCTTTGCCGCGAGCGCGACGACGCGCGCGTGCCGCTCCGCGACGCATTGGCCGCCGGTCACGGCGGTGATCCCGGCGCGCGACGAGGCCGGTTTCATCGGACGCGCGGTCGCATCGCTGATGGCGCAGGACTACCGCGGCCGGCTGTCGGTCGTCGTGGTCGACGACGGCAGCAGCGATGGCACCGCGCTGGAAGCGCGACGGGCGGCCGGCGATCGGCCCGATCGGCCGTTGACCGTCATCGCCGGCAGCGCGCCGCCGACCGGCTGGACCGGCAAGTTGTGGGCGCTCCGGCAGGGGATCGAGGCGGCGGAAGCCGACGCGCAGCGCCCGCAATATTTGTTGCTGACCGATGCCGACATCGCGCACGCGCCCGACACGGTGGCTTGGCTGGTGGCGCAGGCCGCGCGCGGGCCCTTCGTGCTCACCTCGCTGATGGCGAAGCTGCGCTGCGACAGCCTGGCCGAGCGCATGCACGTGCCGGCCTTTGTCTATTTCTTCCAGATGCTGTTTCCCGTTCGCCTGGGTGGCGAACCGCGCAAGCCAAGACCGCGGCGGCGGCCGGCGGCTGCATGCTGGTCGATGCCGACGCGCTGCGGCAGGCCGGCGGCATCGACAGCATCCGCCACGCGCTTGATCGACGATTGCTCGCTGGCGCGGCGCATGAAGCAATGCGGTCCGATCTGGCTCGGCCTGACCGAGCGCGTGCGCAGCCTGCGGCCCTATGACGGCTTTAACGACGTCCGGCAGATGATCGCGCGCTCGGCCTATGCGCAGCTCGGCTTCTCGCCGCTGCTGCTCGCCGGCGCGGTTGCCGGCATGGCGCTGGTCTTCATCGCGCCCGCGCTGCTCGCGTTGTTGGCGAGCGGCTTCGCGCAAATCTTGGGCGGCCGTCGTGTGGCTGGCGATGGCGCTGTCGTTGCAGCCGATGCTGCGGTTCTACCGGCTGTCGCCGCTGTGGGGCCTGGCGCTGCCGCTGATCGCGCTGCTCTACGCTTTCTACACGCTCGATTCCGCCTATCAACATTGGCGCGGCCGCGGCGGCCGCTGGAAGGGGCGCGTCCACCTCGGCGCGGCGAGCCTGCCATGAGCGGCGCCGCGCAACTGCGTTCCGGCAAGGGCCATCGCGACGAGAATTTTCCGGTCGCGTCCTGGCTGATCGCCGCGCGCCATCGCCCGGCCATCCTGGCGTTCTACGATTTCGTGCGCGTCGCCGACGATATCGCCGATCACGCGGCCTTGCCGGCCGACGAGAAGATCGCGCGGCTCGACGCGCTGGAGGCGAGCCTGCTCGGCCGCGACGACGGCGAGCCGGAAGGCGTTGCGTTGCGCGCGGTCCTGGCGGAGCGTGCGCTGTCGCCGCAGCATGCGCAGGATTTGCTGAGCGCCTTCCGCCAGGACGCCACGCAAGCAGCGCTACGCCAATTGGGACGAGCTGATCGACTACTGCGCGCGCTCGGCCATGCCGGTCGGCCGTTTCGTGCTCGACGTGCACGGCGAGCCGCACGCCACCTGGCCGGCCTCGGACGCGCTGTGCGCGGCCTTGCAGATCATCAACCATGTGCAGGATTGCGGCGCCGACTATCGCAATCTCGACCGCGTCTATATTCCGCTCGATCTGTTGGCCACGCACGGCGCCGGCGTGGACATGCTCGGCGAAAGCCGCGCGCCGCCGCCTTTGCGATATTGCCTGCGCGAGGTGGTGGCGCGCACCGCCGGGCTGCTCAAGCAAAGCCGCGGCTTTTCCGACAGCATCCACGATACCCGGCTGGCGCTGGAAGTCGCCGTCATCCACAGACTGGCCGAGCGCCTGGTCGCGATCCTGCATAGCCGCGATCCGTTGAGCGAACCGGTGCACTTGAGCAAACCGGCGAGCTTGGCGCTCGGCGCCGGCACGGTCGCGCGCGGCCTGCTGCGGCGCCTGTTGCGCAGCGCGCCGGCCGAGCGGTACCAGACGCCATGACGCTCGCTGTGCCAGAAAGCGGCGAGCGTGCCGGCGCGGCCAAGCGCGCCGGCGGCAGCTCGTTCTATCTCGCCATGCGCATCCTCGGCCGCGAGCAGCGCGAGGCCATGTTCGAGATCTATTCGTTCTGCCGCGAGGTCGACGACATCGCCGACAGCGACGCGCCGCGTCCCTGGCGGCTCGCCCGCCTCGCGCAATGGCGCGAGACCATCGATGCGCTCTATGCCGGCCGCGCCCCGGCCGAGTTGGCGGGCCTTGCCCGCGCGGTCGAGCGGTTTGCGCTCAGCAAGGCCGATTTCCTCGCCGTCATCGACGGCATGGAAATGGACGCGGCCGAGGACATCCGCGCGCCGGCGCTGGCGCGGCTCGATCTCTACTGCGACCGCGTCGCCAGCGCGGTCGGACGGTTGTCGGTGCGCGTGTTCGGCATGGACGCCGATGACGGTCTCAAGCTCGCCCATCATCTGGGACGCGCCTTGCAGCTCACCAATATTTTGCGCGACCTCGACGAGGACGCCGGCGTCGGACGGCTCTATCTGCCGCTGGAAGCGTTGCGGCCGGCCGGGCTCGAAACCTCCGACCCGCAGGCGGTGCTGGCGAGCCCCGCGCTCGGGCCGGCCTGCGCCTTTGTCGCCGACCTCGCGCACGGACATTTCGTCGCCGCCGACGCCATCATGGCGCGCAGCCCGCGCCGCGTGGTGCGCGCGCCGCGCATCATGGCGGAGGCCTATCGGCGCTTGCTCGACGACATGGTGGCGCGCGGCTGGTCGGCGCCGCGCCGGCGCGTGCGCGTCAGCCGCTCGCACCTCATTTGGACGGCGTTGCGCCATGCGTTCGCCTGACCGCGGCACGGTCCACATCATCGGCGCCGGGCTCGCCGGGCTGGCGGCGGCGGTCCGCCTCGCCGGATCGAGCCGGCAGGTCGTGCTGCATGAGGCGACCGCGCAGGCGGGCGGGCGCTGCCGCAGCTATCGCGACCAGGGCACCGGCATGCTGATCGACAACGGCACCCATCTGGTGCTGTCGGGCAACGGCGCGGTGTTGTCCTACGTGCGCACCGTCGGCGCGCGAAACCGCATTGAGCATGCCGGCGGCGGCCGACTATCCCTTCGTCGACCGCGCCGACAACTCGCGCTGGACCTTGCGCTTCAGCGACGGCCGCTTCCCGTGGTGGGTGTTCGACAAGACGCAGCGGGCGCCGCAGACCGGCGCGCTCGACTATCTGCCTTTCGCGCGGCTGGCCTGGGCGGCCGACCGGCCGATCGGCGCGCTGCTGACTTGCGCGGGTCCCGCCTATGAGCGCGTGCTCAAGCCGTTTCTGCTCGCCGCGCTCAACATCGATCCGCGCGAGGGCTCGGCGCAGGCTCGCCGGCGCGGTGATCCGCGAAACGCTGGCGCAAGGCGGCGAGGCCTGCCGGCCGCTGCTGGCGCGCGACGGCATCGGCAACGTGTTCGTCGAGCCGGCGCTGCGCTATTTGCAGGAGCGCGGCGTCGCGATCGCGTTCGGCGACGAGCTGGTGGCGTTGCGCTTTTCGGATCGCGCCGTCGCGCAACTCGATCTCACCAGCGGCCCCGTGCCGCTTGCCGGCAGCGACGCCGTCATCCTGGCGGTGCCGGCTTACGTCGCGGCGGCGCAAGGTGCCCGGCCTCAAGACGCCGACCGCGTTCCGCGGCATCGTCAACGCGCATTTCCGCATCGATCCGCCCGGCGCCATGCCGCCGATGCTCGGCGTCGTCAACGGCACCTGCGAATGGATCTTCGCGCATCCCGGCCGCATCTCGGTGACCATCAGCGACGCCGGGCGCCTGTTCGACATGCCGCGCGCCGAGCTCGCCGAGGCGATCTGGCGCGAGGTCGCCGCGCTCTGCCGAACTGCCGGCCGCGCTGCCGCCCTGGCAGATCGTGCGCGAGCGGCGGGCGACCTTCGCGGCGACGCCGGAGCAGAACGCGCTGCGCCCGGGCGCGCGCACGCAATGGGACAATCTGTTCCTGGCCGGCGATTGGACCGCGACCGGCCTGCCGGCCACGCTCGAAGGCGCCATCCGCTCGGGCAATCGCGCCGCCGAACTCACCGATCAACGTTTGCGGGCGGCCTCATGACGCTCGTTTACCGAACCGAAGCCGGAAACAGCCGACGACGCCGGGCGCGCCGCCGCGGCCGCCACGCGCGCGCTGCTGGCGCGCCAGCAGGCCGACGGCCACTGGGTGTTCGAGCTCGAAGCCGACGCCACCATCCCGGCCGAATACGTGCTGCTGCGGCATTATCGCGGCGAGCCGGTCGATGCCGAGCTCGAGCGCAAGATCGCCGTCTATCTGCGCCGCATCCAGGGCGCGCACGGCGGCTG
The DNA here is from genome assembly GCA_963708635.1 of uncultured Alphaproteobacteria bacterium. Classification (GTDB taxonomy): domain Bacteria; phylum Pseudomonadota; class Alphaproteobacteria; order Rhizobiales; family Xanthobacteraceae; genus Pseudolabrys. The sequence continues at coordinate 17,393 of CAVPTM010000012.1, read as the reverse complement.
GCCGCTCTACCATCGTCGGCGATTTCGACATCAGCGCCAGCGTGAAGGCCTATTTCGCGCTCAAGATGATCGGCGACAGCCCGCAGGCCGCGCACATGGCGCGCGCGCGCGAGGCGATCCTGGCGCGTGGCGGCGCGGTCAACAGCAACGTGTTCACGCGCGTCTTGCTTTCGCTCTACGGCATCTTGCCTTGGCGCAGCGTGCCGGAAATGCCGGTCGAGATCACGCTGCTGCCGCGCTGGTTTCCGTTCCATCTGACGAAAGTGTCGTATTGGGCGCGCACCGTGCTGGTGCCGCTGCTTGGTGTTGCAGGCGCTCAAGCCGCAAGGCGAAGAACCCGCGCGGCGTCACCATCGACGAATTGTTCATCGGCGACCCGCAGCAGGCCGGTCCGGCGCGCAAGGCGCCGCACCAGAGCTGGCTGTGGTTTTCGCTGTTTCGCCGGCATCGATGCCGTGCTGCGGCCGGGCGTGCGGTTCATTCCCAAGCGAGTGCGCGCGCGCGCCATCGACGCGCGCGGTCGCCTTCGTGAGCGAGCGGCTCAACGGCCAGGATGGGCTGGGCGCGATCTTCCCGGCCATGGCCAATTCGGTGCTGATGTACGACGTGCTCGGCGATGCGGCGCACGCGCGGCGATCGCGCGCGACTCGGTCGAGCGCTTGCTGGTGGTCAAAGACGACGAGGCCTATTGCCAGCCTTGCGTGTCGCCGGTGTGGGACACCGCGCTCGCCTGCCAGGCGCTTGCTGGAGAGCGGGACGCCGGAGGCGGTCGCCGCCGCCGGCCGCGGGCTCGATTGGCTGTTGCCGCGCCAGGTGCTCGACGTCGCCGGCGACTGGAGCCGTCAAGCGCCCGGGCGTTGCGCCGGGCGGCTGGGCCTTTCAATACGCCAACCCGCATTATCCCGATCTCGACGATACCGCCGTGGCGGTGATGGCGATGGACCGGGCGCGGCGGCTGGGTGCCGGCAGCCGCTACGATTCGTCGATCGCGCGCGCGGCGCAATGGGTGCGCGACCTGCAAAGCAGCAATGGCGGCTGGGCCGCCTTCGACGTCGACAACACCTACCATTACCTCAACAACATCCCCTTCGCCGACCACGGCGCGCTGATCGACCCGCCGACCGAGGACGTCGCGGCGCGCTGCGTGTCGATGCTGGCGCAGCTGGGCGAGACGGCTGGAGGAGGGCGGCCCGCTCGAGCGCGGGCTGCACTATCTGCTCGCGCACGCAGACCAAGGACGGCAGCTGGTACGGCCGCTGGGGCCTCAATTACATCTACGGCACCTGGTCGGTGCTGTGCGCGCTCAATGCCTGCGGCATGCAGCGCTCGACGGAAATGCGCAAGGCCGCCGACTGGCTGCTGGCGATCCAGAACGCCGACGGCGGCTGGGGCGAGGACGGCTCGAGCTACGCGCTCGATTATCGCGGCCACCGGCCGGCCGCTTCGACCGCCTCGCAGACCGCCTGGGCCTTGCTCGGGCTGATGGCCGCCGGCGAGGTCGGCCATCCGGCGGTCGCGCGCGGCATCGCGCTATCTGCGCGAGACGCAAGGCGAGAACGGCTTCTGGCGGGAAGAGCGCTACACCGCCACCGGTTTCCCGCGCGTGTTCTATCTGCGCTACCACGGCTACCGGAAATATTTTCCGCTGTGGGCGCTGGCGCGCTACCGCGCGCTGCGGGCGAGCGGGTCGTCGGCGGTCAGCGGCGGAATGTGACGGCGGTCAGCGGCCGGGCGAATCCAGTTTCGCCCGCTGCGTCTCGTCGAGCTGGGCATAGACGCCGTTGATCGCGTCCGCCATCGCCATCGCGGCGTAATTGATGGCGGTCAGTTGATCGTTCTCGGCGTCGAGCCGCGCCACCGGATCGGCCGGGATCGGCTGCGCGCAGGCCGCCGTCAGCATCTTGGCCATGTCGGACGAGGTCTTGCGCAAGGCGTCGAGGTTGACATTGTCGGTCTTGCTCGCGCGCAGTTTTTCCTCGAATTGCCGCATCAGCGCTTCGGCGCCTTGCAGGCTCGGCCCCGCGCAGGCTTGATATTGCCGGCCCATCGCTTCCTTGGCGGCGTTGGAATCCGGGTTGGCATCGTTAGCCGGCGGCTGCACGATGAAGCTCGCCTTCTGGCTGTCGTTCAGCGAGTCGTAGAAATTCTTCAGCGGCGCGCGGATGAAGATGCCGGCGTCGCGCACCGCCCAAAGCTGCTGCACCATGGCGTCGAGCCGCGCCGGCGCCGGCCAGGCGGCATCGTCGCGGCAGCCGGCCTTGACGGTCTTGATCGCCTGCGCGGTCGCCTGCTGCAATCGGTCGAGCGCGGCGCGTTGCTCGGCGGTCAGTTGCAAGGTTTTTTCAATGACGGTCGGCCGGCCATTTGTCGTCGGCGTTCTCGCTGCTCGGCGCAGGCGTCGGCGCGCGTCGCCGTGGCCGAGCCGGTGGTGGCGACCTGGCGCGGCCTGGCGCTCGGCGCGCCCGCGACGGTGGCGGCGATGAAATCGAAGCCGCGCCCGCGGATGGCCTGGCCGTTTTCCGCGGGCCAGAAGGTGAAAGTCAGAATGTCCTGATAGGCGCTCGGCCAGGCCGCGGTCCCGACCCAGCCGAGCTGCTCGTCACCGCGCTGCTCGGCACGGCGCTGCTCGGCTTGCGGCGGCGGCTCCGCCCGCACGGCGGCCGGCGGATGTTCGCGCGTGGTCGCATGATGATGGCGGTGGCGCGGGTAATGGCCGAAGCGGCCGAGCAACTCGCGGAACGGCCGGGTGACCGCGCCGAACACGCCGCCGGGCGATAGCTGGGCGCTGGCGGTATCGGGCGCCGCGAACGCAAATGCCAATACGCCGAGAACGAGAGCGGTGCGAGCCCGCATGATCCGACCTCCGTTGGCCGCGATCCCCGCAGGACATAACGAGCCGCTCGGGCGCCGGGTTCCCTCCGGCCGCTATTTCGCCGCCACCGGTTCCCGCCGCGGGCTGCGTTGGCGGATTTCCTCCAGCTTTTCAGCGACGTGCTGGGAAAACACGTAGTCGGCGGGCCGTTGGCCGTCGAGCGACAGGTCGGGAACCATGTCGCCGTCGGTGCGCACGCCGCGCAGCGCCACGCCGAGCGCCTTGAGCGGATTTTGCATCGCATGCTCGACCGCGGAGGCCTCGTAGCCGGAATGCACCATGCAGTCGGCGCATTTCTCGTAATTGCCGGTGCCGTAGGAATCCCAGTCGGTTTCTTCCATCAGCTCCTTGAAGGTCTTGGCGTAGCCTTCGCCCAGGAGGTAACAGGGCCGCTGCCAGCCGAAGATGGTGCGCGTCGGATTGCCCCAGGGCGTGCAGTGGTAACTCTGGTTGCCGGCCAGGAAGTCGAGGAACAGGCTGGACTGGCTGAACGCCCACTTTTTGCCGCCCTGGCCGCGGCGGAAGATGTCGCGGAACAGGTTCTTGGTGCGGTCGCGGTTGAGGAAGTGCTGCTGGTCGGGCGCGCGCTCGTAGGCGTAGCCGGGCGAGACGGTGATGCCGTCGACGCCCATCGCCATCACGGTGTCGAAGAAGGCCGCGACCTGTTCGGCCTGCGCGGTGTTGAACAGCGTGCAGTTGATGTTGACGCGGAAGCCGCGCTTCTTGGCGGCGGCGATCGCGGACACCGCGCGGTCGTAGGTGCCGGGCTGGCAGACCGAGTGGTCGTGCATCTCCTTGTCGCCGTCGAGATGCACCGACCAGGTGAAATAGGAGCTCGGCTTGTACTGGTGGAGCTTCTTCTCCATCAGCAGCGCGTTGGTGCACAGATAGACGAATTTGCCGCGCGCGATGATGCCCTCGACGATCTCGGGCAGGTTCTTGTGCAGCAGCGGCTCGCCGCCGGCGATCGACACCACCGGCGCGCCGCATTCGTCGACCGCGCCGAGCGCGTCGGCGACCGCCATGTTCTGGTGCAGGATCGGATCCGGATAGTCGATCTTGCCGCAGCCGGCGCAAGCCAGATTGCACCGGAACAGCGGCTCCAGCATCAGCACCAGCGGGTAGCGCTTGCGGCCGGCGAGCCGTTGCCGGACGACGTAACTACCAACCAACAGTTTCTGAATGAGAGGTATGCCCAAGTTCACCGTCCTTACTGATTTTGTCGGCGCCGGTCACGTCGAGGAGGTCGAGCGGCACGCGGAATTCGATGTGTTCATCTTCACCCGGCAATGTCGAGAGCTCGACCGGCGCCATTCGCCGCAACGTATCGATCACGTCTTTGACCATCACTTCCGGAGCGGAGGCGCCGGCGGTGATGCCGACCACTTCCACGCCGGTGAGCCATTCCGGCTTGATTTCGCTGCCGTTGGCGATGAGATGGGTCGGCGTGCCGGCCTCGATGCCGATTTCGCACAGCCGGTTCGAGTTCGAGCTGTTGGTCGCGCCGACGACGAAGATCACATCCACCAGCTTGCTGAGTTCTAACAGCGCGGTTTGGCGATTTTGTGTCGCGTAGCAGATGTCCTTGGTGCCGGGCCCGATGACGTCCTTAAAGCGGCGGTAGAGCGCGGCGATGATGCCGCGGGTGTCGTCGACCGAGAGCGTGGTCTGCGTCACGTAGGCGAGCGGGGTATCGGCCGGCAAGTCGAGCTTGGCGACGTCGGCCTCGGTCTGCACCAGCAGCACCTTGCCGGGAATCTGGCCGAGCGTGCCTTCGACCTCGGGATGGCCGGCATGGCCGATCAGGATGACGGTGCGGCCCTGGCGGACGTAATGCCGCCCTTGCGCGTGCACCTTGGAGACCAGCGGGCAGGTGGCGTTGAGCACCCTGCAGATCGCGCTCCTGCGCCTCGGCCTCGACCTTTCGGGAGACGCCGTGCGCGCTGAAGATGGTGATCGCGTTCGGCGGCACCTCGGACAGCTCCTCGACGAAGCGGGCGCCGCGCGCCTTGAGCGCGTCGACCACCCATTTGTTGTGCACGATCTCGTGCCGCACGTAGACCGGCGGCCCGTATTTGTCGAGCGCGCGCTCGACGATCTCGATCGCGCGCACCACCCCGGCGCAAAAGCCGCGCGGCTTTGCCAGAATGACCTTCATGCCGCGCCTCCGTTCACGCGGGCGGTCTCGGCCGATTGGCGGCGCAGCTTGCGGTCGGCGAGCACGGCCATCTGCGCGGGCCGCAGCTGCGGCGCGTGCGTGGAGCCGAACACTTCGAACACCTTGTCGACGATGCCGGCGGCGTCGAGGCCGGCTTTGGCGTACATCGCCGCCGGCGTGTCGTGGTCGATGAAGGCGTCGGGCAAGATCAAGCTGCGCAGCTTGAAGCCGGCCTGATCGAAGGCGCCCTTGTCGGTGAGGAATTGCATGACGTGGGCGCCGAAGCCGCCGATGGCGCCTTCCTCGACCGTGATCATCAGCTCGTGCTGGCGCGCCAGCCCGAGCACGAGGTTGCCGTCGAGCGGCTTGGCGAAACGCGCGTCGGCGACCGTCGCCGAGATGCCGTGCGCCGCCAAGATGTCGGCGGCTTTCAGGCATTCGCCGAGGCGGGCGCCGAGCGACAAGCAGCGCGACGGTGTTGCCTTGCCGGACGAGCCGGCCGCGGCCGATCTCGAGCGGCGTGCCGCGTTCCGGGCAGGCGACGCCGGTGCCGTCGCCGCGCGGATAGCGCAAGGCGGACGGGCGGTCGTCGATGGCCGCGGAGGTCGCCACCATGTTGATGAGCTCGGCTTCGTCGGCCGCCGCCATGATCACGAAGCCGGGCAGGCAGCCGAGATAGGCAAGATCGAACGAGCCGGCATGGGTCGGGCCGTCGGCGCCGACCAGGCCGGCGCGATCGAGCACGAAGCGCACCGGCAGGCGCTGGATCGCGACGTCGTGCACGACCTGGTCGTAGGCGCGCTGCAGGAAGGTCGAGTAGATGGCGGCGAACGGCTTGAAGCCCTGCGTCGCCAGGCCGGCCGCGAAAGTCACCGCGTGCTGCTCGGCGATGCCGACGTCGAAGGTGCGCTCCGGAAAGCGCTTGCCGAAAATGTCGACGCCGGTGCCGCCCGGCATGGCCGCCGTGATGGCGACGATGCGCTCGTCCGCTCGGCTTCCTTGACCAGCGCTTCGCCGAACACCTTGGTGTAGGAAGGCGCGTCCGACTTCGCCTTGTGCTGCTTGCCGGTGGCGACGTCGAATTTGACCACGCCGTGATATTTGTCGCTCGAGGCTTCCGCCGGGGCGTAGCCTTTGCCCTTCTGCGTGCGCACGTGCACCAAAATCGGGCCGCGGTGCATGTCGCGTACGTTCTCGAGCACGGGGATCAGCTGATCGAGGTCGTGGCCGTCGACGACGCCGACGTAATAGAAGCCGAGCTCCTCGAACAGCGTGCCGCCGGTGACCAAGCCGCGGGTGAACTCCTCGGCGCGCGCCGCCTTCTCCTTGAAAAACGCCGGCAAGTGGCCGGCGACCTGCTTGCCGATGCCGCGCAGCGACATGTAGGCCGGGCTCGACAACAGCCGCGTCAGATATTTCGACATGGCGCCGACCGGCGGCGCGATCGACATTTCGTTGTCGTTGAGAATGACGATCAGCCGGCTGTTCATGGCGCCGGCGTTGTTCATCGCTTCATAGGCCATGCCGGCCGAGATCGCGCCGTCGCCGATCACGCAAACGACGTTGTGGTCTTCGCCGGCGAGGTCGCGGGCGACCGCCATGCCGAGCCCGGCGGAGATCGAGGTCGAGGAATGCGCGGCGCCGAAACAGTCGTATTCGCTCTCCGCGCGCTTGGTGAAGCCGGACAGGCCGCCGCCGGTGCGCAAGGTGCGGATGCGGTCGCGCCGTCCGGTGAGGATCTTGTGCGGATAGGCCTGGTGGCCGACGTCCCAGATAAGCTTGTCCTTGGGCGTATTGAAGACATAGTGCAGCGCGACGGTCAGCTCGATGACGCCGAGGCTGGCACCGAGATGGCCGCCGGTGACGGCGACGGCGTTGATGGTTTCAGCGCGCAACTCATCGGCAACCCGCGGCAGGTCGCGTGCATTGACGCGGCGCAGGTCGGAAGGGTTGTCGATCGAATCGAGGAGCGGCCGGTTTGGTTTTGTTTGGGAACTTATTGTTGGCGCATGCATCTGCTGAATGCCTCTCAGCAATGAATTGGTGGGTTCATGTTCGCCGGAGAACCCCTTCGAACTTTCGCCGCCCCATGCGGGTTAGTCGCAGACCCGCACCAAAAGGTTCTCAGTCTTCGACAATCAGCTTGGCGCGCAAAGGTTCCATTGGCAATTGGCCGATTTCGCCCCCCATGCGTTTGGCGTAGAGGGGGGGCGCAAAACCCTAAGGACTATACCCGCATGCTTGCTGCCTCAGTTACCGCGCTCGTCCGGTTTTGCACCAGATTTCCATGGATTATCATCATCTTAGGCCTAGGGGCCGCGGCCGGCGCGGCGACCTATGCGGCGAAACATTTCGCCATCACCACCGACATCAACAAGCTGATCTCGCCGAACCTTGATTGGCGCCAGCGCGAGGCGGCCTTCGCAGAAGCCTTCCCCGGCCATTTCGGCTCGACATTGATCGTGCTCGATGCACCGACCGCCGAACTCGCGTCAGCAGGCGAGTGCGGCGCTGACCGAGCGGCTCAAGGCGCAGCCGGAGCTGTTTCGCTCGGTCGAGGACACCGCGGCGAGCGAGTTCTTCGCGCATAACGGCCTGCTGTTTCGCTCGACCGAGGGCGTCGGCCAGCTCACGCAAGGGCTGGAAAAGTCGAGCGCGCTCATCGGCACGCTCGCCGGCGATCCGAGCCTGCGCGGGCTGACGCGCACGCTCTCGCTGGTGTTCGTCGGCGTGCAGAACAAGATGACCACGCTCGACGCGCTGGCGCGTCCGTTCACGCTTGCCGCGGCGACCATCGAAGACGTGCTCGACAATCGTCCGGCGGCTTTTTCTTGGCACGAAATGCTGGGCGGCAAGCGCCCCGAGCCGAGCGAGCTGCGCCGCTTCATCGAGGCGCATCCGGTGCTGGATTATTCCGCGCTCGAGCCGGGACGGCGCTCGAGCGAGGCGATCCGCAAGGCGGTCGCCGATCTCGACCTCGCCGGCAAATACCAGGCGCGCGTGCGCCTGACCGGCTCGGTGCCGATGGCCGACGAGGAATTCGCCACCGTCCAGCAGGGCGCGCTGGTGAACGGCCTCGGCACCGTGGTCGTCGTGTTGGTGATCCTGTGGCTCGCCTTGAAATCGGCCCGGCTGATCGCGGCCGTGTTCATCAATCTGTTCGTCGGGCTCGCGATCACCGCGGCGCTCGGCCTGGTGATGGTCGGCGCGCTCAACATGATTTCGGTCGCTTTCGCCGTGCTGTTCGTCGGGCTCGGGGTCGATTTCGGAATCCAATTCTGCGTGCGCTATCGCGCCGAACGCCATGACGTCGACCAATTGCGGCCGGCGCTGGCGCGGGCGGCGGAAAAAGTCGGCGTGCCGCTGACGCTCGCGGGCGCCGCGGTCGCCGCCGGCTTCCTCTCGTTCCTGCCGACCGATTATCGCGGCGTCTCCGAGCTCGGCCAGATCGCCGGGGTCGGCATGCTGATCGCCTATGTCACCAGCATCACGCTGCTGCCGGCGCTGCTGGCGGTGATGAACCCGCCGGGCGAGCCGGCGGAGGTCGGCTATCGCGTGCTGGCGCCGGTCGACCGCTTCCTGCAGCGCCGCCGCGTCCCGGTGATCGCCGGCACGCTGGCGGTCGCGCTCTTGGGTTCGCCGCTGCTGTACTTTCTCACCTTCGACTTCGACCCGATCCATCTGCGCAGCCCGAAGGCGGAATCGATCGCGACCTTGCTCGATCTCGGCGACGACCCGCGCGTCGGCATCAACTCGATCAATCTGGTGATGCCGTCGCGCGAAGAGGCCGCGAAGGCGGCCGAGCGGCTGAGCAAACTGCCGCAGGTCGCCCAGACGCTGACGCTGGCGAGCTTCGTGCCGCAGGACCAGGAGAAGAAGCTCGCGCTCATCCAGCAGTTCGACGCCAAAGTCGGGCCGACGCTGCGGCGGGAGCCCGGCAAGGCGCCGAGCGACGCCGAGAACGTCGCCGCGCTCAACGGGCTTGCCGATCAGCTCGAGAAGCTCGCCGGCAATGACAGCGGCGCCGGCGCCGCGGCCGCCAAGCGGCTCGCCGCCGACGCGCGCAAGCTGGCGCAAGCCGGCGAAGCGCAGCGCAACAAGGCGCAGGACGCCTTCATCCTGCCGCTCAAGAACGACATCGCCGAACTGCAGAATTACCTGCAAGCCAAGCCGGTCAGCGCCGACAACCTGCCCGCCGACATCAAGCGCCAATGGCTGACCGCCGACGGCCACGCGCGCGTGGAAATTGCGCCGAGCGGCAACACCAACGACACCGAGGTGCTGCGCACCTTCGCGCGCACGGTGCTCGCCGCCTATCCGAATGCCGTCGGCGGCCCGATCTCGATTCTCGAATCCGGCAATACCGTGGTGCGGGCCTTCATCGAGGCCGGCGCCTTTGCGTTGTTGTCGATCGCGATTCTGCTGTGGATCGTGCTGCGGCGTTTCGGCGACGTGTTACTGACGCTGGTGCCGCTGTTGCTCGCCGGCATGGTGACGCTCGAGGTCTGCGTGTTGATCGGCATGCCGCTCAACTTCGCCAACATCATCGCGTTGCCGCTGCTGCTCGGCGTCGGCGTCGCGTTCAAGATCTATTACATCATGGCGTGGCGGAGCGGGCATACCAACCTGCTGCAATCGAGCTTGACGCGGGCGGTGATCTGGAGCGCGCTCACGACCGCGACCGCCTTCGGCAGCCTGTGGCTGTCGCAGCATCCCGGCACCTCGAGCATGGGCAAGCTGCTGGCGCTGTCGCTGGTCACGACGCTCGCCGCGGCGGTGCTATTTCAGCCGGCGCTCATGGGTAAGCCCCGGGGGGCCGGCGACCCTTAGGCAGATGTCCTGCGCGGAGCCGAGCGCGCCGGCATCCGGGCTCTTGCTGGCGTTGGTCGGCGGCGGCCGCTTGCGCGAGGATTTCGGCGGCGGGGCGGCGGCGACCGGTTCGGGCTGCACGCGCGACCAGTTTTCACCGCCGCACAGGAAGCCGAGGAAGCAGCCTTGCACCTTGAGTGTGTTGGGGTCGAGCAGGCTGATATTGGCCGAATAGGTATGGCCGTCCTTTGAATTGTAGATCTGTCCGTCCCATTGGTTGGGCTTGGATTGCGTCATGCCGAGCAGCACGGGCATCCCCAAGGTCGGCCGCGTTTTCAGGGCCGCGTCGGGATTGTGGCTATCGATGCCGGGCTGCATCTCCCAGGAGACGACGCCCCAGTATTTGCCGTCGCAGTTGACGATCTGGATACGGGCGACGCGCTCGGCCACCAGCCATTCGCCGGTGGGGTCGGTGGGCGCCATGCCCGGCGCCACGGCCGGCGGCTGGCCGAGAGCGGCCGTGCTGACCGCCATGAAGCCGATAGCGAGAAGGCTGAGGATTCGTGCGCGGCGGGGCCGGCGGTCGATCAAGCGCGGGGCAGGGGGCATGCGTTTCTTTCTCGGACAGCGGGCTAATGCATTACGCCCGCGCGGGTTCATTGGCGATCCGGTGAAAATTATCAATAGAAATGGACCAAAGGACGGCCCGCGCTTCCAAACAAGCGCCATGATTGCCGAACCGCGCTGGAACCTGGGGTGACGTTGCGGCCGAAACGCGCATTGCCGGGGTGGCGCAGAGGGCGGTGATTTTCGGCGCCGTCATTGGCCGTGCGATTCGAGGACCTGCAGGCAAGCCTTGCGCAGCTGCTGGCGGTTCTTTTGCAGACAGGCCAGCACGGCGAAGGTGTCGGGAAAATCTTTCTGACAGAACTTTGTCGCGTCCGGGGAGCAGGCGGCCTGCTCCTCCGGCGTGCCGCTGAACAGATTGCCCTGCTGGGGCACGCGGTCCTGCGCGTAGGCGACGGTTGACGAGCCGAGAGCGACAACGAGCAGGGCGTAGGTCAGCGCGCGCATTTTCTGTTTTCCCGGTGTGGGTTGGGCCACCCGATAGGTATTGCGATAACGGCGAGCTTGCCCCGTCGTTCCCTGGCCGGAACAAGCACCGAACACCCGGGTTATCCCGTGTCCGGGCGTATCGGCAAGCAACCGCAGGATGATGAAGGTGACACGAGAATCGCTGACAAGACGAATGCGCATGGGCCTGCTGGCGTCCGGCGTGCTGCTGTTCATGGCCGGGCCGTGCGCGGCCGAGAGCGCGCCGCCTTTTGCCGCGCTCGAAGGCGTTTGGACGGGCGCCGGCAATATCGAGCTCGCCAACGGTTCGCGCGAAGCGATCAAGTGCCGCGGCGCCTACGACCTGCCGAAAGAAAACAACCTGCACCTCGACATCCGCTGCGCCAGCGACAGCTACAAATTCGAGTTGCGCGGCGTGGCCAATTTTTCCGGCGGCGCCGTCACCGGCACCTGGAGCGAGGCGACGCGCAACGCGGCCGGAACGATTTCCGGCACCGCCACGCAGGATCGCATCGAGGTGCTGGCGAAAAGCGCGTCCTTCACCGCCACGTTGACGCTCGCCACGCGCGGCGACCAGCAGACGATCGACATCCAGTCGCAAGACCAGAAGACCACGGTGAAGGGGGCGAAGATTTCGCTCGCCCGGCGCTAGCGCCATGTCCGCTGGCGGGCCGGTTTGAGACATCCCGCGACGTGAAAGCAAACAAGAGCCCGACGAGGCGGTTACCTCGCCGGGCTCTTGCTGCGCCAGGCACTGTGTTTAAGGGGTGGCGCTCCCCCTGAAGGCCTCAATGCATATGAGCGATGAGATACCAACCGCCGCCCAACAGGATGACGGCACCGCTGACCCAAAGAACGGGAACAAGAATCACCGGCATAGCATCCTCCTCTGGTTAGTTTCGTGATGACATAACCCGAGTTGCCGCGGCGGTGTTCCCACTGATGCGGTGCAGCACGAGGGTCACATTTCCGTGCGCCGGGGAACGGTTTCGGTAAAGCTTGGGCGCACCATGGCGGCGGTGAAGCGGCGGGCATATTTGCTGGACATCAAAATAAAGACGCTGCGCGAAGTGCGGCGTGCTAAGCAAAGAGCCGCCGCTGCATCGCCAAGCCTATAGCGTGGCGCCGCGTTCGCGGCTTTGCATTTTCATCGGACGCGATCAATGCCCGGCGACTCTTCCGAAGAACTCGCGCGCGAGATAAAACGCATTGAGGCGCGAATTAAGGAAATACATCATCGGATAAAGACCGAGGTAAACGAGGCGCCGCAGCTCTTCGATGCCGCACAATCTGAAAAGGAATTGCGCGCGCTTGAGGTGCGGCTTCGCGAGCTCAAGCAAAACCAGGCGAAGGATGCCTGACTGCGCGGCAGTACTGGCCCCTTTTGATCCCGCATGACGCCAGTCGCCCTTTTTGGGAATAAAGGCGGCCCCGTTTGAGACGCCGGTCACTTTCAATCGCGACGACGGAAATATATTCTGCGCTCGGGCGGGTAAGGGACGTCTGTGCCGATCCAGCATCTGTTGGAAGAAGCATCGTTCGATCCTGAGGAGATCAGGCGCCTCACTATTGCCTACGAAGCCACCCTTGAATTGCTCCGTTTGATAGACCGCGCCGATCCGGTTTGCGAATTGATCGCCGCCAAGATCATAAAGGTATACCGCGAGGGGGAGCGCGATCCGGCGCGCATCTGCGCCCGCGCCATCAAGGACCTGGGCATCCCGATGCCGGAATAGCCTGCGGATGGCGGTCGCAACCTGGGCAAACCAACTTATGGCGATTGGCCGCTTTTGCCGGCGCCGCGCAATAAAATTTCAAGAGCGGCCCATACCGTTGCCTCGGGTGCCGGCCGGTTTTGATTTCCAAAGTGGCCCGTTTTGCCTATCGTTGTGGATGGCCGACAATTCCGACGAGTACGAAAAGCAAGCGCGCGAGTGCGAGCGCATGGCGCAGAACTCTCGCAGCGAGGTAGACCGCGCCTCATGGCTGCGGCTGGCGCAAGAATGGCAGCGGCTTCTGCGGGGATTGCGGCACAACGAAACCCCACAAGTCGACCAAAAGAATTGGCCTCGGTCCAATGATCCGGGCTCCGGGACGGAGCATTAGGCGGCGGCCGCCTTTTCAGAACATGAGCGGTCGCTTTTCAAATTTTCGTCCGTGTTCAATTCAGCACAGACTGATTGAGCAGGACAGCGGCAGGGTGATGTAAAACGACATAGGAACGACCGGCGCGCATAACCGTTTTCCTTCAAAGGAGAACTGCAATGGCTGGCAAGAAAGAAAAACAACAGAGCGGGTCGGATGCTTCAACGAAGCACTACGTCAGAATGCGCCGGGTAAGGCTCGCGCTCTGGCTGCTGTTTATCGCCGCCATCCCGTTGGCGATCGTGCTAAAGGTCGAATACAGCGACGCGCGCGCCGTGCGTTTGATGCCCTTCGTTTTCCTTGGCGGCGCGTTGGCGACCGGGTTTGCCGAGCGCCGAGTGCGCTTGCGCCACTCTTTGCCGGAGCAAAGCTTTGACTTCCGGAATAGGTAACGGAGACGGCCTGATGCAAAACGGGCATGCGAAAGATGAAAAGGAAGAGCGCATAAAAAACCGCGCCTACCAGCACTGGCTCAACGAGGGCCAATTCCCCGATTCCGATAAATTAAATTGGGAACGTGCCAAGCGAGAAATCGAAGAGGAAGACCGGGCCTTGTTGGAAAAGAATTCAGGGCTGTAGAGGCCGCCTGGAAAAAGTCACTGCGTCGCCTATTTATGAGTCTGTGCCGGTGCGTATCGCGATAGATTGCCTGAGTTGCGGGCATTGTGCTTCGATTTCCGAAGAAAAACTCTGTTATTTCGGGCTGGAGCCGAAAAGTTCGCTCGTGGTCCTCACCAGACGCCTGGTCTGCAAAAAGTGCGGCGGTAAAAACGTCCGCTCCTTCCGTTACAGCGAGGATGAGCAAGGACCGCCCATGGTGCCGGACGACGACTAGGCAGATCCCTGTTGCGACATTCATTCCGGCAGGCCGGCGGCGCGTAGCGCCTCGCCCATCGATGCGGCGAGTTTAGGATCGGCCGCGACACCGGCAAATTGGCGGCTGAAGCGAAAATTGGGTTGCAGCTCCAGCACTTTCGCTGCGGCCGCCCTCGCTTCCTCCAACCGTCCAAGCTTGAGGAGGGACGCTGTCAACTGGACGTAGGTGATGCTGTGAGCCGGATTGGCTTGCACGGATTTGTAAGCCGCCTGAGCCGCCTTACCGAACTGGCCGAGGTGAAAATGACCCATGGCCTGCGCATCATAGGCGGCAAAAGCCCAAGGATCGAACGGGCTAAGACGCATACCCCGTTCGCTCCAGTCGATTGCACGCTCGGCTTGACCGCCCCAGGCCAGGACGACGCTGCCAAGAATGCAGGTCAGTGCCGACGACGGACTAATGGCCAGCGCGGTCTCGAACGCGGTGAGCGCAGCAACGCGATCGTGGCCGTCCATCCCAATAGAAAAAGCGCCGAAAGTGAGGGCGACGGCGTCGTCCTGGCCGTGCAAGATAGCGGCCTGTGCATGACGGATCGACGCTGTTCTGTCTTGTTCGCGCAGGCCGCCGCGCAAAAAACGGTTATGGTAGCTCATTGCCGCATAAGCATGGGCGAGCGCATAGCCGGGATCGATCGCGAGCGCCCGTTCAATAAGCGCCAACGCATTGATCGCCCGGTCCGGCAATCCCGAGTCCACGTCGGCTTGAGCCTGTATCACGAGATCGTAGGCATCGAGGCTGTCCGGGCGCGTGCGCTTGACCCGCTCAGCTTCGGCGCGACGCAAACTTGGAACGATTGCGCCGACGATCGCGATCGTCATTTCATCCTGCAAAGCAAAGACATCTTCGACCTTGCGATCATAGCGTTCGGCCCAGACGTGCGCGCCGGTCGTCGTGTCGATGAGTTGACCGGTGATGCGCAAGTTGTCCGCGGATTTGCGCACGCTTCCTTCCAGAACGTAGCGCACGCCCAGTTCGCGGCCGACCTGTTTCACATCGACGGATTTGCCTTTGTAGGTGAAACTCGAATTACGGGCGATGACAAACAGCCGTTTGATGCGCGACAGGCCGCTGATGATGTCTTCAACCATTCCGTCTGCGAAATAGTCCTGAGCGGCGTCGTCGCTCATGTTGGAAAACGGCAGCACGGCAATCGAAGGCAGTTCTGGAAGGTTGAACGCAGGCGCGGCGTCAGGCGTACTCCCGTCGCTTTCCAGAGGACGATCGGCCGCGCCGCCTTCGGCGGCTGCTTTTTGCGGTGTCGGATTTCGGCGACGCAGGAGAAAATCGCCGACGATGAGCAGTACACCCATCAGAACGAGCAGCAGTCGCGGATCGAGGCCCAGAGACAACTTTTTTAAAGTGTCGTCGGACAGATGCAGAGCGTGGATGGCATGAACGAAAAGGTCTTCTGGCGTGAAGCCAGTCAACATCAGGAAGAGGCCGCCGATGACTGCGCTCGACAAATGGTCCCGGATTACGGCGACGATTTTTCCGCCGCGGCTTGAAGTTCGTTGGCTCACCAGATTGCCCCCATGAGCATCAATCGTAACTGAAAGACTCTTCGGCTCAAACCGCCGCCACCCACTATGCGATGAAAGCGCCTTTCATAACTATGGGTGCGCAGAAGAACGTCCGCTTTCGGGGCTAAAGCGGATATCGCAAACTCATGGCGTCATGTCCGTTTATGACCCAAAGCGGACATCGGGCGGTCGATTTCGCTGCGATGCGAAGCACAGCTCTCGATTCGCGATGTGCTAAGGCGCGCTCCTCGGCAGGGGGAGGAAGCCCGTGAGGCGGCGCGAGTTCGCTATGCCTTTAGGTCCTACCTTTTGGAAATGTCTTCGCTCCTGGTTCAATTGGTACCCATGGCTGCGCGGAATTAGTCCATATATGATAGTTGGGCTTCAGCCACGATTTATCGTCGAGAGTGCCAGCCTTGATAATTATAGCCCCGGGCAAAGCCTCCGTCTCCGTCGCAAGTGACGATCCGCAATTTCGGCAGAATTTTCGCGAGAGCGATTTTCCGCTGTCGCCGATATCCGCATAAGACGCGAGACTTTGTCCCTGCCACGTCACACTCGGCGCTGGCACGACGACGTTCACCGAAAAAGCAGAGCCGGATATCTTTTGACAGTGGGTGCAGTGGCAAATGGCTGTACCCAATGGTTCGGCACTGCACTCGTAGCGCACTGTTCCGCAAAGACAGCCACCGGAAATCTTTGGCATTGCTCGCCTCCAGAGATTAGTCTGCACAAAATAGCGAAATGAGATGCAGGAACAAGCCACTCTTTTCGAATGGGCTTAATACAAAGCCCATCAATGTCCGCTCTCGGCCCAGCGGACATCAAACGGCTGTCACCGACTGTCCTTTTCAGCGACAAAGCGCGACACTTCTCCGCCAGTTGACGCTCGCCACGCATGGCCGCCGCAGACGATCGATCTTTGCAATGCTTCGCGACGTACCGCAGAGTGCGCCGAAATTTTGCGGCAGATTTTCAGGACGCTCCGTCAATTACCGGAACCGCGGATCACCAACCCGAAGAGGCAAGGCGCGGATGATTTCACGAAAAGCATCGAGCTCGTGAGCCGGTTCTTTATAAATGAAATTCGTGAGAAGTGCAGGGACGTCACCCTTCCTGCTATCTTTCGAGAGGCATAACGTTATAACCGCAAAGCGGTCACCCTTTTCGCGCTTTTCAGTCCTAGCGTACTCAATTTCTGTAGCGAGCCACTTTTCATCCTTGAAATCTGGCGTGACGAAAAATATAGCTGCGCACGAGTTCCGAAAGCCGTCTTGAATTGCTCGGTCCGGCTGGACGCCGGCTGGCATGGCATCTTCGTCAAGCCAGGGGTCAAAACCGAGCTCCCTCAACAATCTCTCAAACCGCCGAACCATCTCCTTATCGACGCCCTTGTGGCTTAAAAAAATTTTCAGTGATGCAAGGCCCATTGCCTGCTCATGTTTCAGCAACAAAGCTGCAAACTGTGCTGCGTCGACGGTAAGGCAGCCGCCGATATTTGGTACGGAAATTAACGTGCCATCTCTTGCGCCGAGATTGAAGTGTCTCTCGAGCTTGGATCGGACGCTTTCAAGGTTTTGACCGGACACATGGTCCACACCAACAAGCTCCTGAGGGAGATTCCCAAGCCCATTAATGCTCATCATTCCGGGATTTCCCGTGTGTTCGAATAAGAACACAACGGCGCCGCCCGGTAAGCCTGCCGTTCGGACATTATAGCCAGACAGGAGCGGCCATACGCTGACACGAGAAGCATGCTTGGCCTGAACACGCTTCCGATACTCAGTCATCAACTGGTCGTGGGGTTCGACCGGCGCACTCATGAGTTTAAATTCTCCATCGCACCTTCGGGTCTCGATCTATGGAACGTGTCCATAGGGTGTTTATCTTTTTATATTGGACATTCATTGGACGCACGCCGCGCGCAAAGACGCCCCG
>CAVPTM010000011.1:0-13097 GCA_963708635.1 uncultured Alphaproteobacteria bacterium | reverse complement strand
CGGTTTCCCGGCGTGCAGGCGGCGGAGTGAACTCGATCCCGATGCGAGCGAAGATCATAAAGCAGCAACGCAAGCGAAGGAGGTGAGCCAATGCCTATGCCTCTCACCCGCCGCCGCCTCCTTGCCGCGCTCAGTGCCGCCCCCGCCGCCGCGCTATTGCCGCGCGCGGCCTTGCCGCCTATCCCGACCGGCCGATCCATCTGGTGGTGCCGTTCGCGCCCGGCGGCAATGCCGACGTGGTCGGCCGCATCGTCGCCGAGCAGATCAGCAAGGCGCGTCGGCCAGCCGGTGGTGGTCGACAACCGCGGCGGCGCCGGCGGCTCGATCGGCGCCGAAGCGGTCGCGCACGCGACCCCCGACGGCTACACGCTGCTGGTCGGCTCGAACGGGCCGCTCACCGTCAACCCGTTCATCCAGGCCAAGCTCGGCTACGACCCGCTCAAGGATTTCGACGCCGTCGCGCTGACCAGCTACGTGCCGCACGCCATCGTGCTCAACCCCGGCGTCGCGGCCAAGACCGTGCCCGAATTGATCGCGCTGTCGAACGCGCAACCCGTCAACATCGCCACCAGCGGCGTCGGCAGCGCCACCCACATGACGCTCGAGCGCTTCAAGGCGGCAACCGGCGCCAAGCTCACGCATATTCCCTACAAGAGCGGCGGCCAGCTGCTGCCCGATCTGCTGAGCGGCGCCATCCAGGCGGCGATGACCGAATTCTCCATCGCGCTGCCGTTCCACCAGAGCGGCAAGGCGCGCATCATCGCGATCGCGGCCGCGCAGCGCTCCAAGCTCGCGCCCGACATCGCGACCTTCATCGAGGGCGGCGTGAAGGATTTCACCGCCGCCAGCTTCATCGGCGTGGTGGCGCCGGCGAAAACGCCGCCCGCCATCATCGCGCAGCTGCAGAAGGCGATCGCGCAAGGCCTGTCGAGCGGCGCGGCGCCCGACAAATTGCGCGGCATGGGCTCGGAAATCGCCACGCCTGAGGAAATGACGCCGGAGGGCTTCGCCAAATTCATCCGCGCCGATTACCAGCGCATGCGCGAGGCCGCCAAGCTCGCCGGCATCGTGCCGAAGTGAACGGGATGCCGCCGCGCCGCGGCCGACGCTTTGCCCTGATCGCCCTGATCGTGTTCGGGCTTGCGGGCTTGGCGCCGCGTCACGCGCAGGCCGCGCAGCCGGCCGAGGATTTCCGCATCTTCTTCGATTTCGGCTCGGCGGAGCTGACCGACAAAGCCAAGGAACTCGCGAAAATCGTCGCGCAAGCGCTGCCGCCCTCGGCCTGGGTGACGCTCATCGGCCATTGCGAAGGCGCCGAGCCTGCGCCCGACAGACTGTCGCGCGCCCGCGCCGAGGCGGTGCTTGCCGAACTGCGCAAGGCGAAGCTGCCCGCCAATGTAACGTTGGACGCCATCGGCGCCGGCGCGAACGAGCCCCGTTTCAAGGCTGAGCCGACCGCGCGCGACCCGCAGAACCGCTACGTCGGCATCGTGGTCGAAATCCCATAGCGGTCACGGGGCGCGCGGCCGCCTCGGCGGCCGTTTTCTTTCGGGAACATTTTTTCAGCGCCCCGAGCCACGCGCCGGCCGGCGGCCCGCGCCGCTACCCCGCCGCCGTCCCGGGAACACCGGAGGAACTAAAAAGCGCCGCAACGCATTACATCCGCACGCGCATGAAAGGAAGCAGCCGATGAGCGAATCGCACCTGCCGAAGAGTCTCGGTCTGTCCTTCGGGCTGCTGTTTCTCTTTCTGATGGCGTTGAACTCCTACGCCTTCCACTGACGCAAACCCAAGGTCCCTCACCCAACCTCCCAAGGAGAATGCAATGTTTATGAAATCCCTGGCCGCCGCCCTGATCGGCGCGAGCCTGATCGCGGCCCCGGCACTTGCCCAAAGCTCCGACACCAAGGCCCCGCCGGCGAAATCCGACGCCACCCAGCAAAAGGCCGCGCCGGCAAAAACCGACGAAAAGGCGGCGCCGGCCAAATCGGCCGCCACCAAGAACGAGCAGAACGCCTCGGCCACCGGCGAGTGGCAGGGCTCCAAGCTCATCGGCCTCAATGTCTATAACGGCCAGAACGAAAAGATCGGCGACATCAAGGAGTTGATGGTCAACAAGGAAGGCCGCATCGACACCGTCGTGATCGCCGTCGGCGGCTTCCTCGGCATGGGCGAGCACGACGTCGCGGTCAAGTTCAGCGAGCTGAAGTGGCAGGATGAGCCGGTGCGCAGCACCACCTCCTCGACCCGCCCGTCCGGTTCGCCGACCACCGGCGCCGCGCCGACCGCCACCAAGCAACAGCACCTCGGCCAAGCGCAACTACCCGGATCACGCGGTCCTCGATTCCAGCAAGGATCAGCTGAAGTCGATGCCGCAGTTCAACTACAACAAGTAAAGCCGGGTTTCGGTCTAGACGCTGACGAGGGGCGGCCCGAACGCGGCCGCCCCTCGACGGCTGCCAATTTGCGATGAAACCGGATGGCCGCGCCGCGCGTTCTATAACGCCCGCGCCGGGTGACAACCGGCCGTAACGGGGACGACGGACGCAGTTGATTTTGCCGGTTTCTGACTGCGGCAACAACGCATCGGTACGCGTCGGCGTCTGACCTGTTCCTGGCGCGGGCACTTTCAGGGATCGGTGTTGCACGGAAGCCAGGGATCGGATTTTGCCGATCCCGGATTATTCCGCGGCCTGCAATCCGGGGCTCAGCAGCTTGTCCTGCAGGGCGACCAGCCGCTGCATCACCTTGAGATCGCGCTCGCGCAATTGCAGGCAGGCGTCGGACCAGATCTGAACGATGCGGTCGAGTTCGTCGCAAGCGCGAGCGGATTGACCTCGCGGGCGACCTGAAACACGCCGCGGATGCCGGAGTGGCGGCGCTTGTTGCGCTGCATGTACTCGCGCGCCGCCGCGATGCCCTGGCCGGGCTCGGCCACGATATGCACCAGCCCGGCGTCCTTCATCTCCTCGGCGCTGTAGATGCGCCCGCTGAGCATCATCTCCTCGGCGAAGGCCGCGCCGACCCGCCGCGCCACCAGGCTGTAGGCGCCCATGCCGGGAAAAAGGCCGAACATGGCTTCGGGAAAACCGAACTTGGCCTGGCGCTCGGCGATGATGACGTTGAACGACAGCAGCGACTCGAAGCCGCCGCCGAGCGCATCGCCCTGCGCCAGCCCGATGGTGATGATCGGCAGATCGAGCGCGTTGAAGTAGCGGTGCAGGACGCGCACGCATGACCTGCCGTACTCGACCAGCGCCATGCGGTCCTTCTTGCGGATGCAGGCCGCGAATAGATCGAGGTCGCCGCCGAGACTGAACACACCGGGCGTGCGCGAGCCGGCCAGCAGATAGCGGAGTTCGTTCGGCCGACCGGCGAACTTCGCCACGATGCCGCGCTGCCAAGCGTGGAAGTCTTCGAGCAGGTCTGGATTGTAGCTCGGCCGTCCGCGCGGACGCATGAAAGCCGACAATAGGCCGAGCGATGCGTCCCAAGTTACCTCGAGCTGTTCCAGCTCGAACAGCCGCTCGGCGTCGGCCGTCTTCTTGGCCTGGATAAGCGGAATCGCCGAGATGATCGGGGCGGAGGAGGTCGGCCATGTGGGCCAAGTCGGCAGAGAGGTCGGAAGCTTCGAAACAGAAGCGTTCGACAACGCAACACTCGTCATTTCCCGTACACCCCTTAACGTCTCTTTTACCCTAACAGAAGGTTGCAATTCGAACAATCATGCAATCGCGCGTTAACCATCTTGGCGACGCAGTTCGAAGCGAGCGCGGCGAGCAAAATCTTCGGAAATATCTTCGCAAGTTTGACGTTAACTACGAAAGAATTTCCTCCGTGCGGACACGCATTGCGCCCCGTTATGGCGAATAAACCGAAGCCTTCGCCGCATGGTGCGAAGTTCCCGACAATTGTCGCGCGCAAATTTGCCGCTCATTTATCAAGACCGCCGATAGAGCGCCGGTATCAGGTGCGGTTTGCGTCCTATTGAGCAATGGCCACTAGGATCGCAGCCGTAGAAAAGGCCGCGCAGGCCGCATGCTTTTAAGAAGCTGATCCAAACCCGCACAGGCGGACGCGGAGCTCCCGCCGGAAATCCGCGCGGCGCTGATCGAGTCGCTGTTCGCGCCGATCGCCTCGCTGACCGTCGGCGCCATCGCCTGCTCGATCATCGGCGCGGCCGTCGCGCTGCGCGTCGGCAACCGTGCGATCATGGCCAACTTCGGTCGCGATCTTCGCGGTCGGCATGCTGCGCGTCGCCTCCGCGGTTTTCTACAAACACTACAAGAAGGCGGCAGACCAGCCCGCGATCACCAAGTTGTGGGAGCACGTCTACGAATACGGCGCCTGGGCGTTTCGCCGCCCTGCTCGGCCTGTTGTGCTGGCTGACGATCATGCAGACCACGGACGCGTCGCTGCAGCTGGCCGTCACCACCATGTCGGCAGGCTATGCGGCCGCAATCGCGGGCCGCAATGCCGGGCGGCCATTCATCGCGGTCGGTCAACTGACCTTTACCACGCTGCCGATGGCGATCGCGCTGCTGGTCTATCCCGACTGGGTGCACAAGGTGCTTGGCTTCGTGGTGCTGATGTTCATCTACGGCATGATCGACATTACGCTCTGCATCCGCGACATCATCATCCAGGCGCTGACGATGACGCGCAAGGAAGCGGCGCTCGCCGCCCGCTTCGAGGAACAAGCCAAGCGCTTCGACATCGCGCTCAACAACATGTCGCACGGCCTGTGCATGCTCGATCAGCAGGACCGCCTGCAGGTCTGGAACGAGCGCTTCCTCGAGCTGCTGCATCTGCAGAACGCGCCGGTGCGCGTCGGCATGCGCATCTCCCAATCTGGTCCGCCACAGCATCCGCGCCGGCAATCACAAGGGCCGCAGCGTCAAGGCGGTCTTCCGCGACCTGTCGCGCAGCCTGCAGCGCGAACAGCTTCGACCAGATTCAAACCTCGCCCGACGGCGATCGCACCATCGCGGTGTCGCGCCGGATGATGGCCGACGGCGGCTCCGTCATCATCCTTGAGGACGTCACCGAGCGCAAGCGCGCGCAAGAGCGCATCGCGCATCTGGCGCAGCTACGACGAACTCACCGGCCTGGCCAACCGCACGCCAGTTCCGCGAGCGCATCAACGACATGCTGGCGGGCGTGCGACGACCGCGACAGCACCTCACCATCCATCTGATCGACCTCGACCGCTTCAAGTCGATCAACGACACGCTCGGCCATCCGATCGGCGACAAGCTGCTCAAGGAGGTGCGCGGCCCGGCTCGGCAGCCGTCATCCGGCCGGGCGACATGATCACCCGCTTCGGCGGCGACGAGTTCGTCGTGCTGCAGACCGGCGCCGCAGCGCCGCCAGGACGCCGCAGTGGCTCGCTCAGCGGCTCGCCAAGGCGCTGGGCGAGCCGTTCGAGATCGACGGCCACCGCATCGATATCGGCGCCTCGATCGGCATCGCCATGGCGCCGATGCGACGGCGACCGACGCCGACGAGCTGCTGAAGAAAGCCGACATGGCGCTCTACGCCGCCAAGAACGGCGGCGGCGGCAACCACTGTTTCTTCGCCGCCGAGATGGAGGAGGCGGCGCAGGAGCGGCGCGCGCCTCGAGCTCGACCTGCGCGACGCGCTTGGCTCACGAGCCAGTTCAAGTTGCACTTCCAGCCGCTGGTCGATCTGCGCACCGGCCGTGTCACGACCTGCGAGGCGCTGCTGCGCTGGACGCATCCCGGTGCGCGGCGACGTGCCGCCGGCCGTGTTCATCCCGATTGCCGAGGAAACCGGCCTGATCATCGAGCTCGGCGAGTGGGTATTGCAGCGCGCCTGCGTCGAAGCGGCGAGCTGGCCGCACGGCGTCAAGGTCGCGGTCAACCTGTCGCCGGTGCAATTCCGCGACCGCGGTCTCGCCTTGCACGTCGTGTCGGCGCTGGCGAAGTCGGGCCTTCAGGCGCAGCGGCTGGAGCTCGAGATCACCGAGCGCGTGCTGCTGGAAGAAAACGACGGCACGCTCGACCGCCATGGAGCAGCTCAAGAACCTCGGCGTCGGCATCTCGCTCGACGACTTCGGCACCGGCTATTCGTCGCTCAATTATCTGCGCAAGTTCCCGTTCCACAAGATCAAGATCGACCAGTCGTTCATCCGCGACCTGGGCGAGGAGCGCGACGCGCGCCCGATCATCGGCGCGGTCGCCAGCCTCGGCGCCGGCCTCGACAAGATCGTGGTCGCCGAAGGCATCGAGACCGAAGAACAGATGACGCTGGTGCGCGCGCAAGGCTGCCACGAGGGCCAGGGCCATTTCTTCGGCCGGCCGATGAGCGGCGAGGCGATCCGCGCCCGGCTGGCGTCGGTCGCCGGCGTGGCGCAGAAAGTGGCCTAACGAGCCGCCGGCTTTCCCACAGCCCGATTGCCCGCACCGCCAATTCCAATTATGCCTCATCGCCATGAGCGAAGGCGGGCGCGGACCATCGAACAAGTGCGATTTCTGGGTGCGCGCGAGGCCTATGCGCGCATCCAGATCCGCGGCGCCATCCTGCTCGGGGTCACGCTCGGCATCTACCGCTTCTGGCTCGCCACCGACACGCGCCGCTTTTTGTGGGCGAACAGCGAGATCGCCGGCGAGACGCTGGAATATAACGGCACCGCGCTGGAACTTTTGATCGGCTTCCTCGCCGCCGTCGCCATTCTGGTTCCCGCCTATACGCTGGTCTTTCTGGCGGCGCTCGACCTCGGCCTGCTCGGCAAGGTCGCTTACGTCCTGGCCATCGCCGGGCCTTTCGCGGTCGGGCAATGGGCGGTCTATCGCGCGCGCAACTACCGGCTGACACGCACGATCTTTCGCGGTCTGCGCTTTCACCAGGACGGCTCGGCGCTGCTCTACGCGCTCTACGCGGTGTGCTGGTGGACGCTGACCGTGCTCACCTTCGGCCTGGCCTACCCGTTCCAGCTCGCCAGCCTCGAGCGCTTCAAGCTGCGCCACACGCTCTATGGCGACCTGCGCGCCAGCTTTGCCGGCTCCGGCACGCGGCTGTTCCTGCGCGGCCTGCCGATGTGGCTGGCGGTGTGCGGACCTTTGGTCGCCGCGGTCGTCGTCATCGCCAGGGCGGCCGATTGGACCGCGATCAGCAACGCGGTCGCCAAAGGCGGCGCCGACGTCGGCGGAGAAGGTCGCGAACAGCAGCCCGGGTTTTGAAGCGGCGATCGGCATCGGAGCGCTGCTGCTCGTCGTCTCCGGCATCGCCGCGCTGGCGCTCTATCCGGTGTTCCAGGCGTTGGTGCTGCGCTGGTGGTGCTCGGGCCTGCGTTTTGGCGGCATCGCGGCGCGCTCGCGGCTGCGCACCAAGGCGGTCTATGGCGCCTATGGCCGGCTGCTTGGCTTTGCCGTGCTGTTCTCCATCGGCATGAGCATCGCCACCTCGATGCTGGCGGGCGCGATCGGCGCGGTGTTCGCCAAATTCCTGCCTGACCAGCAAGTGGTCGTCGCCAGCGGCCTGGTGCTGGTGGGTTATGTGGCGGCGGCGCTCGGCTACTCGGCGATCTACCGCATCTTCGTCGTGTTCGCGCTCTGGCGGCTCGGCATGGAATCGCTTGAACTCACCGGCCTGTCGGCGCTGGCGAGCGTCAAGGCCGCCGGCCATCCGGTGTCGGCTTTGGGCGAGGGCCTCGCCAACGCGCTGCACGTGGAGAGCTTGTGATGAGCGACATGATGCCTCCACCGCTTCCGGGAGCGGAGCCACCGGCGCCACCGGCGCCACCACCGTTGCCATCGGCGCCGGCGGACGGTGCGACGCCGCCGCCGATCTCCGGCCCCGCGATCTTCTTCGACGGTCATACCAGCGCGCGCCAGGAGGTGACGGTGCGGCTGGCCGCGCTCTTGGAGGTGGTCGCGCCGGACGGCAGCGTGCGCACGCAATGGCCTTACGATCAGATCGAGGAGCTCGACGCGCCCGACAAGGTGATGCGGATCGGCCGCCACCGAAATCCGGTCCTGGAGCGCATCGAGATCTTCGACGCCAGCTTCGCCGAGGCGGTCGACGCGCTCGCCGTTCATGTCGACCGCACCGGCGCGATCCAGCGCAGCCAGCACAAGCACGCCGTCATGCTGGCGGTGGCGGCCGCCGCCGTGCTGCTGCTGTTCGCGATTTTCGCGCTGCCGGCCATCGCCGACCGGATGGCGCCGCTGGTGCCGACCGCGCTCGACCGCCGGCTCGGCGCGCTGGTGGAATTCAAGACGCGCGCCGAACTCGCGCGCTCGCTCGGCGAGGATTTCGAATGCCGGACCGGCCGGTTCCAGCGTCCCGGCCGCGCCGCCCTGATGAAAATGATGGACCGGCTGGAAGCGGCCGCCGGCTTGCCGCTGCCGCTGAACATCACCGTGGTCCGGGAGAACAAGAAGAATGCCTTCGCGCTGCCGGGCGAGCGCATCTATGTCTTCAAGGGCCTGATCGATCTCGCCGAAGGCCCGGATGAGCTGGCCGGTGCCATCGCGCACGAGATGGGCCATGTTGCGCACCGCGACGGCACCCGCAGCATCCTGGAAGCGGGCGGCCTCTCGCTGATGTTCGGCATGCTGCTCGGCGATTTCGTCGGCGGCGGCGCGGTGGTGACGGCGGCGCAGACCGTGCTGCAAAACACCTATTCGCGCGGCGTGGAAGCGGCGGCCGACGACTACGGCGCCAACCTGATGATCAAGGCCGGCGGCGATCCGCACGCGCTCGGCGTCATCCTGAGCAAGCTCGGCGGCGCCACCGAGCCGGGCATGACCATCCTGCTCGACCATCCCGAGACCAAGGCGCGCGTGGCCGCGGTCGAGCGTGTCGCCGGCGATCACCGGCCCAAGCAGCCGCTGATCGACGAGGACGATTGGGCGGCGCTGAAAGAGATTTGCAAACGCTGAGCGGGGCGGGCAAAACGGTCCGGCATGGCGCGGCGCCCTTCCTTCGATGAGCCGATGTCGCGGCTGGCGGCCTGGTCGGGCCGGCTGGCGCTGTTTGCGCTTGCGGTCGCGGTGCTGTCGATCCTGATCGTGCGCGCCAACGTGCTGGAGATCGAGCCGGCGCTCGCCACCTTCGGGGCCGCGCTGGCGCTGGCCGGGCTCGCGGTGCTGCTCGCGCTGTTAAGCTTCGTGAGCATCTGGCGGCACGGGCGGCCCGGGCTCGGGCGCGCGACCGGCGGCCTGCTGCTCGGCCTCGCGCTGCTCGCTTATCCGGCCTACCTCGGCTATCGCGCCAGCAAGCTGCCGGCCCTGACCGATATTTCCACCGACACCGACAACCCGCCGCGCTTCATCGCGCTCGCCAAGCAGCGCCCGCCCGGGCGGCTCGACTATCCCGGCGGCAAGGCGGCCGACCAGCAAGACGAGGCCTATCCGGATCTGGCGGCCTTGCAGTTGGATATCGCGCCGCAGGAGGCCTACCGGGCGGCGCTCGGCGTGGCGCTCAAGCGCAAATGGCAGCTGATCGACGCGCATCCGCCGGGCGGCGTGCGCCGCGAGGGCGTCATCGAACTGGTGGCGCGCACGCCGATCATGGGCTTCCGCGACGACGTGGTGATCCGCGTCGCGCCCTCGGAGGACGGCGCGCGCATCGACGTGCGCTCGGCCTCGCGCTACGGCACGCACGATTTCGGCGCCAATGCCGCGCGCATCAGGAGCCTGCTGGAGGATATCGACGACGCGGCCGGCGAAATATCGCCCGAGCCGCAGCCGGCGGCGGCGCCGGAGAAAGAAAAGAAGCCGGCCAAGCGGCCGCCGCGGCGCGGGACCAGAAGATGAGCAAGACCTGCTCTGGGTTCGTTTTGACAAATTGCGCTTATTAGTTGTCCACGCTGAAAATACATTTTGGCAATTTTACTAAAATTGTAGCTATCGTTAATAAATCGTTCACGATACCTCTGAGATTTGGTTGATGTCCGAGAGAAAATTCGATTTATTATTCGGCGTCATCGTTTACCGCTTCGCTATCGCCCACCTACACCGGGCGATTTAGTGGAAGCTCTCGTCCGCCAACCATAGCGCGACGAGAAAAAATACACCGATCAGTTGGGCCGGATTTGGCTAACTGATCGAGACGATGACCCCAAGCCGCGCGCGTGATCGGCGGCCTCTGGTGACTTAACTGGACGTCCAGAATGGGCGTTCGTCTACAGCCGATAGCGCTGCGATCACGACAGAGCGAAATTGCATCAGGGATTGTGCTCGACACCAGGGCACCCTGTCTTGATGCCGAATTGAGTTCGGTCACCGGCCTGCGAAGCAGCAGGGCCGGCGCGCAGCGTTGCGAAGCGGTTTTAATACCCTAGCTGGCAGAAGCCAGCTAGGGCCGATGAAAAGGGAGGATTGAATGACGTAGCTAGAGAGTGCGCAACAGGTCACCAGCGCGGTGCGCCTTCTATGTGATGGCCACGCTAGAAGGTCGCACGGCGCTTACAAGGAGTTACGCGCAGTTGATCTCACGTGGTGAGAAAGAAAGTCGCCAGTCAAGTCAAACTGAAACAAACAACGAAGAGAGGAAAACACTCCATGCCAAACGAAAACAAAAATCTTCCGGCAAAAGCGGATCTGACGCGTCTCAAAGCCCTTCTAGGCTCTGGACTCGTTCTCAGCACAGAAAGGATCGAAGACTTCGAAGCGATGCTTGCAGGGGCCATGGAGGCGATCGGCCCGCGAGACTTCATGGAAGAAATCTTGATCTTTGACGTCGTGAACGCCACCTTCGATATATTCCGCTACCAGCGGCACAAAGTTCTAGGGAGTGAGCGGCTCTTCAAAGCAAGCGTCGCAGCTGATGCGGAACGGCGAAAGAAAGAGTTGGAGCGCAAAAAGGCGTCTGCACTAAAAGAGGAGGATGCCCGCGAACGAGCCGAAAACCCGGATTTGGCGGATCAAAAGCGCGGAAAGCTTATCGAGCTTTATTGCGCGATGGAGGAGAACCTAGAGGAAGTGAGCGAAATAGGAAAAAGCGGGCCTACTGACTTGGAGTACTCCCGCTATATGGAAGCCTCGCTAGATGGCCATGAGCGCTTTGATCGGTTGCTGAGCACAGCCCACGCAAGTCGAAGGGCAAGCCTGCAATTACTGGAGTGGTACAGAGCCGCGCTTGGACATCAACTCCGTCAAGTTACGGATAAAATCATCGAGGGCACGCTTAGCAACACCCCGACCGTTGACGAGACGGAAGTGCCGATAGGGCCGCCGTCGTAAGGGGTGCTAAAATGACCTCCCTAATAAAATCCGCGACTAACAAGACCGGCGGGAAGAAGAGCCCCGGCCCAAAAACGGGCGCCGGAAAAATGCGCTCGCGCCGCAACGCGGTAAAACACGAAATTACTTCGACTAAATCTCGAGGTCCGGAGTTCACTGGACGCCTGATGCAGATTGCCGAAGCAATTTGTGGCGATGGCACAAGTCCTGAACTGGCTCTCTATGCCGGGCGCATCGCCGAGGCCGAATTGCTGTTGCAAGTCATTCGGACGCAACGCGTGTCAATAATCGACAGATTACAGCACCCATTTCTGGAGCCTCTGGTAAAAGGAGATAGGACGGTCGCCGTGATGGAGAAATTGATTGCGCAAGCGGACTTGGCGGACGGTGAGTATTCGCAACTTATTGATCAGATGCAAAAAAATAAAGAGACGTTTTTTGCCCCATGGCCGCCGAGAAAACTCGAGCCGAACGAGCCGGCCTGGAAGTATGAAGAAGCAAGAGACCGTGATGAGATTGAAGCAATGGATGCCGCCCTACCCGATTTAGAACGGCTCTTGCGCTATGAGCGACGAATTCTCTCGCGCCGAAAGCGCGCAGTGCTCGACCTTATAGCTCACAATTTTGAGCGAGCCGAAGCCAAATAGTCGGTCGTTCTGATGAAGAACCGCGGGTCGTCGCCTCGCCGCGACGCTTTGGCGGTTCTGGCCGTCAGCATATTATGGCGTTGCGTTATGAGGCCCTGGAAATCGCCGATGCCGTCGCCGTTGGCATCCATATAGGTGCCCAAGGACAAAAGCTGACAGATCGGAAGAGTTCCGATTAAATATGCCGCAACGGTCCGGCGAGCATTAAAGCTTTAAAACAGGGGCCAATAAGCCGGGTGACTCTGCTAAGTTTTTTCTGAACCGACGAGCCGCGCTCAAGGCTTTCCTGATATGGGTGTGTGGGGAGTCGTTCGCGAACACTATGGTCTCTGTGCATGCCCGACAGGTGATCGACACGCCAGCACGAATTCGCGAATGATGTTCTTTGAAGGATTTGGTACATCGGGTGCAAACAATGCCGATCTGAGACATGCGCAACCTATCAAGGGCATTATCGAATTTGCAGCTTAAGATTGTATACTAACGTTAAAACTCGCATTAATCAAGGCCGAATTGGCGGATCCCTTTGTACCGTAATAACATTTCGGCTAAGCCGAATGTGCGCTGATGCAGGCGGGAGATTTTACAGTGACGACAAAAGCCCCTAATTCGATCGATGTTTACGTTGGTAGTCGACTGCGAGCCCGACAACTCGCACTCAGAATGAGTCAGGAAAAACTAGCAGACGCCGTAGGCATCACGTTTCAGCAAATACAAAAATATGAAAAAGGCAGGAACCGCATAAGTGCAAGCCGCGTGCAGCAGTTTTCTAGTATTTTGCAGGTTGCTGTCGCATATTTTTTTGAGAAGGTACCCGGCTATCAAAAGCTGAAGGCTCCGTCAGAGGATTATGTTTCTGAGTTTTTTGCGACTATGGACGGCCGCGCGCTCGCGAAAGCATTCATGCAAATCAAAAATGTTCACCTACGACATCGTATTGTGAAGCTCACCAACGAGATTGCGGGTGAACGCGTGGCTGCACTACGTAATTAAACGGGGTCCTGCTCTCTTGCTCTCAAGGATCTGTGGTAGGCCACACCGCGACCGGCCGCGGCGCAACGGCAATGCGCAAATTCGCCTGCTCGCTTTCTTCGAAGCTGACCATTAGGCAATAATCCCGTCGAGCGGCTTAATCGCATCACTCTCAGGGAACACCTCTCGCGCCAGAACACGCTCGTTGGCGCGCAGGTGGTCGCGGAGGATACCTTTCATCACCGCGCGCAAGTCGAGGAACGAAATG
>CAVPTM010000010.1:0-825958 GCA_963708635.1 uncultured Alphaproteobacteria bacterium | reverse complement strand
CGTGGCCGAAGGCTTTAAAGGCTTTACATTGCGGGTCGGCGGCCTGGTCGAAACGCCGAAGGTGTTCTCCTACGCCGAACTGAAAGCCATGCCGAAGCAGGAGCAGATCACGACGCATTTTTGCATTCAGGGATGGTCCGGCGTCGCAAAGTGGGGCGGGGTCCCCATGCGTCACATCCTCGAGTTGGTGCGTCCGACGTCCGATGCCCGCTACGCCGTCTTCTACTCACTTGCCGACGGCAGCGACGGCGGGCGCTACTATGACGTGCATAAGATATCCAACATGCGCCACGAGCTGACCATCCTTGCTTACGAAATGAACGGCGCGCCCGTCAGCGTGCTGCATGGCGCACCACTACGGCTGCGCTGCGAAAATGAGCTCGGGTTCAAGATGGTGAAATGGATCGCGGCGATCGAGTTCGTTCATGATTTCGCGGACCTTGGCGCTGGCCAAGGCGGATATAACGAAGATCATGAATTCTACGGTTATCGGATGCCGATCTAAACGACGCCGCAGCTACAGCTCCAATTGGTAACTTCAGCGACGACCGCGCCCGCCGACTACGACGCTCGCTTAGGCTCAACCCAAAGCTGCGGACCCGCTCTACGGTTGCGGCCTTGCCAAGCAGATGACGGGCGACAACGCCGGCATTCGACCTCTCTGGCGGGAAGCGAACAGTTCTCCTTTCGGTTCACGCGCCTGCCGCTCCCGACTCTGTGAAGAAAGATGAAATTTACAATGAGTATCTACCCCCGAAATCCTAGCTGCTTGGGCGACGTAATCCATCGCGCGTTTGTTGACGTAGAGACGAGGCTCAAAAGCGATTTTGAAACCTGGTTCGGTTCGCTCCGCCGTAGCGCGCTCTTGATTGGTTTGGGCTGCAGAGTCTTGCACTACGAGCAGAGAATTTATTTTGCAGTTACGCTCCCTCCGCCGTACGGCCGAGCACTCTTGATTGCGTTGGGCTACGAGGGAGTGCTCTGCACTACGAGCAGAGAATTTGTTTTGCAGTTACGCTCCCTCCGCCACGGCCCTCGGGGCTGCTCAGCTACGGATCAGGTCGGCGGCGCGTTCGGCGATCATGACGGTCGGCAGATTGGTGTTGGCGCTCGGGATGCGCGGCATCACCGAGGCGTCGACCACGCGCAGATTGCCCACGCCATAGACGCGGCAGGCGCGGTCGACGACCGCCATTGGATCGTCGGCGCGGCCGATCTTGCAGGTGCCGACGGGGTGCGCCATCGGCGCGGCGGCGGCGAGTATTTCGGCGTCCGACAGCGGCGAGCTTGAGCCGCGATTGGCGAACCAGCGGCCGGGACGGATCGCCGCGCCGATGATCGCGCGGCTGACGAAACTGGGCGCATTCAGCGTGGCCTTGGCGGCCAGCGCCAGGACTT
This sequence comes from uncultured Alphaproteobacteria bacterium, assembly GCA_963708635.1. Lineage (GTDB taxonomy): Bacteria > Pseudomonadota > Alphaproteobacteria > Rhizobiales > Xanthobacteraceae > Pseudolabrys. The sequence continues at coordinate 824,560 of CAVPTM010000010.1, read as the reverse complement.
GTCCCGTCAGCCCGGGCCGGTTGAACTGATGCAGCGACATCACCGGCGGCATCAGGAAGGCGTCATGGTAGGCCGCCGCCACGCTTTCCTCGCGCAAGATGCTTTCGGCAAAGCGCACCGCCTTGAGTAGGCGCGGCGGATCGCGCGCATCCTCGAACATGCCGAAGGCGATGTGCGGCGGCACGTCCGCGTCCGGGCTCGCCAGCGTCACCGCCCCGCGCGAATGCGGCGCATAGAGCGCAGCGCCGAACATGGCGACGTCGGGGCCGTAGGCGCGCGGGCTCACGCGCCCGATCAGGAACAGCAACAGGTCGGCCGGCGGCGCGCCGCTTTCGCCGGATGAGAGCCGCATGCCGGCGACCGCGAAGCGGCGCAGATGGCCGGCCAGCCGCGAGCGCGGCGGCAAAGTCAGCGCGATGTGCAGATAGGGATGGTTCTGCAGATTGCGGCCGACGCCCGCCCGGTCGAGCCGCGGCGTGATGCCGAGCCGTTGCAGCTCGGCGGCCGGTCCGATGCCGGCGCGCAGCAGCATCGCCGGCGAATGGATGGCGCCCGCGCTCAAGATCACTTCGCGCGCCGCGATCTCGCTTGACCGCGCCGTCATGCTGCACGGTGGCGCCGCACACTTGCAGTCCGTCGAATGTCAATTCCGTCACGCGTGCGTCGGCCATGATCTTCAGGTTGGCGCGGCGGCGGACGGCGGCGGTCAAATAGGCGCCGGCGCTCGAGGCGCGTGCCGTCATGTCCTGGCTGAGCGGCATCGCAAAAAAGCTCTCGACCGGCCGCTCGTTGATGTCGTCGTTGAACGCCAGGCCGCGCGCCGCCGCGGCGCCTTCGACCGCGGCGACGAAAGCGGGCCATTCCTCGCGCGGCATCCGCCGCACCGGATAGGGGCGCGGCGTGGACTGGCTCTGGTCGCGGTCGGCGTCGTTTTCCAGCTTGCGGTAATAGGGCAGCACGTCGCTCCAGCCCCAGCCTTCGGCGCCCGCCGCCACCCAGGCGTCGAAATCGGACGGCACGCCGCGCAGCGCCCACAGCCCCATCACGCTCGAGCCGCCGCCCATCACGCGCGCCTGCGGAAACGGCTGCGGCGGCCGGCCCGGCGAGCGCACCGCTTGCAGGCCGGGCCAGAAATAATCCGCGTTGAGCGAGGACGCCGGAAAGGTATCGGCGATGTCGGCGGGGACCGCGCCGGGCGGCGTGTCGCGCCCGGCCTCGACCAACAGCACGCGCGTTGCCGGATCTTCCGACAGGCGCGCCGCCAGCACCGCGCCGGCGCTGCCGCCGCCGATGATCAGAAAATCGGGATTGTCCATGACGATGTCGGAGGAGGCTAAGATGCTGCGGGTCAGAAGAAGCTTGCGCGGCTTCGCATGATGGTCAGCGCCAGAATCTGCGCGCGCGCGGCGATCGAAGCGAGCTCGACATATTCATCCGGGCTGTGGGTGCGGGCGCCGACCGGTCCGACCGCGCACAAAGTCGGCGCGCCGACCCCGGCGGAAAACCCCGCGTCCGAGCAGCCGCCGGTGAATATGCCGGTGATCGCCGCGCCGAGCGCCTGTCCGCAATCGCGATAAAGCTCGAACAGCCGCTTGCCCGCCGGCGTTTGAACCAGCGGCAGGAACTCGGCGTAAGGCTCGAATGTCGCGCTGGTGCCGGGGACCGTCGAGCGAGCCATGATGGCCTCGATCTTGCCCAGCATCGTGGCGCGGTCGGCCGGGTCGACGTAGCGCAAGTCGATTTCACCTTGGGCCGACGGCGCGACGGTATTCACCGTCTGGCCGCCCTTGACGACACCGACATTGACCGTGATGCCTTTGGCGAGATCGGTCAGCGCGTGCAGCGCCACGATCTTATGCGCGATTTCGCCGATCGCGCTGGCGCCCTGTTCGAAATTGGCGCCGGCGTGCGCCGCTTTGCCGGTGACGGCAAAGCGCATGAAGATGCCGGCTTTGCGGCCGGTGACCACGGCGTTGCCGGGCCGGCCCGGCTCGGCGTTGAGCACCAGCGCCGCGCGCCGCGCCTCGGCCTCGATAAGCGCGCGCGAGGATGGCGAGCCGATTTCCTCGTCGGCGGTGAACAGGACGACGACCGGCGCCGGCGCGGCGGAGAATTTGTTGAGCGCGGCGGCGACGAAGCAATTCATGACCAGGCCGGCCTTCATGTCGGCCACGCCGGGGCCGAATCCGTGCGGCCCTTCGACGCGGAACGGCCGGCGCGACGCCTCGCCGTCGGGATAGACGGTATCGCGGTGGCCCATGAGCAGAATGCCGCGATCGCCGGGCGGACCGAGCGTAGCGCGAATGGCATTGCCGAATTTGTCGTTCGGGATGACGTCGTAGCCGATCGCCTGCGCGTCGAAAAAACGGCAGATGGCGTCGCCGGCGCGGTCGACGCCGGCTTTGTTGTAGGAGCCGCTGTCGATGTTCACCAAGGTTTCGAGCAAAGCCTGCATGGCGCCGCCTTGCGCCACGAGCCAGTCGAGCGCCGCGCGTTCGCTTGTTGAAAGACCTTGGGCGCTCATGCGCGACCCAGTCTTTGTTCGGCTTCGCGCGCGGCGTCTTCCATGGTCATGAACACCGCGCCTTCGTTGGCGAGCTTGTCGACCAGGTCTTCGAGCGCCAGCATGCGGTAGCCGCGGCCGATCACGTAAGGATGCATGGTGTAGGTGAGCACGCCCCAGTCGACCGTCTTCTTCATGTAGAGAAACTCGTCGAGCCAGCTTTGCATCACCGCGCGCGCCGGCTGCATGCTGGCGAGGATGGTCGCCGGCGTGCGCACGAACTCGAAATGCGGATAGTCGTCGAGCGACCAGCTGATCGGCATCTCGATCAGCGCGGTCTCCTCGCCGAAGCGGAACGGCTCGCCGAGCTTGGCGACGTCGCCGCGCCGCGCGCGATAAGGCAGGTAGTCGGCGCCCATCAGGCTCGAATCGTATTGGAAGCCGTGCGCCAGCAGCAGCTCGATGGTGTGCTCGCTCAAATCCCAGGACGGCGAGCGGTAGCCGCGCGCCTTGCGCCCGGTCAGGCGGGCGATCGCCTCGTTGGCGCGCACGAGATCGGCTTCTTCCTCCTCGCGGCTCTGGCTCGCCGGCGGAATATGCGCCCAACTGTGGTGCGCGACCTCGTGGCCGTCCGCAACCACCGCGCTCGCATTCCCGCGGCCAGCTCTCGATGGTAAAGCCGGGAATGAACCAGGTCGCCTTGATGCCGCGCGCCTTGAGGAAATCGAGAATCCGCAGCGCCGCGATCGCGCCGAATTCGCCGCGCGACAGCGGCGTCGGCGTGGTCATGCCGCGCGCGATGAAGCCCGATTGGGTGTCGAAATCGAAGGTGAGGCAAACGATGTGGCGGGGCATGACGAACCAATTGGCCTCGCCCATGATCGCGGCGTCGGCGGGATGCATGATAGAAAGACGGGCAGGGGGGTCAATGGCGGTCAAGGACATCGGCATCATCGTCAACGGCGCGACCGGGCGCATCGGCTCGACGCAGCATCTGGCCAATGCGCTGGCGCCGATCCGCGCCGAGGGCGGGCTTGCGGCGGGCGCCGACCGCATCATGCCGCGGCTGCTGCTGGTCGGGCGCGACGCGCGAACGGCTCGCCGATATCGCGCGCAGATCACGGCGCCGACGGCTGGACCACCGATCTCGATGCGGCGCTGGCGCGGCCGGACTTCACCGTCTTCTTCGACGCGGCGGCGACCAAGCAGCGCGTCTCGGCGCTGAGCAAGGCGATCGCGGCCGGCAAGCACATCTACAGCGAAAAGCCGGTGGCGCCGTCGGTGGCCGAGGGGCTTGCCTTGCTGCGCGCCGCGCAGGCGCGCGGGCTCAAGCATGGCGCGGTCGAGGACAAGATTTCATCTGCCCGGATTGCAGAAGCTGAGTGCGCTCGCGCGCGCAGGATTTTTCGGGCGCGTCACCGGTTTCCGGCTCGATTTCGGCTGGTGGGTATTCGACGGCGGCGAGCGGCCGAGCCAGCGGCCGAGCTGGAATTACCGGCGCAGCGGCGGCGGCGGGCTCACCTTGGACATGTATCCGCACTGGCGCTACGTCATCGAGGGCATCCTCGGACCGATCCGCCGCGTGACCACGGCGGCCGCGACCGCGGTGCCGGAGCGCGTGGACGAGGCCGGCAAGCCGTTCCGCGTCGATGTCGACGACACCTCGATCACGCTTGGCCGAGCTGGCGAGCGGCGCGGTCGGCACCATCGCGTGCTCCTGGGCGACGCGCGTGCGCCGCGACGACCTTTTGACCATGCAGATCGACGGCACCGGCGGCTCGGCGATTGCCGGATTGCATCGCTGCTGGGCGCAGAGCGCGGCCGAAACCCCGACCGTGCGCCACTTCAATCCCGACGGTCGACATCGGCGCCGATTATCGCGCCGACTGGAAGGAAGTGCCCGGCGCGCGGCAACTACACCAATCCGTACCGGGTCGGCTGGGAGCATTTCCTGCGCCACGTGGCGGCGGATGCGCCGTTGACCAGCGACCTTGCCGCCGGCATCCGCGACGTGCAACTGGCGGAAGCCTGCTACCGCAGCGCCGCCGAGGGCAAGTGGATCGCGCTCGATGACGCCGCCGGATAAGCGCGAGCGAGCGCCTTGCCGCGGCGAAGCGCGCTAGACATAATTCCGCGGTCCATCCGGATGGTGGTTTCCGCGCAAAAGATCAAGGTCGGTGCATGAGCAATCAGCAAGAAGAATTGTCGTTCGTCTATTTCCCGGAAAATTACCGCTGGTCGCATGGGCTGCTGATCGGGCTGAACATGGCGCCCTGGGGCGGGGCGGAAATCGGCGAGGTCAACCGCATCGGCCTGCGGCTGAAGCATTGCGTCGGCGACGACGACGCCTGGTTCCGCGAATGGGCGCGCGAGGCGCGCGAGGTCGAGGACCGCGGCCGCGCCTTGATCGGCGACGGCCGCACCACGAGCGGCGCGCAATATCTGCAGCGCGCCAGCGCCTATTATCATGTCGGCGAACGCTTCCTGCAGCCGAAGAGCGAGGCGGGCAACGACGCCTATAGGCGCGGCGTGCAGGCCTTGCGCGACGCCGCCCAATACCTCAAGCGGCCGCGGCTCGAGCACGTGGAAATTCCCTATGACGGGACGAGCCTGCCGGCGATCTATGTGCACGCCGAGCCGGCGAACGGCGGCGGCCCGGTGCCGGCCGTGGTGTTTTTCGACGGCCTCGATATTACCAAGGAGATTCAATACTTTAAGGGCGTGGCCGATCTGGTGGCGCGCGGCATTGCCTGCCTGATCGTGGACGGCCCGGGCAACGGCGAGAGCATCCGCTTCCGCAATCTCTATCTGCGCCACGACACCGAGCACTACGCCACGCCGGTGTTCGACTGGCTCGCGGCGCGGCCGGAAGTCGACGCCAAGCGCATCGGCGTGATGGCGATCAGCCTCGGCGGCTATTACGCGCCGCGCGCGGCGGCGTTCGAGCAGCGCTACGCCTGCTGCCTCGCCTGGGGCGCGCAGTGGGACTATCAGAAGATCTGGCGCGAGCGCTTCGAACGGCTGGCGCGCGCCGACACGCCGTCGCTGTCGGTCGCCCACCAGCACATCGCCTGGGTGTTGAACGCGAATTCGCAGGACGACGTGCTCAAGCGGCTGGAACCGTTCAAGCTCGACGGCGTGGTGCAGAAGATCGCCTGCCCGTTCCTGATGCTGCACGGCGAAGGCGACGAGCAAATCCCGCTCGCCGAAGCGCAGAAATGCTTCGACGCCGTCGGCGCCAAGAACAAGACGATGAAGCTATTCACCCGCGAGGAGGGCGGCTACCACCACTGCCAGATCGACAACCAGAGCATCTGCGCGGCCTATATGTGGGATTGGCTCGAACAGGTGCTCGAGCCGGCGCGCTAGCGCCATCACTGCTGGCTGACCTTGATGTTGTTGTCGCGGATGACCGCGCCCCAGCGCTCGACCTCGCTATGCACGAAGGTGCGGCCGGCCTGCAGCGTGAGCTGATCCTTGGGGAAGGCGTCGAAGCCCTCGTTCTCCCACTTCTGGGCCAGCGCCGGATCGGTGACCACGGCTTGCAGCACGGCATTGAGCTGTTTGATGATCGGCTCGGGCGTGCCGCTCGGCGCGAACAAAGCCTGCCAGTAGATGATGTCGAACTTCGGCCCGAGCGCCTTGACCAGGCTCTCCACCTTCGGAAGCTGCCGCGGCGGCTCTTTCGAGGTGACGCCGAAAGCCTTCAGCTTTCCGGCGAGCACCTGCGGCACGATCGACTGCGGCGTGCCGAAGAACAGATCGACGTGGCCGCCGAGCAGATCGGTCATCGCCGGCGCGGCGCCGCGATAGGGGATCTGGTCGAGGCTGATCTTGGCTTCCTGCGCGAGCAGCGTGGTGGTGAGATGACCGGTGGCGCCGTAGCCGGGGATCGCCGCCTTCAGCGTCTGCTTCTTCATCAAGCGCGAGCAATTCCGCCCAGTTGTTCGGTTCGAGCGTGTTGCGGCCCACCAGGACGAGCGGGTTTTTGTTGACCAGCATCACCGGCGTCAGGTCTTTTTCGGTGTCGAACGGCAGGTTCTTGTAAAGCGTGACGTTGGCGGAGATCTGCAGATTGTGCAGCAGCAGCGTGTAGCCGTCCGGCGCCGACTTCGCGACCTTGTTGGTGGCGACGATGGTGCCGCCGCCGGTGACGTTCTCGACGATGACGTTCTGCTTCAGCCGCATGGAAAGCCCGGCCGCGATCTCGCGCGCGGTGGTGTCGGTCGGTCCGCCCGCCGGGTAGGGCACGATGATGGTGATGGTGCGGCTCGGATAGTCCTGCGCCCACGCGTGCGGAGCGGCGGCAGCGAGCGCGAAAACGGCGAGTGCAACGGCAGCCATGCGCCTCATGATCGGATCCTCCCGGTTGTCTGCTTTTGCGGGAAGCTTACGCCGCGGGAATGATCGGCAACAAGAGGTAAGGCTCCCGTCCGGCGGCAAAGTGCAGCGTATTGCGGCCGGCAAAGACCGCCGCCGGGCGGTCGTCGCGGATCGATATGCAGGAACGGCCCGACGCCTTTCATCGGATAGGGCGCGTTCGGCAGCGCGACGTCGCGTGCCGTCCACCTCGTAATCCTTGCCGCGCACGGTCAGCGCCAGCCGGTAGCCGGGCGGCACGCACGATCGAGGTCGGCCAGATTTCGACGTCGAGCTCGACCGGCTCGCCCGGCGTGAGCGGCCATTCCTCGTCGTGCGTGTGCCAGGGCCGGTAGGGCAGCGATTTTTGCGGATCGAGCTTGCGCTGCGAGGCGCGCAGCCAGCCGAGGCCGACCGGCGTGCGCGGATCGTTGGAGCCGATGAAAGTGACCTCCTTGCCGGCCGGGTCGAACACGCGCAGCACCAGGAACAGGTCGGCGTCGGTCGTCTCGGACGAAACCCAGAGCTTGGCGGCGACCGGTCCGGTGATCTCGAGGCTTTGCGTCGAGCGGCGGGCGTGCTGAAGGTGAGGCCGTCGCCCGTCGTCTCGTAGCTCAGCGTCGTCGCGGCGGTGGGCGCCTGCGGTGTCGAGCCCGCCGCCGGGCGCGAGGAAATATTTGGTCCATTGCGTGCGCGCGAGCGGCCATTCGTTTTCGGCGCGCAGCACGAACTTCTCGCCCGGATGGCGGATGTTGAGCGACACCCGCGGCTGCTTGTTCCAGCCGGTGTCCTCGCCCTTGAGGAAATGGCCGAAGAAGCGTTTTTGCAGCGCCTCGCCGTAGCGGCTGTAGAAATGCGTGAAGTGGGTGTCGCCGTGCACTTCCAGCCATTTCTGCTGCGAGCCGGCGCGCATGAAGCCCTCGAAATTGCCGCGCGTGTGCAGGCCCATGCCGCCCCAGTTGCCGGCGGACAACAGCGGCGCCTCGATGTCCTCGAAGTCGGCGGTGCGCGTGGCGTAGTAGTCGTCGATGAGCCGGCGGCGCTTGGCTTCGCCGGGCGTGTCGGCGCGATTCTGCGCGAGCTCTTCTTCCGGCAAAGTCTCCGGTCCGGCCACCGGCTCGCCGGTGACCGCGCTCTTCGCGCCGCGCTCGCCGACGCCGTGCTGCACGCTCGCCACCTGGCGCGGATGCCAGCTGGCGAGGAAGTCGCTCAGGATGCCGCCGTGCCGGCAAAGCTCGCGGTAATAGTCGGACGAGCCTTCCCAGATGCAGAGCGCGGCGAGATGCGGCGGCCTGAGCGCGCCGACCGTCCACTGGTTCATGGCGTAATAGGAAATGCCGTTGATGCCGACTTTGCCGTTGCTCCAGGCTTGCGTGCCGGCCCATTCGACGCACTGATAAAGATCGTCGGTCTCGCGCGGCGACCAGACGTCGAGATAGCCGGGCGAGCGGCCGGCGCCGCGCGAATCGATGCGCAGGCAGGCATAGCCGTCCGGCACCCATTTCTCCGGATCGACCAGCTCCCAGTTCTGGTATTTGTTGCTGGAGCCTTGCAGCACTTCCGGCGCCGATTTGATCACCCGCGACCACTGGCTCTTGTAGCCCTCCTGGAACGACAGTCCCTTGGCATAAGGGCCGTAGCTCAGGATGACGGGATATTGTCCGCCGCCGGGCGGACGATAGAGATCGGCGCGCAGCACGACGCCGTCGTCCATTTCGATCGGCAGCGTCCCAATCGATCTGCATGCCGTCGCGGATTTCGCTTTGGGCGCTCATGGCACGGTGCCTCCGCCTTGCGGGCGGTGACGCTTGACCGCGTCGGGATTGGTCGAATCGACGCCCATATAGATGCCGCGCTCCCACGTGCGCTTGAGCGGGTCGGAGACCGCGAGTCGTCATTCTGCCGATGTGCTGGATTTCGATTTCCACCGTTTCGCCGTCCTGCAATGCGCCGAGGCCCTCGTGGTTGGTGCCGCAGGCGATGAGATCGCCGGAATTCATGGTCATCACCGTGGTGGCGAACTCGATCAACTCGGGCACGCGGTGCTCCATGTCGTCGGTATTGTAATTGTGGCGCAGCTGGCCGTTGTTCCAGAAGCGCACGATCAGGTCGTTGGGGTCGGCGATCTCGTCGGCGGTGGCGATGCAGGGCCCGATCGGCGCGAAGGTGTCGAAGGATTTGCCGAGCCAGCTGGTGAGCGGGCTCGCCGGCCAGGTGCGGCGGCCTTGCTCGCGCGCGGAGACGTCGATCATCGCGGTATAGCCGAACACCGCGCGCTTCCAATCCTTGGCCTTCACCATCTTGGCCGGGCCCTTGATCACCAGCGCCAGCTCGGCCTCGTGCATGAACATCCACGGCACCGTGAACTCGGGCAGCATGATGGTATCGCCGGGGCCGATCACCGCGTCCGGGTTCTTCATGAACATGTTGAGCGGGCGCGGCTCGCGCTGCGCGTGCTCCCAATAATTGGCGATGCAGGCGAGGATCTTGCCGGGGCGCGGCAGCGGCGGCCGCAGCCGCACTTTATCGAGCGGCAGGGCATCGGCATCGCGCGCGAGTTTTTCCAGCGCCGGGCGCAGGGCATCGAAATCGTCGATGATGCCCTGCATGGTCAGTTGCGGCGTGTAGCTTTTCTTCACCGCCGCCGAAATATCGACCACGCCGCGATCGGTCAGGACGCCGGGCACGATGTCGGCGCCGGCCGCCGGCTGAAAGAGCGCAAGCTTCACGAACAACCTCCCGCGCCGCGGCGGACCAGCCGGACGCCGGAATTTCCATTATTCAGACTGGCGACGCAACCCGCGCGGCTCAGCGGCGGTGCGCTCCGGCGCTCCAGCCGAGCGGCGCGAGATATTTCTCGCCGACCTCGTTCGGCTCCGGCTCGATCGGCGTCGCCATGGTGACGTTCCAGCGCGCCAGGAACCCGGCCATGGCGATCACGCCGAGCAGTTCGACGATCTGTTCCTCGCTCCAATACTTGCGCAGCTCGACGAAATGGCCGTCGGTCACGCCGTTGGGGACGCGGCTGGCCGCCGCCGCAAGCTCGAAGGCCGCGCGCTCGGCGGGCGTGAACAGCGGGCTCGTCCGATAGTCGCGCACGGCGGCAAGCTTTGCGGCGTCGATGCCGAAATGCAGCGCGCCGCTCGCGGTATGCGCCATGCTGTAGGCATCCTCGGCCGTGCGGCTCGCCAGATGCGCCAGCAGCCGCTTGAGGCCGCGGTCGACCTTGCTCTCGGGATCCCAGAGCGCGCGCTGCATCTGCACGAAAGCCTTGGCCAGCTTCGGCTTGCGCTGCATCGTCAGCACGCTGTTCGGCACGAAGCCGAGCGTCTTGAAGAAGGAGTCGAACTCCTCCTTCAATTCCGGCGAATGCTCCGGCGGCAGCGGGTCAAGCCGCGGCGACTTTCCGTCTTTGTCCACCGCCGCGCCCGTCACCGCACGTTCTGCAGGAGCAGCAGCAGGCCGCCGAGCACGGCAAGATTGGCCAGGAAGCCGTTCTGCATGCCCATGCGTTTCATCGGGTCGTCCATCTCCCAGAAGCGCAACAGCAGCAGCGTCGCCAGCACGGTGAAGACGATCAGGCACAGCACGCCGATCGCCGGATGCCAGTTGACCAGGACCAGCGCGCAGCCGACGAACTCAAGCACGATGCCGGCCCAGAATGCCGGGCGCGGCATCGGGCACTTGAAAATGCCGAGGCGCTTGACGTGATCCTCGACGTGGTGCGCCGACAGGTTGCGAACGCCGACGATGATGAAGAACGCCACGATCAGCAGCCGTCCGGCGCTGTCGAGCCAGGAGGCGTCGTTCGGGTAAAGCCCGTGCATTGTCGTCTCTCCGAGGTCAGGCGTAGGCCACGGCCGATTGCTGCTGCGCCCGCACCAGCGCGATGGCGATGCCGCCGATCACCGCCGGAATGGCGGCGATGACATAGGCCGTCTCGATGCTTCAAGCCGGCGGCGACCAGCGCGGTGCCGAACAGCGCGCCGGCGATGGCGCCGACGCGGCCCCAGCCGACCACCCAGCCGACGCCGGTCGAGCGGATCGCGGTCGGATAGACCGTCGCCGAATAGGCCGACAGCACGATATTGGCGCCGACCGTCAGCAGCCCGGTGACGAAGGTGATCGCCAACAGCCCGTACCAGTTGGCGGCGAGGAAGCCGATGCCGGCGATCGACAGCGCCGACAGGAAGAAGGTGATCGACCAGCCCGCGATACGATTTGTCCTTGTCGATGATGCGGGCAAGGCCGATGGCGCCGAAGATGCCGCCGACCGAGAACGCCACCGACGCCAGGATCGCGCTGGTCACCGGCATGCCGATGGAAGCGAGCACCAGCGGCATCCAGGTGACGACGTAGACGATCACCAATTGCGCGACGAAGGCGGCGATGCACAACAGCACGGTGGCGCGCACGAATTCGCGCCCGAAGATCTCGCGCGTCGGTTTGCTCGAGACGCCGCGGCTCTGCGGCAGCACGTAGATGTCCGACGGCTGCCGGCGTGAACGACGGCGAGATGCGATGCAGGATGCCGCCGATCTGCGCGGCCGGCGCCCTGCTCAGGACCATGAAACGGATCGACTCGTTGAGCCAGAGCAGCAGCCCGATGGTCAGCAGCAGCGGCAGCACGCCGCCGAGGATGAAGACCGCATGCCAGCCGTATTTGGCGATCAGCAGCGCCGAGATCGGCCCGCCGATCACGCCGCCGAGCGGGAAGGCGGCATACATCAGGCTGACCAGCGTGGCGCGCGTGCGTTGCGGGGAATATTCCGCCACCATGGCGATGGCGTTGGACAGCGCGCCGCCGAGCCCGATGCCGATCAGGACGCGCAGGATGAACAGCGACCTGAAGTCGTAGGCATAGACCGTCAGCAGCGCGAAGACGCCGAAGATCGCGGTCGGGATGATGACGCCCATGCGGCGGCCGTAGCGGTCGGCGTACCAGCCGAAGAACACCGAGCCGGCGGCGGCGCCGATGTAATGCGCGGCGAAGATCGGTCCGAAGGCCTCGCGCGGCAGCTTCCAGGCCGCGCCGATCACCGGCGCCACGTAGGAAATCGCCAGGATGTCGAAACCGTCGAGGAACGACACGCCGGCGCAGAGCGCGACGACGATCAGGATCAGCTTGCCGACCGACGACCCGTCGACCACATTGACGACGTCGATCTGCCTTGCACTCGCATTGGCCATGGCGCCCCTCCCTGAGAGCTGATTGTCGAGTGCCGGCGGGCTTCGCCCTTGTCCGGCCTGTTGCCGCTATGTGTTCACGCTTTTCGTCCCGTGCCGTCTCCGTTGCAAACCGCCGCCGCGCCGCGCGACTTAGGCGACCTTGTCCGATTGCGCGCCGGGCGAGCCCTTCGCCCAATATTCCGGCGACGATTTCGTCTCCTTCAGCTTGTTGGCGTCCTCGTAGCCGGGCGCCATCGAGGCGGCGGTGCCGGCGAGGACCTGGTGGTGCTCGATGTTGAGGAGCCGCAGCCAGCTCTGCTGGCCGAGCGTGAGGCCGATCATGCAGCCGAGCTCGACCAGCTCCGGCTCGCTGAAATTGCGGTGCATGCGGTCCCAGAACGCGTCGTCGGTGTTGAGGTGCCAGGTGATCGCCTCGGCATAGGCGAGCGCGGCCTTCTGCCGCTCGTTGTATTTGGTCGATTTCTCGAAATTGAGCAGGTCCATGACGTGGTCTTCGATCAGCGCGCCGCTGACCGTCGATTTCACCGAGCGCTGGTTGCCGCAATATTCGCATTGCACCGAGCGCGACACGTAGAGCCGGCACAGCTCCTTGATCGGCGTGGTCGAGCACGCCGTTGCGGAAGATGTTGTTCCAGGAATTGGCGAAGAACCAGAAGCAGGCCGGCACGTGCGCGCGCACCGCCGAGCTTTCCGGCCGCGGCGTGCCCTCGCGCTGGCAGCGCTCCATTTCCGGCGCGCATCTTCGGCGTCCATCTTCTCGAGCGGGACGTAGCTGATCCGTTGCTTTGGCCATGGTGGCTCCTTCTGCAGTTGCGGTTATTCGGCGGCCTGGACGGCGGATTTCGGCAGCGAGCGCGCGGAATCCTGCGCCTTGGCGTAATCGGCGACGGTCTTGTATTCGGTGGCCTGGTCTTGCTTGACGGACAGCCCGACCACGTTGCGGGCAAACTCCGCGAACGGCCCGGAGCCGGTGAACTCCGCCCGCTTCATGGTGAGCGACAGCAGCGTCTGCAGCGGCGTGCCGTTGAAGTTCTCGAACATGAACAGCCGGCTGCCCCAGTCGGTGAGGTAGAGATCGCGGATGACGCGCGCGATCTTGATGCGGTCATAGGCCTCGCCCGAGGCGCCCTTGTTGAGCTTCTCGAACCAGGGGCGCATCTGCGGGTTCTGCCACTGCTTCTCGGTCGGGAACATGATGGCGCTGCGGCCGCACAGGTCGATCAACTCGTCGACCATCGGCGCCGAAGTTCTGCAGGAAGTAGACGCGGCCCCAGTTGAACAGCTGGATGTCGGGCTTGTAGAGCCCGCCCGGCGTGAAGAAGCCCTGGTCTTCCGACGGCCAGCACGTGCGCGTAAGTCGACTGCTGGAAGCCGATGATGCGCGCCAGCCGCGCCTGCACCGCCTCGATCTTGGAAGTGCCGAGATGCTCGCACATCAGAATGGCGAGGCCGGCCAGCAATTCGGCGCGCACCGCCTGGCGCACCAGCGCGTAATAATGGCCCCAGTCGAACACGCGCTGCGGATAGAGCTTGGCGTGATCCGGATTGCCGATGTGGAACACGTATTTCCACGGGATCAGCACGTTGTCGAACAGCACCGTGGCGTCGAGTTCGTCGCCCTGCGAGGCGAGCGGATGCTCGACCGGATCGGCCGCCACCACGCTCTCGCGGCAGACGATGGTGATGCCCTTGGAGTTGGCCGGGCAGACGCCGTAGATGATCTGGTCGCCTTTGGCGCCGGGGCGGAAGAACACGCCGAGGTGCAGGAAGTCGCCGAAGGCGGAAGCGGTGCCGATCGCCTTGACGCCGTTGACCAGGATGCCTTCGTCGGTGGTCTTGATGATGCGCAGCGCCGGCGAGTTGGCGTGCGCGTTCGGATCGGAGCGGTCGGCCTGCGGATCGACGAAATGCGGCGCCACCACCAGGTCGTGGTCCATCGCGTATTGCCAGAAATTGCGGATATTGTCGGCGAGCCCGCGGCCCTCGGCGCCGATCGAGGCCTTCTCCCAGGGCTCCGGGTCGTCGATGTAAGTGACCAGCATGTAGTTCTGCGAGTCGGGCGTGCGCGGCATCGAGGCCGCCACGAACTGCCGCATGATGAATTCGTGATATTTGCGCTTGCGCACCAGCTCTTCCTTGCTGCGGTGCTTGAACCACATCATCGAGCGGCGCACGCCGCATTCGTCGATGAAGGTGAGCTGGTCCTGCAATTCCGGCCGCCGGTGCAGGTCGAAGAATTCGGCGGTGCGCAGCGCGTAGTCGCGCGTCAGCGGATGGGTGGCGACGTTGTCGATTTGCGTATTGCCGACCCAGACGTTGCGCCCGTCGTCGAGGGACTTGAGATAGTGCTCGCCCGTTCGCAGCATCGTTGTCTCCCGAGTTACGCGCAGTGCCGTCAAGCTTCGGCCGGACAGAGTGGGGTCGCCTGGGCGTCGCTGGCGGCGCACACCGCCGAACAGGTGACGCCGGCGCGGCCGTCGCTGGTGATCACGGAAACGGTGGCCGATACCGGCGCGCCGCAAGCGGGCGGCACGGCGCCGGCGCGGTCGTAGGACGCGGCCTGCGGCATCGGCGTTTCCCCATCTGGGCGCGGGCCGGCTGGCGTGGCCGGGCCGTCGATTGTTGCCGCTAGCCTAGGCTTCAGGCCCGCTTTATACTATCAATCCATGGATATAAAATACATTCCCAATAGTTATTCCCCGGAGCTGGATTTGCAGCATTTGCGGGTGCTGGACGTATTGCTGCGCGAGCGCAGCCTGACGCGCGCCGCCAAGGTGCTCGACGTCACCCAGCCGGCGCTGAGCAAGACGCTGGCGCGGCTGCGGCGCTACTTCGACGACCCGCTGTTCGTGCGCGTCTCGCACAACATGGAGCCGACGCCGAAGGCGCTCGATCTGGCCAAGCCGGTCGGCGAGCTGCTGCAGCGGATGCGCGCTTTGCGCGGCCAGCACGTCGGCTTCGATCCGCGGATATCGAACCGCACGTTCCAGTTCTGCGTGGTCGATGCCGGCGTCATCAAGCTGTTGCCGCCGCTGCTCAACCGCGTGATGGCGGAAGCGCCGCACATCAGGCTGCGGGTCGTGCAGCTCGACGGCGAGCATCTGGAATCGTGGCTGGAGACCGGCACGGTCGATTTCGCCATGGGCTCGTTCTCCTCGCTCGGCAAGGGCATCCGCCGGCAATTTTTGTGGGTCGAGGAATATGTCAGCGTGGTCAACCGCGGCCACGCGCTGGCGGCGCGCGATCCGAGCTTGGCGGAATTCGCCGCCGAGAATCACGTGCTGGTGTCGACGCTCGGCACCGGCCATGCCCACAAGCTGGCGGAGCGCGCGATCGAGGCGACCGTGCCGGCCGACCACATCATCTGCCGGGTGCCGAGTTTCGTCGCCGCCGCGGTGATCGCCAAGCACATCAACGCCATCGCCACGCTGCCGCGCTCGATCGCCGGCGTGCTGGCGGACGACCTCAACCTCGAAATCCTGCGGCCGCCGATCAAGCTGCCCAAGATCGAGATTTTCCAATATTGGCATAACCGTTTTCATCGCGATGCCGGCAACCGCTGGATCCGCGGCGTGTTCACCAGTCTTTTCCGCACGCCGGGCGCAGGCTCGCGCAGTTGAACGCCGGCGGCGCGCCAAGGCTATTGTGCCGGCCGCCGCCGGCCGCGATAATTCGGCGCAGACAAGCCGCGTTACAGGGAGAAGTCATGTCGGGGAAGGGCAAGCATTCGGCGCCGGGCGCCGGCAACATCTACGCCAAGGCCAACGAAGTGATCGTCAAGATCACCGGCGGCGACACCAACCAGACCTTCGAGGTGGTGGAGGAGAACTGCAAGCCCGGCTTTCAGTCGCGCGCGCATTATCACGTCAAGGCCTACGAGACCTTCTACGTCTTCGAGGGCAGCGCGGATTTCAAGGTCGGCGACGAGCTGTTCCACGCCACCAAGGGCTCCTGCGTGCACATCCCGCCCGGCGTGCCGCACCAGGTGACCGCGCCCGACGGCGTGCGCATGCTGATGATCTACAGCCCGGCCGGCACCGAAGGCATGTTCGCCGCCATGCACGCGCTGTCGCAGGAAGAATTGATGAATGCCGATCTGACCAAGCAGCTTGCGCTCAAGCACGACACCGTCATGATCGAGCAGAGCAAGGACGGGCGCGGCAAAGGCACGATCCTCGGATGACGCACAAACCCGCATTCAAGCGCTCGCCGACCAACCCGGCGCTGGGCGAAATCCAGACCTTGCCGGCGCGCAAGCCGGACATGCCCTACGCGCCGGCGATCCGCGTCGAGGCGCCCGGCGATCTCCTGTTCATCTCGGGCGCGACGCCGTCGCCGCTCTACCACAAGCATCCGCACGTCTTGTCCGAGCACAATCACCCGGTCGGCATCGAGGCGCAGACGAAGCTCGCGATGGAGAACATCAAGTCGATCCTCGATCATGAGGGCCTTGACCTGGACCGACGTGGTGAAGGTGACCAAATATCTCACCGACATGCGCGACATGGACGGCATGGTGGCGGTGCTGGCGGAGTATTTCGGCGACTGGACGCCGGCGTCGACCACGGTCTGCGTCAACCAGCTCTCGACCCCCGGCGCGCGCGTCGAGCTCGACATGATCGCGGTTTATCGGAAAAAGTAGTTGTTCGCCCCTATGCGGGCTCTCTCGTCGACCCTGAGGTGCGAGCGGCGCAGCCGCGAGCCTCGAAGGGCGACGGCCGGGGCCGTTCATCCTTCGAGGCTCGCCCTTCGGGCGAGCGCCTCAGGATGACGGTGAAAGCAACGGCAATTAGGCCGTCCTCCGCCTCTTCGCCGGCACATGGGCGCTGCCGCGGGCGGAAACGTCGAGATCGGCGGCCAGTTCCGGCAGCTCATGCAAAAGCGCGGCGAGCTTGCGGCCGCCGCGCGCGGCGATGTCGCGCGGATCGTCCTGCACCGGCCGCCGCACCTCGTCGCAACGTCCGAGCGCGTCGATCTCGCCGCCGCCCTCGGCCAGCCGTCCGAGCAGCGGCGTCAAATCGTCGAGCCGTTCGGCCACCACGTGGATGACGCCGCTTTCCGCCTGCATGCGGCCGCTGACCGCGACATAGCGCGCGCCCAGCACGATGGCGCGGAAACGCTCGAACACTTTCGGCCAGACGATGATATTGGCGACGGCGCTCTCGTCCTCGATGGTCATGAAGATCACGCCCTTGGCGGTGCCCGGGCGCTGGCGGATGGTGATCAGGCCGGAGACGCGCACCCAAGCGCCGTTGCGTGCCGTGCGCAGCGTTTCGTTCTTGACGACGTGCCGGCGCGCGAGATCGGCGCGCAGGAACGACGCCGGATGTGCGCGCAGCGACAATTTGAGGAAGCGGTAGTCGTTGACGACTTCCTCGCCCGGCGGCATCGGGATCAATGCGACGTCGGGCTCGCGCCGCGCCGCCGGCGTGCGGAACAGCGGCAGGTCCTCGTGGTCGCCGCTGCGGCCCAGCGCCTTCACCGCCCAGAGCGCGTCGCGGCGCGACAGCCCGAGCGAGCCGAAGGCATCGGCGTCGGCCAGCCGCTCGATCACGCGCGGCGACAGGCCGGTGCGCAGCCACAGGTCGCGCAGGGAGTCGTAGGCTTCTCCCTCCCCCCGCGAGCTCTTGCGAGCGGTGGGGAGGGTCGGCGGCGAAGCCGCCGGGGTGGGGGGTCTTTTTGTACCTTGCGTTTCATTGAAATCGTGCCCCCCACCGCCCGACCGCCTCCCCACCACGCTGCGCGTGGGGGGAGGGGAGATGAGCGCCGCGCCACGATCAACCTCGCGTCTTCCTCCTTCAGCCCCTTGATCTCGCGCAGGCCGAGCCGGACGGCATGGGTCGCGCGCACGTCCGCGTGCATCTCGCGATGCAAGGCATGCAGCCGCTCGGCCGCGCGCGGTCCGGGCTCCAGCGTCGAATCCCAATCGGAAAAATTCACGTCCGGCGGCCGCACCTCGACGCCGTGCTCGCGCAGGTCGCGCACGATCTGCGCCGGCGCGTAGAAGCCCATCGGCTGCGCGTTGAGCAGCGCCGCGGCGAACACGTCGGGGTAATGGCACTTCAGCCAGGCGGAGGCATAGACCAAGAGCGCAAAGCTCGCGGCATGGCTCTCCGGAAAGCCGTATTCGCCGAAGCCCTCGATCTGGCCGAAGCAGCGCTCGGCGAAATCGCGTTGGTAGCCGTTCGCCAGCATGCCCTCGATCATCTTGTCGCGGAAGGTGCCGATGGTGCCGGTGCGCTTGAAGGTCGCCATGGCGCGGCGCAGCTTGTCGGCCTCCGAGGGCGTGAAGCCGCCGGCGACGATGGCGATCTTCATCGCCTGCTCCTGGAACAGCGGCACGCCCAGCGTCTTGGACAGCACCGCTTCCAGTTCTTTCGAGGGATAGGAGACCGGCTCCAGGCCCTGCTTGCGGCGCAGATAGGGATGCACCATGTCGCCCTGGATCGGGCCGGGGCGCACGATCGCCACCTCGATCACCAGGTCGTAGAACGTCGTCGGCCGCAGGCGCGGCAGCATCGCATCTGCGCGCGGCTTTCCACCTGGAAGACGCCGAGCGAATCCGCGCGCGACAGCATGCGGTAGACGGCGGGGTCCTCGGCGCGGGATGGTGGCGAGGGTGAGCGTGTTGTTGTGCCCCTCTCCCCTTGCACTGCATGCTCCCTCCCCCGCTTGCGGGGGAGGGTTGGGGAGGGGGCAGCAGCTTGCTCGGCGCTCGCAGAAGAGCCCCCTCCCGGCTGCGCTTCGCGCTCGCCGACCTCCCCCGCAAGCGGGGGAGGTGAGACGGGAGAGGGAAAGCAACCGCGCCTGCGTCTGCGCATCCGGATAATGCCGCTCCACCAGATCGAGCGCCTTGCGGATGCAGGTCAGCATGCCGAGCCCGAGCACGTCGACTTTGAGAATGCCGAGCGCGTCGAGATCGTCCTTGTCCCATTCGACGAAGGTGCGCTCGTCCATGGCGCCGTTGCCGATCGGCACCACCTCGTCGAGCCGGCTGCGGGTGATGACGAAGCCGCCGACGTGCTGCGACAGGTGGCGCGGGAAGCCCTGGATCTCCTGCGCGAGCCGGGTGATCAGCCGCATGCGCGGGCTTTGCGGATCGAGCCCCGTCCGCTTGACGGCATCTTGCGACACCGAACCGCCGCCGCCGCCCCAGATCGAAGAGGTCAGCGCGCCGATCGAATCCTCGGACAGGCCGAACGCCTTGCCGACCTCGCGGATGGCCGAGCGGCCGCGGTAGGAGATCACGGTGCCGGCGATGCCGGCGCGCGCGCGGCCGTATTTTTTGTAGATGTACTGGATCACCTCCTCGCGCCGCTCGTGCTCGAAGTCGACGTCGATGTCGGGCGGCTCCTTGCGGTCGGTGGAGATGAAGCGCTCGAACAACAGGCCGCCGCGCACCGGGTCGACCTCGGTGATGCCGAGGCAATAGCAGACCGTGGAATTGGCGGCCGAGCCGCGGCCCTGGCAGAGGATGCCTTGCGCTACGCGCATAGCGCACGATGTCGTAGACGGTGAGGAAATAGGGCGCGTAGTGGCATTGCGCGATGAGCGCGAATTCGTGCGCCAGGCTGCGCGCGGATGGCGTCGTCGATGCCTTGCGGGTAGCGCGCGGCCGCGCCTTGCCAGGCGAGGTGCTCGAGCGCCGCCTGCGGCGAGGCAAAGCCTTCGATCTGCTCGTCGGGATATTCGTATTTCAGTTCGTCGAGCGAGAAGGTGAGCGCATCGCTGAGACGCAGCGTTTCATCGATCGCCTCCGGCGCGTCGCGGAACAGCCGCGCCATTTCGGCCGGCGGCTTGAGGTGACGTTCGGCATTGGCGGCGAGCAGCCGGCCGGCGCGGTCGATGGTCGTCTTCTCGCGGATGCAGGTGAGCACGTCGGCGAGCGGGCGCCGGTCGGGATGATGGAAATGCACGTCGTTGACCGCGATCGCCGGCACCTGCGCCGCGCGCGCCATCTGCATCGTCTGCGCCAGCCGCGCGCGGTCGCCGCCGCGGTAGAGCATGGCGGCGGCCAGCCGCACGCGGCCGGGGGCGGCCTCGCGCAGCTGAGAAATAATCTTTTGTCTTTCCACGCGCACAGACTGCTCCCTCCCCCCTTGTGGGGGAGGGTTGGGGAGGGGGGTAGAAACAAGCGAAAGCCTCAATGGAAAGCTCTCGCGTTCTCGCGACAAACAATCCATCACGATCAATTCGAGCCCGTCGATGTGCGCCAGCAGATCGCCGAGTCGCAGAATGCAGCCGCCCTTCTCGGCCCGCAGGTTGCCGAGCGTGAGCAGTCGGCAGAGCCTTCCCCAGGCGGCGCGGTCGCGCGGATAGGCGAGGATGTCGGGCGTGCCGTCGGCGAACACCAGCCGCGCGCCCGGGTGATAGCGCAGCGGCAGATTCTGCTCGCGCTTGGCGAGATGCGCGCGCACCACGCCGGCGACCGAATTGCGGTCGGCGAGGCCGAGGCCGGCAAGTCCGGCATGCGCGGCTTGCGCCATCAGTTCTTCGGGGTGCGACGCCCCGCGCAGGAAGGAGAAATTCGAGGTGACGGCGAATTCGACGTAACGCATGGACTTGCGGCCGGGCACTTAACCCTCTCCCCTTGTGGGAGAGGGTCGCGGCCGCAGGCCGCGGGAGAGGGGAAGCGAGATCGCGGCGAGGCTGCGCATCACGCGAACATCCCGTGCAGGAACCAGGCGGGCGCGGCGGTGTCGCGATAAAGCCCGGCGCGGAAAATCCAGAAACGGCGGCCGGCTTTGTCCTCGACGCGGAAATAATCGCGCGCCAGGTTTCCTACCGTTTCCTGCGCGCCCCACCAGGCGCCTTCGATGCGCTCGGGACCTTCCGCCGCGGCGACCTCGTGCAGCGCGCGCCGCCAGCGGAAGCGGATCGGCGGGCCGTCCGGCACGCTCGCCAGCGCCTCGATCGGCTCCGGCGTCGTCAACAGGCGCAGCGGCCGTGGGTTCAAACTCACGGCGTCGCGGAAACAGCGGAACGCCGCCCAGCCGCCGTCCGTCTCGGCGCGCTGCGCCTGCGCCGGCACGGCGGCGGCGGCGATTTCCGGAATGTGGCTGTCCTGCGCCACCAGCCGGCTGACGCGGCGGGCGCCGAGCCGCGCGCTCAGGCGGTCGACCAGCCGGTCGACATCGCCGTCGTCGACGGCCTCGCCCAGCGTCCCCTGCTGCGGCGGGCAGGGCTCGGCGGCGATGACATTGAGCCGCGCGAGATCGAAGCCGAAGCCGGGGTCGAGCGGATCGCTCAAGGCCGCCAGCCGCTCGACGAACAGCGCGCGCACCTCGCGCACGCTGCGCAGCGGACGCGAGGTGCCGGCTTGCAGCCGGAACACCTTGCCGTCGGTGCGGAACAGCATGAGCTCGACGCGGCGCAGGCCTTCGCCGCGCCGCTCCAGCAGCGCCGCCAGCCGTCCCGCCAGCCGCTCGGTCACCGCCAGCACGTCCTCTTCGCGGGTGATCGGCTCGGCGAAAGGCTGCTCGGCGACGTAAGGCGCGACCGGCAGGCGCGGCGTCAGCGGTTCGCGCTCGCGGCCGAGCGCGCGGTCGAGCCGGCGCAACAGGTCGCCGCCGAAACGCGCGGCCAGCGGCGCGCGCGCCACATCCATGATATCGCCGACGCGCCGGAAGCCGACGCGGCGCAGCGCCGCCGCCGTCTCATCGGCCAGGCGCAGCGCCTGCAAGGGCAGCGGCGCCAGCGCGGCGCGTTCATCGCCGGAAGCAACGGATGTCGCATCGGAGAACCGCGCCACCGCCCAGGCGGCGCCGATGGTGTCGGCAACGCCGGCGCGCACCGCAAAGCCGAAACCGGACATCCGTCCCAGCAAGTCCTCGACCAGCGCCGCCTCGCCGCCGAACAGATGCGCGCAGCCGGCGATATCGAGCAAAATACCGTCCGGCGCATCGAGCGCGGCGAGCGGCGTATAGCGAACGCACCAATCGGCCATGGCCGCGAGCAATTGCGCGTCGGCCGCCGCGTCTTCCGGCACGACGTTAAGATCGGGATGCATGGCGCGCGCCTGCGCCAGCGCGATCGGCAGCCGCAGGCCGCGCCGTTCGGCGGCGGCATCGAGCGCCACCACCGCCTCGGCATTGCCGCGCTTGCCGGCGACGACGAGCGGGCGCGGATCAGGCGACCGCTGCCGCGCGATGCGGTCGGTCGACAGCCGCCTCAGCCAGAGGCTGACGATCCGTTGCGAGCTCGATACGCTGCTCGACACTGTTCCACTCCAAAATCCACGATCCCTGGCTGCCCCGCCGGTTGCGCGTGAGACTGACGTGCCAGCGCGGCGGCCCCGGCCCAAAGGAATGAGAATGCGCCGGCGCCGACGGCGCGGCGCGCACGATCCAGCGCGTCGCCGCCGCCACCGGCTCGTCGGCCGGCAGCGCGCGCAGCAGGAAAGCCGCCGTGCCCGCCTGTCCGGCGGCGAGCGACAGCCGCCGGCTGGCGGTCAGCCCGATGTCGCGGTTGCGGATTTCGCCGATGACGGCGCCGACGCCGCGGCAGCGCAGGCCTTCCTCCATGGCCCACAGCACGTCGCGCTCGTGCGCCACCGCGACGCGCAGCAGGCGCTCGGGCGCAAGCCCGAAATCCTCCAGCGCCGGCCCGTACAGCGCGCCGTTCTCGGCCAGCGCCATGTCCTCGGCGATCCACAGCGTGACGCGGCCGCGCGCGGCCGCCGCCGCCAGCGGCAGCACGAAGCCGGCCGCCGCCGGCGTTTCGCATTCGCTCTTGGCCGCCACCTCATGCAGCGCGCCAGGGAAGGCGCCGGCGCCGCAGCAGGCGAGCGGGCCGGGGTCGGTGGCCTGCGCCGGCGCGAAGGCGAGCTTGGCCGCCTCGAGGGCGGCCAGCCTTCCGCGCAGCGCGGCCAGGGTGTCTGCCGCGGGCAAGGTCATGATCGGGCTGTAACGTGCGAGTTCTCGATTTGTTCTCATTATGGGCGGCGGCCGGACGGAGTCAAGCAGCCTGAAAAAGCCCTTATATTTGAAGGATAAAGCCAAAAACCGGCCGTGGGCTTGACCCGGCAAGCCTCGCCGGCGCAACCAGCACGCATGCCCGGCAGCAACCAGCCCCTCGGCCTCATCGGCGACATCGGCGCCACCAACAGCCGGCTCGCGCTGGTCGAGCCGGGCGGCGCCATCGAGCAGATCCGCGTCTTCGCCAGCGACGAGTTCGCCTCGCTCGGCGACATGATCGAGGCCTATTTCGCCTCCAAGGCGCGCGCGCGCAAACCGCCGCGCGCCGTGCTCGCCGTGGCCGCGCCGGTCACCGGCGATGAAGTCAGCTTCACCAATCTGCCCTGGACCTTCTCCATCGAAGAGCTGCGCCGGCGCTTCGGCTTCTCGCATCTGCGCGTGATCAACGATTTCGTCGCCGACGCGCTCGCCATCCGGCATCTCGACGCCGGCGACCGTTTGCAGGTCGGCCCCGGCGCGCCGGCCGCGGACGCGCCCATCGGCGTGATCGGCCCGGGCTCCGGGCTCGGCGTCGGCGCGCTCATCCCCACCGCCTCCGGCTTCACGCCGCTGCAAAGCGAAGGCGGCCACGTCACTTTGCCGGCCGGCGACGAGCGCGAGGCCGCGGTGCTTGCCCATCTGCGCCGGCGCTTCGATCACGTCTCGGCCGAGCGCGTGCTGTCCGGGCCCGGCCTGATCAATCTCTACACCGCGCTGTGCGAGCTCGCCGGCGAGCCGTCGGAGCAGCTCACCGCCGCGCAGATCACCGACGCCCACATGGGCGAGACGCATCCGCGCGCGCATGAAGCGACCGCAATGTTCTGCGCCATGCTCGGCAGCGTCGCCGGCGATCTCGCGCTCACGCTCGGCGCGCGCGGCGGCGTCTACATCGCCGGCGGCATCGTGCCGCGGCTGGGAGCGGCTTTCGCGCACAGCGGTTTCCGCGCCCGCTTCGAGGCCAAGGGCCGCTTCCGCGCCTATCTCGCCGCCGTGCCGACTTATGTCATCACGCGCCCGCTGCCGGCCTTTGTCGGCCTGGCGCAGGCGCTGGACGCGCTGTGATCACCACAGGCCCCTCAGCCGCCCGCCATCCATATTGAGCGACACGCCGGTGATGTAGCTCGCCCGTTCTGAGCACAGGAACACCGTGGCGTTGGCGAGTTCTTCCGGCTTGCCCATGCGGCCAAGCGAATTCTTCTTGGCGGCGACCTTGCGTGCTTCCGCTTCGCTGGCGACGCCGAACTCTTTCTTCATGCCTTCAGTGTTGCGCACCCAGAGATCGGTCGCCACCCAGCCGGGGCAGATGGCGTTGACCAGCACATTGTCCTCGCCGAATTCGGCGGACAGCGACTTGGTGAGGTTGAGCAGCGCCGAGTTGGTCATGCCGCTGCCGAACATGTACGGATCGGGCTCCTTGCCGGCGCCGCCGATGGTGTTGACGATGCGGCCCCATTTCTGCGCCTTCATCATCGGATAAACCGCGCGGATCGCGCGCATGAAGCCGAACAGCTTGGTCTCGAGCTGCACCTTCATCGCGTCGTCGTCGAAAGCGGCAAAGCGGCCCGAGTACATCTGCCCGGCGTTGTTGACGAGAATGTCGACGCCGCCGAGCTTCTCCTTCGCCATGGCGGCCATCTTCGCGATGTCGGCCTCCTTGGTCATGTCGGCGACCAGCGCGTGGACCTCGCCGCCGGTGCGCTTGGCGAGATCGTCGCGGGCCTGCATCAGCTTCTTCTCGTTGCGGCCGGTGATCAGCACGCGCACGCCCTCTTCGAGGAACTGCCGCGCGGTTTCGAAGCCGATGCCGCTCGAGCCGCCGGTGACGATCGCGCGGCGGCCTTTGATGCCGAGATCCATTCATATCCCCCTTGGCTTGACGCCTCTAGGTCCACCATAGAGTATCGATCCGGATAAGAAAGCAAAAACTAAGCGGGGGAGGCAATGGACCTCGGCCTACGCGGCAAGGCTGCGCTCGTCACCGGCGCCTCGCGCGGGATCGGCAAGGCGATCGCGCAAGCTCTGCTCGATGAAGGTTGCAGCGTCGCCATCTGCAGCCGCGGCGGACCGCAGCTTGAAGCCGCGGCGAGAGAATTGTCGAAAAGCGGCCGTGTCCTCGGCATTACAACCGATGTGACCGACCCAAAAGCAGTACAATCGTTCGTCGACCGCGCGCTAGCGACATTCGGACGCATCGATATCCTCGTCAACAACGCCGGAACACACCTGCGCGGCACCGTCGAAAGCACGACGCTCGATATTCTCGAACGCCAGTTGCGCGACAAGGTGTTCGGGTTTTTCACGATGATACAAGCCGTGCTGCCCGCCATGAAGCGGCAGCGTGATGGGCGCATCGTCAACGTCGTCGGCCAGGCCGCACGCCATCCGCATCCCGACCGTTTCCCCTCCGGCGTCACCAATGCCGCGCTGATGGCGATGACCAAATCGGTCGCCGATGCGGTGGCGCGCGACAACATCCGCGTCAACGCCGTGTGCCCGCAATATATCGAGTCCGAGCTGCTGGCCTCGCTGATCGAGAAGGAAATGCGCGAGCGCGGCGTCGACCGCGCCACCGCTGCGGCCGGTTTCACCCGCGCCAATCCGCTCGGCCGCACCGGCCGGCCGGACGAGGTGGCCGATCTTGTCGCTTATCTGGTGTCCGATTGCGCCGGCTTCGTCGCCGGCAGCTCGGTGAGCATCGACGGCGGCTATCACCGCTACGTGTTCGGCTGAGGAGCGCAGGCGCCATGGATCTCGGGCTCACCGGCAAGATCGCGCTGATCACCGGCGGCACCAGTGGCATCGGCCTTGCCGATCGCGCAAAAGCTCGCCGCGGAGGGCTGCAAGGTCGCGATTTGCGGGCGCGACCAGCGACAAGCTCGACAGCGCGCGTCGCTACGCTCAATTCGCCGGTGGCGAAAGGCGTTTGCCGCCGATCTGCGCGAGCCCGCGGATGTCGCCGCGCTGGTCGATGACGTCGTCAAGCCTTCGGCGGCATCGACATCGTCGTGAGCAATGCCGGCACGCATCTGCCCGGGCCGTCTCGAGGAGATCGATGGCGACGAGCTGCTCGAGCACTTCAAGACCAAGGTGCTCGGCGCCTGGGAGCTGGCGCGCCGCGTGACGCCGCATCATGCGCAAGCAGGGCGGCGGCCGCTTCATTGTCATCATCGGCCAGGCCGGCAAGGTGCCGCAGGCCAACGCCATCGCCTCGACCGTCGTCAATGCCGCGCAACATGCCTTCGTCAAATCGCTGTCCGACGATCTCGCGCCGGACGGCATTCTGGTGAACGCGGTGTGCCCGAGCCGGATCAAGAGCCCGCTCACCGATCACCTGACGCTGTACAACGAGGTCTATTACGGCCGCAGCCTGGAGCAGCAGGAAGTCGAAATGGGGCGCCGAGGTGCCGCTCGGCCATTGGGGCACGCCGGAGGACATCGCCAACGCGGTCGCGTTCCTGGCCTCGGAGCGCGCCGGCTTCATCTGCGGCGCCAATATCGACGTCGACGGCGGCCACCAGCGGATCGATCTTCTTAAGGTGCCGCCATGATCGAGTTGCGTCACGTCTCGAAGATCTTTCACAAGCGCGGACGATACCGGTCGATGCGGTGCGCGACATCGACCTGACGATCGAGCAGAAAGAAATTGTCGCCGTCATCGGCCCGAGCGGCTGCGGCAAATCGACGCTGCTCAACATGATCGCCGGGCTTTACACGCCGAGCGGCGGCGCCATGGTCTACAAGGGCAAGCGCGTCACCGACGTCAACACCGACGTCGGCTACATGACGCAGAAGGACAATCTGCTGCCCTGGCGCACGGTGCGCGACAATATCGCCTTTCCGCTCGAGCTTGCCGGCGTCGACAAGGCCGAGCGCGCGACGCGCGCCGACGCAGGTGATCAAGCACGTCGGTCTCGACGGCTTCGAGCACCGCTTTCCGCACGAACTTTCCGGCGGCATGCGCAAGCGCGCCTGTCTCGCCGCATGCTGCTCTACGGCGCGGAGACCGCGCTGCTCGACGAGCCCTTCGCTGCGCTCGACGCGCAATTAAAGCTCGCCATGCACGATCTGCTGCTGCAGGCTCGCCGCCGAGGCCGGACAGACCGTCGTGCTGGTCACCCACGATCTGATGGAAGCGGTGACGCTCGCCGATCGCGTGTTGGTCTGCACGCGGCGGCCGGCGACGATCGCGCTGGAGCAGCGCATCGAACTCAAGCGCCCGCGCGACGTGCTCAACGTGCGCTTCACCAGCGAGTTCAAGGATCTTTACGACGCGCTGTGGGAGCGCTTGCGCGTCGAATACCAGGAGGAGCGGGTATGAGCGCGCCGGAGGCACGAGCTGACGACGGCAGCGGGCGAGCCGCGCAAGCGCCGGCAGCGGGGCCGCGCGAGCTCGGCAGCGGTTCATGCTTTCCTGCCAGATCGTGCTCGGCATCGTCGTGCTGCTGGTCTGGCAGGGCGCTTCTGGGCGGCTGGTCGACGACTTCTTCATCTCCAATCCGCTCGATGTCGGCCAGCGGCTCTACGACTGGATCGATCGACGGTTCGCTGTTTCTGCACCTCTGGGCGACGGTTTACGAGACATTGCTCGGCTTCGTCCTCGGCGCGGTCGGTCGGCGTCGTGCTCGGCATCTGGCTCGGCGTTTCGCCGTTCGCCAGCCGGCTGCTCAACCCTTATCTTAACGCGCTCAACGCGTTGCCCAAGGTCGCCCTGGCGCCGCTGTTCGTGCTTTGGTTTGGCCTCGGGATCGAATCGAAGGTCGCACTCGCCGCCGTGCTGGTGCTGTTCCTGGTCTTCCTCAACACCTATGCCGGCGTGCGCGAGGTCGATCAGGACCTGATCGACGGCGCGCGGCTGATGCGCGCGAGCCGCATCCAGGTCATCACCAAGGTCATTGTTCCCTCCGCGATGTCCTGGGTATTCGCCGGGCTGAAAATCTCGGTACCCTATGCGTTGATCGGCGCCGTGCTCGGCGAGATGCTCGCCGCCAACCGGGGCCTCGGCTATCTGGTGCAGTATTCCGGCTCGCAATTCGACACCGCCGGCGTGTTCGCCGTACTTGTTCGTGATCGCTCTACTTGCCGTTGTACTTAATTTTCTGGTCGAACTGGTGCAGCATCGCATGCAGCGGTGGCGGGTGGTCGGCCGCTAGACAAAAACCGACCAAGGGAGGGCAGCGCTATGAAATTCGTGAAAATCGCGGCGGTCGCGCTCTGCGCGATCTGGTCCGGTGCGGTACAGCCGAGCCGGTCAAGATCGTCAATATCGGCCATGGCTATTTCTCCGGCGCGCTCTATGTCGCCCAGCAGCTTAAGCTGTTCGAGAAATACGGGCTCGAGCCGAACATCAGCTTACGTGCAGGGCGGCGCGCTCGCGCTTGCAATCGGTGCTGACCAAGCAGGCAGACGTCGGCATCCTGTCATATGAGCATGTGCTTACCGTGGCGGCGCAGGGCAAGCGCATCGTCGCCTTTTTCAATATCGCCAATCGGCCGGTCAATAACGTCATCGCGAGCGACAAGCTCTTCGCCGGTTCGGAAAAGCTCAGCGTCGAGGACAAGATCAAGCGGCTGAAAGGCGCACGCGTTGCGTTGCCGTCGGCCAACGGCTCGGGGGAGAAGATGCTGCATCACCCTGGCGACACAAATACGGCCTGAGCCTGCCGGGCGATATCAAGAGCGTTTATGTCGGCGCCGAGGCGCCGTCTTATGTCGCCGCCTTCCAGAAGGATCTGGTCGACGCCGCGCTGCCGTTCGAGCCGGCCGGTGTGCTGGTGCAGCAGGCCGGCACCGGCAAGATCTATCTCAACGTCATGAACGGCGAGATTCCTGAATTCCGCGATATCCTATTCATGACACTCGCGACGCATCCCGACATCATCAAGGAGAAGCCGGAGCTTTTGCGCAAGGTGGCGCAAGTCTTCACCGAGGCTCAGCACATCCTGAAGACCGATCCCAAGCGCGGAAAGGAGCTGATGGCGCAAGGAATACCCGAAGATGACGGCAGAGACGAATAGCCAAGCGTACGACACCGTCAGTCAAATCTGGACCAGCAACGGCCACATGACGGAAGCGCAGGCAAAGGCGACCTTCGCCTACCTGCAACCGAAGGGGCCGGCGAAGATCGATTTCGCGGCCACCTTCACCAACGAGTTCTTGCCGAAGTGACCGAGCACGCGGTCGTCCGCCGCCGCGGACGGCCGCCAGTACGGGAATACGAGGAGTAGCAATGTTCAAAGTCGGTGAAGCCACCATCGTGCGCGTCGAGGAAACCAACGTCCCGAGCTATCCGCTGCGCGAAGTCTTCACCGAGATGACGGACGCGCAATTCGCCGAGCACGAGCACTGGCTGGCGCCGCATCACTACGAAGCGCAAAGCGGCCGCATCCGGCTGGTGGTGCACAGCTGGCTGCTCAAGGTCGGCGGCAAGACCATCCTGATCGACTCATGCTGCGGCAACCAGAAGAACAAGCCGGGCCGGCCGTTCTGGCACATGCTCAACGAGCCCTATCTCGAGCGGCTGGCCGCCGCCGGCGCCAGGCCGGAGGACATCGACCTCGTGATGTGCACGCATCTGCATCACGATCATGTCGGCTGGAACACGCGCCGGCAGGACGGCAAATGGGTGCCGACCTTTCCGAACGCGCGCTACGTGTTCTCCAAGCCGGACGTCGATTATTTCTCCAAGGTCGACGCCGATCCCAAGGACGGCCCGGCCGAGCTCGGCACCTTCCGCGAATGCGTGGTGCCGATCCTGGAATACGGCAAGGCGGATCTGGTCAGCGCCGCCGCCGGCCCGTACCGGCTCAACGATTTCATCGAGATCGATTCGGCGCCCGGCCATTCGCCCGGCCACGTGTTCTTCAAGCTGGAAAGCAAAGGCGAGCGCGCCGCCTTCATCGGCGACATCTGGCACCATCTGCTGCAGGTCTATTATCCGGACTGGAATTTCCCCAAGAACTCGGACGCCGCGCAGGCCAAGGTCAGCCGCCGCAAGGTGCTGGATTATTGCGCGGCGAGCGGCGCGCTGGTGTTTCCCGGCCATGTCGGCTTGCCGTTTGCGGGGCGGGTGGAGAAGGCGGCCGGCGGGTTCAAGCCGAATTTTCCGGCTTAAGTCATTCCGGGGCGCGGCCGGAGGCCGCGAACCCGGAATCCAGAGCCATACGGCTGATGCCTCGGGTTGCGCCCTGGATTCCGGGCCCGGCGCTTAGCGCCGTCCCGGAGTGACGGCTTACGCAAATTCGCGCGCGGTGACTTCCACCCGGTGAACCCGCACCAAATCCTCGTCGACATCGACGCCCAGCCCCGGCCGCTCCAGGCTCTCGGCATGCCCGCGCGCGGTCGGGATCGGCTGCGCGGTGACGTCGGCGGCAAGCCCGGTGTGGGTCAGCGTCAGCGCCCAGGCGATATTGGGCATCACCGCGGCGGCGTGCAGCGCGGCGGCGCAGGCGATGCTCGACTCGCCGGTCTTGCACGACACGTTCACGCTCATGCCGAGCCGGTCGCACAGCCGCCCGGCCTCGGTGAGCGCGCGCAGGCCGCCGAGCTTGATCGCCTTCAGGCTGACGCCGCGCGCCGCCATCATCTCGTGATGCCGGCTGATGTCGTCGCGCGAATGGATGCCCTCGTCGGCGCCGATGGCGATGGCGCCGGCGGCCGCCGCCACCTCCGCCATGCCGGCGAGGTCGTGCGCCATCACCGGCTGCTCGAAGAAGTCGAGCCCGCAGCCCTGCACCGCGCGCACATAGTCGATGGCCTGGCGCGACGGTGTAGCCCTGGTTGGCGTCGGCCGAGATCAGCAGGCCGGTGCCGAGCGCCTGGCAGATGGCGCGCGTGCGCGCGGCGTCTTTCTGCGGCGTGTCGACGCCGACCTTGATCTTGTAGGCGGTGACGCCGTCGGCCTTCTTCGTTGCGACGTCCTTCACATCGCCATCAAAATCGCCGCCGCCGACCACGCCGAGCAGCGCCATACGGCTGCGCCTCTTGCCACCGAGCAATGCATGCACCGGCTTGTCTGCCGCCTTGCCGGCGAGATCGTGCAACGCGATTTCGATCGCGGCTTTGGCGCCGTGATTGGCGTACATGCGCCCGTCCATGGCGGCGAGCGCGCCGCCGATGTCGGCGGCTTCGCGGCCGAGCAGCGCCGGCGCGAGATAATGCACGGCGGCCGCCATGCCCGGCACGGTCTCGCCGGTGTGCAGCGGGGCGGCGCCTGCCTCGCCCCAGCCGACGAGGCCGTTGCCGGTCTCGATGCGCACCAGGAGATTGTCGGCGCGGCGAATTTCCTCGCCCGCCATGATGACGGGCTTGCGCATCGGCAGGCTGACCGCGATCGGCTCGATCGATTTGATCTGCATGGACCGAAGGGCCTCTCTTCCCCTCCCCCACGAGCGCTTGCGAGTGGTGGGGACGGGGTCAGGGGTCGGGGGTGGGAATTCGGCGTGAAAACACCCCACCCGGATCGCATTGCTGACGCAACGCGATCCGACCCTCCCCACCGCTTCGCGGGGGAGGGTGAGAACTTACATCTTCTTGATGCCGGCCTTATCGATGATGTCCTTGAACATATCGATTTCCTTGGTCACCCGCGCCCAGGCATCCTTGCCGCCTTTCGGCCGCACCTGGAAGCCCTGCTTGAACAGCCGCTCCTTCATGGCGTCGGTGCCGAGGACCTTCAGTGTCTCCTTCTCGAGCCAAGCGACGGCTTCCGGCGGCGTCTTGGCGGGCGCCAGCAGCACGGTGTCGGTGGCGAACACGAAGTCCTTGTAGCCCTCTTCGGTCATGGTCGGCACGTTCGGCATTTCCGGCCAGCGGGTGTCGCCGGTGACGGCGAGGCAGCGCATGGTGCCGGCCTTGATGTGCGGCGAGGCCGGCGGCAGCGAGCCGGAGGAGAGCTGCACGGTGCCGGCGAGCAGCGCCGCGATCGCGTCGCCGCCGCCCTTGAACACGACGTCCGATAGCTTCGGCAGGTTCTCCCGGATCTTGAGCACTTCGAGCTGGATCTGCGGCGTGGTGCCGATCGGCGGCGTCGCGCAATTGAATTTTTCCGGGTCGGCTTTGGCGAGGGCGACGAATTCCTTCATCGTCTTGGCCGGCAGTTCCGACTTCACCACGAACGTATTGGGCGAGGTCGCAAGCTCGCTCACGCCGATGAAATCCTTGTGCGCGTCATAGGGCGTCTTGTTGTAGAGCGTGGCGTTGATCGAATAGGCATTGGTCGCGAGTAAGAGCGTGTAGCCGTCGGCATCGGACTTGGCCGCGTAGCCCATGCCGATATTGCCGCCGGCGCCGCCGCGGTTCTCGACGATGAAGGTTTTTCCGGTCGACTGCTCGAGCGCGGCAGTGGTGATGCGCGCGACGATGTCGGAGGGTCCGCCCGGCGTATTGGCCACCACGACCTTCACCGGCCGCTCGGGATAGGCGGCGTAAGCCGACGTGACGCGCAGCAAAGCGGGCGCGGCGACGCCGGCCGCCAGCGTGCCTTTCAGAAATCGGCGCCGTGAGGTCCTCGAGCCTGGATCGAACGTCATCATCCTCCCCCGTCGTTTGCCGGCTGTTTTTCCGCTTCGCGCCGGATGCGTTGTTAGGGTAGGCTTTTGCCGGCACAGGGGCAACGGCCCAACGCCCGCGGGCCCCTTTCATCCGGCGAAAAACAAAACCACGCGCGCATGACCGAGACGCAAACGAGGCAGGCTCCCTGGCACGAGATCGTGCGGGCGACGCTCAAGGCCAACGACGTCAAGCTCGTGGTCTACGTGCCCGACCGCGTGTTCACGCCGCTGATCGAGGCGCTGCACGCCGACGATTTCTTCACCACCTTCGCGGCCACCCGCGAGGAGGAAGCGCTCGGCATCGTCAGCGGCGCCTGGATGGGCGGCTTGCGCGGCGCGGTGCTGATGCAGACTTCCGGTTTCGCCACCATCCCGAACGCGCTCGCCTCGCTGGTGGCGCCGAGCCAGATACCGGCGCTGATCTTCGTGTCGGAGCGCGGCACGCTCGGCGAATTCAATCTCGGCCAGGCCATGGTGTGCAAGACCATGCGGCCGGTGCTCGACTCGCTCGGCGTCGAGCATCACACCGTCACGCGCCACGACGAGCTTGCCTTCATCATCGACCGCTCGATCAAGCAGGCGGTGGCGACGCAGGCGCCGGTCGCCTTCATCCTGTCGCCGCTGCTGACCGGCGGCAAGGTATTCGCGTCATGAGGACGCCGCAGCACAACGCGCAACGCGCCGGAGGCGCGCATAACGCCAAGGTCATGAACCGCTTCGAATTGACCAAGCGGCTGACCGCGCAGCTCAAGCGCGAGGAAGCGGTGATCGGCGGCATCGGCAACGCCAATTTCGATCTGTGGTCGAGCGGCCAGCGGCCGCAGAATTTCTACATGCTCGGCAGCATGGGGTTGGCGGTCCCGATCGCGCTCGGCGTCGCCATCGCGCAGCCGCAACGGCACGTGGTAGCGCTGGAAGGCGACGGCTCGTTGCTGATGCAGCTCGGCTGCCTGGCGACCGTCGCCATGCGGGCGCCGAGCAACCTGACCATCGTGGTCTGGGACAACGGCATCTATCAGATCACCGGCGGCCAGCCGACGGCGAGCGCGTCGGCCGCCGACCTGGTCGCCATCGCGCGCGGCGCCGGCATCGCCAAAAGCGCCTGGGCGGCCGACGAGGACGACTTCGAGCGTTTGTTTGCGGCGGCGCTCAAGGACGGCGGGCCGAGCCTGATCGCCGCCCGCATCGACGACCGACCGGGCGTCGGCACCACCGACCGCGATCCGGTGCAGATCCGTGCCCGCTTCATGCAGGGGCTCGGCGTCAAGCGCTGACCGATCCCGGCCTCACAGCATGCCGGTCATCATCGCCATGCGCACCAGGTCGGACAGGCTGTTGGCCGCCATCTTGGTCATCAGGTTGGCGCGGTAGATTTCGACCGTGCGCGGGCTGATGCCGAGATCGAAGGCGATCACCTTGTTGGCTTTGCCGGCGACCAGCCCTTCCAGCACCTGGCGCTCGCGGTTCGACAGCGCGGCGATCCGGTCCTGCAGATCGGCGACCGCGGCCTTGCGCTTGGCGCTGTCGGCGCCCTGATTGAGCGCGCTGCGCACCGAGGCGATCAGCAGTTCGTCGTCGAACGGCTTCTCGATGAAGTCGGCGGCGCCGAGCTTCATCGCTTCCACCGCCAGCGGCACGTCGCCGTGGCCGGTAATGACGATGACCGGCAAATCGGGTCTGACCTCGCGCACGCGACGCAGCAGCTCGATGCCGGTCATCTCCGGCATGCGCACGTCGGTGACCATGCAGCTTGTGCCGATCTGCGGCAGCAATTCCAGAAAGGCCTTGGCCGATTCGAAGCCATGCACCCGCATGCCGACGGTCTTGAGCAGAAACTCGACCGACTGGCGCACCGCTTCGTCGTCGTCGATCACATAGACGATCGTGTCAGGCTGCATCGTCGACGTCCCCTTCGTGCACGGCCGTCAAGGTGAAATGGAACACCGTGCCGCCGCCGGCATTGGGCTCCGCCCAGATGCGGCCGCCATGCGCCTCCACGATGGTGCGCGAGATCGACAGGCCGACGCCCATGCCCTGGCGCTTGGTGGTGACGAACGGCTGGAACAGCTGCTCGGCGATCTCCGGCGCGATGCCGGCGCCGCTGTCGGCCACGCTGACGCGCACGTGCGCATTGCCGGCCGGTTCGACCGCGATCGACAGCTCGCGTGTCTGCGTCGCCTCCATGGCGTCCATGGCGTTGCGGATCAGATTGAGCAGCACCTGCTGGATCTGCACGCGGTCGGCCAGCACCAGATCGATCGCCGGGATCGAAGTGGAATTGCACGCGGATGCCGCGGTCCTTGACGCCGACCAGCGCCAGCGCGCTCGCTTCCTCGACCAGCTTGATGATGCTTTCCACCCGCCGCTCGCTCTCGCCGCGCGAAACGAAGTCGCGAAGCCGGCGGATGATCTGGCCGGCGCGGATCGCCTGGTCGGCGGCCTTGTCGAGGGCGTCGCGCAGCGTCGTCGCGCGCTCGTCGCCGTCGCCCTCCAGCAGCCGCCGCGAGCCCTTGAGGTAGTTCGAGATCGCCGATAGCGGCTGGTTGAGCTCGTGCGCCAGCGCCGAGGCCATCTCGCCCATGGCGGTGAGGCGCGAGATGTGCACCAGCTCGGACTGCAGTTCCTGCAGGCGCGCCTCGGTCTGCTGCCGTTCGGTCAAGTCGCGGATGAAGCCGGTGAAGAAACGCCGGTCGCCCGATTTCATCTCGCCGACCGCGAGCTCCATCGGAAAGGTCGAACCGTCCTTGCGCTGGCCGACCACCACGCGGCCGATGCCGATGATGCGGCGCTCGCCGGTGTCGAGGTAGCGCCGCAGGTAACCGTCATGCGCCTCGCGATAGGGCGCCGGCATCAGCATCTTGACATTCTGCCCGATCGCCTCGCGCGGCGTGTAGCCGAACAGCCGCTCGGCGGCGCTGCTGAACGACTGCATCAGGCCGCGCTCGTCGATGACGATCATCGCTTCCGGCACGGTATCGAGGATCGATTGCACATGCGCCTCGCGCGCCAAGGCGTCGCGCGCCAGCAGGTTGGCGCGCAGGCTGCTGCGGCGGAGCAATTCGCCGCCCCACGATACACCGATGCCGATGATGGCGAACGCGATGCTATTGACCAGGCCGAAGCTGGCGGCCCCCGCCTGCGCGACGATGAATGCCGCCGCGACAAGGCTGAGCGCGGTCGCCAGCAGGCCCGGGCCGAGGCCGCCGATCGCCGCCGAGATCAGAACCGCCGGCACGAAATAAAGGAATATCGTATCGCCGTGCAGAACCGGCGCCAGCAATGCGCGCGCCACAAGCGCCATTGCCACCACCGCGGGCGCCACCCCGTAACGCAGGATAACGCCCGGCTCGAAAGCCCGCATCGGCGCAAATTTTGAAGTGATATCAGCCATTTATACCCGGCTACCGAATCATGGGGCTGGCGCCGCCCGCTCCGATCGCCTCCGGTAAAGCCCCTATGGAGATTATCTGAATTTCGGCGGCGCTTTGCCAGCGGTATCGCTTGATCATCGAATTCATCGAGGACCGCCGCCATGCTCTCGCAAACCATGATCAACCGCAGTTCTTCCACGCAGCCGGCCGTCCATGCGAACCGCGCCGCGCCGCCGGTGAGCGCGCGCACGCTGGCGACGTCGATCGATCTGATGGGCGCGGTCATGCCGTTTGCCCGCAACGCCGAGATCTACGGCGAGAACGAACCGGCCGAATATCTCTACAAGGTCGTGAGCGGCGCGGTGCGCAGCTACAAAGTGCTCAGCGACGGGCGCCGCCAGATCGGCGGCTTCTATCTGCCCGGCGACGTGTTCGGGCTTGAGGCCGGCGACGAGCACGGCTTCTCCGCCGAAGCGGTCGCCGACAGCAAGATCATGGTGATCAAGCGCGCCGCGCTGATCGCGCTTGCCGCCCGCGACAACGAGGTAGCCCGCCAGCTTTGGACCATGTCCGCCCGCGAATTGCAGCGCGCGCAGGACCACGTCATGCTGCTGATCAAGACCGCGCAGGAGCGTGTCGCCGGCTTCCTGCTGGAGATGGCCGCGCGCGGCAAGTCTGCCAGCGAGGTCGACTTGCCGATGTCGCGCCAGGACATCGCCGACTATCTCGGCCTCACCATCGAGACCGTGTCGCGCACCTTCACCCAGCTCGAGAATTGCGCCGCCATCGGCGTGCCGGCTTCGCGCCACATCGTATTGCGCAATCGCGCGGCGCTCAGCCGGCTCAACGCCTAAAGTTTTCTCCCCAAGCCGAAGGTCATTCCTCCCCGATAGACTTCGGCAACCTGCCCCGGCACTGCGGTGCCGGGGCTTTTTATTGATTCATGTCCATTTCGCGCGCGTCTTGAGCGACGCCACCGCGTCGGCGGCTTCGCGCGTCACCTTGTCGTGGTCGAGCGCGGTGAATTGCCCGTTGCGCCGCAAGATGCGGCCGTCGACCACGACCGTGTCGACATTCGAGGGCTGCGCGAGCTGCACCAAGGCGTCATAGGGATCGCCGATCGGCGCGATATTGGGCGCCTCGGTGCGGATGAGGATCAGGTCGGCGCGCTTGCCCGGCGTGAGCGAGCCGGTGACGGCGTCGAAGCCGAGATCGCGGGCGCCCTCGATGGTGGCGATTTCCACCAGGCGCTTGGTCGGCAGCTTGAATTTGCCGCCGCTGCGGTGCTTGTTGACGGTCTGCATCATGCGCATGCAGGCAAAGCAGTCGCAACGCTCGGCGGTGACGTTGTCGATCGACAGGCTCACCAGCACGCCTTTCTGCATCAGCTCGGCAAACTGCATCTCGCCGGGACGACCGGCTTCGCCCAGCGGCGACACGCTGTAGTGCGCGCCGTGCTTGGCCAGCGTGTCGAAATCCTTCTCGACCAGGTTCAAGGGGTGGACGAGCTGCACGTCCTTGCCGAGCAAATTGGCGCCGTCGAGCAGCTGGATCGAGGCGCTGCCATTGGTGTGTAGCGTGATCGGCAGGCCGATCTCGCGCGCGCCGCTCCACTCTTTGGTCGCCATGGCGGCGTCGACGGCGCCGCGCGCGGTATTGTTGCCGTCGATATTGCGCGAGCACATGCCGACCGTGAGCATGGTATCCTTGCCGACGTCGCGCTTCAGGCGCGCCATGTCGGCGAGGTCCATCGGCTTGTCGTTCGGCATGCCAAGCGCGGGGCCGTAGGCGAAGCGGCCGCGCAGCCCGCTCTCGCGCATCGCGCGCACCTCGGCGTCGGCGTGCGCCGGACTGCGCACATTGTGCGCCCAATTGTGGGTGGTGGTGACGCCGGCGGTCAGCGCTTCGGCCAGGCTCAGCCGCGCGCTCTTGTAGCTGTCGTCGGGCGTATAATGCAGGCCGAGCGCGGCGGTGACCGGGAAATAGGTCCGTTTCGGATC
Source organism: uncultured Alphaproteobacteria bacterium (assembly GCA_963708635.1). Classification (GTDB taxonomy): domain Bacteria; phylum Pseudomonadota; class Alphaproteobacteria; order Rhizobiales; family Xanthobacteraceae; genus Pseudolabrys. Next base: position 786,635 of record CAVPTM010000010.1, on the reverse strand, counting down.
GTCCGTGCGCATCACCGGCCGCAGGAAGCTCGTCCAGTGGTGCCAATGCGTGTCGACGAAGCCAGGCATGCATATCATGCCCTTGCCGTCGAGCGTCTGCGCGCCCGGCGCGTTGAGGCCGGCCGCCACCGCGACGATGGCGCCGTCGCGCACGTGCACGTCGCCGCTCGGCAAGTCGCCGATCTTGTCATCCATCGACAGGACGTGCGCGCCGCGCACCACGAATTCCCCGCGCGCCGGCAAGGAAGCGGGCGCCGGCTGCGCAAAAGCCGTGCGCGGCAGCAGGCTGGCGGCGGTGAGCGCCGTGGTCGCGGTCAAAACGGTGCGTCGGTCGACGAGCTGTTTGCGCATGACATCCCCCTTATAAGGCGCGCGAGGCTAACGCGGATCGCTTCGCCGGGGCAATCGATCCGCGCGGGGCAAGCTGCCCAACAATGTTGCCCACGCGGCTGCCGCAGCCGGGCTGCAAACAGCGGGGGGCCGTTGACCTAGATCAAGGGCGCCACGCCGCCTTTGTGCTGGCCTGGGCCGCAACTAAGTCGGAGCATTGCCATGAAAGCCGAGGACGTGATGACCCGCGCCGTGATCACGATCGATCCGGATGCGACCGTGTTGCAGGCGGCGCGGCTGATGCTGCAACACCACATCAGCGGCCTGCCGGTGGTCGACAAAGACGGCCGGCTGGTCGGCGTGCTGTCGGAAGGCGACTTCCTGCGCCGGCGCGAGACCAAGACCGAACACAAGCGTTCGCGCTGGCTCGAATTCCTCATGGGCCCGGGCCGCATGGCGGCGGAATATTCCCATTCGCACGGCAGCAAGGTGTCCGAGGTGATGACCACCGACGTGCAGAGTGTCGAGGAGGTCGCGCCGCTGGAAGACATCGTCGCCTTGATGGAGCGCAAACGCATCAAGCGCGTGCCGGTGCGTCTGCGGCGGCGAGTTGGTCGGCATCGTCACGCGCTCCAATCTGATGCGCGCGATGGTCAGCCTGGCGCGCGGCGCGCCGCCGGTGGCCAAAGGCGACGCCGCCATTCGCGACCGCCTGCTCGCCGAATTCAGCAAGGAGACCTGGGCGCCCATCGCCACGGTCGACGTGCAGGTCAACGACGGCGTGGTCGAATTATGGGGGGCGGTGTTCGACGAGCGTCAGCGCGAAGCGCTCAAGGTGGCGGCCGAGAACATGCCCGGCGTCAAGGCGGTCAAGGATAACCTGAGCTGGATCGAGCCGGTCTCCGGCTTGGTGATCGAGAGCAAGGAGGGCGCCCCCGCGCATCAGACCGCGGCTGTCGTGTGATCGTGAGGAAGCCGTCAAGCGCGCTCCGCGCCCGCAAGGGCACGGGGCGCGTGCTTTTACAAGCTCACGCTTTCAGCGTCACCGTCTCGAAGTCGGCCGGCAGCACGATCTCCAACAGCTCGCAATCGTCGGAATAGCCGCGCACGGTGTGCTTGATCTTGGGCGGCTGGATCCAGCAGGCGCCGGCGTGGAAGGTGTGCACGCCTTGGCCCTCGAATTCGCTCTTGAACCAGCCCTTGAGCACATAGACCATCTGGAAGTCGACGTCGTGATAATGCGGGATGGCGACTTCGCCTTCCTCGAACGGCTTGGTCATGCGGATCACGTGCGCCTGCACCATGCCGCCGGTGGCCGGCGCGAGACCGAGATCGCGGTAGGCCGAATAGGCGCGCAGGCCGTGGTCGAAATCCTCCTCGCGGGCGTGGCTGACGGTAAACTTCTGCGGCGGGCGCTTCTTGGCCGCGCTCTTCGCCTGCACCGGGCGCCTCGCCTTGGCCTTGCGCGCGGACGATTTTCGCCGCGCCTGGACTTTCTTTCGTGCCTTGGCCATTGATGCCTCCCTGGCTTTTTCTTGGGCAATTGGACCACGCCGACGCGACGCATGGAAGAGCCCGCCATCCGCATCTTCATCGACGCCGACGCCTGTCCGGTGAAACCGGAAATCTATCGGGTGGCCGAGCGCTACGGCCTCAAGGTCTTTGTGGTGGCCAACTCCTTCATGGCGGTGCCGCGCAGCGAACTGATCGAACGCGTGATCGTGAGCGAAGGCCCCGACGTCGCCGACGGCTGGATCGTCGAGCGCGTGACCGCGCGCGACATCGTCATTACCGCCGATATTCCGCTGGCAGGCCGTTGCGTGGGCAAGGGCGCAACGGTCATCGGCCCGACCGGCAAGCCGTTCACCGATGATTCGATCGGCATGGCGCTGGCGACGCGCGACCTGCTGACGGATTTGCGCAGCGCCGGCGCCGTTACGCGCGGACCGCCGCCGCTCAGACGTCAGGATATTTCGCGATTTCTGTCGGCGCTCGACCTGGCGGTGACGCGGCTGCAGCGGAAACTCGATCCGTCATCCTGAGATGCGAGCGAACGAGTCTCGGTACCGAGTTCACTCGGCGGCTTCCGCCGCCCCGCCATGCGCCTTCGACCAGCCGGCCGGGTCGTCGATGAATTTCTGCACTTCGGCCAGCATCTTCGGCTCGAATTGGCCGCTCGCCTTGGCGACCGCCAGCACGTCGCGCCAGGTGGTCAGCGCGTGCAAGGTGACGCCGAGATCGCCCAGGATCTTCTTGCTTTGCGGATAGATGTCGTAAAAGAAGATCACGAAGCAATGGTCGCAGGCGGCGCCGGCCTCGCGCAGCGCCTTGATGAAATTCACCTTGCTCTTGCCGTCGGTGGCGAGATCCTCGACCAGCAGCACGCGCTGGCCGGGCAGCAATTGTCCCTCGATCTGGGCGCCGCGGCCGAAGCCCTTCGGTTTCTTGCGCACGTATTGCATCGGCAGGTGCAGGCGGTCGGCCACCCAGGCGGCGAAGGGAATGCCGGCGGTTTCCCCGCCGGCCACCGCGTCGATGGTGCCGCGGCCGATGTCGCGGTTGATGGTGTGGACCGCGAAATCCATCATGGTCGCGCGCACGTCCGGAAACGACATCAGCCAGCGCGAGTCGTTGTAGACCGGGCTCGCCCAGCCCGAGGTGAAGATGAACGGCTTGTCGGTCATGAAGCGGACGGCGCCGACGTCGAGATACATGCGCGCCGTCAGTTCGGCGATGGTCTTGCGGTCGAGAAATTGCTGGGTTGACGTCATGTCGGATCCGCCGGCGCTTTCGCCGGCATGTCAAAGCACAAAACGCCTCAGCCCGCCATGCCGCAGTGGCGCGCCAATTCACAGGCAAGGTCGAGCAGCGCCTCGTCGCCGCCCGGCCAGCCGATGAAGGACAGGCCGATCGGGCAGCCGCCGAGCGTGCCGGCCGGGATGCTCATCTGCGGCAGGCCGGACATGCCGGAGGTGCAGGTCAGCCGCATCACGCGCGTGCGGAAGTCGTCGAGCTCGGCAGCCGGCGTGTCGATCTTGCGGCGCGATGGCCGGGCGCGGTCGGCAGCGCCAGCACGGTGCCGGGCACCGCAACCTCGCGCACATGCGCGCGGCGCCTTGGCCAGCACCGCGCGCGCCAGCCTCGGCCTGCGCCGCGGTCACGGTCGATGCGAATTCCATGCGCTCGCGCACGCCGGGGCCGATTTTCGGCTTATGCTGGGTGACGAAAGCGCCGAAGGTCTGCCAGGTCTCGTAGGCCTGCACGATGCGGAACGCCTCGCGCCAGGGATCGAAGCCGTCCGGCGCGATCTTGCCGTGCGTCATCGCCGGCAGGTCGTCGCTCATGAATTCGAGCAGCGTGCGCAACAGGTCGGCGACCGGCTCTTCCGCCTGCGCGAAGGCGTCCTCCAGCACGACCACGCGCTCGATCTTGCGCCGCCACCCGCTGGTCGTCGAGCAGCACCGCGCCGACTTTGCGGAACACGCCCGGCGTCGCCGCGAACCAGCCCGGCACGTCGAAGCTCGGCGCCATGTCGGCGACGCCTTGATGCGCGATGCGCTCGTGCGTCGGGCGCAGGCCGTAAATGCCGTTGAACGAGGCGGGGATGCGCACCGAACCGCCGGTGTCGCTGCCGAGCGCGAAGTCGCACAGGCCGGCGCCGCAGGCCGCCGCCGATCCGGCCGACGAGCCGCCGGGCAGGCGGCCGGGCGCGCGCAAGTTCACCGGCGTGCCGTAATGCGCGTTGGCGCCGGTCACGCTGTAGAAGAATTCGTCGCAGATCGTCTTGCCGGTGATGGTCGCGCCGGCGTCGAGGATTTTCTGCACCGGCGGGCAGTGGCGCGCGGCGGGTTGATGGGTGGCGAGCCATTCCGGATTGCCGCAGCCGGCGCGTAGCCGGCGATGTCGTACATGTCCTTGACCACCGCGGTGAGGCCGGCGAGCGGCCCGTTGGCGGCGCCCTCGATCGGCGCCTTGAGGTCGTGCGGAACGAAGCAGCTGCGATAGGTCTGCGGCATTTTCGGGTTCTTCTCGTTACGGGCGGGCGGCCAGATACCAGTCGAGGATTTTCGCGCCGTCCCACGCCACGACGCCCTCGTGCGACAGAATTTCCGCGAAGGTCGCTCCACATGGCCGATGCGGTGCGGCACGCCGGAAAGATAAGGATGGCAGGCCATCGCCATGATCTTCGGCCGCTCGGCCGCTTCGGCGTAGAGCCTGTCGAAGTGATCGAGCGCGCGCGCATGCCACTCGGCCGACGGCATGATGCTGCAGCGCCATCATGACGATGTCGTGGATCTCGAAATTATACGGCAGCGCCACCACCGGCTTGTGCGTGGTCTTCAGCGTCACCGGCTCGTCGTCGAGCACCCAGTCGCCGATATATTCGACGCCGGCCTCGGAAAGATAATCGAGCGTGTCGAAGGTCTGCGTCAGGCCCGGGCCGAACCAGCCGCGCGGACGCTGGCCGGAGAACTTCTCGATGATGTCCATCGACTTCATGATCACGGCGCGCTGGTCGTCGGTCTTGTGCATCGGCACCTGGTCGTAGCCGTGCGCGTTGAGCTCCCAGCCGTTCGTCCATGCAGGCCTTCACCACCGCCGGATAGGTCTCGCACACCCGCGCGTTCAGCGTCACGGTCGGCGCCGATGCCGAGCTTGCGCATCATCTTGCGCAGGCGCCAGAAGCCGACGCGCATGCCGTATTCGTGCCAGCTCCAGTTCGGATGATCCGGCTGCATCGGCTGGCCCTGCGGCGGCGAGATCACCATGCGCGCCATCGGCCGGCCCATGTCCCATTCTTCCAGCGCCAGCACCGGCCAGACCACCAGCCGCACGCCTTTGGGGAATTTGAGCGGCGGGCGGCCCTCGATCGCCGAATAGGCCAGGCGCTCGCGCGGATGCATGGGCATGTCTTCCAAGCCTCTGACTGCGTCATGGCCGGGCTTGTCCCGGCCATCCCGCTTAGGCGAAGCAGTGCCTTCCTAAGCGGGGTCACCGGGACATAGGCGTTTCGAAGAAACGCCGTTCTTCGAACGGCTATGCCCGGTGACGACGGGTGAATCATTCCGGCGCCTTCGGCCCGACTTTCATGTACCAGTCGGCGATCTGCGCGCCGGTCCAGAACAGCACGTCTTTCTTCTTGCGGATCTTCTCGAAGATCTTGCGGAAATATTTGGCGCGGTGCGGCGCGCCCATGATGTAGGGGTGCACCGAGATCGCCATCACGCGCGCCGAGCCCTTGGCGTCCTTGTAGATCTGCTCGAACTGGTCCATCGCGCGCTCGTAGAATTCCGATCGCCTTGTGATGCTGGATCAGCATCATGGCGACGTCGTTGCATTCCTGGGTGTAGGGGATGTTGAGGATCGGCTTGCCGCGCGTCTTCATCCACACCGGCTGGTCGTCGAGCACCCAGTCGGCGACGTAGTCGTAGCCTTCCTCGGCCAGGATATCGGGCGTTTCCCAAGTTTCGGTCAGGCCTGGCCCGAGCCAGCCGCGCGGCTTTGCGCCGGTGCGCCTTCTCCAGCACCTCGATGCATTTGCGGATGTCGGCGCGCTCGTTCTCGACCTTCTGCATGTTGCGCTGGGTATAGCCGTGGCCGACGAATTCCCAATTGCGCTCGACGCAGGCCTTGACGATGTCGGGAAAGGCTTCGACCGCCACGCCGTTGATGTTCATCACGCCGGGGATCTTGAACTCGTCATAGACCTGCAACAGCCGCCAGAAGCCGACGCGGTTGCCGTATTCGTGCCAGCACCAGTTCGGGATGTCGGGCATCGGCGAGCCGCCGGCCGGCGGGGTCAGCACCGTGCGCGGCATGGTCTGGGTCGGGTCCCATTCCTCGACATTGGTGACGGTCCACACCACCATGCGCGCGCCCTTCGGCAGCTTGAGCGGCTTGCGCGTGGGGATGGCCGAATAGGCGAGGCGGTCGTTCGGCAGCATGCCGACGCTGGGCTTGGGGAAGTTCACGGGCGTTCCTCGTCGTTGCTTCTATCCGATTTTATTATCGCCGCGGCAAAAACGCTACGCGGCGGTCCCAGCTTTGGCAACGCCGTTGTACCAGTCGAGAATCTGCGCGCCGTTCCAGTGCAGCACGCCCTCGTGCTTGTTGACGTAGTCGTAGATCGCCTCGAGATATTTGATGCGGTGCGGCTGGCCGCGAGATGTAGGGATGGATGGCGAGCGCGCAGATCTTGGCGCGCGTCGCGCTCTCGGCATAGAGCCGGTCGAACTGGTCCTTCACCAGTTGCAGCAAATAGTCGCTGTTGTGGTGCTGGACGATCATCACCGGGATGTCGTTGCACTCGATCGTGTAGGGCAGGGTGACCAGCGGCCCGTGCGTGGTGCGGATCATCGTCGGCTCGTCGTCATAGACCCAGTCGCCGATATATTTGACGCCGGCCGCCGCCAGCAGGTCGGGCGTCTCCAGCGTCTGCGTGAGGCCGGGGCCGAGCCAGCCGACCGGCCGCTTGCCGGTGATATTTCTCCATGATGTCCATGGTGCGGTTGATCATGCCGGCCTGGTCGGCCTCCTTGTGGATCGGGCCCTGCTCATAGGCGTGGCCCATGAACTCCCAGCCGTCGTCGCGCGCCTGCGCGGCGACGCGCGGATAGTCCTCGCAGATGCGCGCATTGGCGGCGAGCGTCGGCTTGATGCCGAGCTTGCGGAACAGCTCGTGGAAGCGCCAGCAGCCGACCCGCATGCCGTATTCATGGAAGCCCCAATGCACCACGTCGGGCATCAGCGGCACGCCGGTCGGGGCGGGGAGCAGTTGCCGCGCCATCGGCTTGCCGATGTCCCAGACCTCGTAATTGACGATGGTCCAGAACACGATGCGCGCCTTGCCCGGCAGCTTGAGCGGCGGCCGGTCGACGATGGCGGAATAGTCGGCGCGGTCCTTGGGGATCATGGGATTGGGCATCGCTGAACCTCTCGTATGTTCCGTCACCCTGAGGAGCGAGCGAAGCGAGTCTCGAAGGGCGACGGCCCTAGCCGCTTATGCTTCGCAGGCGCGCCTTCGGCCGCCCTCAGGATGACGGTTCACGAGAGTGTCACGCGCTTGCGGCGACGCGCAACCCGACCAGCCGTTCGAGCGTGGGCAGGTCCTTCTGCAACTCGCGCGACGGTGCGCGGTGCACCACCGCGCCGCGCTCCAGCACGATCGCCTCGGCGGTCAATTCCAGCGCGATGTCGGTATGCTGCTCGACCAGCACGATGGCGATGCGAGCGGCCGGCCAGCATGGTCTTCATGGCGGCGGTCAGTTCGTCGACGATCACCGGCGCCAGGCCCTCGAACGGCTCGTCGAGCAGCATCAGCGCCGGATTGATCATCAGCGCGCGCGCGATCGCCAGCATCTGCTGCTCGCCGCCGGACAACTGGTTGCCCATGTTGGCGCGCCGCTCGGCGAGGCGCGGAAACAATTTGTAGACCGTCGCCAGCGTCCAGGGGCCCGGCCGCGCCGCCACGGTGAGGTTCTCCTCGACGCTCAGCGAGGGGAAAATCTCGCGCTCCTGCGCCGCCCAGCCGATGCCGCCGGCGGCGCGGCGGTGCGGCGGCATCTGCGACACGTCCTTGCCGCGCCAGCGCACGCTGCCGCCGCGCAATTGCGTGTAGCCCATGATGGTCAGCAGCAGCGTCGACTTGCCGACGCCGTTGCGGCCGAGCACCGCCAGGCTGCCGTGCTCGGGCACCTCGAGCGAAACGCCGTGCAGCACCACGGCCGGGCCGTAGCCGGCGGTGACGTTGTCCAAGGTGAGCAGCGGCTCGGCCATTCCAGTCAACCGTGTTTGCGCTTGCCGAGATAGACCTCGCGCACGCCGGGGTCGGCGGAGATTTCGGCCGGCGAGCCTTCGGTATAGATGGCGCCGCCGACCAGCACGATGATGTGGCTGGCGAAGCGGAACACGACGTGCATGTCGTGCTCGATGAACAGAAGCGTGAGGTCGTTCGACAGCGAGGCCACCACCTCGAAGATCTCGCCGCTTTCCTCGTGCGGCACGCCGGCGGCCGGCTCGTCGAGCAGCAGCACTTTGGGCTTGGTGGCGAGCGCGAGCGCGATCTCCAGCAGGCGCTGGCGGCCGTAGGGCAATTCGCGCGTCGGCCGGTAGCAATCCTCGCCCAGCCGCAGCCGCGTCAGGATGTCGTGCGCCTCGTCGATCGACTCGCGCTGCGTCGCGATGTTGCGCCAGAACTCGCTCGCCACGCCGCGCCGCTCGCACACCGCCAGCGTCACCGCTTCGAGCGCGTTCAGGCCGGGGAACAACGTGTTGATCTGGAAGGTGCGGGCGAGCCCCTTGCGCACCCGCGCCTGCGGATCGAGCGCGGTGATGTCTTCTTCGCCGAGAAAGATCTGCCCGGCATTGGGCGCCAGCATGCCGGTCATCAAGTTGATCAGCGTGGTCTTGCCGGCGCCGTTCGGGCCGATCAGCGCGTAGCGCGCGCCGGCCGGCAAATTGATCTCGATGTCGCGCGCCACCACCAGCGAGCCGAAGCTCTTGTGCAGGCCGCGGGTCGCCAAGGCGATTTCGCGCTTGGCGGCTCGCGCCCTGTGGCGCGCGGGCGCGCTCACGGCTTCCTCCAGCGCGCGCTCAGCTTGGCGAGCCCGCCGAGCACGCCGTTGGGCAGGAAGATCACCACCATCACCAGCAGCACGCCGATCCAGAAATACCAATATTGCGGCGTGGTGCCGGAGAACTGGTCGCGCGCCACCATGAAGATGAGGGCGCCGATCAGCCCGCCGTACAGCCGCCCGGCGCCGCCCAGCACCAGCATGACCAAGAGTTCGGCCGAGCGGTCGAACGACAGCGAATCGAGCGAGACGGTTTCGGTGGTCTGCGCCAGCAGCGCGCCGGCGATGCCGGCCATCGCCGCCGAGATCGTGTAGATCATGCGGATATGCGAGCGGCTGGCCGCGCCGATCGCCGGCATGCGCAGCCAGTTCTCGCGGATGCCGCGCAGCGACAGGCCGAAGGGCGAGTTGATCAGCCGGCGCGCGACGATGAACAGCAAAAACAAAACGGCGAGCGAGTAGCCGTAGGCGGTGGTGCCGTAGAGGTCGAAATGGAAAACGCCGAGCAGGTTCCAGCTGTGAATGCCCTGCAGCCCGTCGACGCCGCCGGTCAGCCAGCTCGCGCTGTTGGCAAGCTCGCCCAGCAGCAGGCCGAAGCCGAGCGTGAGCATGATCAGCGCGAGGTGGCGGAAGCGCGCGATGATGAAGCTGGTGGCATAGCCGACCAGGCCGGCCATGATCGCCGCCGCCAGCAGCCCGCTCACCGGCTCGCCCCAGCCGTAGCGGGCCGACAGGATGCCGGCGGTGTAGGCGCCGGTGCCGAAGAACGCCGCGTGGCCGAGCGAGACGATGCCGGCATAGCCGAGGATCAAATCGAGCGAGAGCGCAAACAGCGCGGTGATCGCGATCTGGCTGGCGAGCGAGAGATAGTCCGGCGTCAGCACGAAAGGCAGCAGCGTGGCGAGCCAGAACGCGATCTCGATTGCGCGCCAGCGGCTGAGCGACAGCAGGTAGCCTTGCGGGGTGCGGGCGGTTTCGGTCAGCGCCATGGGATCAGCGCTTCCCGAACAGGCCGGCGGGCCGCCACATCAGCAGGCTGACCATCACCAGGTAGATCAGAAAGGCGCCGAGTTGCGGCACGTAATATTTGCCGGCGATGTCGCTGATGCCGAGCACGGCGGCGGCGGCGAACGAGCCGCCGATCGAGCCGAGCCCGCCGACCGAGACCACGATCAGCACGTAGACCAGATAGGTGAAGGCGAAGGACGGATCGAGCCCGACGATCTCGATCGCCAGCGCGCCGCCCAGCCCGGCAAGCCCGGAGCCGAGCGCGAAGGTGGCGGCGAAGGCGCGGTCGACGTCGATGCCGAGCCCGCGCGCCATGCGCTCGTTGTCGACCGCGGCGCGCACCTGCGCGCCGAAGCGGGTGTATTCGAGGCCCGCGACCAGCACGCCGGTGATGGCGAGCGCCAGCACGATCAGGATCAGCCGGTAGACCGCCAGATCGAGCCCGAGGAAGACGATCGAGCCGCGCAGATAGGACGGCAGCTGGATCGGCTGCTGCGCGGTGCGTGAACACATAGGCCGCCACCGCCACCGAGATGAAGGTGATGCCGATGGTCAGCAGCACCTGGTCGAGATCGGTGGCGCGGTAGAGCCGGCGGTAGAGGATGCGCTCGAACACGATGCTGGCGAGCGCGGCGGCGAAGAACGCGACCGGCAGCGTGGCGAAGAACGGCCAGCCGTAGCGGTTGACCAGCGTCACCGTGACGTAGCCGCCGAGCATGGCGAAGGCGCAATGCGCGAGGTTGATGAAGTTCATCATGCCGAGCGTCACCGACTGCCCGACCGACAGCAGAAACAGCAGCATGCCGTAGGCGAGGCCGTCGAACAGGACGCCGACAACGGGGGGAAGCATGGCGGGCGCTATGCCTTCGTTTTCGTCGCCGCTCTATTCCCGCTCGTCCCCGCGACAGCGGGGACCCAGGGCCACAATCGAGATTCCACGATTGTTTCTGGATTCCCGCTTGCGCGGGAATGAGCGGGATTTGGCGGCGACGCCTACTTCGGACTCTTCACGTCCTTGATGGTCGCGATCTCGACATTGAGCAGCTTGCCGTCGACCTTGCGCACCTCGCGGATGTAGACGTTCTGCACGACGTCGCGCGTTTCCGGATCGATCGACATCGGCCCGCGCGGGCTTTCCCATTTCAGGCCCTTGGCGGCCGCGATCAGCGCGTCGCCGTCGGTCTTGCCGCCGGTCTTGGTCAGCGCGGTGTAGATCACGTGCATGCCGTCATAGGCGCCGACCGAGAAGAAGTCCGGGTTGCGCTTGAACTCGGCGTTGTAGGCCTTGACGAAGTCCTCGTTCATCTTGGACTTGTGATTGAAGTCGTAATGGCCGGAGGTGATCATGCCGATCGACACGTCGCCCATGCTGGCGAGCGCGCGCTCGTCGGTGATCTCCATCTGGCCGAGCACCTTGGTCTTCTTGGGATCGATGCCGCGCTCGGCCAGCGCCTTGCCGAAGGCGCCGGGCATGGCGCCGCCCGGGATCATGACGAAGATGCCCTGCGGGTTGATGTCCTTGGCGCGCGCGACGTAAGCGGAGAAGTCGGGATTGGCGACCGCCATGCGCACCGAGCCGACCACCTCGCCGCCGGCATCCTTGAAGCCCTTGCGAGAAGGCGACTTCGGCGTCGATGCCCGGCCCGAAGTCGGACACCATGGTGTAGGCCTTGGTGACGCTGCCGTTCTTCTCGGCCCAGGTGCCGAGCGTATGGTTGAGCTGCGGCACCGTGAACGAGGTGCGCACCATGTAAGGCGACTTGGCGACCACGATCGCGGTCGCCGCGTTCATGTCGACCATGAATTTCTTGGCTTCGGTCGCGACGTCGGCGGCGGCGAGCGCGTTGGGCGTGAGCGCAAAGCCGGCCAGGATGTCGACCTTGTCGCGCGTCACCAGTTCCTGCGCCAGGCGCTTGGCGACCGGCGGATTGATGCCGCCGGTGTCCTTGATGATGAGCACGATCTTCTTGCCGGCGACGGTGTCGCCGTGCTGCTTCATATAGAGCTTGAGGCCGTTCTCCATCTGCACGCCGGTATCGGCGAACTGGCCGGACAGCGACAGGATCACGCCGATCTTGATGGTCTCTTGCGCCGCTGCCGGCGCCCGGCATCAGGCCGGCGGCGGCGAGCGCCGCGCCGGCGAGCAACAAGCGTTTCATGAGCATTCCTCCCCCGTGGACGGATATTGTTGTTATGGCGCTAGAATGCCCGAGCTTGCGCGCAAAGAAAAGCGCCGCGAACTCGGCGTTCGCGGCGCGGCTTATTGTCGTGGCTTGCAGCGGAGGCCTGTTTTAGGCCCATTTTGCGGCCTTTCCCGGCCGGCAAAAGGTGGGCTCCCAACTATTCCGCCGCGCAAGGGCGGCGGCCCAACGCCTCAGCTGAGCGAAACGATCGCCTCCTCGTAGCGCCCGGCGCCCAGATTGCCGTCCGGGAAGATGCCGTGCGAGGCGATCCAGTCGCGCGACTCCTCGTAGACGTCGGCGGTGTAGGGCTCGAACACCAGCCGCTCGCCCGGGCCCCAGCGCCGCGTGTCCATCTTGGCGTGGAAGCGCTCGGGGAACTCGTTCTTGTAATAATGCGTGTACTTCTCCGGCCGCAGGTCGATGTCGCGTTGCGCGCGGCGCAGCGCCTTGAAGAATTTGCGCAGGTCTTCCGGGTCCGGGTTGCCGTGGATCATGGTGGCGATCATGAAGGTGGTGTCGAGCACTTTGCGGAAGCCGAGCTGTTCGGCGAAGTAATAGGGCCCGCTGAACAGATTGACCGCCGGCGCCGTGCCGTCGATCAGCTTCTCCATGCGCGCGAACAGCATGCCGTCGGAATAGACCAGGTTGATCTGCTCGGGCTTGAGGAACTGCTCGAGCGCCTGCACGGTGGCGTAGTGGCTGCCGGACTGGTAGCCGACCGAGACCGGCACGCCGGCGAGATCGGCCGGGGTTTTGATCTTGCTGTCGGCGGCGACGAAGATGCCGGCCGGCGACACCGAATAGAGGTCGCCGTAGAGCTTGCCGTGGCCCTTCGAGGCGGCGACGTTGACCGTCCAGTGGCAGGCGCAGGAAACGTCCGACTTGCGGCCTTCCTCGAACGACTGCATGGCGCCGACCTTGTCGCCTTTGTCGTGGATCTTGCCGTCGGTCGCCTTCACCAGCTCGCGGAATTCGTAATCGAGCCCTTCGTCCTTGAAGTAGCCCTTCTCCTCCGCCACCCATTCCTGCAGGCGGAAATGCGGTTCGATGATGAATTTCGCCATGGTCTCCTCCGTTTCTATTGCCTTGCTATGCACTGAATAAGACCCGTCATCCTGAGGTGGCCGCGAAGCGGCCCTCGAAGGATGATCGGCCAGGGACTTGGCCGTCGCCCTTCGAGGCTCGGGCTTCGCCCTCGCGCCTCAGGGTGACGGAGATAGTCAGCAGCATGATTGATCTTCCGTGGTCTCGCCGCGCTCGGCCACGCGCCGGGCGCGGATCATCTTGACGTGGTCGTCCATCAGCGCGCGCGCGCCGCGCGGCGTCGCGCCATTCGATCAGGTCGGCGAGCTTGCCGTGCACGTCGAGAATGTGGCGGGCGAGCTCCGGCGTCACGGTCGGGTTGCGCTTGGGCCAGGACACGTGCTCGAGCGAAATCAGCTGCACGACGATGACGCGGTTGTGCGAGGCTTCCGCGACCGCGAGGTGGAAGTCGCGCGACAGCCGCGTGAAGCGGTCGAGGTCGCCGATGGCGGCTTCCGCCTCGCGCAGCAGCCGGCGCAGGTTGGCGACGTCGGCCGCCGTCGCGTTCTCGGCGGCGAGCTCGGCGCCGAGCGTTTCGATGGCGCGCTGCGCGTCCAGGATCTCGGCGGCGGAGACGCCGGTGAGGTCGAGCTGCACGGCGAGCGCTTCCGCGAACAGGCGCGGATTGCCGGAGGCGATGCGGGCGCCGCCGCCTTTGCCCATGCGGATCTCGACGATGCCGAGCGCCTCGAGCGTGCGCAGCGCGTCGCGCGCGACGATGCGGCTGGCGCCGAAGCGCGCCGCCAGGTCCTTCTCGGTGCCGAGGAAGTCGCCGGGCTTGAGCTTCTTGGCGAACAGGTCGTCGCGCACCTGCGCCACCATCTGCGCCGACAGCGACGACGAGCGGCCGGCGAACATGATGCGCGCGGTCAGATTGCCGCTCATCGACACCGGTTGCCGCTGCGCCTGGGGCATGGAAAGGGCCTCGTTGCGGGGCGGATTATGGACGCAAGCGATAAAATAGTAAAGATATCATCTTCTAAATTTTCAACGGCCGCGAAAGCAGGGCAGCAGCTTCTTTAGGGGACCTCATCCTGAGGAGCCCGCCGAAGCATCAGCGAAGGCAGGCGTCTCGAAGGATGGCGACAGCTCGGCCTCATGGTTGAGACGCGCCGCTTCGCGGCGCTCCTCACCATGGGGACGAAGTCGCTCACCGCGGCTCGATCTTGGCTTCCTTGATCACCTCGTCCCACACCTTGGTCTCCTTCACGATGAAGGCCTTGGCGTCGGCCGGGCTGCCTTTGGCGGCGTGCAGATTGACCTTGGCGAAATGCTCCAGCACGTCGGGGCGCGTCAGCACTTCATTGATCGCCTTGTTGAGCTTGTCGACGATCGCGGCCGGGGTCTTGGGCGGCGCGCTGATCGCGTTCCAGGTGCCCGACTCGAAGCCCTTCAAGCCGGCCTCCTCGAGCGTCGGGATGTCGGACAGATCGGCGATGCGCTCCTTGGTGGCGACCGCCAGGATGCGCGCCTTGCCGCCTTGGTGCAGCCGGATGGCCGAGGCGAGCTCCATGAAGATGAAGTCGACGTGGCTGGAGATGATGTCGTTGAGCGCCGGCGCCGTGCCCTTGTAGGGCACATGCGTGATCTTGGCGCCGGTCACCTTGGCGAACAGTTCGGCGGTCAGATGCGAGGTGGTGCCGATGCCCTGCGAGGCGTAATTGACCTTGCCCGGATGGGCCTTGCAGTAGGCGATGAATTCCTGCGCGGTCTTGGCCGGGAAGTCCGGCCGCACCAGCAGCACATTGGCGATGGTGGTCATGATCGCGACCGGCTCGAACTTGGTCGGGTCGAAGGCGATCTTCTTGTACAGCATCGGGTTGACGGTGATCGGCGAGGGCTGCGAGGCGAGCAGCGTGTAGCCGTCGGGCGGCGAGGTGAACACGAATTCGGCGCCGAGATTGCCGCCGGCGCCGGCGCGGTTCTCCACCACCACCGGCTGGCCGAGCTTCTCCTGCAAATGCTGGGCGATAATGCGGGTGACGGTGTCGACGCCGCCGCCGGCCGGCACCGAGACGATGATGTGGATCGGCCGGTTGGGAAAAGTGGCGGCGGCATCCTGCGCCCGCGCCGCGGGGGCGAGCATGAGCGACGCCGATCAATGCCAAGACGATACGCATCCTTAAATCCTCCCTCGTTCGCGCCGTTTCTTATGCGACTTTGGCCAGCTTTCCCGCCGGCAGCTTGAGATCGAACAACCTTATCGCATTGCCGCCGAGGATGTTGCGCTTGGCCTGCTCGTTGAGGAACGGCAGGTCGTAGATGGTCGACGGCAGGTCGAAGTCCCAATGCGGATAGTCGGACGAATACAAGAGCTGCGTCTCCGCCTGCATCATGCGGAAGGTCTGCTCGAGCGCGCTTATGTCGGTCATTTCCATCGGCTGCGTCGAGAAGAACATGTCGCGCATGTAGTCGCTCGGCTTCTTCTTCAGCGCCGGCGCTTCCGAGGAGCGCATCATGTATTCGTTGTCGAAGCGCTGCATCATGAACGGCACCCAGGCGAGCCCGCTTTCGACCCACAGCAGCTTCAGCTTCGGAAACCGCTCGGGCAGGCCGTTGGTGATCCAGTTGGCCAGATGCACCATGTTGTAGAACACGAAGCCGAGCGCGTGCACCGAAATGAAGCGGTTCATCATGCCGACGGTCTGGTCGTTCCAATTGTAGCCGGCGTGGAAGGCGAGCGGCAGGCCCATCTCCTCCATCAGCGCGTAGGTCTTCATGTAGGAATTGTGGTGCACCGGGCGGTGGCGCGCCGACGTCACCATGAAGCCGACCACGCCCTTGCTCGCGCCGAATTCCTGCACCATGCGGAACGAAGCGTCCGGCGTCGTTGAACGGCAGATAGAGCATCGAGCGGATGCGCGGCTCGTGCGCCAGCACGCGCTCGGTCAGCCAGCGGTTATAGGCGCGCGCCAGCGCCACCTCGACTTCGACCTGCGGATGCAGGCCGAGCTGCAGCATCGGCGTCGGAAACATCACCGCGACGTCGATGCCGATGGCATCCATCCAGCGCCGGGTCAGCGCGATGTCGCGCTGGATGCCGGGCTCCGTCTGCTCCATGCCGCGCGTGGCGTAGCGCATCACGCGCCCGCCCATGTCCTGATAGCCGACGCCGGACGGCAGCATGCCGACGCTCTTGGCATTGGCCTGCCGCGCGCTGCGCGCCAGCTGTTGCAGCACCGGGTCGTCCATGTAGTCGAGGATTTCGCCGATCGACTCGCTCTCGTAGTGGTGCGAATCGACGTCGACGATCGGGAAATTCTGGTAGCCGCGCTCGGCCGCCTGCCGGGAGGCGTGCGCGAGCAACTTGGCGGTGTCGAATTCCGCGACCTCCATGCGGCGGAAATCGGACAGCGGAAGGTCCATCACGTTACCTCTTGTCCGCTCGTCCCCGCGCAAGCGGGGACCCGGGGCCAAGCTCGCCGGCACCTGTTGTCTGGCCCTGGATTCCCGCTTGCGCGGGAATGAGCGGGGTTTGTGGATCGCTCCGTTCATTCATCACCGTCCCGACCAGGCCTGCCACATGCCGAGCTCGAACACCTGCAGGTTCACCGCCTTGAGCATGGCGGTCACCGTCACCATCACTTCGGTCGCCGTCATCGGCGCGTCGGCCGGAAATGCCGACAATGCGCTGTCGCCTGTTCCGCCGCGCTCGGCATAAAGCTCGCACCGCGCTGCGCCAGCATCGCCTGGATCTCGGCATCGCTCGGATCACGGCGGCGATGTTTCAGCTTGGCGACGACATAGACATCCTCCCCGCGCCGCACCACCTCGAAGCTCTTCAGTTTCAGCGAACGGTCGGCGGCGCATTCGCCGGTCTTCAGGTCGTATTCGTAGCCGTGCCAGGGACAGACGAAATGGATTTCATGGTCGGAAAAGCGCTGGCCGTGCCAGGTACGGTCGGGCCCGAGCACGTCCTCGACCTTGTGCATCAGCAGGCCCTCGCAGGCCGGCCCGCCTTGGTGCACGCAGAGATTTTCGTAGGCATAGAACGCGCCCTGCCAGTGGAATACGCCGATCTCGCGGCCGCCATGGCTGACGATGCGGCGCTCGCCGTCGGCAAATTGCGCGGTCTTGGCGACGAAGACTTCCGGCATGGCTTTTCCTGCGCTGGCGGCAAACTATGGCATCGAAACGCTTGCGGCGGCAACGGCCGGTGTCTGGCGCGGCGCGGCAGGATATGATCGATTAGCGCGCCATTCGAGGAAGACCGCAATGAAAATCGTCGATCTCTCGCACGTCATGAACGTGCACACGCCCGGCTGGGTCGGCTATGCCGGCAACAAGATGTATTACGCGCAGAACCTGCAGACCGTGCGCATCGTCGCGCAGCGCATCGACACCGCGCTGCACGTCGGCACGCATTTCGACGGCGCCATGCACGCGACCGACAATCCCAAAGGCGACATGGCGCACCTGCCGCTCGATTATCTGGTCAACCGCGGCGTGGTGGTCGACATTTCAAAACACATGCACGACTGGGCGGTGATCACGCCGCAGATCATCGAGAGCGCCGGCGCCGACATCCGCGAAGGCGACATTTTGATTTTGCACACCGGCTGGCACAAGCACTACGAAGGCCAGCCGCAGCAGGATCTGGTGAAATACTTCTGCTATCACCCGGGCCCGAGCCTCGACACGCTGCACTGGATGCTGAAGAAGAAGATCAAGTGGTGGGCGCATGGATACCGGCTCCTGCGACCACGCCATGAACACCTCGATCCGCTATATGCGGCCCGATCTCGCCGACGAGTTCACCAAGAAGCACGGCAAGACGCCGGGCGAGTTCTTCGGCACCTTCGAATACGTGCACAAGAAATCCGGCCGCAAAGTCTCGGCCGACGTGTTTCCGTTCCACAATTGGGCCTTCCAGGAAGGCCTGCTGCACGCGGAAAATCTCGGCGGCGACATCGAGCTGGTGCTCGGCCAGCGCTGCCTGATCGGCGCCTTCCCGTGGCGCTACGAAGGGCTGGAAGGCTGTCCCTGCCGCATCGTCTGTTTCCTCGACACCGACATGTCGGTGGAAGCGGTCGGCGACGCGGCCAAGGCGATTTTGCACCGCTAGCGTTTCGCCTTCTTGCGCCGGGGCGCCGCAGGGTCGTGCAGGCGCGGATCGGGCTTGTTGCTCTGCAAGGTCGCCTGAATCGCCTCGCGCAGCAGCGCGTATTTCGCTTTCGGCCAGCGCGCGACGTGGATGTCGGCCAAGAGCTTGGCCGACTTGCCGAACACCACGATGCGGTCGCCGACGCCGATCGCTTCCTCCAGCTGATGCGTGATCAGGATCGCGGTCGAGCCGCACTCGCGCGCCAGCGCGAGAAAAGTCTCGCGCAATTCCGCCGCGGTCACCTCGTCGAGATGGCCGAAGGCCTCGTCGGCCAGCATGATGTCGGGCTCGACCGCGAAGGCGCGCGCGATCGCCACGCGCTGGCGCATGCCGCCGGACAGCTCGTGCGGAAAGGCGTTGGTGAATTGGCCAAGGCCGAGCCGGTTGAGCCAGGCGAGCGCGCGCTCGCGCTGCTCGGCTTCCGGCAGGCCGATCAGTTCGAGCGGCAGCCGCGCGTTGTCGAGCGCCGAGCGCCAGGGCAGCAGCCGGTCCTGCTGGAACACGGTGGCGATGCGGCCGCGGAAGAAATCGAAATCGGCGTGCGGGCTCTTGTCGCCGATCGCCAGCGTGCCTTCGGTCGGCGCGGTCAGCCCGATCATCAGGTCGAAGAACGTCGACTTGCCGCAGCCGGTCTGGCCGACGATGGCGACCACTTCGCTGCGGCGCAATGGTGAGGTCGAGCCGGTCGATGGCGACCACGCTCTGCCCGGTGGTGGCCTGGCGGAACACCTTGCGCAGCCCGCGCACTTCGATCGGCGGCGGGCCGCTGCTGCCGGTTTTCATGCCCGCCACCGCAGCATGCGCGCTTCGACGCGCGCGACCAGCGCCTCCAGCAGGAACAAGCAGCGCCACCAGCACCAGCGTCCAGGCGAACACGTCGGCGACCGAGAACAATTCCTGCGCCACCGACAACTGATGGCCGATGCCGGTGACCGCGCCGACCAGCTCGGCGATGGTGACGACGCGGATCGCCAGGCTGATATTGACCTTCCAGCTGGTGAACAGGCTCGGCACGATCGCCGGCAGCATCAGCTTGGCGAAGAACTGCCAGGTGGTCGGCCGGAACGAGCGCATCATGTGGCGCAGCTCGCGCGGCACGCCGCGCATGGCGTCGAGCGAATCGACCAGGAACACCGGCCCGCACACCACCACCAGCACGAAGCCGATGCGGAATTCGACGCCGGGAAACCACAGCACCGCGAACAGGATCCACGACACCACCGGCACCGCCATCAAAATGCGGATCATCGGGTGCAGGTAGTTTTCGAGCGCCTCCGAGCGGTACATCGCGATCGCCAGCGCGACGCCGAACACGAACGAGGCGATCAGCGCGCCGATCACCCGCGCCAGCGTCACCGCGATGTCGAGCGGCGTGATGTCGGCCAGGCTCTTCGCGATCTTCACGATGCTCGGGATCGCGAACGGCGGAATCCCGAGATAAGGCGCCAGATGCGACAGCGCCTCCCAGGCGAGCGCGAACACCAGAAGCGAAACGAGAGTCTGCCGCGGGAAACTCAGGCTCGGGACCGACTCGCGATGCTCCATGCTCATCGTGCGGACGCGCCGGCGCGCTTACGGCGCAAAGATGATCTTCTCGTCCGGCATGCTCTTATAGAAGCCGGCCTTGACCGCGCGCTCCATCATGTCGGTGATGGTCTTGCGGGTGGCCGCTTCCCAGGCCGGCTTGATGATCATCTGCAGCCGCTTGCTCTCGACCGCGGCGGTCAGGATGCCGGGCGGCAGCTTGAGCGTCTCGTTGGCGATCTTGTCGGCGGCGGCGGTTTCCTTGTGCATGACGTCGGCGACGTCCTGCAAGGCGGCGATCAGCATCTGCGGCGCCTTCGGGATTCTTGGCGATCGCGTCGGCGCGCATGGCGGTGACGATCTCCCAGCCGTCGCCGCCGGTGATCTCCTTCCAGCCTTGCGCGCCGTTGAAGATGACGTGCCAGTCCGGGTGCGCTTGGCTGCTGATGCTGGCGAGCGGCTCGATCACCAGCGCGGCGTCGACGCGGCCGGCCTCGAGTTGCGCGCGCGCCACCGCGAAATTGGCGTTGACCACGGTGATGTCCTTGCCGAGGTCGAGGCCCTTGGCGTTGGCGTAGATCTTGGTCACCTGGAATTGCGAGCCGCCCATGTCGACGGCGAGCTGCTTGCCCTTGAGGTCGGCGAGCGACTTGATCTTGTCGTCCTTGGCGAAGATCACCAGGTCGGCGAGCGTGAAGCCGGTGGCGATGATGCGCACCGGCACGCCCTCCTGGTAGAGCTTCTGCAGGATGGTCGGCCCGCCGATCAGCACCTCGGTCTCGCCGGTGGCAAAGCCCGCGTAGAAGGCCGCGATCGAGGGATAGGCGTGGATGTCGAGCTCGAAGCCGTGCTTGGCGTCGATGCCGCGCGCCTTCATGATGTTCCAGACCAGCGGATTGAACACCGGCAGCGTGAGGCTGGAAACCTTGATCACCGGCTTCTGCTGCGCCTGCGCCGGCGGCGCCAGCATGAGTGCCGCGCAGGCAAATAGCGCGGCTAATCCGCGTCGAAACACCTTGGCCATGACGTTCCCCCTTGGCTTCTTCAAGCGGCGATCTTGCGCGCCAGCCTGGCTTGAAGGCGAGCGCGACTTTACTCCGGTTTCATTAGCGTGCAAATAATTGCCGGACTCGGGAGGACGAGATGCCGCATATCGGCACGCGCGACGGCGTCCGGTTGTATTACGAGGAAGCGGGCAGCGGCTCGGCCGTCGTCTTTGTGCACGAATATGCCGGCGACTACCGCACCTGGGAGGCGCAGATGCGGTTCTTCGCGCGCGCCCACCGCTGCATCACCTATAGCCAGCGCGGCTATCCGCCCTCCGACGTGCCGGGCGACGGCGCGCAATACAGCCAGGACATCGCGCGCGACGACGTGCTGGCGCTGATGGACGCGCTCAAGATCGACAAGGCGCACGTGGTCGGCCACTCGATGGGCGCCTACACCGCGCTGCATGTCGGCATCAAGGCGCCCGACGCGTTGCCTGTCGGTGACGGCGGCCGGCTGCGGCTGGGGCTCCAAGCCGGACGCGAAAGAGCGCGAGGCGATGAAGGCGCTCGCCGCCGAGACCGGCAAGATGTTCGCGGAGCGAAGGCATCGCGACGGCGGCGGCGAACTACGCCGACGCGCCGATGCGCCAGGCGCTCAAGCACAAGGACCCGCGCGGCTATGCCGAATTCGCCCGCATGCTGGGCGAGCACTCGGCCGAAGGCCATGCGCAGACCATGTTCAATCTCCAGCTCAAGCGGCCGACGCTGTGGGAGATGGAAGCGGACTTGCGCAAATTCTCGGTGCCGCTGCTGATCGTGGTCGGCGACGAGGACGAGCCCTGCATCGACGGCAGCGTGTTCCTCAAGCGCATCGCGCCGACCGCCGGCCTCTTGGTGATGCCGCGCACCGGCCATAACGTGCCGACCGAAGAGCCGGCGGCGTTCAACGCCGCGCTCGCCGAATTGTTTGCGTCAGCGGAAGCGGGCCGCTGGCTGGCGCACAAACCGCCACAATAATAATCGGGAGGATGACGATGGACCTCAAGCTCAAAGGCAAAACCGCGCTGGTGACCGGCGGTTCGGAAGGCATCGGCAAGGGCATCGCGCTCTTGCTCGCCAAAGAAGGCGTCGACGTCGCGATCTGCGCGCGCCGCAAGGAGCCGCTTGAAAAAGCCGCGCAGGAAATCGCCAAGGAAACCGGCCGCAAAATCGTCGCCATCGCCGCCGATCTGCGCCAGGACAAGGACGCCAAAAATTTCATCGAGCAGGGCGCCAAGGCGCTCGGCCGCGTCGACATCATGGTCAACAATGCGGGCTCCGCGGCCGGCGGCGTGATCGAGCATCTGACCGAGGACGACTGGGAAAAGGGCCTGCAGCTCAAGTTCATGGGCTACGTGCGCTGCCTGCGCTACGTGCTGCCGCTGATGGTCAAGCAGGGCGGCGGCCGCGTCGTGAACCTGATCGGCAATGACGGCGTCAAGCCGTCTTATTGGGAAATCTGCCCGGGCGCCGCCAACGCGGCGGGCCAGAACCTGACGCATGTCGCTCGCCGGGCAATACGGCAAAGACGGCATCAGCTTCGTCGCGGTCAATCCGGGGCCGGTGCGCACCGAGCGCTGGGCCGGCCTGGTCGACGCCATGGCGCGCGACATGAAGATCCCGCGCGAGCAGGCCGACAAGCTGGCGCCGGCCTCGATCCCGATGGGCCGCATCGCCGAGGTGGAGGAGGTCGCCAATCTCGTCGTCATGCTGGCCTCGCCGCTGATGCAGATGGTCAACGGCACCATGATCGAGATCGACGGCGGCCAGGACAAGGCGTTGATGGACAAATTCCGCGACAAGCCGAAGGGCTGACAATCTGATTCCGTTCGTCCCCGCGAAAGCGGGGACCCAGAGCCACGCGCGCCGAAGAACTGGATTCCCGCTTGCGCGGGAATGAGCGGATCAATGTTGCCGCTCGGACCAGGCGACGGCGTCCTCCAGCCGGTCGTCGCCCCAGAACAGCTCCTTGCCGACCGCGAAAGTCGGCGCGCCGAATATGCCGAGCTTGCGCGCCTCCTCGGTCGATGCCGCATAGCGCGCGCCGATCTCCTCCGATGACGCCCGTTCGATGACGCGCTCGGGGTCCTGGCCGATTTCGCGCAGGCAGGCGCGGTTGCTGGTCTCGCTGCCGGCCTCGTCATGCTCGACGAACCAGCGCGTATAGGCCGCGCGCGTATAGTCGGCGCACCAGCCTTCCTCGGCGCCGAGCACGGCGATGCGGTTGGCGATGTCGAAATTCTTCAGCGGATAGGACGGCTGCGCCCGGTAGGGCAGGCCGTGCGTGCCGGCGCGGCGCTCGAGGTCGCGCCACATATAGGCGAGCTTCAAGGGCTTGCTGAGCGGCCGGTTGTCCATCTCGATCATGATGTCGCGCACCGAAAACGGCCGCCAGCGGAAGGTCGCGCCTGTTCTTGCGGCCAGCTCGGGCAGCCGCATCACCGACAGGTAGGTGTACATGCTGCCGATGAAGAACCAGAAATCGATCGGTTGCTTGGCCATGGCCGGCTCCGCGTTGCGGCAAATGCTAAGCAGGCGGGCGGCGGCGCACAATTGTGCGGCCAGCGCCGGCTTGACAATATCGGCCCAACGGTCGGACTATTTGCATACAAACGACTGCGCGCCCGCATCCAGGTCAGGAGTGCCAAGTCATGACGACCAAACGCCCATTGCTTCCTCTCGCGCTCGCGGCCGCGGTCGCCGCAAGCTTTTCCGCGCCGGCTTTCGCGCAGGACACCATCAAGATCGGCGAACTCAACAGCTACAAGTCGCAGCCGGCCTTCCTCGAGCCCTACAAGCGCGGCATCGAAATGGCGGTCGAGGAGATCAACGCCAAAGGCGGCGTGCTCGGCAAGAAGCTGGAGGTGATCTCGCGCGACGACGGCGCCAATCCGGGCGAGGCGGTGCGCGTCGCCGAGGAGCTGATCACCCGCGAGGGCGTCAGCATGATCGCCGGCACCTTCCTGTCCAATGTCGGGCTGGCGGTGACCAATTTCGCCGGCCAGAAGAAGGTCGTGTTCCTGGCCGCCGAGCCGCTCACCGACAAGATCACCTGGGAGAACGGCAACAAATACACGTTCCGCCTGCGCGCCTCGACCTATATGCAGGTGGCGATGCTGATGCCGGCGACGGTCGCCGCCAAGAAGAAGCGCTGGGCGCTGGTCTATCCCAACTTCGAATACGGCCAGGCCGCGGTTGCCGCCTTCAAGAAGCTGCTGAAGGAAAAGCAGCCGGACGTCGAGATCGTCACCGAGCAGGCGACGCCCTTGGGCAAGATCGACGCCGGCGCGGTGGCGCAGGCGATCGACGACGCCAAGCCGGACGCGATCTTCAACGTGCTGTTCGGCGGCGACCTCGCCAAGTTCGTGCGCGAGGGCAATACGCGCGGCGTGTTCAAGAACCGCACCGTGGTCAGCCTGCTTTCGGGCGAGCCGGAATATCTCGATCCGCTCAAGGACGAGGCGCCGGTTGGCTGGATCGTCACCGGCTATCCCTGGGACAAGATCAAGACGCCGGCGCATACCGCCTTCGTCGCGGCCTACAAGAAAAAGTACAACGACTATCCGCGGCTCGGCTCGGTCGTCGGCTACGTCACCATCAAGTCGGCGGTGGCCGCCATCGCCAAGGCCAAGTCGACCGACACCGAGAAGCTGGTGGCCGCGTTCAAGGGCCTCAAGCTCGACAGTCCGTTCGGGCCGTTCGAGTATCGCGCCATCGACCACCAGGCGACCATGGGCTGCTTTGTCGGCAAGATCGCGCTCGAGAACGGCAAGGGCACCATGACCGACTTCAAATATGTCGACGGCGCCTCCGTGCTGCCGGGCGATGCCGAGGTCAAGAAGCTGCGCCCGGCGACGGATTGAATGCTGACGCTCGCGCTCGCTTCCCTCTCCCCGTTGGGGAGAGGGTGGCCGAGCGCAGGCGAAGCCGGCGAGCCGGGTGAGGGGGCTCAGTGATATCGCTATCGCCATGCCCCCTCACCCGGCTTCGCTCGCTACCGCTCGGCAGCCACCTCTCCCCGCAGGGCGAGGGAGAGGTAAGCGCGCCATGACCTTCAACGCCTTCCTGTTCCAGGCGCTCAACGGGCTCTCGACCGCCTCCGGCCTGTTCTTCGTCGCCGTCGGCCTGTCGCTGATCTTCGGCGTCTCGCGCATCATCAATATCGCGCACGGGTCCCTCTATATGCTGGGGACCTACATCGCCTATTCGTTCGCCACCAAGATCGGCGGCGCGCTCGGTTTCTGGGGCGGCATCGTGGCGACCGCGCTCTTGGTCGGCTTGATCGGCGCGGTGATCGAGATCGTGCTGCTGCGGCGCATCTATCGCGCGCCCGAGCTGTTCCAGCTGCTCGCGACCTTCGCGCTGGTGCTGGTGATCAACGACGCCGCGCTGTCGATCTGGGGGCCCGGAGGATCTGCTCGGGCCGCGCGCGCCCGGCCTGCGCGGCGCGGTCGAAGTGCTCGGCCGCCGGCTGCCGAGCTACGACCTGTTCCTCGCCGTCATCGGCCCGCTGGTGCTGATCGCCCTGCACTTCACGCTCGCGCGCACGCGCTTCGGCCGGCTGGTGCGCGCGGCGACGCAGGACCGCGAAATGGTCGGCGCGCTCGGCGTCAACCAGGCGGTGCTGTTCACCGCGCGTGTTCGCGCTCGGCGCCGCGCTCGCCGGCCTCGGCGGCGCGCTGCAGGTCGCGCGCGAGCCGGCCAATCTCGCGACCGACCTGACCGCCATCGGCGACGCCTTCGTGGTGGTGGTGGTCGGCGGCATGGGCTCGATCACCGGCGCCTATCTCGCCGCCGTGATCATCGCCGAGGTGAAGGCGATCTGCATCGGGCTCGGCGTGGTCGATTTCGGGCTGTTCACGGTCAATTTCAGCAAGTTCACGCTGGTCGCCGAATTCCTGGTGATGGCGGTGGTGCTGATCGTGCGGCCCTACGGCCTGCTCGGCCGCGCGCAGGCCGCGGTGCGCTCGGTCGCCGAGCCGGAATATCCGATCCGGCCGGCGACGCCGCTGCTGAAGGCGCTCGGCGCCGCCGTGCTGGTGCTGCTGTTGTCGCTGCCGCTGCTGGCGCAAGGCTCGCCCTATCTTGCTGATCCTCGGCATCGACGTGCTGATCGCGGTGATCTTCGCCACCTCGCTGCATTTCATCGCCGGCCCGGGCGGCATGCATTCGTTCGGCCACGCCGCCTATTTCGGCCTCGGCGCCTATGGCGCGGCGCTGCTGGTGAAATGGCTCGCCGTGCCGATGGGGCTTGCGCTCGTCGCCGCGCCCATCGTCGCGCTCTTGGGCGCGCTGCTGTTCGGCTGGTTCTCGGTGCGGCTCTCCGGCGTCTATCTCGCCATGCTGACGCTCGCGTTCGCGCAGATCGTCTGGGCGGCCGTGTTCCAGTGGGAGACATTGACCGGCGGCTCCAACGGCGTGATCGGCGTCTGGCCGCCGCCGCCGTTCGACGGCGCTGCGGTCTATTTCCTGCTCACGCTCGCGCTCGCCGTGGCGGCGGTGTTGTGGCTGCGGCGCCTGCTGTTCGCGCCGTTCGGCTACGCCATGCGGGCCGGGCGCGATTCGCCGCTGCGCGCCGAGGCGATCGGCATCGACGTCAAGCGCGTGCACTGGCTCGCCTTCGCGGTCGCCGGCGGCATCTGCGGCGATCGCCGGCGGGCTGTTCGCCTTCGCCAAGGGCTCGATCTCGCCCGAGACCGTGCATGTCGGCCGCTCGATCGACGGCCTGGTGATGGTGCTGCTCGGCGGCATCCAGACGCTGAGCGGCCCGATCGTCGGCGCCACGGTGTTCGCGCTGCTGCAGGACACCGTCATGCGGCAGACCGAATATTGGCGCGCGCTGCTCGGCCTCATCATCCTGCTGCTGGTGCTGGTGTTCCCGGGCGGCATCGCCGGCGCCTTCGCGCGCCTGTTCGGCAAGACGAGAACGTTAGACGGCGACGAGAACGTTATGACGGTGCTCTCGGTGCGCTCGGTGTCCAAAGCCTTCGGCGGCGTCCGCGCGGTCAACGAGGTTTCGTTCGAAATCGGGCGGGGCGAGTTTCTCGCCATGATCGGCCCGAACGGCGCCGGCAAATCGACCTGCTTCAACATGATCAACGGCCAGCTGGCGCCCGACTCCGGCGCCATTCTGTTCGGCGACAGCGATATCGCGGGCCTCAAACCGCGCGAGGTGTGGCGACTCGGCATCGGCCGCACGTTTCAGGTCGCGGCAACATTCCATTCCATGACGGTCGCCGAGAACGTGCAGATGGCGCTGATCTCGCACGCGCACGACATCTACCGGCTGTGGCGGCCGGCGGCCGCGCATGCATCGCGAGCGCGCGCTCGCGCTGCTCGATCAGGTCGGCATGCGCGACGCCGCCGACCGGCCGTGCCGCGAACTTGCCTATGGCGACGTCAAGCGCGTCGAATTCGCCATCGCGCTCGCCAACGAGCCGCGTTTGCTGCTGATGGACGAGCCGACCGCCGGCATGGGCGCGCGCGAGCGTCACGCGCTGATCGAATTGGTCAAGCGGCTGGTGGTCGAGCGCGGCATCTCGGTGCTGTTCACCGAGCATTCGATGGACGTGGTCTTCGCCTTCGCCGACCGCATCATCGTGCTGGCGCGCGGGCGCCTGATCGCCGACGGCGACGCGGCATCGATCCGCGATCATCCGGAGGTGCGCGAAGTCTATTTCGGCACCGGCAAGACCTTCGCCCAAGGCTCGGCGCAAGGAGCGCCGCCATGAGCCAAGCCATGCTCGCCGTCGAGAACCTGAGCGCCTGGTATGGCGCCGCGCGCATTCTTTACGAGCTTACCTTCGAGGTCGGGCGCGGCGAGGTGGTGGCGTTGATGGGCCGCAACGGCGCCGGCAAGTCCACGACCATGAAGGCGGTCATGGGCCTGATCGGCGAGCGGGAAGGCCGCGTGCGTTTCAACGGCGAGGACATTTCCCGCCTGCGCCCTTACGAGATCGCGCGCCGCGGCCTCGGCTTCACGCCCGAGGACCGCCGCATCTTCTCCGACTTGACGGTCATGGAGA
Source organism: uncultured Alphaproteobacteria bacterium (assembly GCA_963708635.1). Taxonomy (GTDB): domain Bacteria; phylum Pseudomonadota; class Alphaproteobacteria; order Rhizobiales; family Xanthobacteraceae; genus Pseudolabrys. The sequence continues at coordinate 758,777 of CAVPTM010000010.1, read as the reverse complement.
ATCTCGACGTCGGCCGCCAGGCGCCGCGGGCCTTGGCGGACGGCACGGCGGCGCCGGCTTGGACGCCGGAACGGCTGTTCGCGCTTTTTCCCAACCTGGCCGAAATGCCGAACCGGCTGGGCGGGCGCATGAGCGGCGGCGAACAGCAGATGTTGACGGTCGCGCGCACGCTGATGGGTAACCCGCTGCTGGTGCTGCTCGACGAGCCGTCCGAGGGCGTCGCTCCGCTGATCGTCGAAAAAATGGCCAACACCATCGTCGAACTCAAAAAACAAGGTCTCTCCATTTTACTGTCCGAGCAGAATATTCATTTCGCGCGTCTGGTCTCCGACAGGGTCTATGTGCTGGAGAAGGGCCAAATCCGCTGGCAGGGCGCCATGGCGCAGCTTGTCGACAATCTGGACGTGCAGCGCACCTATCTCACCGTTTAAACGGAAAATAGGCCCTGAAAACCGGCCGGCCGGAGAGAAGGGCCTTTCGCCACACCAGGATAACGGCCATGCTCTGCTTGTCCGCGCGGGCTGCGCGGCACGATGCAAAGCGCAAGCAACGGACCCAAGACATGCGGCGGGACAAATTAAAGGTTGTGGCGGCTGCCCCGGCGCCTGCGCGCGAAAGCGGCTATGTGCTCGACGAGCAAGTCGGCTTCCTGCTGCGCGTCGCCATGCAGCGCCACACCGCGATCTTCACCGGCCGCATGATCGAGGCGCTGACGCAGACTCAGTTCGCCGCGCTCGCCAAGCTTCACGAGGTCGGCCCCTGCTCGCAGAACCATCTCGGGCGGCTGATCTGCCTCGACGCCGCCACCATCAAGGGCGTGGTCGACCGCCTGGGCGCGCGCGGCTTCGTCACCGCGCTCAGCGATCCCAACGACCGCCGCCGCCGCGCGGTGGCGCTCACCGAACGCGGCCGCGAAGTAACCGAGCAGGCCATGAACAGTCGCCGCCGAGATCACCGCCGCCACGCTGACCCCGCTCACGGCGGAAGAGCAGCGCGCGGTGACGCGGCTGCTCAAGAAGCTGGGCTGAATTTCACGGACAGATATAGCCGGCGCCGTTCGGATTGGGGAAACAGCCGACCGATTGCGGCAGCAGTGTCTTCGGCAGCCATAGCACGATGTCGGGAAAGAAGATGCAAAACGCGATTGCCGCGAAGAATACGACGTAGATCGGCAGCGATGCGACCATCGCCCTGGAGAATTTTATGCCGACGAACTTCGACGCCATCAGCAGCGCCAACCCGTAAGGCGGCGTGATCAGCCCGAAGGCCAAGGTGACGATGATCACCACGCCCATGTGGACGGGATTGATATCGGCGTTCTTGGTGAGATCGATGATGATCGGCATGAAAATGATGATCGCCGGAATGGCGTCGATGAAGTCGCCGACGATGACGAACAAGAGCACCAGCAGCAGCATGATCATGAACGGGTCGTTGCCGGCGGCGGTCGCGATCCATCCCGACACCATGGTCGGCCCCCGCAGATAGGCGAGCATCCAGCCGAACACCGAGGCGGCGCCGACGGTGATCAGCGGGATGGAGTAGAGCAACCCGGTCAGCGCCATGTCGCGCGGCAGGTGGCGCAAATGGCGGACGTTGAGCAGCGGGATCGCCACGAACACGATGTAGGCCACCGCGATCACCCCCGCCTCGGTCGGGGTGAACTGGCCGGTGAGGATGCCGCCCATGATGATAATAGGGATCATCAGCGGCACGGCGGCCCGCTTCGTCGCCGTGCTGAATTGGCCGAAGGTCGCGCGTTGGCGCTTGACGCCGACCGGTCCGAAAAAATGGCTGTAGATCATCAGCCCGATGCCGACCAGCACGCCGGGCACGACGCCGCCGAGAAAAAGCCCGCCGATCGAGACGTTGCCGGTCGCGCCGTACACCACCGCCATGATGCTGGGCGGGATGAGATTGGCCATGGTGGAGGCCGAGGCGATCAGCGCCGCCGTGAAAGCCTTGTCGTAGCCCTCGCGCCCCATCTCCGGCGCCAGGGTGCGGCTGAGCACCGCGACGTCGGCTGCCGATGAGCCGGAAATGCCGGCGAAAAACATGCTGAACAGCGTCACCACCTGCGCGAGGCCGCCGCGGAAATGGCCGACCAATGTCTGCGACAGCGTGATCATGCGCACGGTAACGTTGGCCGACGTCATCAGGTCGCCGACCAACAGGAAGAAGGGCACCGCCATCAGCGCTTCGACGTCCACGCCGTTGAATAATTGCCCGATCATCGAAGCGAGGCTGACCGGCGTGAAGGCGGTGATCAGAAGCACCGAGGCGATCAGCGCGAAGGCCACCGGAACGCCCATGTAGCCGAAGAACAGGAACAGGATGCCCATCAGGACAATGAGCGCGCCGTTGGACATCACAGCGACTTTCTCCGCTCTTCGATCGGAATGTCGGGAAAGCCCTTTTGCCAGCCGTTCACCATCTGCTCGATGGTGAACAGCGCCACCAGCGCTCCGCAGATCGGGACGGCGATATAGAGGTATGCCATCGGCGTCATCGACGGCATGCGCAGGCTTTTGAAGCCGTCGAGCACGTTGAGGTAGCCGAACCAGACCATGCACAGCGCGACGCAGAGCACGACGAACCGGTTGAACAGCTCGAAAAACAGCCGGCGCCCGCCGGTCATCGATTCGGCGAGCACCGCGAGATAAAGATGGTCGTTGCGGCGGGTGGCGGCGGCGACGCCGGTGAACGTCCCATAGATGAAAAAATCCATGGTCGTCTCTTGCAGCCACAGCCAGGGATGGCCGATGCCGCGGGTGACGATGTCGCAGATCACCAGCACGCTGAAAGCCGTGATGGCGATCCCGCACAGGACCATCAGCAGCTGTTCCAGAGGATCGAGCGCGCGCCATTTGAGATGGCGCTGCTCCTGCAAGACCAGCCCGTCAAAGCGCATCGGTCGGTTCCGGAGTTCGGATCGAAGCCGGCGCGGCGGCGGGGAGCGCTCGGCCCCCCGCATCGGCGCTCGCCGTTATTTCACGTTGCGGACGAGTTCGAGCACCTTCACCGCGTGCGGGCCGAGATCTTTCGCCAATTTGTCCTGGATCGGCTTGCTGATCTGCATGAAGCCGGTCTTGTCGACTTTATTGACGACCTTGACGCCCATCTTGGTCAGCTTTGCCAGCGCCTGATGCTCGAGATCGAAGGCGATCGTGGGCTCGCGCTTGCTGACCTCGTCGGCCGCCGCCTGCACCCACTTCTTTTGCTCGTCGGTCAGGCTTTTCCACACCTTGTCGCTGACGAACAGCGCGGCGTTGTTGGCTTCATGTTCGGTCAGCGAAAGCACCGGCGCGACTTCGTAATGCTTGTTGACGAGGTAGTTGTTGATGCCGTTCTCCGCCATGTCGGCGACGCCGGTCTGCAGCGCCGTATAGACCTCGCCGAACGCCATGTGCACGACTTGCGCGCCGTAAGCCGGGAAGGTCGCGTCCTCGGTCACGGTCGCCTGCACGCGCATCTTCATGCCCTTGAGGTCGGCCACCTTTTCGATCGGCTTCTTGCCGTACATGTGGCGCAAGCCCTGGCAGCCGAGCGCCAGCATATGCGCGCCGGTCATCTTGGCGGCGTAGAGTTCGCGCATCGCCGCGATGACGCCGGGATCGGCGAGCGTTTTGATCGCGTGCGCTTCGTCGCGGAAGATGAAGTGGATCGAGAACACGCCCGACTCCGGCTGCGCGGTCGAGGCATTGGCGGTCGACAGGAACACGAAATCGATGTCGCCGGTCTGTAGCTTCTGCAAGGTCTGCGCTTCGGTGCCGAGCTGCGCGCTCGGATATTCGTTGATCGAGAACGTGCCTTTGCTCAGTTCCTTGAGCTTGTCGTTGAAGATCTTGGCGCCCTCGCCGTAGCCGCTGTTCTTCGGCTGGTCGTAGGCGAAGGAGAAGGTGCGGTTCTGCGCCAGCGCCGCGGTCGACGCCATGGCAAGAGCGGTGCCGAGCAGGAAGCCGCGCACCAGCGGCCCGAAACGCGTAACGGTCATGGACGTCCTCCCGAATTAGCGCGCGGCCGGATCGCCGAGCGTCATGGCGCTGATGCGCTCTATCGGGATAGGGTGTGTCGGCGCGTCCGCTGTTGTCAATGCCGGGCGCGCATGAGCGCCTTCAGGCGCTGCGGTGTGACCGGCAATTGCGTCACCGCGCCCGGCCTGTTGCAGCGCGTCGTCGATGGCCGACGCAATGGCCGCGCCGACCGGCGTGATGCCGCCTTCGCCGGCGCCCTTGAAGCCGTAGGTATTGAGCGGCGAGGGCGCGTCTTCGGTGACGATCACCTCGATGCCCGGCATTTCGCGCGCGGTCGGCATCAGGTAATCGGCGAAACTGACCGACAGCGGCTCGCCGTTCTCGGCATAGAGAAATTCCTCATAGAGCGCGCCGCCCAGGCCTTGCGCGAGCCCGCCGACGATCTGGCCTTCCACCAGCATCGGGTTGACCGCCTTGCCGATGTCGAAGGCGACCAGATAGCGCTCGATGGTGACCGCGCCGGTATCGGCGTCGAGCGCAAGCTGCACGACATGCGCGCCGTAGGGATAGACCATGTGGCTCGACTTGAATTCGGCTTCCGCGCTGAGGCCTTCCGGCCGGCGCCGCCAGGGCGGCGAGCGGCATCGACGGGCCGGGCGTGCCGGTGCGCACGATCTCGCCATCGACGATGTCGAGTGCGCCGGCCGAGGTCTGCATCAGCTCGGCGGCCGCGCCGAGCGCGGTCTCGCGCAGCTTCACCGCGGCCATGCGGGTTGCCTCGCCGCACATCACGGTGACGCGCGAGGCAAAGGCGCCCATGCCTTTGTCGATGCGGTCGGTCTGCCCGTGCACGACCTTGATGCCGGCGTAGTCGACGCCGAGCGTCTCGGCGGCGATCTGCGCCATCGCGGTTTCCACGCCTTGCCCGATCGAGGCGACGCCGGTGATGACTTCGACGGCGCCGCTCGGGGCCACCTCGATGCGCACTTTGTCGAACGGCCCGAGGCCGCTTTTCTCGACGAACATCGCGTAGCCGGCGCCGACTTTTTCGCCGGCCGCGCGCCGTTGCGCGAGGGTGCGCTGCATGGCCGGCCAGTCGGCCGCCGTCAGCAGGCGGTCCATCAGCTTGGCGTAGTCGCCGAAGTCGTAGACGATGTCGGTGCCGAGCGTGCCGAAACCCAGGCTATAGGGCATTGCGCTTTTGGCGATCAGATTGCGGCGGCGGATTTCGATGGCGTCGATGCCGGTCTTGGCGGCGATGGCGTCGATCAGCCGCTCGCGCACGAAGGTCGTCTCGTAGCGGCCGGGCGAGCGGTAGGTGCCGCAGGGCGTCTTGTTGGTGAGGCGGATGTGGCCGCGCGCGCGATAGGCCGGCACGCGGTAGGGCCCGGGCAGCATGGCGGCGGCGAGATCGGGCACCGTCGCCGCGTGCGTGCGCATGTAGGCGCCGTTGTCGTGGAAGAACTCGTTGTCGATGCCGAGGATGCGGCCGTCTTTGTCGATCGCCGCCCTGATCTTGTGGCGCTGCTGGCGCGAGTGATTGGCCGCGATCAAGTGCTCGCGCCTGTCCTCGATCCATTTGATCGGCCGCTTGAATTGCGAGTGCGGCGGCGCACACCAGCACGTCCTCGGGATACATCTCGCCGCGGATGCCGAAACCGCCGCCGACGTGGCCTTCGTAGAGCTGAACGCTTTCGGGCGTGCGCCCGAACATCATCGCCAGCCGGTCGCGGTTCCAGTGCGGCACCTTGGCGGCGCCGTGCATTTCCAGGACGTCCTTGCGTTCGTCGTAGCGCGCAATCGCGCCGCGCGTCTCCAGCGGCACACCGCTGTGGCGGCCGATCGACAGATCGAGTTCGACGATCGCATGCGCGGCGCGAAAGGCCGCGTCGACGTCGCCGGATTTCTTCTCGATGATCGTCGTTTCGGTATTGCGCTCTTCGTCGAACGGCCCCGGCGCGCGCGGCGGCATCGAGGATGACGGCGAGCGGCTCGATATCGAGTGCGACCAGGTCGACGGCGTCCTCGGCGATATAGGGATCGGCGGCGAATACGGCGGCGACCGGCTCGCCGACATAACGCACGGTGCCTTGCGCCAATGCGCATTGCCGGTAGGGCTCGAGCGCGGTCAAGCCGGTCAGCCGGAAGCCGATCGGCGGGATGTGCGCGACGTCGTCATGCGTCCACACCGCGTGCACGCCGGGCAGCGCCAGCGCCGCCGAAGCGTCGATCGATGTTGATTTTGCCGTGCGCGACTGGCGAGCGCACCACGCGCATGTGCCATTGGCCGGGAAACGAGATGTCGGCAGCAAAGCGGCCTTGGCCGGTGAGAAGCGGGCGGTCTTCCAGCCGCGGGACGGAGCGGCCGATGAACTTAGCCGGTGCGGTCATTGGCCGCGCATCTCCTTCGCCGCCGCGCGCACGGCCTTGATGATGTTCTGGTAGCCGGTGCAGCGGCACAGATTGGACGCGAGCACGTCGAGCAAGTCGTCGTCACTGATATCCGGTTCACGCTCGAGCACGCCGACCGCCAGCATCAAAAAGCCCGGCGTGCAGAAGCCGCATTGCAGGCCGTGGTGATCCATGAAGGCCTGCTGCATGGGATGCAATTTGTCGCCGGCGGCCAAACCTTCGACGGTGCGAATTTTCTTGCCGTCGGCCTGCACCGCGAACATCAGGCAGGAGCGCACCGGCTCGCCGTCGACGATCACCGTGCAGGCGCCGCAGATGCCGTGCTCGCAGCCGATATGGGTGCCGGTCTGCCCGCAATCCTCGCGGATGGCGTCGACCAGCGTGCGCCGCGGCTCGACGCGCGATGACGTGCTCGCGGCCGTTGATGGTGAGGGTGATGTTCTGCTTCGTCATGGGCTTCACTCTCCCGCTCGTCCCCGCGAAAGCGGGGACCCAGGAGCAACTCGACCTGCCGTTTCTGGATTCCCGCTTGCGCGGGAATGAGCGGAGTTGGTTGCACCGCCAGCACGCCGTATTGCCGCGCGGATGCGCTGCGGCGTCGCCGGCATCTCGTCGATCTCGACGCCGAACGGGGACAGCGCGTCGTTGATGGCGTTGATCACCGCCGCCGGCGCGCCGATGGCGCCGCCTTCGCCCAGCCCCTTGGCCTTGGTGATGGAGTTGGCGCTCGGTGTTGCCAGGTGATGCAGCTCGATCGGCGGAATTTCACGCGCGGTCGGCGGCAGATAATCGGCGAGCGAGGCCGTCAGGATGCCGCCGCTCTCGTCGTAAATGATTTCCTCGAGCAGCGCGTTGCCAATGCCCTGCGCGATGCCGCCATGCACTTGCCCGTCGGCGATCATCGGATTGATGATGCGGCCGGCGTCTTCGGCGACGACGAACTTCTCGACCTTCACGTGCCCGGTTTCGATGTCCAGCTCGACTATCGCGACGTGGCAGGCATTGGAGAACGTGCCGGGCGGATCGTAGGAGCCTTGTTCGGTGAGGCCAGGCTCGATCTCGCCTTTGAAGCGATGCGTCTGCGTGTAGGCCTCGCGCGCCATCTTGGCGATGGTGACGGAGCGGTCGGTGCCGGCGACCTTGGCGCGGCCGTCCTCCAGCACGATGTCGTCCGCCGCCGCTTCCAGCATATGGCTGGCGATCTTGATCAGCTTGGCGCGCACCTTGCGCGCGGCGATCAGCGTGGCGCCGCCGGAAATCACCAAAGACCGGCTGGCGAAGGTGCCCCAGCCGTAGGGCGCGCGGTCGGTGTCGCCGTGCACCACCTTGATCATGTCGGGGGTGACGCCGATCTCGTCGGCGATGATCTGCGCCAGCGTGGTGCGCAAACCCTGGCCGTGCGGCGAGGAGCCGATGCGCGCCTCGACGAAGCCGGACGGATCGACCGTGACGATCACCGTCTCCCAGCCGGGCGTGATCTCCATGCCGCGCGCGGCAAAAGCCGGGCTGCCGTAACCGGTGCGCTCGCAGAAGGTCGAAAAGCCGATGCCGAGATGGCGGCCTTTGGCGCGCGCTTCTTTCTGCCGCTTGCGAAAGGCCGGCAACGTTGACGGCGGCAGCGGCCATTTCCAGCGTCTGTTTGTAGGTGGCGTCGTCGTATTCGAGGCCCATCGCGGTCTTGTAGGGAAAGGCGTCGATCAAGTTGCGGCGGCGGATCTCGACCGTGTCGACGCCGAGCGCGGCCGCCGCCTTGTCCATCAGACGTTCAAGCGTGAAGGTGATGACCGGCCGCGATACGCCGCGATAAGGCGCCATGGTGCAGGTGTTGGTCAGCACGCCGCGCGCGCGCGTTTCGTAGTGCTTGACGTCATAGGGGCCGGGCATCTCGGCCATCGCCATCAAAGGCTCGACCCCGCACGTGGTCGGGAAACAGGAATAGGCGCCGACATTAGTGACGATGTCGGCTTTCAGCGCGATCAGTTTGGCGTCCTTGTCGAAGGCGCCTTGCAGCGTAATGTATTGGTCGCGCGCATGGAAGCCGGCGATCAGGTTTTCGCGCCGGTCCTCGCTCCAGGCGAACGAGCTTTTATATTTGCGCGCCAGCCAGACCAGCACGACGTATTCCGCGGCCAGCGACATTTTCTGTCCGAAGCCGCCGCCGACATCGGGCGCGATCACGCGCAGGTCGCTCTCCGGCATGCCGAGCACGTCGGCAATGGCGGTGCGGGTGAGATGCGGCATCTGCGTCGCGCAGGTCAACGTGACGCGGCCGGTGGAAGGATCGTAGGCGGCGTTGCCGCCGCGCGGCTCCATCGGCGTCGCGTTCTGGCGGTGCGAGCGCGCGTCGATCGCGACGATCTTGTGCGCGCCGCTCCAGGCGGCATCGAAACCTTCGCTCTTGAATTGGCCTTCGAGGATGACATTGCCCGGCGCTTCGGCATGGATTTGCGGCGCGCCGGCTGCGAGCGCCGCGCGCGCGTCAACCGCGGCCTTGACCTCGGTGATATCGAGCGCGACTTGATCGACAATGTCCTCGGCTTCTTCCTCGCTCGCCGCGATCACGGCGGCGACCGGCTCGCCGACGAAACGCACCACGCCGTCGGCCAGAATCGGCTGCGCCACCGGCTTGTAGTTGAACTTGTGCAGCATCGGCTTGATCGGCTTCACGTCGGCGAGATCGGCCGCGGTGACGACCCACGCGTCCTTCGGCGCGTCGATCTTGCCGATTTTGCCGGCGGCGACGGGGCTGCGCACGAAGCGCACCCAGTGCACCGCTTGCACGTCTCGCGTGAAGCGGCCGCGGCCGGTGACCAGCGCGGGATCCTCCAGCCGCCGGATGGAACGGCCGACCCAGGTCATGCCGGAGCCCTTGCTATGAGCGGTCATTTCGCGGCGTCTTGCAAGGCGCGCCGCACCACCGCGCGCACCAAGTCGCGCCGGTAGTCGGCGTCGGTCTGGTGATCGACCAGCGGCTCGATCGCGGCGGCCGCGGCTTCGGCGGCGGCGCGGATAAACCGTCGTCGCCCGGCGCTCTTCCGTTCGAGCGCGCCGCCTCGGCTGCCGGGATGCGGCGCGGCGACGCCTCGGCGCCGCCGACGCCGACATGAGCATCGGTCGATCTTGCCGCCCTGCAGCCGATAGACGACCAGCGCCGCGCTCATGGCGAAATCGCCGGCCCGGCGGCTGAACTCGTTGAAGCCGAACTTGGCGTCGGGCGCGAGCAGCGGCAGCCGCGCCTCGACCAGCAGCTCGTCCTCGGCCAGCGCCGTCGACATGATGCCGGTGAAGAAATCCTGCGCCGCGATCAGCCGTTCGCCGCGCGTGCTTTGCGCCACCATGGTGGCGCCGAGCGTCGCCGCCAGCAGGCACCATTCCGACGCCGGATCGGCGTGCGCCAGGCTGCCGCAGAAGGTGCCGCGCATGCGGATCGGGTAATGCGCGATGTGGCGGGCGACCGAGCTCAGCATCCGGCCGAGCGGATTATCGACGACGGCCGTGTGAAAGGCGCCGTGGCGCACGCAGGCGCCGATGCTCAGCACCTTGCCGTCGCTCGCGATCCGGTCGAGGCCCGCGACCTCGTTGATGTCCACCAGATGCGCCGGCTTGGCGAGCCGGAACGCCATGATCGGCACCAGGCTCTGCCCGCCCGCCAGCACGCGGCCGTCTTGCGGCGCGACCTCGGCCAGGATCCGCACCGCCTCGGCGAGCGTCTTCGGCAGGTGATGGACGAAGGACGCGGGCTTCATGCAATGGCTCCGTCGCGGGCCGGCCCCCGAATCGGCGTGCGGCCATCCGCCGGGCGCCGATTGTAGGCATCTTGGCGGCGGCCGCAGCATCGTTCCGGCAAAAGCGCCGAAGGTTCCCGCAGGATTATATGCGTACAAACGATAAGGGGGGCTGGCTGATTGTCAAACCCCAAGGGCTATGGCCGTCCTGCAACTAAAGATTGTAGCAAGCATGATATTCAACGATCTGTATGTTGGAATTTTATTTATGTTCGTATGCGTACACTCAAATCGGGAAATACGGGCCCCGGCCCGCTGCTTTGCGGGGGCGCGCGAAGGGCGTGAGGTCGGGTCAAGAATGACCGCATTTTCGGCGATTATCGACGAGTTGGAGACCGCGGTTCAAAGCCGCTCCGATGGCCGTCGCGTCGAAATCCTCCGGCAGGTCACCGACCTGTTCTTGGGCGGCGCCCCGCAATTCAACGACGGGCAAGTCGAGCTTTTCGACGGCGTGCTGGCGCAGCTGACCCAGCGGGTGGAAAGCAACGTGCTCGCCGAACTCAGCGCCAAGCTGAGCCCGGTCGCCAACGCGCCCAACGGTGTCATCCAAAGCCTCGCCCGCCACGACGCGATCGTGGTCGCAGGACCGGTGCTGTCGAATTCGCCGCGCCTGACCGACGGTGACCTCATCGAAATCGCCAGCACCAAGGGTCAGGGTCATCTGGGCGCGATTTCGGGACGCTCGCGGCTGGCCGAGGCGGTGACCGACGTGCTGGTCGAACGCGGCGACGGCGAGGTGCTCAACAAACTGACGCGCAACGAGGGCGCCGCCTTCTCCGCCGGTGGCTTCAGCACCCTCGCCAAACGGGCGGAAGACGACGGCCGTCTGGCCGAGAACCTCGGCATGCGGCTCGACGTGCCGCCGCAATTGCTGCAAGAGCTGATCGCCAAGGCGGCGGAAGACGTGCAAAGGCGCCTGCTCGACAATGCGCCGCCCGCCAGTCAATTCATCATCCGCGACGCGCTCGCGCACGTCGCGAGCAAGGTCATGCGGCAAGCCGCCGCGCCGCGCGATTTCAGCCGCGCCGAGGCCGTCATCGAAAAAATGCAGGCGGCGCGAAAACTGACCGAGACCGCGATCCAGGACTTTGCCAATGCCGGCCGGCACGAAGAGGTGATCGTCGGGCTGGCGCGCCTGTGCGGGGCGCCGACCGACCTGGTGGCGCAGCTGATGCAAAATGCGCGGCATGACGGCTTGCTGGTGGCCTGCAAAGCCGCCGAGCTGCATTGGGCGGCATTCAGTTGCATCCTCAAGAGCCGCGCCGTGCAGCCGAGCGCGCAGGAGCTCGAACAGGCGCGCGTCGATTTCCTCAAGCTCTCGGTCGCCACCGCGCGGCGCATGTTCCGCTTTTGGCTGGTGCGCGGAACCGCCAAGACAGAGGTTGGCGCGGCCTGAGCGCGCGCCGGGCCGCCTAATCCTCGCTCACCGTTTCGATGACGTCGCTGTGGGGCGCCGCAAAGCGCACGCGCAGCGTCCGTCCGTCCGCCGCCGCCGCACGCAGTATCCGCAATGCATCCGTGTAAGCGGGATTGGCGCGCGCCAGACGGTAGAACCGCGCCAACTCGTAGAACGTCGCCTCGGCGTGGTCGGCCTGCTCGCTCACGCGCGCGACCGTCAGACGGCGCTCTTGCAGGCCTTCGCCGCCCAACGCATCGGCCGCTTCCGCCATGGCTCTCCTTGCCGCCGCCGTCCCTCAGCAGGTGGTCAGGTTAGCATATTGCTGCAAGGTGTTTTCGGTCTGCACGTAGTTCGGATCGGTCGCGAAGCTGTTGCCGGGATAGATCGGCGTGTAAGCCGATCCCGGCTGGATCGAATAGCGGGTGACGTGGGCATTGGCGCTGCAGTTCTTGTTTTCCTGCGCGGCCAGCCAGGTATGCAGCAGCACCGGCTTGTCGAACATACTGGGGTCGATGACCATGGCGAGCGTGAAATTGAACTTGAAGATCTTGAAGCGCACGCGGATCAGCGGCGCGACGTGGTACCACCAGAACACGCAGCAACCGCCCCATTTGTCCGCCTTCACCGCCAGCTGGTCGGGTGCGTTGGGCGCGAAGCTGAATACCTTGTCGCAGCAATAGCCGAAGCGCGTGGTGATGATACGCCGCATCTGGTGCGCGCGCGCATAGCAGCCGTCGATCACGTATTGGAACGGGATGCAGGGATTGACCGCAAAGGGGCCCGGCAGATTGCACTCGAGGCCGGCGCAGAAATCGAAGATCTGTTTTGCTTTGGCGTAGCTCGGCACGACGTCCGTGCAGAGGCGGAACACCGGCCACTTCAGGTACAAGTCGACGATGTTGAATTTGATCGGGTCGATCTTGGCGAGATCGATCGCCACGATCTTTTGCGGTTTTTCGAGCGGGACGCGCAGGCGCAGGAATTCGGCCGCCTCGCGCTCGCGCGGCTCGCCGATGCGTTCGACGGTGCCGCGTGCCGGGTTGAGCGTGACCTTGACCGGCCGGCTCCTGCCGGCGCGCGCCCGCAACAGGCGCGCCGCGCCGCCGCCGGCGCGGGCTTTTTCGCTGAGCGTGAAGATCTGCTGGCGCTCGTTGAACAGGATTTCGACGGCTTTTCCGGCGCCGCCGCGCACCTTTGCCACGGTGACGAGATCGGTCTCGCGCGCTTTTGCCATGGTCGCCCTCCATGCTGTTGCGCTGGTGTGAACCTAAGCGCCCGGCGCGCAGGCGCGCGGGTGCAATTCAATCGTACAACTTTAAAGGGAGGCCAGCCAGGGGGGCGCGCCGGCCACTAAAAGAGGCGCTAGCGCATCAAGGCGGCGCCGGCTTTGAGCGCGGCTTCCGCCTCCCGCACCATGGCGGCGACGATCTCGGCCGCCGGCAGGCGCGCGCCGATCATGCCGATGGCCTCGCCGGCGACGGTCGGCAGCACTTCGAGATCGCCGCGCGCGCGCGCGTCGATGTATTGCGCCTTCATCGCGCCCGGCTTGAGCCGCGTTTCGTGCTCGCGTTCGGCCCACTGGTCGGTGACGGCGTTGCGCATGACGCGGAAGGAGAACTCGTCCGGCCACGGCACGCCGCGCAGATGATCGACGGCGGCGGTGCGCACGGTCTGGTCGCCGTCGGCGGCAACCGCGCGCGCGACCATCGCCGGCGCGGTGAGCGCTTCCTCCGCCGCCCAGAAGCGCGTGCCGACCAGCACGCCGTCGGCGCCCAGCATCAGGCTGGCGGCGAGGCCGCGGCCGTCGGCGATGCCGCCGGCGGCGATCAGCAGCACGTCCGGCGCATGTTTGGCGAGATAATCCTTCACCTCCGGAACGAACGGCATGGTGGCGCGGCGGCCGCCGTGGCCGCCGGCTTCCGCGCCCTGCGCCACGATGGCCATGGCGCCGGCATCGAGCGCTTCGCGCACGTGGCGCATGGTCTGCGTCTGGCAAACGACCGCGATGCCGGCGTCGTGCGCCTTGCGCGCGAACGGCGCCGGATCGCCGAACGAGAGAAACAGGCAGGCGGGCTTGCGCGCAATCGCCCAGTCCACCATCTGCGGCGCCTTTTGCGCGGCCCAGGTGATGAAGCCGATGCCGATCGGCACGTTGCCGGCGGCGCGGTATTGCTCGTCGAGATCGGGCTCGTTGCCGACCGTGCCGGCATAGCCGCCGCCCAATATGCCGAGACCGCCGGCTGAGGACACCGCGCCGGCCAGTTTGCCGCCGGTAATCATGCCCATCGGCGCGCACAGGATCGGATGCTGGATGTCAAAGCGGCGGGTGAGGCGCGTTGCGAGAGTCATGAGGATTTCCGGCCGCTGAAATTCGGTTTGCGCTTTTCCATGAAGGCGCGCACGCCTTCGGCATAATCGGGCGTCATGTTGGCCTCGCGCTGCAGATCGCGTTCGAGATCGAGCTGGGCGTCGAACGAGTTGCCGGCCGATGCATCGAGCGCGCGCTTGATCAGCGCCAGGCCCTGCGTCGGGGCGGCGGCGAAATGCTCGCACAATTTGCGTGCTTCGCCGGCGAGCGCGGCGTCGTCGACGCATTTCCAGATCAGGCCCCAGTTGTTCGGCCTTCTCGGCCGGCAGCGGCTCGGCCAAGAGCGCGAGCGCGCGGGCGCGCGCCTCGCCCACCAGCCGCGGCAGCAGCCAGGTGCCGCCGGAATCGGGGATGAGCCCGATGCGCGCGAAGGATTGCGTGAAACTCGCCGAGCGGGCGGCGAGCACGATGTCGCAGGCGAGCGCGATATTGCAGCCGGCGCCGGCGGCGACGCCGTTGACCGCGGCGATCACCGGGAAGGGCAAGGCGCGCAGCTTGCGCACCAGCGGATTGTAATAGGTCTCCAGCGAATTGCGCGGCACCGGCTTTTCGCCCGGCTTGAGCAGGCGGTCGGACAGGTCCTGGCCGGCGCAGAAGCCGCGCCCGGCGCCGGTGATCAGCAGCGCGCGGCAGCTTTCGTCGGCTTCCGCCTGCGCGATGGCGTCGCGCAGCGCCTCGTGCATGGCGTCGTTGAAGGCGTTGAGCCGCTCCGGCCGGTTGAGCGTGATGACGCGGTAGCCGGCGCGCGCCTCGGTGAGGATGGAGGATTCGGTCATGCGCTCACGAGCGGTTGAGGAAGCGGTCGAGCGCGCCGATTTCGTCCTTGCCGCCCTCGACGTCGGCGGCGATGCGCTCGTAAAGCCGCGCGGCGGCGGCCAGCATGGCGCTCTCGTCGTAATCCTTGCCGACGAAGGCGGCGATCTCGTCGAGTTCGGCCACCCAGCGATAGGCCTTGCCGTACATCGAGGGCGTCTGCCGCGTCAGCCAGCCGAGCAGCGCCTGCTGGCTCTCGGCGAGCTCGGCGTGCAGCGCCTCGGCCGAGCCTTCGCGCGCGGCCGCCAGCATCATGGCGGCGCCGAGCGCGGTGAAGCCCTTGGTGATGCCGGCATAGGACATTTTCAGCGCCGCGGCGGCGGTCGAGCGGGCCGTCGAGCACGCGCACGATCAGCCCGTAATCGTTGAGCTTGGCGAGCTCCTTGGCGTGCGGGCCGGCGGCGTAGATTTTGGTGTTGCTCGATCCCGGCTTGGGCGGCGGGCCGATGATGCCGGCGCCGACAAAGGCCGCGCCGGTCGCGGCGATTTCCTTGGCGATGTGGTTCATGGTCTGCGGACTGACCGCGTTGCATTCGACATAAATCGGCTTGTTGTTGGCGGCGGTCAAGCAGCGGCGCCAGCCGGCGGGCAAGCGCCAGCGCCTCGCCCGGCGGCACGATCGAGAGCAGGAAATCGGCCTCCATCAATTGCCGCTCCTCGACCGTCGCCATGGCGGCTGCGCGCGCGCGGGCGGCGCTGGCCGCGCTGCGGCCGGACGAGCGTGGTGAGCACCGAGACCTTGTGCTCGGTCAGGCGTTGGCCGATGCCGGCGCCCATATTGCCGGGCGCGATGATGGCGACGGTCGGGGTCATAGGTGGCCTTTCGCGCTCGTTTCTGCCGGCCGGCATCCGGCCTATGTACGGTAGCGGACATAATAAAACCGCGATAATCTAGCAAAGAGTCGCGTTCCCTGAAGACTTGAGCGAAATCGCGTGCGGTGAGCGCGGCGGCCGCGGTCGAGCCGGGCACCCCGTACTCAATAACCTAAAAGGATACCAGCTTGATCAACGAACGTGACCCGGCGCAACCGGCCGGGACGAACGACGCGCGCGCCTGGACGCAGAAGCTTTTGCGCTACCGCGAGCCGAGCGGCGCCGCGCAGCATCGTCGAACTGGTCATTTCCGCCGCGCCGCTGGCCGCGCTATGGGCGCTGATGTGGCTCGTCTTATTCGTTCGGATTTTGGTGGCTGACGCCTGCTGCTCGCCGCTGCCGGCCGCCGGCTTCCTGGTGCGGCTGTTCATGATCCAGCACGACTGCGGCCACGGCGCCTTCTTCCGCCACCGCCTCGCCAATGACTGGATCGGCCGCGCGCTCGGCGTGCTCACGCTCACGCCCTACGATTTCTGGAAGCGCACGCATGCCATGCACCACGCCACCTCCGGCAATCTCGACCGCCGCGGCATCGGCGACATCGACACGCTGACGGTGCGCGAATATCTGGCGCTGCCGCGCTGGGGCCGGCTGCAGATATCGCCTCTACCGGCATCCGGCGGTGATGTTCGGGATCGGGCCGGCCTATCTGTTCGTCGTGCAGCACCGCCTGCCGGTCGGGCTGATGCGCGCCGGCTGGACGCCGTGGCTTACCACCATGGCGACCAACGCGGCGGTCGCGGCCATCGCCGCCGCGCTGATCTGGCTGATCGGCTTCGGCGCCTTCGCGCTGGTGCACGTGCCGATCATGCTGCTTGGCGGCGACCATGGGCGTCTGGCTGTTCTACGTGCAGCACCAGTTCGAGCACACGCTGTGGGAAGCCAACGCGCGCTGGGACCTGCACGAGGTGGCGCTGCACGGCAGCTCGTATTACGCGCTGCCGGGCGTGCTGCGCTGGTTCACCGCCAATATCGGCATTCATCACGTGCATCATCTGTGCAGCCGGATTCCCTATTACCGGCTGCCGCGCGTGCTGCGCGAGAACCCCGAGCTCGGCCGCATCGGCCGGCTCACGCTCTGGGACAGCATCAAATGCGTGCGGCTGGTGCTGTGGGACGAAAGCGGCAGGAGCCTGATCTCGTTCCGCGAGTTGCGCCGGCTGCGCGCCGCGCAAGCGGCCTGAGGCTCACGAGCCGGTCACGCCGCCGTCGAGGTTGATGCTCTGCCCGGTGACGAAGGCGGACGCCTCGCGAGGCGAGGAACAGCACGGCGCCGACCAGGTCCTCCGGCACTTCCGCGCGCGGCACGCATTGCATGGCGATGATGCGCTGCTTCTGCTCCGGCGTGACGGTCTTGCGCTCGATTTCGGTGAAGGTCGCGCCCGGCAAAATGGCGTTGACGGTGATGTTGTCCGCGCCCGAGTTCGCGCGCCATCGACAGGCTCATGCCGGCGAGCGCCGATTTGGTGGCGATGTAGTGCAGATAATTCGGCCGCCCCAGCCGCACCGCGCCGGAGGCGACGTTGATGATGCGGCCCCATTGCGCGCGCCGCATCGCCGGCAGCACCGCGCGCGCGCACAGAAACGGCCCGGTCAGGTTGACGCGCAGCACGCGCTCCCATTCCTCGAGCGGGATCTGGTCGAACGGGCGCATCTCCAGCGTCGAGAAGATGCCGGCATTGTTGATCAGCACGTCGATGCGGCCGTAGTCGTCGGTCGACGATCTCGACCATCTCCTTGATCGAGGCCTCCTCGGCGACGTCGGTGGTGACGGCGAGCGCCTCGCCGCCGGCCCGCATGATCTCCTCGGACACGGCGGCGGCCTTGGCCTCGTTGATCTCGGCGATGACGGCGCGGGCGCCGGCGAGCGCGAAGGCCTTGGCGAAGACGCGGCCGATGCCTTGCCCGGCGCCGGTGATGATGACCACGCGGTCCTTGCAGCGACGGGGAATACGATGTTGTGCAAGGTCGCTCACGCCGCGCCTCCGATCGGCCGGGATCGCCTCCAGCGCCGCGCGCGCATCCCACGGCGTCCACCACGGCTTGAGCCCGAGATCGCGCGCGATGATGCCGGCGCTGATGTAGCCGGCGCCGCCGGAGATCGCGCCGCCGGGATGGCCGGCCGAGCCGGCGTTGTAGAGGTTCGGGATCGGCGAGCGGTAGCCGAAATGGTTGTACATCACCTGCTCGGCGTTGAAGGCGCCCATGAAGATGTCGCCGCCGCGCATGTTGATCATCTCCTGCACGTATTCGCGCCCGGTATAGATGTAGCGCGCCGAGGATGTTCTTGTCCGTCATGTTCGGGCAATAGCGCGCGAAGCACTCGACGATCTTGTCGGCGAACTCCTCCTTGAAGTCCTCATAGCTCTGCGCCGCCGATGTCGGGATCGAGCGGCATCACGTGCCAGCAATAAGTCGTGTGCTTGCCGGGCGGCGCCTGCGTCGGATCGAGCAGGCTCAGCGGCGCCGGAGCCGAACTGCACGATCTTCGGCACGCGTCCGGCCTGCACGTCCTGATGCGCGGAGAACAGGTCCTGCATGGTCTCGGCGCCGATCGACCATTTCAGCGCGCGGTTGATGTTGGGATCGAATTTCTCCGCGGCAAAGCGCGGGCTTTCGTTGAGCGCGAGATGCAGGCCGAACAGCGCTCCATTGCGGTGTATTGGAAATCGTCGAGCTTCTTGAGGAACGCCGCCGGCAGTTGCTCGCGCCCGATCAGCTTCTCGAAGGTCTGATGCACGTCGAGGGTCGAGGCGACGAACTGGCGCGCGCGCACGGTGCGGCCGTCGGCAAGCTCGATGCCGGTCGCCTTGCCGTTCTCGATGACGATGCGCTCGATGTCGACCTGCGGCTGGATACGTGCCGCCGGCGGCGATGAAGGTCTCCATCAGCCCGCGCGCCAGATTGAACGAGCCGCCCTGGCAGAGCTGGTAGCCGCTTTCGAGGTCGAAGGCGCGGATCACCGAGCCCATCGGCGAGGTCTTCGACAGCGTGTCGGTGAGCCAGGTGCCGAACAGCGACACCTTGAACAGGAACAGCAGCCGCACGTGCTCGTTCTCGAACAGTTCGCGCGACCACGTCGAGCGGCTGGCGGTTCGGCCACGTCGAGGAATTCGCGGCCGAGCGCGGTGCGCGCCAGCAGCGCCTCGCGCTCGTGCCTGCGGCAGCGGCTCGGCGTAGCGCTCGGGCAGGAAGATCTCGCGCGTGATCTTCTCGGCCTTGCGATTCCAGTCGCGGAAGGTCTGCGCGTCTTTCTTGGAGAAGCGCGCGATGTTGGCGACCGACTCCTCGAGATCGCGGCCGAGCACCAGCGCCGAGCCGTCGCGGTGCGCCTGGCCGAATTCGTAGCGCGGCGTGATGTAGGTGACGCGCTCGTCGAGCCCGAGGTCCTTGAACCAGGGCGT
The DNA here is from genome assembly GCA_963708635.1 of uncultured Alphaproteobacteria bacterium. Classification (GTDB taxonomy): domain Bacteria; phylum Pseudomonadota; class Alphaproteobacteria; order Rhizobiales; family Xanthobacteraceae; genus Pseudolabrys. The sequence goes on along the minus strand of CAVPTM010000010.1, from coordinate 739,749 downwards.
CTCGCTGATGTGGAAGTGATTGATCGAGTGCAGGTTGTGATAGAAGCCGGGCAGCGTCACTTCGCGCGTGCAAAGCCCGCCGCCATAGGTCAGCCGCCGCTCGACCAGCAGAATGTCGAGCCCGGCTCTGGCGAGATAGCTCGCCGAGGATCAGGCCGTGATGGCCGGCGCCGATGATGATGCCGTCGTAGGTTTTTTCGCAGCGCCTTGGACAAAGGTTTCGGGTCTCCGAACTATACTTCGGGGCCGCTGTGGGCGCCCGGCCGCCTAGACTGCCGGGCGCCGCGCGGTTCCGGTCAACGACTTGAACGCCATTGCCGGGCGCGCGGCCATCGGCCGCGCCCCGGAATGACATGCGCGCGTGTGGACCTTTCCCGCGCCCTTGCCGCTAGATTAGGCGATCCAACAGACCAAAGGGCCGCCAACGGCCCTCCGGGGGAGGACACTATGCGTAAAGCTCTATTGGCCGCGGGCGCCGCGCTGCTGCTCGCGGCCGGGCCGGCAGCGGCCCAGCAGAAATCCGTCAAGATCGGTTTCGTCTCGACCTTCAGCGGCCCGACCGCCGTCGATCGGCAACGACATGCGCAACTCGTTCGAGCTCGCGCTCGACCACATGGGCCGCAAGATGGGCGGCCTGCCGGTCGAGGTGATCTACGAAGACGACGGGCTCAAGCCGGAAGTCGGCAAGCAGAAGACCGAGAAGCTGATCGAATCCGACAAGTCGATTTCATCGCCGGCTACATCTGGTCGAACGTGCTGCTCGCCTCGCTCAAGCCGGTCGTCGACTGCGAAGACCTTCCTGATCATCGCCAATGCCGGCCCGCACGCAGATCGCCGGCGAACTGTGCTCGCCCTACATCTTCTCGACCTCGTGGCAGAACGACCAGACGCCGCAGGCCATGGGCCGACTACATGAATCAGAAGGGCGTGAAGTCGCGTCTTCCTGATCGGCCCGAACTACGCCGCCGGCAAGGACATGCTGGCCGGCGTCGCCGTCGACCTTCAAGGGCAAGGTGCGTCGGCGAGGAGCTGACCACCTGGCCGGCGCAGCTCGACTTCTCGGCCGAGCTCGCCAAGGCCAAGGCCGCCAATCCGGATGCGATCTTCGTGTTCTATCCGGGCAAGGCCGGCGTGCAGTTCCTCCAGCAGTACGCGCAGGCCGGCCTGAAGGGCAAGATCCCGCTCTACACCGCCTTCACCATCGACGAGCTGTCGCTGCCGCTGCAGAAGGATCTGGCGCTCGGCGTGCCCGGCGCGCAGCAATGGGTCGAACGACCTGCCGAACGACGCCAACAAGAAGTTCGTCGCCGACTTCATCAAGAAGTATCCCGGCAACGAGCCGTCGTTCTACGGCGCGCAGAGCTATGACGCGGCCGATGCTGATCGCCTCGGCGGTCGCCGCCATCAAGGGCAACCTGTCCGACAAGGCGGCGGTGCAGAAGGCGCTGGAGAAGGCCGACTTCAAGTCGGTGCGCGGCGACTTCAAGTTCGGCAACAACCACATCCCGATCCAGAACTTCTATCTGCAGGACGTGGTGAAGAAGGGCGACGACTACGTGCTCAAGACCGTCGCCACCATCGTCAAGGACAACCAGGATAACTTCCACGACAAATGCCCGATGAAGTGATCCGGCTCTGACGACGTGACGGACGGCGGCAGCAGGCGCGCTGCCGCCGTTTGCTTGTGCGCTGGCGAGCGCGCCCGCGTTCACGAGCGGACGCGCCATGACGCTTTTCATCGAGCAATGCCTGAACGGCCTGCAGTTCGGCCTGCTGCTGTTCCTGCTGGCGGCCGGGCTGACGCTGGTGTTCGGCATCATGGACCTGGTCAACCTGGCGCACGGCTCGCTCTACATGATCGGCGCCTATTTCGCCGCCACCTTCGCGGCCTGGACCGGCAGCTTCGTGCTCGGCGCGGTGCTGGCGCTCGCCGCCACGCTGCTGGTCGGCATGGCGGTCGAGGTGATCGCCATGCGGCGGCTTTACGGCCGCGACCATCTCGACCACGTGCTCGGCACGTTCGGCCTGATCCTGTTCTTCGATGAAGCTGGTGCGGCTGATCTGGGGGCCGGAGGGGCTGTCGCTGCCGCTGCCGTCCTGGCTCAACACCGTCGGTCGCAGATCCTGCCCGGCATTCATTATTCCGCCTACCGGCTCGCGATCATCGTGGTGACGCTGGCGGTCGCCGCCTTCCTCTACGTGCTGGTGATGCGCACGCGCATCGGCATGCTGATCCGCGCCGGCGCCTCGCAACCGCGAGATGGTCGGCGCGCTCGGCGTCAACATCAAGCTGCTCTATACGCTGGTGTTCGGGCTCGGCGCCGCGCTCGCCGGGCTCGCCGGGCTGATGCAGGCGCCGATCCTCACCGTGCAGATCGGCATGGGCGAGAACATCCTCATCCTCGCCTTCGTCATCACCGTGATCGGCGGCATCGGCTCGATCCGCGGCGCGTTCGTCGCGGCGCTGCTGGTCGGCTTCATCGACACGCTCGGCCGCGCCTTCTTCCCGGACCTGCTGCGCATGGTGCTGTCGCCGGCGGCGGCCTCGACCGCGGCGCCGGCGCTGTCGTCGATGCTGATCTACCTGCTGATGGCGATCGTGCTGGTGGTCAAGCCGGAAGGCCTGTTCTCGGCGGGCAACAGATGACGCGGCGCCTCGACCGTCGCGCAATCGCAGTCACCGTCGCGCTGTTCGCGGCGCTGGCGCTGCTGCCGCTCTACGCCGCATGTCACCGGCGACCGCTTTCATGCTCACGCTGTTCACGCGCATCGTCATCCTGGCGATCGCCGCGGTCAGCCTCAATCTGATCCTCGGCTATGGCGGCATGATGAGCTTCGGCCACGCCGCCTATCTCGGCATCGGCGGCTACGCGGTCGGCATGCTGGCGCACGAGGGCGTCTACAGCGGCTTCGTGCAATGGCCGGTGGCGCTCGCCGCCTCGCGCGCTGTTCGCGCTCGTCATCGGCGCGCTTGAGCCTGCGCACGCGCGGCGTCTATTTCATCATGATCACGCTTGGCCTTCGCGCAGATGGCCTATTACATCGTCGCCGGCATCGCGCGCTACGGCGGCGACGACGGCCTCACCATCTACAAGCGCAGCCAGTTCGTGGCGCCGCTCGATCTGTCGAACAAGGTGCAGTTCTATTACCTCTGCCTCGCTGCTGCTGTTCGGCGCGATCTATCTGGTCTGGCGGCTGGTCAATTCGCGCTTCGGCATGGTGGTGCAGGGCGCGCGCTCCAACGACATGCGCATGCGCGCCATCGGCTTTCCGACCTACCGCTACAAGCTCGTCTGCTTCGTGATCGCCGGCACGCTGTGCGGGCTGGCCGGCGCGCTGCTCGCCAACCACAACGACTTCGTCAGCCCGGCCACCATGTATTGGACGCGCTCGGGCGACCTCATCATCATGGTGGTGCTCGGCGGCATGGCCTCGCCGTTCGGCCCGGTGTTCGGCGCGGTCGCGCTGCTGGTGCTGGAGGAGTTTCTCTCCGGCATTACCGAATATTGGCAGATCATCCTCGGGCCGCTGCTGCTGCTGGTCGTGCTGTTCGCGCGCGGCGGCATCGACGGCTTGCTGCACGATTGGCGCGACGTGCGCGGCGTCGAACGCAAGGATTGCGCGGCCATGAGCGAGCCGCTGCTGCGAACCGAAAACCTCGCCAAGCGCTTCGGCGGCATCGTCGCCACCGACGACCTCAATCTCGACGTGGCGCCGGGCGAATTGCACGCGGTGATCGGGCCGAACGGCGCCGGCAAGACCACGCTGATCGCGCAGTTGTCCGGCCAGTTGCGTCCGGATTCCGGCCGCATCCATTTTGCCGGCCACGACATCACCGCGCTGCCGATGCACAAGCGCAGCGCGCTCGGGCTGGCGCGCTCGTTCCAGATCACGTCGTTGTTTCTCGATCTTTCCGTGCTCGACAATGTGGCGCTGGCGGTGCAGGCGCACGCCGGTCATTCCTTTCGTTTTTGGCGCGATGCCCGTCAGGAAACGGAGTTGCGCGAACCGGCGCGCGCCGCGCTTGCGCGCGTCGGCCTCGGCGCGCGCGAGGACCGCCCGGCCGCCGCCTTGAGCCATGGCGAGCACCGGCAGCTCGAGCTGGCGATGGCGCTCGCCGGCAATCCGCGCATGCTGCTGCTCGACGAGCCGATGGCCGGACTCGGGCCGGAAGAATCCGCGCGCATGGTCGAATTGCTGCAGGCGCTCAAGAAGGAGCTGCACCATCCTTCTGGTCGAGCACGACATGGAGGCGGTGTTCGCGCTCGCCGACCGCGTCACGGTGCTGGTCTATGGCCGCGTGCATCGCATCGGGCGCGCCCGCCGCCATCCGCGCCAACAAGGACGTGCGCGACGCCTATCTCGGCGAGCAGGAGGCGACCGATGCCTGAGGCCATGCTCGAAGTCGACCGCGTCGAGACCGCCTATGGCCTGAGCCAGGTGCTGTTCGGCGTTTCGCTGGCGGTCGCGGCCGGCGAGATGGTGACGCTGATGGGCCGCAACGGCATGGGCAAGACCACGACCGTGCGCTCGATCATGGGGCTGACGCCGGCGCGCGCCGGCCGCATCCGTTTCGAGGGCCAAGAGATCGGCGGGCTCGCCGCCTACCGCGTGGCGCAGCGCGGCATCGGGCTGGTGCCGGAAGGGCGGCAGATTTTCCCGAATCTGTCGGTGCGCGAAAACCTGCTGGCGACCGCGGTCGCGCGCGAAGACGGCTGGACCCTGGCGCGGGTGTTCGAGCTGTTTCCGCGGCTGGCCGAGCGCGCCGGCAGCATGGGCAACCAGCTCTCCGGCGGCGAGCAGCAGATGCTGGCGATCGGCCGCGCGCTGATGACCAATCCGCGGCTGTTGATTCTCGACGAGGCGACCGAGGGCCTGGCGCCGCTGATCCGCGCCGAGATCTGGCGCTGCCTGGCGCGGCTGAAGCAGAGCGGATTGTCGATTTTGGTGATCGACAAGAACGTCGGCGCGCTGATGCGGGTCGCCGACCGGCATTTCCTGATCGAGCGCGGCCGCATCGTCTGGTCGGGCGCTTCCGCCGCGCTCGCCGCCGCGCCGGACGTGCAGCACCGGTATCTGGGCGTGTGACCTCTCGATTGTCATCGCCCGCGAAGGCGGGGATCCAGTACGCCGCAGCTTTGCGATCTAAATCGCAGCGTCAGCGATTACTGGGTCCCCGCTTTCGCGGGGACGACAGCAGAAATTATTCCGCCGGCTCGGCCATCGGGCGCCGGCGCATGAAGCTGAAGTGCGCGCCGCCGAGCCTGCGGTGCAGCCGGTCGAGCAGCAGATAGATCACCGGCGTGGTGTAAAGCGTGAGCACCTGCGACACCAGCAAGCCGCCGATGATGGTGATGCCGAGCGGCCGGCGCAGCTCCGAGCCGGGGCCGGTGGCGATCACCAGCGGCAGCGCGCCCAGCATCGCGGCGAGCGTGGTCATCAGGATCGGACGGAAGCGCTCCAGGCAGGCTTCGTGGATCGCCTGCTTGGGCGGCAGGCCGCGCTGGCGTTCGGCGTCGAGCGCGAAGTCGACCATCATGATGCCGTTCTTCTTGACGATGCCGATCAGCAGAATGATGCCGATGAAGGCGATCACGGTGAGCTCGGTGCCGGAAATCTGCAACGCCAGCAGCGCGCCGAGCCCGGCCGAGGGCAGCGTCGAGATGATGGTGAGCGGATGCGCCAGGCTCTCGTACAGCACGCCGAGCACGATATAGACCGCGATCAGCGCCGCCAGGATCAGCAGCGGCTGCGCGCCGATGCTCTGGCGGAAGGCGCTGCACGTCGCCGGCAAAATCGGCGCGGATGACGTCGGGCATGTGCATTTCGCGCCACCGCCTGCTGGATGGCGGCGGTCGCCTGCTCGAGCGGCACGCCGGGCGCCAGATTGTAGGTGATGGTCACCGAGGGGAACTGGCCCTGGTGGTTGACGACCAGCGGCGCGATGCCGCGCTCGACATGCGCGACCGCGGAGAGCGGAATCTGGCTGCCGCCGCGCCCGGACACGAAGATCTGCGACAGGTCGTTGGGGTCGCGCTGAATATTTGCGGTCGACCTCGAGGATCACGCGGTACTGGTTGCGCGCGCCGTAGATGGTGGAAATCTGCCGCTGCGAAAAGGCGTTGTTGAGCGCGCTGTCGATGTCGGTGATGCGCACGCCGAGGCGGGCCGCCGCGGTGCGGTCGATGGTGATGCCGACCTGCAGCCCGCCTTGCTCGCGGTCGGTGGTGACGTCGATCACGCCGGCGATCTGCTTCACCCGGTCGAGCACCTTCGGCACCCATTGCTGCAGCGTGTCGATGTCGGCGCTCCACAGCGTGAACTGGTATTGCGAATTGCTCTGCCGCCCGCCGACGCGCAAATCCTGCGCCGGCTGCATGAAGACGCGCAGGCCCGGGATGTTGGAAAGCTGCGTGCGCAGGCGCGCGACCACCCGCTGCGTGCTGATGCCGCCGCGCTGGTCGAGCGGCTTGAGGCTGATGAACATCCGCCCGCGATTGACCGAGGCGTTGAAGCCGGAGGCGCCGACCGAGGAGCCGAGGCCCGCCACCGCCGGATCGGCCAGCACCACGTCCATCGCCTTCATCTGCAGGGTCTTCATGGCGTCGAAGGAAATGTCGGTCGAGGCCTCGGTGCCGCCGAAAATCAGCCCGGTGTCGTCCTGCGGGAAATAGCCCTTCGGCACCTTGATATAGAGCCCGACGGTGAGCGCGATGGTGGCGACGAAGACGATCAGCGTCATGGCGCGGTACTCGAGCACGTGGCTGAGCGTGCGGTCGTAGAAGCGGATCATCGGCCGCAGCACGCCTTCCACCAGCCGGTCGAGCCGGGTGGCGTCCGGGCTCGGCGGCTTGCGCACGAAATAGGCGCAGATCATCGGCGTCACCGACAGCGACACCATGGTCGAGACCACGATCGCGAACACCAGCGTGACCGAGAATTCGCGGAACAGGCGGCCGACGATGCCGCCCATGAACAGCAGCGGGATGAAGGCGGCGATCAGCGACACGGAGATCGACACGACGGTGAAGCCGATCTGCCGCGCGCCCATCAGCGTGGCGCGCACCGGCGAATAGCCGCGCTCGAGGTTGCGGAACACGTTCTCGATCATCACGATGGCGTCGTCGACCACGAAGCCGACCGAGACCGCGAGCGCCATCAGCGACAGATTGTCGATCGAGAAGCCGGCCGCCCACATCGCCGCGAAGGTGCCGGCAGAGCGCGAGCGGCACGGTGATGCCGGCGGCCGACCGTCGCCGCCAGCCGGCGCAGGAACAGCGCACACCACCAGCATCACCAGCACGATGGTGACAGCGAGCGTGAGCTGCATGTCGCGCACGCTGGCGCGGATGGTCTGGGTGCGGTCGCTCAGCACCGAGATGTCGAGCCCGGCCGGGATCCATTGCCTGCAGCTCGGGCAGCAGCTCGTAGATGCGGTCGACGGTCTCGATGACGTTGGCGTCGCCCTGCTTGGTGATGATCAGCAGCACCGAGGGCTGCTTGTTGTACCAGCCGGCCGACAGGCTGTTGCGCACGCTCGCCTGCACGCTGGCGATGTCGGTCAGGCGGATGACCGTGCCGTTGACCGTCTTGACCACCACCGGATTGTAATCGCCGGCCGCGCGCAGCTGGTCGTTGATGCCGATGGTGGTGCCGCGCGTCGGTCCGTCGAAGGCGCCGAGCGGGCCGGCGGCGTTGGAATTGGCGATCGCCGTGCGCACGTCCTCGAGCGTGAGGCCCATCTTGGCGAGCCGGCCGGGATCGACGCGCACGCGGATCGCCGGCTGCTCGGAGCCGGCGACGGTCACGTCGGCGACGCCCTGCACCTGCGCCAGGCGCTGCGCAATGATGCTGTCGGCGGCGTCGTAGATCGCGCTCGGCTGCAACGTTTTGGAGGTGAGCGCCAGGATCAGGATCGGCGACGCGGACGGATTGTATTTGCGGAAGGTCGGCAGCGTCGGCATGTCGATCGGCAGGTCGCTGAGCGCGGCGTTGAGCGCGGCCTGCACGTCGCGGGCGGCGCCCTCGATGCTGCGGGTGAGGTCGAACTGCACGACGATGCGCGAATTGCCGAGCGAGGAGACCGAGGTGAGCTCGGTGACGCCGGCGATCTCGCCGAGCCGCCGCTCGAGCGGCGCGGCCACCGTCGCCGCCATGACGCCGGGGTCGGCGCCCGGGCGGTTGGCGGAAACGCTGATGGTGGGGAATTCGACGCTCGGCAGGCTGGCGACCGGCAGGAACTGGTAGCCGACGATGCCGACCAGGAAGAGGCCGAAGGCCAACAAGGTGGTCCCGATCGGCCGGCGGATGAACGGCCGCGAGAAGTTCATGTGGCGCTCCGCGCCGGACGTGCGCGCGGCCGCGGCCGCGGCGGCGGCGCCGGAAACAGCCGCGCCCGCAGCCGCTCCATGTAGAGATAGATCACCGGCGTCGTGTAGAGCGTGAGCAATTGCGACAGCAGCAGGCCGCCGACGATGGTGACGCCGAGCGGGTTGCGCAGCTCCGAGCCGGTGCCCGATTCAAGCGCCAGCGGCAGCGCGCCGAACAAGGCGGCGAGCGTGGTCATCATGATCGGCCGGAAGCGCAAGAGCGCCGCCTGCACGATCGATTCCTCCGGGACTCATGCCCTGGTGCCGCTCGGCTTCGAGCGCGAAATCGATCATCAGAATGGCGTTCTTCTTGACGATGCCCATCAGCAGCACGATGCCGATCAGCGCGATCACCGACAGGTCGTAGCCGAACAGCATGAGCGCCAGCAGCGCGCCGACGCCGGCCGAAGGCAGCGTCGACAAAATCGTGAGCGGGTGGATGAAGCTCTCGTACAGCACGCCCAGCACGATGTAGATCGTCACCGCGGCGGCGAGGATCAGCCAGGGCTCGCCGGCGAGCGACTTGGAGAATTCGGCGGCGTCGCCGAAATAGCTGCCGGTGACCGAGCTCGGCATGCCGATCGTCTGCTGCGCCTGGCTGATGGCGGCGACCGCGTCGGACAGCGCATAGCCGGGCGCCAAATTGAAGCTGATGGTCACCGCCGGGAACTGCTCCTGGTGCGCGATGGCGAGCGGCGCCGAGACCGGCACGAAGCGCGCGAAAGCCGCCAGCATGATCTGGTTCGAGCCGGTGACCGCGTTGGGCACGGCGGTGACGTTGGTGTTGGTCGAGCCGGCGAGCGTGTTGCCGGCGGTGGCGACCGTGCCGGTCGAGGTGCTGGAGCCGGTGACGTAGATTTTCGACAGCGCGGCCGGGTCCTGCTGGTAGCGCGGCTGCGCCTCCAGGATGACGCGGTACTGGTTGGCCTGCGCGTAGATGGTGGAAATCTGCCGCTGGCCGAAGGCGTCGTTGAGCGTGTCGGTGATCGCCTGCATGGAGACGCCGAGCCGGCCGGCCTTCTCGCGGTCGACCTCGATCTGCAGGCGCGGGCCGCCTTCCTGCGCCTCGGAGGCGACGTCGAGCAGCGCCGGTGCGCGCCGCAGCGCGGCGGTGAGCTTGCCGGCCCATTCGATCACCTCGTCGCGGTCGGTCGACACCAGCGTGTATTGGTACTGCGCGCGGCTGGCGCGGGTGGAGATCTGGATGTCCTGCGTCGCCTGGAAATAGACCGTCATGCCGGGGATGCCGGCGACCTTGCTCTTCAGCCGGTCGATGATGGCGCCGACCAGGCTCGCGCGCGCGTCGCGCGGCTTGAGCGTGATGGTGAGCCGGCCGGCATTGGGCGTGATGTTGAGCGGCGAGACGCCGACCACCGAGACCACGCCGACGACGTCGGGATCGGCGCGGATCAGGTCCTCGACCGCGCGCTGGCGCCGCTGCATCTCCTCGAACGAGACGTCGGTGCCGGCTTCGGTCACCGCGGTGATCAGGCCGGTGTCCTGCAGCGGCAGGAAGCCCTTGGGCATCGCCGACGTAGAGCAAGATGGTGGCGGCGAGCGTCGCCAGCGTCACCATCAGCGTGCCGACTGGCGGCGCAGCACCCAGAGCAGGCTCTTGTGATAGCCGGCGATGGTGCGGTCCATCAGGCCGCTGAAGCGCTCGGTCCAGCGCCAGCCCGCCGTGTGACTCTCCTCGCGCAGCAGGCGCCCGCACATCATCGGCGTCAGCGTCAGCGAAACGACGGCGGAAGCGACCACCGCGATGGTGAGCGTCAGCGCGAATTCGCGGAACATGCGGCCGACCAGGCCGGTCATGAACAGCAGCGGGATGAACACCGCGATCAGCGACAGCGTCAGCGAGATCACGGTGAAGCCGATTTCGCTGGCGCCGCGCAGCGCCGCCTGCAGCGGGCTCTCGCCGTTCTCCATGTGGCGCACGATGTTCTCGATCATGACGATGGCGTCGTCGACCACGAAGCCGGTGCCGATGGTCAGCGCCATCAGCGACAGATTGTCGAGCGAGAAGCCGCAGAACCACATCACCCCGAAGGTCGCGATCAGCGACAGCGGCAGCGCCACGCCGGCGATGATGGTGGCGCGCATGGTGCGCAGGAAGATCAGCACCACCAGCACCACCAGCGCGACGCTGAGCACCAGCGTGAACTGCACGTCGTGGATCGAGGCGCGGATGGTGGTGGTGCGGTCGTTGACGACGGTCAGCTTGGCGCCGGCCGGCATGGCGCGGCGCAGGCGCGGCAGTTCCGGCGTGACGCGCTGCACGGTCTCGATCACGTTGGCGCCGGGCTGGCGCTGCACGTCGATGACGATCGCCGGCTTGCCCTGGTACCAGGCGCCGACCTTGTTGTTCTCCAGCCCCTCGACCACGTCGGCGACGTCGGACAGCAGCACCGGCGCGCTGTTGCGGTAGGCGACGATGATGGACTTGTAGGCCGCGGCGCTGGCGATCTGGTCGTTGGCGGCGATGGTGTAGGACTGCTGCGCGCCGTCGAGCGAGCCCTTCGGCCCCGCCACGTTGGCGCCGACGATGGCGGTGCGCAGGTCCTCGAGCCCGATGCCGTAGGCGGCGAGCCGCGCCAGGTCGGCCTGGATGCGGATCGCCGGCCGGATGCCGCCCTGCACCGAGACGTGGCCGACGCCGGTGAGCTCGGACAGCCGCGGCGCCATGATGGTGTCGGCGAGGTCGCTGAGCGTGCGCTGGTCGATGGTGTCGGAGGTGAGCGCCAGCGTGACGATCGGCGCGTCGGCCGGGTTCACCTTCGAATAGAGCGGCGGGTAGGGCAGGTTGCGCGGCAGCGTCGAGGCGGCGGCGTTGATCGCGGACTGCACGTCCTGCGCGGCGGCGTCGATGTCGCGGTTCGAGGTCGAATTGCAGCGTGATCTGGCTGATGCCGAACGAGCTCGACGAGGTCATGACCGCCAGCGCCGGGATCTGGCCGAACTGGCGCTCGAGCGGCGCGGTCACCAGCGCGGCGATGGTGTCGGGATTGGCGCCGGGAAGCTGGGTGGTGACCTGGATGGTCGGGAAGTCGACCTGCGGCAGCGCCGAAACCGGCAGCCACCAATAGCCGAGCAGTCCGCCCAGCATCACCGCGACGCCGAGCAGCGAGGTCGCGATCGGCCGGTGGATGAAGGGCGACGAGACGCTCATTGCGTGCGGATTCGGCGTTGCCGGCTTGCCGGCGCCGGCGCTGCGCGTCGGCGGCGCCGCGCCGGCGGCGCGGCCGGCGCGCGTTCGGCGCTGCCGATCGCCACCTCGGCTGCCGTCGGTCAGCCGCGCAAAGCCGGTGGTCACCACGCGCTCGGGCGGCGTCGACGCCGCTCTGTGATCACCGCCTGGGTCTCGTCCTGCTGCTCGACCGCGACCGGCCGCATCGCGGCCTTGTTGTCGTCGCCGACCACGTAGACGAAGGTGCCGTTCGGCCCGCGCTGCACCGCGCCGGTCGGGATCACCACCACCTGCTTGAGCGTGTCGATCAGCAGCCGCACGTTGACGAACTGGCCCGGCCAGAGCTGCAGGTCTGGGCGTTGGGGAATTCGGCCTTGAGCTTGACCGTGCCGGTGGTCGGTGTCGACCTGGTTGTCGACCACGGTGAGCTTGCCGCTGTCGATCACCGCGTCGTTGTCGGAGCGCAGCGCGTCGACCGCCAGCGGAGCCCTTGGCGAAGGCGTCGTTGACGCGGGCGAGGTCCTGCTGCGGCAGGCTGAACATGCACGGAGATCGGCTGCATCTGCGTGATCACGACGATGCCGGAATTGGCGTCGGAGGCGTGCACGATGTTGCCTTCGTCGACCATGCGCATGCCGGTGCGGCCGGTCGAGCGGCGCGATGATGGTGGTGTAGGCCAGCGTCGCCCGCGCGTTGTCGATCGCGGCCTGGTCGGACTGCACCTGCGCGGTGTTTTGCGCGACCAGGCGCGCTGGGTGTCGGCCTGCTGCTTGTTGATGGCGTTGGTGGCGGCGAGCTTCTCGTAGCGCGCGAGATCGATCTTGGCGTTGGCGAGCTGCGCTTCGTCCTGCGCCTTCTTGGCGACGGCCTGATCGAGCTGCGCCTGATAGGTGGTCGGATCGATGCGCGCCAGCACGTCGCCCTGCTTGACGTCCTGGCCTTCCTTGAAGCCGACCGCCAGCAATTTGCCGTCGACCTGCGGGCGCACGGTGACGGTGTTGAGCGCTTTGACGGTGCCGACCGCGTCGAGATAGACCGGCACGTCGGCGCGCGCCGCCGGCGCCAGCAATACCGGCACCGGGCCTTCGGCGGTGAATCGGCCGCGTCGCTGCGGCTGTTGCTGCCCGGCCGGGTAGAACACATAGGCGAGCGCCGCCGCCGCCAGCGACCAGCACGATGCCGGTTACGACCGCGCGCCGGCCGCGCCGCGTCGTCGGCGCCTCAACCGGCTTGGGCAGTTCACCGTGCATCGGCCGCTTCCACCGGTTTCGGCAGCCAGCCGCCGCCGAGCGCCTGATACAGGCGTAACGATCGCCTGCACATGCGCGAGCCGCGCCTGCACCAGCATGTCCTCCGCCTGGAACAGCGTCTGCTGCGTCTGCAGCACGGTGACCAGGTCGATGGTGCCCTCGCGCAGGCGCTGCTCGGAAATATCGAAGGCCTCGCGCGAGGCCTTGCACGACCGTCGGCCTGCAGCCGTTCGCGCAACGCGGTTTGCTGGACGGCGTCGAGCGCGTTCTCGACGTCGGCGAAGGCCGAGATCACCGATTTGCGGTAGGCTTGCAGCAATTCGTCCTGCCTGCCCTTTTGCAGGTCGAGATTGCCGGTGCAGCCGGCCGCCCTCGAAGATCGGCTGCGTCAGGCCGGCGGCGAGCGAGTACATCGCCGATTCCGGCCGGAACAAGGTCTTCAGCACGCGCGCTGGCATAGCCGCCTTCGGCGGTCAGCGTGACGCTGGGCAGGAATTGCGCGCGCGCGTTGGCGACATTGGCGTTGGCGGCGGCGAGATTGGCTTCCGCCTCGCGGATGTCGGGCCGCTGCGCCAACAGCTCGGACGGCAGGCCCGGCGTCACGCGCGGATAGGCGATGCCGCGCAGCGAGCCGCCGCGCACGCGCATGCGTTCGGGCGAGCGCGCCACCAGCATGGCGAGCGCGGTGCGGTTCTGCTTGAGCGTCTGTTGCAGCGGCGGGATGGCGGCGCGTTGCGTCGCCAACAGGCTTTCCTGCTGCGCGACTTCGAGCTGGGAGGCGGTGCCGGCGGCGAGCCGCTGCTTGATCAGCTTGAGCACGCGCGTCGCCGCGGCGATGTTCTCGTTGCGCGACCCGCAGGCGGTCCTGCGCGGCCAGCACCTGGAAATAGGCGTTGGCGGCGCGCGACCACGGTGGTCAAGCCGACCACCTCGCGGTCGAAGCGGCTGGCGACCGCGGTCTCTTCGGCGGCGCGCAACAGCGCCCGGTTCTTGCCCCAGAAGTCGATCTCGTAGCTGGCGTTCAGCGTCGCCTGCAGGTTGTCGCGCTCGGAGGGGCCGGCCGAGACGCCGGTGCCGCCGAGCGTCTGCGAGGAACGCGAGCGCGTGGCGCTGGCGTTGAGATTGGCGGTCGGCAGCAGCGCCGCGCCGGTGATGCGCGCCTGCGCGTCGGCCTGCACGATGCGCGCGACCGCGACCGCGATGTCGAGATTGGAGGCGCGCGCGGCTTCGACGATCTCGGTCAATTCGCGCGAGCGGAAGGCGCGCCACCAGTCGAGCGGCGGCAGCGCGGCTTCCGCCACCGCCGGAATTTTGGAAGCGCCGTCATAGGCCGCCGGAATGTCGAGCCCCGGCTCCGGCGTGCTCCCGGTGAGCAGGCAGCCGCCGAGCGGGAGGACGATGGTGGTTGCCTGCAGCATGCTCAAAAACGGGCGCGCCCGAGCTTTCGTTCCCCATCCCATGCCGCTGCCACCCAGACCCCTACCGGCCGTTTTTTCAGTTTACAGAGGCGTAGCGCCGCCGTCTCTAGCGCCCCTGCGCCGGTCTGCGGTTGGCGCGCCAGTCGGCAAGGCGTATGGCGGGCGGTGGACGACAATTGCGGGACGAGGTCGGCAAACACGCCCTGGACGACTTGATCGAAATTCTGCCGGGCGGCGCGGGTCTTCGCCATGGCCGCGCGCATGGCCGCGGCATCGAACGGTTCGCCGCGGAACGAGGCGCGGATTTGGTCGCGCGCGTTGTGGTAATCGCTCTGCGCGGTGGCGATGGCGTCGTGGCGCGAGGCCATGGCGGCACGCAGGCGCGCGGCGTCGTCCGCCGGCAGCGCCGCCGAGAGCCGATCGACGCGCACGAACACGTCGGGGTCCCAGCGCGGCGGCGCCGGCGCGCGGATCGCCATCGCCAGCGCGATGCCGACAAAGAACAGATTGAGCGCCAGCGAGCCGAGCAGCAGCCAGCGCGAGCCGGACGCGCGCGACATTGCCGGCATGGCCTGGGCGATGCTCATGGCTGCGCTCCGGTCACCGCCTCGGGCTCGAACAGGACCGCGCCGAAGCCGGCGCCGGTGGTGGAATTGCTGAGCGTGAAGCCGCCGATCGGGCGGTCGATGCCGGCAATGCCGATGAAGAAGCCGAGCGCGGCGCAGACGCCGAGCGCGGCGAGCCGCGGCCAGGCCGGCGCGAATTGCCAGTCGAGCAGCACCGTCGGCAGCCGCCAGAACGGCCGTTTCTGCCGCGGCAGCGGGCCGGCAAGCCGCGCCAGCACGCGCGCGACCGCGGCGTCGTCGGCCGCAGGCGCCTGGGTCTGGCGCTTGAGCGCGGCATCGAGAAAATCGTCGTTCATGGTCATTCCTTGTCCTCATCCATCGCGTCGCCGAGCGCGCGGCGCAGATTCTGCTTGCCGCGCACCAGCAGGGTCTCCACCGCCGAGACGGTGGTGTCGAGTATTTCGGCCACCTGCGCGTTGCTCATGCCATCGCCATAAGTGAGCACGATGGCGCTGCGCTGGCGCGCCGGCAGTCCGGCGATGGCGGCGGCGAGCCGCCGGTCGCGTTCCTCGCTCTCGCTGCGCTCGGCGGCGCCGGGCGCCGGGTCGACAAGCTCGCCGGCCGCTTCCAGCGCCACCCAGGGCGCGCGCCGTTTGCGGTCGAGACAGAGGTTGACCACAACGCGCGTGAGCCAGGTGCGCAGCGCCGCCAGCGGCTGCCAGCGTGGCGCATGCGTCCACACCCGCAGCATGGCCTCCTGCGCCACATCCTCGGCGTCGGCGGCGTTGCCGAGAATGCGGCGGGCAAGCCCGAGCATGGCCGGCAGATGACGGCGGGCGAGCACGCGATAGGCGCGCTCGTCGCCGCGGGCGATCCGGGCCATGAGCGCTTCGTCGCTGTCATCCGCCGCTGGCCGGTCGCCATCGGACACGCCCATCCAACCGTAGCCCCTGACAGTGTTATGAACGCGCCAAAGTGCCCAATCCTGTGGCGGCGCGATAGAGGCGTCCGCCCAAGGCGCCTGGGACACAAAGGTACTGAAATACCAGGCGGTTAGCCGCCGCCGGGCGCCACGTCGGCCAGCGAAAACCCGGCGATGCGCTTGTAGTTCTCCGACAGCGCGCGCAATTCGTCCTGGGTGATGTATTTGTCGAGGTCGTCGAACGGCCGGTCGCCGACCAGTTCCTCGACCTTGATGTTGATGAAATCCGGCGGGTGCTCGCGGTTGGTGCGCACCACCTTGGCGGTGACGGCCAGCCGCGCCGCCTCATAGGCCTTGAGCGCGTCGCGCGGGTCGCGCTCCTGCGCCAGCAGGTCGGCGAGCGTGCGGGCGTCGATCGCCGCCTGCGCCGCGCCGTTGGAGCCGCGCGGATACATCGGATGCGCGGCATCGCCGGCAAGCGTCACGCGGCCGAAGGTCCAGCGCTCGACCGGGTCCTTGTCGACCATCGGATATTCCAGGATCTGGTCGGCGTCCTTGATCATCTGCGCGACGTCGAGCCAGTCGAAGCGCCAGTTCTGGTAGATCGGGAAGAAGTCGGCGAGGTCGCCGGGCTTGTTCCAGTCGTTCTGCTCGCGGCTGGCGCGCTTGATCTCGGCCATCCAGTTGATGAGCTGGTTGCCCTCGCCGTCGATGTCGTCGACGATCGGATAGATCACGATCTTGCCGGTGAGGATCGAGCCGACGCGCATGTAGGTGCGGCCGCCGAGAATGGGCTTGCGCCGCGTCACGCCGCGCCAGGTATTGATGCCGGCGAAGGCGAGCTTGTCGTCGGGTAGAACTGCTTGCGGATCACCGAATTGATGCCGTCGCAGGCAATCGCGACGTCGGCGCGCACGGGCGCGAGCGCAGCGCCGGTCGAGAACTGCCGGAAATTCACGGTCGTCCCGCCTTCGTCCTGCTCGACGCCGACGCAATCATGGTCGGTGAGGATGGCGGCGTCGCCGAGGCGCTGGCGCGCGGCTTCGTACAGGATCAGGTGCAGCCTGCCGCGATGGATGCCGACTTCCGGATATTGGTAGCCGGCGAACTTGCCGCGCGGCTCCTTGTAGATGAGCTGGCCGAAGCGGTTGAAGAAGGCGCTGTCGCGGTTCTCGATGCCGGCGGCGAGCAGTTCATCGGCGACGCCGAGCGCGGTGAATTCGCGCATGGCATGCGGCAGCAGCGTGATGCCGACGCCGAGCTCCTTGACCTCCGGCGCGCGCTCGTAGACGCGGCAGGCGATGCCGCGTCTATGCAGGTTGAGCGCGAGCGCAAGCCCGCAAATGCCGCCGCCGACGATGGCTACCTTCATGCCGTCACGTAACCTCGCCGGCGTCGCGCATCAAAGCTCTTTGACCTGCACTTTGCGGAATTTGATCGTGCCTTGGCCGTGCTGCAGGACGATCGGACCCTCGTCGAACATGCCGTTGCGCAGCTTGGCGGTTTCCTTGCCGTTGAGCACGACGGTGATGTCGCGCCCTTTGACGGTGATCTCAAAGGTATTCCACTTCTCGCCGGCCTTCGGCATCGGATTGACCTCGACGTAGCGGGTGATGGCGCCGGTGCCGTAGCTCGGGTCTGTGCGCTCGTCGAAGATATTGGCCTCGTAGCAGGTGCGGTCGGTGATCTTCTTGGGGTCGAGGCAGCGGAAATAGATGCCGCTGTTGGCGTCGTGGCTCGGCCAGAATTCGACCCGCACGACGAAATTCTTGTACGACTTCTTGCTCACCAGATAGCCGGCCACTTTCGGGTCGGTCATCTTGTCGGCGACCACCGCGCCGTCGACGACGTGCCAGTTCGAGCCGCCGAGCTGATCCCATCCGTCCAGGCTTTTGCCGTCGAGGATGGTGGTCCAGCCGTCCTGCGCGATTGAAGGCTGCGCGGCGTAGATCGCGGCCAAGCCAAAGGCGGCGGCCGCGAGTATCGAGAATCTTTTCATTGGCGTGTCCTCCCCCTGTCGAATTGTTTGCTGTTCGGTGAACAGCCTTTTTCGCGCTTTATTCCCCGCACGCTGGCCCGTTTCGCCTGTCGAACGCGCAAGAATTGGACGAAATCGCCCCATCTCTGTCAACATGGTCCGCGACACGGCGAAACAACATCAGCAGGGAGGATCATCATCATGGACAAGGCGCTCTACGACAAAGGCATGGCCATGCGCCGCAAGGTGCTGGGCGACGAATACGTCGACCGCGCGGTCGCCAATACCGACGACTTCAACCGCAAATTCCAGGACCTGCTCAACGAGTTCTGCTGGGGCGCGGTGTGGACCGACGAGGACTTGAAGCCGCGCGACCGCAGCCTGCTCAATATCGGCATGATCGCCTGCCTCGGCCGCATGCACGAGTTCGAGGCGCATTTCCGCGGCGCGTTGCGCAACGGCCTCACCCCCAAGGAACTGTCGGCGGTGCTGCGCCAGGTCGCCATCTATTGCGGCTTCCCGGCCGCGGTCGACTGCCACCGCGTGGCCAAGCAGGTGCTGGCGGCGGAAGCCAAGAAGGCCTGACCGGGGAGAATCACCCGCGTTCGCAACTATCCGAAGTTCCGGCCGGCGGCTTGGGCCGGCAGGGCGCCGGCGCGAGCCCCGCGGCTATTGGGGCTTTCGGGGGTCGCATTATTGTCTTGAATGTGCCGTCTTCCCGGGGCATCCAGACGGCGCAGGCGGCCGGCAGCCGCCCCTTGGGTGAATGATGATCCGACTTTTCGGTGTCCTACTCATCGGTTTGGCGGCCGCCGCGGCCGCTTTGCCGGCCATGGCGCAAAACTATCCGCCCGCGGGTCCGGTGTACCGGGGACCGCCGCCGCCGAACTCGGTCTATGATTACGATGACGACGACGACCAGGGCATGTACCGGCCGCTGCCGCCCGGCCAGCGCCTGCCGCCCGATCCGCGCTATCGCGCCTATCCGGACGAGTCGCTGCCGCCCGGCAGCCGCCAGTACGACACCCGCCAGTACGATACCCGCCAGGCCGCGCCGCCGGCGCAGTCCGACCCGAACGTGCTGCGACCGCCGGCGCCGATCGGTTCTGCGCCTAACGCGGCGCCGCAGCCGGTACCGCCGGCCGCCGCCGCCGCGCTGCCGCCGGAAGACCAGCCCGAGGTCGGCGCGCCCAAGGAACTGCCGGCCAATCTCAAGAAGCAGCTGGTCGATTACGCCACCCGGGAGCCGGCCGGCACCCTCATCATCGATACGCCGAACACCTACCTCTATCTCGTGCTCGGCAACGGCAAGGCGCTGCGCTACGGCATCGGCGTCGGCCGCGAAGGCTTCACCTGGACCGGCACCGAGCGCATCTCCAGGATGAAGGAATGGCCGGACTGGTTTCCGCCGGCGGAGATGATCGAGCGCCAGCCTTATCTGCCGCGCGTGATGGCGGGCGGACCGGGCAATCCGCTCGGCGCGCGCGCGCTTTATCTCGGCAAGACGCTGTACCGCATCCACGGCACCAACCAGCCCTCGACCATCGGCTCGTTCGTGTCCTCGGGCTGCATCCGCCTGCTCAACGAGGACATCGAGGATCTCTACAGCCGCGTGCAGGTCGGCACGCGCGTGGTCGTGCTGCCGGGCGGCAAGCCGCCGGCGCCGACCGCCGCCAACGCTTCGGTGCCGCCGGCCGGTGCGCCGCCCGCGCACAGCAACGCCGCGGTCAACGCCGCGCCGCTGCCGCCGATCCGCTAGGCCGCCGCCCGCGCCCCATGGCGCGCGTTTCGTCCCTGCACTTACAATCGCGCTGAACGCCGCCGGCTGCGATCCTGCGGCTATCGCTATCTGTCCCACAAAGACAGCAGCGCCGTGCGCAACTCGATCGGGGTGAACGGCTTACGCAACACCGGCACCTCGCGATAGCGCAGGCCGGCCGGCGGCTCATAGCCGGTGACGAAAACGAACGGGATGGCGCGCAGGCGCAGCTTCTCGGCGACATCGGTCGCATAGGCGCCGTTGATGTTGAGGTCCAATAAAGCGCCGTCGAGGTCGGGCGTTTCCGCCAGATGGATGGCCGATTTCAGATTGTTGACCGGGCCGATGACGTGAATTCCCATCGCGGCGAGCTCTTCCTCGAGCATGATCGCGATGAACGGCTCGTCCTCCAGGATCAGGACTTTGCGCTGTCGTTTCGGGTTAGCCGCCATCTAGAGTGCGATCCGTTTAGATTAAATCACTTGCTCTCCTAACATTTTTCTTGCGCATGATCTTTTCCGAAAACCGGTGTCCACTTTTCGGGATCATGCGCTAGCCGACCTCAGCTTTGCCGCCGGACACGTTCGCCAGCCGCGTGATCGCCTCGATCATGGCGCCGGGATCGGCCTTGCCCTTGCCGGCGATGTCGTGCGCGCTGCCGTGCGCGACCGAGGAGAACAAAATCGGCGAGCCGATCGACAGCCCGGCGGTGCGGTTGAAGGCCAAGCAGCTTGGCGGCGATGTGGCCCTGGTCGTGCAGCATCACGATGAAGGCGTCGCAGCCTTTTTTGCGGAACATGGTGTCGGCGCCGAACGGGCCTTCGACCGCGATGCCTTGGCCGGCGGCGTCTTGAATGGCCGGCGCGATGATCTCGATTTCCTCCGAGCCGAACAGGCCTTCTTCGCCGGCATGCGGATTGAGGCCGGACACGAAAATCTTCGGCTTGGCGATGCCGAGCTTCTTGAGCGCGGCGTCGGTGACGCGGATGACGCGGCCGACGCGCTCGCGCGTGATGAGCTTCAGCGCCTCGCGCACGCTCAGGTGCAAGGTCGCGTGCACGATGCGCGAGGCGTCGAAGCAGATCATCAGATAGACGTCCTCGACCGGCGTGCCGGTCTCGCGCGCGACGAACGACGGATAGCCGTCGAAATGGATGCCGGCGGCGGCGATCGAGCGCTCGGTCTGCGGCGCCGCCACCACCGCCTCGACCGCGCCGGCAAGCGCCGCCTTGATGGCGCGCCGGGCGCTGGCGAGCGAGGCGCGGCCGTAGGCTGCGTCGACCTTGCCGAACTCGACCGGCGCGTTGCCGCCCTCGCGCGCGTCGAGCAAATTGACCGCGCCGTTTGCCCAATCGGCTTCGGCCGCATCGGCGATCACGTTCAGTTCGGGCGCAAGCCCGGCGGCGCGGGCATGCATCTCGACCGCCGCCGGATCGCCGACCAGCAAAGGCCGGCTCGCCGCCCGCACGCGCGCATCGAGCGCGGCCTTGAGCGCGATTTCCGGGCCGATCCCGGCCGGGTCTCCCGTTGCAATGGCGATGCGCGGCAGCGGCATGGCGTTCGGCTTCCTTGGACGGCTAAGCCGCCTATAATGGCCGCCAAGCATAACAAACGTCCGAGGAAACGTCGCCATGATGTCGCGTGAACAAAACGACCAGTTGAGCCGCGTCGGGCCCGGCACGCCGATGGGCAGGCTGCTGCGGCGCTACTGGGCGCCGTTCCTGCTGGCGAGCGAAATCCCCGAGCCGGATTGCCCGCCGGTGCGCGCCAAGCTGATGGGCGAAAATCTGGTCTGCTTTCCGCGACAGCAAGGGCCGCATCGGGCTGATCGACGAGTTCTGCGCGCATCGCGGCGTCTCGCTCTGGTTCGGCCAGAACGAGGAATGCGGCCTGCGCTGCCCCTATCACGGCTGGAAATACGACGTCACCGGGCAATGCGTCGACCTGCCGTCGGAGGCGGAGGAGTCGGGCTTCCGCAACAACATCAAGCTCAAGTCCTATCCGTGCATCGAGAAGGCCGGCCTGATCTGGGCCTATCTCGGCCCGCCCGAGTTGCAGCCGCCGCCGCCGGCGCTGGAATGGACCGAGGTCGCCGCCCCGCAGCGCTTCGTCTCCAAGCGCCTGCAGGAATGCAACTTCCTGCAGGCGATGGAAGGCGGCATCGATTCCAGCCACGTCTCCTGGCTGCACGGCGCCGAGCTCAACACGCGATCCGCTGTTCAAGGGCTCGAAGGGCAACGAGTACAACGAAAAAGACCGCATGCCGCTGTTCGAGGTCGAGGAATTTGCCGGCGGCCTGCTGATCGGCGCGCGCCGCAACGCCGAGGGCGAGAAATATTACTGGCGCATCACGCCCTGGATCATGCCCTGGTACACCATCATCCCGCCGCGCGCCGGCCATCCGCTCGGGGCGCATGCCTGGGTGCCGATCGACGACGAGACCTGCTGGGCCTGGAGCATCAATTACCACCCCAAGCGCGCGCTGACGAAGTCGGAAGTCTCGGCCATGCAGGACGGCGAGGGCATCCACGTCAAATACGTGCCCGGCACCTTCATCCCGCTCGCCAACAAGGCGAACAATTATTTGATGGACCGCGCGGCGCAGCAGCACGGCCATTCCTCCACCGGCGTCGACGGCATCGCCATGCAGGACGCCTCGATCCAGGAGAGCATGGGCGCGATCCAGGACCGCACGCACGAGCATCTGTGCGCGACCGACAAAGGCATCGTGATGGCGCGCCGCATGCTGCTGCGCGCGGCCAAAGCCGCGGCCGAAGGCGGCGCCGTGCCGGCGACCGAGCCGGCGGCGCAGCGCGTGCGCTCGGCCTCCGCCGAGCTCGCCAAGGACGTGCCGTTCACGCAAGGCGCCAAGCATGGGCTCTACGCGCCGCTCGGCACCGATCCGCTGTCGGTGTGAGCTTTGCTCCGTCACCCGCGAAGCGGTGGCGAGGGTCGGTGAGCATCGCGTTAGCGATGCGAACCGGAGTGAGCGGGCTCTGAGTTTCGCGAATCCCGTTCACCCTCCGAGCCGCCTCTCGCCGGCCACTCGCAAGAGCTCGCGGGGGACGGGGAGTGAGATGCTCACTCCGCCGCTGCGCTCGCGCTCTTGCCGATCGCGGCGTTGACGCGCGGCATGACCTCCTCGGCCATCAGCTGCATCGAGCGCTTGGCGAGCGCCGGGTCGGCCCAGTCCATGCCGGCATAGACCAGTTCGCCGAAATCGCCGGTCTCCTCGCGCATCGCCAGGATCTGGTCGACCACCTTGTTGACGCTGCCGGCGAACACGCAATTCTCCATGACGAAGTCGAGCGTGATCTCCTCGTCCGGCTGCTCCTTGTGGCTCTTGAACACGTAGAGCCGGTTGCCGCGGATCATCTTGGCGCGCATGTTGCCGAAGTAGTGGCGGTACGGGCTGTTGGCGTCGTCGCGCGCCGTAGCGCGCCGCCACCTTGTCGTCGTCGGCGACGAAGATGGTGCGCGCGACGCGCCAGTCGGCGACGTCGGCCTTCTGGCCGACGTCGGCCTTGCCCTTGGCGTAGTTCGCCCAATGCGACTTGAGATGCTTGGCGAGCAGGAAGTTCGCCGACAGCGGATGGAAGTCGCGTTTGCCCATCAGCACCACGCCGGGCGAGAACGGCGCCACCACGGTGCCGACGATCTCCGGCCGCGGCTTCTGGAACGGCTTGGCCAAGACGCCGACGCCGAGCTCGAGCGCGGCGGTGCGCGCGAAGCCGACCTTGAAGCGGTTGTCGGGGAAGTCGATGTCGTAGGGCGGGTCGCGCTCCCAGATCGCCAGGATCACGTCGATCGCTTCGGCGAACATCTTGTTGCGGTCCTGGTCGAGGATGCCGATGGCCTCGCTGTCGGAGGTGAGCGCGCCGGCCGAGATGCCCATGATGAAGCGGCCCTGCGAGAGATGATCGAACATCGCGGCGTTGACCGCGATCACGACCGGATGCATCTGCGCGAGATTGGTGGTGCCGGTCGCGAGCTTGATCTGCTTGGTGTCGTGGATCAGCGTCGCCATGAACAGCATGCTGTTGGTGATGTTCTCGCAGGCGTCGGTCAGGTGCTCGCCCATGAAGGCGTCGTGGAAGCCGAGCCGGTCGGCGAGGATGATCGCCTCGCGGTCCTCGCGCAGCGTCTGCGACCAGTCGCGGCCGAGCGGATGCACCGGCATGGTGAAGTAGCCCAACCGCATGAATGTCTCCGCGCCCCGAAGTCCCGGCGCCGTCAGATTGCGCCTTCGCCCGGGCAACGCAAAGCGCATTTACACGCGGGATTCAACGAGAATCGTCGAATTTGAATGGGCGAAAAAAGCTATCCGTGGAAACCTCGAAGGACGGATTGACGCGCCATACCTGCGCGTCTATCCACCGCCTCAAGTCGATTCCGCTTTCTGCCCGTGAAAGATTCGGCTTGCCGCCGAGCCGTTCGGAGAAGCCGACAATGCTGCGCTGGTTCCACGCTTTGATGCCGAAGGAGGAGCGCTTCTTCGATCTGTTCGCCAGCCATTCGAAGGCGGTGCTGGCCGGCGCCGAGGCGCTGCGCGCGATGCTGGAAGGCGGCGAGGCGGTGCCGCACAACTACCAGATCGTGATGGACCGCGAGCAGGACGCCGACGACGTCACCCGCGAGGTGCTGATCGCGGTGCGCCGCACCTTCATCACGCCGTTCGACCGCGGCAACATCCGCGACCTCATCACCTCGATGGACAACTCCATCGACCAGATGCAGAAGACCGCCAAGGGCATCAAGCTGTTCGACGTGACCGAGTTCACGCCGCAGATGAAGGAAATGGCCGACGCGATCGTGAAATGCGCGCAGCTGGTCAAGGAAGCGGTGCCGCTGCTGAGTTCGATCAGCTCGCAGGCCGGCGCATATCAGCGACTTGACCGCGCAAATCTCGCAGCTGGAAGGCCGCGCCGACGAACTGCACGACGTCGGCTTGCGCGCGCTCTACCAGACCCACGTCAAATCGAACCCGATGGCGTTTTTCGTCGGCAACGAAGTCTACGATCATCTGGAAAAGGTGGTCGACCGCTTCGATGACGTGGCCAACGTCATGCACGGCATCGTCATCGAGCACGTTTGATGCACCGGAGCATCTGACGATGGACGCCGGCGCGCTGGCCTTGCCGTTGCTGTTCGCGCTGATCGCCGTCGCGCTGGCGTTCGATTTCCTCAACGGCATGAACGACGCCGCCAACTCGATCGCCACCATCGTCTCGACGCGCGTGCTGCGGCCGCAATACGCGGTCGCCTGGGCGGCGTTCTTCAATTTCGTCGCCTTCCTGGTGTTCGGGCTGCACGTCGCCGAAACGGTCGGCCGCGGCATCGTCGAGGCCGATATCGTCAACGCGCACGTGATCTTCGGCGCGCTCGCCGGCGCCATCGTCTGGCAGATCATCACCAACCGGCTCGGCATCCCGTCGTCGAGTTCGCATGCGCTGATCGGCGGCCTGGTCGGCGCCGGCATCGCCAAGGCCGGCATCTCACGCCGTGGTGTGGGCGCGGCGTCGTGCAAGACCGTCGCCGGCATTTTCCTGTCGCCCGGGCTCGGCTGCCTGCTCGCGCTGCTGCTGATGCTGCTGGTGTCGTGGGCCTTCGTGCGCTTCACGCCGCTACGGCGTCGACAATATTTTCCGCCGCGCGCAATTCGTCTCGGCCTCGCTGCTATGCGCTCGGCCACGGCGGCAACGACGCGCAGAAGACCATGGGCATCATCGCGGTGCTGCTCTATTCGCAGGGCTACCTCGGCACGCAAATTCTACGTGCCGTTCTGGGTGGTGCTCGCCTGCCAGATCGGCGATGGCGGCCGGCACGCTGGCCGGCGGCTGGCGCATCGTGCGCACCATGGGCTCGCAAGATCACGCGGCTGACGCCGATGCAGGGCTGTCTGCGCCGAAACCGGCGGCTCGATCATGCTGTTCGCGGCGACCGAGCTCGGCATTCCGGTGTCGACCACGCATACCATCACCGGCTCGATCATCGGCGTCGGCGCGGCCAAGAAAGTGTCGGCGGTGCGCTGGGGCGTCGCCAAGGAGATCGTCACCGCCTGGATCGTCACGATCCCGGCGGCGGCGGCTGCTGGCGGCGCTGTTTTACTGGCTGAGCGGTCTGTTGGGCTGACCTAGACGGCGACGCGCGCGAGAAAGCCTTCCACTTCGCCGCGCAAATCGGCGGCGGCGGCTTCCACCGCCTGCGAGGCGGTGAGCACGCTTTGCGCCGATTGCCGCGTCTCGGTGGCGGCGCCGGCGACCTCGTCCAGAACCGACACCACCAGCTTGGCGCCGCCGGCGGCGCTCGCCACGTTGCGGGAAATCTCGGCGGTGGCCGCGCTCTGCTGCTCGACCGCGGCCGAGACGGTGGTGGCGCAGCTGTCGATCTCCTGCATGCGGCCCGATATGCGGCCGATGGCGGCGACCGCGCCCGAGGTCGCCTGCTGTACGGCCGAAATCAACATGCGAGATGTCGCTCGGTCGCTTTCGCGGTCTGCACCGCCAGCGATTTGACTTCCGAGGCCACCACCGCAAAGCCCTTGCCGGCTTCGCCGGCGCGCGCCGCCTCGATGGTGGCGTTGAGCGCCAGCAGATTGGTCTGTCCGGCGATGGCGTGGATCAGCTTGACGACGTCGCCGATCTTCTGCGCGGCCTGCGCCAACGCGGTGATCTGCTCGTTGGTGCCTTGCGCCTCGACCACCGCCGCGCGCACGATGTCGGTGGTGAGGTTGAGCTGCCGGCCGATCTCGCCGATCGAGCCGGCCAATTCGTCGGCCGCGACCGCCGCGGTGTCGACATTGGTCGAGGCATCGTTGGAGGCGGTGACCGCGCTTTCGGCGCTCTTCGAGGTCTGGCCGGAATTGGCGAACAGCGTGGAGGCGGTCGAGCGCATCGTCATGGCGCCTTCGGTGACCGTGCGCAGCAATTCCTCGATGCGCTGGCGGAAGCTCAAGATCGCCTGTTCGATGACGGCGCGCCGCTCCTGCTGTTCTTGCATCGAGGCGCGCTCGCGCTCGGCGCCGCGCCGGTCGGTGATGTCCTCATGCGTCGCGACCCAGCCGCCGTCGGCCATCGGCCGGTTGGTGACCAAAATGGCACGGCCGTCGGCGGATTTGACCTCGGTGCTGCGGATCTGGCCGCCTTCCATGGAGGCGAGCAGCTCGCGCCGGTATTCCTCGACCTTGCGCGAGAAGGTGCCGGTCGAGGCGCGGTATTCGAGCAGGCCGGTCAGCGTCATGCCCGGCCGCGCGATGTCGTCGGGCAGGTGGTACATTTCCTTGTAGCGCTGGTTGCAGACCACCAGCCGCTCGTTGCGGCCGAACATGCACAGGCCCTGCGACATGTTGTCGAGCGCGACCCGCATGCGCCGGTTGTGGGTGCG
Source organism: uncultured Alphaproteobacteria bacterium (assembly GCA_963708635.1). Lineage (GTDB taxonomy): Bacteria > Pseudomonadota > Alphaproteobacteria > Rhizobiales > Xanthobacteraceae > Pseudolabrys. The sequence continues at coordinate 712,917 of CAVPTM010000010.1, read as the reverse complement.
CAGGCGCTGCGCGCGCAGGCCGAACGCGATGGCGAGCACGGCCAGCGTGACGAGACCGGACAGGTCGACGCTGCGGGTCAGCAGGAAGGCCGCCGGAAAGCAGACGCACGCCGATCAGCGCCACCAGGCGCCAATCGCGCGGAGCCGCGAAAGCGGATGTTGCCTCGGCCATGGGTCTTTCGTCCGGATGCCGCCGTTACGCTATTCCCCAACCCGCTTTTTTTCAGTTAATTGCGGGTTCAGACCGGTTAAGCAAAGGTTGACGGCGGGAGGCGGTGGCGGCGATGGCGAAATTGCGGGCGGCGGAATGCCGCGAATTCATCCGGCTGGCGGTCGAGAAGGCGCAAGCCATGGGCGTGCCGGTCTCGGTCGCGGTGGTGGGCCCGGAGGGCAATATCATCGCGGTCGAGCGCATGGACGAAGCCGGCTTCGTCACCCCCGACACCGCCATCGCCAAGGCCTATACTGTGGCGGCCTTCCGCTCGATGAGCCCGCGCTTTCCCGACGGCCTCGTCATCCAGCAATGGTTCAAGGAGCGCAATCCGCAATTGCTGGTCAGCCTCGCCGCCATGACCCACGGCCGCATCGCCGCCAGCGGGGGCTCGGCGCCGGTGTTCAAGGGCGACGAGATGGTCGGGGCCTACGGGATTTCCGGCGGCACCTCGCAGCAGGACGAGGAGATCGCGCTTTATGCCCGCGCCAAGGCCGGCTGGTCGCACGCGCCCGCGACCGACACCACCAAGCCGGAGGTGAAGGCGCACATCAACGCCCTCTATACCGAAGCCGGCATCAAAACCCGCCTTTGAGATATTTTCTGGAGTGCCCGGAATGACCAGTTCGACCGCCGCCGCAACAACTGGCATGGCCGCATCGAGGACGATCCGCTGCTGCGCGGGACCGGCCGCTTCGGCGACGACGTCAAGCCGCAAGGCGCGCTGTTCGCGCAATTCGTGCGCTCGCCGCACGGCTTTGCCAAGATCGAGCACATCGACACGGCGGAAGCCAAGAAGGTGCAAGGGGTGCTGTCGGTGCTCACGGCCGCCGACCTTGCCGCCGAGCACTACCACTCGCTCTCGCACGCGCATCCAATTCCCGGCCGCGATGGCAAGCCGCCGTTCTCGCCGCATCGTCCGGCGCTCGCCGCGACGCGCGTGATGCATGTCGGCGAGCCGGTCGCGGTGGTCGTCGCGACCAGCCTCGCCGCCGCGCAGGACGGCGCCGAGAAGGTCGCGGTCGACTATGAGGCGCTCACCGCCGGTCACCGATGTGCGCGAGGCGATCAAGCCCGGCGCACCGCAGCTTTGGCCGGAAGCGCCGGGCAATATCGGCTTCGACTGGAGCGCGCCGGCCGATCCCGACGGCAAGAAGCAGGCCGCGCTCGAGCGCGCCTTCGCCGAAGCCGCGCATGTGGTGACGGTCGAACTGGTCAACCAGCGGCTGGTCGTCGCCTCGCTCGAGCCGCGCACCGCGACCGCGAGCTATGACGCCGAGCAGCAAGCGCTTCACGCTGCGCTGCGCGACGCAGGGTGTGGCCGGCGTGCGCGGCCAGGTCGCCGGCGCGATGGACATCAAGCCGGAGGAGTTGCGCCTCCTCACCGACGACGTCGGCGGCGCCTTCGGCATGAAGGCGTCGTGCTATCCCGAATTCGTCGCCGATGCTGCACGCCGCGCGCGTGCTCGGCAAACCGATCCATTGGGTATCGACGCGCTCGGAGGCCTTCGTCACCGACAACCAGGGCCGCGACTCGTTCTGCACGGTCGAGCTCGCGCTCAGCAAGCGCGGGCGATTCCTGGGCTTGCGCGTCAACTGCCTCGGCAATGTCGGCGCCTATTTCACCGGCGTCGCGCATTTCGTCTTCACCACGCACATTTCCGGCTGCCTGCCGACCGTCTACGACATCCCGCACGCGCAGGTGAACTCGCGCTGCGTGTTCACCAACACGGTGCCGACCGGGCCTTATCGCGGCGCCGGCCGCCCGGAGGCGAGCTATCTGATCGAACGCGTGATCGACGCGGCCGCCGACCAGACTCGGCATCGACGCCGCCGAATTGCGCCGGCGCAATCTGATCCCGCCCGCGAAAATTCCCTACACCACCGCCTTCGGCAACACTTACGACAGCGGCGATTTCCCGGCGGTGTTCGAGCGCGCGCTGACGGCGGCCGACTACGCCGGCTTTGCCGCGCGCAAGAAAGCGGCGAAGAAGAACGGCAAGCTGCGCGGCATCGGCATCGGCTGCTATCTCGAGATCGCCGGCGCCTTTCCGGAAGAGGCCGGCGCGCATCGCGTTTCCCGGCGGCGAGACGGTCAACGTGCAGCATCGGCGCCGGCGCCAGCGGGCAGGGCCACCGCACCGTGTTCGGCGCGGTCGCGGCGCGCAAGCTCGGCCTCGCGCCGGAGCAGGTCAACGTGCTGTCGGGCGATTCCGCGCGCGACGTGCCGGGCTTCGGCGCGGTCGCCTCGCGCTCGGCGATGATGGTCGGCGGCGCCGTCGCCAATACCGCCGACGCCGTGATCGCCAAGGGCAAGCGCGTCGCCGCCATGCTGCTGCAGGCGGACGAAGCCGAGGTCGAATATCGCCGCCGGCAAATTCCGCGTGAAGAACCGCGAGGTCTCGCTGTTCGAGGTGGCCGAGCGCGCCGCCGAGCTGGCGCAGGGTATCCCGGAAAGCCTCGACACGCAAGGCGGCATCAAGGCGCCGCCGTCGTTTCCCAACGGCTGCCACGTCGCCGAGGTCGAGATCGATCCGGCGACCGGCGCGCTCGCGGTCGGTCAACTATGTGGCGGTCGGCGATTGCGGCAACGTGCTCGACGACACCATCGTCACGGCGCAGATGCACGGCGGCGTGGCGCAGGGGCTCGGCCAGGCGCTGACCGAGGCGACGGTCTACGACGCCGGCGGCCAGCTCGTGTCCGGCTCGTTCATGGACTACGCGCTGCCGCGCGCGCACGACGTGCCAATGATGCAGGTCGAGCACCACGCCATCGCCTGCCGCACCAATCCGCTCGGCGCCAAGGGCACCGGCGAGGCCGGCACCACCGCCGCGCCGCCGGCGCTGATCAACGCCATTCTCGACGCGCTGCCGAAGGGCGCGCGGCTCGACATGCCGGCGACGCCGGAGCGTATCTGGCAGGCGCTGCGATCCGCGCAGTAGCGTTCGATTTACTTCTCGGCGCTATCACCAATCGGCCACGATGGCCGGCGAGGCTGCCGCCCCCACCGATTCGGAGTTCCCCGTTGATCCTGCGCCCGCTGCTTGCCGCTCTCGCGCTGCTGACGCTTGCCGGCTGCGGCGCCAATTACACGCCGCCGGCCGAGCCGAGCTTCTACCGCAACTTGGCGCAACCGGGCGCCGAGCTCGACGCCGCCGCGGCGGCCTCGATGATTTCCGGCTACCGCGGCAACAATGCGCTGCCGGCGGTCGCGCTCGATCCCGAGCTGATGCGGCTGGCGCAGGCGCAGGCCGAGATCATGGCCAAGCGCGACAAGCTCGACCACGGCGCCGGCAAGCCCTTCGCCGTGCGGCTGAAGGGCTCGGGCTACGACGCCAAGCGCGCGGCCGAGAACATCGGCGCCGGCTACCATACGCTGGCGGAGGCCTTCTCCGGCTGGCGCGATTCCAAGCCGCACAATGCGAATATGCTGCTCGCCGGCGCGACCCGCATGGGCATCGCCGCGGTCTATACGCCGAAGTCGAAATACAAGGTCTATTGGGCGCTGATCCTGGCCGAGCCGGACGACAAGAAGGGCTAAGGCTGTCATGGCCGGGCTTGTCCCGGCCATCTCGCCTAGGTGGGGCACGGCATTTCCATTTCAATCGAGATCACCGGGACAAGCCCGGTGATGACGGCGGGTCTCTGGACCTCGCGCGCGCGGCTGACTAGCTTTGCGCCATGCCGGTGCTGCCGCAGGCGCGCGATTACGACGCGCTCTATCGCCAATTCCGCTGGGAGATTCCCGCCCGATACAATATCGGCGTCTCCTGCTGCGACCGCTGGGCGGCGCGCGAGCCGGAGCGGCTCGCCATTCTGCATGTCAAGCCGGACGGGCGCGACCGACAACGTCACCTTCGGCTGGCTGCGCGAGACCTCGAACCGGCTCGCCAATGTGCTGCGCGCGCAGGGCGTTGCGCGCGGCGACCGCGTCGCGCTCATGTTGCCGCAGACGCCGGAAGTCGCCGCCGCCCATTTCGCCATCTACAAGCTCGGCGCGGTGGCGCTGCCGATCGCGATTTTGTTCGGGCCGGACGCGCTCGCCTATCGCCTGCAGAATTCCGGCGCCAAGGCGCTGCTCACCAACGCGCAGGGCCTCGCCAAGCTCGAGCAGGTGCGCGGCGAAGTGCCGGACGTGACTTGCGTGCTCGCGGTCGACGGCGCAATCTGCCCGACTCTGTTGGCGCGCGCATCGTCCGATTTCACAGCCGTCGACACCGGTCCGGACGATCCGGCGATGATGATCTACACCTCGGGCACCACCGGCCAGCCGAAGGGCGCGCTGCACGGCCATCGCGTGCTGCTCGGCCATCTGCCCGGCGTCGAGATGCCGCATTATCCGTTTCCCGCAGCCGGGCGACCGCTATTGGACGCCGGCCGACTGGGCCTGGGCCGGCGGGCTGCTCGACGTGCTGCTGCCGAGCCTGCACCACGGCGTGCCGGTGGTGGCGCGCCGCTTCGACAAGTTCGATCCGGACGAAGCCTTCGCGCTGATGGCATCCGCGGGCGTGCGCAACGCCTTCATACCGCCGACGGCGCTGCGCATGATGCGCGCGGTGCCGAGCCCGCGCGGGCGCCACACCTTCAAGCTGCGCACGCTCGCCTCCGGCGGCGAGTCGCTCGGCATCGAAGCGCTGGAATGGGGCAAGGAAGCCTTCGGCCTCACCATCAACGAGTTCTACGGCCAGACCGAATGCAATCTGGTGGTCGGCTCCTGCGCGCAGCTCGGCATGATGCGGCCCGGCTCCATGGGCAAGCCGGTGCCCGGCCACACGGTGGCGGTGATCGGCCGCGACGGCGCGGTCGCTCAAGGCCGGCGAGATCGGCCAGATCGCGGTCAAGCGCCCCGACCCGGTGATGTTCCTGGAATATTGGGGCCGGCCGGAAGCGACGCGCGAGAAGTTCATCGGCGACTGGATGACCACCGGCGACCAGGGCGTCATCGACGAGGACGGCTACATCACCTTCGTCGGGCGCGACGACGACGTCATCACCTCGGCCGGCTTCCGCATCGGGCCGGGCGAGATCGAGGATTGCCTGCTGCGCCATCCGGCGGTGGCGCTCGCCGCCGCGGTCGGCAAGCCCGACCCGATCCGCACCGAGATCGTCAAGGCCTTCATCGTGCTCAAGCCCGGCCACCCGCCGTCCGACGCGCTCGCCGCCGAGATCCAGGGCTTCGTCAAGACGCGGCTGTCGGCGCACGAATACCCGCGCGAGGTCGCCTTCATCGACGCAGATGCCGATGACCACGACCGGCAAGGTGATCAGGCGCTGCTGCGCGAGCGGGTAGCTGGGCGTAGCGCGGCCCATCAGAGAACAGGTGATGGCCGAGCCGCCGCTTGGCGGCGACGTAGAGCATCGCCGACTCGACCACCAGCGCGCTCGAGGTCGCGATCGCCGCGCCTTCGATGCCGGCCCGCGGGATCAACAACCACGCACAGCGCCAGATTGGTCGCGAATGCGGTGGCATAGATGATGGCGCATTGCCGGCGCTCGCCCAGCATGTTGAGCAGCCGTTCAGCGGGCCCGACCGCCGCGCGCGACAGCATGCCGATCGCCAGGATGAACATCACGCCGTAGCCGGCGGTGAAGCCGGCGCCGAACAGCGACAGCAGCGGCAGGCCGCAGGCGAGGATCAGCGCGCAGACCGCGAGCGAGGGCCAGAACGTCCAGCGGCGGTTTCGGTGAAGAACGTGGCGAGGCGTTGGCTGTCGCCGGCGACGTGATACTGCGTGAACTTGTGGGTGGTGGCGCCGGCGATGGCGAAATAGACGAAGGCGACGATGGCGAGCAGGCGCGCGGCGGCGTAATAGACCGCGACCTCGTCGGGCGAGCGCAGGCGCTCGAGCGCGAGGATGTCGACGTAAGTGAGCAGCAGGTAGAAGCCCTCGACCACGAAGATCGGGAGCGAGGTGGCGAACCATTCCTTCACCGCGTATCGCTTGCGGCCCTTCCGGCACCTTGCCGGCGAGCCGGCGGTTGAGCAGCGCGAGCTGGCCGATGGTCACCGCCCAGGTCGCGCCGGCCGCGATCGCCATGGCGGTGACGGCGTCGGTCGAGGCGCCCAACAGCCAAAAGGCGCCGACCAGCGCGGTGATCGCCAGCTGGCGCCAGATGTAGAACGGCGCCAGCGCGAGATTCGGCCAGTCGTAGGATTGCGCGATGCCGGCCTGGATCTGCACCAGGCCGTAGACCGGGATGACGAGGCAGGCGAGATAGAGCGGCACGATCTCGAAGCCGTCGAGATGCGGCGACAGCAGCCACACACCGAGCGCACCGAGCGCGCCGATCGCGCCCGCCACCGCAAACGCCAGCCACTTGCTGCCGGTGAGGAAGCCGCGCAACAGGTCGAAGGATTTGCGCTCGCTGTATTCCGGAATGAAGCGGCGCGCGGCCGAGGAAAGCCCGACGTCGGACAAGGCGCCGATCATCAACACCCAGGTCCAGACATAGATGTAGACGCCGAACTCGAAGCGCCCCATCCAGCGCGCCAGCAGCACCTGCGACACCAGCGCGAGCAGCGCGCTGGCAAGCCGCACCATGAACACCTTGCCGGCGACGAGCTGGGCGATGCGGTTGTCGGTCTTCTCGGCGAGCAGCGCCCTGACGCGCGCGAGCATGCGCGCGAGCGGCGAAGGCGCGACGTCATGCGAGCCGTACGAGGGCAAAGCCATTGGGTTCCGATAGCAAGGAACCGTTAACATTCAGTGGCCTGGGGCTGCGCTAGAAAACCCACAGCGCCTCGGGCGGAAACTCGACATAGTGCTCGCCCGCCGCCGGCGGCGCCTCGGCATAGGCGCGCACGCTCAAGTGCCCGCGCTCGAACAAAAGCTCCCAGCGCTCGCCGAGATACATCGCGGTCTTGAGCGTCATGGCGAGCCGGTTGCGCCCCGGCTCGCGCGCAAGCCGCGTGCGTTCGACCCGGATGATGCCGGCCACCGTCGCGCCCTTCTGCGCGCTTGTGCGCGCGCGCCCGGCGAGCGGCTCGCCGAGCACGTCGAGGGTGGCGCGGCCGTTCGCGCTTTCCAGCAACACGCCGTCGAGCCGGTTGTTGCTGCCCATGAACTCGGCGGCAAAGCGCGACGCCGGCTCGCTGTAGAGCGCGCTCGGCGAGCCGTCCTGCGCGATGCGCCCGGCCTCGAGCAGCACGATGCGGTCGGCGATCGCCATCGCTTCGGCCTGGTCGTGCGTCACATGGATCGCCGAGAGCCCGAGCGTGGTGATCAGCAGGCGCAGCCAGCCGCGCGCGTCCTCGCGCAGTCTGGCGTCGAGATTGGACAACGGCTCGTCGAGCAGGATCACCGGCGGCTCGTAGACCAGCGCGCGCGCGATGGCGACGCGCTGCTGCTGCCCGCCGGAAAGCTGCGCCGGCAGCCGCGCGGCGAACGCGCTGAGATCGAACTGCGCCAGCACTCTGTCGACGCGCTGCGTGATCTCGTCGGGCGTGACGTCGCGCAGCTTGAGGCCGGTGGCGACGTTCTCGAACACCGTGCGGTGCGGCCACAGCGCGTAAGACTGGAACACGAGGCCGAGCCCGCGCTGCTCCGCCGGCAGGTCGATGCCGCGCGCGGCGTCGAAGAAAACGCGCTCGCCGATCGCAATCGAGCCGGCGTGCGGCCGCTCCAAGCCGGCGATGGCGCGCAGCAGCGTGGTCTTGCCGCTGCCGGAGGCGCCGAGCAGCGCGACCGCTTCGCCGGCGGCGACGGTCAACGAGACGCCTTGCAGAATTTCGGCGCCGCCGAGCCGCAGCGCGAGATCCCTGACCGCCAGATCAGCCATGGCAGCCGTTTAACCGGCGAAGCCGCCGCCGTCCAGGAAGGCCTGCTCTTCGGGCGTGGTGGCGCGGCCGAGCACGGCGTTGCGGTGCGGAAAGCGGCCGAAGCGGCGGATGATGTCGGCATGGATCTGCGCCCATTTGAGGCCGTCGGCGTCGCCCGCGGCCTTGTAGAGCAGGAGCCCGCGCTCCTGGTCGACCAGGCTCTCGGAATGCTCGAACGGCAGATAGAAGAAACTGCGCATCGCGGGATCGGCGCCGTCGAAGCCGTTGAGGATGGCGCGGCTCGCCAGCGCGCGCGCTTGCGCGTCGGTGGCGAAGGCGCGCTTGTCGCCGCGGAACATGTTGCGCGGAAACTGGTCGAGCAGGATCAGCAGCGCCAGCGCGCCTTCGGCGCTGTTTTCCCACGACGCCAACCGGCCGGCGGCGGCGGCCTCGTGCAGCGCCAGGAAACGCCGGCGGATTTCCTCGTCGAGCGCCGGATTTTTCTCGAACCAGCCCTTCGGCCCGACATTGCGCCAGAACGACACGACGTCGGCGGGCTTGGATGCGGTCTCGTTCATGGCGAACTCGGTTCACGCCGCCGGCGGCCCGATCGCCTCGTCGCGCAGCGCGCGGCGCAAAATCTTGCCGACATTGGTCTTGGGCAGGTCGTCGCGGAATTCGATCTGCTTCGGCACCTTGTAGCTGGCGAGCTTGGCGCTCAGGAAAGCGCGCAGTTCGGCCGCCGTCCAGTCCCGGCAGTTTCTTGACCGCGAACAGCTTGGGCGCCTCGCCGGAATGCGGATCGGGGATGCCGATCACCGCGCACTCCAGCAGCGCCGCCATGGCTCATCGCCACGTCCTCGACCTCGTTGGGGAACACCTTGAAGCCGGAGACGCTGATCATGTCCTTCTTGCGGTCGACGATGCGCACGCGGCCTTCGTTGTCCATCACGCCGATGTCGCCGGTGCGGAAGAAGCCGTCTTTGCTCATCACCTTCGCGGTCTCGTCCGGCCGCTGCCAGTAGCCGGCCATCACCTGCGGGCCGCGCGCGCAGATTTCGCCCTGCTCGCCGAGCGGCACTTCCTTGTCATCGTCGTCGCGGATGGAAATCTCGGTCGAGGGCATCGGCAGGCCGATGGTGCCGGTCCACTCGGAAATGTCGTCGCGGTTGACGGTGAGCACCGGCGCGGTCTCCGACAGGCCGTAGCCCTCGACGATCGGGCGGCCGGTCGCCTTCATCCAGGCTTCCGCCACCGGCTTCTGCACCGCCATGCCGCCGCCGACCGCCGACTTCAGCATGCTCCAGTCGATGCTGCCGAAGTCGGGATGGTTGAGCAGCGCGTTGTACAGCGTGTTCACGGCCGGGAAGAAGTTGACCTTGGTTTTCTTGAGCACCTTGATCAGGCCGCCGATGTCGCGCGGGTTCGGAATCAGGATGCATATGCCGCCGTTGCTTACGCTGAACAGGAAACAGGCGGTGAGCGCGAAGATGTGATAGAGCGGCAGCGCGGTCAGCACGATCAGCTGCTCGGTCGCCGGCGGCCGATTGACCATCGGCGCGTTCCACGCCTCGAGCTGCAGCAGATTGGCGATCATGATTCCGGTGCAGCAGCATGGCGCCCTTGGCGACGCCGGTGGTGCCGCCGGTATATTGCAGGAAGGCGATGTCGTCGGGCCCGATCTTCGGCGGGTTGAACGGCAGCTTGCCGCCCTCGGCGAGCGCGGCGTTGAAGGAAATCGAGTTGGGCAAGGCGTAGGCCGGCACCATCTTCTTGACGCGGCGCACGACGAAATTGACGATCGTGCCTTTCAGGCCGCCCAGCATGTCGCCCATGCTGGCGACCAGGACGTGCTTCACCTTGGTGTGCGGCAGCGCCTCTTGCAGCACGGAGGCGAAATTCTCCAGCACGACGATCGCCTCGGCGCCGGAATCGCTGAGCTGGAATTCCAGTTCGCGCGGCTTGTAGAGCGGGTTGACGTTCACCACCGTCATGCCGGCGCGCAGGATGGCGGCGATCGCCACCGGATATTGCAGCACGTTCGGCATCATGACGGCGACGCGCGCGCCGTGCGGCAGGCCGCGCGCCTGCAGCCAGGCGGCAAGCGCGCGCGAAGCGGCGTCCAGTTCGGCGTAAGTGATGGTCTTGCCCATGCAGATGCAGGCGCCGCGCGCGGCGTAAAGCCGGAAGCTTTCCTCGAACAGCGCGACCAGCGAAGCATAGCGCGACGGATCGATCTCGGCGGGCACGCCCGGCGGATATTGCCGCAGCCAGATCCGGTCCATGGCTTTCTCCCCATGCGGCCTGATGAGCGGCGGCGGGGCTGGCAGGATCGTGCGTCTTGCGGTGAGGCGCAAGGGCCGCCGGCTCAGCGGTCCATGCCGCCGAAGGGGACCAGCGGATTGTCGGATCAGCGCCGCCCGGTCGGGCCGGTCGGGCGCGAGCGCGCCGAGGAAGGCCTCGAACAGCTCGCGCACGGTGCGCTCGGGCAGGTCGCGGGTGATGAACACCAGCCGGGTGCGGTGATCGTCGTCCGGCCAGCGCTCGAGCCGCGCGGTCGGGTGGAAGACGTGCTGCACGCCGTGCACCACCACCGGCGTGTCCGGCATTTCGGCGAGCTTCACGATGCCCTTGAGGCGCAGCAGCTGGTCGCCGTAGCTCGCGCGCAACAGTTCGAGGAACATCTCGAGCGTGCCGGCCGGGATCGCGGCGTCGGCTGGTCAGCACGAAGGAGCCGATGTGCTCGTCGTGCCGGTTGCGGTCGAGGCGCCGTGGCCGTGATGATGATCGCGTGATCGTGCGCATGCGCGTCGGCATAGGCCTCGGCGGCGAGCCATTTCTTGACGTCGGGGATTTTGCGGTCCGGATCGTACAGCCCGCTGCCGAGCAATCTGCTCGGCGGTCGCTTCGCCTTTGGCGGCATCGAGGATCGGCGCGGCCGGATTGAGCGCGCGCAGCCGCGCGCACGATGCCTCGCGTTGCTCGGCGCTCGGCCAGGTCGGTCTTGGTCAGCACGATGCGGTCGGCGACCGCCGCCTGCTTCACCGCTTCGGCATGCGCGTCGAGCGTCGCCTCGCCGTTGACGCGATCGACCACGGTCACCACGCCGTCGAGCCGGTAGCGCAGCACCAGATAGGGATGCGCCATCGCGGTGTGCAGCACCGGCGCCGGATCGGCGAGGCCGGTGGTCTCCAGCAGCACGCGGCTGGAATGTGCAGCGCCGGTTGTCGAGATCGCGCAGCAGCGTCTCCAGCGCGTCGACCAGGTCGCCGCGCATGGTGCAGCACAGGCAGCCCGACTGCAGCAGCACCATGTTGTCGCCGACATATTCGACCAGCAGATGGTCGAGCGCGACCTCGCCGAATTCGTTGATGATGACGGCGGTCTCGGCGAGCGCCGGGTCCTTCAGCAGGCGGTTGAGCAGCGTGGTCTTGCCGGCGCCGAGGAAGCCGGTGAGCACGGTCAGCGGGATCGGGTCGGGCGGCTGGCGCCGCGCGTTGGCCTCGGGCCCGCTCATTTGGCGGCCGAGGAGACTTTCGCCTTGGCGTGCTTGGCCGGCTTTTTCTTGCCGGCGGTCGGCCGCCGCGGCTTTCTTGCCGGCCGGCCTCCGCGGCCTTCTTCTTGGGATGGGCGGCGATCTTCTTCTTGCGCGCATGCTTGGTCTTGCCGGAGGCGACGGTCTGCTCGACCGCGTCGGGCTTGTCGGCGGGCCCGGTGAACACCATGATCGGCGGCTCGGTCTCGACCGGCGGGCCGAGCACGAATTTGCCGGCCGAGGCCTTCAGGTTCGACAGCATGAAGGCCTGCGCCGAGCGAGGTGTCGCCACTGGTGCGCGGCCGTGTTTCTTCTTCCTCGTCATTGTCCTCGGACGGCGGCTTGCGGCGGTGGCCGCCGCACATTTCGTCGCGCAGATTGGGCGGCGGCGCGTCGATCGGCGCCAGCGCGTCGACGGTGCCGAGCGAGGGCGTCAGCCAGGACAGCGCCGCCGCCGTTGAAGCCGCGCTCGAGCAGTTGCGCCGCCTTCTGCGCGCGCACCGCGCCGGAATAGGCGCCGAGCACGACCGCGATCAGCCGGCGGCCGTTGCGGGTCGCGGAGGCGACCACATTGTAGCCGGAGGCGCAGATGAAGCCGGTCTTCATGCCGTCGGCGCCGGGATAGCGGTCGAGCAGCGAATTGTAGTTGCGCATGACGCGATTGCCGTAGCGGATCGAGTGGATGTGCCAGTAGAAATCGTATTCGCGGAAATTCGCTGGATCAGCGCGCGCGCCAGAATGCCGAGGTCGCGCGCCGAGGTGACGTGGTTGTCGGCCGGCAGGCCGTTCGGGTTGACGAAATTGCGTCTGCGTCATGCCGAGCCGGCGCGCATTGGCGTTCATCATGTCGGCGAAGCCCTCGATCGAGCCGCCGACGCCTTCGGCGATCGCGACCGCCATGTCGTTGGCCGATTTCACCATCAGCATCTTGAGCGCGTTGTCGACGGTGACGCGTGGTGCCGACCTTGAAGCCCATCTTGGTCGGCTGCTGCGCGGCCGCGTTGCGCGACACGGTGAGCAGCGTGTCGAGCGTGATGCGGCCTTCCTTGATCGCGCGCAGCGTGGTGTAGGCGGTCATCAGCTTGGTGACCGAGGCCGGGTACCACGGATAGGTGGCGTTCTCCGCGTGCAGCACCTTGCCGGTGGCGGCTTCGATCAGCAGCTTGCGCTTCGGCCTGCGCGCGCGTTGGCGCAGGTCGAGCGCCAGCGCGCAGGGCGAGCAAGACCGAGATCAGGAAGAGCGGGGACTGGCGCAAGATGCTGCACGTGTTCGCGGTTCCGGTGACGCTGGCCCTCGGAAACGGTTGGGTTCCAGGCAGGCAGCTAGACTGGAGCTAAGCTATCGAAGCTCGACTGCGGAGGCAAAGCCGCCATGCGCCCCCGCTGTGAATCATGGTGATTCGCCTGCATCGCCGATTGAAGTGCGACCAAAATTCGGCAAGGAGACGCGTTCGATGACCGCTGCATCGTCGGCTGGGCCCATACCCCCTTCGGCAAGCTCGACGGCGAGAGCGTCGAAAGCCTGATCGTGCGGGTGGCCGACGAGGCGCTCGCCGATGCCGGCATCGCGGCCGAAGGACGTCGACGAGATCGTGCTCGGCCATTTCAACGCCGGCTTCTCGGCGCAGGATTTCACCGCCGCGCTGGTGCTGCAGGCCTCGCCCGATCTGCGCTTCAAGCGCGCGACGCGGGTGGAGAATGCCTGCGCCACCGGTTCGGCCGCCGTGCATCAGGGCCTCAAGGCGATCGAGGCGCGCGCGGCGCGCATCGTGCTGGTGGTCGGCGTCGAGCAGATGACGACGACGCCCGCGGCCGGAGATCGGCCGCAATCTGCTCAAGGCGTCCTATGTGCGCGAGGAGGCCGAGATCGACGGCGGCTTCGCCGGCATTTTCGGCAAGATCGCCGGCGCTCTATTTCCAGAAATAGGGCGACCAGTCCGACGCGCTGGCGCATGATCGCGGCCAAGAACCACAAGAACGGCGTCGGCAATCCTTACGCGCAGATGCGCAAGGATCTCGGCTACGAGTTCTGCCGCACCGAGAGCGAGAAGAATCCGTTCGTCGCCGGCCCGCTCAAGCGCACCGATTGCTCGCTGGTCTCCGACGGCGCCGCCGCGGTGGTGCTGGCCGACGTCGAGACCGCGCTGCAGCTCGACAAGGCGGTCGCCTTCCGCGCCGCCGAGCACGTGCAGGACTTCCTGCCGATGGCCAAGCGCGACATCCTCAAGTTCGAAGGCTGCTCGCTGGCCTGGCAGCGCGCGCTGGCGACGCCGGCCTCGCGCTCGGCGATCTGTCGTTCGTCGAGACGCACGACTGCTTCACCATCGCCGAGCTGATCGAATACGAGGCCATGGGCCTGACTGCCGGAAGGGCAGGGCGCCCGCGCCATCAAGGAAGGCTGGACGCAGAAGGACGGCAAGCTGCCGGTCAATCCGTCCGGCGGCCTCAAGGCCAAGGGCCATCCGATCGGCGCCACCGGCGTGTCGATGCACGCGCTGACCGCCATGCAGCTCACCGGCACGGCCGGCGATCTGCAGGTCAAGAACGCCCGCCTCGGCGGCATCTTCAACATGGGCGGCACCGCGGTGGCGAACTACGTCAGCATTCTGGAACGCATCAAATAGTCGGCCGACTGCCGCAAGCCAATTTGCCCGCCGAATTGCGCGCGAGGTGGGACCTTGTTACAGTCACAAGCTGTGATTTTATTGTTCGCACGCAAATGAATTCGCGCGGCGGCGGGGTTGGGCCAGACGAAAACCGAGAAAGAAGAAACGAGAAGAAAGAAGAGAAACGAGAAAAAGAAGGCGGTAAATGACCAATATTCCGACCGATCTGCTGCGCACTTTGGTTGCGGTCGTCGATCTGCGCAGTTTCACCAAGGCCGCGGCTTCGCTCGGCCTCACCCAGCCGGCGGTCAGCGCGCAGATCAAGCGGTTGCAATTCCTGCTGGGCGGCGATGTGTTCGACCGCAGCGTCCAGGGCATCAGCCTGACGCCGCAAGGCGAAATGGTGGTCGAGCTATGCGCGCCGCCTGCTCTCGATCAACGACCAGATCGTCCGGCTCGGCGGCGGCAGCTCCGCGGCCGGAGCTGGTGATCCGCGTCGGAACTCCCAGCGACTATGTCGCCTCCATCGCTGCCCGGCACGCTCGCGCGCTTCCGCGAGCGCTGGCCGGATGTGCGCTTCATCGTGCGCACCGGCTACCACGATCCGCTGGTGCGCGAATTGCGCGGCGGCGCGCTCGACATTTTGGTCGGGCTGTCGCCCGACGCTCGCGCCCGACGCGCGTGCATAGCTGGCGCCGAAGAGATGGTCTGGGTGCGCGGCGCCGCGACCCTTGATCGACCACGATCGGCCGGTGCCGCTGGTCACCTATGGCGAACCCTGCGGCTACCACCGGCTGGCGACCGCCGCGCTCGAAGGACGCCGGCCTCGACTGGGAAGACGTGTTCACCGGCCCGAGCTTGCCAGCCTTTCCGGCGCGTTGGCGGCGGGCTTCGGCGTCATGGCGATCATGCGGCGGGCCGCCGCCGATGTCGGCATGATCGTGTGGGAGGACGCGCCGCTGCCCAAGCTGCCCGACATCTATTGCGGGATCTTCGTGCGCGAGGGCGGCGCCCGCATCGCCTATGAGCAACTCGCCGGCGAGATCGCCTCCGCAGTCCGCGGCGCCGGCGGGCCCAAGCTGGTCGCCACCGTCGCCTGATCCAAACTGCCCTCAGCGCGTTATCCGGCGCCCGCCCATGCGCTATGCTCACCCGCGCGCGCGGAGGTGCGTTGATGCCGGCGGCAGAGCCAGCGGTCCGCAATATTCCGTCCTTGCGGGCGCCCTATGCGCCGGCGGACGAGGCGATCGCGGCCGGGTTGCTGGCGAGCGCCGCGCGGCCGCCGGCGGCCGAAGCGCGCATCGACGCCCGCGCCACGCGCCTGGTCGAAGCGATCCGCGCGCGCATCGGGCGGCCTCGGCGGCGTCGAGGATTTCCTGCACGCCTATGCGCTCTCGACCAAGGAGGGCCTGGCGCTGATGGTGCTGGCCGAGGCGCTGCTGCGCGTGCCCGACGCCGCCACCGCCGACCGCCTGATCGAGGACAAGCTCAAGGCCGGCGACTGGGCGCATCACGAGGCGCGCTCGGCCGCGCTTCTGGTGTCGGCCTCGGCCTGGACGCTCGGCATCACCGCGCGCGTCATCCATCCGGGCGAGACGCCGGAGAGCATCGTCGAGGCGCTGGTCAAGCGGCTCGGCCTGCCGGCGGTGCGCGCCGCGACGCGCCAGGCGATGCGGCTGCTCGGCTCGCATTTCGTGCTCGGCGCAGACCATCGAGGAGGCGCTCGCGCGCGCCGGCGCGCAGCGCGAGTTTCGCTATTCCTTCGACATGCTGGGCGAGGGCGCGCGCACCGCCGCCGATGCCGCGCGCTATTTCGAGGCCTACGCCGCACGCCATCGAGCGCGATCGGCAAGCAGCGCCGGCAACGACGCGCTGCCGCGCCGGCCGGGCATTTCGGTGAAGCTCTCGGCGCTGCATCCGCGCTACGAGGCGCTGTCGCGCGAGCGCGTGCTCGCGCGAACTGACGCCGCGGCTGCTCGAGCTGGCGCGGCTGGCCAAGGCGCACGACCTCAATTTCACCGTCGATGCCGAGGAAGCCGACCGGCTCGAACTGTCGCTCGACGGTCATCGGCGCGGTGCTGCGCGATCCCTCGCTCGCCGGCTGGGACGGCTTCGGCCTTGCGGTGCAGGCCTATCAGAAGCGCGCGCCGCGCGGTGATCGACTGGATCGCCGAGCTCGCCGCGCGCGCTCGACCGCCGCCTGATGGTGCGGCTGGTCAAGGGCGCCTATTGGGACACCGAGATCAAGCGCGCGCAGGAGCGCGGGCTTGCCGACTATCCGGTGTTCACGCGCAAGGCGATGACCGATCTCTGCTACCTCGCCTGCGCGCGCAAGCTGCTGGCGGCGCGGCCGCGGCTCTATCCGCAATTCGCCACCCACAACGCGCTCACCGTCGCGAGCGTGATCGAGGATGCCGGCGGCGTCGCAGGATTACGAATTCCAGCGCCTGCACGGCATGGGCGAGGCGCTCTACGAGGCGCTGCTCGCCGAACTGCCCGCAGCTGACCTGCCGCGTCTATGCGCCGGTCGGCGGCCATCGCGATCTGCTCGCCTATCTGGTGCGGCGGCTGCTGGAGAACGGCGCCAACTCCTCGTTCGTGTCGGTCGCCGCCGATCCGGCGGTGCCGATCGCCGACGATCCTGCGGCGGCCGCAGAGCTGGATCGGCGATGCCGGCGCACGCGCGCCATCCGCATATTCCGCTGCCGCGCGATCTGTTCGCGCCGGAGCGGCAAGAATTCGGCCGGCGTCGAATTCGGCGACAGCGCGGCGCTCGACGCGCTGCTCGGCCGAGATCGCGCGCGGCGCCGCAAGCGGCCGATGCCGCGCCGCTGATCGATGGCGTCGCGCGTCGCCGGGCGCGCGCGCGCGACGTGCTGTCGCCGATCGACGGCGACAGCGATCGGCACGGTGCAGCGAAGGCGACGCAGCGATCGTCGCCGCCGCGATGGCCGCGGCGCAGGCCGGCTTTGCCGGCCTGGGACGCGACGCCGGTCGCGCGAGCGCGCGCGCGGCGCTCGAGCGCGCCGGCGATCTGATCGAAGCAAACCGCGGCGCGCCTGATCGCGCTGCTGCAAAGCGAGGCCGGCAAGACGCTCGACGATTGCGTCTCGGAAGTGCGCGAGGCGGCCGACTTCTGCCGCTACTACGCCGCGCAGGCGCGCCGCACGCTCGCGCCGCAGCCGCTGCCGGGCCCGACCGGCGAGAGCAACGAGCTGCGCTATCGCGGCCGCGGCGTGTTCGTCTGCATCAGCCCGTGGAATTTCCCGCTCGCGATCTTCACCGGCCAGATCGCCGCCGCGCTCGCCGCCGGCAATGCCGTGGTCGCCAAGCCCGCCGAGCAGACGCCGCTGATCGCCGCTGCAGGCGGTGAGGCTGCTGCACGCCGCCGGCGTGCCGGCAAGCCGCGCTGCATCTCGTGCCGGGCGACGGCAAGGTCGGCGCGCTGCTGGTCGCCGATCGCGCGCGTCGCCGGCGTCGCCTTCACCGGCTCGACCGAGGTCGCGCGCGCGATCAACCGCGCGCTCGCCGCCAAGGACGGGCCGATCGTGCCGCTGATCGCCGAGACCGGCGGCATCAACGCCATGATCGTCGATGCCACCGCGCTGCCCGAGCAGGTCGACCGACGACGTGATCGCCTCGGCGTTCCGCTCCGCCGGCCAGCGCTGCTCGGCGCTGCGGCTGCTCTGCGTGCAGGAGGACGTCGCCGACCGCGTGCTCGACGATGATCGCGGGCGCGGCGCGCGAGCTGGCGCTCGGCGATCCGCGCGATCTCGCGACCCATGTCGGCCCGGTGATCGACGCCGAGGCGCAAGGCAAGCTCGAGCGCTGGATCGCCGATCGGCGCGCGGCGCCGTGCGCTTCCGCTGGGATGACGAGCGTGCGCTGCCGGCGCGCGGCACCTACGTCGCGCCGACCATCATCGCGCTCGAGCGCGCGCGCGACCTGCGCGAGGAAGTGTTCGGCCCGGTGCTGCACGTGGTGCGCTGGCGCGCCGGCGAGCTCGACGCGCTGCTCGACGACATCGCCGGCAACGGCACGGCGCTCACGCTCGGCATCCATTCGCGCATCGACGCGACCGTCGCGCGCATCGCCGCGCGGCTGCCGCACGGCAATGTCTATGTCAACCGCAACATGATCGGCGCGGTGGTCGGCACGCCAGCCGTTCGGCGGCAGCGGGCTTTCCGGCACCGGGCCGAAGGCCGGCGGCCCGAATTATCTGCGCCGCTTCGCGCCCGAGCAGGTGGTCACGGTCAACACCGCGGCGGCCGGCGGCAACGCCACGCTGCTGAGCGAAGAGGATTGAGGCGCCCGTGTTCCTGGACGAGGCATTTCTTTGACTTGCTTGCCGATAACCGGGTTATTGTCGGCGCATGAACTGATTCGGTCGCCCGGCTTTACGACGCCGTGATCGCCGTCCGCGGCTCCGACCCGGCCAAATCGCGCACCGCGCGGCTGTTGCGCGCCGGCCGCGCCAAGATGGCCAAGAAGCTCGCCGAGGAAGCGGTCGAAGTCGTCATCGACGCCATGCACGGCCAGACCGAAGCGGTCGTCCGCGAAAGCGCCGACCTGCTCTACAATCTGGTCGTGCTCTGGGTTCATGCCGGCGTGCATCCGGACGACGTCTGGGCCGAAATGCGCCGGCGCGAACTGATGTTCGGCATTGCCGAAAAAGTGCCGAAAAGATATGGTACAGGCGCCGCCGCGGCGTAAGGTCGTGGCGACTCGAAAGCCGGCGCGTCCGCAAGCGCCGCTGATCTTCCTTCCATCTCTTGTGAGCTTCGAATGACTGTTCAGGCAATCCGAGCGCGCGGTCTTGCTTCGCCGCCTTTACGACTGGTGCGTCGCCGCCGCCGACAAGCCGCACGCGCTGTGGACCATGGGCGCGGTGGCGTTCGCCGAAAGCTCGTTCTTCCCGGTGCCGCCCGACGTGATGCTGATCCCGATGGCGCTGGCGCGGCCGCAGCGCGCCTATGTCATGGCGGCCTGGTGCACGGTCGCCTCGGTCGCCGGCGGCATGCTCGGCTACGCCATCGGCGCGCTGCTCTACGATTCGGTCGGCGCCTGGCTGATCCAGCTCTACGGCTACGGCGACAAGGTCGAAGCCTTCCGCGCCGCCTATGCGCAATGGGGCGCCTGGATCATCCTGCTCAAGGGCCTCACGCCGATCCCCTACAAGATCGTCACCATCACCTCCGGCTTTGCCGGCTACAATTTCGGCCTGTTCGTCCTGTTTTCGATCATTGCGCGCGGCGCGCGGTTTTTCCTGCTGGCCTTCCTGCTGCACCGCTATGGCGAGCAGGCCCGCCATATCATCGAGCGTCGCTCGGGCTTGTGGATCTGCTGTTCGCCGTCGTCCTCGTCGGCGGCATCGTGGCGGCGGTCTACCTGTTCTGAGAAAGCGGCCGTTCACATTTTCGCCACCTGTGCCGGGCTAGATGGCGGGCAACGGCGCGAATGCCGTTTGGGCATCGTTAATCGCCGAACCGGCCATGAACAGCACGCTGATGTCGATCGGCCCGAGCAGAGCGCGCAAGCGGCGTCTCTTGGCGCGCGCGCTTGGCGCTGGCCGCGGCGCTGGCGTTCTCCGCCGTCGCTCGCCGCCGCGCAGGAAGCCGGCCCCGCCGAAGTCCGATGGACCGGTTTCATCGACACCGTCAGCCGCTGGTTCTCCGAGCAGGCCGGCCATCGGTTCCTCGACCTTCAAGGGCGCCGGCAAGGAGGTCGAGAACTTCGGCGACAAGGCCGGCGTCGCCGCCAAGACACGGTCGATGGCGCCAAGGACGCCGCCGACGCGTCGCGCGCATTCCCGGTACGCGCGTGGTGTCGGGCCATCGAGAAATGCCCGCTCGCGCCGAATGGCGCGCCCGATTGCATCGCCGCCGCCGACGCGATGTGCAAGGCCAAGGGCTTCGACTCCGGCAAGAGCCTCGACATGACCACCGCCGAGGTCTGCCCGCCGCAAGTCTATCTCGCCGGCCGGCGCACCGGCCCGGGCTGCACGACCGAAACTTTCGTCTCCCGCGCGCTCTGCCAATAGCGCCGCCGCTTGTCGGCGCGCCGCGCGCTGTGTTTCCGTTGCGCCAATCGCCAACGGGAGCGCGGCGTTGAACCTTCATGCCAAGTTGCTCGAGCGCGAAGCCGCCGGCAGGCCGGTCACCGTCGGCGTGATCGGCGCCGGCAAATTCGGCACCATGTTCCTGTCGCAGGCGCGGCTGACGCGCGGCATGCATGTCGCCGGCGTCGCCGATCTCGACGTCGCGCGCGCCCGCAGCCAGCTCAAGACCGCGGGCTGGCCGGATGGCGCTATACGCCGCCAGCTCGCTCGCCGACGCGCACAAGGCAGCGCACGACCTTCGTCACCGACAACGCCGAGGCGCTGATCGCCGATCCGCGCATCGAGGTGATCGTGGAGGCGACCGGCGTGCCCGGCGCCGGCATCCATCACTGCGCTGACGGCGATCGCAAACGGCAAGCACATCGTCATGGTCAATGTCGAAGCCGACGCGGTGGCCGGCCCGCTGCTGGCGCGCAAGGCCAAGGCCGCGGGCGTCGTCTATTCGCTCGCCTGGGGCGACCAGCCGGCGCTGATCTGCGAGCACGTCGATTGGGCGCGCGCCGCCGGCTTCAAGGTGATCTGCGCCGGCAAGGGCACGCGCTACGAGCCGCATTATCACAAGTCCAATCCCGACAATGTCTGGGACATCCTCGACAAGTATCTGAACATCTCCGACCGCAAGTCGATCAATCCGAAGATGTTCAATTCCTTCGTCGACGGCACCAAGTCCGGCATCGAGATGACGGCGGTGTGCAACGCCACCGGCCTGGTGCCGCAGACGCGACGGCCTGCATTTCCCGCCGGCGACGCGCTTCGAGCTCGCCGACATCTGCAAGCCGAAAAGCGACGGCGGCACGCTGGAAAAGGCCGGCGTCACCGAAGTGACGTCGTCGGTCTATCGCGACGGCCGCGACGTGCCGCATCATCTGGCGCTCGGCACCTACGTGGTGATCGAGGGCGAGACCGACTACGCGCGCCGCTGCTTCAAGGAATACGCCATGCTGCCGGACAAAAGCGGCAAATACGCCGCGCTCTACCGGCCGATCCACATGATCGGGCTCGAGCTCGGCATTTCGGTCGCAAGCTGCGCGCTGCGCAACGAGCCGACCGGCGCGCCGACCGGCTTCCGCTCCGACGTGGTGGCGACCGCCAAGCGCGCCCTCAAGGCCGGCGAGATGCTGGACGGCGAGGGCGGCTTCTGCGTCTGGGGCAAGCAGACGCCGGCCGATCGTCTCGCTCGAGCGCGGGCTGCTGCCGCTCGGCCTCGCGCACAACGTCAAGCTCAAGCGCGACATCGCCGAAGGCGGCGCGCTCAAATGGGCCGACGTCGCCTATGACGCCAACGACAGCGCGGTGAAAGTGCGGCGCGAGATGGAAGCGGCCTTCGGCCGGCGGAATGCCGGGGCCGAAGCGGTGTTATGATCGAGCGCTAGCCGAGCTCGATGTCGCCGTCGATCTTGTGCGTGAGGCCGACCTTGCCGATGGTGAGCACCATCTGCGCCTGCACGCGTCTCGTTGCCCTTGAGCCGGCCGTCGGCCAGCGCCGCGCGGATGGCTTTTTCGATCTCCTGCTGCGAGGTCACGCCCACGACCTTGAGGAATTTGCGCAGCGACATGTTGAGGGCTTCTTCGTTCATCGTCGACTCCTTGAAAAGGCCGTGTTTGCAGCGATTTTACCCGGACGGGCGGACGCGCGATAGGCGGCCCGCGCCGGCGTTGACCGCTCGCCGCGCGCCGCTATAGTCCGCGCCGCTTGCGCCGCAACAATGCCCCTGTGGCGGAATTGGTAGACGCGCCTGACTCAAAATCAGGTGGTGGAAACATCGTGCTGGTTCGAGTCCGGCCAGGGGCACCAGCCTTTCGCTCTGGCGAGCTTCGGCTCGGCGAGCCGAGGCAGCTCGCAGATGAGCGGAGGCTGCCGCGCCGAAGTCCGCCAAGGACGAAGGCGGGCGAACGATGCGAATGGCAATGATCACTTTGGCGCAGGCCCGCAAAGACCCCCCGCTCACCGCCGCCGCGCTGGTGGCGCTGATCGGCGGCGCCACCATCGCCGGCTTCTTCTTCTTCGAATACGTGCTCAAGCTGCCGCCGTGTCCGCTCTGTCTCGAGCAGCGCACCGCCTTCTACGTCTGCGTGCCGCTGGCGGCTGCTGCTGCTGCTCGGCGCCGAGCACGGCGCCTCGCGCAAGGTGCTGGTGGCTCGGCTTTCTCGCCATCGCCGCCTTCATGCTGTGGAACGCGGGGCTTGCCACCTATCACGCCGGCATCGAATGGAGGTGGTGGCCGGGGCCGGCGGAATGCAGCGGCCCGATCAACAATTTCGGCCCGGCGCAAGACCTGCTGAAGAGCCTCAACCGCATCAGCCTGGTCCGCTGCGACGAGGCGGCCTGGCGCTTCCTCGGCCTCTCGCTCGCCGGCTGGGACGTGCTGGTGTCGCTCGGCCTCGCGCTCACCGCGCTGTGGGGCGGCAAGGCTGCGCTCGCGCAGGCCAGGCGGTCGGATTAAAGTGACGCGGACAGTGCGGGAATAACCATGGAAGTTCTCATCATCGGCGCCGGCATCGGCGGCTTGACGCTCGGCCTGATGCTGCATCGCGCCGGCATCGCCTGCCGCGTCTTCGAGGCGGCGCCGGAACTCAAAGCGGTCGGCGTCGGCATCAACATCCTGCCGCATGCCTCGCGCGAATTGTGCGCGCTCGGGCTGGAGGAGGCGCTCGCCAAGGTCGCCGTCACCACGCGCGAATACTGCTTCTACAATCGCTTCGGCCAGTACATCTACAGCGAGCCGGCCGGGCGCTTCGCCGGCTACGACGTGCCGCAATTCTCCATCCACCGCGGCGATCTGCAGATGGTGCTGCTCGACGCCTTCATCGCGCGCGCCGGCGCGCGACAAGGTCGATCCTCGGCCACAAATGCACGCGCGTCGACTACGACGGCGACGAGGCGGTTGCGTATTTCGAGGACGTCAACGGCAAGCCGCTGCCGGCGCAGCGCGGCAGCGTCGTCATCAGCGCCGAGGGCATCCATTCGGTGCTGCGCAAGCAGCTTTACCCGAACGAAGGCCCGCCGAAATATTCCGGCATCAACATGTGGCGCGGCGTCACGCGCTGGCAGCCGTTCCTGTCCGGCGCCAGCATGATCCGCGTCGGCTGGCACCATCCGGCCAAGCTGCTGATCTATCCGATCCGCAACAATATCGACGCGCAAGGCCGCCAGCTGGTGAACTGGGTGTGCGACATCGAGACGCCGCAATACAAGGAGCGCGACTGGAACCGGCGCGGCCGGCTGGAAGATTTCCTGCCCGCCATGGCCGACTGGCATTTCGACTGGCTCGACGTGCCGGAATTCATCAGCGGCCGCCGACGCCGATCCTGGAATATCCGATGGTCGACCAGGATCCGCTGCCGCGCTGGAGCTTCGGCCGCCTGACGCTGCTCGGCGATGCCGCGCATCCGATGTATCCGCGCGGCGCCAATGGCGGCGGCGCAGGCCATTCTCGACTGCCCGCGCGCTTGCCGACGCGCTCAAGGCCAATGCCGATCCGGTCGCGGCGCTCAAGGTCTACGAAGCCAAGCGCCTGCCGGCGACCAGCGAGGTCGTGCTCGCCAACCGCAAGGCGCCGCCCGACGCCATCCTGCACGAGGTCTACCGCCGCACCGGCGACAAGCCGTTCAAGTCGATCGACGACGTCATCAGCCGCGAGGAACTGGTCGCGTTGTCGGAGAGCTACAAGCGCGTGGCCGGCTACGACAAGGAGCGGCTGAAGGCGCGCGGCGCATGATCCGGTGCGCGAGTCAAACCGACGTCACATGAAAACGTGATACGACCACGAAATGAGAAGGTGCGCGTACATCCGGCGTCACCCGCATCAATTCGTGGCCGCTCGATGACGGAGCCTTGCGGCTCGACATCATCGTTGCAGCCCATATAGGGGCGGTTTGTTCCAAATCAAGGGACGAGGCAACATGATGTCCAAGACCGGCTACGCGGGCACCGCGAAATCCCTGCATTGGCTGATCGTGGCGCTGCTGATCGCGCAGTTCATCTTCGCCTGGACCATGCCGCACATCGGCCGCAACACGCCGGTGACCACGCTCATCAGCCTGCATTTCACCTTCGGCGTGGTCATCCTGGCGGTCGCGCGTCGTGCGGCTCGCCTGGCGCGTCGACGCACCGCGAGCCGGCGCCGGAAGACGGCATGCCGCCCTGGCAGACGGCCTCGGCGCGCATCGTGCATTGGCTGCTGTATGCGTTGCTGTTCGTGCTGCCGATCCTCGGCTGGATCAACGCCTCCTGGCGCGGCATGCCGGTGGTGATGTTCGGCCTCGAACTGCCGCGGCTGGTCGGCGCAGCGCGCGCCCGGCTGGGGCTGGACCGGCGACGTGCACGGCTGGCTGGCGAACTATTTGATGCTGGCGCTGGTCGGCCTGCACGTGCTGGCCGCGCTCTATCACTACTTCTGGCGCCGCGACGGCGTGCTGCAGCGCATGCTGCCGGGCGGCTGACGGCGACCTCAGAGGGTGACAGCGGCAACGCTGTGCCCCACACTGCCGCAAACGGAAACGCGGCAATGACGGACGCGACGCCGATCGAAGGCGAATTCGACTACATCATCGTCGGCGCCGGTTCGGCCGGCTGCGTGCTCGCCAACCGGCTGTCCGCCGATCCGAAGAAGCGCGTGCTGCTGCTGGAAGCCGGCGGGCGCGACAACTGGATCTGGTTCCACATTCCGGTCGGCTACCTGTTCGCCATCGGCAATCCGCGCTCGGACTGGATGTACAAGACGGAAGCCGGAACCCGGGCTCAACGGCCGCGCGCTCAATTATCCGCGCGGCAAGGTGATCGGCGGCTCGTCCGCGATCAACGCCATGGTCTACATGCGCGGCCAGGCCGGCGACTACGACGACTGGCGGCAGATGGGCTTGCCGGGCTGGTCGTGGGACGACGTGCGGCCGATTTTCCGGAAACAGGTCGATCATTTCCTCGGCGACAGCGAGCATCACGGCGTCGGCGGCGAATGGCGCGTGGAATTTCCGCGCCTCTCCTGGGACATCATCGACGCCTGGCGCGAGGCCGCCGCGCAATACGGCATTCCCAAGGTCGCCGACTTCAACACCGGCGACAACGAAGGCTCCTGCTATTTCCACGTCAACCAGAAGCGCGGCCGGCGCTGGTCGGCGGCGCGCGGCTTCCTGAAGCCGGTGCTGCGGCGGCAGAATTTGCGGCTGGAGACCGGCTGCCTCGCCGAGCGCCTGATCTTCGACGGCAAGCGCGCGGCCGGCGTGCGCTTCCGGCAAAACGGCGCGCTGCGCGAGCGCGCGCTGCCGCGGCGAAATCGTCATGGCGGCGGGCTCGATCGGCTCGCCGCAGATCATGCTGCTGTCGGGCGTCGGGCCGGCCGCCGATCTGGCACAGCTCGGCATTCCGCTCGTGCTCGACAAAGCCGGCGTCGGCGCCAACCTGCACGACCATCTGCAGCTGCGCATGATCTACAAGGTCAGCGGCATCCGCACGCTCAACGAGATGTATTCCTCGCTGTTGGCGCGCGCCAAGATGGGCTTCGACTACGCGCTGTTCCGGCGCGGGCCGCTGACCATGGCGCCGTCGCAGCTCGGCGCCTTCACGCGCTCCGATCCATCGCAGGAGCGGCCGAATTTGCAGTATCACATCCAGCCGCTCTCGCTCGAAAAGTTCGGCGATCCGCTGCACCCGTTTCCGGCCTTCACCGCCAGCGTCGCCAACATACGTCCGACCAGCCGCGGCACGCTCAAACTCAAGTCGGCGGATCCCGCGGCGGCGCCGGCGATCCACCCGAATTATCTGGCGACGCCGGAGGACCGCCGGGTCGCCGCGCAATCGATCCGCATCACGCGCGCGATTTCCGCGCAGCCGGCGCTTGCGCCCTATGCGCCGGTCGAATACCTGCCGGGCGAGCAGGTGCGCAACGACGACGAGGCCGCGCTGGAGAAGGCCGCCGGCGACATCGGCACCACGATTTTCCACCCGGTCGGCACCGCGCGCATGGGCCGCGCCGACGACGCGCGCGCCGTGGTCGACGCAAGATTGCGCGTGATCGGCCTCGAGCGCCTGCGCGTGATCGACGCCTCGGTGATGCCCTCGATCACCTCCGGCAACACCAACTCGCCGACCATGATGATCGCCGAGAAAGGCGCGGCGATGATGCTGGAAGACGCGCATAGTCATTCCGCTGTCACGCGCGAAGGCTCGAACCCGTCGTACTCCGCAGCGTTGGGGATGGATCCGGAGCCGTGCCTCGCTTTCGCGATGGCCGGGACAAGCCCGGCCATGACAAGGATGTACTACGGCAGCGCCTTGAGATGCCGGATCGGGCGGCCGGGCGCGATCGCCTGCGCGGCGGCGACGATGGCGTTGGCGTCGATGCCGTAGTGCCGGTAGAGCTCGGCGAGCGAGCCGGTCTGGCCGAAATGCTCGACGCCGAGCGAGCGCGTGCGGTGGCCGGCGACCGCGCCGAGCCAGGCGAGCGTCGCCGGATGGCCGTCCAGCACGGTCACCAATCCGCAATGCGGCGGCACGTCGGCCAACAGCCGCTCGATATGCGAGCGCGCATGCACCAGCCCGCGCTCGCGCGCGCGCTGCGCCGCGGTCCAGCCGGCGTTGAGCCGGTCGGCCGAGGTGACCGCGAGCAGGCCGACGTCGCGGCGATCTTCCGCCATCAGCCCGACCGCCTCGATCGCCTCCGGCGCGATCGCGCCGGTATAGGCGACCACCACCTGCGCGTTCGGACCCGGCTCGCGCAGCCAATAGGCGCCGTCGACGATCTGCTGGCGCAAGGCCGGCGTCATTGCGCGCTTGATCTGCTCGACCGGCCGCGTCGACAGCCGAGATAAACCGAGCCGCCGGTCTCGTCGCGCAGCCAGTTGCGCTCGTCCGGCGCGCCGTCGCTGTCCTTTTGGATGTAGGCGAAGGCCCAGGGCATGATGACCGCGAGCTCGTCGACGAAGGCCGGCTCGAAGGCGGCGAGCCCGTCCTGCGCCAGGCCGATCAGCGGCTCGGAGATCGACTGGTGCGCGCCGCCTTCGCCGGCGAGCGTGATGCCGGACGGCGTCGCCACCAGGATGAAACGCGCATCCTGGTAGCAGGCGTAATTGAGCGCATCGAGCCCGCGCGCGATGAAGGGATCGTACAGCGTGCCGACCGGCAGCAGCCGCTCGCCGTTGATCGAATGCGAGAGCCCGAGCGCCGACAGCAGGATGAACAGGTTCATCTCGGCGATGCCGAGCTCGATATGCTGGCCCTGCGGCGAGAAGTCCCAGTTGAAGGTCGAGGGGATGCGCTCGCGCTTGAAGGTGTCGGCCATGGCCTCGCGCGCGAACAGCCCGCGCCGGTTCACCCAGGGGCCGAGATTGGTGGACACGGTGACGTCGGGCGAGGTGGTGACGATGCGGCGGGCGAAGTCGTCGTCGCCGCGGCCGATCTCGTTGAGGATGGCGCCGAAGCCGGTTTGCGTCGAGGTCACCGCCTGCTGCGGCGCCGGGAATTCGTCCGGCACCGGGATGCGCGGCGCCTTCAGCCGGCGCGGCGCGCCTTGCGCGAACGGCACGGCGTCGAGGAATTGCCTGCAAACGTTCAACCGGTGCGCTCAGTCCCTCGAACTTGTCCCACTCGTGCCCGGCCCGCACATTGTTGGCCTTGCTGGAACACGTCCATCTGCGCCGGCGTCATCAGCCCGGCGTGATTGTCCTTGTGGCCGGCGAACGGCAGGCCGTAGCCCTTGATGGTGTAACAGATGAAGCAGGTCGGCCGGTCGGTGGTGACGCCGTGGAAGGCTTCCAGCACGGCGGGCAAATCGTGGCCGCCGAGATTGTTCATCAGCGCGGCCAGCTCGGCGTCGCTGCGCTTTTCCAGCAGGCGCGTGACGTCGCCCTGGTCGCCGATCTCGTCGGTCAGGCGCTTGCGCCAGGCGGCGCCGCCGGCGAACACCAGCGCCGAATAGAGCTGGTTCGGGCAATTGTCGATCCAATGGCGAAGCCTGTCGCCGCCCGGCTCCTTGAAGGCGGCCTGCTGCAGCGAGCCGTATTTCACGATCACCACGTCCCAGCCGAAATTGCGGAACAGCTGCTCGTAGCGCTCCCACAGTCCCTCGCGCACCACCGCGTCGAGGCTCTGGCGGTTGTAGTCGATGATCCACCAGCAATTGCGCAGGCCCTGCTTCCAGCCTTCCAGGATCGCCTCGAAGATGTTGCCTTCGTCGAGCTCGGCGTCGCCGATCAGCGCCACCATGCGGCCTTCCGGGCGGCCGGTCGCCCAGCCATGCGCGCGCACGTAATCCTGCGTCAGCGAGGAGAACAAAGTCTGCGCCACGCCGAGGCCGACCGAGCCGGTGGAGAAATCGACGTCGTCGGCGTCCTTGCTGCGGGAAGGGTAGCTCTGCGCGCCTTTGTAGCCGCGGAAGGCCTCCAGCCGTTCGCGCGTCTGCTGGCCGAGCAGATATTGGATGGCGTGGAAGATCGGCGAGGCGTGCGGCTTGACCGCGACGCGGTCGGCCGGCCGCAGCACGTCGAAATAAAGCGCGGTCATGATGGTGGCGAGCGAGGCCGACGAGGCCTGGTGGCCGCCGACCTTGAGGCCGTCGCCGCTCTCGCGCAGATGGTTGGCGTTGTGGATGGTCCAGCTCGCCAGCCACAGCACCTTCTTTTCCAGCTCGCGCAGGATCTGTCGATGTCGTCGGTCATGTCGCGGCAATCAGAGCGCGGTCGCCTGGCCGGCGGCGGAAACATCGCACGGTCATCGTCCGCGCAAATGGACGATCGATAAACACTGCGATCATCGCGCGCCGATCACCCGCTTTCACGGTAATGCGGCCGCCCAAGGTGACGCAAAATTCGGCGGCGCCGCGTGGCCTTGTCCGGCGCCTTGAGCACCGCCTCGCAGGCCGGCGGCAGGTCGGCCATCATCATCGGCTTTGCCGGCTTGCCGTCCGGCTTGATCACCGGATGCAAGATGCTGTCCTTGAACCAGAACGCCAGTTCCTTGTCGCTGCAGCCGTCGCCCGCCGGCACCGGCGGCTGCGCGCGGCACTGCGGCGAGTCGGCCGGGCATTTCAGCCGCACATGGATGTGGTCGGCGTGCCCGTACCAGGGCCGCACCTTGCTCATCCAGGCGAAGTGCTGCTTGCCCTCCATCCGGCACAGCTCCTTCTTGATCGCGGCGTTGACCAGCACGCGCTCGACCTCGGGCTGCTCGGCGGCGGTGCGGATGAAGGCGGCGGTCGCCGGCGTCCACTTGACGGGATCGACGGTCTTGCGGTCGGCGCCGACCACGTCGATGGCGGCGATCTTCTCGCGCTCTTCCTGGCTCAGCGTGTGGTCGGGCATCGGCATGAACCAGATGTCGACGTCGAGCCCGATCTGATGGCTCATGTGGTCGGACACCGCCGGGCCGCCGCGCGGCTGCGCCATGTCGCCGACCAGCACGCCGCGCCAGCCGGTCGCCTTGGCGGCGGCCGGCGCGAAGCGCTCGAGGAACCTGACCAGCGAGGGATGGCCCCAATTGCGGTTGCGCGACAGCCGCATGACCTGCCAGGTCGGACCGTTGACCGGCAGCGCGACGCCGCCTTGCAGGCAGCCGCGCGGGTAGTAGCCGATCGCCATCGGCCTTGCCCAAGCTCGGCAGCTTCTTCTCGCCGAACAGCTGCTTGGCGGGGGTGACCTGCTCGCGCTTCTTCTCGGCCGACATCGGCTTGGCCGGCGGCAGCGGCGCGCTGGCATGGATGACCGCCGGCTTTTTGGTGGGCGCGGCGCTCGCCGTCGCCGCGCCGGCGGCGAGCGCGGCGCAGCCGAGCAGAAGGACGAGATGGGCGCGAACGGTCATGCGCGATCCGGTTCTAGCGACTCGGCTCTAACCTGTCAGGTCGATGCCGCCATGTCCACGCAAACGGGCGCGCTTTGGGTTCCGCCGGTGGGCGGCGGGAACAAAAAAAGATAGTTCCCTTAAGCGGTTATACCGGCGGCTCACCACCAGCACCGCGACCAAGGCGTCCTTCGCGGGATGTCGGCCTTGCCGAGCGCCGGTCGGCATATTCACCGTGCGAGCCCGAGAACGATAAGCAGGGCGTGGTTGAGCCGTTCGATCATCGCGGTATCAATCGTGCCGAGAACGCCGCGAATGCGGTCGCGGCGCAATGCCGAACAATCTGTCGCGTCATGATCTGCGAGCGCTCGCGCAATCCCGTTATCGGGAGTCGGGCTGCACGATCGGCCGCAGCGGCAGTCTCTCGGTAATATCGGACGTGAGCGGACAAACGACGAATGGTGATGGGGTTCTGATTGAATTCGTCGGCCTGAACGACGACGGCGGGACGCGGTTTGCCGAAATCGGCATGCGCGGCAAGAACAATATCGCCGCGTTTTACCGCCATTCGCTCCAATCATAGGCTTGCTCGATCCAATCATCGAGCGCGCCGCCCTCAACGGGCCGGGCCAGCAGTTTGGCCTGTCGGCGCAGGTCGGCCCGCACCTTCGGGTCGCGCAGGTCGGGAACCCAGATTGCACGGGGCGCAGGCCTTGCGCGCGCAGCCGCTGGCGCCGCGCCTGCATGCGCTGCTGCGGGGTCTTGGGCTTGGCCTTGTTGCGGCGGGCGGTCGGCATTCGCGTCTCTCCAGCGGGGAGAAACGTAACATGTTACGCGCAGCAGCGCAATTAGCCGTCATGACCGGGCCTGTCGCGGCCATGACGTTGGGGGGACGCGCAGTGCCTGCCTAAGCGGGGTCACCGGGACAGGCCCGGTGACGACAAGATAGTAACTACACATCCACCTTCAGCGCCGCGATAAACGCCTCCTGCGGAATGTCGACCTTGCCGAATTGCCGCATGCGCTTTTTGCCTTCCTTCTGCTTGTCGAGCAGCTTGCGCTTGCGCGTGGCGTCGCCGCCGTAGCACTTGGCGGTGACGTCCTTGCGGAAGGCGCGCACGGTCTCGCGCGCGATGATCTTGCCGCCGATGGCGGCCTGGATCGGCACCTGGAACATGTGCGGCGGGATCAGCTCTTTCAGCTTCTCCGCCATGGCGCGGCCGCGCGATCTCGGCGCGCGTCTGATGCACCAGCATGGCGAGCGCGTCGACCGGGTCGCCGTTGACCAGCATCTGCAACTTGACCAGGTCGGCCGGCTTGTAGTCGGTCAGGTGATAGTCGAACGAGGCATAGCCGCGCGACACCGACTTCAGCCGGTCGTAGAAATCGAACACCACCTCGTTGAGCGGCAGATCGTATTTCACCATGGCGCGGTTGCCGACGTAAGTGAGCTCCTTCTGCTCGCCGCGGCGGTCCTGGCAGAGCTTGAGCACCGAGCCGAGATATTCGTCGGGCGTCAGGATCGTCGCCTCGATCCACGGCTCCTGCATCTCCTCGATCTGGTTGGGGTCCGGCATGTCGACCGGATTGTGGATCTCGAGCTCCTTGCCGTTGCGCAATTTGATCTTGTAGATCACCGACGGCGCGGTCGCGATCAGATCGAGATTGAACTCGCGCGTCAGCCGCTCCTGGATGATCTCGAGATGCAGCAGGCCGAGGAAGCCGCAGCGGAAGCCGAAGCCGAGCGCGGCCGAGGTTTCCATCTCGTAGGAGAAGCTGGCGTCGTTGAGCCGCAGCCGGCCCATGGCGGCGCGCAATTCCTCGAACTGCGCGGCGTCGACCGGAAACAGGCCGCAGAACACCACCGGCATCGGCGGGCCGGAAGCCGGGCAGCGGGTCCTCGATCGGCTTGCGGTCGTCGGTGATGGTGTCGCCGACGCGCGTATCGGCCACTTCCTTGATCGAGGCGGTGAGCATGCCGATCTCGCCGGGGCCGAGCTCGTCGACCGGCGTGAGCTTGGGCGTGAACACGCCGGTGCGGTCGACGTCATAGGCGGAGTTGGTGCCCATCATGCGGATGCGCTGGCCCTTCTTGAGCACGCCGTCGATGATGCGCACCAGGACGACCACGCCGAGATAGACGTCGTACCAGCTGTCGACCAGCAGCGCCTTGAGCGTGCGCGTCGCGGTCGCCTTTCGGCGGCGGCAGCCGCGTGACGATCGCCTCCAGCACCTCGGGCACGCCTTCGCCGGTCTTGGCGGAGATCATCAGCGCGTTCGAGGCGTCGAGCCCGATCACGTCCTCGATCTGCTGCTTGACCTTCTCCGGCTCGGCGGCGGGCAGGTCGACCTTGTTGAGCACCGGCACGATCTCGTGGCCGGCGTCGATGGCGTGGTAGACATTGGCGAGCGTCTGCGCCTCGACGCCTTGGCTGGCGTCCACCACCAGCAGCGAGCCCTCGCAGGCGGCGAGCGAGCGGTTGACCTCGTAGGCGAAGTCGACGTGGCCGGGGGTGTCGATCAGATTGAGGATGTAGTCCTTGCCGTCGCGCGCCTTGTAGTTGAGCCGCACGGTCTGCGCCTTGATGGTGATGCCGCGCTCGCGCTCGATGTCCATGGAATCGAGCACCTGCTCCTTCATCTCGCGCAATTCGAGCCCGCCGGTGAGCTGGATCAGCCGGTCGGCAAGCGTCGACTTGCCGTGGTCGATATGCGCGACGATGGAGAAGTTGCGGATATTCTGGATCGGGACCGACGTCATGCGCGGCAGATAACACCGGGGGTGCGGTGCGGCAAGGCAATCAAATGGTCATTCCGGGGCGCGAGCGAAGCTCGCGAACCCGGAATCCATACTCCGCAGCGCTGGGATTACGGATTGCGGGCTCGCGGCCTAAGGCCGCGCGCCGGAATGACGGAAAACCTAATACCGGTAATGATCTCTCTTGAACGGGCCCGCTGACCGGCACGCCGATGTAGTCGACCTTGTCCTTGCGCCGCTCGGTGAGCCTCACGCGGAGCTTGGCGAGATTCAAGGCGCGCCGCTTTCTCGTCGTCAGCCTAAGCTGTCAGCCGTCGTTGGCCGCATAATCGACCGGTTGGCACGCCCTCGTTGTTGATCTCGATCTGGAATGTTTCGGACAAGCCTGCCCTTCCAGACGACGTTAGTTGGATTGCACGGCTGCCCGTCACACGTTTGAGCCATCCGAGCTCCAATAGACGATCCAGAATCCGAGCTCCGACGAGTCCCTTGAGGTGATAACGACGCTCGCTCCAATCGAGACAAGGCTGGCAGAAAATCCGCCGACTCCGCGGCCTCAGATCAACGCCGAACGCGGAAAGGAAACGCCCGCCCGAAGACGTGACCTCACCGCCTTCATCGGTGAGTACGATGTGCCCCATGGCCACAAGTGCATCGGTAACAGCGACTCCTACCTGGCCAGCCAGGTGATCGTAGCAACTTCGGGCAAAACGGAGTGCATCGTCGTTTGCTGACCGCGGATGACGGCGCGGTGGCACCTCTATGGCGGCGACGACCTTGATGCTCTCCAGCATTGTCGCGACCAGCGGGGACGCGATCCGATAATAGCTGAAGCGGCGCTGGCGAGTGACAGTCAAAAGCCGCGCGGCAACCAGCTTGCTCAGGTGGCCGCTCGCCGTCGAGCGAGAGACGTTGGCGCAGTAAGCAAGCTCAGTAGCCGTCAGCGACTGGCCGCCCATAAGAGCGTTAAGCATCGTCGCTCGCGCAGTGTCACCCACGAGAGCGGCCACTTCCACCAGATTTGCCGCCGCGACCATCCTTAACCCTATCGCCGATACCGGAAGCATATCAATCGAAAACAGTTCGGCATGGGCCGAACTGTTCGCGCGAGACAATTGCGAACCTCGCAGCAAGAATGCGCTGTAGCCCTAGTCTAGCAAGGGCGCTCACGGTTGGCATGGAGGATGAGATGGTCGCCTATTGGGTCGCGCGCTCGAAGGTCAACAATCCCGATCAGTACAAGAAGTACGCCGACCTGGTACCGGGCATCCTCCAAAAGTTCGGCGGCAAGTTCCTGGCGCGCGGCGGCAAGTTCAAGATCCTCGAGGGCCCGGAGAAATTCCGCCGCTTCATCGTCATCGAGTTCCCGAGTTTCGAGAAGGCGGTCGCCTGCCACGACTCGCCCGAGTACCTTGAGGCCGCGGCGCACCGCAAGAAGGACGGCGCGAGCGAGTTGGAGATCGCCATCGTCGAGGGCATCTAAGACCTTTATGCCGATCCGCATCCTTTATTTCGAGCAAGCAAGTATCATCGCTGCCGAGGTTTGCAGCCTGATCGTCGCCGGCCTCGGGGGATGGCGGCCTTCAAGCACGCCCGGTCCCAAACCGCTCATTCCCGCGTAAGCGGGAATCCAGTCTGACCTTGCTGATCTTGACCAAGTGCTTTAGCTGGGTCCCCGCTTGCGCGGGGACGAGCGGGAGAGGGGTACGCGACTCCCATGAAATTGCCTTCCGCCATCGACCGCCTGCGCGGCGCGCTGATCGATCCGGCGCGGCGCGAGCGCACGATGCTGCTGGTGCTCGCGCTCTATGTCGTGCTGTGGACCGCCTACGGCACCATCGCCAAGGCCAGCCAAGGCCTGCATCCCGACATGACCGAGATGGTCGCCTGGTCGCGCGACCTCGCCTGGGGCTTCGACAAGCATCCGCCGCTCGGCGCCGCGCTGGTCTTTGGCTCTGGTTCCACATTTTTCCGCTGGCGGAGTGGTCCTATTATCTGCTCGCCATGCTGATGCCGGCGCTGGCGCTGTGGATCGCGTGGCGGCTGTCGGCCGACTATCTCGACGGCGAAAAGCGCGTCGCCGGCCTCGCGCTGCTCACGCTGGTGCCGTTCTTCAATTTCCACGCGCTCAAGTACAACGCCAACACCGTGCTGCTGCCGCTGTGGGCGGCGGCGGCGTTTTTCTTTCTGCGCAGCTATCGCACGCGCGGCGCCGGCTGGGCGGCGCTCGCCGGCCTCGCCGCCGCCGCCTGCATGCTACGGCAAATACTGGTCGGTGGTGCTGCTCGCCGGATTGGCGCTGGCCGCGCTGGTCGATGCGCGCCGCGCCGCCTATTTCCGCTCGCCGGCGCCGTGGATCACGGTGGCGGTCGGTCTGCTGGCGCTGGCGCCGCATCTCGTCTGGCTCTGGCGGCACGACTTCACGCCGCTGACTTACGCCGCCGCCATCCACGCCGCCAAGCCGTTCGGCGAAAGCCTCGTGCACGCGCTCGGCTACCTCGCCGGTTCGCTCGGCTATGTCGCGGTGCCGGTCGCCATCGCGCTGGCGATCGCCAAGCCCGGCCGCGCGCTCGCCGCCGACATGGTCTGGCCGGCCGAGCGCGAGCGCCGCCTGGCGGCGGCGGCATTCTGGGCGCCGCTGTTGCTGCCGGCGATTGTGGCGCCGCTGACCGGCAGCGACGTCACCTCGCTGTGGTCGATGTCGGCCTGGACGCTGCTGCCGGTGCTGCTGTTGTCAGCGCCCGCAATCGCCGTGCGCGCGATCGACACGACGGCGCATCCTCGCGGCGGCGATTGCCCTGCCGATGCTGGCGCTGATCGCCGCGCCGGTCGTCGCCATCATGGCGCAGCGCGCCGGCCCGGCGCCGGCGGGCGCGCATGGGCGGCTGTTGGCGCAGGAGATCGAGCGGCAATGGCGCATGGCGCTGCCCTACGCCCTGCGCTTCGTCGGCGGCGACACCGATCTTGCCTATGCCGTGGCCGCCTATGCGCGCGACGCGCCGCGTGCGCTGCCCGGGCTGCCGCCGCCGGAGGCCGCCGAACTCGCGCAAAGCGGCGCGGTCTTTGTCTGCTTTGCCGAGAGCGAGGCCTGCAAGCGCGCGGCGGCGGCGAAAGCCGCGGAGCTCGGCGGCGGCCGCGCGCTGGCGACCACGATCACGCGCAATTTCCTCGGCTTCCCCGGCCAGCCGCAGAGCTACGCGATCACGCTGGTGCCGCCCAAGCGGTAGCATTTTTCCTTGCGCATGATCTTTTCCGAAAACCGGTTCCCACTTTTCGGGATCATGCGCTAGCGCCAGCCGACGGCGTATCTGATCACCAGGCAGAAATCGCCGAGCAGCGAGTGCGCGCGCGGCGGTCGCGCGCTCGAAGTCGGCCGCGGCGCGGTCGAACTTCGCCAGCTCCTGGCGCTTCTGCGCACCGTCGAGGAAGGAATAAACCAGCGCGGCGCGCGCGATCGCCTTCAGCTCGGCGTAGCTCAAGCCGTAGTCGCGGGCGGCGCGCACGTATTCGTTGGTGAGATCGATGCGCTCGACCGCGGCGTCGTCGGTCGAGAGCACCACCGGCACGCCGGCCGCGCGGTAGGCCGGGAACGGATGCTCGGCGCCGCGCACGCCCAGGATCTGGTCGTTGCTGGTGAGGTTGATCTCGACCGCGACCTTGCGCTCGCGCATTTCCGTGAGCAGCTCGCGCTTGGTCGCGCTCGAAGGCGAGATCGACGCCGTGGCCGATGCGCTGCGCGCCGGCGATCTCGACCGCCTCGCCGATATGGAAGGTGAGATCGGCCGGCGGCACCAGCCCGAGCCACAACTCGCCGGCGTGCAGTGACGACGTTGACGCGCTTTTCGCCGGCCGGGTTGCCGGCGAGATAAGCCACGATGCGCATCTGCTCGCTGTAGTCGGCGCGCGGAACGGCGGCGTCCTCGGCCTGCACGTAATTGAAGGCGACCACCATCGGCTCGGAACGCACCAGCGCCGCCGCGATCGCGGTCTGCACGAACACGTCGTCGAGCGCTGCCGTTGCGCGAGACCTGGGCGATGAAGCGGTAGCTTACGTTGCAGCCGGGCTTGGTCTTTGTCCGCGTCGCAACCGCGCTTCTTCTCGATCTTGATGATCGGCCTTGCGAGCTCCTGCTTCTTCTTCTCGACGAAGGTTGGCGAGGCCGGCCTGCATTGAGCGCTTCCAGCTTATCCTTGAAGTCTGGCTTGCCGGCGAGCGGGCAACATCAGGGCTTCGCGCTCGCTCGGTCCAGAAAACGACGTCATCAGCTCGACGTATTGCGTGGACTGCGCGCCGTAAGTGGCGAGCAGGTCGACCACCATGTCCTCGAAATGGTTGTCGGCCGCCGCCGAGAACTTGCCGAAGGCGGCGAAGAAATGGTCGTGCCCGGTCGGCTCCGCCGCGCTCGGGCGGAAATTGCGCATCGACAGCGCGTCGACGATGCGGTCGTAGACCTGCTGTTTGGCCTGCGTATCGACCGCTCCGACGGCCTCGTCCATCGGCAGCGTGCCGGCGAATTTGTCGCAGGGTTTCTTGGCGATCGAGTAGTCGCTTGTCTGCACGCACAGGCGATCGGCAACGGCCCAGGCGATGTACCGTTCGGCATAAATGCCGCCGGTCAGGTGGACGTGCAGGTCGCCGCCTTTCGGCATGCGGTAGAGGAAGGCGCGCAGCGCCGCCGGGTTGGCGCGCGCGTCGGCGAGCGTTGCGGCGGTGACGGCGGCGTTCCAGTTGCAGGCGAGCCAGGCGGCGGCGATGAGGACAATGACGAGGCCGGCGAGCGCCGCCGGCAGCGCAAGCCGCGCGCGCCGCCGTGCCGGAGGCGGCGTTTGTGCAGGCGATTTCTTGGCCATGGTCCCGCCCCGAATGCCGTGCAGCCTAACGTGCGCCCGCTCCCGGCACAACTTTCGGTGCAGCCATGCTCGATCGGTCGGCCGCCGCTGGCCAGCAGTATTCATCGCGCGCGAGCAATGGCCGCGCGCGGCGCACGCGGTGTCGACCGTTATGAGCGGTTGACCGGCGAAAAAACAGGTTCGCCCGCCGGACGATCAATAGCGGTAATGATCGCTCTTGAACGGGCCCTGCTGCGGCACGCCGATATAGTCGGCCTGGTCCTTGCGCAGCTCGGTCAGCTTCACGCCGATCTTGGCGAGATGCAGCCGCGCGACCTTCTCGTCGAGCGTCTTCGGCAGCACGTAGACTTCCTTCTTGTACTTGCCGTCCTTGTTGTTGGCGAACAGCTCGATCTGCGCCAGCGTCTGGTTGGTGAACGACGCCGACATCACGAAGCTCGGATGGCCCATGGCGTTGCCGAGATTCACCAGCCGGCCTTCCGACAGCAGGATGATGCGGTGGCCGTCCGGGAATGTGATCTCGTCGACCTGCGGCTTGATGTTGTTCCACTTCAGGTTCTTCAGGTGCGCGATCTGGATCTCGTTGTCGAAGTGGCCGATGTTGCAGACGATGGCGCGGTCCTTCATCTTGCGCATGTGCTCGATGGTGATGATGTCCTTGTTGCCGGTGGCGGTGACGAAGATGTCGGCGCGCGGCGCGGCGTCTTCCATGGTCACGACCTCATAGCCTTCCATCGCCGCCTGCAGCGCGCAGATCGGATCGACCTCCGACACCATGACGCGGCAGCCGGCCTGGCGCAGCGAGGCGGCCGAGCCTTTGCCGACGTCGCCGAAGCCCGCGACCATCGCCACCTTGCCCGACATCATCACGTCGGTGCCGCGGCGGATGCCGTCGACCAGCGACTCGCGGCAGCCGTAGAGATTGTCGAACTTCGACTTGGTGACGCTGTCGTTGACGTTGATCGCCGGGAACAGCAGCGTGCCGGCCTTCTGCATGTCGTAGAGCCGGTGCACGCCGGTGGTGGTCTCTTCCGAGACGCCCTTGATGTTCTTGGCGAGCTCGGCGAAGTAGCCCTTCGGCTTTTCCTTCAGCGTCTTCTTGATCAGCGCGAAGAAGACTTCCTCTTCTTCGCGAGTTGTGCTGGTCGAGGAACACGGTGTCGCCGTTTTCGGCGCGCACGCCCTGATGCACGAACATGGTGGCGTCGCCGCCGTCGTCGAGGATCATGTTGGGCGTGCCGCCGCCGTGCCATTCGAACAGCTTGGCGGTGTAGTCCCAGTAGTCCTTCAGGCTCTCGCCCTTGACCGCGAACACCGGAATGCCGGCGGCGGCGATCGCGGCGGCGGCGTGGTCCTGCGTCGAATAGATGTTGCACGACACCCAGCGCACGTCGGCGCCGAGCGCGGTCAGCGTCTCGATCAGCACCGCGGTCTGGATGGTCATGTGCAGCGAGCCGGCGATGCGCGCGCCCTTGAGCGGCTGCTTGGGGCCGTATTCCTCGCGCGTCGCCATCAGGCCGGGCATCTCGGTTTCGGCGAGCGAGATTTCCTTGCGGCCGAATTCGGCGAGCGAGATGTCCTTGACGATGTAGTCGCCGGCGGCGGCGGCTTTCGGCTTGGCGGAAGCGGTCATGGCGGTCCTGTGCAACTGACGAAAATGGGGTGGATTGGCCGTGGCTATAACAGGCCCGGCCGGGCGCCGCAACGCATATATAAAGATTTCTTTATGTAGTTCCGAAGGCGGGGCAGGGCGGCCGCTTACTCCTCTTCGCCGAACCGGTCGGCGACCAGCGCGCACAGCGCCTCCACCGCGGCCGCGGCTTCCGGTTGCCGGTCGCCGTGATGGTGATGGTGACGCCGGGGCCCGGCCGCCAGCATCATCAGGCCCATGATCGAGGTGCCGCCGACGATTTCTTGGCCGCGGGTGACCGTGACGGCGGCGTCGAACTGCTCGGCGGTCTGCACGAATTTCGGCCGAGGCGCGGGCGTGCAGGCCCTTCTTGTTGACGATCTCGATGTCGCGCGTGACGGCGTCGGGTGTCGCCGACGCCGCTATTGTCGTCCGCTTCGGGGTCGCTCATTTCCCGTTGAGGACGCGGCTGGCGATGGTGCAGTACTTGCGGCCGGCTTCCTGGGCGGCGGCGACGGCATCCTGCAAAGTGGCGGTTTCCCGCACCTTGGCGAGCTTGATCAGCATCGGCAGGTTGATGCCGGCCAGCACCTCGACCTTGGGCTGGCTCATCACCGAAATGGCGAGGTTGGAGGGGGTGCCGCCGAACATGTCGGTGAGGATCACGACGCCGTCGCCGTCGTCCACCCGCTTGACCGCTTCGAGGATCTGCTTGCGGCATTGCTCGATATCGTCGTCGGGCCCGATGGTGACCGACTCGACTTGCCGCTGCGGGCCCACCACGTGCTCCAACGCCGAGCGAAACTCGACGGCGAGCCGCCCGTGGGTCACTAATACGAGGCCGATCATCCCGGACTCCTCGCGGGCGCCACGTGTGTGCACCGCACGAACGGGGGCGCATTCAGGCCCATCCGAAGCCCCAATGCAAGGGCTCGCCTGGCTATATAGGGGCTCTGCTGCACTGCGAAAAGGATGGGCCAAAGGGGGCTCGATGAGGACCGTTTTCGGCGGCCGCGATCCTAGGCCGGCTATGGTTAATTTTTTCAGCCGGCCGAGGCGGGCGGGGGTAACCCGGTTTCCGGCCCAAGGTCAATCGGCGGGGGGAACCGCGCGGCGGTGCGGCCAGCCGGCGCCCGGCTATTTGGCCGGCAGGCGCACCACAAAACGGGCGCCGAGCACGCGCGGCTCATCGCCCGGCCGCGTCGCCGGCAAACTGCGGTTCTCCGCCCAGATGCGTCCGCCGTGGCCCTCGATGATCTGCTTGGAGATCGACAGGCCGAGACCGGAATTCTGCCCGAAGCTCTGGTTCGGCCGGTCGGTGTAGAAGCGCTCGAACACCTTCTCCAACGCGTCCGGCCGGATGCCGGGGCCGTCGTCGTCGACGGCGATCTCGACCTCGTCCTTCAGCCGCCGGCAGGTCACCTTCACCCGGCCGCCGGCGGGCGAGAACGAGCGCGCATTGTCGATCAGGTTGCTGATCACCTGGCCGAGCCGCGAGTCGTGGCCGGGCACCTTGAAGCCTTCCGCGCCGCCGCCCTCGAAGGCGAGCGTCACGGTGACTTCGTCGTTGCGCACTTCGTTCGCCGCCTTGACCAGCGCGTCGAGCAAGGCGCGCAGATCGACCGGGCTCGCCTCCTGCCGCTGCATTTCCGCGTCGAGGCGGCTGGCGTCGGAGATATCGGTGATCAGCCGGTCGAGCCGCTTGACGTCGTGCTCGATCACTTCGAGCAGGCGCTTGCGGCTCTCCTCGGTCTTGGCGAGCGGCAGCGTCTCGACCGCCGAGCGCAGCGAGGTGAGCGGGTTGCGCAGCTCGTGCGCGACGTCGGCGGCAAAACTCTCGATCGCCTCGATGCGGGTATAGAGCGCTTCGGTCATGTCGCGCAGCGTGCCGGACAAATGGCCGATCTCGTCGCGGCGGCGCGTGAAGTCCGGAATCTCGACGCGCGCGCGGATGCGCCGGCGCACGCGCTCGGCGCCGTCGGCCAGCCGCCGCACCGGGCCGGCGATGGTGCCGGCGAGCAACATCGACAGCACCACCATGACGGCGGCCGCGATCACGAACACCTTGACGATGGCGAGCCGCTCGGTTTCCACCATGTCGTCGATGTCGGCGCCTTGCGTCGACAGCATCAGCACGCCGCGCACGGCGC
This sequence comes from uncultured Alphaproteobacteria bacterium, assembly GCA_963708635.1. Taxonomy (GTDB): domain Bacteria; phylum Pseudomonadota; class Alphaproteobacteria; order Rhizobiales; family Xanthobacteraceae; genus Pseudolabrys. The sequence continues at coordinate 671,529 of CAVPTM010000010.1, read as the reverse complement.
GGAAACGCTGCACCGGCACCGCCACCGACACGATCACCTCGCCGCGATCGTTGACGCGCACCATGCGCGCCGGCGCGCCGGTGAGCGCCTGCGCCACTTCCTCGTAGCCTTTGCCGTTCTCCGGCCCGAGCTCCTTGTAGGTCGGCAAATCCCCGCGTCCGAACCAGCGCCGCATGGCGATGAAGCCGCGCTCCATCACACCCGGTTTCTCCGCGGCCGGCGGCGGCAGGTCGAAGCGCAGCACGTCGCCGCGGCCGTAGAGATTGCGGCTGTCGAGGATCAGCACGCCGTCGCGGTCATAGATGCGCGCCCGCGTCTTGGTGGGGGAGACCAGGCGGCGCAGCACCGGCGCGACGCGCTCGGGATTGATGGGAAACTCGATGCTGGAATTGCTGTCGTCGGAGGGCCCATAACTTTCGCCCGCCTGCAATTCGAGCAGCCGGTCGGGATCGATGGTGATGGCGTCGGTTTCGACGGTGGCGGAGGCGGCGATGGCGCCGGCGATGATCTCGCTCTGCACCAGCAGGCTCTGCACGCGCGCGTCGATCAGGCCGGCGCGGAATTGCGAAAGATACATGACGCCGACCAGCAAAGCGGCGAGGCCGGCAAGGTTGAGGAAGACGATGCGCCGCGTCAGGCTGGAGAAGCTTTGCGCGACGAAAAACTGCCAGACCCAGCGCAACAGGCGGCGCGGCGCGCCCGCGCGCTTGGGCTCGCTCGGCGGCGCGTCCTCGCCGGGCTTGTCGACCTCGGCGTTCGGCGCGGTCATCTCGGCGGTTCGATCGAGCACGGTTCAAGCGCGGTTAAAAAGCCGCCCCCGTCATTTTACCGCAAGCCGGGACGCTCCGTCAGCCGGGCGTCCGCATCGGGCCGTCATTCCTTGAAGCGGTAGCCGACGCCGTAGAGCGTTTCGATCATCTCGAAATCGTCGTCGACCACCTTGAACTTCTTGCGCAGCCGCTTGATGTGGCTGTCGATGGTGCGGTCGTCGACGTAGACCTGGTCGTCGTAGGCGGCGTCCATCAGCGCGTTGCGGCTTTTCACCACGCCGGGCCGCGCCGCCAGCGCCTGCAGGATGAGGAATTCGGTGACGGTGAGCGTCACCGGCTCGTTCTTCCAGGTGCAGGTGTGGCGCTCCGGATCCATGCGCAGCAGGCCGCGCTCGAGCACCTTGGCGGAATCGGTTTCCTTCGGCGCCACGCCGTCCTTGGGCGCGATGCGGCGCAACACCGCCTTGACGCGCTCGACCAGAAGCCGCTGCGAGAACGGTTTGCGGATGAAATCGTCGGCGCCCATCTTGAGGCCGAACAGCTCGTCGATCTCCTCGTCCTTGGAGGTGAGGAAGATCACCGGGATGTCGGTCTTCTGGCGCATCCGGCGCAACGTCTCCATGCCGTCCATGCGCGGCATCTTGATGTCGAGGATGGCGAGATCGGGCGGCGAGGTCTTGAAGCCGTCGAGCGCGGAGGCGCCGTCGGTATAGGTCATGATGCGATAGCCCTCGGATTCGAGAGCCATCGAAACGGAGGTCAGGATGTTGCGGTCGTCGTCGACGAGAGCGATTGTCGGCATGAGCCCCTCTTGAGCCTTCTACAAAGGCCGCTGGCGTGACGTCCCGCGTGTTTTGAAGCCCAGAAACAGGGTCTGAAATGTGGCCTCTTTGCAACAACTATGTGATTCCCTAGCGATTTCAACCCCACGGGGGCAAAGATCGCTTGCGGGTGCGAATTCACTTAACGATCGTTAACGTTCGGACGCCGATGCAGCCCGATAAAGCCTTCGATCCGCGCCTCGCGGCCAAGAAACTCCTGCGACAGGCGCGCTCCGGCGCGCTGGCGAGCCTGCAAGCGGGCGCCGGCGATCCCTATTGCTCGCTGGTCAATGTCGCCACCGCGGCGGACGGCGCGCCGCTGCTGCTGCTCTCGCAGCTCGCGCTGCACACCAAGAACATCCTGCCGATGCGCGCGTCTCGTTGATGCTGGACGAGCGCAAGGAGGGCGATCCGCTCGAAGGCGCGCGCGTGATGTTCGATGGGCACGGCGGCGGCGACCGACGATGCCGAGGCGCGCGCGGCCTATCTGCGCCGCCACCCGGAAGCGGAGATGTTCGCCGGCTTTGCCGACTTCGCCGTCTACCGCATGGAGATCAAGGCGCGCGCATCTGGTCGCCGGCTTCGGCCGCATTGTCGATCTCAAACCCGCCGACATCCTGACCGAGATCGCGGATGCCGCCGCGCTGGTCGAGGCCGAAGCGGACGCCATCGCGCACATGAATGCCGACCACGCCGAGGCCTGCCGGCTCTACGCCACCCGCTTGCTCGGCGCGCCCGACGGCGACTGGCGCTGCGTCGGCATCGACCCGGAAGGCATCGAATTGCAACAGGGACGCGACGCGCTGCGCCTGGCCTTCCCGCAGCGCGTCACCGGCCCGGGCCCGTTGCGGGCCGTCCTGAAAGAACTGGCCGAGCAGGCGCGCGCCCGCTGAGGCTTTGGTTAATCGGGTGCGGCTTGTTCCCTGATGGCTCACACATCACGGTCCTGCCGTCGCCGGTTGCGGTCAATGATGCAGCGCAATGCGACCTTGCGTCCGCGCATGGCAATTAATCTTGGCTTTCAAGATCGGGCTGACTATGGTCGCGCGCTTTGCGGCGACGGGCTATACTAACGTCTAGGCCGTGCGGACCCGACCGGGTCCGTGAGGGGTTAACGAGCGGGAAACGCTCTGCCGGCTTGGGAGGACTACGCGTGCAAGAAACGGGTGTGCGGAACGGCGCCTTCGGCGCCGACAAGTTCGGTTTCAAAGACCTCGCCGCGGTCCACTGGAATCTGACCGAGCCGCCGCTCTACGAGCACGCCATTGCCGCCAACGAGGCCTCGATCGTCGCCGGCGGCGCGCTCTGCGCCGAGACCGGCCATCACACCGGCCGCTCGCCCAAGGACAAGCACACCGTCGTCGACGCGCTCACCGAGAATTCGCTCTGGTGGGACGGCAACCGCAAAATGTCGAAGGAGAACTTCGACAACCTGCTGGCCGACTTCATCGCCCACGCCAAGGGCAAGAAACTGTTCGCGCAGGATCTCGATCGGCGGCGCCGATCCCAAATACCGGATCAAGGTGCGCGTCTTCACCGAACTCGCCTGGCACTCGCTGTTCATCCGGCAACTGCTGATCCGCCCGCCGCAGGCCGAGCTGGCGGGCTTCGTCCCCGAGCTCACCATCGTCGACATGCCGTCGTTCAAGCCGGACGCCAAGCGTCACGGCGGGCGCGAAGGCTCCGACACCATGGTGGCGATCGATTTCACCCGCAAGATCGTGCTGATCTGCGGCTCGTCTTACGCCGGCGAGATGAAGAAGTCGGTGTTCACCACGCTCAACTTCTATCTGCCGGCGCAGAACGTCGTGCCGATGCACTGCTCGGCCAATGTCGGGCCGGACGGCGACTCGGCGCTGTTCTTCGGCCTGTCCGGCACCGGCAAGACCACGCTGTCGGCCGATCCGCACCGCACGCTGATCGGCGACGACGAGCACGGCTGGGGCCCGGACGGCATCTTCAATTTCGAGGGCGGCTGCTACGCCAAGACCATCAAGCTCTCCAAAGAAGCCGAGCCGATGATCTGGGACGCCACCAACCGCTTCGGCGCCGTGCTGGAGAACGTGGTGTTCGATCCGGTGACGCGCGTTCCCGATTACGACGACGGCTCCAAGACCGAGAACACGCGCTCGGCCTATCCGCTCGAATTCATCCCGAACGCCTCGCGCACCGGCCGCGCCGGGCATCCCAAGAACGTCATCTTCCTCACCGCCGACGCCTTCGGCGTGATGCCGCCGATCGCCAAGCTCTCGCCCACGCAGGCGATGTATCACTTCCTCTCCGGCTACACGGCCAAGGTCGCCGGCACCGAGAAGGGCCTGGTCGGCGTGCAGCCGGAATTCTCCACCTGCTTCGGCGCGCCGTTCCTGCCGCGCCACCCGTCGGTCTATGCCGACCTGCTGCGCGACTACATCAACAAGTACCAGGCCGACGTCTGGCTGGTGAATTCCGGCTGGACCGGCGGCAAATACGGCGTCGGCCGCCGCATGCCGATCAAGGCGACGCGCACGCTGCTCGCCGCCGCGCTCAACGGCTCGCTCAAGAGCGCCGACTTCCGCACCGATCCCTATTTCGGCTTCTCGGTGCCGACCTCGGTGCCGGGCGTCGAGCCGCATCTGTTGAACCCGTTCAAGACCTGGAAGGACAAGGCCGAGTTCGACAAGACCGCGCGCGATCTGGTCGGCATGTTCCAGAAGAACTTCGCCAAGTTCGAGAGCCACGTCACGGCCGACATCAAGGCGGCGGCGCCGGAAGTGCGCATCGCGGCGGAGTAGGTCTCGCGACGACGCGGGCTTAAGCGGGACAGCTCCGCTAAGCGGCAGCGGCCCTAATGGACGGGCGCGCCGACCAGACGGCGAATGAACCGACCCAGTTTCAACATGCGGGACCGCTGCAAGCCCGCCAATTCGGTTTCAAGGCGCATGCGTTCGCGCTCTGCAGCGGCTAATTGTTCTGGCAGCTCGGCCAATCGATCGGGCAGATCGCGCAATCGAAACGAAGCTTGCAGCAACACGCCGGGAAGCTCTTCCAGGCCGAGCAGGTGCATATTGCCTTCGAATTTCAGCCGCTCGAGACATTCCGCAATGAGCTTGCCGCATGAATGCGGCTCGTTGGTTGGACAGTAGAGATAATTTCGAGTCGGCCGGAAGACGACGACGCGATCGAGGATGACTTGCTGGAGGAACAGGCGCTCCTCCGGCGTGCGGCAGAGCGGCATGGCCGCTGCGAGCAAGCCCGTGAACAGCGTCGTCCAGGCTGCTCGCTTGCGCGCCTCGGGCCAGTCGAACCATGCTTTGTGATAGTTTTCGGGGTGATCGAGCCGGTAGTACAGCGGCTGCGGGACGCGCCGAAAATTGCCCCAGCGCACGACTTTGGCGAGCCAGACCATGATCTCGCAGAGCGCGCGAAATTCATCGTGGCGCACCAGGCCCGCTTGCCGGATCGCGGCGGTGCGGATCAAACCCCGCACCGGCGTCGGCGTGATCTGCTCGACGTATTGCAGCATTCGCGCCAAAGGTTCGCCTTCGATCGACGGCGATACCTCGAGGTCGTTGCGGCCGCCGGTCCATTGACAGTCGCAGTACACGATCGCCGCACCCGGCTCGCTGTCCGCCGCCTGCAACAGCACTTCGAAGAACTCCGGCGCGGTCGTGTCGTCGTGCTGCCGGTAACAGAAAAACTCGCCGAGATCCTGCTGCAGCAGCCAATTGAAATTGCCGAACCAGTCCAAGCGCTCGGGTTGAACGACCATCCGAAAGCGGGGATCGGCCAGAAAAGGACGGCACGCAGCGGCGGTTTCCTCATCGGCGCCGTCGACGGAGATGATGACTTCGAAATCCCGGAAGGTCTGCCGTTGCAAACAATCCAGCGCCTTGGCGATGTATTCCGCACCCTTGTAAACAGGCACGCCTACGGTGATGCGCGGCTTAGACAAACCTTCTCCTTGGGCGCGGTGGTCGCATCGCGTGCGTGAGAACAGTTAATTGGCCGGCGTAATCCGCTCCGCACACAGCTCGGCAAAGTAGGGTGCCATCGTTAGCTTCCCGGGGTCAACGGAGTGGAACCGGCCCGACGAGGTGACGCCAATCTCATAGCGGCGATGCAGTTCGCTGTGCGGATCGTAGATATCGGTCTCACCCCAGGCGACAATGACACCGCCTTTGACGCGGGCCTCGGGCAGACTATCCGCATCGAGGCCGCGAAGCGAAGGCATGATGTCGGAAAGGGCGCGCAACGTTTCCGCAAGCACGCGCGAGCGCAACGGCTCGGGAGGATAATTCGGCCAATCGGGCGGCGTCACGGCGGTGGAGACGGCCTGCATGCAGGCGGGATACCAAGTCAGGTAAGTCAGCCGATCGGCATAGCTGACCACCTCGCCGAAAGGCCCGGATATGAACGTCGCGCTCGGCGGAGCTCGCATGTTGTCGGGCAATCGAAAGCTGACGCCGTATTTTAAACGATGCAGCCACGGGCGGTTGGTTTGCAGGCCGGCGGTCTCGTTGAGGGCGAGGCGGCCATCCCACAGCGCATTCACGACATGATCAAAGCGGTCGCGGCTGCGCCCTTGCGGACCGTCGCTGACGACGAGAATGGCCCGGTCTTCCTGTTCCGCCGCGACGACGTTGCGGTTGCATTGTATTTCGATCTTTGGCTGAGCCGCGACGGCTTGGCGCAAGTGGCCGGCAAGATCGACCGGATCGATGGCGACTTCGGGGCTGCCGAAAGCGGCCAGCGCGATCGCGGAATCGAACTCGGCGTCGATTTCCGCGGCCGACCACGGCCGCAATGCGGCGGGCAATTTTTTGCCGAAATAAGCTCCGCCACGCGTCTGCGCGTATTCAACGATAAGCGCGTGAACGGTGCTGAGGTAAGCGGAAACAGCCTGCACGCTGTGTTGACTGTCTCGGTGCACGACATAGGTCGCGGGATCCGATACGGCGAGAAACTGCGCCGGCCGGCCGAGATGGCGCTCGAAGAAAGGCGCGAACGCGAACGCGCCGGTCATCATGGTCTTGGCGGTCGAAAGCGTCGCATCGCCCGCGTACATGTAGCCGAGGTGGATCTTTCCTTCGTTCGCCACGGCCGTGCGGCTCAGCAGGGCGTCATTTCGATCAAAGAGCGTGACCTTGAGCCCTCGTTCGGCGAGTGCGAGCGCTATACAGCAGCCCTGCAAACCACCGCCCAGCACGCCAACGTGCATTGACAACCTGCAAACCTCCGCCGCGACAGCGAAACCTTTGGCAGGGTCGCCACCGCTTGTCCACCGCGCCAGCGAGCGGTGACGGGGCGAAAAAGGCGCCCACGCTTGCAGCCTGTGACGCCGATTACGTCAGCACGTCATGCATTCGCGCGGCATCTCGCACGTCGTGCATTCAAGCGACAGATCGCCCGCGACGTTTCGTCTGTTGCCAGGATCCGCCCAGTCGAATGTGACGGGGCCGCGCGCCTGCTTGTTGCCGACAATCGGCAGATCGATGACTTTCGGATTGCCGAAGCCGGCGAGCAGGATATTGAAGCCGGTCATATCCAGGCCTCCGGCCGGCTCGTCCGATTTGTAGACAAACCGCAGGTGCAAGGCGGCGGCATCGCGCGTGCCTGCGATCTGGAAATTGACCACCTGGGTCCAAGTCAGCGGCCGCCGGCCATTCACATTTCGGCGGCGCATCCCGTCGCGAAATGGCCTGGCCGCTCAGCGCGCCATCGGCGGCGGCAATGACGGTCATGTCGACCGCCCAGGCATCGGTGCATTTCCACCAAGCTCCGGCCGGCCCATTTTTCGGCACCGAGTAAACCGCATTCGCATGCAAAGTGCCCTTCAGGCAGTCCGGCATCTGGTGGGTTTCGTCCTTCAAGCGCTTGAGCAGCTGCTTGAGCAGCGCCGCGTCGATGCGGCCGCCGTCCGCCATGAGGGTGTTTTCGCGCCCGGGCAGCGGCTTGGTTGTGCGAGGATTGGTGCCGGTGACCGTGTATTCGTCGCCGAGCCCGAGTAAATGGCCGACCTCGTGGGCGATGTGGTTCGCCTTGTCGGCATTGGCGAAGGACTCGTCGAAATTGCCGTCGGCGGAGGTCTTAAAGGGATCGCCGTTGCCGGCGATCGTTCCCGCAGCCTGGTTGGAGGTCGTGCCGTGGGTTTGGAAGATCATGTGGCGGCCCTGTTGGGCCGGATAGCTGTAAGTCATGAGCTTGCACGTCGACCACAAGCTTGAGCGTCAGACAGCCTTTGAACGGGTTGTCCGCGGCATTGAACGCGGCGTTCCACAGCGATTCCGCGCCGTGTTTCCATTCGGCAGCGGTCTTCTTGTCGATGCCGACCCCATCGATCGGCACCGTGATCGTGATGTCGGTGCCGTCGATCGAAACCTTGGTCTGGCCGGCCACGGGCGCGACCAGCCCGAATTCGGCGAGCAGAAGCGTGCCGATCACCGCGAGCGCCTTGCCGATCGTGCTCATCGTGTCGTCTCCCGACTGGGACGCGTTTGGAATTAAGCGCGCGGTCCGGGTAGGTTCCCCGGATAAATTGGGGCGCGCAGACGATAACAGACGGCAGGAGGTGCCTGGAAGGCGCTGGCGATGCCGGGCAGACAGAAAAAGGCGGCCCGCCAAGGCCGCCTTTTCCATTCCGGTGTGAGAACGCTCAGTCGTTCTGCGCAAGCTCGCTGCCGAGGCGGTTGAAGCGCGCCTTCTGCTCGCTGCTGAGCGAGGCGTAGAAGGTGCCGAGCGGCTCCTTCACGGTATTGGCCGCCTCGATCATCGCCTGCAGCCGCTTCTCCATGGCGTCGAGCCGGCCGGGCGGCGTGATCGGCGTCGCGTCCGGGCAGGCCGCTTGCAGGATGCCGACGGCCTTCACCGTGGCTTCGCCGAGCTTGTCGAGATCGGCGCGCTGCTTGTCGTTCGGCTTCAACGCGTCCTGGATGCGCTCGATCGGCAGGTTGGTCAGGCCGGGCTTGGCCTCGCCGCAGGCCTTGGCCTGGTCGGGCAGGGCGCTACGCGCTTCGGCGTTGAGCTTCTTGCTCGGGCCGATCTCGTTGAAGCGCGCCTTCTGCTCGTCGCTCAGCGAATTGTAGAACTTCTCGAGCGGCGGCCGCACCAGCTCGACCGATTTCAGCGTGGCGGTAAGCCGCGCCGTCATCGCCGCCAGCCGGCCCGGCGGCGTCAGCGGGTAGGAGCCGGCCGACGGACAGGACGCCTTGAACGCGCTCTTGGCCTGGTTTGCCGCGTCACGCAGATCGCCGAGCAATTGCTTCTGCTCGCCGTTCAGCCCGACCTTGCGCTCGATGTCGGCGAAGGGCCAGGCGGTGATGCCGGTGCCGGGCTCGTTGCAGAGCTGCTCGACCGCGGCATGGCGCACGCGCGGCGCCGCCGAGCGCGACGACGGCGCGTAGGCGTAGTCGTCGCCGGCCGACGGGCCATAGCCGCCCCAGAAGATGCCGTCGAAGAAGTCGTCATAGGCGTAGGCCCAGTAGCCGTCGTCATAGCCGTCCGGCCAGAAGGTGTAGTCGAAAATGTCGGAATAGGCGTAGGGCCAGAAGATCGGGCCGTACCAGCCGACGAAATGCGCGCGGTGGTGATGGCGCCAGGCGCGGTGGGCGCCGAGCCAGTTGTTGCGATTGCGCGAGTGCGCGAAGGCCGAGGAGAAACGCGCTTGGCGCGTCAGCCCGGCGCGGTTGGCGCGGTTGGCGCGCACATTCGTGCCGGCATTGCTGCGCGCGTTCCGGTTCAGCAATTGCCGCTGCACGCTGCGCGTCGTCAGCCGCCGCTGGGCCGAGCGGTTGGTGTTGAGCCGGCGCTGAACCGAGCGGTTGAAGTTGTGGCGCTGCAGCGAGCGGTTGACGTGCAGCTGGCGCTGCACCGAACGGTTGGTGAAGCTCCTGTTGCGCGTGTTGAAGCGCGAGATCGCAGTGGCTGCGGCGGGTGAAATTCGGCGAGCTGAATCGCCGGGCGGTGAAGTTCGGGTGCGACATCCGCGCCTGCGGATGGAAGGCCGGGCCGCGGTTGAACGAGCGTGCGCCCGGGTTGAACGAGCGAGCACCCGGGTTGAACGAGCGCGCGGCCGGGGCGTGCGCCGCCGGGGCATGCGCGGCCGGCGCCGAACGCTTGACGGCGCCGGGCGGTTGCGCGCTGGCGCTCAACGGCGCAGCCGCAAGGCCGAGAGCCAGCACGGCTCCCAGCCAAGATGTCATTTTTGTCATGTTGTCCTCCACGTCGCCCACTTGTGCGAAAACGTCCTCCACATCCCAATGAACGAACGAGCGAGCGCAAACCGGCGCTTGATCGTGCGGATGTGATCGGGAAGGGGCCTCGGCGTTCGTCGGGCGGGACGCCGATTCCGCAATGCACAAGCGAAAAATAGGCCGGTGGGCCTGCGCGCCGCCGAATTCGCCGCGCCCTTACGGCTCGGTGTCTGACGCGCTACAATTTTCCGCAGGCGCCGGCTCACCACGCGGCGACGAGGGGGGAACACCGTGCAATCGACACGCCGCCGCTTTCTGCGCCTGGCCGCGGGCGCGGCTGCCGTCCCGGCACTGTCGGGTTTGGCATCGGCGCAATCTTATCCGTCGCGCCCGGTGCGCATCGTCGTCGGGCAGGCCGCCGGCAGCTCCTCCGACATCACCGCCCGTCTGATCGGGCAGTGGCTCAGCGAGCATCTCGGCCAGCAATTCGTCATCGAGGTGCGGCCGGGCGCCGCCGGCAATATCGCCACCGAGTCGGTGGCGCGCGCGGCGGCCGATGGCTACACGCTGCTGCTGGTCAACGCGCAGAACACGATCAACGCGGCGCTGTTCGAGCACGGCAACTTCGAATTTCTGCGCGACATTGCGCCGGTGGCGGGCCTCACCCGCGTGCCGCTGGTGATGGAGGTGCATCCCTCGGTGCCGGCCAAGACCGTTCCCGAATTCATCGCCTACGCCAAAGCCAACCCGCACAAGATCAACATGGCCTCGGCCGGCAACGGCGGACCGCAGCACGTGGCCGGCGAGCTGTTCAAGTTCATGGCCGGCGTCGATTTAGTGCACGTGCCCTATCGCGGCTCCACGCCGGCGGTAAACGACCTGCTGGCCGGCCGCGTCCATGTGATGTTCGACGTCACGCCCACCGCGATTCCGCAGATCAAGGCCGGCAATCTGCGCGCGCTCGCGGTCACCACCACGCAACGCATTGCCGCGCTGCCCGACGTTCCGACCGTGGGCGAATTCGTGAAGGGCTATGAGGCGAGCGCCTGGACCGGCATCGGCGCGCCGAAGGGCACGCCGGCGGCGGTCATTGAAACGCTCAACAAAGAGATCAACGCCGGCCTGGGCGACGCCAAGATCAAGCAGCGCTTCACCGACATCGCCGCCGAAGTAGCGCCGCCCCTGACGCCCGCCGATTTCGGAAAGATGATGGCCGACGACGCCGCGAAATGGGCGAAGGTCATCAAGTTCGCCGGCATCAAACCGGGATGACGCGGGCGGCGGCGTCAGCGCAGCTTCGCGATCAGCTCCGCGGTCGGATAGGAATCCGCCGGTAGGCCGACCTTGATCTGCGCCTTCTTCACCGCGTTGCGCGTGGCGCTGCCGAATTTGCCGTCGGCCTCGCCGATATTGTAGCCGTGACGATTGAGCAAATTCTGCAACTCGACCATCTGCTGGGTCGACAGCGATTGCACGATACCGGCGCCGGCGTGGCTCACATTGGGCGCGCCCGCCAGGCGCGTCGCGAAATAGGCGACGGTGGTGGAATAGACCATGGCCGAATTCCAGCCGAGGAAGGCCTTGAAGTTCGGGTAGGCGAGGAAGGCCGGCCCGTGCCGCCCCATCGGCAGGATGAGCGAGGCCGGCAGGTCGGCGCGCGCCAACGTCCCGTGCACGGCCTTGACGCCCCATTGCTCCCACTGCGAGGTCGGGTGCTGGATGTTGAGGTCGGCTTCCTGCCACGGCAGGTTTTCCGGCACGTGCACTTCCTGCAGCCACGGCTCGCCGCGCCGCCAGCCGAGACCGACCAGGAAATTGGCGGCGGAGGCGAGCGTGTCGGGGATGCTGCGGATCAGGTCGCGGCGGCCGTCGCCGTCGAAGTCGACGGCGTTCTTGAGATAGTCGGAGGCGGTGAACTGCATGCCGCCGAATTCGCCGGCCCAATCGCCGACCATGTCCTCCATGCGCTGGTCGCCGCGCTGCACGATGCGCAAGGCGTCGAACAATTGCTGGCGGAAGAATTCCGGGCGGCGGCAGTCATAGGCGAGCGTCGCCAGCGCCTTCAGGATTCGGAAATTTCCGAAGTTGCCGCCGAAGTCGCTTTCCAGTCCCCAGAACGCGGTCAGCACCGGCGCCGGCACGCCGTACTTCTGTTCGACCTTGGCGAACAGCGCGGCGTGCTCCTTCATCTTCTTCTGGCCGTTCGGGATGCGCGCGCCGCCGACCATGCGGTCGGAGAATTGCAGGAAGGTCTGCTGGAACACGGCCTGGCCCTGGTCGCGCCGGATGATGCCGGGATCGAACACCAGGTCGGGCGCGGCGGCGGCCAGGACCTGCGGCGAAATGCCCTGCTTCAGCGCCTCGGCTTTGAATTGCGTCAGCCACGCCTCGAAGCTGCCGGTGTTGCGGCAGCGCGCGGCCATGGCCGGGCTCGCCATCGCGATAGAGAACAGGGCGACGCCGAAGAGGCCGATCGCCAAAGTCAAAGCCGTCTTGCGCATGAGGCTCGGGGATCCCGTTGTGCTTGCAGTCGGTTCGACTGTGCCCGAGACCGGTCCCGGGTCAAGGCCGATCGGCGCAAAGCATTAAGGCCGTTTTCGGATCGCTAGCGGTCGTTCTGCGCGCGGCGTTCGTCGGGCCGCGCCGCGGCACGGACCGGCGCGACCGCGGACACGACCGGGGCGGGCGCGCCCGGATTGGCCGGCATCGTCTTCAGCGCGGAGAGTTGCGCGCGGGCGCTCTTGGAGAAGCCGCTATAGTCCTGCACCGGCGTGAACTCGGCGGTCTTCTTGCCGGTGAAGGCTTCGAGCCCCTTGTTGGTGACCACGACGTCGCCGGCCTTGAGCGTCGGGTCGGCTTTCGGATCGATCTGCGCCAGGCCGAACGGATCGCGCCCGTTGCAGGTGCAGCCGGCGACGATCTGCTTGCGATAGGCGAAGGCATTGGGCAGGTCGGCGTAACGGCTGCCGTCGCTCGCCGTCGCATGATCGATGCTGCTGCCGGAATAGAGCCGCGTCTCGGCGGCCGGGCAGAACGCGTGACAGGCCTGCGCCGTGCTCAGCCCGGGATGGGCGCGCACCGGAAAGAAATGGCCGTCGCAGCTGCGCACGCAAAAGGCGGAAGCCGGTCCCGAGTTCGACGCGGGCTTGCCGTTGCGGCACGCTGAAACTCGGCCGCGACGGCTCGGCGTAAGCCGGCGCCGCGTAAGCCTGCGCCTGCGGCGCGCGCGGCGCACGCGGCCGAAAAGGCTTTCAAAGATGTTGAAGGCGCCGGCCGGGGTCGAGACGGCGAACAGCGCGACCGCGGCCAGACAGCTAGCCGTCGCGCGAATCCTCATGCCGTCGACCTGCGACTTCATCGCAACCCTGCCATCCCAAGCAACTCGCCATCACCGCCAATCAACGTCCGGACCCGCGGAAAGTTGCGTCTCCCTATGGGTCGCGCGCGCAGGCCCGCCGGTTCAGGCAGGAGACGTGACGGCGGTAAATTCGGCGTTATCCGGCGAAGCGGCGTCTAGGCTATGCCTAACAAGGGCTTAGGGGGCGGCTCAGAAATAGCGCCACCAGACGTAGACATGGCAGATCGCCACGTGCACCACCATCATCGGGAAGGCGTAGAGCGTGTAGGTGAGGAAACGGAACGGCACCTCGTTGCGCTCGCCGATGCCGGCGACCGTCAGGTTGGCGGAGGCCCCGATCAGCGTGCCGTTGCCGCCGAGGCAGGCGCCGAGCGACAGGCACCACCACAACGGCTCGATCTTGTCCGGCCCGCCATAGGCCGGCGCCATGCTTTTGATCAGCGGGATCATGGTGGCGACGAACGGGATATTGTCGACGATCGCCGACAGGAACGCCGAGGCCCACAGGATGGAGTAGCCGGCGGTCGCCATGTTGCCGCCGGTCGCCGCCACCAGCTTGCTGGCGAGCAGCTGCAGCAGGCCGCCGACGTCGACGCCGTGCACGACGATGAACAGGCCGATGAAGAAAAAGATGGTGATCCATTCGACGTCGCCGAAGGTGCGATGAATGTTGTGCGCGGCTTTCTCGGAATGGTGCGACCAGTTGTCGAGCAGCATCAAAATGGCGGCGCCCAGCATGGCGATGGTGGCGGGCTCCAGATGCAACGGCCGCGCGAAGATGAAGGCGACGATGACGATGCCAAGCACGACCAGCGACTGCTTCAGCAGCAGCCAGTCCTCGATCGCGTCGGCGGCGCGCATCGCCATCACGCGTTCCTCGGCGTCATGCGAGGCCTTGAGATCCTTGCCCCAGAGGAAGTGAATGATCACCGCCTGCACCGCCATCACGATCGACGATCACCGGGCGTGAGGTGATACACGAACTCGTTGAACGACAAGCCCGGCCTGCGAGCCGATCAGGATGTTGGGCGGGTCGCCGATCAGCGTGGCGGTGCCACCGATGTTGGAGGCGATGATTTCCGCGAACAGATAGGGATAGGCCGGCACTCTGAGTGTCTTGCAGATGGCGAGCGTCACCGGCACGATCAGCAGCACCGTCGTCACGTTGTCGAGGAAGGCGGAAACCACGGCAGTGGTGATCTGCAAAATAAACAGGATGCCGGCAGGATGCGCCTTGGCCGCCTGCGCCGACCAAACCGCCAGGTATTGAAACATGCCGGAGCGGCGCGAGATCGAGACCAGGATCATCATGCCGGTGAGCAGGCCGATGGTGTTCCAGTCGACGCCTTTGAGCGCCTCCTCCTGGTCGAGCACGCCGACCAGCACCATCACGCCGGCCCCGACCAGCGCGACGATCGCGCGGTTGACCTTCTCCGACATGATGGTGGCGTAGGTGATGGCGAGGATGCAGGTCGAGACCCACATCGGGTTCAAGCCGAAATAGACGTGCGAGGCCGCGTGCACCGGTGATCCCCCCAGATTCGCGGGCGTTCTGTGGGGCCTTAACCGGCACCAACCGCACCCTTCCAGAGCGCAAGCTCCAGCAAGCCCGATATCGAGTCAAGACAGCTTCAAAATTGGCGAGATCGGCAACAGCGTAAGGGTCAGGAACAGCGGCAGCAGAACACAAGCCGCCCACAAGACGTAGCCGAAGAAACTCGGCATGCGCACGCCCTGCTCTTCGGCGATCGCACGCACCATCAGGTTGGGTGCGTTGCCGATGTAGCTCAACGCTCCCATGTAGACCGCGCCCATGGAGATCGCCGCCAGCGTGCCGGACAGCGGCCCCATCAGCTCTTTGGCGTCGCCGCCGGCAAGCTCGAAGAAGACGAGATAAGTCGGCGCGTTGTCGAGAAAGCCCGATAGCGTGCCGGTAAGCCAGAAATAGGCCGCCTCGTGCGGCGTGCCGTCTTTCGCCGTGACGGCTTGCAGCAGGAAGGCGAAGCTGCCGTCGCGCCCGGCTTGCAACATCGCCATCACCGGAATGATGGCGACGAAGATGCCGGCGAACAGGATGGCGACCTCGCGTATCGGCTCGAAGGTGAAGTCGTTGGCTTCGCGGTGCTCATCGGGTGTCAGCCAGAGCGAGGCGAGCGCGATGAGGATAAGCGCGGCGTCGCGCAGTACATTCTGCAGCTCGAGCTTGGTGCCGTACACGTCGAAGACGATTCCGGGCTGCCAGGTGGCCGATATCAGGATCGCCGCGATGATGAGACCGATAAGCGCGATGTTGCGGCGGCCGCGGATGCGGATTGGCGCAGGCGGCGTGTTCGCGGCCGCCATCGGGTCGCGGCGGAATTGCCAGCTGTCGAGCGCGAAGAATATCGCCAGCACGCAGCAGCGCGACGATCGACGTCTGCAGCCATAGATGCTGCGCGGTCCAGAAAAAACCGACGCCGCGCAGGAAGCCGACGAACAGCGGCGGGTCGCCGAGCGGGGTGAGCGCGCCGCCGATATTGGCGACCAGGAAAATGAAAAAGATGACGACGTGCGCATTGTGCGCGCGCGCGGCATTGGCGCGGATCAGCGGCCGGATCAGGATCATGGCCGCGCCGGTGGTACCGATGACGCTGGCGAGGAGGGTGCCGAAGGCGAGGACGGCGAGATTGGCGCGCGGCGTGCCGCCCAGGTGACCGGTCACGAGGATGCCGCCGGCAACCACGTAAAGCGCGAACAACAACACGATGAAACTCAAATATTCGGCGAGCGCGGCGTGCAGCAAGGCCGCCAGGGCCGCCGGCAGGCCGAAAGCGGCCGCCAAAAGCAGCAGCGTCAGCAGCGCCCAGACGAACGCGATCTTGCCGTAGTGACGGTGCCAGACCTTGGCAAATAGCATGGGGCCGGCGGCGATCGACAGCAGCATTGCAAGGAACGGCAGCGCCCAGGGCCAGTTCATCTGCGCGCCGTCGAGCGCGGGGGCGGCCTGCGCGGCCGGCGGCGCCAGGACGCAAGCGGCGACAGCGATAGGCCCGATCCATGCCGTTTTGCTGCGACCGCGCATGCCGGCTGCCTATCAAACGATGCCGGACCCAGCAATCGGGCCAATTGCGTGCATCGCCTGCGCTGTGGGAGGATGACGGACAAATAAATGTGCCGGGAGGAATTTCGATGGCTGCGAATCTGCGCTTTCTCAACCCGAAAACGATGGCCCCGCCGCCGGGTTACACCTACGTGGTCGAGGCCACCGGGCCGAACCGCGTGATCTTCATCGCCGGCCAGCTCGGGCTCGACCTCGACAACAAATTGGTCGGCGGGCCGGGCGACTTCCGCGCGCAATGCGCCAAGGCGTTCGAGAACCTCGGCTTCGCGCTGGCCTCGATCGGCGCGACCTTCAACGATGTGGTCAAGATCAACAATTACCTCACCGACATGTCGCACATCGGCATCTTCCGCGAGGTGCGCGACGCCTTCCTCCACACCAAGGCGCCGCCGGCTTCGACCACGGTGGCGATCTCGGCGCTGGCGCGGCCGGGCGCGCTGTTCGAAATCGAGGCGGTGGCGGTGCTGCCGGCCAAGGCGCGGCCAAGCCGGCGGCGGCGAAAGGCAAGTCGAAGCCGTCGAAGTCGAAGGCCGTCGAAGAAGAAAAAACGCTAGTCCCGTCCGCTCATTCCCGCGCCATGCGGGAATTCCGAGCTCTTGTCAAAAGACCTGGATCGCCGCTTCCGCGGGGACGAGCGGCATGGAAAGAACAAGCCGCATGCGCATCACCGGCATCGCCGACATCGTCGTTCCGATCTCGTCGTCCATCCGCAACGCCTATATCGACTTCTCGCAGATGACGGCGAGCGTGGTCGCGGTCTTCACCGACGTCGACGCGCGACGGCAAGCCGGTCGTCGGCTTCGGCTTCAACTCCAACGGCCGCTACGCGCCGCAAGGGCTGTTGCGCGAGCGCTTCATCCCGCGGCTGCAAGAGCGCCAAGCCGGAGGAGATCGTCGACGCGCGCGGCCTGCATCGATCCGGCGAAATGCTGGGACGTGATGATGCGCAACGAGAAGCCGGGCGGCCACGGCGAGCGCTCGGTCGCGGTCGGCGTGCTCGACATGGCGCTGTGGGACGCGCTGTCGAAAGCCGAAGGCGTGCCGCTGTGGCGGCTGCTCGCCGACCGCTACAATAACGGCAAGGCCGACGACGACCGCCTGGGTCTATGCCGCCGGCGGCTATTACTATCCCGACAAGGACATCGCGGCGCTGCAGGACGAGATGAAGCGCTATCTCGACCTCGGCTATTCCACGCGTGAAGATGAAGATCGGCGGCGTGCCGCTCGCCGACGACATCAAGCGCATCGAGGCGGTGCTCAAGATCGTCGGCGGCAAGGGCGAGAACCTCTGCGTCGACGTCAACGGCCGCTACGATCTCGACGAGGCGATCGCCTGCGGCGACGCCATCGCGCCCTACGGCTTGCGCTGGTACGAGGAGCCGCTCGATCCGCTCGACTATCTGCTGCACGCGGCGCTGGCGACGCGCTACGCGCCGCCGCTCGCCACCGGCGAGAACCTGTTCTCCATGCAGGACGCGCGCAACCTGATCCGCCACGGCGGGCTGCGGCCCGACCGCGACTGGCTGCAATTCGATCCCGCGCTGTCCTACGGGCTGGTCGAATATCTGCGCACGCTCGACATGCTGGCGCGCGCACGGCTGGTCGCGCCGGCGCTGCGTGCCGCATGGCGGGCATCAGTTCGCGCTCAACATCGCGGTCGGCCTGGGGCTCGGCGGCAACGAGTCGTATCCGCAGGTGTTCGCGCCGTTCGGCGGCTTTGCCGACAACACGCGCGGTCGACGACAGCCGCATCGCCATGCCGGACATCCCGGGCATCGGCTTCGAGGCGCAAGAACGCGCTCTATGCGGTGATGAAGGGGATGCTGGCGAGCGCGCCGCAATAACCTTCGTCATTCCGCGAAAGCGGGCAGCGCCGGACTGGGAATCCAGATGCAGGCGCTGAGTTCGGTCCGCATTCCGGATTCGCTCGCTACGACTCGCGCCCCGGAATGACGAAGATCAATGCGCCTCGTCCCAGTTGTCGGCGGCGCGGGCGTCGACCTTGAGCGGCACGTGCAAGCGCGACCGCCGGGTGCGGCGCGTCCTCCATCACGCTCTTGACGATCGGCAGCGTGGCGGCGACTTCCGCCTCCGGCACCTCGAAGATCAGTTCGTCGTGCACCTGCAGCAGCATCTGCGCGTTGAGCTTGGCTTGCGTCGAGCGCCGGCTCGATGCGGATCATGGCGCGGCGGATGATGTCGGCGGCGCGTGCCCTGCAGCCGCGCGTTGATCGCCGCGCGCTCGTTGAACGAGCGGATCGAGGGGTTGGAGTTCTTGATGTCCGGGTAGTGGCACTTGCGCCCGAACAGCGTGAGCACGTAGCCGTTGTCGCGGCAGAATTCGCGCGTCTCGTCCATGTAGTCGCGGATGCCGGGGAAGCGCTCGAAATATTTCTTGATGTAGGCGCCGGCTTCCTCGCGCTCGATCGCGAGCTGGTTGGCGAGCCCGAAGGCCGAGATGCCGTAGATGATGCCGAAATTGATCGCCTTGGCGCGGCGGCGGATGTCGGCCGGCATGTCCTTGACCGGCACGCCGAACATCTCGGACGCGGTCATGGCGTGGATGTCGACGCCGTCCTTGAACGCCTGCCGCAGCGTCGGCACCTCGGCCACTTCCGACAGCAGCCGCAATTCGATCTGCGAATAGTCGGCCGACACCAGCTTCCTGCCGGGCGCGGCGACGAAGGCCTTGCGGATCTTGCGGCCGTCTTCGGTGCGGATCGGGATGTTCTGCAAATTCGGCTCCGACGACGACAGCCGCCCGGTCGAGGTCGCCGCGAGCGCGTAGCTGGTGTGCACGCGCTGCGTGGTCGGGTTGACGTAATTGGGCAGCGCCTCGGTATAGGTCGAGCGCAGCTTCGACACCTGCCGCCAGTCCAGGATCTTGCGCGGCAGCGCGTGGCCGGCCTCGGCCAGCTCCTCCAATTCGCGCGCGCCGGTCGACCATTGCCCGGTCTTGGTCTTCGAGCCGCCGGGCAGGCCCATCTTGCCGAACAGGATGTCGCCCAGCTGCTTGGGCGAGCCGACGTTGACCGGCGTGCCGGCGATCTCGTTGATCTCCTGCTCGAGCGCGGCCTGCTCCTTGCCGAAATCGTTGGACAGCTTGGCGAGCATGGCCGGGTCGATGGAAATCCCGCGCTCCTCCATGCGCGCCAGCACCGCCGGCATCGGCCGCTCCAGCGTCTCGTAGACGCTCATGACTTTTTCGGCGGCCATGCGCGGCTTGAGCGCCTGCCACAGCCGCAGCACGAGGTCGGCGTCCTCGGCGGCGTAGCGCTGCCGCGCGCGCGATCGGCGTCGCTTCCGGCGTGAACAGCGCCCGCTCTTTGCTCTTCACGTCGGTAAAGCGCGACAGGCTGCGGCCGAGATAGCGGCTGCCGAGCGCATCCATGTCGTGGCTGCCTTTGCCGGCGTCGAGCGCGTACGACATCAGCATGACGTCGTCGAGCGCGCCGAGCCGGATGCCGCGGCAGGCCAACACCAGCCAGTCGCGTTTCACGTCGTGGCCGACCTTCACGATGCTTTGGTCTTCCAGGATCGGCTTGAGCGCATCGAACGCCTGTCGCTCGGAGATTTGCCCGTCGCAGAGCTTGGCCGCGAACAGGCCGGAGGTCTCGCCTTCGCTCGCCTCGCGATGGCCAAGCGGCAGATAGGCGGCCTCGTTCGGCGCCACGGCGAGCGCGATGCCGCACAGCGCGGTCTGCATCGGATCGAGGCTGGCGGTTTCGCTCTTCAGCGCCAAGGTGCCGGTCTCGTGCGCGCGCTCGATCCACTTTTTGAGTTGCGCAAGCGTTGCGATGGTTTCGTATCGGCTGGTATCGAACGTGCTGGCGCGCAAGGCCTCGATCCGGCGTGCCGCCAAGGAAATCGGGGTCATGGCCGGGGCGGGGCCGCCCGCCGGCATTCTCGCCGCCTCGGGCGCGAGTAAAGGCAGCTGGCCTTGCCGGCCGGCGCCGCTTGGCATCGGCGCAGGCGCCGCCGGCGTGGCGGCGGCCGGCTCGGCGGCAGCGGCGGCGATCGCGGCGGCGTCGATGCCGATTTTGTCGGCGACGCGTTGCGTCAGCGTCTTGAAGCCCATCGCCTTGAGGAAGGCGATCAGGTTCTTGTAGTCCGGCTCGTGCACGGCGAGCTCGTCGACCGCGACCTCGCAGCGGCACGTTCTGGTCGAGCGTGACCAGGCGCTTGGAGATGCGCGCAAGCTCGGCATTGTCGATCAGGCTCTGCCGTCGCTTGTCCTGCTTGATCTCGTTGGCGCGCTTGAGCAGCGTTTCGAGGTCGCCGAATTCGCCGATCAATTGCGCCGCGGTCTTGACGCCGATGCCGGGCACGCCCGGCACGTTGTCGGACGAGTCGCCGATCAGCGCCTGCACCTCGATCACCTTGTCGGGCGGCACGCCGAACTTCTCGATCACTTCCGGGATGCCGATGCGGCTGTCCTTCATGGTGTCGTACATGACCACGCAGTCGTTCACGAGCTGCATGAGGTCCTTGTCGGACGACACGATGGTGGCGGTGGCGCCGGCCTCGCAGGCGATGCGCGCGTAGGTCGCGATCAGGTCGTCGGCTTCGTAGCCGGCCTGTTCCAGGCAGGGGATTTCGAAGGCGCTGCACCGCGTCGCGGATGAGCGGAAACTGCGGGATCAGGTCGTCGGGCGGCGGCGGCCGGTGCGCCTTGTATTCCTTGTACATGTCGGTGCGGAAGGTCTTTTCCGACTTGTCGAAGATCACCGCGAGATGCGTCGGCCGCTCGTCCGGCTTCATCTCTTTGAGCAGCTTCCACAGCATGGCGCAGAAGCCGTAGACGGCGTTGACATGGGTGCCGTCGGGCGTGCGCGGCTCGAAGCGGATGGCGTGATAGGCGCGGAAGATGTAGCCCGAGCCGTCGACCAGGAAGACGTGGTCGCCCTTCTTGAGCGGGCGCGCCGCCGGCCTTGGCGGGGGCGGGCGCCGCTTTCGCGGCTGTTTTGGATTTGGCGGTGGCCGGCATGGCCCGAATGTGGGCCGCCGCTGCGGCTTAATCAATGCGGCTTGCGCGCGGCTGTGGACTTATTCCGCCGGCTGCAACGCGGCGGCGCGCTTGGGCGGCGCCAGCCAGAACGGCGAGGGCCGCTCGAACAGGAAGCGCGCCGGGGTTCCGCGCACCGCCCAGAACAGGCAGAGCGGGCCGATCACGCCGAGCACGGTGACGATCGCCGAGATGGTGCCGACGTCGTCGATCCAGCCGGTGTGAGCAGCAGCGCGCGCGTCGCCGCCATCGGCAGGAAGAAGGCGAGGTAGATGACGATCGAATTGCGCCCGCAATAGCGCAGCGGCCGGAACAGGTCGCTCTTGGCCATCAGCGCCGCGACGCGTACCACCGCGCAGGCGCCGGCGAGGCCGAGCGCGAGCGAAACGAACGGCAGCGTCTCGTAGCCGAGATGCACCAGCGTGCCGTTGACCAGGCCCCAGGCGAGCAGGCCGGCGAGGCCGAGCAGCGGATGCAGCTGCGCGCGCGCGGTGAGCGCGAAGATCGTGCTTCGCCAAGATGTAGCCGGTGTAGCAATAGACGAAGCGGGCGGCGAATTCGTCCGGCACCATCCAGCCGGTCTTGATGTGCGCGATCTCGAGCGCGGCGCCGAACAGCCAGACGACCGGCGCCGGCACGCGGCGCGTCAGCTTGATGAAGACGAAGAAGATCGGCAGCAGGTAGATGAACCACAGCGTGCCGAACGGATCGATGAGCGAGACGAGATAGAGCCGCACGACTTCGGCGGCGCCGTGCTCGTGCAGCCAGGCCGGGCGCCTTGACGGCGAACTGGATCGTCATCCACAGCAGATAGAAATAGACGAAGTGCACGACCTTGCGGTCGAGATAGGTGCGCCAGTCGCGGTCGATGACGTTGGCGAGGAACAGGCCGGAGATCAGGAAGAAGTCCGGCATGCGGAACGGCAGCGCGAAGGCGACCACCGGATGCATCCAGCCTTCGTGGCCGGCGGCCATGCCTCGACGCCGAGCGTCGAGTGCATCATCACCACGAAGATGATGCAGAAGCCCTTGGCGTAGTCGACCCAGTCGACCCGCCCGTCGTGCAGCTGGACCCGGTTCATGCCGTGCTTATGTCAAAAAGCCGTTTCGAACGTCTTTATGCGATCGCAGAAAGTTCGCGTTCGCCGGCGGCTCTCGCCACTCGATATCGGCTCTGCTATGGAGGCGCCACCGGCTTTCGGCCGTAAAGGTTAACCTTCGTTGCGGACGGATTAAGCCATGCGCGTTGCCATGATCGGCACCGGCTATGTCGGGCTCGTTTCCGGGGCCTGCTTTGCCGATTTCGGCCACGACGTGACCTGCGTCGACAAGGACGCGGGCAAGATCGCGGCGCTCGAGCGCGGCGAGATGCCGATCTACGAGCCGGGCCTTGACCGACCTGGTCGCCGCCAATGCGCGCGCCGGCCGGCTGAAATTCACCACCGAGCTCGCCGGCGCCGGTGAAAGACGGCCGACGCGGTGTTCATCGCGGTCGGCACGCCGTCGCGCCGCGGCGACGGCCATGCCGACCTGAGCTTCGTCTACGATGCCGCGCGCGAGATCGCCGCCGCGCTCGACGGCTTTACCGTGGTGATCACCAAGTCGACGGTGCCGGTCGGCACCGGCGACGAGGTCGAGCGCATCATCCGCGAAGCGCGGCCGGACGCCGATGTCGCGGTGGTGTCCAACCCGGAATTCCTGCGCGAAGGCGCCGCCATCCAGGACTTCAAGCATCCCGACCGCATCGTGGTCGGCACCGACGACGAGCGCGCGCGCGAGGTGATGCGCGAGCTCTACCGGCCGCTTTATCTCAACCGCTCGCCGATCCTGTTCACCGAGCGGCGCACCGCCGAGCTGATCAAATACGCGGCCAACGCCTTCCTCGCCACCAAGATCACCTTCATCAACGAGATCGCCGATCTCGCCGAAAAGGTCGGCGCCGACGTGCAGGAGATCGCGCGCGGCATCGGGCTCGACAACCGCATCGGCGCGAAATTCCTGCACGCCGGCCCGGGTTACGGCGGCTCGTGCTTTCCCAAGGACACCGTGGCGCTGCTCAAGACCGGGCAGGACTACGACGCGCCGCTGCGCATCGTCGAGGCGGTGGTGGCGGTCAACGACGCGCGCAAGCGCGCGATGGCGCGCAAGGTGGCGGCCGCGCTCGGCGGCGAGCTGCGCGGCAAGACCGTCGCGGTGCTCGGCCTCACCTTCAAGCCCAACACCGACGACATGCGCGAGGCGCCGTCGATCCCGCTGATCACCGCGCTGCAGGACATGGGCGCCAAGGTGCGCGCCTACGATCCGGACGGCATGGAGCAGGCCAAAGGCCCATGCTCGGCAACGTGACCTTCTGCGACGACGCCTATGCCTGCGCGCAAGGCGCCTCCGCGCTGGTGATCGTCACCGAATGGGAGCAGTTCCGCGCGCTCGATTTCGAGCGGCTGAAGGCGGTGATGGCGCGTCCGGTGCTGGTCGACCTGCGCAACATCTACCGGCCGGAGGAAGTGCGCGCGCGCACGGCTTCGCCTATGAGAGCGTGGGGCGGGGCAAGAAATGATTTAATCCGTCACGAAGTTGTCATGCCCCGCGAAGGCGGGGCATCCAGTAAACACCGACATCGCCATATAACGACTTTCGCGATTACTGGATCACCCGCTTTCGCGGATGATGACAGGTGGTGACAGTGGCGCGCAATTTCGACACGTCCCTCCCCATCGACGACGCGCTGCCGCGCTGACCGCCGCGCTGGCGCGCGAACAATTGCGCCGTGCTGGTGGCGCCGCCCGGCGCCGGCAAGACCACGCGCGTGCCGCTGGTGCTGCTCGACGAGCCGTGGGCGCAGGACAAGAAAATCCTGGTGCTGGAGCCGCGCCGGCTCGCCGCGCGCGCCGCCGCCGCGCGCATGGCGGCGACGCTCGGCGAGCAGGTCGGCGAGACCGTCGGCTTGCGCGTGCGCTTCGGCTCGAAGATCTCCAAGCGCACGCGCATCGAGGTGGTCACCGAGGGCGTGTTCACGCGGCTGATCCTCGACGATCCCTCGCTCGACGGCGTCGCCGCCGTGCTGTTCGACGAATTCCACGAGCGCTCGCTCGACGCCGACCTCGGCCTGGCGCTGGCGCGCGACGCGCAGCAGGGCCTGCGCGAGGATCTGAAGCTGCTGGTGATGTCGGCGACGCTCGACGGCGCGCGCGTCGCGGCGCTGCTCGGCGACGCGCCGGTGATCGAGAGCCAGGGCCGCGGCTTTCCGGTCGAGACGCGCTATCTCGGCCGCGATGCGCGCGCGCGCATCGAGACGCCAGGTCGCCGATGCGGTCGAGCGCGCGCTGCGCGCGGAGACCGGCTCGCTGCTGGTGTTCCTGCCCGGCGCCGGCGAAATCCGCCGCACCGAGACGCTGCTCAAGGAGCGCGTCGAGCGATCCAGCCGTCGATATCGTCGCGCTCTACGGCGCGCTCGATGCGCGCGAGCAGGACCGCGCCATCGCGCCGGCGCCGCCGGGCCGGCGCAAGGTGGTGCTGGCGACCTCGATCGCCGAGACCTCGCTCACCATCGAGGGCGTGCGCGTCGTCATCGACAGCGGGCTTGCGCGCGTGCCGCGCTACGAGCCCGATGTCGGCCTGACGCGGCTCGAAACCGTGCGCGTGTCGCGCGCCGCCGCCGACCAGCGCCGCGGCCGCGCCGGCCGCACCGAGCCGGGCGTCTGCTACCGGCTGTGGGACGAGCCGCAGACCGGCTCGCTCGAGCCCTATACGCGGCCGGAAATTCTCTCCGCCGATCTGTCGGCGTTTCGTGCTCGATCTGGCGCACTGGGGCGCGCGCGATCCGGGCACGCTCGCCTTCCTCGATCCGCCGCCGGCCGGCCGCGCTCGCCGAGGCGCGCGCGCTGCTCGGCGACTCGGCGCGCTCGATGCGCGAGGGCCGCATCACCGACGAAGGCCGCAAGCTGCGCGCGCTGCCGCTGCCGCCGCGGCTCGCGCGCATGGTGGTCGATGCCGCGGCCGAAGGCGCCGGCGCAGCTGGCGGCGGAGATCGCCGCCGTGCTGACCGAGCGCGGGCTCGGCGGCGACGATGTCGATCTCGCGCCATCGCCTCGACCAGTTCCGCCGCGACCGCTCGCGCCGCGCCGAGGACGCGCGCGCGCATGGCGAAGCGGTGGGCCGATCATCGCCGCGCCGCGTCGCGGCGAAGGATCGAGCGGCTCGCGAGTCGATGCGAGTCGCCGGGCGCGATCTGCTCGCGCTCGCCTATCCCGACCGCATCGCCAAGAACCGCGGCGGCGGCGGCGCGCTTCCTGCTCGCCAACGGCCGCGGCGGCAAGGTCGATCCGGCCTCGGCGCTGGCGCGCGAGCCGTTCCTCGCCGTCGCCGAATTGACCGGCGCGGCGGCGGCGAGCCGCATCCTGCTGGCGGCGCCGATCACGCTCGACGAGATCGAGGCGCGCTTCGCCGACCAGATCGAAGACCGCGACGACGTCGACCTTCGATGCCGCTTCGGCGTCGCTGCGCGCGCGGCGCACGCGCCGGCTCGGCGCGCTGGCGCTGGCCGAGCAGGTCAAGCCGGTCGCGCCCGATCGCCGACAGCGCACAGCTGCTGGCCGAGGGCATTGCCGCGCTCGGCATCGGCAGGCTGCCGTGGAGCAAGGCGCAACTGCAATGGCGCGACCGCGTGCAGTTCCTGCGCCGCGCGGAAGGCGAGGAATGGCCCGACCTTTCCGACGAGGCGCTGGCGCGCAGCGCCGCCGAATGGCTGGCGCCGTTCCTCGACCGGCAAGACCGCGCTGTCGCAGATCGGCGCCGACGATCTTGGCGCCGCGCTCGACGCGCTGCTGCCGTGGACTTTGCGCAAGCGGCTCGACGCCGAGGCGCCGACGCATTTCACCGCGCCGTCCGGCTCGCAGGTGCCGATCGACTACGACGCCGAGGCAGGGGCCGAACGCTCTCGATCCGCGTGCAGGAATTGTTCGGGCTCGCCGCCATCCGACGCATCGCCGGCGGCCGCGTGCCGCTGGCGATCGAGCTGCTGTCGCCGGCGCACCGGCCGGTGCAGGTGACGCGCGACCTGCCCGGCTTCTGGCGCGGCAGCTATGCCGACGTGAAAACCGAGATGCGCGGCCGCTATCCCCGCCATCCCTGGCCGGACGATCCGCTGCGCGCGCCCGCCACCCGCCGCGCCAAGCCGCGCGGCACCGTAAAATTGCAGCGATCGCTTTAACCGGCCGCTCACCATAGCCGCGCGGCGGCGACGGCCGTTAAGGCGGCCTTGGGGCGCGCGCATGGCGAGACTTGGCCGCATGCGTCAGATCCTCGTCCTTGCCGCGCTCGTGCTTGCCGGCGGCATCTATGCCGCGCGCGTCGCCGACCGCACGCTGGTCGAGCCCGCGCCGCACGCCGCGGCGGCGCAGGCGGACGAGCCGCGTTCCGCGCCGGTCAGCTACGGCCGCACGCTCACCGTCGACGCCAACCGCCAGGGTCACTTCCAGGTCGAGGCGCGCATCGACGGACGCTTCGTCGACTTCATGGTCGACACCGGCGCCTCGCTGGTCATCCTGCGCGAGACCGACGCCGCCAAGCTCGGCATCCGTCCGATGCCGCGCGACTACACCGCCACCGTCTCGACCGCCAACGGCAAGATCAAGGCCGCGCCGGCCAAGCTCGGCCGCATCGAGATCGGCGGCATCACGGTCTACGACGTGCCGGCGCTGGTGCTGCCCGACGAGGCGCTGAGCCAGAACCTGCTCGGCGTCTCGTTCCTGTCGCGGCTCAAGCGCTACGAATACGCCGACGGCCGGCTGGTGCTCGAGCAGTAGTCCGCCGTCTTCAATCGCGACAATGGTCTAGCGGACCGCTTTGCGCGCGTTCCGGCGTTGGAGTATGCAACGCGGCACGCTCCGCCCGATTTGAGGACCTGATGTTTCCGAAGCCGAAACCCGCGCTCACGCCCAATACCTATGCCTACGAGTCCTCGCCGCTGGTGAAGCCGACCGGCTTTCGCGAATACGACGCGCGCTGGCTGCTGGAAAAAGAAATCAACCTGATGGGCGTGCAGGCGCTCGGCATGGGGCTCGGCACGCTGATCCGCGAGATGGGCGTCAAGCCGGAGATCGTCACCGGCCACGATTTCCGCAGCTATTCGGCCTCGGTGAAGATCGCGCTGATCTCCGGCCTGATGGCGGCCGGCTGCAAGGTGCACGACATCGGGCTCTGCGATCACGCCGATGGCCTATTTCGCGCAGTTCGAGCTCGACGTGCCCTGCGTCGCCATGGTCACCGCCTCGCACAACGACAACGGCTGGACCGGCGTGAAGATGGGCGCCAACCGGCCGCTCACCTTCGGCCCCGACGAGATGAGGCGGCTGAAGGACATCGTGCTCGACGCCAAGTTCGACCTCAAGGGCGGCGGCGCCTACGAGTTCGTCGAGAATTTCCCCGAGCGCTACATCGCCGACCTCACCAAGCGGCCGAAGCTCAAGCGCAAGCTCAAGGTGGTCGCGGCCTGCGGCAACGGCACCGCCGGCGCCTTCGCGCCGCGCATCCTGGAGGCGATCGGCTGCGAGGTGGTGCCGCTCGATTGCGAGCTCGACCACACCTTCCCGCGCTACAATCCCAACACCGAAGACATGAAGATGCTGCACGCCATGCGCGACGCGGTGCTGGCCAACAAGGCCGACGTCGCGCTCGGCTTCGACGGCGACGGCGACCGCTGCGGCGTGGTCGACAACGAGGGCGAGGAGATCTTCGCCGACAAGGTCGGCGTCATGCTGGCGCGCGACATGTCGAGCCTGCACAAGGGCGCGACCTTCGTGGTCGACGTGAAGTCGACCGGGCTGTTCCTCACCGATCCGGTGCTCAAGGCCAACGGCGTCAAGGCCGACTACTGGAAGACCGGCCATTCCTACATCAAGCGCCGCGTCAACGAGCTCGGCGCGCTCGCCGGCTTCGAGAAGTCCGGCCACTTCTTCTTCAACAAGCCGTTCGGCCGCGGCTATGACGACGGCATGATCTTCGGCGCTCGCGGTCTGCGACATGCTCGACCGCAATCCGGGAAAGAGCATGGCCGATCTGCGCAAGGCGCTGCCCAAGACCTGGGGCTCGCCGACCATGTCGCCGCATTGCGACGACGAGAAGAAATACGGCGTGGTCGACGCGGTGGTGAAGCATTTCGAGGCCGCCAAGAAGAAGGGCGACAAGGTCGCCGGCCAGCCGATCCGCGATCTGGTCACCGTCAACGGCGTGCGCGTCACCGTCGAGGACGGCACCTGGGGCCTGGTGCGCGCCTCCTCCAACAAGCCGGAGCTGGTGGTGGTGGTCGAGAGCCCGGTGTCGGAGGCGCGCATGCGCGACATGTTCAAGGCGGTCGACGGCGTGCTGCGCACGCATCCGGAAGTCGGCGCATACAACCAGACGATTTGAATCTTCGAGCCGTCAGCCGAGGCGCGTCCCGGCGACCGTCCGAGCAGTGAGACGCCAGCTCGTCCTTACGAGATGCCGGGTCCTGCGCTCGCGCTCAGGACGAGCGGATCGACGCCTAGAACGCCCAATACCTCCCGGTGCCGCCGACCACCACCACGATCAGGCCGAGCGGCAGGTTGATCGCGATGATGATGCGGATGTGGTTGAGGCTGCACGGCGGCGGCGGGCCAGTCCTCGGCGTCGACCGCGCGCTTGAACTTCAGCCACGGCCCGTGGAACAGCAGCACGAAGAGCAGGATCATCAGCCAGCCGAGCGCCTGCATGATGTCGACGTAAGGCGGCGCGCCGGCAAAGCCGCCGAAATGCGTCACCAGCATCCAGTAGCCGGTGGCGACCAGCAAGATCGCCGAGGCCCAGACCCAGAGAAAGAAGCGCCGCAAGAATCCGCGCCACAGCCTGAGCCGCTGCGGCGGCTCGAGCGCGCCGGCGGCCGGCCGCAGGCACAGATAGGCGGCGAACATGCCGCCGACCCAGACCACGGCGCGCGAGGATGTGCAGGGCGAGGGCGGTGACGATCATGCGTCAGGCTAGCATAGGCGGCCGCAATCATCCGCTCGTCCCGAGCGGCCCAGGAGTGCCCGCGTAGCTTCAAGCTGGATCCCGCTGCGCGGCATGAGCGAGTTTGGTGAGTCGGACTGCAGTAGCCATGCGCATCGCCATCCTCGGCGCCGGGCCGGCCGGGCTCTATCTCGCTTACCTGATCAAGCGCCGCGACCGCGGCGCCGAGGTCACCGTCCTCGAGCAGAACGCGCCCGACGCCACCTTCGGCTTCGGCGTGGTGTTCTCCGACCGCGCGCTGGAATTCCTGCGCGAGGACGACGAGGAGACCTACGCGGCGATCGCGCCGCACATGGAATCCTGGAACGACATGACGCTCAATCTGCGCGGCGAGCGCGTGGTGATCGACGGCATCGGCTTTGCCGCCATCGGGCGGCTGCATCTGCTGCAACTGCTGCAGGCGCGCGCCGCGCTCGGTCGGCGTCACGCCGGTCTATCGGCCGCGCCGTGACGAGCCTCGACGAACTTGCCGGCTTCGATCTCGTCGTCGGCGCCGACGGCGTCAATTCGCTGGTGCGCCGCACGCTTCGCCGCAGAATTCGGCGCCAGCGTCCGCTATCTCACCAATCGTTTCGCCTGGTTCGGCACCAGCAAGCGCTTCGAGACGCTGACGCAAACTTTTATCGAGACCGAGTACGGTCCGTTCAACGCGCATCATTATCGCTACGCGCCGGAGCGCAGCACGTTCCTGTCGAAGTGGACCAGGCGACCTTCGAGCGCGCCGGTTTCGCGCGCATGGGCGAGGCGGAGACGACGCGGCTTTTGCGAACGCATTTTCGCCGACGCGCTCGACGGCCATCCGCTGATCTCGAACAATTCGGTCTGGCGGCAATTTCCGCTGGTGCACAATGCGCGCTGGTCGCACGGCAAACTGCGTGCTGCTCGGCGACGCGCTGCACACCGCGCATTTTTCCATCGGCTCCGGCACGCGGCTCGCGATGGAGGACGCCATCGCGCTCGACAAGGCGCTGGCCGCGCACGGCGACGTGCGCCGCGGCGCTTGCCGCCTACGAGGCCGCGCGCCGGCCGATCCTGGAAAAGCTGGTGGCCGGCGCCAATGGCAGCGCCGAATGGTACGAGCATTTTGCGCGAACACATGCGGCTGGCGCCGGTCGACTTCGCCATGAGCTACATCACGCGCTCGGGCCGCGTCGACCTGGAGCGGTTGCGCAAGCTGTCGCCGAAATTCGTTGCGCGTTACGAAAAGCAGTCCGTGACGCCGCGCGGCGGCACGGTTAACGAAACATAAATGACTGTCATTGTAGCGTCGCCCGAACTTTCCGGGTGGGCTCCGCGTGTTCCAGGTTCTCAACTGCCTCACCGTCCAGCACGACTGGCGTCTCGTCGGCGTGGCTGCGGTCGTTTGCTTTTTCGCCAGCCTGACCGCGGTCAATATTTTCAACCGCGCCCGTTCAACGGCCGGCCGCGCCCGCGTGGTCTGGATCGTCGCCGCCGGCGTTGCCGCGGGATTCGGCATTTGGGCCACCCACTTCGTCGCCATGCTGGCCTATGAGCCCGGCATCCCGATCGCCTACGGCGTGGCGCTGACCGCGCTGTCGCTCGCCGCCGCCACCCTGGTGACCGGTTTCGGTCTGAGCATAGCGGTCTATTTGGACGGGCGATGGGCGGCGACCCTGTCCGGCGCGGTGATCGGCGGCGGCATTGCGGCGATGCACTACATCGGCATGTTCGCCGTTGAAATTCCCGGGCGCGTCACCTGGCAAATCGATCTCGTGCTGGCGTCGATTGCGTTCGGCATGATCCTGGGCGCGCTCGCCATGGGCGTGGCGACCCGCTCGAGCAGCAGGCGCAATGCCGCGCTTGCCGCCGTGCTGCTCACCCTCGCCATCGTGTCGCATCATTTTACGGCGATGGGCGCGGTCGAAATCGTGCCCGATCCCACGCGCGACATCGACGCGCTGTCGTTGTCGCCGGCGGTGCTGGCGGCGGCGGTCGCGAGCGGGGCGATGGCGATTCTGGGCATCAGCCTTGCCAGCGCCTTCGCCGGCCGCCGGGTCGACGAGAGCAGCTCGTTTCTCTCCATGGCGCTCAACAACCTGTCGCAAGGCGTCGTGATCTTCATGGATGAACGGCTCGTGTTCTGCAACGAGCGCTTCCTGACGCTTTACGGTCTGCCCGGCGACATCATCAAGCCGGGCTGCACGCTCACGGACATCTTTCGGATTCGGGCCGCCGGCAACACCTTCAAGCACGACCCGGAAACTTATCGCAAAGACTTGCTTGCGGCGATGACCGCCGGCAAGACC
Organism: uncultured Alphaproteobacteria bacterium; assembly: GCA_963708635.1. GTDB lineage: Bacteria > Pseudomonadota > Alphaproteobacteria > Rhizobiales > Xanthobacteraceae > Pseudolabrys. The sequence continues at coordinate 640,012 of CAVPTM010000010.1, read as the reverse complement.
ACCGCCAGCGTGGTGGGCACGCCGGACGGCCGCGAAATCTCGGTCGTCAACCGGCCGATCCCCGGCGGGCCTTATTGGATCGGCTCGCACGAAGACATCACCGAGCAGCTTCGCGTCGAGCGCGAGCGCGCTTCGCTCGACGAGCAGCGCGACCGCCGCGCCTCGATCGAGGTCGCCATCGCCGCCTTCCGCGACACCATCGCGACGGTGTTGAATACCTTGAGCGACAGCACGGCCACTTTGCGCAGCACCTCGACGGTATTGTCGAGCGCCTCCGGGCAAACCGCGAGCCAAGCCGCCGGCGCGGTGAATTCGTCGACCGACGCCTCCGCCAATGTCGGCGCCGCCGCCGCCGGCGCCGAGCAGCTGCTGGCCTCGATCAGCGAAATCGGCGACCAGTTGCGGCGGGCAACCGAGCTCGTGCAGCTCGCGCTGCATGAAGCCAACGCGACCAACGCGGAAATTGCCGGACTGGCGCACTCCGCGCAGGAGATCGGCGAGGTGGTCGATCTCATCCGCAAGATCGCCGCGCAGACCAATTTGTTGGCGCTCAATGCCACGATCGAGGCGGCGCGCGCCGGCGAATCCGGCCGCGGCTTTGCCGTGGTCGCAGCCGAGGTCAAATCGCTGGCGGTGCAGACGGCGAAGGCCACCGAGCAAATCGCGGCGCAGATCTCGGCGGTTCAAGCTTCCACCGGCACCGCCGTCGAAGCCATTCGCCGCAATTCCGCGCGCATGCAGGAAATCAACGACCATACGACGGCGATCGCCGCCTCGGTCAACCAGCAGAACGCGGCCACCGAAGAGATATCCCACAACGTCAGCGACGCCGCGCAGGGCACCAAGACCGTTGCGGATATCCTCAACAAAGTGGCCGAGGCGCTGACCGAGACGCGCCGCTCGGCCGAAACCGTGCTGGGCGCCTCGGAGAACGTCGAGACCGCCGCGACCGCGTTGCGCGGCGAAGTCGAGGGCTTCCTCGCCAAAGTCGTCGCCTGAGCGGCCTAAAACTTCAGCTATTGCGCTTTTGCGCGCGCAGCGTCGGCAGGCCGATGCCGGTGGAATCGAAGCCGCCGTCGACCGCCAGCACTTGTCCGGTGATGTAGCTCGCGCGCTCGCTGCTCAGGAAGAAGATCGCCTCCGCCAGCTCTTCTTCCAAGCCGTAGCGGTTGAGCGGCATGTGGTCGTGATAGTCCTGGCGGATCTCGGGCGTATGCACGGCTTTGGCCATGGCGGTGTCGACCGGGCCGGGCGCCACCGCGTTGACGCGGATGCCGAGCGCGGCGAACTCGGCGGCCTGCTGCTTGGTGAGGTGCGCCAGGCCCGCTTTGCTGGTGCCGTAGGCGGTGCGCAGCGTCGAGGCGCGCAGGCCGGAAATCGAGGTGACGTTGACGATCGATCCGCCGCCGGAATCGCGCAGCAAAGGCGCCGCGGCCTGCGCGCACAGAAACGGCCCGGTGAGGTTGACCGCCAGCACGCGCGACCAGTCCTCGTAGCTGACCTCGAGGATCGGCTTGAAGATGGCGATGCCGGCATTGTTGATGAGCGCGTCGAGCCGGCCGAAGCGCTCTGCCGACGCTTCGCATGCGCGCGCGCCACGCTCGCCGGGTCGGCCACGTCGCAGGTCATCGCCAGCGTCACGTCCGGCTTGCCGAGCGCCGCGACGGCTGCGCTTGAGATTTTCGCCGTCGATGTCGAGCAGCGCCACCCGCCAGCCCTCGGCCAGGAAGCGCTTGGCGGTGGCGAGCCCGATGCCGCGCGCGGCGCCGGTGATGAGGGCGACTTTTTGTGCTGTTTGCGTCATGCTTGACCCTCTATCTGTCATTCCGGGGCGCGGCCTTTGGCCGCGAGCCCGGAATCCATACGCCGCAGCACGGGGATCATGGATTCCGGGCTCGCGAGCTTCGCTCGCGCACCGGAATGACAAGTCGAAATCAATCCTTGTCTTCCTTGAAGGTGCCGCGGAAGGGGTGCGAGGGATAGACGCCCAAGATGCGCAGCTCCTTGGAGAAGAACGCGAGCTCCTCGAGCGCGAACACCAGCGCGCGGTCGTCGGGGTGGCCTTCGACGTCGGCATAGAACTGCGTGGCGAAGAAATTGCCGCCGACCATGTAGCTCTCGAGCTTGGTCATGTTGACGCCGTTGGTGGCGAAACCGCCGAGGCCCTTGTAGAGCGCGGCCGGCACGTTGCGCACCCGGAACACGAACGTGGTGATGACCTTGCCGTTGTTCGGCTTGGCCCATTTCTTTTCGCGCGACAGCACGACGAAACGCGTGGTCGAATGCGCATGGTCCTCGACGTTCTCTTGCAAGATGTCGAGGCCGTAGATCTCGGCCGCCAGCTTCGAGGCGATGGCGGCGCGCGTGACGTCCTTGCTCTCGGCCACTTCGCGCGCCGAGCCGGCGGTGTCGGCGGCGACGATCGGCTTGAGCTTGAGCTCGCGGATGATGTTGCGGCATTGGCCGAGCGCCATCACGTGGCTCTCGACCGACTTGATGGTCTTGAGGCTCGCGCCCTTCGGCGCCATCAACTGATTGCGGATCGGCAGGAACCATTCCGCGATGATGTGCAGCCCGGAGTCCGGCATCAGATGATGGATGTCGGCGACGCGGCCGGCGACCGAGTTCTCGATCGGGATCATGCCGAGCGCGGCCTCGCCGGAAGCGAGCGCGCTGAAGCAATCCTCGAAGGTGTCGCAGGGCACCGGCTCGCAATCCGGATAGGCTTCGCGGCAGGCGAGATGCGAATTCGCGCCCGGTTCGCCCTGGAAGACGATCTTTTTCTGGCTCATGCGCCGATCCGTACACGGTTTACTCTTTTTTGTCATGGCCGGGCTTGTCCCGGCCATCCCGCTTAGGAAGGCTGTGCGTCCCCAAGCGAGATCACCGGGACAAGCCCGGTGATGACTAGATCTTTAAAATTTGCCGCGCCTTGGCGAGCTCCTGCGGGGTGTCGACGCCGAGCGGCACGCTCGCGACCACGGCGACGTCGATGCGCATGCCGGCGTCGAGCGCGCGCAATTGCTCGAGCTTTTCGCGCCGCTCGTTGGCCGACGGCGGCAGCTTGACGAAGCGCGCGAGCGCCGCGCGCCGGTAAACATAGAGCCCGATGTGGTGGTAATGCGGGCCGGGGCCGCTGGCATCGGCGCGCGTGAAGGCCGTGGCGCGCAGCCGGCCGGGCGCGACCGTTTCGCCTGTCACCTTCACCACGTTCGGGTTGGTCAGTTCGGCGGGGTCGCGGATTTCGGCGGCGAGCGTCGCGATGTCGACCGCCGGGTCGGCGAGCGGCTGCAAGGCGGCCCGGATGTCGGCGGGGTCGAGGGTCGGCAGGTCGCCCTGCACGTTGACCACGCGCTGGCAGCGGTGCTCGGGATCGAGCGCCTCCAACGCCTCGTAGATGCGGTCGGAGCCGGAGACGTGATCGGCGCGGGTCATCACCGCCCGGCCGCCGGCCTTTTCCACCGCCGCGGCGACGGCTTCCGAATCGGTCGCCACCACGACGTCGCCGACTTGCGCCATCAGCGCCTTGCGCATCACGTGCACGATCATCGGCGCGCCCCGCGATCTCGGCCAGCGGCTTGCCGGGCAGGCGGGTGGAGGAAAGGCGCGCCGGAATCAGAATGATGGTATCGGACATCGGGACCGCCGCCGCCCGCCGGGCGTGACAAAAAGCGACGGTGGCGCCGCGCTTATACGGGTTGCCAGCGGCAAGGCAAACCGGTATCTGATCGCCGCCGCCGCACTCCTCGGCGCCAGCCCCAGCAGACGTTCGCGCCGCTTTCGGAGCCTTATCGCGATGAATTCCTTTGAACTCAACAAGGTCCTCGGCGCCCTGCTCGGCACCTGCCTGGTCCTGCTCGCGCTCAATATCGGCGCCGGCGCGATATTCGCGCCCGAAAAGCCGGCCAAGCCCGGCTACAACATCGAGGTCAAGGAAGGCGCCACCAAGGAGCAGGCCAAGGAGAAGGAAGTGCCGATCGCGACCCTGCTCGCCAAGGCGTCGGTGGAAAAGGGTCAGTCCGCCGCCAGGCAGTGCCAGGCCTGCCATACTTTCGAGAAGGGCGGCCCCAACCGCGTCGGCCCCAACCTCTACGGCATCGTCGACCGCGAGCGCGCCAGCCACCCGGGCTTCAACTATTCGGCGGCGATGAAGGCCAAAGGCGGCAAATGGACCTTCGATGAGCTCAACAAATTCCTCGCCGGCCCGCGCGAATATATCCCCGGCACCGCCATGACCTTCGCGGGTCTCACCCGCGACACGCAACGCGCCGACGTCATCGACTACCTGCACACGCTCTCGGACAACCCTGTCCCGCTGCCCAAGGCGGAGGCGCAGAACGAAGCCAAACCGGACGAGGCGAAGCCGGGCGAAGCGCAAGCCTGCCGCAGCCAAGCCGGCTGAAGCCAAGCCGGCCGAAGCCAAGCCGGGCGAAGCCAAGCCGGCCGAGGCCAAGCCGGCCGAAGCCAAGCCGCCGGCAAAACCCGCTGCGCCCGCGGCCCCCGCGCCGGCGAAGTGAACGAGCGAAAGCTTTGAATATGCGCAAACGGCCGGGCTCGCCCGGCCGTTTTGCCGTCAGGGCGGCCACGCGCTTGTGACCGCGGACGCGGAGACGGCGCTGGTGGCGGACCGAAAAACCGACATAATCGCCGGCAATTGCGTTATCGGGCGCGGCCAAAGCGGCGCGATCTTGGAGCACTTTCATGAAACTGACCCGCCGGTCCGTGATCCGCGCCACCGCCGCGGCGCTGACGGCGCCGGCGCTGGGCGCGCTGCCTTTTGCGCGCAGCGCGCGCGCGCAAGCGCCGTCCTGGAAGCACGGGCTGTCGCTGTTCGGTGAGCCGCATTATCCGGCCGACTTTGCGCATTTCGATTACGTCGATCCGGCCGCGCCGCAAGGCGGCAATATCCGGCTGATCGCCTTCGGCACCTTCGACAATTTCAATCAGGTGGTCGCCGGCGTGAAGGGCAACCTGGCGAACGGCCTCGAACTGGTCATCGAGTCGCTGATGACGCCGGCGCTCGACGAGGTCTCGACCGAATACGGCCTGCTGGCCGAGGCGGTCAGTTTCCCCGACGACCGCTCCTCGGTCACCTACCGGCTGCGCGCCAACGCGCGCTGGCACGACGGCAAGCCGGTCACGCCGGACGACGTGATCTGGTCGTTCGAAGTGTGGAAGCAGAACAGCCCGCAGCTTGCCGCCTATTACCGCCACGTGACCAAGGCGGAAAAGAGCGCCGAGCGCGAGGTGACCTTCACCTTCGACAAAGGCGGCAACCGCGAATTGCCGCAGATCGTCGGCCAGCTGCCGGTGCTGCCCAAGCATTGGTGGCAAGGCGCCGACAATAAGGGCGTCAAGCGCGACGTTACGCAGACCTCGCTCGAGCCGCCGCTCGGCTCCGGCCCCTACCGGTTGAAGGATTTCGCGCCCGGCCGCACCGTCGTCTACGAGAAAGCCGAGAACTACTGGGGCAAGGGTCTCAACGCCACCGTCGGCACCAACAACTTCGCGCAGATCCGCTACGAATATTACCGCGACTCGACGGTCGCGCTCGAGGCCTTCAAGGGCGATCAGGTCGATTGGCGCGCCGAGAACAGCGCCAAGGATTGGGCGACCGCCTACGACTTCCCGGCCGTGCGCGACAAGCGGGTGGTGAAAGAAGAGTTTCCGGTCCGCAATCAAGGCGTCATGCAGGCTTTCGCGTTCAACATCCGGCGCGAAAAGTTCAAGGACCCGCGCGTGCGGCGCGCCTTCAACTTCGCGTTCGATTTCGAGGAGATGAACAAGCAAATCTTTTTCGGCCAGTACAAGCGCATCGCCAGCTATTTCGAGGGCACCGAGCTCGCCGCGACCGGCGTGCCGCAGGGCCAGGAACTCGAAATCCTCAAGACGGTCGAGGACAAAGTGCCGGCGGACTTGTTCACGCAAGCCCTACACCAACCCGGTCGGCGGCGATCCGCAGAAGGTGCGCAACAATCTGCGCCAAGGGCTCGCGCTGCTGCGCGAGGCCGGTTACGAAATCAAGAACACCAAGCTCACCAATGCCAAGACCGGCGAGGTGTTCGGCGTCGAATTGCTGGTCGAGCAGCCGGCCTTCGAGCGCGTGATGCTGTTCTACAAGCCCTCGCTCGAGCGTCTCGGCGTCGCCGTGACGGTGCGCACGATCGACAGCTCGCAATACGAGAACCGGCTGCGGCAGTGGGATTTCGACATCGTCATTTCGTCCTGGGGCGAATCGCTGTCGCCCGGCAACGAGCAGCGCGGCTTCTGGGGCTCGCAGGCCGCCGACCAGCCCGGTTCGCGCAACGTCGTCGGCATCAAGAATCCGGCGGTCGACGCCTTGATCGACCGCGTCATCTTCGCCAAGGACCGCGACGAACTGGTGGCGGCGACGCGCGCGCTCGACCGCGTGCTGTTGTGGAATTACTACGTCGTGCCGCAATGGACCTACGGCAAGGTGCGCACCGCGCGCTGGGACCGCTTCGGCCGGCCGCAGACGCTGCCGAAATACGGCAATTCGGCTTTCCCGACCGTCTGGTGGTGGGACAAAGACAAGGCGGCCAAGCTGCCGCAGCGGTCGTGACGGAATGCGCGTAACCCGCCGCCTCGCTTTGGGCGTGCTGGCAGGCGCGGCCGCCGCCGGCGCCGGCCGCCGGCTCGCCGGTCCGGCCGCCGCGCAGGACGCCGAGCGCCACGGCATGTCGGCCTTCGGCGACCTCGCCTATCCGGCGGATTTCCACCATTTCAACTACGTCAATCCGAACGCGCCCAAGCGCGGCGTGTATTCGGAAATCATTTCGAGCCGCGGCTATAACGGCTCCTTCCTCACCTTCAATTCGCTCAACGGCTACATCTTGAAGGGCGAGGGCGCCTTCGGGATGGATCTCACCTTCGCCACCTTGATGGTGCCGGCAGGCGACGAGCCCGACGGCATGTACGGGCTTGCCGCGCGCGCGGTGCGCGTCTCCGACGACGGGCTGACCTACACGTTTCTGCTGCGGCCGGAAGCCAAATTCCACGACGGCAGCGCGCTCACCGCGCACGACGTCGCCTGGTCGCTGGCGACGCTGAAGGAAAAGGGCCATCCGATCCCCAGCCAGCTGTTGCGCGACATGGCGGGCGCGCAAGCGGCCGACGACCACACTTTGGTGGTTCGGTTCGCGCCCAAGCGCGCGCGCGACGTGCCGCTGTTCGTCGCCGGCCTGCCGATCTTCTCGCGCGCCTATTATGCCAAGCAGCCGTTCGACCAGTCGACGCTCGAGGTTCCGCTCGGCAGCGGCGGCTACAGAGTGGGCAAATTCGAAGTCGGCCGCTTCATCGAATTCGAACGCGTGAAGGACTGGTGGGGCGCCGACCTGCCGGTGGCGCGCGGGCAGAACAATTTCGACATCGTGCGCTACGAATACTACCGCGACCGCGACGTCGGCTTCGAAGGCTTCACCGCCGGCAATTACCTGTTCCGCGAGGAATTCACCTCGCGCACCTGGGCGACGCGCTACGATTTTCCCGCGCTCAAGGACGGCCGCGTCAAGCAGCGCGTCATTCCGGACGCGACGCCGTCGGGCGCGCAAGGCTGGTTCATCAACACGCGGCGGGCGCAATTCAAGGACCGGCGGGTGCGCGAGGCGCTGATCGACGCCTTCGACTTCGAATGGGCCAACAAGACCCTGATGTACGGCTCCTACGAGCGCACGCAGTCGATCTTCGAGAATTCGCCGATGAAGGCGTCCGGCAAGCCGAGCGAGGCGGAGCTCGCGCTGCTCGAGCCGTTCCGCGGCAAGGTGCCGGACGAGGTGTTCGGCGAGCCTTATCTGCCGCCGTCGACCGACGGCTCGGGCCGCGAGCGCAAATGGCTGCTTGGCCGCCGCGCATTTGCTCGACCAGGCCGGCTGCCCGCTCAAGAACGGCAAGCGCGTTCAGCCGGACGGCACGCCATTCGCGATCGAATTTCTGATCGACGAGCCGACCTTCAAGCCGCACCACCTCACTTACATCAAGAACCTCACCACCATCGGCCTCGAGGCCACGCTGCGCATCGTCGACCCGGTGCAATACCGCGCGCGCGTCGACGGTTTCGACTTCGACATCACGGTCGAGCGGCTGAGCTTCTCCTCGACGCCGGGCGATTCGCTGCGCAACTACCTGTCGTCGCAGGCGGCCGCCATCAAGGGAACGCAAAATCTCGCCGGCATCGCCGATCCGGCGATCGACGCGCTGATCGACGCCGCCATCGCCGCCAAGACCCGCACCGAGCTGACCGACCGCCTGCCGCGCGCTCGACCGCGTCTTCCGCGCCGGCCGTTATTGGATTCCGCACTGGTACAAAGCGTCGCACTGGATCGCCTATTGGGACGCGTTCGGGTTTCCCGCCGCGCAACCGCGCTATTTTCGCGGTATTCCGGGCACCTGGTGGTCCGAACCCGCCAAGGCGGGATAAGTTGAGAAAAAGGGCTTGGCCGCCCCTGCGGCCGCAATTGCACCGCGCGCGTGACGTGCTTTCGCCGCCTGCCGGAATGACATACTGAGAGTTCCATGAGCGCCTATATCATCCGCCGCCTGCTGTTCATGATCCCCACCATGTTCGGGATCATGCTGGTGGCTTTCGTGGTGGTGCAATTCGCCCCCGGCGGCCCGGTCGAGCAGGTGATCGCCCGGCTGTCCGGCAGCGACATCAGCACGCGCATCACCGGCTCGCCGAGCGGCGACTTCGCCAACCGCGGGCTGGCGCCGGGCGGCGCGCAGGCCGACGCGGTGAGCTCCAAATACCGCGGCGCGCAGGGCATGGACCCGGAATTCATCAAGAAGCTCGAGCAGCAGTTCGGCTTCGACAAGCCGGCCTACCAGCGCTTCTTCATCATGCTGTGGAACTACATTCGCTTCGATTTCGGCAAGAGCTATTTCCGCGACGTCAGCGTGCTGCAATTGATCAAGGAAAAGCTGCCGGTCTCGATGTCGCTCGGCATATCGATGACGCTGCTGACCTATTTGATCTCGATCCCGCTCGGCATCCGCAAGGCGATGGAGGACGGCTCGCGCTTCGACGTCTGGACCTCGAGCGTGATCGTGATCGGCTACGCCATCCCAGGTTTCTTGTTCGCGATCCTGCTCATCATTTTGTTCGCCGGCGGCTCGTTCTTGGACTGGTTTCCGTTGCGCGGCCTGCTGTCGGAGAACTGGGCGCAGCTGCCGTGGTGGCAGAAGCCGTTCGATTTCCTCTGGCACCTGGCGCTGCCGCTGATGTCGATGGCGCTGTCGGCCTTCGCCACCATGACGCTGCTCACCAAGAACTCGTTCCTGGAGGAGATCCGCAAGCAATACGTGCTGACCGCGCGCGCCAAAGGCTGCACCAGCAACCAGGTGCTGTACGGCCACGTGTTCCGCAACGCCATGCTGATCATCATCGCCGGCTTCCCGGGCGCGTTCGTGCACGCCTTCTTCACCGGCTCGCTGCTGATCGAAACCATCTTTTCGCTCGACGGGCTCGGCCTGCTCGGCTTCGAGAGCGTGCTGCACCGCGATTACCCGGTGGTGTTCGCCACGCTCTACATCTTCTCGCTCATCGGCGTGGTGGTGAACCTGATCTCCGACCTCACTTACACCTGGGTCGATCCGCGCATCGATTTCGAGACGCGGGAGGTGTGAGGTGGACGCCCGCACCGGCATCAAATCCCCGGACACCACCGCGGTCGGCGTCGCCGGGCTCGACGTTCCGCCGACGCGCCAGCGCATCGCGATTTCGCCGCTCAACCGGCGGCGCTGGGAAAATTTCAAGGTCAACCGGCGCGGCTACTGGTCGCTGTGGCTGTTCCTGGCGATGTTCACGATTTCGCTGTTCGCGGAATTCATCGCCAACGACAAGCCGATCTTCATCCACGTCAACGGCCAGTTCTTTTTCCCGGCGGTCGCCACCTATCCCGACACCGCCTTCGTCAAGACGCCCGACCCGAATCTGTTCGGCACCGCCGCCGACTACAAAGACGACTACCTGATGGGCCTGATCAAGAAGGAAGGCGGCACGGTGATCTGGGCGCCGGTGCGCTATTCCTACGACACGCAGGTGAGCAATCCGCCGTCGCCGTTCCCGTCCAAGCCGACCTGGCTGCTCAGCCAGAAGGATTGCGACTTCGCCGCCAGCCACGGCTTCGGCAAATGCGGCGAGCTCGAAGCGAACTGGCTCGGCACCGACGACGGCGGGCGCGACGTGCTGGCGCGGCTGATCTACGGCTTCCGCATCTCGGTGCTGTTCGGCCTGTGTCTGACCATCGTGTCGTCGGTGATCGGCGTCGCCGCCGGCGCGGTGCAGGGCTATTTCGGCGGCTGGACCGATTTGCTGTTCCAGCGCTTCATCGAAATCTGGACCTCGGTCCCCTCGCTCTATCTGCTGCTGATCATTTCCTCGGTGCTGGTGCCGGGATTCTTCGTGCTGCTCGGCATCCTGCTGCTGTTCTCCTGGGTGTCGCTGGTCGGGCTGGTGCGCGCGGAATTCCTGCGCGGACGCAATTTCGAATACATCCAGGCGGCGCGCGCGCTCGGCGTGTCGAACGCCGTGATCATCTTCCGCCATCTGCTGCCGAACGCCATGGTGGCGACCATGACCTTCCTGCCGTTCATCCTGTCGTCGTCGGTGATGACGCTGACCGCGCTCGACTTCCTCGGCTTCGGCCTGCCGCCCGGCTCGCCCTCGCTCGGCGAGTTGCTGAGCCAAGGCAAAGCCAACGTGCAGGCGCCGTGGCTCGGCCTCACCGGCTTCTTCTCGCATCGCGATCATGCTGTCGCTGCTGATCTTCATCGGCGAGGCGGTGCGCGACGCCTTCGATCCGCGAAAGACCTTTAGATGAGCAGGATTGCCGAGAGCGAAAACTTCTCTCGATCCGCGATCTCTCGGTCGCCTTCGGCAGGGCGAGCGCGCAGGTGCTGGCGGTCGACCGCGTGTCGTTCGACATCGCCAAGGGCGAGACGGTGGCGCTGGTCGGCGAGAGCGGCTCCGGCAAGTCGGTGACCGCGCTGTCGGTGATGAAGCTGCTGCCCTATCCGGCCGGCGCACCATCCGTCCGGCTCGGTCACGTTCAAGGGCCGCGAACTGCTGACCATGGCGGAGCGCGAGATCCGCGACGTGCGCGGCAACGACATCACCATCATCTTCCAGGAGCCGATGACGTCGCTCAATCCGCTGCACACGATCGAGAAGCAGATCGGCGAGATTATTGCTGCTGCATCAAGGGCTTACCGGGCGAGACGGCGCGCGCGCGCATCGTCGAATTGCTCGACCAAGTCGGCATTCCCGATCCCGGCGTCGCGGCTCGCGCAGCTATCCGCACCAGCTCTCCGGCGGCCAGCGCCAGCGCGTGATGATCGCCATGGCGCTGGCCAACGAGCCGGACCTGCTGATCGCCGACGAGCCGACCACCGCGCTCGACGTCACGGTGCAGGCGCAGATCCTGAAGCTGCTTGAAGGACACGCAGACGCGGCTCGGCATGTCGATGCTGTTCATCACCCACGATCTCGGCATCGTGCGCAAGCTCGCCGACCGGGTCTGCGTGATGCAGCGCGGCAAGATCGTCGAGCAGGGCGCCGGTCGAGCGCGTGTTCACCGCGCCCGAGCATCCTTATACGCGCGCGCTGCTCGCGGCCGAGCCGAAGCCCGATCCGGCGCCGCCGCGCCCGCGAGGCGCCGGTCGTGATCTCGACCGACAACCTGAAAGTCTGGTTCCCGATCAAGCGCGGCGTGCTGCGCAAGGTCGTCGGCCACATCAAGGCGGTGGACGGCATCAGCATCGAGGTGCGCAAGGGCGAGACGCTCGGCGTGGTCGGCGAGTCCGGCTCCGGCAAGACCACGCTCGGCCTCGCCATCCTGCGGCTGATCTCGTCGAACGGCCCGGTGGTGTTCATGGGCCACGCCATCCAGGGCCTCAAGTTCAAGGCAGATGCGGCCGTATCCGCCGCGACATGCAGATCGTGTTCCAGGATCCCTACGGCTCGCTCTCGCCCGCGCATGTCGGTGTCCGACATCATCGAGGAGGGCCTGTGGGTGCATCATCCGCAAGCTCGACGCGCAGCCGAGCGCGAGCGGCGCGTGATCGCCGCGCTCACCGATGTCGGGCTCGATCCCGAGACGCGCTACCGCTATCCGCACGAATTTTCCGGCGGCCAGCGCCAGCGCATCGCGCTCGCGCGCGCGCTGGTGCTGGAGCCGACCTTCATCGTGCTCGACGAGCCGACCAGCGCGCTCGACATGCTGATCCAGTCGCAGATGGTCGATCTGCTGCGCGACCTGCAGAAGAAGCGCGATCTCACCTACATGTTCATCTCGCACGACCTGCGCGTGGTGGCGGCGCTGGCGAGCCGGCTGCTGGTGCTGCGCAACGGCAAGATGGTGGAGGAGGGCGCCGCCGCCGATCTGTTCAAGGACCCGAAGAGCGACTACACGCGCGCGCTGTTTGCCGCCGCCTTCAATCTGGAAACCGCGCCGGAGGGCGTGGTGGCGCAATGAATATTATTTGCCGGACGATGCGGATCGCGATCGTCTTCTGACGTTGCCTGCATCGCGGCGGCAACCGCCGCAGCAATTCGGCCCGGCGCAATTCAACGATCAAGGACGACGACGGCGATCCGATCTCGAATTTCAGCCTGAACGCCGAGCAGGCCGCGCGTCATTGCCGCGCTGCCGGCCAAGGTCGCGGTCGGCAATCTCGCAGGGCGACGTCACGATCCTGCAATTCTACGATCTCAATTGTCCGTATTGCCGCGAGGCCGCCGGCGACGTCGACGCGCTGGTGCGCGCCGACAAGAAGCTCAAGCTGGTGTTCGTGCCTTACGCGGTGCTGTCGGTGCCTCGGTGCAGGGCGCGCTGATCGAGGTCGCCGCCGGCAAGATGCTGTCGCCCGAGCAATTCCTCGATTTCCACCGCCGCATCTATGCCGGCCGCGGCGCTGATCGACGGCGCGCGCGTCATGGCGGCGGCGAAGGACCTGGGCCTCGATCCGCAGAAGCGCTCGCCGCGGTCGCCAATACCGAGGCGACGCTCAATGTGCTGCGGAAAACGCCACGGTCGGCGGCGAGGCGGGCTTCGCAGGCGACGCCGGCCTATGTGATCGGCGGCGTCGCCATCCTCGGCCATCCGGGGCTCAAGCCGCTGCAGCAGCTGGTCGGCGCCATGCGCGCCTGCGGCAAGGTCGTGTGCTGAACGTACAGCCGCTTGACGCTGGTGACTTCGCTGCCCGCCGCCTTGATGCGGCGATGGCCTCCGCCAGCCGGCTCGATCGCCACCATCATGTGATGCGCGTTGGCGTGCATGCAGTTTCTCGCCGTCGCGCGCGATGGCGACGTGGCCCTTCCAGAACACCAGGTCGCCGCGGCGCAGGTCGGCGAGCGACGACGATCTTGCCGAGCGCCATTTCCTGCATGTCGCTGTCGCGCGGGCAGGCGATGCCGGCGGCCTGCAGCGCGACCTGCACCAGCCCCGAGCAATCGATGCCGAGCGAGGTCTTGCCGCCCCACAGATAGGGCGTGCCGAGAAACTGCTCGGCGACGGCGACGAAATCCTCGCTGCTTCGCCTTGATCGGCGCGAGATGCGCCTGCGGCACGTGCCAGCCCGTTGGCGGTGACGGCGAAGCGCTCGTCCTGCCGCGCGATCGCGAGCCGCGCGCCCATCGGCAGCGCCGCCAGCGGCGGCAGCTTGATGTCCGGGCGCCGGAAAACCGAGCGTGCGCGGCACGCGACACCTTGTGGGTCGGCGCCGTGCCGGGCGCGGCCGAGCGCGTTGGCCGACAGCCAGCCGACATAGCCGTCGCTCTCGAGCTGGCCCCAGGCCCAGCCTTCGTCGGTCGTCTCGTAGACGGTCACGCGTTCGCCGAGCAGCGCCTGGGTATCGAGCCGCGCCTCGTGCGACGGCGCGCGGCGCAAGCCGGCGATCGGCTCGACCACCTCGATAGCGCGTGCCCTCGACGAAGCGCTGCGGCCTCGACCTGGCCTTGCAGATGCTTGGCCGCGATCTCGGGGCGGAACGGATTGATGCGGGGATCGAGCGCGACCATGGTCAGGCGTAGCGCGCGCAGAGCAGCGCATAGAGCGCGCGCGCCGACTGGCAGTTCGGCGCCTTCCGGCCGGCCGGGCTTGGCCGCCGGCGTCCAGGCGAAAATGTCGAGATGCAGCCAGGACGGCGCGGTCGACGAAGCGGCGCAGGAACAGCGCGGCGGTGATGGCGCCGCCATGGCCGCCGGTGCCGACATTGTTGAGATCGGCCACCTTCGAATTCGAGCATCGTCTCGTAGGGCCGCCACAGCGGCATGCGCCAGAGCGGATCGTTTTCGGCGCGCCGCGTGCGCGTCAAGCTCGGCGGCGAGCGCATCGTCGTCGGTGAAGAACGGCGGCATGTCCGGCCCGAGCGCGACGCGCGCGGCGCCGGTCAGCGTGGCGAAATCGACGATCAGCGCCGGCTTGTCCTCGTCGGCCAGCGCCAGCGCGTCGGCCAGGATCAGCCGGCCTTCGGCGTCGGTGTTGCCGATCTCGACCGACTGATGCCCTTGCGCGAGGTGTAGATGTCGCGCGGCCGGAAGCTGGTGCCGGAGATCGAATTCTCCACCGCCGGGATCAATCACGCGCAGCCGCACCTTGAGCTTGCGCGCCATGATCATGTGCGCGAGCGCCAAGCGCGGTCGCCGCCGCCGCCCATGTCCTTCTTCATGTTGAGCATGCCGGTGTCGGGCTTGATGTCGAGCCCGCCGGTGTCGAAGCACACGCCCTTGCCGACCAGCGTGATCTTCGGATCGCTGTCGCTGCCCCAGGTCATGTCGATCAGCCGCGGCGCGCGCGCCGAGCCGGCGCCGACCGCGTGCGATCAGCGGGAAATTCTTGCGCGAGCGCGTCGCCGCCGGTGACGTGCGATCGTGGCGCCGTGCTGCTTGGCGAGCGCGCGGGCGGCGTCTTCCAGCTCGGCCGGCCCCATGTCGTTCGACGGCGTGTTGATGAGGTCGCGCGCACAGCGTCACGCCCTCGACGATGCGGGTGAGGTCGTCGCCGTCGACGCCGTCGGGCACCACCAGCCGCACGTTGCGCGCCTCGCGCCTTGCGGTAGCGGGTGAACTGATAGGCGCCGAGCGCAAAAGCGAGCGCCGCCAGCCGCGCATCGTGCGGCGCATTGGCGAAACGATAGGTGCCCGGCGGCAGCAGCGCCGGCGAGCGCGCCCGGCCGGAACAGATCCTTCACCGGCTCGTCGGCGTCTTCGAGGCCGAACAGCACGCCGGCCAGTTTGCCGTCGGCCGCCGGCACGAGCAGATGCCGCCCGGGCTTGGGCTCGTAAGCCGGCGGCGCGCACAAAGGCGCGCTCGCGGTCGTCGATGTTCTCGATCGCCTTGTCGAAATTGGCGGCGGTGACGAACAAGATCGGCACCGCCTGCGCTTTCGCCGGCTGTTCGCAAAGATCGGATGCATGGTCACTCCGCGGCGTCGCGCATCGACGGTTTCGGGCGCATAGCCGTCGCGCGTCTGCGGCAGCTTCCAGCCCAGCATCTTGGAGGCGACCAGCGTGCGCAGCACCTGCGCGGTGCCGCCGCCGATGGTGAACATGCGCACGTCGCGCGCCATGCGTTCCAAGCGGCAGTTCGCGCGAATAGCCGCGCGCGCCGAACAATCTGCAGCGCGTCGTTGACGATTTTGATCGCGCTTTCGGAGGCGAAGATCTTCGCCTGCGCCGCCAGCATCGGATCGGGAAAGGCGCTGCCGTCGGGCCCGCGCGAGCGCGCGGCCTGGTAGAGCATCAGGCGCGCGGCGGTGAGCTGCGTCTGCATGTCGGCGAGCATCCATTGCAGGCCCTGGAATTCGCCGATCGGCCGGCCGAACTGCTCGCGCGTCTTGGCCCAGTCGAGCGCATGCTCGAGCGCGCCGGCCGCGACGCCCATCGCCACGGTGCCGGCGCCGACGCGCTGGCTGTTATAGGCGTTCATCAGGTCGGCAAAGCCGCGCCGCAAACCGGACGGCGGCAGCACCGCCATGCCGGCCGGGACTTCCAGATCCTCGAAGATCAGTTCGCCTTCCGGCATGCCGCGCAGGCCCATGGTCTGCTCGCGCTTGGTCGACCTCGCAGGCCCTTTCGGCTCTCGTCGCGCACGGCCAGGAAGCCGCCGATGCCGAGTTCCTGGCCGCGCTCGTCGAACACGCGCGCGAAGATCAGATGCAGCTTGCGATACGCCGGCGCCGGTGATCCAGTGCTTCTTGCCGTTGATGACATAGACGTCGCCGCGTTTGTCGGCGCGCGTGGTCATGGCGAGCGCGTCGCTGCCGGCGTCCGGCTCGGTGATGCAGATCGCGGGCTTGTCGCCGGCCAGCACCAGCCGGGCCGCCAGCTTTTTCTGCGCCTCGCTGCCATAGGCCATCACGGTCGAGATCGCGCCCATATTGGTCTCGACCACGATGCGCGCGGTCACCGTGCAGGCCTTGGCCATTTCCTCGATCACCAGCACGGCGTCGAGGAACGGAGCGGCCCTGGCCGCCGAGCGCCTCGGGGATGGTCATGCCGCAGAAGCCGGCCTCGGCCAGCGCCTTGACGATGTCCCAGGGGTATTGCTCGTCGCGGTCGATCGCCGCGGCGCGCGGCCGCGCCACGGTCTCGGCAAAGGCGCGGGCGCGCGCCTGCAGCGCGATCTGTCGGGGGAAAGGCCGAAGTCCATGCCGCGATCCTTACACCGCAAGACGCCGGCTTGCGATGACGGGTGCCGGCCGGGCCGCCAGTCTACAAGTTAACCACTCGTTAGGGTTAACGTTTTATTGCTCGGAGCATGCTGCCGGCCCGTCGCCGTCCGATCTGCTCGCCTTTGCCGCCACCGTGGCGGCCGTCTGGCGCTGCCGGCGGCCGGCTGCAAGACCACCGGCGACGAAATCACCGGCTCGGTCGCCGAGCCGCGCGCGCCGCAGCACCGACGCCGAATGGCGGCGGCGCGCTCGAAACCTACGGCAACCGCTACCGCGCCAATCCCAGCGACGCCGAGGCCGCCATCGCCTATGCCCAGGCGCTGCGCGCCACCGACCAGCGCGCGCAGGCGGTGGCGGTGCTGGAGCAGGCCTCGATCCGCAATCCGCACAACATGCCGCTGCTCGGCGCCTATGGCCGCGCGCTGGCCGATGCCGGCGAATACACCGAAGCGCTCGACGCGCTCGGCCGCGCCCACACGCCGGACAATCCGGACTGGCGCATCCTCAACGCGCAAGGCGCCGTGCTCGACCAGATGGGCCGCCACGCCGAGGCGCAGCGCCATTACGCGACCGCGCTCAAGATCGTGCCGAACGAGCCGTCGGTCCTGTCCAATCTCGGCCTGTCCTACGCGCTCGACAAGAACCTGCCGCAGCGCCGAGGCGACGCTGCGGCAGGCGGCCGCCCGGCCCAATGCCGGGCCCAAGGTGCGGCAGAACCTCGCGCTGGTGGTCGGCTTGCAGGGCCGCTTCGCCGAAGCCGAGAAGATCGCCGGCGCCGACCTGCCGCCCGACGAAGCCGCCGCCAATGTCGCCTATCTGCGGCAGATGCTCGCGCAGCGAGAACGATTGGAAGAAGATGGGCCGGCACATGCCGGTGCCCGACGCCGGCACCTGACGAGATTCGTCGGCGCGTCTACTGCGGATGCGCCATCACCTTGATCGCGGCCGGGCCGAGAATCACGATGAACAGCACCGGCAGGAAGAACAGGATCATCGGCACCGTCAGCTTCGGCGGCAGGCCGGCGGCCTTCTTCTCGGCTTCCGACATGCGCATGTCGCGATTTTCCTGCGCCATGACGCGCAGCATGGTGGCGAGCGGCGTGCCGTAACGCTCGGCCTGCTGCAAGCGCCATGCAGACCGATTTCACGCCGTCGAGGTCGGTGCGCTTGGCGAGATTCTCGTAGGCCTGCCGGCGATCCGGCAGATAGGACAGTTCCGCCGTGGTGAGCGTGAGCTCTTCGGCCAGCGCCACCGACTGCGAGCCGATCTCATCGCTGACGCTGCCGGAACGCGGCCTCGATCGACATGCCGGATTCGACGCAGATCAGCAGCAGGTCGAGGCGTGTCGGGAAAGGCGCGCTTGATCGACAATTGCCGGCGCTGGATCCTGTTCTTCAGGAACATCAGCGGCAGGTGCATGCCGACATAGGCGGCGGCGATGCAGATGCCGAGCTTGATCGATCGTCGGCTGGTTGAGATTGAGCACGACGAACAGATAGAAGGCCGCGGCGGCCAGGCAGACCACCGGCGTGACCATGCGGAAGAACAGGATAGGTGATGTAGGGCGCCTTGGCCGCGATAGCCGGCCTGCACCAGCTTGAGCCGCGCCTCTTCCTGGCCGACCCATTTGCTCAAGTTGAATTGGTCGACGACGGTCTGCACGTATTGCTTCGGCGACTGGCGCAGGGTGACCTTCTGCTTCTGCCTGCATCATGCGCTCGCGCTCGCGCTGGCGCATTTTCTCGCGCTCGAGCGCCACCGCCTTCATGCGCTTGTCGAGCGGATCGGAGAATACCAGCGGCATGGCGAGCGTCAGCACGGTGGCGGCGGCGGCGAGCGCCGCGAACACCATCGTCAACGTTTGGACGTTGATCGCATTTTCGAGCAGTTCGATCATTGCAGACAATCTTCTCGTTCGCGCGTGAGGCTAGAAGTCGAAATTGATCATCTTCTTCATCACCATGACGCCCGCAAGCATCCAGAGCGCCGAGCCGGCCAGCATCAGGCGGCCGAGCGGCTCGGTCCACAGCAGCGAGATGTAAGTGCGGGCTGCTGATATAGACCATCATCATCACCGCGATCGGCAACGCGCCGATGATGCCGGCGGAGGCCTTGGCCTCCTGCGACATCGCCTGATCTTGGCCTTCATCTTCTTGCGGTCGCGCAGACGCGCGACAGATTGCCGAGCGCCTCGGCCAGGTTGCCGCCGGCGCGCTGCTGGATCGCGATCACGATGCCGAAGAAGTTCGCCTCCGGCAGCGGCATGCGCTCGTAAAGCTTGGCGCAGGCCTCGCCGAGCGGCATGCCGATGGCCTGCGTCTCGACGATGGCGCGGAATTCGGAGCGCAACGGCTCCGCGCGATTCGGTGGTGATCATCTTCGAGCAATCGAGCAGCGGCAGGCCGGCCTTGACGCCGCGCACGATGATGTCGACGGCGTCCGGGAAACGCATTGAGGAACTTGGTTTCGCGCCGCTTCTTGAGGAACGACAACAGCCAGAACGGCACGCCGAAGGCGCCGGCGAAGCCGAGCGCCGGCGGCGACCAGGAGCCCGGCGTTGACGAACGTGCCCAGCGCGAAAAAGCCGCAAGCCGATCGCCGCCGAAATGATGAAAGAATTGCCGCTTCGACCAAGTCAGGCCGGCCTGCGCGATGCGGACCGAGAGCGGCACGCGCTTGGATTTCTTGTGCCGTTCCTCGAATTCCTTGAGGGTGTTCTCGATCACGTCGCGGCGCGATTTCTGGCTGGCGCGCGAAACCCGCGCCGCCGGCTCCGTCCTGGCGACGCTGGCCATGCGCTGCTCGGCTTTGCGCTCGCCCGACAGCATCGGATAGATGAAAACCCAGGCCACGCCGCCGACCGCGAACGGCGGCCAGGAAGAACAGGGCGAGGGTCTGCATCGGCATGGCCTAGGCCGGCTTTCGCATCGCTTCGTTGGCCGGCCTCGGCGGCGTCGAGCGCGGCCGCCAGCCGCTCCTCTTCGCCGTAATAGCGGGCGCGATCCCAGAAGCGCGGCCGGCCGATGCCGGTCGAGCGGTGGCGGCCGAGAACATTGCCGTGCGCGTCCTCGCCCATCATGTCGTAGACGAACAGGTCCTGGGTGATGATGACGTCGCCTTCCATCCCCATCACTTCGGTGATGTGGGTGATCTTGCGCGCTGCCGTCGCGCAGGCGGGCGGCCTGGATCACCACGTCGACCGAGGCGCAGATCATCTCGCGGATGGTGCGCGAGGGCAGCGAGAAGCCGCCCATGGTGATCATGGATTCCAGGCGCGACAGCGCCTCGCGCGGGTTGTTGGCGTGCAGCGTGCCCATCGAGCCGTCATGACCGGTGTTCATGGCTTGCAACAGGTCGAAGGCCTCGGGTCCGCGCACTTCGCCGACGATGATGCGTTCCGGCCGCATGCGCAGGCAGTTGCGCACCAGTTCGCGCATGGTGACCTGGCCTTCGCCTTCGAGGTTGGGCGGGCGCGTCTCCAGGCGCACCACGTGCGGCTGCTGCAGCTGCAATTCGGCGGCGTCTTCGCAGGTGATGATGCGCTCGTCGTCGTCGATGAACTGGGTCAGGCAGTTGAGCAGCGTGGTCTTGCCCGAACCGGTGCCGCCCGACACCAGCGTGTTGACGCGGGCGCGGCCGATGATGCGCAGGATTTCCGCGCCTTGCTGCGGTGATGGTGCCGAACTTGACCAGCTGATCGAGCGTCAGCTTGTCCTTTTTGAACTTGCGGATGGTGAGCGCGGGGCCGTCGATGGCGAGCGGCGGCACGATAACGTTGACGCGCGAGCCGTCCGGCAAGCGCGCGTCGCAGATCGGCGAGGATTCGTCGACCCGGCGGCCGATCTGGCTGACGATGCGCTGGCAGATATTGAGCAGCTGCTGATTGTCGCGGAAGCGGATGCCGGTCTTCTGAATCTTGCCTTTGACTTCGATGTAGACCGTGCCGGAGCCGTTGACCATGATGTCGGCGATGTCGTCGCGCGACAGCAGCGGCTCGAGCGGGCCGAAACCGAGCACGTCGTTGCAGATATCGTCGAGCAGCTCCTCCTGCTCGGAGATCGACATCACGATGTTCTTGATCGCGATGATCTCGTTGACGATGTCGCGGATTTCCTCGCGCGCCGAATCGGCGTCGAGCCGGGCGAGCTGGGCAAGGTCGATGGCCTCGATCAGCGCGCCGAATACGACGCCCTTGGTCTCGTAATAGGCGTCGGAGCGGCGCGAATCGACCGCCGGCATGTTGACCGCGGCCTGCGCGCGCGCCGGCGTCGGCGCCCCCACCAGCGGCGCGCCGAGACCGTCGGAGGGAAAGGGCGTGCGGCCGGCCGCGGCCGGGACGCTTTCCGGCGCGGCCGGCGTGGCAGGCGTTGCAGCGGGCTGCGGATGCGCCTGCGGCGCGGGGGCCGCGGCGGCTTCCGATGGTGCGCTACGCTTACCGAACACGAATGACCACTCCGGACAGGCGGATTATCCCGCGCGCTTGAATCTCGCGAGCAGCGGCGACAACAGGCCGCCGCGCGAACGCTTGGTTTCGGCGCGCCCGGTCAGCATCTGCGCCAGTTGCCGGAACATTTCCGCGGTCTTATGGCCGGACGAGACTTCGGCGATCATCTGGCCGTTATTGGCGGCGGTGCCGAACAGCTGCGGCTCGAACGGGATGGCGACCAGCGGCTTGTCCTCGAGCGCCTTGGCGAAGTCGGCCGGCGTGATCTCCGGACGCTTCGGCACGCCGACCTGGTTGAGGCAGTAATACGGGCGGCGGTCGTTCGGGCGTTGCGCGCGCAACAGGTCGACCATGTTCTTGGCGTTGCGCAAATTGGCGAGATCGGGCGCCGCCACCACCAGGATGTCGTCGGCGGCGATCAGCAGCCGCCTGGTCCAGGCGGTCCATTGATGCGGCACGTCGAGCACCACGCAGGGGATCGAGTGGCGCAGCGAATCGAGGATCGAATCGAACGCCTCGGCGCCGAAATCGTAGACGCGATCGAGCGTCGCCGGCGCCGCCAGCAGGCTCAGATGATCGGTGCATTTCGACAGCAGCCGGTCGACGAAATTGGTGTCGATGCGGTCGGGCGAGAACACCGCGTCGGCGATGCCCTGCGGCGGGTCCTGATTGTAGTCGAGACCGGCGGTGCCGAAGGCGAGATCGAGATCGGCCACCACGGCGTCGAGCGCAAGGTCGCGCGCGATCGCCCAAGCGATATTGTGCGAGACCGTGGAGGCGCCGACGCCGCCTTTGGCGCCGATCACCGCGATGATGCGGCCGACCGGTTTGGCGTCCGGCGCCACGAACAGCCCGCAGACCGCGCGCACGATGTCGATGGTGCCGATCGGCGCGATCAGATAGTCGCTCACCCCGCGGCGGGTCAGTTCGCGATAGAACGTCACGTCGTTGATGCGGCCGATCGCGATCACGCGCGTGCCGGCGTCGCAGACCTCGGCCAGCTGGTCGAGATTGGCGAGGATGTCCTCGGGGCGGGCGTCGGCCTCGATGACGATGACGTTGGGCGTCGGCGAGCCCTTGTAGGCTTCGACGGCGGCGGGACCGCCGCCCATCTGGATCTTGAGGTGCGCCTTGGCGAGCCGGCGGTCCTCGCCGGCCGCCTGCACGGCGGCGGCGGTTTCCACGGTCTCGCAAAACGCCTGGATCGAAACCCGCGGCGCGGGCGCGATGTGCTCGTCGGTGGCGCCGTCGGCCGGCGACGAACGCTCTTCGGCGCTTGCGATTTCGGATGGATATTTGATCATTTTCCGACTTCGCTGATCTTGCCCTGCTCGTAACCGACATAGGTGCCGGAGGGGTTTTCGCCCTTGCGGTACTTGTCCATCATCGCCGAGCGGCGGGCGGTGTAGATCGGAGCGTCGGCGCGTGGCTGCACGAGGTCGCTCGGGTCGGCGACCATGGCGGCCAGATTGCGCTGGGTGGCGCAGCCCAAATTCCAGTACGGCTTGTTCTGGATGTAGACCTCGCCGCCGGCCGGCCCGAGATCCTTCGGCCACAGCCCGCAGGGGCCGGCTTTGGCGGTCAGCCGGGTGTACTTGAGCTTGATGACGGCAAGCGAGCCGGGCGGCGTCGGATAGCGGCGCGCCAGCACGACGCCGCGCGGCACGCCCGAGGCCGCCAGGATCGAATGGATTTCGCGCATCGAATCGGCCACGGCCCGGTTGGTCGGCCCGCCGAGCGGCACGTCGATGGCGATGCCGCTGGTCGATTCATGCTTCCAGGTCTGCGCGAAAGCCAGCACGTCGGCGCGCTGGTTCGGCGTCAGGCCGCCGCGATTGCGGCTGATGAAGACGTCGACCGCGTGTTCGCCTTCCTGCAAGGTGATCGGATGGCGCTGCCGGTAATCCTCCGGGTAGCTCACGTCTTGGGCGACGGTCGACTTGTAGCAGCCGCCGAGCATGGCGGCGAGCGAGCCGGCCGCGAGCAGGCGCAACGCCGCGCGGCAGCGGCGCTTGGCGATCGTACTTGGAACTGCGGTCATCGATCGTGTCCCCTGCTCAGTCCAGGATGAAGCCGTATTTGCCGTGATAGTTGGCGGCGGGATCGAGCGTCTTACCGTGCGCGCCATAGATGCGGTTGAGTCGGCCGAGCAAGATCGCAGCCGGATCGTTCGAGTCGGCAAAGCCGTCATCCGGCCGCGCCAGGTCTTTCTGGGCCACCGCGCGCACGATGTAGGGCGTGACCAGAATCATCAGCTCGGTATTGTGGTTGATGTAGTCGCGGCTCTTGAACAGCGTGCCGAGGATTGGAATGCGTAACAGCCCGGGCAATCCGTTGATGGACTGCTTGGTCTGTTCCTGGATCATGCCGGCGAGCGCGAGCGAGCCTCCCGAGGGAATCTCGACGACGGTTTCGGCGCGGCGCGTCTTGAGCGAGGGAATGGAAATTCCCCCTGCGACCGACAGGGCGCCCTCGGTCGAGAGTTCCGACATTTCCGTCAGGACCTTCAGACTGATGCGGCCTTCCGACAACACCACCGGCGTGAAGATCAGGCTCACGCCGAATTTCTTGAACTCGACGGTAGGGGTGAAATCCGGCGGCCCGCTCGTGCCCTTCACGAACGGAAACTCACCGCCGGCCAAGAACGAGGCGGTTTCACCTGAAATGGCCGTGAGGTTTGGCTCGGCCAGCGTACGGATGACGCCGGCGCGCTCCATCGCGCGCAGCGTGGCGGTGACGTTCTTGAAGCTGCCGGCGATCGAAGTGTTGCTCAGCGCCTGCCCGGTGGCGGAGAACGGATTGACGGTGTTGAAGTTCACCACCGCGGTTCCGTAATTAAAGCTGCCGGACAGATCGATGCCGAGCTGCTTGATCACGTCGCGCTGCACCTCGGCGACCGTCACCTTGAGCATGACCTGATCGCGTCCGCGTATCATGATGCCGTTGACGACCTTGGTGCCGTCGCCGACCAGCCGGGCCGCGATGTCATAGGCTTTCTGGGCCTCGGCCTGGCTCGCGGCGCTGCCGGACAGCACAATGCCGTCGGCGCCGACGCCTTCGATATGAATGTCGGCATCCGGCATGATGCGCTTGAACGCGGCGCGCACGCCGTTGAGGTCGCGGGTGACGGCGATGTCGAAGCCGGCGATCTGGCGGCCCTGCGCGTCGAAGAAGAAGATGTTGGTCTGCCCGACCGTCACGCCGATCATGTAGACGCGGCGCGCGGAACGCACGACCGCATTGGCGATCTTGGGATCGGCGACCAAAACGTCCTTGATGTCGGCCGGCAGATCGATCGCCACCGACTTGCCGACGCCGAGCGGGACGAAGCGCGAGTTGGCGTCGCTCGACGTCATATTCAACACCGGCACGCGCGAATCCAACACCGGTACGCGCGAATCGGCGGCGCCGGCGGGCACGAGCGGCGCCAGTGCGGCGCCGAGCATCAGGCCGACCAGTGCGGCGGTGCGCATCAGTGGAGCTGTCGACATGTCTCCCGTCCCTTCGCTCATCGCGGTGTGACCACCGTGCTCACGCCGAAACGCACCACATTGACGGCGTCGCGCTTGCCCTTGTCGTCCTCGGATTTGATCGTCGCCTTGCCGGCGTCGGTGATGCTGCGCAGCGCGAGCGACAGCGTGCCGGTCTGCCGCGCCAGCGTTACGACTTCGACCTGGCCGGGTGTCAGCTCGAGCGTCGCGGTCTTGCCGACCACCACTTTCTGGCCGTTCTTCTCCTCGAGCTGCTGGTCGATCGCCAGCACGCGGATGTCGGCGAGGATGGTCTCGCTGACGTGCACTTCGATGCCGGCGGCTTTTTCGGCCTCGCGGTCGCGCCGGGTGAGCACGACGTCGACGTGATCGTTCGGCAGGATGAAGCCCGCGGCCGCGCTTTCAGGCGACACGCCGATCGAAACCGCGCGCATGCCGGACGGCAGGATCGCCGCCATGAAGCCGGAGCCCTTGACCTTGACCAGCTTGGCCTCGCGGATCGGCTCGCCGGCGATGAAGGGCGCGCGCGCGACCGAACCCGCCAGCTCGCTGACGGCGTTGGGGTGGTCGCTCTTGCGGATGAAATTGCCGGTATTGGCGTTGGTCGGCCAAGCCTGCCACGTCACGTCGTCGGCGGAGATCGACTTGCCCATCTCGATGTCGGATTTCGCCACCAGCACGTCGACGCTGGCGATCTGCTGCGGCTGCACGGCCTGCGGCTTCGGCGGCGGCTCCGAGCGGCCGGCCAGCAAAGCGGCGACGCCGCCGGCGGCGAGTGCGACAGACAGCACGACTATACGGGCGGCTTTCATACGCTCACTCTCTACGGGCGGCCAGGCGCGGCCGCGCAAACCACATGGCAGCCGATGCGGCCGCGTACACCGGATTTGACCAGCTAAAGGTCAAAGCATGGTTAAGGAGCGGTGACTAAATCGAGTTAATATTGTGTTGCCGCCTGCGCGCGGCGCGCGTTCGCAACCATCAAAGGCCGTTGGGCGGCATCCAGCCGGTATGCGGGTAGACCAGCAACGCCGCGGCGGCGAGCGCGATGCCGTAGGGTACGCCGCCGGTTTTGTCGTGCAGGCGCTGGATCCAGGGCTGGCGCGCCAGCAGGCCGGGCAAAGGCAGTTTGCGAAACTGCAGCAGCAGCAGCGTCAGGACGCCGCCGAACAGCGCGGCATGGAGCATGTAATCCATCAGATGCTCGAAGCCGAACCAGAGCGAGGTCGCCGCCGCGAGCTTGGCATCGCCGCCGCCGATCCAGCCTTGCGTAAAAAATCCGAAGGCGAAGACAAGAACCAGTGCGGCCGCGGCGACATGCATGCCGACCGCCGACAGGCTCATCCCGGTTACCAGCACCAGCAGCACAAAGCCGGCCGCGAGCGCGAGCGACAGACGGTTGGAGATCGTCATCGTGAACAGGTCGCTGGAGGCCGCGAACGCCATCAAGGCCGGAAACAGCAGGAGCCTGATCGCATCCAAAACCATGTCCGGAGGATTCCCGTGATTGCCGCGGGTCAGTCTAGGGCGGGCAAGCTTGCGGTTCGGTTAGCGCCGCGTGCAAAAACGTTAAGGCCCCGGCCAGAGACCGGGGCCTTCGCGCAAATTTCGTCGGACCGGCGATTAGCCGCCGCCGAGCTGGTCGGAGATGCTCTTGAACTTGGCGTTCAGCGAGGTGCCGAGGCCGTTCACGACCGCGATGATCGCGACCGAAATGCCGGCGGCAATGAGGCCGTACTCGATCGCGGTCGCGCCCGAGTCGTCCTTCAGGAAACGCACGAGATTTTTCATCGGTAGCTCCTTGGATCCACACGTGGCTGTCTGAGCGGATCCGGGTGACAGGATTGTCTCCGGCTCACCCGGACCACCCCGCACCGTAACAATGAGGTCTTGCACGCAAGTTAATAGCAGTGGACAATTGGTAGGTATTTGTTGACGTAACCTTCGGTGGTTAATAAGTGTTACTATGAAGAATATCACGGTTAACAAATTATGAGTGAGAATATTCAAGACACTATATTACAGCTATTCTTGCGAATACATTAAATATCACAGATATAGCCCACATTTAACCAACGAAGTCGCGAAACCGGCGACTTGATTGCAGGCCGGCAATGCTTGCGCTGAGGCGGGTGCTCTACGGCCATGCGCCGGCGTGCGATGGCCCAATACATGGTCGCACGGTTCCACGGCGGCGCAATAAATCAACCAGCGCCGAGCTTGCAGGGGTCCAACCGCGTTGAATTGTCCCCGAATCGGCGCCGGCGGGGGAGGGGCTTTGCACTTCATTCACCATTTTCCAGTCAAATTGCGACGTGCCCCCGCTCGGCCGTCGCCGTCGCGGTCGCAGGTAGCGTTCTGGAGATGTCAATGTCGGCCGTGTTCGGGCGCCGTGCCAAGCGGTGCGCTGTTTTGGCCTTAGCGCTGTCTGGCGCCGTTCTTGGCGCTGTCCGGCGCCGTCATCGGCCTCCGACCGGCCAATGCCGAAACCCTGCGCATCACCGTCGACCAGGCCAGCATGTTGAAGCTGCCGCCGCAGGTCGCGACCATCGTGGTCGGAAATCCGCTGGTCGCCGACGCCTCGCTGCAGAAGGGCGGCGTCCTCATTCTCACCGGCAAGGGCTATGGCACGACCAATCTGATGGCGCTCGATCGCGCCGGTAAAGTGGTGTTGGAAAAAACGCTGCAAGTGCTCGGCCCCACCGGCCACGACTTCGTCGTGGTCTATCGCGGCGTCGAGCGCGAAACCTACAGCTGCGCGCCGGACTGCGAACGCCGCCTCACGCTGGGCGATTCCCCGGTCTACTTCAGCAACGTGCTGGCGCAGAGCGGCGCGCGCAACGCCGCCGCAAAATAGCGTCCGCGGCGCCCGGCCGACATCGTTAGCGCCTGCTTAACGCGATGCGGCGGTTTCTCAACGCTGCCCGCAACACTTCAACAACGCGATTTTGCTATCAGATGCACGGTGTTCCGGCACCGTTCCAAGGGGACCCGCGGCCGCTGTGATGCTTCACGCCATTCAAAATCGCTTGGCCAAGCTGGCCCGCTGCGCACCCGTCCGCTGCATCGGCAGCTTCGTGCGCCGGCAGGAAGGCGCGGCGGCAGTCGAATTCGGATTCGTGGCGCTGCCGTTCTTCGCGTTGTTGTTCGCCATCCTGGAGACGGCGCTGGTGTTCTTCGCCGGCCAGTCGCTGGAGGCGGCGGTGGCCGAAGCGGCGCGGCAGGTGATGACCGGGCAGGTGCAGAACGCCGGCTACAGCCAGGCCGATTACAAGAAAAACGTGGTGTGCGCGTATCTCGCGTCCGGCGTCAGCATGTTCGACTGCGCCAATAAGGTTTTCGTCAACGTGCAGACCTACGCCAGTTTCGGCTCGGCCAGCAGCACCGCGCCGCCGGTTACCAACGGCCAGCTCGATTCCTCGAAGCTGAAATACGACACGGGCCAGCCGGGCGACATCGTGGTGGTGCAGCTTTATTACCAGTGGCCGATCTTCGTGTCGTTGCTCGGCAGCAACCTCGCCAACCTCGGCAGCGACCGTCTGCTGGTCGCGACCTCCGTGTTCCGCAACGAGCCCTACAAATGATGCGCGCGCTCGCCCGCACCTCGCTCGCCCGCACTTGGCGCTTCCTGCCGCGGCCGCTGGCGCGCCTTTGCCGCGACCGGCGCGGCGTGTCCGCCGTCGAATTCGCCATGGTGGCGCCGCTGATGATCGCGCTCTATCTCGGCTGCGCGGAAATCTCCGACGGCGTCGCCATCGACCGCAAGGTCAGCCTCACCGCGGCCGCGCTCGCCAATTTGTCGTCGCAGGCGACCACCATCACCACCGCCGACATGACCAACATTCTCGACGCCGCGACCGCGATCGTCGCGCCTTATTCGGGCAGTCCGCTGAAGATGTCGGTGTCGTGCATCAGTTTCGACGCCAGCAAGAACATGACGGTGAAGTGGACCGCGCTGCGCAACACCAGCGCGCCGACCATCACGGTGCCAGACACGCTGAAGGTGGCGAACACGCAGCTGATCTACGCCGAGGTGTCCTACGCCTACACGCCGACGGTCGGCTACACCATCACCGGCTCGTTGACGCTGTCGGATCACATGTTCATGGCGCCGCGCATCACCGCGCCGATCTACGACAGCCACCGCCTGCACCTGAGCGACTGCAACGCGGTCGCGTGCTAGCGCGCTTCCGCGATCGGCAGCGCCGTGGTCGACTTGATGCGTTCCATGGCGAAGCGCGAGGTGACGTTCTTCAGCGGCACCGCGGCGATCAGCCGCTTGTAGAAGGCGTCGTAGCCGGCGATGTCCGGCACCACCACGCGCAGCATGTAATCGACGTCGCCGGCCATGCGGTAGAACTCCATCACCTCCGGCATGGCGCCGACCACGTCGGCGAAGTTCTTCAGCCAATCCTGCGAATGGTCGCCGGTCTCCACCGACACGAACACCGTGATGCCGAGGCCGAGCTTGTCGGGGTCGATGAGCGCCACCCGGCGCATGATCACGCCGTCGGCCTCCAGCCGCTGCAAGCGCTTCCAGCACGGGGTCGAGGACAGGCCGACGCGCTGCCCGATCTCGGCGACCGAGAGCGAGGCGTCTTCCTGCACCACGGCGAGGATCTTGCGGTCGATGGCGTCCATGCTCTCGTTCCTTCGAAACTTGGAAGCAAAACCCAAAAGACAGGCCAGTATTTAGAATATTTTTATTATTTGAAGGCCGCATCTGTCTTTATCGAGAAAAATATTCTATTTCAAGGACAATCTACTTCGAGCGGAAACGGTCCGTTCTCCAGGACAAAGCCCATGCCAAAGAATTTTCCTTTTTCTGCTCTGCGCCGCTTCGCCGCCCGCCTCGCTGTGGGGCTGGCGCTGGTGCTGCCGGCGCTCACGGTGCCGACGCTCGGCGCCGAGGCCGTCACGCCGCTGGTCGGCGTCGACTGGCTCAAGGCCCACCTCAACGACCCAAACCTGGTCGTGCTCGACATCCGCTCCGCCATCGACGGCGGCGGCGTGAAGGCCTACGAGGCCGCGCACATCCCGGGCAGCGTGCACAGCGACTACGACAAAGCCGGCTGGCGGGTGACGCGCAACAACGTGCCGTTCATGGTGCCGACCGCCGCCGAACTCGAAAAGCTGATCGGCGACCTCGGCATCGACGAGGACACGCCATGTCGTGGTGGTGCCGGCGGGCGTGAACGTGCTCGACTTCGGCTCCGCCGCGCGCACCTATTGGACGCTGAAATACGCCGGCGTCGGCAAGGTCTCGATCCTCGACGGCGGCGTCGCCGCCTGGCAGCAGGCCGGCCTGCCGGTCGAGAACGGCCTCAAGCAGCCCTCGCCCAAGATTTTCAGCGCGACGCTCGACAAGAGCCTGCTGGCCGAGGCGAGCGAAGTCGAGACCATCGAGAAGAACGGCGGTGCGACTTTGATCGACGCGCGGCCGGCCTCGTTCTTCACCGGCAAGGAGAAGGCGCCGGCCTCGCAGGCCTACGGCCACATCCCGGGCGCGCGCAATATCGACAGCGCCGACTTCTACGATGCCAAGACCAACAAACTGAAGCCGAAAGCCGAACTCGCCCGGATCGCCAACGGCCTGACGGCCGATCCGGTGGTGGCCTACTGCAACACCGGGCATTGGGCCTCGACCGACTGGTTCGTCCTGCACGAATTGCTCGGCAACAAGGCGGCCCGCCTCTACGCCGGCTCGATGGTGGAGTGGAGCAGCAATGCCAGCCGGCCTCTTGCGTCCTCGCGCACCAAGTGGGATGACCTGAAAAAGGCGCTCGGCCTCGGCTCCTGATTGGGAACGCGTGAATGTCGACGGCAAGTCTGGCCGCGCCGCGCTCCGGCGCGGCCGCTCGTTTTGATCTCCTGTTCCTGGCGCTCGCGCTCGGCGCGACCGCGATCCTGATCGCGCTCACGCTGCTCGACGGCGCGCCGGCCTCGGCCGCGCTGATCGTCGGCGGCTTCGGGCTCGGCGTCGCCTTCCTCAAGGCGGAGTTCAGCTACACCGCATCGTGGCGGCGCTTCCTCACGCGCGGGGAGGCCGGCGGCCTGCTCGGCGGGCTGATCGTGATCGCGGTCACCGCGCTGGCGGTGGTGCCGGTGGCGGCGCTGGCGCCCAAGTTCGGCGGCGCCATCGCGCCGCTCGGACCCTCGCTCATCATCGGCGCCTTCGTCTTCGGCATCGGCATGCAGCTCGCCAATGGCTGCGGCTCCGGCACGCTCTACACCGTCGGCGGCGGCTCCGGCCGCATGCTGATCGCGCTGTTGTTCTTTTGCATCGGCAGCGTGTTCGGCAGCCTGTCGCTGCCGTCGTTTCTCGCGCTCGGCGGCATCGATCCGGTGCTGGCCTCCGATTACCTCGGGCCCTGGGGCGGACTGGCGGCGACGCTCGCCAGCATCGCGCTCGCCGCCGGCTTGATCGTGCTGGTCGCCAGGCGCCGCGGCGCCGAGTTACCGGCCGTCGCGCAATTACGTCATCGGCGGCGTCGCCATCGGCCTGTTGTGCGTCTTCGTGTTCGCGGCCGGCGGCCATCCCTGGAGCGTCACCTTCGGCTACACCGTGTGGGGCGCCAAGGCGGCGAGCGCGCTCGGCTTCGATCTGTCGCAGGCGCCGTTCTGGCAATGGGCGGGGCCCAAGCACGCGCTGGAAAGCTCGGTCCTGTCCGACACCTCGAGCCTCACCGATTTCGGCATGTTGTTCGGCGCGATGGCGGCCGCCGCCGCCAGCAAGCCCTTCGCCGCGCAATGCGTGGCCGCCGCTGAAATCGCTCGTCGCCGCCGGCGTCGGCGGGCTGCTGATGGGGTGGGGCGCCCGGCTCGGTTTCGGCTGCAACATCGGCGCCTTCGTCGGCGGCGTCGCCTCCGGCTCGCTGCACGGCTGGGTCTGGTTCGCCGCCGCGCTGCCGGGCTGCCTGATCGGCATCCGCTTGCGGCCGCTGTTCGGCCTGTCGCGCGAGTAGCGCATGATCCCGAAAAGTGGGTACCGGTTTTCGGATAAGATCATGCGCCAAGGATAAAGTATGATGCGCAAGGTCTACATCGCCGTCGTCGTGCTCGGGCTCGCCGCCATCGTCACGCAGCATTTGAGCAGCCCGTCGAGCGGCCGCGCGGTCTCGCCGGAGGACTTCGCCGGCGCCTGCGCGCCCTGCGGCGCGCCCTGTCCGTCCAAGAAGTAGCGGCGTAAACTGGCCTCCGGCCATAAAAAGGGGGAGACGCCATGCTGACCAGACGGGACATGCTGCAAAGTTTAGGCGCCGCCGGCGTATCGGTCGCGGCCCTGCAAGCCGGCGTCGCCAGTGCCGACATGCCAGCCAATCGCACGGCCCCGAATTTCGATGTACCGGCCGGCGCCTGCGATTGCCATGTGCACGTCTTCGACGCGCAAATTCCCGTTCGCCGAGAAACGCATCTACACACCGCCCAGCGCCTCGGTGGAGGAGCTGCTGCAGCTGCAGCAGTCGCTGCATCTCGACCGCGTCGTGGTCGTGCAGCCGAGCGTCTATGCCGCCGACAATTCGGCGACGCTCAACGCCATCAAACGTATGGGCGCGCGCGCCCGCGGCGTTGCCGTGATCGACAAGTCGACCTCATCGGCGGCCATCGACGATATGGCGGCTGCCGGCGTCCGCGGCGTGCGTCTCAATCTGCAGACCAATACGGCCGGCAAGTTCGATGCGGATGCGGCCAAGGCGCTGCTCGACACGACGGCAAAGCAGATCGACGCGCGCGGCTGGCACGTCCAGTTCTACACCGGCCTCGGCAACATCTCGGCGCTCAAGGACCACTTCATGCAGTTGCCGTTCCCGGTGGTGTTCGACCATTTCGGCCGTGCGTCGGCGGACAAGGGCCCCGGCCAGCCCGGCTTCGATGCGCTGCTCGCGCTGGTCAAATCGGGGCACGCCTATGTGAAGATTTCCGCCGCCTATCGCATCTCGAAGAAGGCTCCGGATTATGCGGACGCGACGCCGCTGGCGCAGGCGCTGGTGGCGGCCAATCCCGACCGCATCGTCTGGGGCAACCGACTGGCCGCATCCGGATTCCGATGCCGGCCGCGGCAAGCCGCTGACCAACATCGCCGCGCCGTTCCCGATCGACGACGGCCTGCTGTTCAATCAGTTGGCGAAGTGGGTGCCGGACGCCGAGCCGTCCGCAAGAAAATCCTGGTCGACAATCCGGCCCGGCTCTACGGCTTCGAGACCAAGGCGACCTGAGCGCGCTCGCCAGGAACGTCTCGACCTCGGCGCGCTTGGGCGCGCCGGCGGCGCCGCCGAAACGCGTGCATTTGAGCGCGGCCGCCGCGCTGGCGAAGCGCAGCGCGGTCGCGACGTCGCGGCCTTCGGCAATCGCGAGCGTGAAGGCGGCGTGAAACACGTCGCCGGCGCCGAGCGAGTCGATTGCCGCAACCGGGAAGGCCGGCATGTGCCGCAGCCTGGCGCCGTCGCGCCAATAAAGCCCGTTCGCTCCGTCGGTGACGGCGAGGAAGCCTTTGTTGTGCGCGGCGAGCCGCGCCAGCGCCGCGCCGAGATCGTGCGTGCCGGTGCTGCCGGTGAGCGCTTCCGACGACGCGATCACGTGCGTGCCGAGCGCCAGCAACGGATCGTCCGGCTGGGTGGCGAGATCGAGGTCGATAATCAGCGGAATGTTGCGCGCCTTGGCCGCGCGCGCGATCGCGGTGACGAATTCCGGGAAGCGGTTGTCGATCAGAACCGCATCGGCCTGCGCGACCAGAGCGGCGGCATCTCGCGGCAGGG
Source organism: uncultured Alphaproteobacteria bacterium (assembly GCA_963708635.1). GTDB lineage: Bacteria > Pseudomonadota > Alphaproteobacteria > Rhizobiales > Xanthobacteraceae > Pseudolabrys. Next base: position 606,631 of record CAVPTM010000010.1, on the reverse strand, counting down.
TGCCGTTGAGCCCATGGCCGCGCCGCGTCGCAATGGATTTTTCGCCGCCGGCGTCGAGCAGGATGAGCGAGACCGACGCGCTGGCGCCGGCCACGCGTTCGACGCCGCGTGCAATCGACGCCTTCGGCCGCAAGGTCGGCGACGATGCGGGCGCTGATCGCGTCATCCTCGCCGCCGAGCGGGCCGGCAAAGCGCGCCTCGCCGCCGAGGCGCGCGACCGCCAGCGCCGCGTTGGCGGCGCAGCCGCCGCCGGTGATGATGAAGTCCGACGCCGACACTTTGGCGCCGGGCGCCGGAAAATGCTCGACCCGCATCACGATGTCCTGCACCGCGATGCCGGCGCACAGGATCCTGGGTGGTATTTATCGCGTCGCGCATGATCGGTCCGAGAACCGGTTGCCACTTTCGGGATCATGCGCCCTAGTCAAAGCCGCTCTCGCCGTCGACCCAGGCGCGGATGATGTGATGCGCGATGGCGACCGGCGGCGGCGTGGTGAGGCCGCCCGCGTGCCGGCGCGTCAGCATGGCGACGATCTCGTCGCGGTCGAACCAGCGCGCGTCTTCCAGCTCCTCGCGGTCGACGGTGATCTCCTGCGTCAGCGCTTCGGCGTGGCAGCCGATCATCAGCGACATCGGGAACGGCCAGGGCTGCGAGGCGAAATAGCGCACGCGCCCGGTGACGATGCCGGCCTCCTCGCGCGTCTCGCGCCGCACCGCGTCCTCGATCGTCTCGCCCGGCTCGACGAAGCCGGCGAGGCACGACCACATCGACGGCACGAAACGCGGGCTGCGGCCGAGCAGGCAGCGCTCGCCGTCGCTCGCCAGCATGATCACCACCGGATCGGTGCGCGGGAAATGCTGCGTTTTGCAGGCAGCGCAATCGCGCCGCCAGCCGCATTGCGTCACCTTGGTCGGCGCGCCGCAATTCGGGCAGAAGCGGTGGCGCAGATGCCAATTGAGCACGGCCTTGGCCTCCGCGATCGGCGGCAGATGATCCTGCTGCACCAGGCCGCTGCACCGCCATCGAGCGCAGATCGGTCACCACCAAATCCTGCCGCGCCTTGAGCGCCTCGGCGGTCTGCGGCGTGATGCCGAAGCCCCATCGTCCCGCGCGCTCGAGCGTGCCGAGGAAGATGATTTCCGCGGACCCGCCGAGATCGGCGGCCTCGTTGAAGGTGAAGAGCGGGTCGTTCACCTCGCCGCCCGCCTTCATGACGATCATTTCGCCGCCGATCACATAGACGCGGGCGGTGGGAACGGCGGCCAGCAGGGCGACGGCGGCGCCGTTCGTCCGCAACTCGGCGGCGCGTTCGATGCGGCTTTCGGTGTAACCGAGATGCGGCTTGGGACCGAGATCGGGGCGGGAGGGCATGCGGGCGGCAAAATCGCACGGCGCCCCGATTTGCGCAACGCACCACCTCGCTCCGTCACCCGGAGGTGCTCGGCGCCTAGCGCCGAGCCTCGAAGGGCGATGGCTTCTCTGCCCGCCGAGCGGTCAACAATTACCCGGAGACCGGTTCGACTTGAAGCCCGCGCCGCAGCGCGCCGAGCAAGCGGTCGCGCACGGCCGGGTCGTAGGCCGCGGGCGGCACAACGCCCCAGACCGGCTGCGGCCAGGCGGCGTCGCTGTGGCGGCGGCCGATGACGTGCACGTGCAGTTGCGAGACCTGGTTGCCGAGCGCGGCGACGTTGAGCTTGTCGCATTCGGTGATCGTCTTTGAGCGCGCGCGCGGCCGCGGCGACTTCGCCGAGCAACTGCACCTGCTCGTTCTCCTCGAGGTCGATGAGTTCGATCAGCGCAGGCCGGCGCGGCACCAGGATCAGCCAGGGATAATTGGCGTCGTTGGCCAGCAGCACGCGCGTGAGCGCGAGATCGCCGACCGGAACCGTGTCCTCGGCGAGTTTGCGGTGGAGGGACCAGGCTCGGTCTCGGGCATGCTCTCCTCGGTGTCGTCGCGGCCGAGCCGACGGGTCGCGCGAGGCGCGGCCCGATGACAGACTCCGCGAGGCCGGCCCATACGCCCGCAGTCTATCGAGAATGGCACGGCGTATGGGCCGGCCCGCTTTCGCGCGCGATGCACAGGCCTTTGCGCTCGCCTTGCTTTCCGCCATTATTGGCCCGATATAGGTCCGCGGGAGGTTGGCGGTGGACGAGCCACTCGCCAACCGGGTCAGATCCGGAAGGAAGCAGCCCTAACGAGCGCGGTTCGGGTCGCTCGTCAGCCTCCCACCCATTTCCATGATCGCGACAGCGGGGCGCGGCAAGCCGCGCTTTGCAGCGGATGGCAGGATGAGCGAGCCGCAAAATTCCGCCGGCGCCAACGCCGAGCAAGCCGCCGGGACGCCGTCCGGCGGCTACCGCGTGCTGGCGCGCAAATACCGGCCGGCGAGCTTCGACGACCTGATCGGCCAGGACGCCATGGTGCGCACCATCTCGAACGCGTTCGAGGCCGGCCGCATCCCGCAGGCCTGGATCCTCACCGGCGTGCGCGGCGTCGGCAAGACCACGACCGCGCGCATCCTGGCGCGCGCGCTGAATTACGAATTGCCGGACGGCTCGGTGCAACGGCCCGACCATCGCCATGCCGAAAATGGGCGTGCACGACCAGGCGATCATGGAAAGCCGGCACCCGGACGTGCTGGAGATGGACGCCGCCTCGCACAACAGCGTCGACGACGTGCGCCAGATCAACGACGCCATCCGCTACGCGCCGATGAGCGCGCGCTACAAGGTCTATATCCTCGACGAAGTGCACATGCTGTCGCCGGCCGCCTTCAACGCGCTGTTGAAGACGCTGGAGGAGCCGCCGCCGCACGCCAAATTCATCTTCGCCACCACCGAAATCCGCAAGGTGCCGGTGACGGTGCTGTCGCGCTGCCAGCGTTTCGACCTGCGCCGCGTCGATGCCGCGCTGCTGGTCAAGCATCTCGAGGCCATCGCCGCCAAGGAAAAGATCGAGGCCGAGCCGGCGGCGCTGGCGCTGATCGCGCGCGCGGCGGAAGGCTCGGTGCGCGATTCGCTGTCATTGTTCGACCAGGCCATTGCACACGCGGCCGGCAAGGTCGCGCGCCGAGGACGTGCGGCAGATGCTCGGGCTTGCCGACCGCGTGCGCATCGTCGACCTGTTCGAAGCCTTGATGAAGGGCGACGCCGCCGCGGCGCTGCAAGAATTGCGCGCGCAATACGACATCGGCGCCGATCCCGCGGTGGTGCTGTCGGACTTGGCCGAGTTCACCCATTTCGTCACCCGCGTGAAGGTGGTGCCCGCGGTCGCCGACGACGTCTCGCTGTCGGAAGCCGAGCGCGTGCGCGGGCGCGCCTTCGCCGCGCAGCTTTCCATGCGCGTGCTGTCGCGCACCTGGCAGATGCTGCTGAAAGGCGTTGCGGAAGTGCAGGAGGCCGGCCGGCCGGTCGCCGCCGCCGAGATGGTGCTGGTGCGCATCGCCTATGCCGCCGATCTGCCGACCCCCGACGAAGTGGTGCGCGCGTTGAACGGCGAGGGCGGTTCGGTTGCGCGCGCCGGCGGGCAATGGCGGCGGCGCTGCGCAAACGGCCGCGCCGAGCTATGCCCCGCGCTACGAGGCGCCGCGCGGCTCGCCGCGTTCCTCGGCCGCGGTTTCGCCGCGGCTGGTGCAGGCGCCGGCCGCCGACGCGCCGCCGGCGCCGACGCTCGCGCTCGGCAGCTTCGAGGAGATCGTCGCGCTGGCGCAGGACCGGCGCGACATCACCATGAAAATGGCGTTGGAGCGCGACGTGCGGCTGGTGCGTTGCGAGGACGGCCGCCTCGAGATCGCGCTCGAGCCGAGCGCGCCCAAGACGCTGGTGCACGACCTCTCGCGCAAGCTGTCGGCCTGGACCGGCAAGCGCTGGATGGTGGTGGTGTCGCACGAGGCCGGCGCGCCGACCATGCGCGCGCAGGCCGACGCGCGCGCAGGCCGAGGTCGAGCGCGGCGTGCAGTCCGACCCGCTGGTGCAGGCGGTGCTCAACCGCTTCCCCGGCGCCAAGATCGTCGGCGTCACGCAGAGCGGCGAGACACCCGAGCTGCCCGCCGCCGCCGCCGAGCCGAGACCGAGCGCCGAGGATTAGCGCATGGCCGATTTCCTCGGCCTGATGAAGCAGGCCGCGCAGCTGCAGACCAAGATGCAGGCGCTGCAGGCCGAGCTCGACCAGATCGAGGTCGAAGGCGTGGCCGGCGGCGGGCTGGTCACGGTCAAGCTCACCGCCAAAGGCGATCTGCGCGGCACGCGCATCGACGACTCGCTGCTCAAGCCGTCGGAAAAGGAAATTTTGGAAGACCTGCTGGTCGCCGCCCATGCCGAGGCCGGCGCAAGGCCGAGGCGCTGTTGCAGGAAAAGATGAAGGCGCTGACCGGCGGCCTGCCGCTGCCGCCGGGGATGGGTTTGGGGTGATGTCGATGACGTGTGGCTACTTGCCGCAAGCGCTCCCTCCCCCCTTGCGGGGGAGGGTTGGGGAGGGGGGTGCGCAATGCCGGCGCGGCCATCCCCCTCCCGTCCCTCCCCCGCAAGGGGGGAGGGACGCAGATCGCAAGCGACGCGACGCGCATCTAATGCCCTCAGCCGTCGCCGGACCCGAAATCGAGCGCCTGATCCAGCTGCTGGCGCGCCTGCCGGGCCTCGGGCCGCGCTCGGCGCGGCGCGCGGCGCTGCATCTCATCAAGAAGCGCGAGGCGCTGATGGCGCCGCTCGGCGCCGCCTTGCAGACCGCGATGGACAAGATCGAGATCTGCAAGACCTGCGGCAATATCGACACGCAGAATCCCTGCACGGTCTGCACCGACGCGCGCCGCGATCCGTCCATCATCGTGGTGGTGGCGGACGTCGCCGACCTGTGGGCGCTGGAGCGCGCGCACGCGGTCAACAGCCGCTATCACGTGCTCGGCGGCACGCTGTCGCCGCTCGACGGCGTCGGCCCGCAGGACCTCACCATCGACGCGCTGGTTGCGCGCGCGCACGCGCCGGAGGTGAAGGAAGTGATCCTGGCGCTCAACGCCACGGTCGACGGCCAGACCACCGCGCATTACATCACCGAGCTGCTGCACGACGCCGACGTCAAGGTGACGCGGCTCGCGCACGGCGTGCCGGTCGGCGGCGAGCTCGATTATCTCGACGAGGGCACGCTGGCCGCCGCGATCAAGCAGCGCACGCTGTTCTGATGCGCGCGGGCTACCGGTACGGCGGCGGCGCCACCACGGCCGGTCCAGCCATCCCATAGACCGGAACGGCCATGCCGTCGGGGCCGATGGCGAGGTGCGAACAATCGCCCGATTTGTTGAGGCTCGTCCGGTCGTCATAGGCGTTGTGCGAGTAGTAGTAGCGGCAGACGCCGTCGTCGTATTGGACGGTGTTCCAGTTGCTGCCGCCCTCGCGGTAGACATAAGGCTTGTGCCAGTCCGCCGACGCCGGCGGCGGCAGCGCGAGCGCGGCGGCGAAAGCGAATAACGGCAGCGTGAGAGACAGACGCATGGCGGCCTCCATTGTTAGAGGCCAAACGTCCGCCGTGTGAGGTCGTTCCGCCGCGAAAAGCGGCAACCCTATGACGTGTTCGCCACAAGCCTGACGAAATGTCCGCGCGCTCGTTGCAGCCGAACAGCCAGCAGCAGCGAGGCTCGGCAGCGCCGGCGAGCGCGCAAATCACGAAAAACCAGCCCCAGCCGGTCGCCTGCGCGATATAGCCGGCGCCGGCCGACAAATAGGTGCGGCCGATGGCGGCGAGCGCGGTCAGCAACGCGTATTGCGTCGCCGTGTGCAGCGGGTTGCGGCAGAGCGCCGACAGATAGGCGACGAACATCACGGTGCCGATGGCGCTGGTGAAATTCTCCAGCGTGATGGCGAAGGTCAGCAGCGCGGCGTCGTGGCCGGCGACAGCGCAGCCAGGAGAACCCGAGGTTGGCGGCCGCCTGCAGCATGCCGCCGATCCACAGGCTCGTCGCCAGCGGAAAGGCGCGCGCCATGAAGCCGCCGGCAAAGCCGCCGGCGAGCAGCGCCGCCAGCCCGACGCCCTTCACGATCGCGGCGTATTCGTTGCGGGTAAAGCCGAGGTCGATGACGAAGGGCGCGGTCATGGCGCCGGACAGCGCGTCGGTGAACTTGAACAGCACCACGAAGGCGAGCATGGCGAAGGCGAGCTCGGTGCCGAGGAAATCCTTGAAGGCGCCGGCGGCGGCTTGCGCCACCCGCGCCAGACGCGCCCTGCCGCGCATGCGCCGCATCGACCAGCGCCGAGCGTTCCGGCTCGGTGGCGGCGAGCGCGGTGATGGTGCCGATCAGCACCAGCGCCGCCATCGCGAAATAGCCCCAGTGCCAGGCCGCGGTGCGGGCAAAGCCCTGCGCCTCGATGCCGCTCACCAGAAACAGCGCGCCCGCGGTCGAGACCAGCATGCCGATGCGGTAGGCGGCGACGTAGCCGGCCATGCCGGCGGCCTGCTCGTTCTCCGGCAGGCTCTCGACCCGGAAGGCGTCGACCACGATGTCCTGCGTCGCCGAGGTGGCGGCGACCAGGAGCGCGGCGAAGGCGGCCAGCGCCGGCGCGCGCGCCGGGTCGCAGGCGCCGAGCAGGACGATGGCCGCGATCAGCGCGATTTGCGTCGCCACCAGCCAGGCGCGGCGGCGGCCGAGCAGGCGCGACAGCAGCGGCACGTCGAGCGCGTCGGTCAGCGGCGCCCACAGGAATTTCAGCGTGTAGGGCGTGCCGACCAGCGCGAACAGGCCGATGGTGCCGAGGTCGACGCCGGCCTCGCGCATCCACACCAGCAGCGTGGTGCCGGACAGCGCCAGCGGCAGCCCGGACGAGAAGCCGAGCAACATCACGATCAGCACGCGCGGCTTGAGATAGACCGCGAGCGCGTCGAGGAAGGCGGGACGCGCCTGCGCGCTGCCGGGCAACGTCATTGCGTCATTCGCCCGCCTGCAGCTTGCGCATCGGCGCCGGGATGATCTGGGCGGTCGGGGGTTCTTCGTCGAAATCGACGCCCTGAATCTTCTCGCCGCGACTTCAGGATTTTTTCGGCCGACGTGACGATCTGCTCGATGTCCTTGTTGACGTTGCCGAAGTGCCTATCGAGATTCTCGACGCGGTCTTTGAGCCGCTGCACGTCTTCGATCATGAGCGCGACTTCTTTGCAGGATCTTGTCGGCCGCCTCGCGCATGCGGGCGTCCTTCTGAATCTGCTGCACCACCTGGATCGCCAGCATCAGCAGAGACGGCGACACGATGATCACGCCGGCGCGGTAGCCCTTCTGCAAGACGTCGTCGAACGCGTCATAAAGCTCGGCGAACATCGACTCCGACGGGATGAACATGAAAGCGACGTCTTGCGTCTCGCCCTTGATCAGGTATTTCCCGGAAATGTCGTCGATATGCTTGCCGAGATTCTGCCGCAGCTGGCGCGTGGCCTGCAGCCGCTCGTCGTCGGTCTTGGCGTTTTCCAGCGCGGTCGTCGCCTCCAGCGGGAATTTGGCGTCGATGATGAGATGGCGGTTGTCCGGCATGTGGATGCAGCAATCCGGACGCGAATTGTTGGACAGCGTGAACTGGAATTCATAGGCGCCCAGCGGCAGGGCGTCGGCGACGATGGCTTCCATGCGGCCCTGGCCGAAGGCGCCGCGGCGTTGCTTGTTGTCGAACACCTTTTGCAGCGACGTCACGGTCGAGGCGAGGTCGGTGATGTTCTTCTGCGCCGAGTCGATGACGGCCAGCCGCGCGTGCAGCTGCTGCAGATGCTCGGTGGTGTTCTTGGTGGTGGTCTTCAGCGACTCGCCGAGATGTCTGCGACACGCGCGTCGAGCCGCGCATTCACGGTCTGCTGCAATTGCGTGTGCGAGTGCTGCAGCCAGCTTCCCATGGCATCGAGCCGCGCGTTGAGCTCGAGCAGGCGCTGCTCGGCGGCCGGATCGGACACCGGCGCGCGCGGGCGCAGCAGCATGACGATGATCGCCGCCACCCCGATCGCGATGATGAGGCCGAGGACGATGAGCACGGTTTGCGACATGGGCCCGCTTCTAGCGTGATTCGTCCGCCGGCGCGAACGAAGAGCGAACGCTAGGGCGAAAAGCCCCGTGGCTCAAGGGGAAAGCCGAATTGACCCCGCTGTTGCTCAAGCCCTTACATCGCCGCCATGGCCATTCGCGACATCCTCGTCCTTCCCGACAAGCGGCTGCGGCAAAAGTCGGAGCCGGTGAACACCATCGGCAAGACCGATGCGCGCGCTGGTCGAGGACATGTTCGAGACCATGTACGCCGCGCCCGGCATCGGGCTTGCCGCCATCCAGATCGGCGTGCCGGCCCGCGTCGTCACCATGGACCTCGCCAAGAAGGACGATCCGAAGGCGCCGCTGGTGTTCATCAATCCGGAGGTCACCTGGGTCGTCGGACGAAAGCGCGACCTACGAGGAAGGCTGCCTGTCGATCCCGGAATATTACGAGGAGGTCGAGCGGCCGAAAGCGGTGAAGGTGAAATTCCTCGACCTCGACGGCAAGCCGCACGAGATCGAGGCCGAGGGCCTGCTCGCCACCTGCCTGCAGCACGAGATCGACCACATCAACGGCGTGCTGTTCATCGACCACATCTCCAAGCTCAAGCGCGACATGGTGATGAAGAGGTTCAAGAAGGCGGCCAAGCGCGGCGAGCCGGCGAAGCCGCTGGCCGAGGACACAGAGCCTTCGCACCACATCGGGTGACGGATTCTCCGCCGTCATGCCCGCGCTTGTCGCGGGCATCCCGCTTGGGTAGGCACGGCTTTGCGTCTCTTATCGGGATGGCCGGGACAAGCCCGGCCATGACAACTCAGTTGGCATCATGGCACTGCGCCTGATCTTCATGGGCACGCCCGATTTCGCGGTGCCGACGCTGGTCGAGCTCGCCGCGCGCGGGCACGAGATCGCCGCGGTCTATACGCGGGCGGCCAAGCCGGCCGGCCGCGGCATGGACCTGCAGGCGACGCCGGTCGAGCGCGAGGCGCGCCGGCTCGGCTCTGCCGGTGCTGACGCCGGCGACGCTCAAGGACGCGGCGGCGCAGGCCGCGTTCCGCGCGCTCGAGGCCGATGCCGCGGTGGTGGTCGCCTATGGCCTGATCCTGCCGAAGGCGATGCTCGATGCGCCCAGGCTCGGCTGCTTCAACCTGCACGCCTCGCTGCTGCCGCGCTGGCGCGGCGCGGCGCCGATCAACCGCGCCATCATGGCGGGCGATCGCCGAGAGCGGCGTCACCGTCATGAAGATGGACGAGGGCCTCGACACCGGCGCCATGGCGATGGCCGAGCGCGTGCCGATCGGCGCCCGACATGACCGCCGGCGATCTGCACGACGCGCTGGCGCGGCTCGGCGCCGACCTGATGGCGCGCGCGCTGGCCGCGCTCGAGCGCGGCTCGCTCGCATTCACGCCGCAGCCGGAGGAAGGCGTCACCTATGCCGCCAAGATCTCCAAGGACGAGACGCGCATCGACTGGGCAAAGCCGTGGCGCGACGTGCACAACCACATCCGCGGCCTGTCGCCGTTTCCCGGCGCCTGGTTCGAGCTCGGCGGCGCGCGGGTGAAGGCGCTGCGCTCGACGCCAGGCGAGGGCAGCGGCGCGCCCGGCACGGTGCTGGACGACAAGCTCACCGTCGCCTGCGGCGCGGGCAGCGTGCGGCTGACGCAAGTGCAGCGCGCCGGCAAGCAGCCGATGGACGCGCGAGGATTTCCTGCGCGGCACGCCGGTGAAAGAAGGAACGCTGACTCAGCTGAACTGTCGTCCCCGCGAAAGCGGGGACCCAGTACGCCGTGTGCTATCGATAGATTGCGGAGTACTGGGTCCCGGCCCTCGCTCCGCTCGGCCGGGACGACAACAGAATGCCGCGCTACAAGCTCATCATCGAATATGACGGCGCGCCCTTTGCCGGCTGGCAGATCCAGGCCGAAGGCCTGACCGTGCAGGGCGTGCTGACGGCGGCGGTCGAGGCGCTGTCGGGCGAGAAGACGCTTGGTGCAGGGCGCCGGCCGCACCGATGCCGGCGTGCATGCGCGCGGGCAGGTCGCGCATGTCGATCTCGCCAAGGACTGGGACAGCGACACGGTGCGCGACGCGCTCAACGCGCATCTGCGCCCGCATCCGGTCGCCATCCTCGGCGCCGAAAAGGTGAGCGACGAGTTCAACGCCCGCACCTCGGCGGTCAAGCGGCACTATCTCTATCGCATCGTCAACCGCCGCCCCGATCTCACGCTCGATCTCGGCCGCGCCTGGCGCGTGCCGCGCCCGCTCGACGACGCAGGCCATGCACGCGGCGGCGCAGCGCCTCGTCGGCAAGCACGACTTCACCACCTTCCGCTCGACCGAGTGCCAGGCCAATTCGCCGGTGAAGACGCTCGACGCGCTCGACGTCGCGCGCGACGGCGACGAGGTGACCGTCACGCGCGGCGGCGCGCTCGTTCCTGCACAACCAGGTGCGCTCGATGGTCGGCTCGCTGGTGCTGGTGGGCGAGGGCAAATGGAGCGCCGACGATCTGGCGCACGCGCTCGCCGCGCGCGACCGCGCCGCCTGCGGCCCGGTGGCGCCGCCGGACGGGCTCTATCCTGATGCGGGTGGATTATTGAAATTTTCCGCGTCGTCCCGGGCGACCCCCGACTTGGTCGGGGGGAGACCCGGGACCCATACGCCGCAGCGTCTCGATAGGGCACGGCGTATGGGTCCCCGCTTGCGCGGGGACGACGGCCACTAACCGAAATACCGCTCGATGATCTTGCGATAGATCGCGGTCAGCGCGCGCAGGTCGGCGATCGGCACGCGCTCGTCGATCGCGTGCATGGTCTGCCCGACCAGGCCGAATTCGACCACCGGACAATAATGCGTGATGAAGCGCGCGTCCGAGGTGCCGCCGGTGGTCGACAGCTCCGGCTTGCGGCCGGTCACTTCGCCCACCGCCTGCGCGACCAGTTCGGTGAACGGTCCGGGCTTGGTGACGAACACGCCGGCGTTCGACGGCTCCCATTGCAACGCGAACTTGATCTTGCCGGCGGCGGCCTTGGCGGCGCGCTGCTCGATCAGTTCTTTCAGCGAGTTCGAGCGTGTGGTGGTCGTTGAAGCGGATGTTGAAACGCGCGCGCGCCTCGCCCGGAATGAGGTTGACGGTCTTGTTGCCGACGTCGAGCGAGGTGAACTCGAGATGCGAGGGCGCGAACTGCGCGCTGCCTTGATCGAGCGGCTCGCCTTGCAGCGCCTCGACCAGCCGCACCAGGCCGCGGATCGGATTGTCGGCGCGCTGCGGATAGGCGACGTGGCCCTGGCGGCCGGTGACGATCAGATGGCCGTTGAGCGAGCCGCGCCGGCCGATCTTGATGGTGTCGCCGAGCTCCTGCTGGTTGCTCGGCTCGCCCAGGATGCAGTGGTCGAATTTCTCGCCGCGCTCGGCCGCCCATTTCGAGCAGCTTGGGCGTGCCGTTGACCGCGATGCCTTCCTCGTCGCCGGTGATCAGAAACGAGATCGAGCCCTTGAGCGCTGTGCGCGGCGAGATAATCGAGCACCGCGGCGAGCGCGCAGGCGATGCCGCCTTTCATGTCGACGGCGCCGCGGCCGTACAGCTCCTTGCCGTCGCTTTCGCCGGCGAAGGGCGGATGCGTCCAGGCCTGTCTCGTCGCCCGGCGGCACCACGTCGGTGTGGCCGGCGAACATCAGATGCGGCGCGGCGCTGCCGATGCGGGCGTAGAGGTTTTCGACGTCGTCGGCGCCCGGCTCGCGGAACGTCATGCGATCCACGGCAAAGCCGGCGGCGGTCAGCGTCTTTTGCAGAAACGCCAGCGCGCCGCCTTCCGCCGGCGTCACCGACCGGCAGCGCAACAGATCGCGGGCAATGGCGACGGGATCGGCGGTCATCTTGCTTCCTTCTTTCTTGTCATCACCGGGCTTGTCCCGGTGATCCCGCTTAGGTGAGCATCATCCGTCCCTAAGCGGGATGGCCGGGACAAGCCCGGCCATGACACCCGGACTAGTCCCTCAGCAATTCGTTGATGCTGGTCTTGGAGCGCGTGCGCTCGTCGACGCGCTTGACGATGACGGCGCAATAAAGGTTCGGGCCGCCGTCCTTGCCCGGCATGCGTGCCCGGCACCACGACCGAATAGGGCGGCACCTCGCCCTGATCACCGTTTCGCCGCTGGCGCGGTCGACGATGCGGGTCGAGGCGCCGAGATAGACGCCCATCGACAGCACCGCGCCCTCGCGCACGATCACGCCTTCGGCCACTTCCGAGCGCGCGCCGATGAAGCAATTGTCCTCGATGATGACGGGCCCGGCCTGCAGCGGCTCGAGCACGCCGCCGATGCCGGCGCCGCCGGAGATGTGGCAGTTCTTGCCGATCTGCGCGCAGGAGCCGACCGTCGCCCAGGTGTCGACCATGGTGCCGGAATCGACATAGGCGCCGAGATTGACGAAGGACGGCATCAGCACCACGCCGGGCGCGATGAAGGCCGAGCGGCGCACCACGCAGCCGGGCACGGCGCGGAAGCCGGCTTTCCTGAACTTCGCCGCGTTCCAGCCCTTGAATTTGGAATCGACCTTGTCCCACCACACCGCCTTGCCGGGCCCGCCCGCGATCACGCTCATGTCGTTGAGGCGGAACGAGAGCAGCACCGCCTTCTTCAGCCATTGGTTGACCTGCCAGCGGCCGTCGGCCTGGCGCTCGGCGACGCGCGCCTTGCCGGCGTCGAGCAGGTCGAGCGCGTCGTTGACCGCCTTGCGCACGCGCGCCCTTGGTCTTGGGGCCGATCTTGTCGCGCGCCTCGAAGGCGTCGTCGATGATCTTGGCAAGCTTGTCGGACATGGCTGACCCGGCTCTGTTCGGCTGCGGTTTGTCGGGGGCAGGGCGGGGGATGTCAAGCCGACGCGGCTGGGCTAAGCTCGGCGTTCGGGAGAAACGCATCATGCACCGTGGAATTTCTTGGCTTGCTCTTGCGCTGGCGCTGCTCGCCGCCGCCGAACCGGCCTTCGCCCATCACCTGATGGGCGGCAAAATCGCCGCCACCTTCGGCGAGGGCATCCTGTCCGGCCTCGGCCATCCGGTGATCGGCATCGATCATTTCGCCGCCGTGGTCGCGGTCGGCTGCCTTGCCGCCGCGCATCGCGCCGGCGCGCTGCTCGCCATCGCCTTCGTGGTCGCCATGATGTGCGGCGTCGCCGTGCACCTGCAGGCGGTGACGGTGCCGGCCGACGAAATTCTGGTCGCGCTTTCGGTCATCGCTGCTCGGCGCGATCGTGCTGTCGCACCGCGATTTGCCTGTGGGCGGAGCGCTCGCGCTGTTCGTGCTGGTCGGATTGATCCACGGCTACGCGCTCGGCGAGTTCGATCTACGGCGCCGAGCGCACGCCGCTCGCCGCCTACCTGATCGGCCTTGCCGGCATCCAGAGCGCGGTCGCGCTCGCCGCCATGACGGTGGCGCGCGCCATCGCGCGCAAGGACGAGCGTGAAACTGCGCCTGGTCGGCGCCGGCATCGCCGGCATCGGGCTTGGCGGTGCTGGTGCAGCAGCTCATTCCGGCGCCGCCGGCGCTGACGATGTCGCGCAGGTAACCGGCGAGATCGTCGGTGACGTGATCGACATGGGGCGCGTCGCGCCCCTCCAGTTCCCAGCCCTCGCGGAACACTTCGCGCTGGCCTTGCGGCACCACCAGCACGGTGGTCATGCCGAGCGCGTGCGGCGCTTCCAGGTTGCGCGCCAGATCCTCGAACATCGCGGCCTTTGCCGGATCGACTTGCGTGCAGCGCGAGGAAGCGCTCGTAGACCTGCGGCAGCGGCTTGGGGTCGAGATCGGCGGCGGCGATGTCGAACACGTCCTCGAAGTGGCGGTCGATTTCGAGCCGCGCCATCACCGCCTCGGCGTGCTTGCGGGTGCCGTTGGTGAGGATCAGCTTGCGCCCGGGCAGCTGTTCGAGCGCGTCGCCGAGCGCCGGATTGGGCGTGAGCGGCGAGTGGTCGATCTGGTGCACGTATTCGAGATAATCGTCGGGCTTGAGGCCGTGCTCGGTCATCAGCCCGCGCATGGTGGTGCCGTAGCGCTTGTAATAGTCCTTCTGGACGCGGAACGCCTCGTCCTTCGACACCTTGAGGAATTCGGCGACGTAGCTGCGGATGCGCTCGTCCACCTGCTGCCAGAGATTGAGGTGATGCGGATAGAGCGTGTTGTCGAGATCGAACACCCAGGTCTCGACGTGGCCGAATCCGCGCGGCGCGCGCTGCATGCCGCACTTAAACGTCGACGGTGCGGCAGGTCAATTCAGCGCGGCGGCCAACTCGGGCGCGGCCAACATGCGGCGGCGGCGGCGGCGCGCGTCGATCTCGGCGATGCGCTGGTCGATGGTGTCGATCACGCTTGCCGCGAGAACGGACCGAGATGCATGTAGATCGACATCAGCATGATGATGTAGCGCAGCGCATTGCGGATTTTTGCGGGCGCATGGTCTGAACGTCTTCCAGAATATTTCGCGCACTGCCCGGCACCGCGTTGATGATGCTGTGGATCATCTCGGTCGAGCGCGTCTCGCCGCGGCGATCGCCGGCCACCGGCGTGTTCGCGGCGCTCGCGGCGGTCGAGCATGACGGCGAGCTTTTCCAGCCGGCCGCGCGAAATTCTCCGGCGCGTAGACGGTTTCCAGCACGCGCTTGTAGTCGGTGCAACATGTCGCGCATCGGCCGCACCGGTGTCGAAGTTGATGCCGATCGAGCACTGGTCGCCGGCGCGCTCCTCGCGCATGACGTCGTGGCCGGCGTGCAGGCGGCCTTCCTTCTCGAGGCGGCGGTGAGCTGCGTGCCGGGCAGCGCGTAGAGCAGGCCGACCATGGCGACCGGCACCGCGCATATCCTCGATGAAGGTCGACCATCGAGTCGGCGATGGAGCCCTTCTCGCTGTCGAAGCCGACGATGAATCCGGCGGTGACGACGATGCCGTGCTCGTAGATCTTGTGCACGCTCTCGGCGATGTTGCGCCGGGTGTTCTGCTTCTTGCGCATCTGCACCAGCGTCTCGGGATCCGGGCTCTCGATGCCGACGAAGACCGCCAAGAAATTCGCCTCCTGCATCAGCCGCAGCAGTTCGTCGTCGTCGGCGAGATTGATGCGAGGCCTCGGTCGAGAATTCGAACGGATAGCCGTGCTGCTTCCTGCCACTCTTCAGCACGGGCAGGAAGGTCCGCAGCGACTTCTTGTTGCCGATCAGATTGTCGTCGACGAAATCGACATGGCCGCGATAGCCGAGCTCGTAGAGGCGCTGCAGTTCGGCCAGCATCTGCTCGTTGGTCTTGGTGCGCGGCACGCGGCCATAGAGCTCGATGATGTCGCAGAACTCGCAGGTGAAAGGGCAGCCGCGCGAGATACTGGACGCCGATGTAGAGATACTGGTCGAACTTGAGCAGGTCGAAGCGCGGCATCGGCGTCTTGGTGACGTCGACCTGAAATCTCTCGGCCCTGAACACGCCCGAGCGCTGCCGCGCCTGCCACGCGGCGACGAAATCCGTCGATGACGTCTCTCGGCCTCGCCGAGAACCTGGAAGTCGGCCGACTTGTAGACGTGCGGGCTCGAGGTGACGTCCGGACCGCCGACCACGACCGGCTTGCCGTGCTTGCGACACAGCTCGATCATGCGCAGCGAGTCGGCCTGCTGGAACAGCATGCCGCCGGTCATCACCATGTCGGCCCAGTCGAGGTCGGCCGTCGCGAGGTCCTCGGTGTTGCGGTTGACGAGCCGGAATTCCCAGTCCTGCGGCAGCATGCGCCGCGACCGTGATCATGCCGAGCGGCGCCGCCGGATAGCGCGCGCCGACGATCTTGCACGCCTGCGTGTAACCCCAGAACGAGTTCGGCACGAACTTCGGATAGACCATCAGGACGCGGCAAGGCCGGTCAGTCATTGGAACTTTTTCTCCCCGGGACGGCAATATCTCACGAATAGGCGCAGCCGCAAAGCCGCAAAAAGCCTTGGAAAATTGGCCTTTTCGAGGCTCACGGCTGCGGCGCGAAGCGCACCACCGTCGCCG
This sequence comes from uncultured Alphaproteobacteria bacterium, assembly GCA_963708635.1. Taxonomy (GTDB): domain Bacteria; phylum Pseudomonadota; class Alphaproteobacteria; order Rhizobiales; family Xanthobacteraceae; genus Pseudolabrys. The sequence goes on along the minus strand of CAVPTM010000010.1, from coordinate 590,615 downwards.
CCTTGCCCGCCAGGTCGACCGCGGCAAAGCCGGCGGCGGTCAGCCCGCGCGCCGCGCAGTCCTTGTGATCGGTGAGCTCGAATTTTCCGTCGCGGATGCAGAGCGCGACGTTGCCGCCCCAGGCCAGCGCCTTGTCGCCGCGCTTGACGGTGCGGCCGTCGGCGTCGATCGCTTCGGCGTAGCTGTAGAGCCGGTGCGGTTCGCCGCGCAGGTCGGGCCGCAGGCAGTGTCCGGCGGCAATGCGGTACCAGCCGCGCGTGACGATCGCGCCCATCTCGACGATGCCGAGCGCGGCCATCACCGTGTAGGCGCTGTCGTTGCACCAGGAGAAGCCTTTGTCCTGCGGACGGGTCGCCGCCGACAGCAGCGTGTCGAAGAACGCCGCGTCGTTCGCCGCGGCGGCCGGCCAGCCTGTGGTCCTGCAGGAACTTGGCGAGCGCGGCCTGCGTCTTGGCGCCGGCGACGCCGTCGATCGGGGTGGCGTCGTAACCCGCGATCACCAACAGCCGCTGGATGCCGGCGAGCCGCGCCTGCGCGTCGTCGTAATCGGCTTCCTCGGCGAGATTGACGGTCGGGCCCTTGGCGGAATCGGACGGGCGCGCCGCGCCGAAACGGACTTGCTCGCCCGGCGGACAGCCGCGCGCATCGGCAAGCGTGAAATCGCCCGCGCGCACGCACAACTCGGTGTCGCCGTTGGCGGGCAAAGGCGCGTTGCCGTAGACCGGCGGCGTGCGGCCGTGCAAATAAATGAAATCGGCATCGAGCGGGCCGTCCAGCACTTGGCGGCATTGTCCCGGGCGCCAGACGAAACCAGCCGCGCGTCGTTACATTGGCGGCCTTGGCGAGCCCGATCGCGGCATCCATCAGATAGCTGGTGCGATTGCACAGCGTGAGTTCGGCGTGCGCCGGCGAGGCCGGCAGCATCAGCAAGGCGCCCAGACAGGCGATCGGAGTGGCCGCCCGAATCATGCGCCCATGTTAGGCCGGCGCGGCCGGGGCAAAAACAGCGCGGCGCCGGACTTGCGTCGCGGCGCCGCGGTTCGGCTCGTTGGATCGGCTAACGGTCGCGGTTGCGATTCCGGTCTCTATCTCTGTCCCGGTCGCCGTCGTCGGCCATGTCCTGCCAGGATTTGACCAGCCGGTCGACCAGCGGCCCGGTCACGCTGCCGCGCCCGGTCGGGCTGGCGGCGGCGAAAATCGCGACGTCATGCGACTTCAGGCAGTAAATCGAGACCATGTCGCGATGCGAATCGGTGCGGCCCCAGACCGCTTCCGAGGTGGTGTCGAAATATTCGAAGCCGGCGTCGCGGATGACGTTCTTGGCCTTGCGCATGCAGTCGGCATGCGGCAGGTCGCCGGTGCCGATCGAATTCAGCGACATAATGGCGGCGCCCTGGGCGCTGGCTGCGGCCGGCGCCAGCAGCAGGGCCGCCACCGCGGCCATCAGCAACACGGATATTCTGTGCACGAAACCACCCCTGAAAAACGGACCGAATTCCAGTCCCCAGAGGTGCCGCTGTCAAGCGCCGAAAATATGACGGCCTGAATCGGGATTCAGGCCGCCATATTTATCGATGAACCGGCGGGGAGCGTTAGTCGCGGTTGCCCCACTCGTCGGTCAGGCGGTCGACCAGCGGTTCGGTCACCGCGCCGCGGCCGGTCGGGCTGCCGGCGACGAAGATCGCGATATCGCGGGTGGTCGGGCAATAGATCGCGACCATGTCGCGGCTATTGTTGGCCAGGCCCCAGACCGCTTCCGAGGTGGTGTCGTGATACTTGAAGCCGGCCCGCCGGATGGCGGCGGCGGCCTTGCGCATGCACTCCTCGTGCGACATGTCGTTCGTCACGCGGTTGTTGAGTGACATGATGGCGCCGGCGCTGGCCGGCGCGGGAGCAAATGTGGCAAACGCCGTCAGGACGGCGGCAACGGCAGAGAGGCGCAACAGCATGGTGGTTTCCCCCTGGGATAGAGCCCAATTCCAGCCGCCCGCCGCGCCGCTGTCAAGGATCAGTTAGCGCATGATGGCGAAAAGTGGGCGCCGGTTTTCGGAAAAGATCATGCGCCAGCAAAATGTTAGGAGCGCAAGCGATGCAATCTGAACGGATCGCCCGCTAGCGGTGCATCAGAGTGCCGATGCCGTGGTCGGTCAATAATTCCAGCAGGACGGCGTGCGGAACCTTGCCGTCCATGATGACGACGCCCTCGACGCCCTGGTCGAGCGCGTAGATGCAGGTCTCGACCTTGGGGATCATGCCGCCGGAAATGGTGCCGTCGGCGATCAGCCGGCGCGCGTCGGCGACCGACAGGTCGTGGATCAGCTTCTTGGACTTGTCGAGCACGCCGGCGACGTCGGTCAAGAGCAGCAGGCGCTTGGCCTTGAGCGCGCCGGCGATGGCGCCGGCAAAGGTGTCGGCGTTGACGTTGAAGGTGCCGCCGTCGGCCGCGGTGGCGAGCGGCGCCAGCACCGGGATCATCTCGCGGCCGATCATCTGGTTGAGGATGGTGATGTCGACCTTCTCGGGCTCGCCGACGAAGCCGAGGTCGATGACCTTCTCGATGTTGGAATCCGGGATCGGTCACGGTGCGGCTGACCTTCTTGGCCTGCACCATGTTGCCGTCCTTGCCGCACAGGCCGATCGCCTTGCCGCCGGCGGCGTTGATGTAGCCGACGATCTGCTTGTTGATCGAGCCGGCCAGCACCATCTCGACGATCTCGACGGTCTTCGCGTCGGTGATGCGCAGGCCGTCGACGAATTCCGACTTGATGCCGAGCTTCTTGAGCATGGCGGCGATCTGCGGCCCGCCGCCGTGCACCACCACCGGGTTGATCGCGGTCTGCTCGAGCAGCACGACGTCCTGCGCGAAGTCGCGCGCGGTCTGCTCGGCGCCCATGGCGTGGCCGCCGTATTTGATGACCACGATCTCCTCGTCGTAGCGCTGCATGTGCGGCAGCGCCTCGACCAGGATGCGGGCCATCGTCTGCGGGTCGATCGGGTTGCTCGTCCTTGCTGGCATCTGCCATCGGCGCGGCTTCTCGGCGATGCGGCCGGCAGTCTTCTAGCCGAAGCGGCGTGCGGCCGCGACAATGCGCGTCAGCGGCGCTCGCTCGGTCTAACAGCCGGGCGATCGCGGCGCGCAATTCCGGGATGCCGGCTGCCGTCGTGCGGCCGAGGTCGCCAGCACCTGCGGGAAGGCGGCCGGGCGCTTGCGTGAGCGCCGCCTCGGTCGCCGGCGATGCGCGGCGGCGAGCTCGGCGGCTTTGAGCGTGTCGGCCTTGGTGAGCACGATCTGGTGGCTGACCGCCGCCTTGTCCGAGCGCGTCGAGCATCGGCGGCGTCGGTATCCTTGAGGCCGTGGCGGGCGTCGATCAGCACATAGACGCGCGCGAGATTGGCGCGGCCGCGCAAGTAAGCGTGGATCAGCTCGGTCCAGGCCGCGATCTTGGTCTTGGCGGCGGCGGCGTAGCCGTAGCCCGGCATGTCGACGATGCGCAGCCGGCCCGCCGCCGGCAAAGAAGATCAGCTCCTGCGTGCGGCCCGGCGTGCGCGAGGTGCGCGCCAGCGCCTTGCGGCCGGTGAGCGCGTTGATCAGGCTCGACTTGCCGACATTGGAGCGGCCGGCGAAGGCGATCTCGGTGCCGCGCATCGGCGGCAGCGAGGCCTCGCCGCCGGCGGCGGCGGCGAATTGCCAGTCGCCGGCGAACAGCTTGCGGCCGGCTTCGATCTCGGCGCGGGTGAAGTCGGTCATGGGGCTCATCAGGCGTGCCGCGGCTCTCGTCACCTGCTCCCATAGGGCGAGGTCGACGCGCGCATGCGCGTCGGGTGAGGGGTTATAGCCTATCGAAGTCACGATCCCCCTCACGCCGGGACCCTCGTCCCCAGCGGGGAGAGGCCGGGCACGACCCTCCGTCAGGATTCGGCCGACGTCGACGGCTCGGCGCCGCCTCGACCGGCGCGCCGGCCTCATCTTCGCGCGCGCGCCGAGAAGGCTTCGATCCGCCGCGCCAGCTCGGCGCGGAACGCGTCGATGTCTTCGGGCATGTCGTCGTCGTCGTATGGCGCGGCGGGCGGCGGCTGCTGGGCGAGCAGCGCGTTCAACTCGCGCAAGGTGCGCATCAGCGCGCCGAGCGCGCGCGCGGTCTGCTCCAATTCGCGCGGGCGCTGCGGCCCGGCCGCGAGCTTGGCCAGCGTCGCCTCGATCGCCGGCAGCACGCGCGCGACCGCGCTTTGCAGCCGCGGCGCGAGCGCGGCGGCGGCGCTCTCGACCGGGGCGTCGGCATCCCTCACCGGGTGCGACGACGCGGCGCAGTCTCCATCCCTCCCGCCGCGGAAGCGGTGGGGAGGGTCGCTTCGGCTTGCCGTCAGCAAGACGAAGCGGGGTGGGGGGCTCGGCGGTGAAAGTCGTGGAAGCGCCACCGACCCCGACCCCTCCCCACCATTCGCTGCGCGAATGGGCGGAGGGGAGGTGTACGCGTGCGCCGCCAGCGCCGGCGGTCCCTCTTGCGGGATGGGCGCGCGCCGCGGCGTCCAGTGCCAGCGCCGCCGGCGGTTGCGCAGCGTTGTGTCGCTGATGCCGCGCTCGGCGCAGATGTCGGCGACCGGCCGCTCGGTGTGCTCGTATTCGTAGCGGATTTGCGCCCAGGTTTCGGGGCTGAGTTCGGGCATGGTGGTTCCTTGTCGTTGCGCGATTGCCCCGATCTCCGCTCGTCCCCGCGAAAGCGGGGACCCAGGGCCAGAGGCTCCGAGCCAGAAGCCCTGGATTCCCGCTTGCGCGGGAATGAGCGGAGATTTTTGCGCGCGCGAAATCGCGCCGGTTCGTTCCTGCGAAAGCAGGGACCCAGGGGCGGCGGACGGCAGACCTAATTGTCGAGGATGCGCCTTTGCTAGCGGACGAGCGGTGCGCTGTCAAGGAATATGTTCCAGAGGCGGCCAGATCCGCATCACCAGTCCGCTTCGGACCGGCCGCAAATACCAGGCGCCAGTAGGCCGTCTTTTATGAACGGCTGTTCAGGATAAATATCCTACGAGACAGGAACCGATTTGCATCCGACGGCGTTTTTAGTGGCCAGCGGTGTGCTGGATAATGGAGGAACCCACCATGCGTAAGATTGCTATCGCGATTGCCGCCTTGGCGGCCGTCGGCATTGCCATGCCGCTGACCACGTCGGCACGCGCCAACGAAAGCAAGGTCGTCATCAAGGAAGGCGAGCGGCACCATCACCGCCATCACGCCAAGATCGTCATCAAGGAAGGCGACCGGCACCATCACCGCGACCTGCATCGCCATCACAAGAAGATCGTGCTCATCAAGCACCATCGCCGTCACCACGACGACGACTGAGCAAAAATGGCCCCGGCAACGGGGCCATTTTTTGTTGCTTGCAAGTTGCCGCTCCCCAAATAGCGATTTGGCTGAATGTTTCGGTCAGACCGGAGAGAGACAGTGAGCTGGCAAACAAATGTAAATGTCTGAGTTTACTTCGACCCATCATTCTGCGCGATACACACTGGACTGCTCCAGCGCCGCTTCACCATATCGTTGAAACGTTCGTCGGACATTGTAACTTTGCATGTAACAGATACTGGCGTTTTTCTGCCGAAAACGTCAGTGAGGAACTCAAATTCGATGACATGCTCTTTCGAGAGCCAGCTGATGAAAGTTGTCCAATCGACGTAGTTATCGTCGGCACTACACCCTGTTGACTGACTAGGGCATTGTTTTTCCCAGGGTTGAAAAAGTGTTTCGTGACTTTCAGCCGTTCCCGCGGCGAGCGGAAATGGATGAGCATACGATTTCTTTTCAACGATTAAGTTCTGACCATCCTTGCCACCTGCGTCACTGCCTACGAAGTTGTACCATTGACCTTCAAAAACGTGGCGCCCATTCACCTTTATTCGCACTCGCTCATAGCGCACGGTCGCGTTGTAACCCGCGGCGGCCGAATTCACATAACTCAGACGCGCAATAAAGTGCACATACGGACCCTCTATGTCCCGATTCGGAAAATTCACCTGGTCGCTTGGAGCAATCGTAATTTGGTCAGGACTGATAAGTTTGACCTGCGGGCCCTCGAAATAATTGATCGCCTGCCATGCCAATGAACTGATGCTTAAAAAAAATGTAATCAGCGTGAGCAAACTTGTTTCGTAGCTCACCTGTAGCCCGAACAACTGCACGGGCTTTGCCTTTTCCGGCTGCGTAGACGCGTTACGCGCGCTCGCAGGGCTATCGCTACTGGCGCACATCTGGGTTGTTGGACGGTAGTGGGACTCCCCTCGGGTGGACTGAAGTTCCTTGATCCTGCGATCGCGGTGGTCGATCGGGAGGCGGCATTTGTTCTCGGAGAGGGGGAGCGCTTGGAGGCCGACCGACTGGTGGAGATGGTTGAACTGAAGGTGGCAGACCGTGATCAGGACGGTCAGGCGGCGGGGGCAAGGTTACGGCCACCACGAGCCATTGAGCTCGCAATGGAATCGCGCTGAGCTTTTTACTTGGCGGTCGGTCCGGCGGCGGCGCGCAACTGGACAAAACGGCAGCAATCAATAATGCCAAACCGAACACGACATTGGATTGCATCGCATACCCTCGGACAATGCATTGTAGACGATATTACGCTGCAATTTAGAGTTGTGCAAGCGGGCGCGATCCGTGCCATGACAAGACTTTGCCGAAGCCCCCTCAGCCCTGCGCCTTCTTCCTCCCAAACAGCGCCTTGATATTGTCGAACAGCTCGATCTTCGCCCCGTGCTTGCGCATGATGACGCTCTGCTGCAGCACCGACAGCGAGTTGTTCCAGGCCCAGTAGATCACCAGGCCCGCCGGGAAGCCGGCCAGCATGAAGGTGAAGATGATCGGCATGTAGTTGAAGATCATCGCCTGCGTCGGGTCGGGCGGCGCCGGGTTGAGCTTCATCTGCGCCCACATGGTCACGCCCATGATCAGCGGCCACAGGCCCGAGATGCAGGAACGAGCCGACCACCGGCAGGATGGTCGGGTCGTACGGGATCAGCCCGAACAGCGTGAACACGTTGGTCGGGTCGGGCGCCGACAGATCGTGGATCCAGCCGAAGAACGGCGCGTGCCGCATCTCGATGGTGATGAACAGCACCTTGTAGAGCGAGAAGAACACCGGGATCTGGATGGCGATCGGCAGGCAGCCGGCGAGCGGGTTGATCTTCTCCTTCTTGTACAGCGCCATCAGCTCCTGCTGCTGCTTGACCTTGTCGTCGGGATAGCGCTCGCGCAGCGCGGCCATCTGCGGCTGCACCGCCTTCATCTTGGCCATCGAGGCGTAGGATTTGTTGGCGAGCGGGAAGAAGATGACCTTGACCAGCACCGTCACCATCAGGATGGCGAGGCCGAAATTGCCGAACAGGTGGAAGAAGAAGTCGATCGCCAGGAACATCGGCTTGGTGATGAAGTAGAACCAGCCCCAGTCGATCAGCAGGTCGAAGTGGTTGAGGTTGTACTGCGTGTTGTAGCCGCCGATGCCGACGACCGGAAAATTGATGCCGACGACGTTGACTTCCTTGGCGCCGGCGAACAGCCGCGCGCTGGCCGAGGCGGTGGCGCCGGGCGCGACCGTGCGCGCGTCGAGCAGGAAGTCGGTCTGGTAGGTTTCCTTGCCGCCGAGCGAGCCGGTCGAGTAGTGCGCCTTGATGTGGTCCTTGGGGTCGGGCAACAGCGTCGCCGCCCAGTATTTGTCGGTGATGCCGAGCCAGCCATTGGTGACGTCGAACTCGACCTGCTTGTTGCCGGCGGCGTCGGCCTTCAGGTCGGTCATGTTCTTGTAGGTGTATTCCTTCAGCCCGTCATTGCCGAGATAGCCGACCAGGCCCTCGTGCAGGATGTAATAGCCGGCGGTGTGCGGCGTGCCGTGGCGCGAGATCAGCCCGTAAGGGTAGAGCGTCACCGGGTTGGCGCTTTTGTTCGCCACCTCCTGCGTGACCTTGAACATATAGCGGTCGTCGACCTCGATGATGCGGCGGAATTGCAGGCCCTCGCCGTTGTCCCAGGTGAGCGTGACCGGGTGGCCGGGGGCGAGCGCGCCGGTGCCTTCCTGCTTCCACACCGTTTCCGAATTGGGCAGCTTGGCGGTGGTGCCGGCGGCCGGCGTCCAGCCGAACTCGGCGTAGAACGGGTCGGGGCTGCCGGAGGGCGACAGCAGCACGATCGGCGGCGAGTTGGGGTCGACGGTCTCGCGGAATTTGACCAGCGAGAGGTCGTCGAGGCGCGCGCCCTTGAGCGCGATGGTGCCGTTGAGGGCGTCGGTTGCGATCGGCACGCGGGCGCCGGCGAGTTTGATCGCTTCCGCGCGCGTCGCCGGCTTGGCGGCGGGCGCCGTCGCGCCGGGCACCGCGCCGGGCGCCGTCGCGCCGGGCTGCGCGGGCGCGCCGGGCTGCACGGGCGCGCCGGGCTGCGCCTGGTTCTGCTGCTGCTGCCGCAGCGCCTGCTCCTTCTGCTGCTGCAGCTGCGCCTGCTGCTCGCGCGCCTTCTGCTGCGGCGTGGTGTAAAAATATTGCCACGCCAGCAGCACCACCGCCGACAGCGCGATGGCGAGAATGGTGTTCTTGTTGTCCATCATTGGAATTACCGGTGTCCCTGCCGCCCCGCATGCACGCGCCGCAACGCGCCGTCGAACTCGTCCCGCATCCGGGCAAACGGCGTGGCCAGCGCCGCGCGCCGTCCGACCAGCACGTAATCGTGGCCGGCGCGTGTCCCGCCGGGTTCCGCCAGCCGCACGACCTCGCGCAGTCGCCGGCGCACCCGGTTGCGCTCGACCGCGTTGCCGACCTTCTTGGTCACCGTGAAGCCGAAGCGCGCCGGACCTTCGTCGTCGCGCTGGCGCGCCTGCAGAACGAAGGCGGCGGCCGGCGCCTTGGCTCCGCGTGCCGCGGCCAGGAAGTCCGCCCGTTGCGTCAACCGTTGCATGGAAGCGCGCAAAGGGCGCCGTGCCGCCGTCAGGCGGACAGCCGCTTGCGCCCGCGTCCGCGCCGCGCCGACAACACCTTGCGTCCGCCTTTGGTGGCCATGCGCGTGCGGAATCCGTGACGGCGCTTGCGTACAAGCTTGCTCGGCTGGTAGGTCCGCTTCACGTCTCAATTCTCCGCTGGTCGCGCCGTGACGGTGGGGACCGCGTCAACACCGCCCCCAAAATCGCCATGAAAACCCGAACTTCGGCCGGATCGGCACTGGATTTGCGCGGCTTATAAGGGAGGGCCGGAAGCGCGTCAATTGCGGGCTTATTTCGCCGGCGCGCGGATGAAACCGGCCGCGATCGGCCGCGCTGATGTATAAAGCGGCCATGTCGGCCACCCAACCGGGCGCCAAGCGCAGCCTTGTCTGGCGGCTCGCGCCGCTGGTCGCGATCGTCTTGCTGGCGCTCGCCGCTTACGCCGCCGTCGGCCGCGGCGCGATCTCGCTGGAGGCGCTGGTGCGCCACCGCGCCGCCATCGACGGTTTCGTGGTCGCGCACCGGTTGCTGGCCGTCGGCCTCTATGTCGTCCTCTATATCGCCGTCGTGGCGCTGTCGTTGCCGGGCGCGACCTTCCTGACGGTCGCCGGCGGGTTCCTGTTCGGCCTGGCGGTCGGCGCGCCGGCGGCGGTCATCGGCGCCACGCTCGGCGCCACCGTCATCTTCCTGGTGGCGCGCACCGCGCTCGGCGAACCGCTGCTCAAGCGCGCCGGCCCGAACGCCGCCAAGCTCGCGCAGGGCTTCCGCGACGACGCGTTCAACTATCTGCTGTTCCTGCGGCTGGTGCCGGCCTTCCCGTTCTTTTTGGTCAATCTGGTGCCGGCTTTCGCCGGCGTGCGGCTCAAGCCTTTCGTCGCCGCCACCGCGCTCGGCATCATTCCCGGCGCGTTGGCCTTTGCTTTCGCCGGCACCGGGCTCGACAGCGTCATCGCCGCCCAGAAGGCGGCCTATGACGCGTGCCTGGCGGCCGGCCGCGCCGATTGTCAGCTGACGTTCAGTGCCGCCGGCATCCTGACGCCGCGATTGATCGGCGCGCTGATCGCGCTCGGCCTGCTGGCCTTGCTGCCGGTCGCGGTCAAGCGCTGGCGCGGGCGCAGACGCGCGGCGATGTGATATTGAGAATCTCGTCGCGGGCGGGTGGCAGGACAATGGCGGAAATTCTCAAACCGGATCTTTGCGTGATCGGCGGCGGCTCCGGCGGCTTGTCGGTGGCCGCCGCCGCGGCGGCCTTCGGCGTCTCCTGCGTGCTGATCGAAAAGCACAAGATGGGCGGCGATTGCCTCAACACCGGCTGCGTGCCGTCGAAGGCGCTGCTGGCGGCGGGCAAGCGCGCCGCGCTGGCGCGCAACGCGCACGCCTTCGGCGTCGCGCGCCGAGGTCGCGGTCGACTTCGCCAAGGTGCACGATCATGTGCAGAACGTGATCGCTTCGATCGCGCCCAACGATTCGGCCGAGCGCTTCACCGGCCTCGGCGTGCGGGTGATCAAGGGCTACGCGAAATTCAAGGACCGCCGCACGGTGGCGATCGGCGAGCAATACGAGATCCGCGCGCGCCGTTTCGTGATCGCCACCGGCTCGGCGCCGGCGCTGCCGCCGATCCCCGGCCTCGACGGCGGGCCTTATCTCACCAATGAAAACATCTTCAACCTGACCGAACTGCCGCGCCATCTCATCGTCATCGGCGCCGGACCGATCGGGCTCGAACTGGCGCAAGGCTTCCGGCGGCTCGGCAGCGACGTGACGGTGTTGGAGGCGGCAACGCCGCTTGCCAAGGACGATCCGGAATGCGCGGCCGTCGTGCTCGCCCGGCTCGAACAAGAAGGCGTCGTCATCCGCAGCGGCGTGAACGTGACGCACGTTGCCTACGGCAGCGGTGTGAGCGTGAGCCTTGCAGGCGCGGGCGGCGAGCAGACCATCGAAGGCACGCATTTGCTGGTGGCCACCGGCCGCAAGCCGGCGCTCGACGGTCTCGGGCTCGAGGCCGCCGGCGTGCGCTACGACAAAACCGGCGTCGCCGTTTCGCGCAAGCTCAAGACCCGCAACCGGCGCATCTACGCCATCGGCGATGCCGCCGCCGGCCAACTCCAGTTCACCCACGCCGCCAATTACCACGCCGGGCTGGTGATCCGGAACGCGCTGTTTCGGCTGCCGGTGCGCGTCAGCAACGACGCCGTCCCATGGGTCACCTTCACCGACCCGGAACTGGCGCAGGCGGGCCTGACCGAAGCGGAAGCGCGCAAGCGGCGCTACCAGATCCGTATCCTGCGCTGGCCGTTTCACGACAACGACCGCGCCCAGACCGAGCGCGAGACGCGCGGCCACATCAAAGTCGTCGTCGACAAGAAAGGGAAAATCCTCGGCGTCACCATTGTCGGCGCGCAGGCCGGCGAATTGATCGCGACCTGGATTCTGGCGATCGCGCAGGGAATGAATATTCGTGCGCTCACCGGTGTTGTTCTGCCGTATCCGACGCTGTCGGAAATCGGCAAGCGCGCGGCCATTGACTTCTTTACGCCCAGTTTGACGCGCCCTTTGCTGCGGCGCATCATTGCGTGGTTGCGAATCTTCGGTTGAGGCATCGTTGGAACCGGTTAGCGAAGTTACAGACGACTTGTCCGCGCCGCGCGCGCGCTCGCGCGTCGGCCTGTCCGGCAAATTATTGTTTCTCACCATCGCTTTCGTCACGGTGGCGGAAATTTTCATCTATGTGCCGTGGATCGCGAACTTCCGGCTGAACTGGCTCAACGACCGGCTGGCGGCGGCGCACACCGCCGCGCTGGTGATCGACGCCGCGCCCAAGCAGATGGTGCCGGAGAGCCTCGCCAAGATGATCCTCGACAGCATCGGCGCGCACGCGGTGGCCATCAAGATGGGCAACGAGCGGCGCCTGCTGGCGGTCGACAACGTGCCCTCGCAAGTCACCCAAAACGTCGACATGCGCAACATCAAATGGTGGCCCGCCATCATGGAGGCGTTCGACACGCTGTTGTTCACCAAGCCGGGCGACGTCATCCGTCTGGTCGGACCGGCGCCGATGGTGGAGGGTCAGTTCCTCGAGGTCGTGCTGGACGCGCCGCCGCTGTCCAAGGCGATGTGGAGCATCTCCGCCGACATCCTGATCTTTTCGCTGATGATCTCCGGCATCAGCGCGACGCTGGTGTTCTTCGCGCTGCATTATTTGCTGGTGCGGCCGATGGCGCGCATCACCGGCAACATGATCGCGTTCCGCGCCGACCCGGAAAATCCGACGCGCATCATCGGCGAATCGGGACGCGGCGACGAAGTCGGGCGGGCGGAAGAAGAGCTCGCCGCCATGCAGCGCGAGCTCGCCTCCATGCTGCATCAGAAGAGCCGGCTCGCCGCGCTCGGCCTCGCGGTCTCCAAGATCAATCACGATTTGCGCAACCTGCTGGCCTCGGCGCAGCTTTTCTCCGACCAGCTTTCGACCTTGCCCGACCCCAAGGTGCAGCGCTTCGCGCCCAAGCTGATGCGCACGCTCGAGCGCGCCATCGCGTTCTGCCAGTCGACGCTGTCTTACGGCGCGGCGCAGGAGCCGCCGCCCGAGCGCAAGACCGTCGAGGTCGAGCCGCTGATCGAAGAGGTGCACGAGGCGCTCGGCCTGACGCTCGACGTGCCGATCCGCTGGATCGTCTCGGTCGAGCGCGGGCTCACGCGTCGAGGCCGACCACGACCAGCTTTTCCGCGTGCTGGTCAACGTCGCGCGCAACGCCGTGCAGAGCCTGCAGGCGCGCGGCGCGCGCGATCCGGCGCGCGACCAGATCCGCATCACCGGCCGGCGCGAAGGCAGCGTGGTCGTGCTCGAAGTATCCGACACCGGGCCGGGCGTTTCCGACAAGGCGCGCAGCCACATGTTCGAGGCGTTCCAGGGCTCGACCTCGGGCGGCGCCGGCCTCGGGCTTGCCATCGCCGCCGAACTGATCCGCGCCCATGGCGGCGATATCGTCTTGGTGCCCGGCACCATCGGCGCGACATTTCGCATCTCGATTCCCGACCGCGCCATCGATCTCAATTCCCGGCGCGAGGACCGCGCCAGCGCCTGATCGCGCCGCCGGTCACGTCCATGTGAACGCCTTGTTGCGACGGTAGCTTTGGCCCCGGTGTTCGTGTCCGATGGGGCGACTCGCAGTTGCAAACGTGGCATCCGCGCGCACCGGGAGAAGGCCGTTGACCACCGCCTATATCAACCGCGTCGCCACCGCCGTGCCGCCGCACGATATTCACGAGGCCTTCCGCGGCTTCGCGCAGGCGCAATTCCGCGACAACCGCCACACCTCGCTGTTTCAGCGCATGGCGGATCGTTCCGGCATCGAGCACCGCTATTCGTTTCTCAGCCCGCATCCGGCGCCGGACAGTCCCTACATCGACGCCGACGGCTTCTACCGGCGCAATCAATTTCCCGACACCGCCGCCCGCATGCGCCGTTTCGAACGGCACGCGCCCGAGCTGGCGCAGGCCGCGGTCGAGCGCCTGCAGCTCGGCGCCGAGCGCGCGCGCATCTCGCATCTGCTGATCACCTGCTGCACCGGCTTCTCCGCGCCGGGGCTCGATCTCGAGCTGATCGAGCGCTGCGGCCTGCCGAGCGGCATCGAGCGCACCATGATCGGCTTCATGGGCTGCTATGCCGCGATCAACGCGCTCAAGCTCGCCCGCCACATCGTGCGCTCGGAGCCGTCGGCGCGCGTGCTCATTCTCAATCTCGAGCTCTGCACGCTGCATTTCAAGGAGACCACCGACCTCGAGCAGATGCTGGCCTTCCTGCTCTGGGGCGACGGCTGCGCGGCGTCGCTGGTGAGCGCCGACCCGGTCGGCAGCGCGCTCGACAGTTTCCACGCGGTGCTGGCGCCCGGCACGCGCGAGATGATCACCTGGAACATCCGCGAGGCGGGCTTCGACATGGTGCTGTCCGGCCAGGTGCCGTGGATCATCCAGAACGCGCTGCAGGATCACCAAGCCGACATCCTCGCCGGCGCCGAGCCCGGATCAATCGACCTGTGGGCGGTGCATCCGGGCGGCCGCACCGTGCTCGACGCGGTCGAACACGCCTTCGCGCTCGGCCCGCAGATGCTGGCGGACTCGCGCGACATCCTGCGCCGCTACGGCAACATGTCGTCGGCGACCGTGATGTTCGTGATCGAGACGCTGCTCAAGTCGGGCGCGCGCGGCCGCAAAGGTTGCGCCATGGCCTTCGGGCCCGGGCTGATCGCGGAAACCATGCTGTTCCGCACCGCCGCCTGACACCTCGGCTAGTATGCGAGCCCGGCTCATGCCTTTGACCGCCAACCGGCCGCCGCCCGTTTTCGATTCCGGCCGCCGCAGCGCGCAGCCGGAAATCCTCGACGGCCCGGTCGAATCGGCCGAGCTTGCCGACATCCTGCGCGATCTCGCGCGCTTCAACGGCGCCATGCTGGGGCATTGGCCGGTGCTGCGATGGCTCGAGCGCGCCGCCGCCGCTGTGCCGGCGGACACGCCGCTCACGTTGCTCGACATCGGATGCGGCTACGGCGATCTTCTGCGCGCGGTGCGGCGCTGGGCCCGCAAGCGCGGCCGCGCCATGAAGCTCATCGGCATCGACTTGAGCCCGCAGGTGGTCGAGATCGCGCGCGACGCGACCGAGGCCGCCGACGAGATCGAATACCAGGCCGTCGATATCTTCGACTACCAGCCCGGCGGCGCGATCGATTTTGTCGTCACCAGCCTGGTCGCGCATCATCTGCCCGACGCCATGATCGTGCGCTTTCTGCGCTGGATGGAAGCGTCGGCGCGCCGCGGCTGGATGATCTACGACCTGCAGCGCAACGCGGTGCCGTTCTATTTCATCGCGCTCGCCGGGGCGTTGCTGCGCCTGCATCCGGTCGTCGTCTATGACGGGCGCGTCTCGGTCGCGCGCTCGCTCACCCGCGCCGAATGGCAGGCGCGCATCGCCGAAGCGGGTCTCGGCCTCAGCGTCGTCGACCTGCGCTGGTTCATGTTCCGCTTCGCCATCGGGCGGCTGAAATGACCGCGGTCGAAACGCTCATCGTCGGCGGCGGGCCGGCGGGCGCCGCGGCGGCCTGCGGCCTCGCCGCCGCCGGCCGCGAGGTCATGCTGGTCGAGCGCAGCGAAGGCCCGCATCACAAAGTGTGCGGCGAATTTCTCAGCATCGAGACGCAGGCGCTATTGCAGGCGCTCGGCGTCGATCCCGCGGCGCTCGGCGCGGTCGAGATCGGCGAGGTGGCGGTCTATGCGGCGCGCGGCGTAGCGTCGTCGCGCGCGCTGCCGTTCCGCGCGCTGTCGCTGTCGCGCTACCGGCTCGACCAGGCGCTGTTGCAGCGCGCGGGCGAAGGCGGCGCGCACATCAAGCGCGGCGTTTCGGTGCAGCATGTTTCGCGTGACGGCGCGGATTGGAACGTGCGCTGCGACGGCGGCGCGACGATCCGCTGCCGGCATCTGGTGCTCGCCACCGGCAAATGGGGGCTGCGCGGCATTCCCGATGCGCGCGACGCCTCGCTGGTCGGATTGAAAATGCATTTGCGGCTGGCGCCGGCCGCGCAGCGCGCCTTGCAAGGCCGGGTGGAATTGGCGCTGCTCGAGGGCGGTTATGCCGGGCTTGAACTGGTGGAGGAGGGCATCGCCAATCTCTGCCTGGTGCTGCCGCGCGCCGCCGTCGCCCGGCTCGCGCCCGGCTGGCCGGCGCTGCACGCTTATCTTGGCGCGGCGCTGCCGCATCTCGGCGAGCGGCTCGCCGGCGCGACGGCGCTGTGGGACAAGCCGCTGGCGGTGGTCTGTCCCGCCGCCGGCCATCTGCATCGCGACGAGGAGGGCGCCTACCGCGTCGGCGACCGGCTCGCGCACATCCCGCCTTTCACCGGCGACGGGCTCGCCATCGCGCTCGGTTCCGCGGCGCTCGCCGCCGGCCACATCCGGCGCGGCCGTTCGCCGGCCGATTATCTGGCGGCGGCGCGGCGGCTGACCGGGCGGCCGATCCGCATCGCGAGCACGGTCTCCGGCCTCGCCGCCCATCGCGGCGGGCGGGCTTTGCTGATGGGCGCGGCCGCGCTCGCGCCCGGCATCATCGGCGCCCTGGCGCGGGCGACGCGGCTGCCGCTGGCCGCGCATTGACCCCGTTTCGGCAAGGGCCGCGCGGCTTGCCAATGGAGGGCCGAAACGATAGCTATCCCCGTCCGTTAGCCCTTGCGGCAGCGGCACAAAGCGCCCGTAGCTCAGCTGGATAGAGCACCAGACTACGAATCTGGGGGTCGGGAGTTCGAATCTCTCCGGGCGCGCCATTTTCTCTTACACTGCAACACGGCGCCGGTAGCTCAGCTGGATAGAGCACCAGACTTCGAATCTGGGGGTCAGGGGTTCGAATCCCTTCCGGCGCGCCAATTGCCCGCAAGCAGACGTCAGCGCGGCGCGTTTGCGCGCGCGACCGGCGCCGACTGCGCCGCCACCGCCGCGTAGGCATCCGCCAGCCCGAAGCCGAATTGAGTATCGCGGCCCTTCGGTCCCAGATCCTGGGCGGTCGATTCCAGAATCTTGCGCAGTTTATCGGGCGTGAGCGCGGGGTCGCGCTGCAGCAGCAGCGCGGCGATGCCGGAAACCTCGGCCGCGGCGAACGACGTGCCCGAGGCCATTTCATAGCCGTCGGGAATGACCACCAGCACCTGCGCGCCGGGCGCGGCGATGGCGATATGCTTGCCGCGGTTGGACTGCTCGAACAAATGGTCGTCGCTGTCGGTGGCGCTGACCGCGATCACGTTCGGATCGGCGGCCGGATAAAGCGGCGGCGACTTCGCGCCGGCATTGCCGGCGGCGGCGATCAGCACGATGCCCTTTTTATGCGCGGCGGCGAGGCTGCGGTGCAGCGCCGGATCGTTCGGACCGGCAAAGCTCATGTTGATGACGCGCGCGCCGTTGGCGGCCGCCCAGTCGAGGCCCTTGAGGATGCTGAAGGTGGTGCCCTGCGCGCCGTTGTCGTTCGGGTCGAAGGCGCGCACCGCCAGCAGCTTGGCCTGCGGCGCCGCGCCCATCAGTTTGCCGTGGGCGGCGATCAGGCCGGCGATGGCGGTGCCATGTTTATGCGGTGCCATCGGTGCCGTGAGTGCGTCGAAGCTCGCGGCGATGCTGCCGGCGAGTTCGGCGTTCTGCGCGTCGATCGCCGAATCGATCACCGCCACGCGCACGTCGTCGCCTTTGGCGAGCGCATGCGCCTGCGGCAGATGCAGCTTGGCGAGCGCGTATTGCGCCGGTTCGCCCGCGGCTGGCGGCGCGTCATCCGCCTGCATGGCGAACAGGTAATTCGGCTGCGCCGAGGCGACGAGATTGTCGCGCTCGAGCGCGCGTACCACCGTCGTCACCGAGCGGCGGTCGGGAATGCGCCAGCGGAACAAAGTGGTGCCGGACAGCTGGAACGTTTGCGACTCGAGGCGGGTCAGCCGATGCCGCCGCTGCAAGGCGTCGATCTGCGTCGCGCTCACCGAATTGCGAACCTCGATCACCACCTCGTCCGGCACCAGCCGCCGCTCGCCTGCCGGCGGCGCGCCGCTCGGGCCGCGCCGCGCGCTGCGTTGCCGGCGCGGAGGGCCGTTGTTGCTGATGACGTCGTCGTCGTCGATGAAAGGCCCGCCGGGCGGCAGCATCCCCGGCACCGTCATGATCAGGCCGGGCACGCGCCAGCCGGGGCGGCGCTCGCCGCCGCGCGGCCAGTCATTGCCGCGCGAAGGCGTTCGGCGCGCGGTCGATCGCGCTCGGCCCGCGGCTGAAATTCTTCTGCGCGAAAGCGTCGGCACCCCCGCCGAGCGCGATCACGGCGCTGCCGATCAACAGCATGATCTTGCCTGGCGTGCGCATGACGGTTCCCCTCGCTTACTGGACGGTGGCGATGAAGCTGACGACCTTGTCGTCCTGCAATTTCTTCACGATGCGGCCGAGCTCTTCCTTCGGCAGCTTGGTGTCGGCCACGCGCACGCGGTAGAAGCCGCCCGCCACCGGGCCGGCCGCGACCTGCAGCTTGTTGGCCGCCAGGAACTTGGTGATGTCGTCGGCGCTCGCCTGCGGCGCGAAGCGGATGAGCGTGAATTCGCCGACGCCGGGATCGGTGGTCGGCGCCGAGGCGGTGCCGTATTCGGCGCTGCGGTCTTTCAGCACGATGTCGGCGATGAAGCCGGCCTGCAGCAGGATCGCCAGCACGGCGACGCTCGCCGACAGCGCCAGCGTGCGCGGCGTCAGGCTCGGCGAACCACTCGCTCACGCGCGCGCCGAGATTGAACGAGCGCGCCGGCTTGCGCGCCGGCTCGGCGTCGATCTTGGCGAACAGCTTCTCCATCGCGCGCGCCGACGGCGCGCCCAGCGTCTCGTTGAGGTGAATGGTCTCGCCCAGTTCCTCGCGCACCAGGTCGTAGCGGCGCGCGAGCTCGGGGTCGCGCGCCAGCGCTTCCTCGACCCGCTGCGCGTCGCGCCGGCTCAAGGTGCCGGCGGCGTGCCAGGGCAGGAGGGCTTCGACGTCGCCCTGCGGCGCTTCTTCTTGCTTGATCGCGTTCATGGCCAACCTCGTTCGATTCCTTGTTCCTTCAGCAACTCCGACAATTTCTTGCGTGCGTAGAACATGCGCGTCTTCACCGTCGCCTCCGGGATGCCGACGATCTCGGCCACTTCCTCCACCGACTTCTCGTGATAGTAGACGAGGTCGATGATTTCCCGGTGCTCGGCCGATAATTTGGTCAGGCATTGCCGCAAGACCGCGCCTTTATCCTTCTTGGCGAGCGCGGTTTCCGGATCGTCGCTTTGATCCTCGATCGCTTCCGCCGCCTCGTCGTCCAGTTCCTCCTCCGGCCGCTTGCGCAGCGCGGTCAGCGCCTTGAAGCGGGCGATCCCGAGCATCCAGGTCGAAACCGCCGAGCGGCCCTCGAACTTCCCGGCTTGCCGCCAGACGTCGAGGAACACCTCGCTGATCAGATCCTCCGCCGTGGCCTCGTTACGCACCAGCCGCAGCACGAACCGGTACACCCGGACATGGTGCCGCGCGAACAGCACCTGCATGGCGAGCCGATCGCCGCCGGCGATCCTGCCGATCAGAACCTCGTCCGAAGTGGTTTGCATCGTCAGACGGCGTCGGCTCGTTGATAGGTCGCGGGGCGAGGCGATGAGGTTCAAGCGGATTCGACGAATTTTGACAGGGGCTTGCCGGGCCCCTCGGACGGCTAGGTTGCCCCGTTCCGGTTCCCTTGGGAAGCCGCGCCTCCCCTCCCATGCCGCCGCCCCCGATCCGGGGGCAGGTTTCATTTTTTGAACCTTTTCCGGACCGCCGCCGACGAAGCTTCAGGATGTGAATGCCACATCCCTCAAACAGGAGAGACCACCATGATCCGCAAGCTCGTTCTCGCCCTCGGCATCGCCGCGACCCTCGGCACCGTCGCTCTCGCCCCGACCTCGGCGTCGGCCTGGGGCTTCAAGCATCACCACCACCACTTCCGCCATTTCGGCATCTACGCTCCGATTTATGCCGAAGGCCCCGAATGCTACGTCGTGCAGAAGACCTTCGTCACCCGTTCCGGTCGGATCGGCGTGCGCAACGTCACGGTCTGCGACTAACCGGCAGACCTCGTGCGTTACGAATAGTCCCGGCTCCGCGTGGGCGAAGCCGGGGCTTTTCATTTTGTGCGAGAGCGCCGGTCTCCAGCGCCCTCGACTTTGCTATAGTCGCCGGCAACATGCCGCCGAGCTTTGCGAAGGCGGCGGGTGAGGGAGAACGCCATGACATTCTTGTTTTGCCGCCCGGCGGCTTTCGCCGGCGCGCTCGCGCTGATGATCGGGCAAGCTTATGCCGCGCCGCCGGCGCCCGAGCCGGTGACGCCGCAATTGATCGAGGCGGCGAAGAAAGAGGGCAAGGTCGTTTACTACACCGCCATCGACCTCAAGGTCGCGCAGGGCCTCGCCAAGAATTTCGAGACGCTTTATCCCGGCATCACGGTGCAGGTCGAGCGCACCGGCAGCGAGCGCATCTATCAGCGCCTGGCGCAGGAGCGCGCCAACAAGATCTACGCGGTCGACGTGCTCGACGGCTCCGACCAGGCGCTGTTCGTGACCTGGAAGAAGCAGGGCGTGCTCGAGCCCTATATCCCGGCCGAGGCGATGAAATGGCCGGCCGAGCAGCGCGATCCCGACGGCACCTATATCAGCGTGCGCTTCACGCTGATGCCGATCGGCGTCAACACCAATCTGGTGAAGCCGGAGGACGCGCCGAAAAGCTTTGCCGATTTGCTCGACCCGAAATGGGCGGGCAAGATCGTGAAGGCGCATCCGAGCTATTCGGGCGGCATCGTCACGTCCACGTTCCAGACCGTGAAAGCGATCGGCTGGAGCTATTTCGAGAAGCTCGGCAAGCAGAAGGTATTGCAGGTGCAGTCGGCGACCGAGCCGCCCAAGAAGCTGGCGCTCGGCGAGCGCGCGGTCTCCGCCGACGGGCTCGAATACATGCACATCCGCCTGCAGGCGACCGGCGCGCCGATCAAGATCGTCTACCCGTCGGAAGGAACGCCGTTCATTCCCGGCTGCGAGGCCATCGTCAAGAACGCCGCGCATCCGAACGCCGCCAAATTGTTCATGAGCTTCATGGTGTCGCGCGAAACCCAGCAATATCTCGCCGACAACGCGGGCCTGCGCTCGTTCC
The DNA here is from genome assembly GCA_963708635.1 of uncultured Alphaproteobacteria bacterium. GTDB lineage: Bacteria > Pseudomonadota > Alphaproteobacteria > Rhizobiales > Xanthobacteraceae > Pseudolabrys. The sequence goes on along the minus strand of CAVPTM010000010.1, from coordinate 569,972 downwards.
ACCCGGACGTGAAGTTGCGCCCCGGCGTGGCGCCGCTGTCGCAGATCAAGATCCTGCCCTCCGATCCGGTGGCGCAGGAAGCCGCGACCGAGGAAATCAAGAAGAAGTATTCGCAGTATTTCGGGATCTGACGTGCTCGACGGCTTCACGCGGACCGAGATCAAGACCAGCGGCGCGCGCATCGTCACCGTCAGCGGCGGCAGCGGGCCGCCGCTGCTGCTGATGCACGGCAATCCGTTCACGCATCTGTCCTGGCACAAGGTGGCGCCGGCGCTGGCGCGCGAGTTCACCGTCGTCTGCACCGACCTGCGCGGCTACGGCGATTCGGAAAAGCCGCCGGGCGGCGCCGACCATGCCGGCTATTCGTTCCGCGCCATGGCGCAGGACCAGGTCGAGGTGATGGCGTCGCTCGGCTTCGATCGGTTCTGCGCCGCCGGTCATGACCGCGGGGCACGTGTTCTGCACCGCATGTGCCTCGACCATCCGCGACAAGGTCGACGCGCGCGGCCATCCTCGACATCATCCCGCAGCATTATCTCTACAGCCACATCAACAAGGACTGGGCGACGTTTTCCTGGCACTGGTTCTTCAACATCCAGCCCTTCGATCTGCCCGAGCGCATGATGGGCGCCGATCCGGACTGGTTCATCGAGAAGAAGCTCGCCAAAACCAAGCAGGGCCTGAGCTTCTTCGACCAGGAGGCGCTCGCCGAATACAAGCGCTGCTTCCGCAATCCGGCGACCATCCACGCCATCTGCGAGGACTACCGCGCCGGCGCCGGCATCGATCTCGAGCACGACGAGCAGGACATGAAAGCCGGCCGCAAGATCGAATGCCCGGTGCTGCTGCTGTGGGGCGCGACCGGCGGCGTCGGGCGCAACAGCAAGCCGGGCCCGGCCGAGATTTGGCAGAGCTACGCGTCCAATATCGTCGACGCACAAGCCGGTCCCCAGCGGCCACTACCTCATGGACGAGGCGCCGCAGGAGACGACCGCGGCGCTACGCGCATTTTTTGCCGCCCCCTAGACCGCGCCCGCCGTCGGGGCGCGCCAAGGAACATTGCCAAGCCCGCGATTGCACGTAAGCTTTGCATCGCAGGAAAGTCGGGGGAAGCCGTGAGCGCCGGGCGACGTTGCGCATCATTCATTGCGGCGCTGGCGGCGGGCCATTTGGCGGTGGTGGCCGCGCAGGCCTCGCCGGCCTGCCCGGAAGAGCAGGCGACCCCGCAGGAACCCACGAACCTCGAACTTTGCCGCAGGCTCGAGCCGATCGTGCGCCATCCCGGCGACCATCCGCTCAACGACTATGAGCAGGCGCTGAACCAATATCTCGGCGCGCTCTGCTATCGCGACGAGGCGGCGGGCTGGAAGGTCGACAAAGGCATCCGCGATACCGGGCCTTGGGTCGGCACCTACGCCAACGGGAAATGGACCGGGCAATATTACGGCACCCATGCGCCGGTGATGATCTGGTATTCGCCCGACTTCTTCGCCTGGCTGAAGGCCAATCGTCCGGAAGCGAGCGCCGCGCCTGCCGCTGCCCAGCCGGTGCCCGATGGCGCCATCATGGTCAAGGAAATGTACACGGCGCCGGCGGCGGCCTGCGCCGGCATCGAGCCGCGCCATCTGCTGCCGGTGAAGAACGGCGCCGCCGTCATGATCCGCGCCGGCAAGGTCTCGCACGACGGCTGGTTCTGGGGCTGGTACGGCTACGGCGCCAAGTCGGGCTGGTCGGTCGATTGGCCGGCGCCGCCGGCGGCGCCCTATCCCAACATGGGCTTCGGCCAATATTGCGTGAACTGCCACGCCTCCGCCGCCGACAACCAGACCTTCGCCGCGCTGACGCAACATCAAAGGCGAGCCCGGCAAGCCGCTGGTCTTCCTCAGCCAGAACTTCTTTCTCAATCCGCCCTGGCCGGGTTCGCCATCGCCCGGCGCGCCGCTAACCTCGACGGTCGAGCCTGCGCCGCCCAAACCGGTCGACCACGACATCCACACTCAGCTCAAGGAGCAGCGCGAACTCGCGGTCAAACGCGCCGCCGCCAAACCCGAGCCGGCCGACAGCGGCGCGCTCGACGCGATCGCCAAGCTTGCCGCACTCAGCGGCGGCGACGTCTTCGCCATGCCGCCCGCCACCTACGACAATGTCTGGGTCAAGCCGGGCGCGCCGCCGGCAAGCCAGTTCGTCACCTCCGATCAATGCCTCGGCTGCCACAGCGCGGGCGGCACCGGCTTGCAGTTCGACATGACCGAGCCGGGCAACGGCACCTTGCTGCGCAACGTTTCGCACTACGGCGGCTGGCGCGGCTCGCCGATGGGACTGGCCGGCCGCGACCCGGTGTTCTTCGCGCAGCTTGCCAGCGAAACCGAGAAATTCCATCCCGGCGCGGCGGCCGTCATCCAAGGCACCTGCTTCGGCTGCCACGGCGTGCTGGGCGAGCGCCAGTTCGCGATCGACAGCGGCGACTGCAATTCGTTCACGCGCGCGATGGTCGACGCGGTGCCGTATCCCGCCAACGGCGCCAAGGCCAAATGGGCGCCCTACGGCGGGCTGGCGCGCGACGGCATTTCCTGCGCCGCCTGCCATCACATGGTGCTGGGCGAGAAGGACAGCGACGCGTTCAAGAACGGCCCGCAGAACAAATGCGTCGCCGAGCGGCAGGCCTTCCTCAATCCCGGCCTGACCAAATCGGCGCAGACCTTCACCGGCAGCTTCTTCGTCGGTCCGGCCGACAGGCTGTACGGACCCTTCGCCGAGCCCAAGATCAAATCGATGAAGAACGCCATCGGCGTCGAGCCGGCGCATCATCCCAACGTCAAGAGCTCGGAATTGTGCGGCAGCTGCCACACCGTGCATCTGCCGGTGATGCACAAGGGCGCGGTCATCGGCCACACCTACGAACAGTCGACCTATCCGGAATGGGCGTTCAGCGCCTACCGCACCGGCACCTCGCCCGACGGTCCGCTGCCCGGCGGCGCCGGGCCGCTGGCGCAGTCCTGCCAGGACTGCCACATGCCGAGCAAGGATCCGGCCGGCAATCCCTACCGCAGCAAGATCGCCTCGATCCAGGAATACAGCAATTTCCCCGAAGCCGAGCACACGCTGCCGCCGGCCGACATCGACCTCAAGCCGCGCGACGGTTTCGCCAAGCACACGCTGGTCGGCTTGAATCTGTTTCTGCTGAAGATGGCGGCGCAATTCCCCGAGCTGCTCGGCCTGCGCGTCGCCGATCCGATGCTCACCAAAAAAGGCATCGACCCGGTGCCGGCCGCCGAAGACGCCATGATCGAGCAGGCGCTCAACCGCACCGCCAGCGTCACGATCGGCGACGTCAAGAATGACGGCCGCAGCCTGAGCGCGCGGGTGACGGTCGACAACAAAGTCGGACACAAATTCCCCTCCGGCGTCGGCTTTCGCCGCGCCTTCATCGAATTCGAGGTGCTCGACGCCAAGGGCAAGCCGCTGTGGGCCTCCGGCCGCACCAACGGCGCCGGCGTGATCGTCGACGACAAGGCAACGCCGATCGCCGGCGAGCTGTGGTGGAAGAACGACTGCTCGGCGCGCATCGCGCCGGAGCAGCGCCTGCACCAGCCGCATTACCAGGTGATCACGCGCCAGGATCAGGCGCAGATCTATCAGGAGCTGGTGGCGGCCCCGCCGGAGCAAGGCGCGCCGCGTTGCGGCATCGGCGCGCCGCCTGCGGGCGCGCTCACCACGAGCTTCCTTTCGATCTGCAGCAAGGTGAAGGACAACCGGCTGCTGCCGCACGGCTTCCTCGGCCTGGCGCAACGCAAGGAGATATCGCTCGCGCTCGGCGCCAAGGACGACATGGCGGAGGATACCGAGCCGGTCGGCGTCGCCGACGACCCCGACTACCGCGACGGCGGCCGCGACGCCTTGATCTACCGCGTGCCGCTTGCCGCGCTCGCCGACAAGGCGAAGCCGGCGTCGGTCAAAGCCACGCTCTATTACCAGGCGACGCCGCCGTTTTTCCTGCAGGACCGCTTCTGCACCTCGCAGAGCGCCGACACCAAGCGGCTTTATTACATGACCGCCAAGCTCAAGCTCGACCGGGAACCGGTGCAAGACTGGAAATTCCGGCTGGTCACCAGCGGGCCGGTCGCGGTGCCGTGAGCCGCAAAAAGTCCGCATTCACCTTCGCCCGCCTGGCGGCCGCGGCGCCCTCGCGCGCCGGGGGGAGTTCTGCTAGGGGTCGCAGCGCGATCGACGCCGCGGAGGAAGGATGCTCGACGGATTGCGCGCGGTGGCGCGATTTTTCCAGAAAAGCTTCGGCTGGAACAGGCTCGGCGTGCTGCTCAGCCTTACCATCATCGCCATCGCGGCGGTGGTGCTGTTCCGCATGCTGCGCGAAATCAACGCTCAGGAAGTGATCGTCGCCATCAAGGCGACCGAACGCCATCAGGTCGCGGCCGCCGCGTTTTTTGTCGCCTGCGGCTATTTCACGCTCACCTTCTACGACTGGTTCGCGCTGCGCACGATCGGCCGTCCCGAAATCCCCTACCGCATCGCCGCGCTCACCGGCTTCACCAGCTATTCGATCGGGCACAATATCGGCGCCACCGTCTTCACCGGCGGCGCGGTGCGCTACCGCATCTATTCCGGTTACGGGCTCGACGCCGTCGAGGTGGCCAAGCTCTGCTTCATCGCGGGCCTCACCTTCTGGCTCGGCAACGCCACCGTGCTCGGCCTCGGCATCATCGCCCATCCGGCGGCCGCCGGGCCGATCGACCAGCTGCCGCCTTGGCTCAACCGCGCCATCGGCATCACCATGCTGGTGGTGCTGGTGAGTTACGTGAGCTGGGTGTGGAGCGCGCCGCGCAACATCGGCCAAGGCGGCTGGGAGGTGCATCTGCCGAACGGGCCGTTGACGCTGCTGCAAATCGGCATCGGCATTCTCGATCTCGGCTGTTGCGCGCTGGCGATGTACATGCTGCTGCCGGACGAGCCCAATATCGGCTTCGTCACGCTGCTGGTGGTGTTCGTCTCCGCCACGCTGCTCGGCTTTGCCAGCCACGCGCCCGGCGGCATCGGCGTGTTCGACGCCGCCATGCTGGTGGCGCTGTGGCAATTCGACAAAGAAGACCTGCTGGCCGGCTTGCTGCTGTTCCGGCTGCTCTATTACCTCTGCCCCTTCGTGATCGCGCTCGCGCTGTTGGGCGCGCGCGAAATCTGGCTCAATCTGCGCGGCCGGAGGCCTTGCCGCAGGCGCCGGCTACGCCCATCGTCAGCGTGACGGCGCCGATCCGCAGCGAGATCGAAGCCGAAGAAACCGACGCCGGCTGACCATGGCGAGCGACGACGACAGCGCGAAGCGGCAGCGCGGCGGATTGGCGCAGCCGATTGCGCGGCGGCCTGGCGCGCGCTTGTGCGGCGCTGCGCGCGACGCCGGATGCAACGCGCCGCCGCCGCTCGACACCGCGCCGGCGCTGCATCAGCCGCAGGCCGCGCTGATCGAGCGCCTTGATCGGCGGGCTGCCGGAGCCGGCGATCGTGCTCGACCGCGACGGCCGGGTCATCGCCTTCAACGCGGCGGCAGCGGCGATCGCGCCGGCGCTGCGGCGCGGCGAGCCGGCGTTGATCGCCTTGCGCATGCCCGAACTGGTCGATGCGATCCGGCGCGCCGGCGCGAGCGGCGCGAGCCGCAGCGCGTGGAATTCTTCGAGCGCGTGCCGCTCGACCGCTGGTTCGAGGCCTTCGTGACGCCGGTGAGGCTCGCCGGCGTCGGCGACGCGCGCGCCGACATCCTGCTGATGACGTTCAACGATCTCACGCCGCTGCGCCGGGTCGAGGAAATGCGCGCCGACTTCATCGCCAATGCCAGCCACGAATTGCGCACGCCGCTGGCGGCGCTGCTCGGCTTCATCGAGACCCTGCAGGGCCCGGCCAAGGACGATGCCGCCGCGCGCGAGAAATTCCTCGCCATCATGCAGGCGCAGGCGACGCGCATGGCGCGGCTGATCGACGATCTGCTGTCGCTGTCGCGCATCGAGCTCAACGCGCATCTGCAGCCGAATACGCCGGTCGATCTGGCGCCGATCGTGCGGCAGGTGGTCGACGGCTTGCAGACGCTGGCGCGCGACCGCGGCGTCGAGATCAAGGTCGCGGCGCCGCCGGACGCCGCTGATGGTGCTCGGCGACCGCGACGAACTGATCCGCGCGTTCGAGAACCTGGTCGAGAACGCGCTCAAATACGGCGCCGCCGGCAAGCGCGTCGATATCACGCTGGCGCGCGGCCAGACCCGCGACGGCGCGCCGGAGGCGCGCGCTCGCGGTGCGCGACTACGGTCCGGGCATCGCGCCCGAGCATCTGCCGCGGCTGACCGAGCGCTTCTACCGGGTCGATGTCGCCGACAGCCGCGCGCAAGGCGGCACCGGGCTCGGCCTGGCGCTGGTCAAGCACGTGCTCAACCGGCATGGCGGCCGGCTCGCGATCGAGAGCACGCCGGGCGAGGGCGCGACCTTCACAATGCATCTGCCGCTTGCACACCGCCGAGTCGATCGCAGCGAAAGTCGATAATCATCAGCGATTGAGCTGTCATGTGACTGTCACCGAAGCTTTATAGAACGGTGACATGCGACGCCTAGGCTGCCCGACTTCGGACTTCGACCAAGCAACAAGAACGTCCGAAGCAGCTGGAGAGCGTCTTAAGCAACAGCGGCCGCCCGCACGGGCGCAAGGCTGCGGGCGTCGCCCGCGACGCTTGGCCGCAAACATGGAGAGAACCCGTGAAACACTGGACCGCATTGGCGGCCGCCGGCTTCATCGCCGCCGCCGCTTCGTTCCGGCCAACGCCGCCGACATTTCCGGCGCCGGCGCGACCTTCCCCTATCCGATCTACGCCAAATGGGCCGATGCCTATAAGAAGGAGACCGGCATCGGGCTGAACTATCAGTCGATCGGTTCCGGCGGCGGCATCAAGCAGATCAAGGCCAAGACCGTGACCTTCGGCGCCTCCGACATGCCGCTGCAGGCGAGGAGCTCGACAAGAACGGCCTGGTGCAGTTCCCGATGGTGATGGGCGGCATCGTGCCGGTCGTGAATCTCGACGGCGTCAAGCCGCGGCGAGCTCGAGCTCGACGGCCCGACGCTCGCCAAGATCTTCCTCGGCGAGATCAAGAACTGGAACGATCCGGCGATCGAGAAGCTCAACCCGAACGTCAAGCTGCCGTCGCAGGCGATCGCGCGTCGTGCATCGCTCGGACGGCTCGGGCACCACCTTCATCTTCACCGACTACCTGTCGAAGGTGAGCGCGGACTGGAAGTCGAAGGTCGGCAGCAACACCTCGGTCGAATGGCCGGCCGGCATCGGCGCCAAGGGCAACGAAGGCGTCGCCAACAACGTCGCGCAGACCAAGGGCGCGATCGGCTACGTCGAGTACGCCTACGCCAAGCAGAACAAGCTGACCTACACCAAGATGATCAACAAGGACGGCAAGACCGTCGCGCCGACCTCGGAGGCGTTCCAGGCCGCCGCCGCCAACGCCGACTGGGACGAACGCGCCGGGCTTCGACGTGATCCTGACCGACCAGCCGGGCGCGCAAGTCCTGGCCGATCGACCGGCGCCACCTTCATCCTGATGCACAAGCAGCCGAAGGATCCGGCCGCCGCCGAGCGAAGCGCTCAAGTTCTTCGACTGGGCCTACAAGAACGGCGGCAAGATGGCCGAGGACCTCGACTACGTCCCGATGCCGGACAACGTCGTCGACGCTGATCGAGACAGATGTGGACGAGCGAGATCAAGGACGCCGAGCGGCAAGCCGCTGTTCTGACGACTGACGCGACCGGGAAAGGCGCCGCGCTGGCGCCTTTTCCTTGTCCACCGCCGCGCAGGACGGCTTGTATGCGGCCTGCAGGCCGCTTGAGTGGCTCCCGACGCGCGATCGCGACGGAGAGCCGGATGCAGCCTGCCGGGAGGCGAGCCGTGGTTGATGTCGCGTTGCAAGGCGGAGCCGTCGGCGCCGAGCAGGTCGACCGCGCCAAGGTGCTGCAGCGTCTGCGCTCGGCGACGCGGTGTTCCGCATCTCACGCGCGCCGCCGCGATCGCCGTGCTGGTCATCCTCGGCGGCGTCATCGTCTCGCTGGTCATCGGCTCGCTGGCCGGCGCTGCGCGACCTTCGGCCTCGGCTTCCTGATCGACCGAGACGCTGGAACCCGGTCACCGAGAAGTTCGGCGCGCTGGCGCCGATCTACGGCACGCTCGTCACCTCGGTCATCGCCATGCTGATCGCGGTGCCGGTCGGCCTCGGCATCGCGCTGTTCCTCACCGAGCTCTGCCCGATGTGGCTGCGGCGGCCGATCGGCATCGCGATCGAGCTGCTCGCCGGCATCCCCAGCATCATCTACGGCATCTGGGGCCTGTTCGTGTTCGCGCCGTTCCTGCAGCAATACGTGCAGCCGTTCCTGATCGACGCTGTTCGGCGACGTCCCGGTGCTGTCGACGCTGTTCGCCGGGCCGCCCTACGGCATCGGCATGCTGACCGCCGGCCTGATCCTCGCGATCATGGTGCTGCCGTTCATCACCTCGATCTCGCGCGACGTGTTCGAGACGGTGCCGCCGGTGCTGAAGGAAGCCGCCTACGGCCTCGGCTGCACGACCTGGGAGGTGGTGCGCAACGTCGTGCTGCCCTACACGCGCGTCGGCGTGATCGGCGGCGTCATGCTCGGGCTCGGCCGCGCGCTCGGCGAGACCATGGCGGTCACCTTCGTGATCGGCAACGCGCACCGCATCTCCGGCCTCGCTCCTTGCGCCGGGCACGACGATCTCGGCGACCATCGCCAACGAATTCACCGAAGCGGTCGGCGATCTCTATACCTCCTCGCTGATCGCGCTCGGCCTGATCCTGTTCGTCATCACCTTCATCGTGCTCGCCGTCGCGCGCTACATGCTGATGCGGCTCGAGCGCGCGGATCGGGAGCCATGACCATGCGCAGCCGCTCTATGCCGGCCGCCGCCGCCGCAATCGTCATCGCCATGGGCCTGTCGCTCGCCGCCACCGCGTTCGGCCTCGGCTGGCTGGTGCTGATCCTCGGCGTGCTGCTGTGGAAGGGCTTCAGCGGCCTGTCGCTCGCGGTGTTCACCCAGATGACGCCGCCGCCCGGCGCCGCCGGCGGCCTGCTCAACGCGATCGTCGGCAGCCTGGTCATGACCGTGCATCGCGGTCGCGATCGGCACGCCGATCGGCATCCTGGCCGGCACCTACCTGGCCGAATACGGCCGCTACGACAAGCTCGACCAGCGTCGTGCGCTTCATCAACGACATCCTGCTGAGCGCGCCGTCGATCGTCATCGGCCTGTTCGTCTACGAGGTGATGGTCGCGCCGATGGGCCATTTCTCCGGCTGGGCCGGCGCGGTCGCGCTGGCGGTCATCGTCATCCCGGTGGTGGTGCGCACCACCGAGGACATGCTGCTCCTGGTGCCGAACACGCTGCGCGAAGCCGCCGCCGCGCTCGGCGTGCCGCGCTCGCTGATGATCGTGCAGGTCGCCTACCGCGCCGCGCGCGCCGGCATGGTCACCGGCGTGCTGCTGGCGGTCGCGCGCATCACCGGCGAGACCGCGCCGCTGCTGTTCACCGCGCTCAACAACCAGTTCTGGAGCACCGACCTCAACGCGCCGATGGCCAGCCTGCCGGTGGTCATCTTCCAGTTCGCGCTCAGCCCCTACAAGGACTGGCAGAAGCTCGCCTGGGCCGGCGCGCTGATCATCACCGTCGCCGTCCTCGCGCTCAGCATCGTCGCGCGCGTCGCTCGCGGCACCGAGAAAATCGTCATGAACGTCGCCGCCGATCCACGCGCTCCGACCGTCACGCCATGCGCCGGCCGAGCGCCGGCGGCCTGCGCCGAGAAGATCGTCGATCCGCGACCTCGATTTCTATCTACGGCGACAATCGCGGCGCTGAAGGACATCAACGCTGCCGCTCTACGCCGGCAAGGTCACCGCCTTCATCGGCCCGTCGGGCTGCGGCAAGTCGACGCTGCTGCGCGTCCTCAACCGCATGTACGAGCTCTATCCCGAACCAGCGCGCCGACGGCGAGGTGCTGCTCGACGGCGAGAACATCCTGGCGCCGGCGCAGGACCTCAACCTGCTGCGCGCGCGAGTCGGCATGGTGTTCCAGAAGCCGACGCCGTTCCCGATGTCGATCTACGACAACATCGCCTTCGGCATCCGGCTCTACGAGAAGCTGCCGAAGTCCGAGCTCGACGACCGCGTCGAGGACGCGCTGCGCGCGCGCCGCGCTGTGGGACGAGGTCAAGGACAAGCTCGGCGCCAGCGGCCTCGGCCTGTCCGGCGGCCAGCAGCAGCGGCTGTGCATCGCGCGCACCGTCGCGGTGAAGCCCGGAGGTGATCCTGCTCGACGAGCCGTGCTCGGCGCTCGATCCGATCTCGACCGCCAAGATCGAGGAACTGATCGACGAGCTGAAGGACGACTACACCATCGCGATCGTCACCCACAACATGCAGCAGGCGGCGCGCGTCTCGGACTTCACCGCCTTCATGTATCTCGGCGAGCTGATCGAGTTCGACGACACCGAGCAGATCTTCACCGCGCCGCACGACCGCCGCACGCAGGACTACATCACCGGCCGCTTCGGCTGATGCGGCCGAGCGAAGGATCATGACACGATGACCGACCATATCGTCAAGGCCTTCGACGACGAGCTGCAGGAGCTCGCCGCGCATGGTCGCCGAGATGGGCGGCCTGGCCGAGAAGCAGCTCGCCGACGCGATCGACGCGCTGGTCAAGCGCGACACCGAGCTGGCGCAGCGCGTCGTCGCCGCCGACGCCGAGATCGACGCGCTGCAGCGCGAGATCGAGGAGCAGGCGATGCTGACCATCGCGCGCCGCCAGCCGATGGCGGTCGACCTGCGCGAGATCGTCGCCGCGCTGCGGATCGCCAGCGATCTCGAGCGCATCGGCGACCTCGCCAAGAACATCGCCAAGCGCGTCGATCGCGCTCAACGCCGAGTTCCGCCGCCCAAGCTGATCCGCGGCGTCGAGCACATGGCCGACCTGGTGCTGGCGCAGCTCAAGGACGTGCTCGACGCCTATGCGCGCCGCGACGTCGACAAGGCGCATGGCGGTGTGGCGCGGCGACGAGGAGATCGACGCGATGTATACGTCGCTGTTCCGCGAACTCCTGACCTACATGATGGAAGACCCGCGCAACATCACGCTCTGCACGCATCTGCTGTTCTGGCCAAGAACATCGAGCGCATCGGCGACCACGCGACCAACATCGCCGAGACCGTGCTACTACCTCGTCGACGGCCAGCCCGATCGACCGAGCAGCGGCCGAAGGGCGACACCACGAGCCATCGCCGGCGCTGCATGACGGCCGGCGACCACGATAGGCCGAGAGCGACCATGAACGCCCGCATCCTGATCGTCGAGGACGAAGAGCCGCTCGACGCTGCTGCTGCGCTACAATCTCGAGGCCGAAGGCTACGAGGTCGAGACGCGTCGGCGCGCGGCGACGAGGCCGAGACTCGCGCTGCAGGAGAGCGTGCCCGATCTCGTCGTGCTCGACTGGATGCTGCCGGGCCTGTCCGGGCATCGAACTGTGCCGGCAGCCTGCGCGCGCGGCCGGAGACCCGAGCAGCTGCCGATCATCATGCTGACCGCGCGCGGCGAGGAGAGCGAGCGCGTGCGCGGGCTCGCCACCGGCGCCGACGACTACGTCGTCAAGCCGTTCTCGGTGCCGGAACTGCTGGCGCGCGTGCGCGCGCTGCTGCGCCGCGCCAGGCCGGAGCGGGTCGCCGAGCGTGCTCGTCGATCGGCGACATCGAGCTCGACCGCGAGAAGCAGCGCGTGTCGCGCGCGCGGCCGCGACGATCGATCTCGGCCCGACCGAATTCCGGCTGCTCGAGTTCCTGATGGAGCATCCCGGCCGGGTGTTCTCGCGCGAGCAGTTGCTCGACGGCGTCTGGGGCCGCGACATCTATATCGACGAGCGCACCGTCGACGTGCATGTCGGCCGGCTGCGCAAGGCGCTCAACCGCGGCCACGCGACCGACCCGATCCGCACCGTGCGCGGCGCCGGCTATGCGCTCGACGACAGGTTCGGAAGGGCGAATTGAGCGGGTGTCTGCCCGCTCACCCCCGCGAAAGCGGGGGTCCAACATTTGCAAGCGAAAACCAAGAACTGGATGCCCGCTTTCGCGGGCATGAGCGGAAATTGCGGCTAGCCCCTAAACGGCCGCTTGTCGCGCCGGCGCTCATTGGCCGGCTGGTAGGCGACGCGCGTGCCGAAACGGCACAATCGGTATAACGACCTGAAATCGATATTCGAGCTTTGGCGGTTGACGTTATTCGGGCAAGCCTGCCATCCGAAGTCCCTCGAAGAAGTGTTCCTGTTGGGCCATGAATGCGGCGTTGGTCGAACGTGCCGCTGCCCGTAAGCTTGCGATCGTCGCCGAAGGCTTCGCCTTGCGGAACTCGGCAAGCGCGGCGCGTCCTTCGGTCGTGCGTCCGACGAGCATGAGCGCGCTGGCGAGATACGCGCGTTGGATGCCTGTTGCAGTCGAGGTATCGACCTCAAGCGCGCGACCGAGGAAGAAGACTGCCTCCGGCAAGCGCCCGCGATGGAGCTCGGCCATGCCGATAAAGGACAGCCAAAGACTGTGATCCGGGTCACGCGGACTGAGCCTGATCGCGCGTTCGATTGCTTCGATGGCTTCCTCGGGTAGACCGGACTCGATCGCCGTTACGCCCAATTGCGCGTGGGCCGGCGCGAAATTCGGGTTGAGCGCCGCCACGGTCCGGAAGGCCTCGCGCGCTGCGCCGGTGCGCCGCTGGAGGCGGAGTAAGAAACCCCGTACATGATTGCCGACGACGTGATTTGGGTCGATGACGAGCAATCGAGCGACCGCTGCCTCCGCAACTGCCACGTCTGCGGCCGGTGACGCACTCCAGCCGTTGAGCACCGAGATCGCCGAGGACCAGCCAAGCCCGGCGAGAGCATTAGCAGATTCCGGATTGCGCCCCAGCGCCTGCCGAAAGAGTTTGCGTGCGGCGTCATAGTTTTCAGGCGACTTCGCCGTATAGATCAGAGCCCAGCCTTGCGTCGTGAGGTCGTAGGCATCGGGATAATCGCGCCGCTCACGGAGCGTGCGCTCGGTCTCGACCCTGGCAAGGCGAAAATTGAGCGCGCCGGCAATCCGGCCAACGATCTCGTCCTGCCAGGCGGCAATCTCATTCCGCTCGAGCGTAAATCGCTCGGTCCAGAGATGGCGTCCGGTCCCCGCCTCGATCAGCCCGACATCGATGCGGACCTCATTCCCCGCTCGACGCAGGCTACCTTCGATTACATAGCGGACGTTGAGATCGCGGCCGACTTGTCTCGCATCGACGTTCTGTCCTTTGAAGGACTGCGCGGTGCCGTGCGCAATCACGAATGCGCCCGGAATTCGCGATAGGTCCGTCGTCAGGTCAATGGTCACGCCCGCGGTGACACTTTCCAGATCCGGGTGGTCATCGAGATTCTTGAATGGCAGGACTGCAATGGACAACGGTGGCGGCGCCATGAGGCGTTCGTCCGCGTTGAACCACCGCCAACTGGCGCCGACCGCCGCGATGAGTAGCGCGAAGGCACCGATTGCGGCGAGCATCGCGGTGCGACGAGCACGGCCGGCGTGACGTGAATCGTGGCGGGCCGGCGCTGATACCTCATCGGTTGCCGATTGGGTTGGAGCGGCGGCGCCGCGTTGCACGGCTCCGGACGGTTCGGCTGACAATACGGCCTCAAAGCGATAGCCCCGGCGCTGCACGGTCTTGATCAGATGCTGGTCGTGATCCCGTAACGCGCGCCGCAACTCGGTCACGCATTGAACGAGGGAATCATCGGTGACCACGACGTTTGGCCAAACCGCCGCCAGCAATTCATCCTTGGAGACGAGGCGGCCCGGGTTGCTGACGAGGTGACGCAGGAACTCAAAAGTCTTCGGCCGCAGCGTTATCTCTTCGTCTCCAGCGAGAAGGCAGCCGCGCTGAAAGTCGAGGATGTATCCATCGAACCGAATGCGCCCACCGCCTGCTGCGGACAGCGAAGACAGGTCATTCGCGGCGGGAATTGCCGCGGCGCGCAGCGAATTCGGCGAATTTTCGGCGTTCGTTCGGACATCCTTCGGGACGCCGAAGCCATCCATGATGTTCATTGGGCTCACGCATCGAGATGAGGCGCACGCGTACTGGAATACGAGGCCACGCGACGCCACCAGCAAGCGCCGGCGCCGTGGGCCGCAAGCTTAATCCAACGCAGGGCAAGAGACAACGAGTTGACCCTCATCTGCTCCACCCATCCGTGACCACGGGCAGCCGCGGGCAGTTGCAGCATCATGCGAGGCTACGAAATGGAGAAGACGATGAAAAAGGTACTCGGCATTGCCGCAGTTGTGCTGTCACTTAGCGCATTCGCATTCGCGAACGAAAGCGGGCTTCTGGACAAGAACGCGGGCATCATCACAAAACCGAGCAAATTTTCAGTTACCGAAACGATGGATCGCGTGGAAGCTGCGGCTAAGGGAGTAGGCGCAAACATCTTTGCCCGTATCGACTATCAGCAAATGTCGAAGAAAGTGAATGTAGACATCCGGCCCAACCAGTTGCTCATCTTCGGTCGAGGAGCGGGCGGCCCGTATCTCATTAAGGAAGCACCGCTCGCCGGAATAGACGAACCGTTTAAGGCCCTGGTCTGGGAAAACTCGCAAGGTAAGGTCTGGGTGAGCTACACGAACGGGAGTTTTATCGATAAGAGATACGCGGTGAAGGGAGCGGCGTCTTACGTCAAAAACATTGACGAAACGATCGAAAAGATAATGACCGAGGCGCTAAAATAAACAGGAAATGGACCATGCGAGCGTTGTTACTGCCAGCCGTCATTTTCGTAGCAACGCTGATTTCGGCCGGGGCTTCGGCACAATCGTCCTCCGGCTTGGAAATCTCATTGAATGGAAAGCTGCGGGTCGCCTCGTTCACGAATAACATCCTGTTCATGAAACAGCCCGATGGACGGATCGCTGGTGCCGCCGTCGACCTCGGTAATTTCATCGCACGCAAGCTCGGCGTTACCTTCGAGCCGGTCGTCTACGCCAATCCGGAATCGTACACGAGCAGCTTCGGAACGGGAGCATGGGACATCGCAATCGGTCCACGGACTGCTGCGACGGCAGAGAAGTCGGACTTCGGTCCGGATTTCATTCTGGTCGACAACATCTACCTCGCGGCGCCCGGCCGCGAGTTTGCCGATGCCACCCAGGTCGATCGCGTCGGCGTCAGGATCGGAGTCGCGCAGAACGGCCCGCCGGATTTGTTGCTGACCCGCACGTTGAAATCCGCCCAGCTCGTGCGCGTGCCTGGTGGTGTACCGAGACGTCATCGAGCTGCTGCGCAGCGGCAAGGCCGACGTCTTCGCGTCAAACGGCAAAGTCATCCACGCCGCGGCTAACGGCTTGCCGGGTTCTAAGGTCGTGCCCGGCGCGTTCAATACTGTCCGGATGGCGGTAGCGCTGCCAAAAGGACGATCGACGGCGGCGCAAGCGACGCTAACGGCGATTGTGAATGAGGCGAAGAGCGTCGGGATCGCCCGCATGGCGATCGAGCAGTACCAACTCAAGGGCGTGCGCGCCGCGCAGGATTGATCGCGCGACGCAAGGGAGCGTTTTCCGTCAAGTAGTTGGTGACTTGCTGTAGGTAGTCAGCGTTGGCCCTGCTTTTCCCGATCGGAGTACGCATTAATTCCGGAACGGCCGCTTGTCGCGCCGGCGCTCATTGGCCGGCTGGTAGGCGACGCGCGAGTGATAGGCGCAATAGGGCAGGTCGTTGGCGGTGTCGCCGCCGCAGAAGAAAAATTCGGAGCTGCCCGGGTCGCCGATCGGCCAGTGGCAGGTGCGTTCGTTGAGCTGCAACAGCGTCTTGCGCTGCTCGACCGGGATTTCGATCAGTTCCGGTTCCGGCTCCGGCTCGTAGTCATAGGCGAGCGCGGTATTGCCGCGCATGGACGAGCGCGGCACCCGCATCATGTGACCGCCGGAGCGGGCCTTGCGCGGCCGCGGGGCGGACGAGGAGGGGCTTTTGGCGCGGCCGGAGAGGCCCAGGCGATGCACCTTGCCGATCACCGCGTTGCGGGTGACCCCGCCGAGCTCGGCGGCAATCTGGCTGGCGGACAAGCCGTCGGCCCACAGCTTCTTCAGCAGTTCGACCCTCTCGTCGGTCCAGCTCATTGGATTTCTCCACGGCGTTCAAGGCGTTGGACGGAATCCACCCGTGTTGTCGGACACCGCAGGGGTGCCTGACCCTTACGCTTCAGGGATGACCAGAAATCGCTTGCCGCACGAGATGTCGTATCGGCCTGCAAAAAAGCTACAATATGCAGTGGACCGCGTGCAAGCGTTGCAAGCCCCGAAACCCCAGCTACCAACAGGTTTCGGTTAGAATCCGCGCTTGCGGCAAATTTGAGTCGGCGGCGCGCGTCCGGCGCGGGCGTCGGTTGACAGTGCAAGTGCCGGGAATAAAATGAAAAAAGTGCCGCCCGGCGAGGCGGCACATTTCTTTTCGGTTCGCGCTTGGTCACGAACAGCAGGTCCCGGAGCGATCCGGGATAGCTACCGATTTCCCGCCTTCGCCCAGGCCCGCTTCGGCAGGCGACGCAAGGTCGGGTATGATGATGCGCCGACGGAAATGATCCGATGGAAGATGGCCGTGAACTCGCACCTTTTGCCGACCTATGCGCGCGTCGATCTCGCTTTCGAGCGGGGCGAGGGCGTTTGGCTGGTCACGGCTGACGGCGAGCGCTATCTCGATTTTACCTCCGGCGTCGCGGTCAATGCGCTCGGCCACGCCCATCCGCGCGCTGGTCGCGCGCGCTGACCGAGCAGGCGCACAAGGTCTGGCACGTCTCCAATCTTTACCGCATTCCGGAAGGCGAGCGGCTGGCCGACCGGCTGTGCGCGGCGACCTTTGCCGACACGGTGTTCTTCCAGAATTCCGGCGCCGAGGCGATCGAATGCGCGATCAAGATGGCGCGCAAATACCAGTCCGCCAGCGGCAAGCCCGAGCGCTACCGCATCGATCACGTTCGAAGGCGCCTTCCACGGCCGCACGCTCGCCGCCATCGCCGCCACCGGCAACAAGAAATATCTCGAAGGCTTCGGCCCGCCGGTCGAGGGCTTCGACCAGGTGCCGTTCGGCGATCTCGAGGCGGTCAAGAAGGCGATCGGTCCGGCGACCGCCGCGATCCTGATCGAGCCGATCCAGGGCGAGGGCGGCGTGCGCGTGCCGCCGCCGAATTTCCTGCGCGCGCTGCGCGAGCTGTGCGACCAGCACGGCCTGCTGCTGATCTTCGACGAGATCCAGACCGGCTTTGGCCGCACCGGCGACCTGTTCGCCTATCAGCGCGCCGGCGTCACGCCCGACATCATGACGGTCGCCAAGGCGCTCGGCGGCGGCTTTCCGGTCGGCGCCTGCCTCGCGACCGCGGAAGCCGTCCAAGGGCATGACCGCCGGCACGCACGGCTCGACCTTCGGCGGCAATCCGCTCGCCATGGCGGTCGGCAATGCCGTGCTCGACGTGATGCTGGCGCCCGGCTTCCTCGAGCACGTGCGCGACGTCGCGCTGCTGCTCAAGCAGCGGCTGGCCGAGATCAAGGACCGCCATCCCGTCGGTCGATCGCCGAGGTGCGCGGCGAGGGCCTGCTGATCGGCCTGCGCATGGTCCCGCCGGCGTCCGAGCTGGTCGACGAATTGCGCGCCGAGAAGATGCTCACGGTCGGCGCCGGCGACAACGTCGGTGCGGCTGTTGCCGCCGCTGATCGTCAGCGAGACCGAGATCGGCGAGGCGGTCGCGCGCATCGACCGCGCCTGCGCGCGGCTCGCCAAGACGCATGCGCGCCGGCCAAGGAGGCGGCGTCATGACCGGCAACGGCGTGCGGCACTTCCTCGATCTGACCGACATCGCCGAAGCCGACGCTGGCCGGCATGATCGACAACAGCCGCGCCATGAAGGCCGAGCGCGCCAGCGGCGTCATCGGCGCGCCGCTCGCCGGCAAGACGCTGGCGATGATCTTCGACAAGCCCTCGACGCGCACGCGCGTGTCCTTCGACGTCGCCATGCGCCAGCTCGGCGGCGAAGCGATCATGCTGACCGCGCAGGAAATGCAGCTCGGCCGCGGCGAGACGCTGGCCGACACCGCGCGCGTGCTGTCGCGCTATGTCGACGCCATCATGATCCGCATCCTCGATCACGAGGCGGTGGCCGAGACTCGCGCGCCACGCCACCGTGCCGGTGATCAACGGCCTGACGCGGCGCTCGCATCCCTGCCAGGTGCTGGCCGACGTCATGACCTTCGAGGAGAAGCGCGGGCCCGATCCGCGGCCGCACGGTGGCCTGGACCGGCGACGCCAACAACGTGCTGGCGTCCTGGATGCACGCCGCCGAGCGCTTCGACTTCCAGCTGCGCGTGGCGACGCCGGCGGAGCTCAAGCCGAAGAAATGGCTGATGGACTGGGTGAAATCCTCCGGCGCCGCGATCACGCATCGGCGACGACCCGGAAGCCGCGGTCAAGGACGCCGATTGCGTGGTCACCGACACCTGGGTGTCGATGGGCGACAACGACGGCAAGCGCCGCCACAACGTGCTCAAGCGCTACCAGGTCAATGCCCGGCTGATGTGCGAAGGCCAAGCCGGACGCGCTGTTCATGCACTGCCTGCCGGCCCATCGCGGCGAGGAGGTCACCGACGAGGTGATCGACGGCCCGCAATCGGTGGTGTTCGACGAGGCCGAAAACCGGCTGCACGCCCAGAAGGGCCTGCTCGCCTGGTGCCTGCACGCCGAGGCGTGAGCCCGCCGTCGGCCCTCGCATTTCGCCGCTCGCGCGCTAAATAAGGCGCATGAACACATCCTAGATATCGCAATCCCCACCCGCGCGCCGTCGGCCACCGCGGCCGACGACACCGTCATGCCGTTCGAAGTGGCCACGCTCGATCTGCGCGGCCGCGTGGTGCGGCTCGGGCCGGTGGTGGACGAGATCCTGGAGCGGCACGCCTATCCGGCGCCGGTCGCCAAGCTCCTGGGCGAGGCGGTGGTGCTCACCGTCATGCTCGGCTCGGCGCTCAAGATCGAGGGCCGCTTCATCCTGCAGACGCAGAGCGACGGCCCGGTGCGCATGCTGGTGGTGGACTTCACCGCGCCCGGCAAGGTGCGCGCCTGCGCGCGTTTCGACAAGGATCGCGTCGCGGCGGCGATCGCCGCCGGCAAGGCCGACGGCGGCGCGCTGCTCGGCAAAGGCCATCTCGCCATGACCATCGACCAGGGCGCCGACATGAGCCGCTACCAGGGACTGGTCGCGCTCGAAGGCGGCTCGCTGGAAGACGCCGCGCACGAATATTTTCATCGCTCCGAGCAGATCCCGACGCGCGTGCGGCTCGCGGTCGCCGAGGAATTGCGCGCCGGCGAAGGCGGCGCCAGCATCGCTGGCGCGCCGGCGGCATCATGCTGCAGTTCCTGCCCAAGTCGCCCGAGCGCGCGCGCGTCGCCGATCTCGATCCGGGCGATGCGCCGGAAGGCACCGCGCCGCACGCGGTCAAGGAAGACGAGGCCTGGGTCGAAGGCCGCGCCTTGGTCGTCGACGGTCGAGGACGTCGAATTGATCGATCCGGCGCTGTCGAGCGAGCGGCTGGTCTACCGGCTGTTCCATGAGCCGGGCGTGCGCGTGTTTCGCGGCGAGCGACGTGCGCGCCGAGTGCTCGTGCTCGCGCGACAACGTCGAAGCCATGCTCAAGAGCTTCTCGCAGGACGACCGCGACCACATGGTCGAGAACGGCAAGATTTCCGTCACCTGCGAATTCTGCAGCGCGACTTACGTGTTCGCGCCCGGCGAGGTCGGGGCGAAGGGTTGACACGTTCTGTCATCACCGGGCCGCGCGAAGCGCGTGTCCCGGTGATCCCGTTTATGAAGGTACTGCCGGCCTAAGCGGGATGGCCGGGACAAGCCCGGCCATGACAAGGTCTGTTCAATTGATCGTCCGCTCGGCGTAAGACGAGTCGAGCGAGAACGCCGGAATTTCGATATCGAAATGCTCGCCGGCCGCGGTCACCATGCCGTAGCTGCCGGTCATGAAGCCGGACGGCGTCGGCAGCGGCACGCCGCTGGTGTATTCGAACGACTCGCCCGGCTTGAGCACCGGCTCTTCGCCGACCACGCCCGGGCCTTTGACTTCCTGGAGCCGCCCGAGCGCGTCGGTGATGCGCCAGTGCCGGGTCTTGAGTTGCACCGTCTCAGTCCCCAGATTGGCGATGTCGATGGTATAGGCCCAGAAGAAATAGCCGTTGCCCGGCGAGGATCGCTCCGACAGAAAGCGGGGCGTCACGGTGACCTGGACCTTGCGGGTAACGGCGCGGTACATCGAAAGGCTCGCTCCAAGTCCGTCGCGGTTGGTTCGATCCAGCCCGTAATGCAAGCCAATCGACCACGCTGCACTGCAACATAATATTTCGAGACGCCGGTTTTTACCAATGCCCGGAATCAGCTTGACATGACGAGCGGGTGCATAAAAGCATGGCGTGGCAATCGGCCGAGCGAGCGTACGAGTTGGCCGAACCGGGGACGCCACGCTGCGGCGATCGTTGATCGGGATTAAGGGGACTATCGCTTGCAGATCGGCTCTTTCGTCGAACAAACGGTGACGCGTCTTGCCGCCGCCGCGCTGATCGGTGCGGTGGCGCTGCCTTTGTCGGCGCGCGCCGAAAATACCGCACCCAAATGCGACGTGCCGCAAGAGATGATCCGTCTCGACCATCCGCTGCTGCGCGTCGCGCGCAAGCTCTCGCTCAACGAGCCGATCGTCATCGTCGCCATCGGCTCTTCATCGACCGCCGGCGCCGGCGCGAGCGCGCCGGCCTTCAATTATCCGAGCCGGCTCGAGGCCGAGCTCAGGCAGCGCTTCCCGGCCGTGTCGATCACCGTGCTCAATCGCGGCATCGGCGGCGAAGAAATCGCCGACATGCTCAAGCGCTTCGACCAGGCGGTGGTCGATGCCAAGCCCGATTTGGTGCTCTGGCAGCTCGGCACCAATTCCGTCCTGCGCAATCATCCGTTCAACGATCACGGCGCCGCCATCCGCGCCGGCCTCGACAAGATTCGCGCGACCGGCGCCGACGTGGTGCTGATCGACCCGCAATACGCGCCGCGCGTGATCGCCAAGCCGGACGCCGCCCGCATGGTCGAGCTGATCTCGCTGACGGCGAAACAGGAAAGCGTCGATCTGTTTCACCGCTTCGACCTGATGCGGCATTGGGCGAGCGCCGACAAGATGGAGTTCGGCAGTTTCGTGTCGCCCGACGGCCTGCACATGAACGACTGGAGCTATGCCTGCATGGCCAAGGGCCTCGGCAACGCCATCGTCGAAGCCGCGCAGCGGCCGGTCGTGTCGGCGAACGTCAAGGGGCTTGGGCGCAAGCCGCTCCCGTAGCGCCGCCGCCTCAGACTTTATCCAGCGCCGTCAACAAATCCTCGATCAGGTCGTCCGGGTGCTCGAGCCCGGCCGAGAACCGCACCAGCCCGTCGCCGATGCCGAGCTCGGCGCGCTGCGCCGGCGTCAGGCGCTGGTGGGTGGTCGTGGTCGGATGCGTGATCAGGCTCTTGGCGTCGCCCAGATTGTTGGTGATGCCGATGAGCTTGAGACCGTTGAGGAAGCGGAAGGCGCCCTGCTTGCCGCCTTTGACCTCGAACGACAGCAGCGTCGAGCCGGCCTTCATCTGCTTCTTGATCACGGCGGCCTGCGGGTGGTCGGCGCGTCCCGGGATAGATCAGCCGCGCGATCTTGTCGTGGCCGTCGAGCGCGGTTGAGATCTTGCCGGCGGTCTCGGTCTGCCGGGCGACGCGCACCGGCAAGGTTTCCAGGCCCTTGAGCAGCACCCAGGCATTGAACGGCGACAGCGACGGGCCGGTCTGCCGGATGATCTGGTGCACGTGGTCGGCGATGAATTTCTCGGAGGCGAGAATCACGCCGCCGAGCACGCGGCCCTGGCCGTCGATGTGCTTGGTGGCCGAATAGACCACGCAGTCGGCGCCGAGCTTGAGCGGGCTCTGGTAGAGCGGGGTCGCGAACACGTTGTCGACGATGAGCTTGGCGCCGGCCGCGTGCGCGATGTCGGCGACCGCGGCGATGTCGTAGACCTCGAGCGTCGGATTGGTCGGCGTTTCCATGAAGAACGCCGTGGTGTTCTTGCGCACCGCGCTTCTGCCAGGCGGCGAGGTCCTTGCCGTCGACCAGCGTCGAGGTGACGCCGAAGCGGCCGAGCCACTCCTCGATCACCCAGCGGCAGGAGCCGAACAGCGCCTTGGCGGCGACCACGTGGTCGCCGGCCTTGACCAGCCCCATGATCGCGGTGGTGACGGCGGCCATGCCGGTCGCGGTCGAGCGCGCGGCCTCGGCGCCTTCGAGCGCGGCCATGCGCTGCTCGAACATGGTCATGGTCGGGTTGGAATAGCGCGAATAGACGTAGCCCGGGATCTTGCCGGAGAAGCGCGCCTCGCAGGCTTCCGCGCTCTCGTAGACGTAACCCTGCGTGAGAAACAGCGCCTCCGACATCTCGTTGAACTGCGAGCGCAGCGTGCCGGCGTGCACCAGCAAAGTGTCGGGACGATAGTTCTTTTGAGCAGCGGACATGCGAGCCTCCTTCCGGACGGCGCATGAACCGCCATGCGCCGGCCAACAAAAAACCGGCCGGAGAAAAAATCTCGGCCGGGCTCACGCGTCCCCGGCCTTTTAGCGAGTTGTTTTACGTGGCTGCAAGCCGGCCGGCTCAAATGACCACGGGATAAGGCGTTTGTAGCGGGACGCACGGCTTCCCGTCAAGGCACCCATCGGGTTAGATCGCGGGGGCACCTCACCCTGAGGAGCCCGCATTGGCGGGCGTCTCGAAGGGCGAGGGCAACGGGCCTCATCCTTCGTGACGGCGGCTGCGCCGCCTCCTCAGGATGAGGAGAGAGGCCGAGAGCCGTTCGTGGCACTGTCATTCGCCATCGAAGACAAAGGCATCCTGCCGGACCGCATGATCGCCGCGCTGGCGGCCGCCGGCGGGATTCTGCCCTCGGCCGATTTCGTGCCGGGACAGATCCAACCGGCCAGCCTCGATTTGCGGCTGGGCGAGATCGCCTACCGCGTGCGCGCGAGCTTCCTGCCCGGCTCGACCACGGTCGCGCGCCGCATCGACGAATTGAAGCTGCACGAATTCGCGCTCGGCGACGGCGCGGTGCTGGAGACCGGCTGCGTCTACATCGTGCCGTTGCAGGAGAGCCTGGCGCTGCCCGACGACATCGCCGCCGCCGCCAACCCGAAAAGCTCGACCGGGCGGCTCGACGTATTCACCCGCGTGATCGCCGACGAGACGCGCGGCTTCGACCGGCTCGAGGCCGGCTATCACGGCCCGCTCTATGCCGAGATTTCCCCGCGCACCTTTCCGGTGCTGGTGCGCGAGGGCTCGCGGCTGTCGCAGATCCGCTTCCGCCGCGGCCATGCGCTGCTCGACGCCCAGGCGCTGCGGGCGCTGCATGCGCGCGAGCGGCTGGTCGATATCGACGACGCCGACGTCGGCGAGGGCGTGGCGGTCAGCGTCGATCTGTCGGGCAATCTCGGCGGGCGACGGCAAGGGCATCGTCGGCTATCGCGCCAAGCGCCACACCGGGCTGATCGACGTCGAGCGCCGCGCCGGCTATTCCATGCTCGACTACTGGGAGCCGATGAGCGCGCGGCCGGACAAGAGCCTGATCCTCGATCCCAACGAGTTCTACATTCTGGCGTCAAAAGAGGCGGTGCAGGTGCCGCCCGACTACGCCGCCGAGATGGTGCCGTTCGATCCGCTGGTCGGCGAATTCCGCGTGCACTATGCCGGCTTCTTCGATCCCGGCTTCGGCTATGCCGGCGCCGGCGGCAAAGGCGCGCGCGCCGTGCTGGAAGTGCGCTCGCGCGAGGTGCCGTTCATCCTGGAGCACGGGCAGATCGTCGGCCGGCTGGTGTACGAGAAGATGCTGGCCAAGCCCGACACGCTGTACGGCACCGGCATCGGCTCGAACTACCAGGCGCAGAGCCTGAAGCTGTGCAAGCATTTCAAGGCTTGACTTACAAGTCCGCCGATGACGCGATGTCGCCCGAGCGCCAAACGGCGACTGACATGGATTCGAAAATGCGCTATGCCGGGCCGGCCGCGGGCGTAGTTCAATGGTAGAACGGCAGCTTCCCAAGCTGCATACGAGGGTTCGATTCCCTTCGCCCGCTCCAACCTTCGCTGCGAAGCAGCGGAGGTTGTCCGCCGTAGCTTTAGCGAAGGCGGACGCTGCTTCGCAGCTTCGGTTGGCAAGCCAGCCTTCGCGCGCGCAGCGTGCGAAGGCTGTCGCGCCGAAGCCCGTTAGGGCGAAGGCGGACGCGCTCCCAACCCTCAAATTAAATTAACCAATTTCCGCTATCCGTCCGCCCCTTGGAATTGGGGAGCGGGTGTATGGTGTTGCGTCGCGTCGCGTTGCCGGCGTTGCTGCTGGCGTTGACCGGTCACGCCCAGGCCTCGGCGCTGCCGCCCATCATCGCCACCGCCGTACAACGCCGTGCCGGCCTGCGTGACGCCGGCCGGCTTGATGCGCTTCGTCGACGACCGCAATGCCCGCATTCACGCATCGATCGACCCGCGCTTCACGCACATCGCGGCGCTCTACCAGAAGATCGGCAGCTGCGTTTCGCGCGCGCCGGAAAAATGCGTCGGCGTGCGCTGGGACTACGCCTTCTTCCAGATGCTGATCGAGACCAATTACCTGACCTTCCGCCGGCCGAACGGCGCGCCCGCCTCGATGTCCTCGCTCGACAATAATTTCGCCGGCGTCGGCGCCGCCATCACCGGCAAGCCGGGCGAGCATTTCAACGACGCCGCCACCGGCGTGCTGGCGCACTTGCAGCATGTGCTGATGTATTCGACCACCCGCATTCCCGATCCGGTCGCCAAGCGCACGCGCCTGGTGCAGAACGACGTGCAGGCGATCATGCGCCGGCTGCACCGGCCGGTGACCTTTGCCGACCTTGCCCGGCAATGGACCGGCGTCGGCCAGAGCAGCTATGCCGAGCAGATGCGGCGTCTGGCGGCGACCTACAGCGAGCGTTTCTGCGGCGGCGAGGACCTGAGCGCACGCGAGGTCACGGGGTCGCTTCGGCCGCCTCGCTGATCTTTACCTTCGCGAGCAGCCGCCGCACGTCGTCCTCGCGGCACAGTTCCGTGCCCGGGCTCATCACCGCCGCCGAGCCGGCGGCCACCGCCATGCGGAACGCTTCCTTGGTGGACTGGCCGGCGGCGAGCGCCGCCATCAGCCCGCCCAGGAAACTGTCGCCGGCCCCGACCGCGCTCGCCACCTCGATCTGCATCGGCGCCGCGCGCAGCGCCTCGCCGGCCGTCACCAACAGCGCGCCGTCCTCGCCGAGCGTGAGCGCGACCGCCTGCGTGCGGCCGTCGGCGATCAGCTTGCGGCAGGCGGCGATGCGTTCGGCGTCGCGGTTGAGCGGCTTGCCGAGGAATTCGGCGAGCTCGTTCTGGTTCGGCTTGATCAGCGCGACGCCTTCCTCGAGCGCAGCGCCGAGCGCGGCGCCCGAGGTGTCGAGCACCATGCGGGCGCCAAGTTTCTTGGCGTGACGCGCGACCATGGCATAGAAATCGTCCGGCACGCCGGGCGGGATGCTGCCGCTCGCCACCACGAATTTCGGTTTCGCCGGCAGCGTCGCGAGCGTGTCGAGGCACGCCTCCCATTCGGCGCGGTGCAGCGTCGAGCCCGGCAGCACGAAGCGGTACTGCAGGCCGCTGTGCTGCTTCGTAGGCGGTGAAATTTTCCCGCGTCTCGACGTGCGAGGGCGTCACCACGCTGTCGATGCCTTCGCGCTCGACCAGCCGATGCAACAATTTGCCGATGGCGCCGCCGGTCGGGTAGATCGCCGCCACGTCGCCGCCCAGCCGGTGCGCGGCGCGCGCCACGTTGATGCCGCCGCCGCCGGGGTCGCGCTTGGGCGGCGAACAGCGCAGCTTGCGCGTCGGCTCGACGCGCTCGACATTGACGAAAATGTCGACGGCCGGATTAATCGTGAGGGTGACGATGTCTGGCACGCGCTTTTGTCCGGTTCCCGAAGGATTCGTAGTTTTGGTGCGGAAATTTCAAGCTCCCGGTTGAAATAGGTATTTTTTGGCCTCGTTCACCCCCTTCCACGCTACGAAAATTCCGGTGAGTGGATGGCACAAGCATGGTACCAAAAACGTTCTTTGCACGCGGGATGACGGCCGCGCGGCGGTAGCCGAATAACGCGGGCTGCGGGGAGTTGTTCGGGCGATGATCGATCCGCTTTATTCGTTGTCGGGCTTCGTGGTCGGCATGCTGGTCGGCATGACCGGCGTCGGCGGCGGCGCGTTGATGACGCCGCTGCTGATCCTGCTGTTCGGCGTCAATCCGGCGACCGCGGTCGGCACCGATCTGCTCTACGCGGCGGCCACCAAGACCGGCGGCAGCCTGGTGCATGGCTTCGCGCGCAGCATCGACTGGCGCGTGGTGCGCCGGCTTGCCTGCGGCAGCGTTCCGGCGACGGTGGCGACGCTGACGGCGCTTTCCACCCTCAATCTCGACAGCGCGGCCGCGCGCAGCCTGATCACGTTGGTGCTGAGCTGCGCGCTGTTCGTCAGCGCCTTTGTGCTGGTGTTCGGCGCGCCGATCGTCGCGGCCTATCGCGCCCGCGTCGCGCAAGTCGCGCCCGAGCGCACCGCGCTCGCCACCACGCTGGTTGGCGTCGCGCTCGGCGTGCTGGTGTCGATTTCCTCGGTCGGCGCCGGCGCCATCGGCGTGGTGGCGCTGGTGCTGCTCTATCCGCAATTGCCGATGGCCAAGATCG
This sequence comes from uncultured Alphaproteobacteria bacterium, assembly GCA_963708635.1. GTDB lineage: Bacteria > Pseudomonadota > Alphaproteobacteria > Rhizobiales > Xanthobacteraceae > Pseudolabrys. The sequence goes on along the minus strand of CAVPTM010000010.1, from coordinate 543,044 downwards.
TCGGCTCCGACATCGCGCACGCGGTGCCGCTCACGCTGGTCGCCGGCCTCGGCCACTGGATGATGGGCGCGGTCGACTGGGCGATCATGGCCTCGCTTCTGGCCGGCTCGCTGCCGGGCATTTTCGTCGGCAGCTATTTCGCCATCCGCGTGCCCGAGCGTGCGCTGCGGCTGGTGCTGGCGGCCACGCTGTTGGTGGTGGCGACGCGCATCGCCTACGAGCACGCCGGCACGGCCTCCTCGCTGCTGACGGCCTTCACCCGCCGCGCCAGGCCCCCTAAAATGGCTCAGCGGGCCTTATTGCGGGCCGAGGAAACGCGAGCCCCAGAGCACGACCAGCCAGATCGCGATTAGCACGCCGAACGCGACGATCAGAATGCTCATGGCGCCCTCCAAAACCCCTTGGATGGCGCATGATAGCGCGTTTCCGCCGGCGCGTCCGGTGCTTTCCGGCCGCGCATTGTGCAGTGCGTCCGGGCGCGGAACCGGGCATCATGCGCGCCGGTTGGAGGGCAGGAGAGGGCCGATGCCGGGCAAGCGCGTGCAATTCGACGAGGAGACCTGGGCCGCGCTCGATCTTTTGGCCAAGGACCGCATGATGGACTTCCAGGAGCTCGCCGACGAGGCCTTCCGCGATCTCCTGAAGAAGCACAATCGCCCGACCAGCCTGAAGGAGGCGCTGCGCAAGAGCGCGGGCGCCGCCGCCGAGGTGGTGCCGTTCAAGAAGCGCAAGGCGGCCAAGCGCAAGCGCCGGCGCTGAAATGAACAGGCGCGATTCGAATTTACAAAAATGCCCGGCGGGCGCAAAAAACCGGCCGCGCGAGGCGCAGCCGGTTTTCCGCCTTAAGCCTTGCGCATCAGTTGCCGACGGTGATGTCCTTGATCACGCTCGACATCGGCCGCGCATCTTCCAGGCCGCCGCCGATTTCCTTGGCGACCGCGTCGAGATATTCCTTCTCGGGCTCGATCTTGCTCTTGCCGACCACCTGCACGACTTTGTAGCCGCCGGCCTTGAGCTTGGCGAGAATCTCCGGGACCGCTTCGGATGTCGCGTGCTGGAAGTCGTGCATCAGGATGATGCCCTTGCCGTGTTTCTCGAGCTTGGCCATCACCGACTTCACCACTTGCTCGGGCCGCCGCATCTTGAAGTCGAACGAATCGAAGTCGGTCGAGAAGATGCCGATATTGCGGGTGCCGAGATATTTCACCAGCTCCGGCGGATGGCGCAGCGCCGGGAAGCGGAAGAACGCATCGACCGGCTTGTTGCCGAGCGAGATGCTGATGGCCGCGATGCCCTTCTCGATCTCGGCTTTGCCTTCTTCGAACGTCATCGGCGTCAGGTCTTTGTGCGACCAGGTGTGCGAACCGATGGTGTGGCCGGCGGCCGCCACTTTCTTGAGAATTTCCGGATGCCAGCTGGCGTGCTTGCCGATGGTGAAGAACATTGCCTTGGTGCACTGGTCGGCGAGCGCCTTGAGCACGCGCTCGGTATTGCCCGGCCACGGCCCGTCGTCGAAGGTGAGCACGACTTCCTTGTCGCGCAGGAAATCATAGGCCTTGAAGTGCTCGAAGCCGAAGCCGGGCGCGCCGGTGGTGTCGATCTGCACCACGCGCGCGACGCCGAGGGCGTTCGGGTTCTCGCATTTGGCCGCCGCCGGCGCGGGCGGCGCGGCAGGGGTCGGTGCCGCCGCCGCGGGCGGCGCCGCGGCCAGGGTCTTGTTGTCCTGGGCGAAGGCGCTCGCGCCCATCGCCGTCATCGAAACCGCTAGTGCAAAGGCCAGAGTCGTGCGCATCGCATTTCCCCCGCGAAGTGGCAAAGAAGTTAATCGCATTAAATAGTCATCGCGGCTTTGTCGGGGCGAGTCAACGGAGCGAAATCCGCAGCCGTCCGCCATGCAGCGCGAAAAATAAGGCAAATCCGGCAAGACCATAGCGCGGGCGTCGTCCGCCGCTATGGCTTTGCCAATTGCCGAAATGGTTAATTCGCGCCATGGATGCGGCGGATTGCCCGCCGGCGGCGGGCCGATATTGCCGCGCCGGGGTCGCGGTCTTATGTGGATGGAACAAGCCGCGAGGAGGGAAATCCATGTCGCCAACGGCCACCATTGCGGCCGGCCGGTCGCGGGTGCTGGTGATCGCCGCGCTCGCCGGCGCCTTGATGCTGGCGGGCAGCCTGACGCTGTGGGCCTATTACGGAACCGCGGTGTTCTTCGAGATCCTGCGCGCCGGCTGGGCCGCCTGCTTCTGACCGGAACCGCCGAGCGATGACCAGCCGCGCCTCCCATATCCTATTGGTGATGACCGCCTTTCTCGGCGGCCTGCTGCTGTTTCTCGGCGTCATCCTCTATGCCACCGGCCAGCTCGGTCCCGGCGGGCCCGGCCCTTCCGCGATCGGCGGTCCGTTCAAGCTGATCGATCAGGACGGCAAGCCGATCACCGACGCCGACCTCAAGGGCAAGCCGCATCTGGTGTTCTTCGGCTACACGCATTGCCCGGATGTCTGCCCGACGACGATGTTCGATATCTCGCAAGTGTTCCGGGCCCTGGGACCGGACGCCGATCGCGCCGCCGCGCTGTTCGTCACCGTCGATCCCGAGCGCGACACGCCCGCGCTGCTGAAAGACTACCTGTCGGCCTTCGACCCGCATCTGCGCGCCGCGACCGGCCCGGCCGACGCGCTGGCCTCTGTCGAAAAGGAATATCGCGTCTATTCGCGCAAGGTGCCGACGAGCAACGGCGACTACAGCATGGACCACAGCGCCGTCGTCTATTTGATGGATAAAAGCGGCCGCTTCGTCGCGCCGTTCAACCTCAAGCGCACGCCCGAGGCGGCGGCCGCCGATCTGAAGAAATACCTGTAAGCGCCGGCGGCCGAGCTTGATCCGAAGCCCGAGCCCCCAGCCGCCACCAAAGGAGGGGCAGTTTTTCAGGAGACATTCGGGCACCATCGCGCCGGTATGCGTGCCCCGCTACGCCCCGATGGGAGTTGTGCATTTGGCAGCTGCAACCGCGAGTTCCGCGAAATCAAGCTGGAAATAAACGCAGGGTAGAAATAATCTGATAGATGAACGGGCCTTCTTCAGGGTCGGCAAATGGCGAACTACCCACAGCGCATGTTCGACGCGGTCGCGGATTTGCAGACGCTGACCAGCGTCGAGGGCGTGACCAACCGGCTTGGCCATGTTCTGTCGTCGTTCGGCTACAGCGCGTTCCTGGTGACGAGCGTTCCCGAGCCTCCGCTGCGCCTCGAGCCATACATCCTGCTCAACGGCTGGCCGAAGGGATGGACCGAGCACTACGGCAAATACGACTACTACGCGCACGATCCGGTCGCGGCTTGGTGCCGCAAGGCGATCAATCCGTTTGAATGGCGCGAGGCGCCCTACGACGAGGAGACGGATCCAAAAGCGGCGGAAGTCATGGACGTGGCGCGCGATTTCGGAATGAACGAAGGATATTTGGTGCCGATCGTGCGTTCAACGGGCTTCCAAGCTTGCGTCACGATGGCGGGAAGCCAGCCCGATCTCGACCCGATGGCAAAGCGCGTGATCCATGTCGTCAGCATCATGGCGCATGGCCGGATATCCGCCTTGAAGGGCGAAAGCATCAACCAAAAGCAGATTCTTACTCCGCGCGAGCGCGAGGTCTTGCATTGGGTTTCGGTCGGCAAGACGTCGTGGGAAATTTCCACAATTTTGCATCTGAGCAAGTCGACGATCGATATCATGGTCAACCGGGCGCAACAGAAGCTCAACGCGGTGACGCGCACGCAAGCGGTGGTCAATGCGCTGCGCGCCGGCGAGATCAATTTCTGAAATTGTCAAGTCTAACTTGTTAGACTAGCCCCATAACGCCGATAAATACAGCTTAAGCACCTCTGATGGGCGATCGGAGGTACGCTTATGATTCATATTGTCACCTCCGCAAACCGAGCGGACTACGAGCTACAGATCGAAAGCGATTTTCGGATTCGCCACGACATCTATGTCGGCGAACGCAAATGGATGAATCTCGCCAAACCCGATGGCCGCGAGTGCGATCAGTTCGATAACGACGATGCCATCTATCTGTTGGCGATCGAGGGACAAAAGGTCGTCGGCGGCTCGCGCCTCATTCCGACCTTGAAGCCGCATCTGCTGGATGCAGTCTTTCCGCATCTGGCGCAGAAGGGCGTGCCGCGCGCGCACAATATCTACGAGTGGACCCGTGTCCACGTCATCAAAGAACGGCGCGAAGGCCGCAACCGCGGCGTGGCGCTCGGCAGCCTTTTTTGCGGCGTGCTGGAATACTGCCTCGCCCACGACGTCGTCGCATTAACGGCGCTCGTGGAAATGTGGTGGCTGCCGCACTTCCACGAAATGGGCTGGACGCTCGATCCCCTCGGCTTGCCCGAATTGATCGACGGCGAATGGTCGATCGCGATTTCGCTGTCGATCGATCGGCGCACACTGGAAACGACGCGCGAAATGTTCGGCATTCGGGAGCCGGTCCTAGTGCCGGCCACGCGCAAGGCTCCGTCAAGAATTGAGGTGCCCGCATGAATTAACACAGCCGAATTATCAAGCTCCCCAGCAAGCGTGGCAGCCGGACAAACCGCGAGGTGGCCGAACGCATTCGATCCGCCTTGACGGAATTGGCCTCGGCCGCCGATGAGGCGCAATTCAAAACGCTTGCCTTCTTGCTCAGGATGGCGGAACTCGAAGCTAAGTCGACGTTCGAACGTTAAGGCCGTCGCTTTTGCTGTCCACGGCGTCTAACGGTCCGCCGAGCCCGGCAATTGTCCGCTCGCTTTCAGGTGCGTGAGGTGGCGCTCGAGTTCGACCAGCGCATGTGTCATGCCGCTCGCCAGCCGCGAGCTTTTCGCCAGGCCGTGCTCGGTTTTCTCCCAGGCATAAGGCTTGCGCATGAGCTGCCAAAGCGCGCGCCAGGCGGCGAGCGACAGCAACAGCCAATGCAGCGGCATCAGCAACAGCACCCAGGCGCTGCTCAGCAATCCGCGCCGCTTGAGCCCCATGAAGCCGAGCAAGCCCGATACCAGATAACCGGCGAGCGCGGTGCCGCCGTAGATCGCCGCCGGCACGGCGCCGGCGCCGCCGCGCCAGGGCGCCGCGTCGAGCGCGGCAACGATCAACGTCGCCAGAAACAGCGGATGCACCAGCGCCGCCAGCGCGTTGCCGCCGACGATGAGCTGGAAGGCGAGAAAGCCGCCGAGGCCGAGCTCGCGCGCAAGCCGCCACGGCGTGCGCATATGCACGGCCCAAGTCTGCATCCAGCCCTTGAACCAGCGCGTGCGCTGGCGCAGCCAGGCGCCGAGGCGCGCCGGCGCCTCCTCATAGGTGGTGGAATTGATGACGGCGGTGCGATAGCCGAAGCGCGAAAGCCGCATGCCGAGATCGGCGTCCTCGGTGACGTTGTAGGCATCCCAGCCGCCGATCGCGCGCAGCGTCGCGGTGCGGAAATGATTGGACGAGCCGCCGAGCGGCAGCGGCAGGCGCATGGCCGCCAGCCCGGGCAGGAACACGTCGAATTGTCCGGCATATTCGGCGGTGAACATCCGCGCCAGCCAGCCGTCGCCGGTATTGTCGATGCACAGCTTCGCCTGCACGCAGGCAAGCCGGTCGCCGCCGGCCCCGAAGGCTTGCAGCGCGCGGCGCAACTGGTCGGGCTCCGGGCGGTCTTCGGCGTCGTAGATCACCGTGAACGAGCCGCGCGCGAACGGCAGCGCGGCGTTGAGCGCCTTCGGCTTGGTGCGCGGGCCCGACGCCGGCACCGTCACCAGCGTCACCGGCAAGCAGCCTATGCGCTTCTCGATGGCGGCGCGGGTGTCGCGGTCGTCGGCCTCGAGCGCGATCACGATGTCGAGCTTCTCGCGCGGATAATCGAGCCGCGCCAGCGCGGCCAGCAATTCGCCGGCCGAGGCGGCCTCGCGATAAAGCGCGCAGATCACGGTATAGACCGGCAGTCTGTCGTGCGGCAGGGGCGGGGACGTGGGCGCCGGCGGCTGCGTGACCGCCGCGGCGACGACGCGCAAGCCGAGCCAGGCGATGAACAGCGCGGCCAGCATCGCCGCCAGGATCTGCATGGGCGCAACCGGCGTCGCCGCGCCGATGCCGAGCGCCGCGGCGGCGGCGCCAGCCGCGATCGCGAGCGGCGCCGCGAGCCAGCGACGGCGCGGCGGTGCGGCCGACAACGCGGGCCACCGCCGGTCGAGCGCGCCGGCGGCGCGCGCGGCCAGTGCCTTGCCGGCGTGGCGCAGCACGAAGCGGTCGAAGCGCGCGGCGGTGGTGAAGCGGAAGCTCGTGGCCAGCGCCGGATCGGCGGCGGTCGCAGCGGCAAGCGTGCGCGCCGCCCATCCGCGCGGGGCGACCGCCAGAACGATGTCCCCATTCTCGACGAGCGGCAGCACGCCGTGCGCGGCGGCTTCGATCAGGCGGTCGTCGTCGAGCGGGCAGCGCCGGCGCGGCAGGCCGTCGAGCGGTTCGAAGCCGGCGCCGAGCCTATCGGCCAATGCGCGCGCATAGGCTTCCTCGGAGATCAGGCCTTGCGCGATCAGCACCCGGTCGGCGCCGGTGCCGATATCCTCGGCGCGCTGCGCGGCCTGGGCGAGCGCGCCGGGCGCGATGCAGCGCGCGCACGCAATCGAGTTCCGGGCAGCCGTCGCGGCCGCGGCTCCCCGGCTGGGGCGGCGCCGATACGCGCGCCGCCGTCTCGCTGAACGCAAACGCCATCACCCCACCCAGCCCTGATGGGGTGGAACTTTAGCGCCGATACAACCTGGAAGCTACTCTTAGTTGTAAAACCGGGATGGAGGGTGAGCGCCGCCATTGACCCGGCCGCCGGGCCGGGTGTTAGAAGGCCGCCATGTCTACGTTCATGTCGCATTACGCCGTCCCGGCCGCGATTATCGCGGTCGCGATCGTGCTCTGCCTCGGGCTCCTCAACATGATGCGCGGCGGCTCGCCCAACCGCTCGCAGAAGCTGATGCGGATGCGCGTGCTGCTGCAATTCGTCGCCATCGTGGTGATCATGGCGACGATCTGGGTGCTGGGACGATGACGGCGGTCAGAAATCAGGCGTCAGGGAGCCGGCACCGATCGAATGCCTGATCCCGGTTAGCCGATTGCTCACTTGGCGGGGACGGCCCGCATGTATTCGACCTTTTCTTTCTTCTTCTTATGTTTCCTCAGCACCTTGTGCTTGGCCTTGTGGTGCTTGCGGGCGGAAAGCTCGGTGCTGGCGGCGGCCGCGACGACGCCCTCGGCGAGCGGCCGGGAGAAACCCTCCTCGTAGCAGGCCCTGGCCGGCGCCGCCGCCGACAACGTGAGCGCCGCTCCGGCAAGAACGATGATCGCAATGCGCATGGTCACCCCCGGTTGATCCGGTGCAAAATCGGATAGGATGCAGCCTACCGCGAAACCCTGAAGGCGCGAAGCCCCCATGGTCGTGCTCAATCGCATCTACACCCGCACCGGCGACGACGGCACCACCTCGCTCGGCTCCGGCGCGCGCCGCAAGAAATACGATTTGCGGGTGGCGGCCTACGGCACGCTCGACGAAGTCAACGCGGTGCTCGGGCTGGTGCGGCTGCACAGCGCGGCGGACGCCGCTTTCGACGCGGCGCTCGGCCGCATCCAGAACGATCTGTTCGACGTCGAGGCCGATCTCTGCCTGTCGGAAAAGGGCCCGGGCGGCGCGCGGCTGACCGTCACCGACGCGCAAGTCGCCTGGCTGGAAGGCGAGATCGACCGGCTCAACCAGGACCTGGCGCCGCTCAAGTCGTTCATCCTGCCCGGCGGCAGCGCGGCCTCGGCGTTTCTGCACCTCGCCCGCACCGTCTGCCGGCGCGCCGAGCGCATCATGGTGGAACTGGGCGACCGGCCGGGCGAGGAGGTCTCGCAACCGTCGCTCAAATACGTCAACCGGCTGTCGGATTATCTGTTCGTGGCCGGGCGCTACGCCAACGACAAAGGCGGCCGCGACGTGTTATGGGCGCCGGGACAGAACCGTTGATCGCCGGCTGGGGGGCAGCACCGTGGTTTTTCCGCTCTACGACGACAACCCGTTCAAGCTGCCGGTGCCGCCTTACGCCACCTGGGCGCTGATCGCGATCAACGTCCTGATCTTCATGCTGACCGTCGGCTCGTCCGAGGACGTGCAGGCCAGCATCACGATGTCCTACGCGGTGACGCCGGTGGTGGTGACCCACAGCGTCGGCTGGTCCGACCTGACGCTGGTCACCGGCATGTTCCTGCACGGCGGCTGGGAGCATTTGCTCGGCAACATGGTCTACCTCTGGGTGTTCGGCGACGACATCGAGGAGGCGCTTGGCCCGTTTCGTTTCGTCTTGTTCTATCTGCTGGCGGGCGTCGGCGCCTCCATCGCCTATGTCGCGCTCAACCCGAATTCGGCGGTGCCGCTGGTCGGCGCCTCGGGCGCGATCTCCGGCGTGCTCGCCGCCTATCTGATGCTGCGTCCCTGCGCCAAGGTGACGGTATTCGTGCTGCGCATCGTGGTGCGCGTGCGCGCCTATTGGGTGATCGGCGGCTGGGCGCTGCTGCAACTGTTCCTGCTGGCGGGCAAAGCCGACGACGGCGTCGCCTATCTCGCCCATGTCGGCGGGCTTGCCGTCGGCGCGCTGCTGTTCCTGGTATTGCGGCCGGCCGGCGTGAAACTGTTCGAGTGCATGGGCCCGGGAATGGCCTACGGGACGGAATCCGGGAAAATAACCTAGTCTTGCGTTGCGCCGCAGCATAAACGTTGACACGCCGCTGGCGCGGCCATTAGCTTCCGCCGCGCCTTGCCAGAAGCCCGTCCCGGATGGGAGATCATGAAGATTCTCGTGCCCGTGAAGCGGGTGGTCGATTTCAACGTCAAGATCCGGGTCAAGCCTGACGGCTCCGGCGTCGAACTGTCCAACATCAAGATGTCGATGAATCCCTTCGACGAGATCGCCGTCGAGGAGGCGATCCGGCTGAAGGAAGCCGGCAAGGCGAGCGAGATCGTCGCCGTGTCGATCGGGCCGGCGCAAGCATCCGAGACCATCCGCACCGCGCTCGCCATGGGCGCCGACCGCGGCATCCTGGTGAAGACCGACGGCGCGGTCGAGCCGCTCGCCGTCGCCAAGATTCTCAAAGCCATCGTCGAGGCGGAACAGCCCGGCCTGGTCATCCTCGGCAAACAGGCGATCGACGACGACTGCAACCAGACCGGCCAGATGCTGGCCGCGCTGCTCGGCTGGTCGCAAGGCACCTTCGCCTCCAAGATCGCGCTCGAGGGCGACAGCGTGTCGGTCACGCGCGAGGTCGACGGCGGCTTGCAGACCGTCAAGCTCAAGGCGCCGGCCATCGTCACCACCGACCTGCGCCTGAACGAGCCGCGCTACGCCTCGCTGCCCAACATCATGAAGGCGAAGAAAAAGCCGATCGAGGAGAAGACGCCGGAGGCCTATGGCGTCGACGTCAAGCCGCGGCTGCAAGTGGTGAAGACATCCGAGCCGCCCGGCCGCAAGTCCGGCGTCAAGGTCGGCTCGGTCGCCGAGCTGGTGGCGAAGCTCAAGGACGAGGCGGGGGTGCTGGGATGACTCTTGCCGCGCAACGCGGTCCGCGTATTTGCGCCCTCTCCCCCTGTGGGAGAGGGCATCGCCGGGCTATCCACATACTGGGCTCGGTGAGGGGGTCGACCCCTCACCCCGCTTTCATCGTTGCGGCTCCGAGCAGCCCTCTCCCACAAGGGGAGAGGGCACGAGACATGCGAGCGCCGTGCTCGCGGAGATCATGCCATGACCACGCTGCTGCTCGCCGAGCACGACAACGCTTCGCTCAAGGACGCCACCGCCAAGGCGCTCACCGCCGCCAAGGCGCTCGGCGGCGACGTGCACATCCTGGTCGCCGGCAAGGACTGCAAGGGCGCGGCGGATGCCGCCGCCAAGCTCGACGGCGTCGCCAAGGTGCTGGTCGCCGACGGCGCGCCTTACGCGCACATGCTGGCCGAGCCGACCGCCGCGCTCATCGTTTCGCTCGCCGGCGGCTACGACGCCATCGTCGCGCCCGCCACCACCAACGGCAAGAACGTGCTGCCGCGCGTCGCCGCGCTGCTCGACGTCATGCAGATCTCCGACATCATCAAGGTGGTGGCGCCCGACACCTTCGAGCGCCCGATCTATGCCGGCAACGCCATCCAGACGGTGAAATCGTCGGACGCCAAGAAGGTCATCACCGTGCGCACCTCGACCTTCCCGGCCGCCGGGCAGGGCGGCCAAGAATCTGCTAGTGCGCCGGTCGAGAACGCGGCGGCGGCGAGCGACCCGGCGCTGTCGTCCTTCGTCGGCGAGGAGTTGTCGAAGTCGGACCGGCCGGAGCTGACCTCCGCCAAGATCATCATTTCCGGCGGCCGCGCCATGCAGAGCCGCGAGAACTTCACCAAATACATCGAGCCGGTGGCCGACAAACTCGGCGCCGCGGTCGGCGCCTCGCGCGCGGCGGTCGACGCCGGCTACGCTCCCAACGACTGGCAGGTCGGGCAAACCGGCAAGGTGGTGGCGCCGGAACTCTACATCGCGGTCGGCATATCGGGCGCCATCCAGCATCTCGCCGGGATGAAAGACTCCAAGGTGATTGTTGCTATCAACAAGGACGAGGAGGCGCCGATCTTCCAGGTCGCCGATTACGGCCTGGTGGCGGACCTCTATACCGCGCTGCCGGAGCTTTCGAACGAGCTCGCTAAGGTTAAGCGCTGAGGTTTTGGAATGAGCCGGCGCGCCGGTGGTTTCGCGCACCGGTTCGTCGTAAGAAGGTGCAGAACGGACAAAGTCGACGGAAGACCCAGCACCGGACTTTGCATCGATCGGACAACAACCATGGCTATTCAGAATGTCGGGGTGATCGGCGCGGGCCAGATGGGCAATGGCATCGCCCATGTCTGCGCGCTGGCGGGCTATTCCGTGATGTTGAACGACGTGTCGCCCGACCGCATCAAGGAGGCGCTGGCGACCATCAACGGCCACATGGCGCGCCAGGTCGGCAAAAAGGCGATCAGCGAGGATCAGCGCAAGGCCGCGCTCGCGCTCATCAAGCCGGCGGAGAAATACGACGCGCTTTCGGCCTGCGACATCGTGATCGAGACCGCGACCGAGAAGGAAGAGGTCAAGCGCAAGATTTTCGCCGACGTCTGCGCGGTCATCAAGCCCGAGACCATCATCGCCACCAACACCTCGTCGATCTCGATCACGCGGCTCGCCTCCTCGACCGACCGGCCGGAGCGCTTCATCGGCATCCATTTCATGAATCCGGTGCCGCTGATGGAGCTGGTCGAGCTGATCCGCGGCATCGCCACCGACGACGCCACCTTCGAAACCAGCAAGGCCTTCGTCGCCAAGCTCGGCAAGAAGATCGCGGTGTCGGAGGATTTCCCCGCCTTCATCGTCAACCGCATTCTGCTGCCGATGATCAACGAGGCGATCTACACGCTGTACGAAGGCGTCGGCAACGTCGAGGCGATCGACACCGCCATGCGGCTCGGCGCGCATCATCCGATGGGTCCGCTCGAGCTCGCCGACTTCATCGGCCTCGACACCTGTCTCTCGGTCATGCAGGTGCTGCACGAGGGCCTGGCCGACTCGAAATACCGGCCGTGCCCGCTGCTGGTGAAGTACGTGGAAGCCGGCTGGCTCGGCAAGAAGGCCGGGCGCGGCTTCTACGACTACCGCGGCGAAAAGCCGGTGCCGACGCGCTAGCTCAGGTCGTTCCGGGGCACGGCGATGGCGCGTGAAGCCGAATCCAGAACAACTGGATTGTCCGCGACCCTGGATTCCGGGCTCGCGAGCTTGCGCCGCGCTCCGGAATGACGTGCGTCACGCCGCCTGCGCGGGCATCGGCGGCGGCGCGGTTTCCTTCCAGGCCGGCAGCGCCGAGACGCGGCCGAACCACTCCTGCACGTGGCCGTAGGGCGCGAGCGGCAGCTCACCCTGCTTGGCGTAGAACAGCGGCGCCGCGACCGCGAAGTCGGCGAGCGTCAGCTCGTCGTCGACGAGATACTTGTGCTGCTTCGACAGCCAGGTCGTCGAGCAGCTTGCATTCCTTGTGGAACGCCTCGGTGGCCTTGGCGACCGCGGCCTCGTCGGGCGGGCCGAGATTGAGCAGCTTCTTCACCAGCCGGTTGACGACTAGCGGCTGACAGGCCTCGCCGCCCCAGTGCGCGAGCTGCCAGCACTGCCAGCGGGTGATGCAGCGCGCGCGCCTTGGCGTCGTTCGGCCACAGCGAGTTCGGCTTCTGGCTCGCGAGGTACTGCATGATGGCGTTGGATTCCGTCAGCGTGAAATCGCCGTCGACCAGCGCCGGCGTACGGCCGGTCGGATGGATTGCGCAGATATTCCGGCGTGCGCGGCTTGGTCAGGTCGACGAATCGAATTCGAGCTTGATGCCGAGATGGGCCGCGACGGCGCGGACCTTCCAGGTGTTCGGCGAGGGCGGAAAGCCATAGAGCTTCGATGGGTCACTCCTACGGTTGGAAGGAACGTTTCAGTCGCAGCACGCGTGCGCGCTGCGTCTTGCCGTTGGGTCGGTCTCGTATTCGTCGTGCCGGCGCACCCAGGCCATGCTCCAGGGCAGGCGCGTCTTCGTCGCGGCCCTTCGGCGCGAGGTCGAGGAAATTGTAGGCGCCGACAGCATGTCGAGGCCGCGCGCGTAGGCCGAGTAAGTGTGGAACACCTCGCCGTCGTCGTCCTTGGCGAAGACGCTGAGGCCCGGCGCTTCCTCGCTCGGAAATTTGCTGCTTGGCGTAATTGTAGTCGACGGCCCGCTCGCCATCTCGTCCTTGGCTGAACGACACGCGGAAGTCGCGGTTGAAGTCGTTGCCGTAGGACGACACCCATTTGAACTTCCAGCCCATGCGCTTCTGGTAGGCCTCGATCTCCGCGCAGCGGCGCGCGCGACACCACCACCAGCGTCACGTCGCGCTGGGCGAGATGCACGGTCGGCGCCGTCGAAATGATCGGCGAGGAACGAACAGCTCGGGCAGCCCTGCTCCCAGCCGGGGCCGAGCATGAAGTGATAGACGATGAGCTGGCTCCGGCCGCCGAACAGCTCGGCGAGCGTCTCTTTGCCGTCCGGTCCGTCGAACACGTAGTTCTTGTCGACCTTGACCCAGGGCAGATCGCGGCGCGCGGCGCTGAAGCGCGTCGCGCGCCTTGGTGAATTCCTTTTCCTTGGCCAGCAGCGCCTTGCGCGCGGCCAGCCACTCGCTCTGCGAAACGACTTTGTGTTGCATGCTGTGCTCCATTCAAGCTTTGGCCGGCGTGATCCAGCCGATGCCGGCGCCGCCCGGCTCGGTCAGGATGGCGATGCGGCCGACGCCCGGCACGTCGAAGATCGGGCGCATCAGCTTGGCGCCGGCGGCTTGCGCCTTTTTCACCCGCGCATCGACGTCATCGACCGCGAGATAGGACATCCAGTGTTCCGGCACGCCGTCCCATTGCGGTCCGCCGATCGGAAACAGCCCGCCGACGGCTTTGTCGCCCATCTTGGCGACCCAATAGGTGCCGTCCGGCATCGGCATGGCATCGAAGGTCCAGCCGATGGTGGCGCCGTAGAATTTCTTGGCTTTCTCCGGCGTCGCGCGTGACGAGTTCGTTCCAATAGAAATTTCCGTGTTCGCTTGATGATTGAGCCATGGGCGCCTCCTGTTACTGTGCGCTGAGAAATTCGCCGAGCTTGTCCATCGCGCTGGTCCAGCCTTTATTGTGATTGTCGCGCGCGGCTTCGTCGAAGAACTGTTCGTGCACCATCGTAAACAACGTGCCATCGCCGTCGGGCTTGAATGTCAACGTCACCAGCGACTCGCGCTCCGGCGTCGATTTCCAGGCCCAGGTGAACACCAGCTTCTCGTTCGGAACGACTTCGCGATAGACGCCGCTGACATCGTGCTGCTTCGCCGCTCGGAGCCTGCATGAGCCAGCGGTAGCGGCCGCCGGTGCGTGCGTCGCCTTCGGTGGCCAGCACCTTGACCTCGCCGGGCCCCATCCAGCGCTTTACTTTTTCCGGGTCGGTCCAGGCGGCGAAGACTTTCGCCGGCGGCGCGTTGAAGCGCCGCTTGATGGTGAGGCTGGGTTTGACGGTGGTGGCCATGGGTCTTCCTCCAAAAACGCGGCAAGACGGTCGAGCCGCTCGGTCCAGAATTTCTGATAGCGGTTGAGCCATTCGTTGGCCCCGCGCATCGGCTCGGCGCGCAGCCGGCAGGTGACGGTGCGCCCGGCTCTTGGCGCGCGTGATCAGGCCGGCTTCGCTCAACACGTCGAGATGCTTCATCACCGCCGGCAGCGACATCGGCAGCGGCGCGGCGAGCTCGCTGACCGAGAGCGCGCGCTCGGACAGGCGCGCGATCAGCGCCCGCCGCGTCGGGTCGGACAAAGCGGCGAAGGTGCGGTCGAGCCGGGCGGGCGAATAGTAAACCATGTGGTTAAGTATAGCCGCCCGCGGCCGCGTCAAGGGCGGGCGCAGTACCGCTTCGGCGATCTACAACGCCATACGCATCAGTGCCACGTGCGATAGCGGCGCCGTTAAGCTCTTCTTAACCGCCAGCTTTTGTTAACCGGCCGGCGCTAGGCTCGGCGCGTGGAGTGAGGGCCATGACCTCGATCGGCGACGGCGCGGCGGCGAGCTGGCTCGGCTCCGCCTATAGCAGCATCAACAGCACGTCCGGCAGCTGGATCGCGCAGACGGTCGCCTCGCATTCCTCATCGGGCGGGACCGCCGCCAGCCTGGGCTCGGCCTTCGCCAATCTGCTCGCCTCCGCGACGCAGAGCCAGATGTCCAGCCTCAACGACATCTACGCGCGCATGGCCATGCTGCGCATCCAGGAGGAGCAGCAGGCGCAGCTCGATCAGGCGCAGGCCGACCTGCAGTCCGCGCAGGATTCGATGGCGCAGGACGCGGTCAATTCCGTCAACACCGACAGCGGCACCACCATCGACCTCAATTCCAACATCATGACGCTGCGCGACGGCACCACCATCGACATCACCACCGGCATGAAGGTCGATCCGGTGACCCACCTGCCTTACGCGACGGATTACGTCGTGCACACGACGACGTCGTCGTAACGCTACTTCTTCAGCGCCGCCTCGATCAGCTTTTGCGCTTGCGGGCTCGCCCATTCCGCCGGCCCGGCGATGGTGCCGAGTTCGCAGCCCTGCGGATCGATCAGCATGCGTGGTCGGCATGCCGAAGGCGCGGCCGATCGATTTGAGATCCTGGAACACCTTGGCGCTGGCGTCGGTGAAATAGGCGAGCTTGCCGACGCCGATCTCGCTGCAGAAACGCGCTTCGGCTTGTCGGCGTCGCGGGTGTCGATGTTGACCGCCACCACCTGGAAGTCGGCGCCGCCGAGCTTGCGCTCGAGCGCGTCGAGCGCCGGCATTTCCTTGCGGCAGGGCACGCACCAGGTGGCCCACAGATTGAGCAGCACGGTGCGGCCGCGGAAGTCGGCGAGCGTCACCGGCTTGCCGTCGCCGTCCTGGAAGGCGAGGTCGGGCAGCCGCAGCGGTTGCTTGGCAACGTTAACGGCGGCCACCTCGCCGGTGGCCAAAGGCGCGATTTTGCGGGCCAAGTCGACCGCCGGCCGGCAGGCCACATCGCCGCCCGCATTGCCTGTCAGGCCCGCAATCCCGTATACCGCCGCCAGCCCGACGGCGAGGCCGGCAATGGCGCCGGCCACGAGCATGGGCACAAGCCGTTTTTTCGGGGCAGGGCGTTCGGTCACGGTCGATAAACCTCGGTAGCAGCCATGAGCAACAAGATGTGGGGCGGACGCTTCGCGTCGGGCCCCGGCGCCATCATGGAGGAGATCAACGCCTCCATCGATTTCGACCGGCATCTCTACCGCCAGGACATCGCCGCGTCCAAGGCCCATGCCGCGATGCTGGCCAAGCAAGGCATCATTACGGCGGACGATGCGAACAAGATCGCTCACGGTCTAGACACGATCCTGTCAGAGATCGAGGCCGGCAAGTTCTCGTTCAAGCGCGCGCTCGAGGACATCCACATGAACGTCGAGGGCCGGCTCGCCGAACTGATCGGCGCAGGCGGCCGGGCGGCTGCACACCGCGCGCTCGCGCAACGACCAGGTGGCGACCGACTTCCGGCTCTGGATGCGCGATACCATCGACGCGCTCGACAAAGCGCTCGCCGATTTCCAGCGCGCGCTCGCCGACAAGGCGCTCGAACACGCCGGCACGGTGATGCCGGGCTTCACGCATCTGCAGACCGCGCAGCCGGTCACCTTCGGCCATCATCTGCTCGCCTATGTCGAGATGGCGGCGCGCGACCGCGGCCGCTTTGCCGACGCGCGCAAGCGGCTGAACGAATCGCCGCTCGGCGCCGGCGCGCTCGCCGGCACCTCCTTTGCGCTCGACCGCGACATGACCGCGCGCGCGCTCGGCTTCGACCGGCCGGCGGCCAATTCGCTCGACGCCGTCTCCGACCGCGACTTCGTGATGGAGACGCTTGGCGCGGCCGCCATCGCCGCCGTGCACCTGTCGCGGCTCGCCGAAGAGATCGTGATCTGGTCCTCGCCGCTCACCGGCCTGGTGCGGCTGTCCGACGCGTTCACCACCGGCTCCTCGATCATGCCGCAGAAGCGCAACCCGGACGCCGCCGAACTGGTGCGCGCCAAGACCGGCCGCGTCATCGGCGCGCTCAGCGCGCTGCTGGTGGTGATGAAGGGCCTGCCGCTCGCCTACGCCAAGGACATGCAGGAGGACAAGGAGGGCGCGATCGACGCGCTCGCCGCGCTCTCGCTCTCGGTCGCGGCCATGGCCGGCATGGTCGCCGACATGACGCCGGACACCGCCCGCATGAAGAAGGCGGCGGGCGAAGGCTACGCCACCGCCACCGACCTCGCCGACTGGCTGGTGCGCGCGCTCAAGATGCCGTTCCGCGAAGCGCATCACGTCACCGGCCGCATCGTCGCCAAGGCCGCCGAGCAGAACGTGGCGCTGCACCGGCTGCCGCTCGCCGCTCATGCGCGAGATCGAGCCGCGCATCACCGAGGAGGTGTTTTCCGTGCTCTCGGTCGACCGCTCGGTCAAAAGCCGGGCGAGCTTCGGCGGCACCGCGCCCAAAAACGTGCGGGCGCAGGCCAAGAAATGGCTGCGCAAGCTCGAAAAAGACAAATCCTGACTTCGCCTTCATTGGCTGGTTTGCTAAGGTCCGACCATGCGCCGTAACGCCCGCCCCATCGTTTTGCTCGCCGTGACCGGCATGCTCGCCGCGCTGGCGCTCGCCGGCTGCGGGCGCAAGGGCCCGCTCGACCCGCCGCCGGCGGCCGCGGTCACCGGCGACCAGGCGGCGCCGGCCGCGCCGGCCGCTCCGATGGCGGCGCCCTTCGGCAGCCGGGCGGACACGACCAATCCGGCGCTCGGTCCCGACGGCAAGCCGCTCGCGCCCAAAGGGCCGAACAAACACATTTTCCTCGACGACATTCTGAACTAAGCCGCGCGCGATCCGGGCTCCACCATGCACCATTTCGACTATCGCGGCGGCGTGCTGAGCGCCGAGGCGGTCGCGTCTCGACGCGCTGGCGCGAGCGCGTCGGCACGCCGTTCTATTGCTATTCGACCGCGACGCTCGAGCGCCACTACCAGGTCTTCGCCGGCGCCTTCGCCGACGTCGACGCGCTCGTCTGCTACGCCATGAAGGCCAATTCCAACCAGGCGGTGATGGCGACGCTGGCCAAGCTCGGCGCCGGCGCCGACGTGGTCTCGGGCGGCGAGCTCAAGCGCGCGCGGCTCGCCGGCGTGCCGGCCGACAAGATCATGTTCTCCGGCATCGGCAAGACCGCCGACGAACTCGCCGCCGCGGTCGATGCCGGCATCCTCTGCATCAACGTCGAGTCGGAGCCCGAGCTCGAGCTGCTCGTCGGCCATCGCGGCCGCCAAGGGCCGCACCGCCAACATCTCGGTGCGCGTCAATCCCGACATCGACGCCAAGACGCACGCCAAGATCGCGACCGGCAAGGCCGAGAACAAGTTCGGCATCCCGATCAGCCGCGCGCGCGCGGTCTACGCGCAGGCGGCCAAGCTCAAGGGCGTCAAGGTCGCCGGCGTCGACATGCACATCGGCAGCCAGATCATCGAGCTCGATCCGTTCGGCAACGCCTTTGCGCTGCTCGCCGATTTCGTGCGCGAGCTGCGCGCCGACGGCCACACCATCTCGCACGTCGATCTCGGCGGCGGGCTCGGCATTCCCTACCGCGACGACAACGAGCCGCCGCCCAATCCCGAGCAATACGCGCAAGTGGTCAAGCAAGCGACGCGCGGCTTGCAGTGCCGGCTGATCTTCGAGCCCGGCCGCCTGATCGTCGGCAATGCCGGCATCCTGGTGACGCGCGTTCTGTTCGTCAAGCACGGCGAGGCCAAGCACTTCGTCGTCGTCGACGCCGCCATGAACGACCTGATCCGCCCGACGCTGTACGAGGCGCACCACGAGATCCGCCCGGTGCGCGAAGCGCCGCCCGGCGCGCGCGCGCATCCGCGCCGACGTGGTCGGCCCGGTCTGCGAAAGCGGCGATTTCCTGGCGCTCGACCGCGACCTGCCGAGCCCAAGCCGGGCGACCTCCTGGCGGTGATGTCGGCCGGCGCCTACGGGGCGGTGCAGGCCGGCACCTACAACACCCGCGCTCTGGTGCCGGAAGTGCTGGTGAAGGGCGCAGGAATGGGCGCTGGTGCGCCCGCGCCTTGAAGTTGACCAATTAATTGCGCTCGATCGCATGCCGGCGTGGCTTTAGGCGCATAAATACCTGCGTAGTTTGGGAAATAGCCCCGTGCTACGGTGTTGGTAGCGGAGATTCTCCCTGCGCATGGCGCCGCAGGCGGCCGGCGCGGCTGAAAGAGCCGGCGAGCGACGGAGCGGCTTTTGGACGACTCACGGTCCCGCGCGCGACACGCTCGATCCGCACGCTGCTGGCGCGCGCGCTTGCGCCGCGCCCGCGGCAGCCTGCTGTGGGAGCGGCTGTGGCCGGCGCTGGCCGCGCTCGCGACCGCGTTCGGCCTGTTCCTGGCGTTCTCCTGGGCCGGCTTGTGGATCGTGCTGCCGCCGCTCGGCCGCGCCATCGGGCTCGTCGTCTTCGCGCTGCTCACGCTCGCCGCCGCCGTCCCGCTCATCCGCCTGCGGCTGCCCAGCCTGCACGAGGGCTTGCGCCGGCTCGACCGCGGCAGCGGGCAGGCGCACCGCCCGGCCACCACCATCGCCGACCGCATCGCCGCCAACCAGACCGATCCGGTCTCGCAGGCGCTCTGGCGCGCCCATGTCGAGCGCGCGCTGATGTCGGCGCGCCGCTTCAAGGCCGGCTGGCCGCAGCCGAGGCTGTCGCTGCGCGACCCGATCGCGCTGCGCGCGCTTGGTGCTGCTGCTGGTGGTGGTCGACCTTCTTCGCCGCCGGCAACGAACGCTATCAAGCGCGTCGCCGCCGCCTTCGACTGGAGCGGCGTGGTGACGCCGGCCAATTTCCGCATCGACGCCTGGGTGACGCCGCCGGTCTATACCGGCCGGCCGCCGGTGATGCTGCCGGGCTACCGGCCCGGCGACAGCGCGCAGGCGCAAGCCAAAGACCAAACCAGGGAAATCGTGTCGGTGCCCGCCGGCAGCCAGCTGGTGGTGCGCGCGACCGGCGGCGTGCGCATCGAGATCGCGCGCGCAGGCGGCGTCGAACTGGCGCCGCCCGACCCCAAGGCGGCGGTGCCGCAGGGCAGCGAGGAGCAGCGCTTCGTCATC
The DNA here is from genome assembly GCA_963708635.1 of uncultured Alphaproteobacteria bacterium. Lineage (GTDB taxonomy): Bacteria > Pseudomonadota > Alphaproteobacteria > Rhizobiales > Xanthobacteraceae > Pseudolabrys. Next base: position 523,281 of record CAVPTM010000010.1, on the reverse strand, counting down.
AACGGCGACGGCTCGGCCGTCGTGCACGGCGCCGGCAACGGGCTCGCCTGGCAGTTCAGCGCCATTCCCGACAAGCCGCCGACCATCGAATTGATCCAGCGATCCCGAGCCGCAGGCGCGCGGCTCGCTGCGGCTCGACTACCGGCTGCAGGACGATTACGGCGTGGTCGACGCGCAGGCGACCTTCACGCTCAAGGAGAGCGCCGACGACAAGGCGGCGCGGCCGCTGTTCGGCCCGCCCGAATTACGCGCTGGCGCTGCCGCAGGCGCGCACCCGCACCGGCACGGCGCAGACCATCCACGACCTCACCGATCACCCGTGGGCCGGCGCCAAGGTCGAGATGACGCTCGTCGCGCATGACGAAGCCAACAACGAAGGCAAGAGCGAGCCGCGCGAGTTCACCCTGCCGCAGCGCATTTTCGTCAAGCCGGTGGCGCGCGCGCTGATCGAGCAGCGCCGCCTCCTGGCGCTCGACGCCAACGCCAAGCCGCTGGTGCTGACCGCGCTCGAGGCGCTCACCATCGCGCCCGAGAAATTCACGCCCGAGGCCGCCGTCTATCTCGGCCTGCGCTCGATCTATTTCGACCTCAACGGCGCCAAGAGCGACGATGAATTGCGCGCGGTGGTGGCGCGGCTGTGGGAGATGGCGACCCAGATCGAAGACGGCAACATGTCGCAGGCCGAGCAGGCGCTTGCGCGCCGCGCAGGAGGCGTTGCGCCAGGCGCTCGAGCGCGGCGCCAGCCACGAAGAGCTCAAGAAGCTGATGGACGACCTGCGCGCCGCGCTCGACAAGTTCATGCAGGCGCTGGCCGAGCAGATGAAGAAGAATCCCGAGCAGCTGGCGCGGCCGCTCGACCGCAACAGCAAGACGCTCACGCCAGAAGGACCTGAAGTCGATGCTCGACCGGCTGGAGCAGCTCGCCCGCTCCGGCAACAAGGAGGCCGCGCAGCGCCTGCTCGAGCAATTGCAGTCGATGCTGGAAAACCTGCAGATGGCGCAGCCCAACGCCGGCGACGACGGCGGCGACGACATGAATTCGGCGCTCGACGAATTGAGCGACATGATCCGCAAGCAGCAGCAGCTGCGCGACAAGACCTTCAAGAAGGGCCAGGACCTGCGCCGCGACCGCCGCGCGGCAACGACAAGAGCAAGAAGGAGCTCGGCGACCTGCGCCAGGACCAGAAGGCGCTGCGCGACCGGCTCAAGAAGCTGCTCGACCAGTTGCGCCAGCACGGGCTGACGCCCGGGCAGAAGAAGCCCGGCCAGCAGGACGACAAGGGCAACGAGATGGATCAGCTCGGCGACGCCGGCGAGTCCATGGACCAGGCGCAAGGCGAACTGGGCGAGGGCGACGCCGACAGCGCGGTCGAGGACCAGGGCAAGGCGCTCGACGCCATGCGCAAGGGCGCGCAGAGCCTGGCGCAGGCGATGCAGGACAACGGCTTCGGCCCGGGCCCGAACGGCCGGCCCGACCGGCCCGCAGGCGCGCGCGCAGAACGACACCGACCCGCTCGGCCGGCCGCTGCGCGGCCACGACCTCGACGGCGACAACACCGTCAAGGTGCCGGGCGAGATCGACGCCCAGCGCGCCCGCCGCATCCTCGAGGAGCTGCGCAAGCGCTTCGGCGAGAGCTTCCGCCCGCAGCTCGAGCTCGACTACATCGAGCGGCTGCTGAAGGATTTTTGAAGCCCCCGATCTCGTCAGCTCTGTCGCCCACGGCTCTTATCGCTGCTCGCCGAGGCCCTTCTTCCAAAAAACACGGGCGATGACGCATGTCCGAAGCTGTCGTCCCCGCGCAAGCGGGGACCCAGTACGCCGCAGCCAATCTGGTGTTTACTGGATGCCCGCTTGCGCGGGCATGACAGCACAGACCGAGGGAGAAACAGTTGCCCACCATCAAAGTCATGAGCGCCGGCGCGGTGCAGGCCATGGTCGAAGCGATCGGCAAGGAGTTCGAGCGCTTAAGCGGCCACCGGCTCGATCTGAATTTCGGCACCGCCGGCGCCTTGCGCGCGCGCTTTGCCGGCGGCGAGACCGCCGATCTGCTGATCCTGCCGGCGGCGATCATCGCCGCGCTCGACCAAGACGGCCGCCTGGCGGCGGGCTCGATCCGCGATCTCGGCCGCACCGTCACCGGCGTCGCGGTGCGCGACGGCGCGCCCGCGCCCGACATTTCCACGCCCGAGGCCTTCAAGCGCGCGCTCATCGCGGCCAAGACCGTCTCCTACACCGATCCGAAAGCCGGCGGCTCCTCCGGCACGTTCTTTGCCGCGCTGCTCGAGCGGCTCGGCATCGCCGAGGCGGTCAACCAGAAGGCGGTGCTCGGCAAGCGCGGCTACGAGGTGGCGCAGGCGGTCGCCGACGGGCGCGCCGAGATCGGCACCACCTTCATCAGCGAAATCCTCACCGTGCCGGGCGCGCGCGTGATCGGGCCGCTGCCGGGCGACCTGCACAATTCCAACACCTATACCGCGGCGATCCCGAAATCCGCCGCCGCGCCGGAGGCGGCCAAGGCGCTGCTGCAAGCCTTGAGCGATCCGGCCACCCGCGCGCGCTGGAGCGCGGCCGGGCTGGAGCCGGCGTTTGCCGTGATGCGTCCTCCTCAGGGATGGCGGACCTTGAACCGCACGCGGCCCTTGCCTAGCTTGAGCGCGAGGGAAGCACCGGCCATGGATGACGCGCTGAAATTCGTCGTGCTCGACGAGGAGGATCTCGAAGTCGTCTCCGCCCACGTGCAGGACGCGGTGGTCAAGGTCGCCGACGTGCACTGGCGGCCGCGCGAGAAGCGGCTGGTGGTGGCGGTCAACCGCTTCGACTGGGAAGGGGCGCACGGCGCCGTGCCGGAATACCGCCGGCGGCGCGCGGCGCTGCGCTTCGAGCGGGTGCTGGCCTGCCAATGCCGCAACGTCACGCCGGGCGAGGACGCCGTGCTCAATCTGCTGGCGGTCGAATTCGCCGAGACCGACGCGCCGGCCGGCACCGTCACCTTGATCTTCTCCGGCGGGGCCGCGCTGCGGCTGCAGGTCGAGTGCCTGGAGGCCGAATTGGCCGATTTGGGCCCGAGCTGGACCACCGCCTGCTGCCCGGCCCACCCCGAAGAACCGGCCGAAAACCGCTCGCAACGGGCCTGAAGGCGCAAAGAATCCGGTTCAGAACTCCCTTTTCGGACGGATTTGCGGTTCCACTTTCTTGATTTGTGCCGGCCGCAATGGCCTATTGGAACTCTTCGAACTGGGGGTTCCTCTATGCGCAAATTCGTTATCACGGCGGCGTTGCTGCTCGCGGGCGGCGCGCTGTTTACGACACCCGCCAAGGCTCACGACTGGGTCGGCTGCGAATGCGTCCATCTCGGCGCGCCCGCCGCCTGCATGAAAGGGCCGATCGAGTGCACGGCCGCGGGCGGCGTCTGCCTCGCGCCCTGCAGCTACGCGCCGCACAAGATGATGCATCACAAGAAGCATCACCGGCACATGCACCACAAAAGGGTGAAGTCGAAGGCCAAGCCGATGAAATCCGAGGCGAAGCCGAAAAAGTCCGAGGCCAAGCCGAAGAAGTAGCCGTCGAGCGGCCATTCGCGACAAGGCTCCGCCTCGCGGCGGGGCCTTTTGCGTGCCGGCGAGGCCGAGGGTTGACGGGGCGGGGCGCATCACCCATTGACCTGTCAAGCCGGGCCAATCCCGGCAGGACCCGCGCCATGCCGCAGCGCCTCGACAGCCAAAGCGCCGATTTCGCCGCGCGTTTTTCCGCCTTGCTCGACGTCAAGCGCGAGGCGGCGGCCGACGTCGAAGCAAGCGTGCGCGCGATCATTGCCGACGTGGCGGCGCGCGGCGACCGCGCGCTGATCGAACTGACGCAGAAGTTCGATCGCGTCGATCTCGCCAAAATCGGCCTGCGCGTCGCCGCGGCCGAGATCGCCGCGGCGGAGAAAGCCTGCGACGCCAAGGCGCTCGCTGCGCTCAAGTTCGCCAGCCAGCGCATCACCGCCTATCACGAACGGCAAAAGCCGAAGGACGAGCGCTACACCGACGCGCTCGGCGTCGAACTCGGCGGCAAATGGACCGCGATCGAGGCGGTCGGGCTCTACGTGCCGGGCGGCACCGCCGCCTATCCGTCCTCGGTGCTGATGAATGCGCTGCCGGCCAAGGTGGCCGGCTGCCCGCGCTTGGTCATGGTGGTGCCGGCGCCCGACGGCAAGCTGTCGCCGCTGGTGCTCGCCGCCGCCAAGCTCGCCGGCGTCGACGAGATCTACCGCGTCGGCGGCGCGCAGGCGGTGGCCGCGCTCGCCTACGGCACCGAAACCATCAAGCCGGTCGCCAAGATCGTCGGGCCCGGCAACGCCTATGTGGCGGCGGCCAAGCGCCTGGTGTTCGGCAAGGTCGGCATCGACATGATCGCCGGCCCCTCCGAAGTGCTCATCCTCGCCGACGCGACCGGCAATCCCGACTGGATCGCCGCCGACCTCTTGGCGCAGGCCGAGCACGACGCCAGCGCGCAGTCGGTGCTGATCACCGACGACGCCAAGCTTGCCGACAATGTCGAGCAGGCGGTGGCGGCGCAGCTCAAGACGCTGCCGCGCGCCGAGGTCGCCGGCGCCTCGTGGCGCGATTTCGGCGCCGTCATCACGGTCGCGAAACTCGACGACGCCGTCGCCTTGGTCGACCGGCTGGCGCCCGAGCATCTGGAAATCGCGGCGCGCGAGGCCGAGGCGCTGGCCGCGAAAATCCGCAACGCCGGCGCGATCTTCATCGGCGCGCATACGCCGGAAGCGATCGGCGACTACGTCGCCGGCTCCAACCACGTGCTGCCGACCGGGCGCTCGGCGCGCTTCTCCTCGGGATTGAGCGTGCTCGACTTCATGAAGCGCACTTCGTTGCTCAAATGCGGACCCGAGCAATTGCGCGCGCTCGGCGAAGCGGCCATCGCGCTCGGCGAAGCGGAGGGGCTTGCCGCCCACGCCCGCTCGGTGGCGATCCGCCTCAACCGATGAGCGCGGCCAAGACCCCGGCGGCGCGCCAGCGCCTGGTCGCCGTCACCCTCGACGAGAAGACCATCGGCCGCTCCAATCCCGACATCGAGCACGAGCGTCAGGTCGCGATCTACGACCTGCTCGAGCGGAATTCCTTCGCGCCGGCCGGGCACGACGGCGGGCCTTATGTCTTGAACCTGAGCATCACCGGCAGCCGGCTGGCCTTCGACATCCGCCAGCAAGACGGCAAGCCGGTGGTCGCGCATCTGTTGTCGCTGTCGCCGCTGCGGCGGATCGTCAAGGACTACTACACGATCTGCGACAGCTACTATCAGGCGATCCGCACCGCCACGCCCGACAAGATCGAAGCGATCGACATGGGCCGGCGCGGCGTGCACGACGAGGGCTCGCGCATCCTGGTGGAGCGGCTCAAGGGCAAAGTGACGGTCGACATGGACACCGCGCGCCGGCTGTTCACGCTGCTCTGCGTGCTGCATTGGAAAGGCTGAGCGCATGATCCCGAAAAGTGGATACCGGGTTTCGGATCAGATCATGCGCGGGGAATAAGCCACGATGGCCGAAGCGAGCCCGTCGCGTCCTCAGGCGGTGCTGTTCGCCTGCGGCCTGAACGCGGTGCGCTCGCCGATGGCCGCCGCTCTGTTGCAGCAGATGTTCGGCCGCGCGATCTATGTCGGCTCGGCCGGCGTGCAGAAAGGCGAGCTCGATCCCTTTGCGGTCGCCGCCATGGAGGAGATCGGCATCGACATTACCCGCCACAAGCCGGTCACCTTCGAGGAGCTCGACGAGCTGGAGGGCCTGAACTTCGATTTGATCGTGACGCTGTCGCCGCCCGCCCACCACAAGGCGCTGGAATTGACGCGCACGCATTCGGCGCAAGTCGAATATTGGCCGACCGTCGATCCGACCGCGACCGAGGGCAACCGCGAGCAACGGCTCGACGCCTATCGCGCGCTGCGCGACCAGCTTCTGGCGCAAATCCGCGCGCGCTTCGGACCCGCCGGCGGCGGCAATGAATAGAATTAAGCGGCGGCCTTGGTTGCGAGCGCCTTGGCGACCGCCTGGAACAGCGTGTCCGGCTTGTACGGCTTGTAGAGGGTTGCGACCGCGCCGGCTTCCGCCGCCATCGGCTCGAAATTGGGCATCGTTGGAACGTCGGCCCCGGCTTTGAACATGAAGCCGGAAGCCGCGATCAACGGCAAATTCGGTCGCAAGCGGTGGATGGCCTCGATGACATGCAGACCGTCCATGTCGGGCATGAACAAATCGACGATCGCGAGATCGAAGTCGCCGTCGCGCGCCGCCTCAATCCCGGTCTTGCCGTTTTCGGCGAGCGTGACCTCGTGATCGCGCGTGTGCAGCAGGACCTTCGTTGCCTCGCGCACCAGCGCGTCGTCGTCGATGACCAGAATGCGCGCCATACTACCCGTACCTGGTTACCCGCAAAAATTGAATATTCCGCGTCAACACGATCTTCTGTCGCATATGTGAAAGATTGCTTACCGCGAAAACAGACTCAGCCTTGTCCGGCGCGCGCAGATGCCGCGGCATTTTCGGTCCCGGCAAGCGCCCGTCGCAGCATGCGCGCAAGGTCCGAGGTCCGATAGGGCTTGGCCAGCAGCAGCATGCCGGGCGCCAGGCGGCCGTGATGGATGACGGCGTTTTCGGTATAGCCGGAGGTGAACAGAACCTTGATGTCGGATCGCCGCTTGCCCGCCTCTTTGGCGAGATCGTTACCGTTCATCGACCCCGGCATGATCAGGTCGGTGAACAACAAGTCGAAGGCAACGCCGCGGTCGATCATCGCCAGCGCCTCCGCGGCATTTGCCGCGGTGATGGCGCGATAGCCGAGGCTCGCAAGCTGCGTCGTCACTGCTGTGCGCACGGCGGGGTCGTCCTCGACGACAAGGATGACCTCCTGCCCGGTGCCGGGCAGCCGGACTTCTTCGCCCTCGGAGGCGTCCGCCTCGCGGTCGGCGCGCGGCAGATAGAGCTTAAAGCTCGTTCCTTGCCCTTGCTCGCTGTAGAGCTTGATGTGGCCGCCCGATTGCTTGACGAAGCCATAGACCATGCTGAGCCCGAGGCCGGTGCCCTTGCCGACGCCTTTGGTGGTGAAGAACGGCTCGAACACCTTCTCGCGAATCGCGAGCGGAATGCCGGGGCCGGTGTCGCTGACCGCGAACATGACATAAGGGCCGGGCGTCACTTCGCTGTGCGCCTTGGCATAGTCTTCGTCGAGAAACACGTTGCCGGTTTCAAGCGTGAGCTTGCCGCCCTCCGGCATGGCGTCGCGCGCATTGACCGCCAGGTTGAGCAACGCGGTGACGAGTTGCCCCGGGTCGACCAGCGCCGGCCAAGCGTCCTGCTGGAGCTTCCACTCGATGTCGATCTGCTCGCCGAGCGTGGGCCGCAGCAGATTGGCGGCTTGCGTCACCGTTTCGTTGGCGTCGGTCTTGGTCGGCTGCAACGGCTGCCGGCGGGCGAAAGCGAGCAGCCGCGAGGTCAGCTCGGCGCCGCGGTCGGCGGCTTCGCTGATCAATTTTGCAATCGCGGCGACATCCGGCTTGTCGGCAACCGCGTCGGCGAGAATATCGATGGTGCCGGTGATGACGGTCAAAAGATTGTTGAAGTCGTGCGCGACGCCGCCGGTGAGCTGTCCGATGGCGTCCATCTTCTGCGAGTGGCGCAGCTGCTGCTCGAGCTTGTTGCGCTCGGTGATGTCGCTGAGCGCATAGGCGATGGCCTTGATGCCGTCCGGGCCGTGCATCGCCGCGGCATCGAAGCTCACTTCGACGGTCGAGCCGTCCTTGCGGCTGCGGGTGACGCGGATGTCGCGCAACGTCTCGCCGGCCATCGCACGGCCAAACAGCTTGTCGTATTCGACTTTGGCGTCGTCGCCGGGCGGCACCAGCAAATAGGGCCGCCCGAGGACCTCGTCGGCGGTATAGCCGAAGATCTGTTCGGCGGCACGGCTCCATACCGTCACGATGCGTTCCGATGTCAGGCAGACGATGGCGACCGGCGAGGCATCGATTACCGCCGCCAAGGTTTCCTTGGCCGCGCGCTCGGCGCTTTCGAGTTGCTTTTGCATCGTCATGTCGCGGCCGATGAAGAAATGGCGCTGCTCGGGCTCCGACCACACGCCGGTCCAGGTCAAGTTCACCGGATGCCCGTCTTTGTGCAGATAGCGGCATTCGAAATTGCGCGTGTCGGTCCCGCGCCGCGCCAGACGCATCTCACTGCGGGTGGTCTCGAGGTCGCCGGGATAGATGAAGTCGATGCCGACGTGGCCGATCATCTCGTCCGGAGCGTAGCCGAGGATCGCTTTCGCGCTGGGGCTGACCTCGATGAACTTGCCGCGGCGGTCGGTGACCAGGATGAGGTCGAGCGAGGTCTCGAAGATGCGCCGGTGCAGTTCGTTCTCGTGCGCGAGTTGTGAGCGGGTCTGCGCGTTGCGCCGGATGGCCGGCGCGTGCACGCGTATTTCGCGGACGGCCAGGATGCAGGCGAGCAGCAGCGCGACCGTCCAGCCGGCGATCGCCAGCGCCTCGCCATGATCGTAGCGTAGTGCGGCAGTGCCGACCGCGAGCGCGGCAAGGATCACGCAGCCCAAGATCAGCGCGTGGTTGAAACGCGTCGCCGCCTGGGCTTTGGCCGGGTGCGTCGCCGGTAAGGGCTCGTGCATGGGCGTCTCGCGAGGATCGAGCAGTCGCGAAAATACGCCGCGAATCAATACCGTCGTCTTGACGGATTTGATCGACTTAATGGGATTAATTGCAAGTCAAAGGTGCGGCTGCCGGCGGCATCGGTTGTGAAAAGCGCCGGCTTCCGCTACTGACACGCCAGGTTCCGCCCAACCGCGCCAATGCCCGTTTCAAGCCCTTCCGCGATGTCACATCCATGATCGGCCGGCCCAAATTCGTGCTTGCCTCCGGCTCGCCGCGCCGGCTGGCGCTGGTCAACCAGGCCGGCATCGAGCCCGACGCGCTCAAGCCGGCCGATGTCGACGAGACGCCCAAGCGCGGCGAGATTCCGCGCGCCTATGCCAACCGCCTGGCGCGCAGCAAGGCGGCCGCCGCGCTCGACAACGTCAAGCTCGATGACGAATTGCGCGGCGCCTATATCCTTGCCGCCGACACCGTGGTCGCGGTCGGCCGGCGCATTTTGCCGAAGGCCGAACTGCTCGACGAGGCGGCGCAGTGCCTGCGCCTGCTGTCCGGCCGCAACCACCGCGTCTACACCTCGATCTGCCTGGTGACGCCGAAGGAGGCGTTCCGCCAGCGGCTGGTGGAGACGCGCGTGCGCTTCAAGCGGCTGTCGGAGGAGGACATCGAATCCTACCTCGCCTCCGGCGAATGGCGCGGCAAGGCCGGCGGCTACGCGGCGCAAGGCATCGCCGGCAGCTTCATGGTCAAGATCGTCGGCTCCTACTCGAACGTGGTCGGCCTGCCGCTCTACGAAACCATGGCCTTGCTCGGGGGCGAGGGCTATCCGATCCGCTTCGGCTGGCTCAACGCCATGTGAGCCGAGCATGAGGTGGCGCGCATGAACATCGCGTCGTGGCTTGCCCGCTCGGGCCTCAGTCATCCGGACCTGCCGGCGGCGGCGCGCGGCACGCGCGTGGTCGCGACCTACCGTCAATTGGCCGCGCGGGCGGCGCGGCTCGCCGGCGCCTTGCGCACGCGGCTCAAGCTCGCGCCCGGCGATCGCGTCGCCATCGTCGCCAAGAATTCGCCGGCCTATCTCGAATTGCTCTACGGCATCTGGCACGCCGGGCTTGCGGCGGTGCCGGCCAATGCCAAGCTGCACGGCGCCGAGCTCGGCTACATCCTGGAGCATTCCGGCGCGCGCGTGTGTTTCGCCTCGCCCGGCCTCGACGGCGAGATCGCGCCGCACGCGCCCAAAACCCTCGAGCACCTGATCGCCATCGGCGGCGCCGACTACGAGCAGCTGTTCACCGCCGACGCCGTCGACGTGACGCCGCGCGGCGGCGACGACCTCGCCTGGCTGTTCTACACCTCGGGCACCACCGGGCGGCCGAAAGGCGCCATGCTCACGCACCGCAATCTCAACTGGGCAAGCCATGCCTATGCCACCGAGGTCGACGCGGTCGCGCCGGGCGACGCCATCCTGCATGCCGCGCCGATGAGCCACGGCTCCGGCATCTACGTCATGCCGCACGTCGCGCGGCTCGGCGTGCAGGTGACGCCGGAGAGCGGCGGCTTCGAGCCGGAGGAAATCTTCAAGCTGTTCGCGGCCTGGCCGCGCTGCTCGATGTTCGCGGCGCCGACCATGATCAAGCGGCTGGTCGCCTGTCCGGCCGATTGCGACGCCGGCAATATCCGCACGCTGATCTGGGGCGGCGCGCCGATGTATGTCGAGGACGCGCTGCGCCGCGCTCGACCGCTTCGGGCCGCGGCTCGCGCAAATCTACGGCCAGGGCGAAGCGCCCGATGACCATCACCACGCTGTCGAAAGAGGACATCGCCGCGCGCGATCACCCGCGCTGGCGCGAGCGGCTCGGCTCCGCCGGCCGGCCCTATGCCTGCGTCGAGGTTATGGTCGCCGACGGCGAGGACAAGCCGGTCGCGCCGGGCGAGCCGGGCGAAATTCTGGTGCGCGGCGACGTCATCATGGCCGGCTATTGGCGCAACGAAGAAGCGAGCGCCGCCAGCCTGCGCGGCGGCTTTCTGCACACCGGCGACGTCGGCGTTTTCGACGCCGAGGGCTATCTGCACCTCAAGGACCGCTCCAAGGACCTGATCATCTCCGGCGGCTCCAACATCTATCCGCGCGAGGTCGAGGAGGTGCTGCTGACGCACGACAAGGTGCGCGAGGTCTCGGTGATCGGCCGGCCGGACCGCGAATGGGGCGAGGTGGTGGTCGCCTATGTGGTCGGCGAGGCGAGCGCGGCCGAGCTCGACGCGCTGTGCCTGGCGCGCATCGCGCGCTTCAAGCGCCCGAAGGATTACGTGTTCGTCGACGCGCTGCCGAAGAACAATTACGGCAAGATCCTCAAGACCGAATTGCGCGGCCTGGATGCCCGACGGAAATAGCCCTCATCCTTCGAGGCTCGCTACGCTCGCTCCTCAGGATGACGGATCGGAACGCTCCTCAGGATGACGGATCGAGAAACGCTATTTCGGCATGGCCACGCCCGGCACCGCCATGATGCGCGCGCGCACGTTGCTCTTGCGCGGATAGGCGTTGGTGAGCTGGAAGTCGAGATCGGTCGCGGCGGCATACATGCCATGGCAATTGATGCAGCCAGTCCGGCTGGACCTGCTGCTGCAGATAGGTCTCGAGCGTGGTGTTGGCGAGGAATTTCGGCTGGTTGGGCACGCCGATCGGCTTGGCGCTAGCGCCCCATTGCGCGTCGATCAGCATGTAGTTCTGCCAGACATTGTCCGGCCGCAGCGTGCGCAGCGCCGCCTGGTAGAGCGTATTGGTGCTCACCGCCACGTCGTTGGCCGGCACCACGCGCACCACCTGGGTCGGGAAGTTGGGGTGGTCCTTGCTCGGCGGCACATTGAACTTGCAGCCGGCGCAGTCCGCGCTGAAGAAGCTGTACTGCATGTCGTTGACCGGCCCGGTCGCCTGATCGGGCGCGTTGCCGACGTGCTCGAAGGTCGCCCACAGCCATTGCGGCAGTTGCGCGGTCTTCATCACGATGTGCAGGCCGACGAGGCCGAGCAATTTCTTGGAGCATTTGTCTGTGACCCGGTCATAGACCAGCGCCTCGGTGGTGTAGAACTTGCTCGCGTCGTCGGGATGCTTGCTGCCGAGCAGGCCCATCACCTTCCAGGCCGCCTTGATCTTGACGGTGGCCGCGCCCGCCGTGACGTTCGACGAGAACGGGAAGGCGATGGTTTTTCCCTTCTGGTTGTTGCTGTTGTAGAAGCGGTTGTTCACCACGTAGTCGTAATAGACGCGGTTGAGCTTGACCTCGTACCAGACGTTCATGCCGTTCTGGTCGATCAGCCGGTTGCCGTCCGACTCTTTCTGGCCGCTGATCACGTCGCCGAACTTGGCGGTGAGCGTGAGCGTGCGGCTGCGCCGCCGCCGGATTGGCCGCGGCCAGCGGCTTGCAGGCCGGCGGGATGCTTTCCGGCGCGTCGAAGGAAGTCGGTTTCACCGGCGGGTTGAGATAGATGTCGCCGCTATCCTTGAAGGTCTCCCACACGGTCGGGCCGACCGGCATGGATTTCGGCTGCGTGCCTTCGCCGCCGCTGGTGAGGAAGCCGCCGATGATGTTCTGCCGGTCCGGCACGCCGCGCTGTACGATCGGGGAGGGCACCGGCCAGTTCAGCGCGATGAAGGTGTCCCAGGCCAGGATATCGGCGAAAGGCTGGAAGCCGATGGCGCCGACGTCGTGCGTGATCATGTCGTGCGGAATGTCGGGGCTGAACACGTAGAAGGGCGGCGTATACTGGCGGCCCTTCGCCGCGTCTTGCGCCGCCGCCGCGCCCGCCGAAAACGCCAAAGCCGCTGCGATCGCCGAGAATCCGAGCCAAGTGCGCGCGCGCATGGTGCAACCCCCCTTCTAATCTAAGGTTGAAATCAGAATTCTCATGCAACTTTTCTGTCAAGCGGGTGGCGGGCGCTGGCAGCGCCGGTGGCCTGTGTATAATTTGCGTCCCCATGAATGACTCGACCGCAAAATTCCCGCCGGCGCGGGCGTCTGCCCGCTCTGCGGCAAGCCGGCGTGCAGGCTTTCCGGCCGTTCTGCTGCAAGCGCTGCGCCGACGTCGACCTCAACCGCTGGCTCAAGGGCGTCTACGCCGTGCCGGTGAAGGAGGAGAGGACGAGGACGGCGAGCGTCCGCCGCCGACGAGGACGGCGAGCGTCCGCCCGAGCGCGAGGCGGGCGAGCCGACATGAACGCCCCCGCGCAGGCCGATTGGCCGGACCGGCTCTACGCCGCGCTCAAGCGCGCCGGCGTGCGCCAGGTCGGCTATGTGCCCGACGCCGGCCACGCGCGGCTGATCGAGCGCTGCCGCGCCGATCCCGACATCCACGACGTCGCGCTCACCACCGAGGAGGAGGGCGTCGCGCTCGCGGCCGGCGCCTGGCTCGGCGGCGAGCGCTGCGCGCTCTTGATGCAGTCGAGCGGCGTCGGCAACTGCGTCAACATGCTCTCGCTCGCGCGCACCTGCCGCTTTCCGCTGCTGATGTTCGTGACCATGCGCGGCGAATGGGAGGAGTTCAATCCCTGGCAGCAGCCGATGGGCGCCATCGTCGAGCCGGTGATGAAGCTGTGCGACGCGGAAGTCTATCGCGCGCAGCAAGCCGGACGAGGTCGAGGGCCTGGCCGAGCGCGCGGTGCAGCAGGCCTTCGGCGGCGAGCGCATCGTCGCGCTGCTGCTGTCGCAGCAGCTGATCGGCAAGAAAGTGTGGACCAAATGAGGCTGACGATGAGCTTGCGCGCCGCGAAGCCATGGCCGCGCTGATGAAAGACCGCGGCAAGGATCTGCTGGTGGTGCCGGGGCTCGGCTCGACCACCTGGGATCTCGCCGCCGCCGGCGACGACCCGCGCAATTTCTACATGTGGGGCGCCATGGGCGGCACGGCCATGATCGGGCTCGGCCTCGCGCTGGCGCAGCCGCAAAAGCGCGTCGCGGTCATCACCGGCGACGGCGAGATGCTGATGGGGCTCGGCGCGCTCGCCACCATCGGCGTCAAGCGTCCGGGCAACCTCGCGGTCATCGTGTTCGACAACGGCGTCTACGGCGAAACCGGCGGCCAGCCGAGCCACACCGCAGGCGGCGTCGACCTCACCGCCGTCGCGCGCGCCGCCGGCTTTGTCACCTGCCTCGACGTCGCCGACGAAGCCGGCCTCGCCGACCTCGCCGGGCGGCTGAAGGTATTCAGCGAGACATTGTTCGCCCGCGTCGTATCGATGCCGACGAGCCGCCGCGCGTGCTGCCGGAAAAGGACGGCGTCGCGCTCAAGCACCGGTTCCGCGCGGCGCTCGGCCTGAAACCCTGATGGTGCAAAGGTTTCGGCGGGCCGCCCGTCCTGGACAGCCCGCGAGGCGGGCCTTTATAACGCCCCGCGCTTCCGCTTCCCGCCTCGCGGCGGGTCCGGCGCCCAGGTAGCTCAGTTGGTAGAGCACATGATTGAAAATCATGGTGTCGGTGGTTCGATTCCGCCCCTGGGCACCATTACATACGGCCTCATAGCGCGCCTGGTCGCGAGCCGTTCAAATCCGCCTCCTAACCCTTTCTTTTACGATATTCCTTGATCTGCTCTGGCAGATTGTACATCACCGTCATCAAGAAACTCAGAAACTCAACGACATCTTTTGCATCTTTCTCGCTCGTTCCCTTTGTGCCGGGCTGCGGGTGAGTGCCCTCATTCGCTAGGACTCGCACCTCATGAGCGAACTCTTTCATGCTCGGTAGGATCAGACCTTCGGCCGCCAGGTCGTCGATTTCCTCCTTCAAGTTCTTGCCCGTCGCCTTATGAGAACGCGCGACAAGCTGTATTGCCGACCTCGCCATGAGAGCTGCAGCTGTCCAGTTTGTGCCCTCGATGCTTCTGCAGGCTTCAACCCAATAGTTGCCGACATCGTCAGGCCAGTGCTTCGGGTAGCCCCTCGTGCTCCGGTGCCAGGGCAGCACCTTGTAGTCGTGAATCGCGCCCGAGCCATGTCCGAACATCGCGGCGGACCAGAACGCAAACATGTAGTTTCCGCAATTGCCACATTGCAGAGTGTCGTAATTGAGAACCTTGTGCCCATTGCCCGGCTTCTTTCGCTCAAGATGCTGCACAGTGCCAAAATTGCCGACGGCACCGCAGAAAGCGCACGCGATATTGTGCGTCTCTAATACGTGCCCGGGGTAGCCCGACCACTCTCCAAGGTCCCACCAATCCATCTGACACCATTGCGCTCGTTGCGTGTGGTGCACGCCTTAGCGCAGCATGTACCACCCAAATGTAGCGGCGATCATTGCTAAAACGGCGATAGCAGGAACGCCAAACGCGCCTGCTTTGAATTTGCCCCACCGGACGAACAGGGCGTGGCGGGGAAAATGATCTAAAGACATCGCGCACACCTCCGAGCAAAAACTCTTTTCACGGAGGCGCTAAAAGATGTTTCGCCGGGCACTGGATTTGTGTCAACGGAAGGGAGCGCCGCCCTCCGCAACTTTTTTATAACCCCTTGCCGCGGCTCAAAAGAATTTTCAGTTATCCACATGCTCAGCACCATTCCACGTCCGGTACCAGAACGACGAATAGGCTCACTCGGTATCATGAAGGTATCAGTATGCAATTGATTTGCGCGGGCGAGTTGAACGGGACTGTATGCCTGATAGTCCGGCGCCTTTGAAATCGTTGAACTCGGGGTGTCATTGGCCGCGTCAGAAGCGCCCTACTCTATCCACCACATTTGCGCTCTAAGATAACGACCGTCATCTTAATGGCTGAATCGGCTCCATATAGCGGGCTACGTCAGCGATTTCGTCATTGGCTTCATCGTTTTTGCTTCTGAACGATGCGGGGAGAAAACTTCGACGGGGAGAGATCACCATGATGGCAGTCATTTTCGAAGTTCGGCCGGCAGACGGCCGCCAGGACGATTACCTCGGAATCGCGGCCTCGTTGCGCGCCGATCTCGACAGCATCGACGGGTTCATTTCTGTCGAGCGATTCCAGAGTCTCACTGACCCGAAGAAACTGTTATCATTGTCGTTTTGGCGTGATGAAAAAGCCGTCGAAAAATGGCGCAACCATCCCAGTCATCGCGAGAGCCAAATAGAGGGGCGCGCTAGAATCTTCTCCGACTACCGATTGCGCATCGCTGCCGTTGTTCGCGACTACGGCAAAGCGGATCGGGCCGAGGTGCCCGACGATTCACGCGTCATCCACGATCGCCAGCCGCCTGCATAACGCAGTGACCGGGTCGGCGCCGTCGATTGCTGCAGGTCATTGCCCAATCGCGACGCGCGCCTTCAGCCGGTCACGGCGACGCCTTGTACTTCGATCATGATTGCCGGGTCGGCAAAACCCGACACCGTGATCGCGGCGCTGGCTGGAAAGTCGCCCCCAAAAATTTCGGTGCGCAACTCGGTCATGCGCGTCGTATACCGCGCGTCGATCACAAATACCGTCATCGTCACCATGTCCTTCAGCGTGCATCGCGCTTCCGCCAACGTTTTCTCGATATTGCGGAAGGTCTGGCGGCATTGCGCGTCGAAATCGCCGGCCAGCGTCTTTCCGGTATCGTCCTTGGCGCCGGTGTGACCTGCCAGCCAGATTGTGCGGCCCGCGCCCTCGGTAATGACGGCCGGCGAAAAGGCGCGCGTTTTCTGCCAAGTGCCGCGTACAAAATCTTTCTTCACGTCGTTCTCCTCGATTGCAATTTGGCAGAGCCCGGCGCATCGCGCCGGGCTCTCGGCGCTACCGAAACGTCATTTCGCCAAACGGCTTTTCCGTGTCGAGTCGTTTCTTGGCTTCCTTGGCGACCGATAGATCGAAAAGCTGCTCACGAGTCACTTTCTTCTCGACGTATTTGAAATAATCCGCCCAGTAATCCTGCATCGCCATGATCGAGTCGATCGGCGGAACGCCGTCCTCACTGGTGTAAGACCAATAGGGCGCGATCGCCTTGATCAGCTCGGGCTTGTTGAGGAAGGTATTTTTTGCCAGGAACTCGAGAATGTCCTTGTTGGCATCGGGCGCCGTGGCCGCGGCGTCGAATTCCTTGACGCCTTGCAAATACGCCATCGCGAAACGCACCAACACGTCGCGCTTGTCTTTGACGAAATTCTTGTTGGCAGCGTAGACGCCGATCGAGCTGTTCGGCTCTATCTGGTCGCCATTGGCGACGATCGGACCCCATTTGTTATTCTGCGCAAAAAAGCCGAACTGGTAGGCCAGGTCGGTCAAGTCAACCTGTTTCTGGCCGAGCATCTTCATCAGATCCGGCTGCGACACGCCGACGATCCAGGTCACGTCCTTGCGCGGGTCGAGCCCGGCCTTCTGCAGCGCGCGCGCCGTATCGTATTGATTGATGCTGCCGAGCGCGCCGACGCCCATCTTTTTTCCTTTGAGCTTGGCGAAGTCGGCGGCCGAATGGACGCCTTGGTCGTACAATTCCTGCGTGACATTGACCGCGAGATAGCCGTAGCCCGGCCGGTTGTGACCGCGGTCGAGAATGATGACGAGCGGCGCTCCCTTGGCGATGCTGTTGAAGAAGCTGGCATTGGCCGTCATCAGCGTAATGTCGAGTTCGCCGGCGAGGATCGCCGGCACGGCGAGCGCGCCGTCGTTGAATTTCTTGATCTGGATGTCGAGGCCCATTTTCTTGAAATAGCCGCGCTCGTGGGCGACGTAGAATCCGCCGCCGGTGATGAACGGCCCCTCGCCGACGCGGATGACGTCGGCGGCGCGCGCTGGCCCTCCCGCCAGCAAGGTCATGCCGAGCACAAGCCCGCCGGCCGCGATGCGCAGTAAAGTCTTGAGTGCCATTTTTACCCTCCCTTTGTTTTGTTCAATGTTCGTCGCGATAGGCTGTCCAGGGCGCGACCTTCCGGTCGATCCATTGTTGCAGCTTTGATGATCAGTGCGCCAACGACGGCGAGAACGACCAGGCTGGCAAATACCTTTTCCGTTTCCATCACCTGGCCCGATTGAATCAGCAAAAAGCCCATGCCGCTTTGGCTGGAGCTGCCGATCATCTCGGCGGCGACCACCAGAATGACGGTAACGCCCATGCCGAGATGAAGCCCGGCGAAAATGCTGGGGATCGGCGGCCGGAATGACGATCTTCAACTGGATCTGCCGGCGATTGGCGCCGAGGTCCTGCGCCGCCTTGATCAAGCCCTGATCGGTTTGCCGGATGCCGGCGTAAGTGCTGATCACGATCGGAAAGAATGCGGTGATGGCGCTGATGACGATCTTGTAGACCTCGCCGGTGCCGAGCCAGATCACCAGCAACGGAATCAACGCGATTTTCGGCAGCGGGTAGAGCGCCGCGATCCACGGATCGGCGATGCGCGCGATGATGCGTGACATGCCCATCAAAACGCCGAGCGTCACGCCGGCAGAGGGCGGCCACGGCGAAGCCGGCGAAAATGCGCAGCAAGCGTGACGCCGAGATTGAATTCGATCGAGCCGTCGGCGATCATGCGGAAAAGATAGACGGCGATCGTGCTCGGAGGCGGCAGATAAATCGGCGCGATTCCGCGCAAGCGTACGAACAATTCCCACGCCAGCAGGACGCCCACGATCACCATCGTCGGCACGGCGCGCTCAGCAATGGCGCCGAATGTGGTCTTGCCGCGCGTCATCGCGCCTCCAGCGCCATGGTCTGCTGCGCCATCGAGGTCATGACTTCTTCTCGGATGAGATGGAAGGCCCGATCGAACAGCGCGCCGAAGGCTTTCGAATTGACCATTTCGAGCGAGCGCGGCCGCGGCAGATCGACGGCCAGGACTTCCTTGATGCGGCCGGGCCGGGCGGTCATCACCACCACCTCGTCGCCGAGCAGGATCGCTTCCTCGATGGCGTGCGTGACGAAAATGATCGTTTTCTGCGTCTGGTCGAAAACGCGAAGCAATTCCTCCTGCATGACGATCTTGGTCTGCGCGTCCAATGCGCCGAACGGCTCGTCCATCAGCATGATCGGACGCTCCATGATCAGCGCGCGCGCAAGCGCCACGCGCTGGCGCATGCCGCCCGAAAGTTGGCCCGGCAGATGCCATTCGAAGCCGCCCAATCCGACCGACGCGAGCAGCGCGTCGCGCGCGTCATGGCGCTCCGATTTCGAAACGCCCTGCATCTCCAGGCCGAAGGCGACGTTATCGAGCACGCTACGCCACGGAAACAGATTGAGGTTTTGCCAAACCATCACCGAATCGGCGCCGAGCGGACGCGATATGCCGGGACGGGCGGGATCGGCAATCCGCACGTTGCCGCTCGATGCGGTCTCGAGGCCGCCGACGATCTGCACCAAGGTGCTTTTGCCACAACCGCTCGGGCCGAGCAGGCAGGAGAATCGCCGCGAAGCGAAGCAATGCGAGAAGCGGTCCAGGGCGACGACGCTCGCTCCGTGGCGTCCCGGCCAGATCTGAGTCACGCTCTTCGACGACGACGTCCATACCGAGACACTCACCGCGCGGGCGCGCAACACCTCTTATTGCCGCCAGGCCGGCTGCAGCCGTGCGCTCAATCCAGCCGCAGCTAACACCTTTTTAGCGATCTTTTCTGCGTCCATGATGACGCGCTTGCTGTCCTTGCAGCGCGGGTAGACGCCGTCGCGGTAGACGATTTCGCCATCGACCATGACCGAGCTTAGCATCGCTGCCGTTGCCGGCGCAGATGAACGTCGAAATCGGCCGGTGCAGGACGCCGATATAAGGTTTGTCGATGTCGAACACCGCGATATCGGCGCGCTTGCCGACCTCGAGCGAGCCGATTTCACGCTCGAGACCAAGCGCCTTGGCCGCGTTGATAGTCGCCATTTCGACGGTCCGCTCGGCCGGCATGCGGGTCGGGTCGAGATGGCGGACATGCTGCATCAGCGTGCAGGCCTTCATCTGCTCAACCATGTCGACGCTGTAGTCGACCATCGGCCCATCGGTGCCGAGCGCGACATTGACGCCTGCGCGCCATGCATTGGCGAAAGGCCCGATGCCGCCGCCGCGAATTGCTTCGCTGGTCGGCGTATAGACGAAACTGCAGCCGACGCGCGCCATGTGTTCGATATCGAGTTCGGTGACGTGAATGCCGTGGATCAGAACCCAATGCGGATCGAGCAAGCCGAGTTGCATCAGATAGCGGACGTCGGTTCGCCCGGTTTCGCGCAAATAGCGCAGGAAACCCTTTTCAATCGAGAATGTGCCTCCCGCGATGTGAGTCGAAATCTTGGTCTTGAGCTTGCGCGCAAGCTCGTAACCTCGGCAGATCAGCTCTTCGGTGGTCATGCCGGCCGCAACCCAATGCGCGTTGGTTTCTATGACCATCGCCATGCGAACGCGCCCGCCCGCGGTCCCGTCCCATTGGTGAAATTCCTGCTCGAAGGCGGCAAGGGACTCATCGAGTGTGAACTGGTGCTGCGGATTACCGGGCGTACGGCAGCGCAATTCCTTGGCGAATACCTGCCTGATGCCGAGTTCGGCTTGCGGCTCGATCGTGGCGCGTACCATCTCCGGCGTCGTCGTGGTCACCGAGTGATTGAGCGAGCAGGTGGTGCCGGTCGCCAGCATCTCCATGGCCGCGACATAACTCGACGCGCGCATGCCCTCCTCCGGCAAATGCCGCGTCAGCGGCAAAAGAAAATCGCGTGACCCAGTCTTCGAGCAGGTAGCCGTCGGCCAATCCCTTGAACAGCGTGTACCAGTGATGCTGGTGGCCGTTGATGAGGCCCGGCAGAACGATGCAGCCGGACAGGTCGATGACATCGTCGAAATCCGAAGCGTCCGGCGTCGCGCCAAAAGGACCGACGGCGGAAATCCTGGCGTCATCGATCGCGACAAAGCCGCCCGGATGGACGGCGCGGGCGCCATCGACGGTGACGACGTAGCCGTTCTTCAACAAAGTACGCGGCATGGTTCGTCCTCGTCAGGAAAATGTTGATGCAAGGTTAGATGTCATGTCCGTCTACCGATGAGTTGGGAAGCCTAGTCGGCAAGCTACGCAAAAACTGCGGCGTATCATATGACACACCCCAAAAGGCAAAGGAACCGATCCCCGCGCGTGGCCGTTTCCCCCCTGAAAGGAGAATTGCCATGCAGGAAGACAAAGAAAAAGAACAGCGCATCCGCGAACGCGCGTACCAAATCTGGCTCAACGAAGGGCAATTCGACGACGCCAAGGAGCTCCATTGGGAGCGCGCAAAGCGTGAAATTGAAGAGGAAGACCGAAAGGACCACCAGCCAAGAGACAAATGAGCTTGCCGCCGGTGTACCCCGGGTTGTCTGCGCACCAGCCGCTGTCGCGCAACGCCTCGAACTTGTTGCGTTCCCCGATTACGGCCGTGTCAGGTAATCGCTTGCGGTCAGCCCAAACATCAACACCAGCCAGAAAAGCCCGGCGACTGAAGCCAGCCGAAGCAGGGCGCTCGACGAGTCCAATTGCATGAAAAACACGACGACCAACGCGACCTTCACCGCGGCGATCGCCAGATTGATCGGCGTGTTGAATGCGCCCAGCTGGATATAGGCGGAGCCGACCGACAAGGCCAACAAAATGAGCAGTGCGAGCCAGACCGCGACCGGCACCAACCATAAGTGCATCGCGCGGGTTTCGGTTTTCATGCGCGCCCTATCAAGTACAAGAGCGGCAGCAGCACCACCCAGATCGAATCGACGAAATGCCAATAAAGCGCGAGCCCTTGGAACGAAGGGCTTTGCGGCGGCAAGACGCGGCGATAGAGCAGCACCGTCACGGTCGCAAGAATGCCGAGACCGAGGATCAAATGGATGGCGTGAACGCCCGTCATCACCCAGTAAAACGCCCAGAAGATCTGCGTCTGCGCCGGCTGCAGCGGAAAAGCCGGACCGGGGAAAAGCCCTTTTGCGATATCGTCGTGATATTCGAAGCCCTTGACGACAAGGAATGCGCTGCCGAGCGCGAGCGTGGCCGCAAGGCACCAGAGCGACGTCCTCCTAAATCCCTCGTGCGCGCTGCGCTCCGCGACGAACATGGTGAGGCTGCTGGTCAGCAGGATGGCGGTGTTGAGCGTTCCGTAAACGATGTCGGTTTCGCGCGCGGCGATGCGGAAGGCGTCCGGATAAAGATCGCGGTAGATCGTGTAACCGAGCAGAGCGCCGCCGAAAAACAGCACTTCGCTGGCGAGAAAAACCCATACGCCGAACGACATCGCCGCCCGCTGGCGCGCGAGGGTCGTTCCAGGGCTCGTGCAGCGCGCGGGATGCCTCGCTCATGCGTCTTCCCGCTGCGGACGGTGCGGCTCGCGGCCCTCGGTGTCGGCGGACTGGCCAACCGGGTGATAGGCGTAAGGTCCGGCGTCAACCCGCGGGATGCGCGGGAAGTTGTCCTTCGGCGGCGGCGATGGCGTCTTCCATTCGAGACCGGTCGCGCCCCACGGATTCTTTCCGGCGCGGTCGCCGTGGCGCAGCGACCACGGCAGATAGAACAACGGGAACAGATAGGCGACCGACAGGATGAGCGCGCCGGCCGACGAAATGACGTGATAGACCTGGAAAACCTCCGGATAGACATGATAGCGGCGCGGCATGCCGGCATAGCCCATGATGAATTGCGGCATGAAGGTCACATTGAAGCCGACGAACAGTGGTGACGGCGGCAAAGCGCGCCCAGGATTCGTGATACATGCGGCCGGTGATCTTCGGCCACCAGAAATGCAGGCCGGCGAAATAAGCCGAGACGGTGCCGCCGACCATGATGAAGTGGAAATGCGCGACGACGAAATAAGTGTCGGTGACATGGATATCGATCGGCACCGACGCGAGGAATAGTCCGGTCAAGCCGCCGATGGTGAACAGGCCGAGGAAGCCCATGGCGTAGAGCATCGGCGCTTCGAAGGCGATCTGGCCGCGATAAAGCGTGGCGGTCCAGTTGAACACCTTGATCGCCGACGGCACCGCGACGATGAACGACAGGAACGAGAACACGAGGTTGGCATAAGGCGATTGGCCGGAAACGAACATATGATGGCCCCAGACCAAGAAGCCGACGACGCGCGATTCCCAGCAAGCGCATAGACCATGGCGCTGTAGCCGAAGACGCGGCGGCGGGCGAAGCAGGTGAAGATTTCCGACACGACGCCCATCGCCGGCAGCACCATGATGTAGACGGCGGGATGGCTGTAGAACCAGAACAGGTGCTGGAACAGCAGCGGATCGCCGCCGTCGTCGGGATTGAAGATCGGCACGCCGAGAAATCGCTCGGCCATAATCAGCAGCAGCGACATCGCCAGCACCGGCGTCGCCAGCACCATCACGATGCTGGTCGCATAAATCGCCCACACGAACAGCGGCAGGCGGAACCAGGTCATGCCGGGCGCGCGCAGCATGTGCGTGGTGGCGATGAAATTGACGCCCGGTGGCGATCGATCGAAAATCCGGCGACGAACACGCCGGCCGCCGCGGCAATCACGTGGCTGTTGGAGAACATGGTCGAGAACGGCGTGTAGAAGGTCCAGCCGGTATCGACCCCGCCGGCGATCAGCGCGATAGATCGTGAAAGCCGCGCCGGCGACGAACAGATACCAGGAAAACAGATTGAGGCGCGGAAATGCGACGTCCGCGCGCGCCGATCATCAACGGCAGCAGGAAATTGCCGAGCGTGGCCGGGATCGACGGCACCAGAAAAAACCACACCATGACGATGCCGTGCAGCGTGAACAGCCGGTTGTATTGGTCGTCGCTGAGCAGAGCCGCCGTGCGGCGTGACGAGCTCGAGCCGCACGATGCCGATGGCGATGCCGCCGATGAAGAAAAAAACGGTGATCGACAGCGCGTAGAGGATGGCGATGCGCTTGTGATCGGTGGTGGCGAGCCAGGAGGCGAGAGTATGGCCTTCCTCGAGATAGATTGGCGGGCTTGGCGGGCGGCGAGCGAGTCCAGCGGGATGTCGGTCATGGCTCGGCTCCTTCGCTTGCGTCGACGAGCGATTTCAGGTAAGCGATCAGCCGGATCATCTGCTCTTCGCTCACGCTGCCCCGGAAGCTCGGCATGACCGGCTCGATAGCCGGCGACGACGTCGCGCCCCGGCAGCAGAATCGAATCGCGCAGATAGGCCTCGTCGGCGGTGACCGTGCGGCCGTCGGCAAGGTGCACGCTGCGCCCAAAAGCGCCGTTCGAGGTCGGGCGCATGCACGGTCGAGCCGCCGCGTGGCAGCCGGAGCAGCCGAGCGAGCGGAACAGCGCCTCGCCCTCGCGCGCGAGGCCGTGCTTGCCGGCTGCGCCTCGATCCAGCGGGCATAGTCCGCCGGCGGCATCACCACGATGCGGCCGGCCATGCGCGAGTGTTCTGTGCCGCAGAATTCCGCGCAGGTGAGATGGAAGGTGCCGGTCTTGTCGCGCGGTGAACCAAAGATAGGTGTAGCGGTCCGGCAGCACGTCTTGCTTGATGCGCAACGCCGGCAGGAACAGACTATGGATCACATCCTGCGAAGTCATGCTCAAGCGCACGGGCTGTGTCGGCGGGGACGTGCATCTCGTTGATCTCGCGGACGCCGTTCGGCTGCTGCGATCTTCCACATCCACTGCTTGGCGACGACGTGGATCTCGAGCGCGTTCTTAGGCGGCGTCAGCGCGGAGAGCTGGCTGGCCGCCGCCCACCAGAAAATGAACAGGAACAGGAACGAGCGTGGCGCTGGTCCAACCGATCTCGACCTCGCGCTGAATGAATTTCGGCATCGGCCCGCGCTTTGCACGCGAGCCGCGGCGGTAGCGCAACGAAAACACCAACAGCAGCGCGAAGACCGCGAGGCTGATGATGATCGAGATTCCGACCAAAACATAGAACAGCCGGTCAATCGCGGCGGCATGGCTGGAGGCTTCGGCGGTGAAGTCGGACAGGCTCATGACCGTGCTCCACGCCGGGTCCGCAAGTTCATGATCAGCATGCCGAGAAACAGCGTCGCAACCGTTGCCGCGCCGGCCAGAGCCAAAATGCGCGTGATCGACGCCGTATAAATGCCGCGGGCCGCGTCGAAGCCGAAACAGCGCAAATGGATTTGATCGAGCAGGGAGCCGACTTTGCCCTGTCCAGCATCGACCAAAGCGAGCCGCAGGTCGGCGCCGCTCAAGCCGAGGCCGGACAGGACGCGCACGATGCGGCCGTCGGGGGCCAGGATGAAGACGGCCCCCGGATGGGCGAACTGGTCATGCTCGCGATCGTAAACGGCATGATAGCCGGCGGCCTCGGTCGCGGCATGGATCGCCGCCGGCGCTCCGCTGAGAAAAATGGTGGCGGACGCAAGCGTGTCGCCGATCCGCGATCTTTTCATTTCGCGCGCGTCGGCGAGGCTGTCTTTGGGGTCGAGCCCTATCGCGATCAGGCGGAAATCTTTGCCGGGCGAGAGGCCCGTTTTCTCCAGACCGGCGGCCGCAAAGGCCAAAATCGGGCCGCACAGATTGCCGCAAGTATAATCGGCGAAAACCAAGACCGCCGGCTTGCCGTCCATGGCTTCGCCGAGCGTCCGCTCCGAGCCGGTATCGTCGGTGAACCGGAGCGCCGGCGGCAGCGTCGCGCCTTGCTTGGCATCCACGCCGACCGCGTCAAGCTCAGCCTGGCTGACCGCGGCCCGCGCGGGAAGAACGGAAAGACACAGCAAAAGAAGAATGGCGGCGGTTTTCATCGTCCCGGCTCCGCCGCGACGAGCGGCGCGTAGGCGCCGGCTCCGCGCGCTGCGACGATCTGCATGGCGCGTTCGATCGGAATTGTGATCGCGGTGTGACTGGCGTCCGCCC
Organism: uncultured Alphaproteobacteria bacterium; assembly: GCA_963708635.1. Taxonomy (GTDB): domain Bacteria; phylum Pseudomonadota; class Alphaproteobacteria; order Rhizobiales; family Xanthobacteraceae; genus Pseudolabrys. The sequence goes on along the minus strand of CAVPTM010000010.1, from coordinate 497,886 downwards.
AGTGATAGCCGCTCAGTCGCGCGCGCTGCTGCGCCGTCAGCCGCCGCAATTCGTCGGCTTCGTCGGCTTGCAGGCGCGGCTGCGGAAACAGCCCCGGCCGCTCGGCCTGGCGGTGCGGAATGAGGTTTGAATAGACCAGGTAAAGAACGGCCATGGAGATGAAAACGAAGGCAAGGATGCTGCCGGCAACGATGACGACCCGGCGGGCGTTCACGTCACCTGGTTCATGCGGCCTGTGTTGCGGCTGCGTCGTCATGGCGCCGTCCTCGCGCGCTTGAGCAGTCGCGCCGACAAACCGATGCGGCCCCAGAGCACGAAAGCGCATGACAATGTCAGCAAGGCCAGCGCCGCGGCCGCGAGCGTCCAGATGCCGTTGGCGGGGGTGATCAGCCAAGCGAAATAGCATGCAAGGCCAGTCAGGATGCTGACCGCAACCCAACGCAGCGCCGCTCGACTTTCACGCACGCGCGCGAACAATAGCGCCACCGTCGGCGCCAGCGCCCCGAAAACAAAAGCCGCCCATGCGAGCAGACTCCACGCTTCGCCTAGGCGCTCTACAAACCACGACACCCGGTCCGGCAGGTCGCCATACCAGATCACCAGCACCGTCATGAAATTGAGATACGTGACGCCAAGGACCGCCGTCAGCATGAGCCCGCCGAGATCGCGCGTCGTGGACGGATCGAGGTTGCGCGAGAACAGCGCGGCAAATGCAAGCGCTGCCAGCAATTGTGCGACGGCGATGCTGGCGCCGAATGAGGTGGAGAAAAATGGCGGCTGCGCGGACAAGATCCAATCGGTCGAAAGCACGCTCACTATCACGGCATGGAACACGAGACCGATGCCGGCAAACAATACGCCGTTATGCTCCGTCATACGCGGCAAATACAGCGCGAGCAGGCTCCAGCCGAGGAGGCCGATGACGGACCGCAGCACAAATGACGGCACGTTGAGATAAAGGCCGGCCACATCCGGGTTGATAGCGCCGCCAGCGGCGGCCCATGGATAAAGCAACGGCAGCGCCGCCAACAGCGGAACGAACCCCAGCACCAACAAAGGCACGGCGCCGGCCGCCGGCAGCAGGGCCGGGCGCAGTCCTGCCCCCCAATGGCCGCCGGTAAGACGGTAAATCAGCAGCCAAGCCAAACTGCCGAGCGGGATGGCGGTCATCGCGATGAAGCCGATGAGCCAGCCGCCGGCGGCTATGCCCGGCGATACGATGGCGATAACTATGAGTGTTAGACCGGCCAGGCCGCCGGTCACCGCGAACACGCTATTGGCGGGTGCTCGGATCATGGCAGCTGCTCCCGCGCTTCCGGCGCCTGCGCCAGCGTGGCGTGCTGCGACAGCTGCAAGGCGCGAATATAGGCGACGATGGCCCAGCGGTCGCGCGGCGGCACGCGGTCGGCGTAAGAAAACATCACGCCGTAGCCTTTGGTGATGGCGTCGTAGAAGGTGGCGGGCGGCGCGGCCAGCAGGCGCGGCTCGAGGAACGATGGCGGGTGCGGAAAGCCGCGCTCTGCGACGATGCCGCCGCCCAGGCCGTCGAGGCCATGGCATGGCGAGCAATAGATGTCGTAGCGCTCGCGACCGCGCGTGAGCAGCGCCGGCGAAGCTGGCGGCGGGTTCTTAGCCGTCGGCTTCACGCGCGAGATCGCCCTGCGCCACCACATGCTCCGGCAACGGCCGCGCTGCGCTGCCGTCCGCCCACAATTTCGAAGGCGCCTCGGTGTCGTAGCGGTTCTGCTGCGTCATGCTGACGTCGCAATCCGCCAGCAACAGCAGGGCCAGTAGCGCGAGCGGTCTCACGGCGTCATCTCCCAGACCGCAAGCGCGCCGGCATCGCGCAACAAAGTCCGCAGCTTGCGCGGGTCGCTTTTATCGGGGGCGGTGAAAGCCAGCAGAAACGCGTCTTGGCTGACGCGTTCGAACCCGTCGGCTTCGAACAGGGGATGATGCAGGCGCGGCAGGCCGCTTTGCCAAAAGAAGGCGATCAGGCCGCTGATCGCCGCCGCCAGAATACCGATGGCGAAGGGAAACAGCACGAAGGTCGGCCAGGAATGCAGCGGCCGGCCGCCGCTGTCGATCGGATAATCGATGACGGCGCTGTACCATTCCAGCGCGTAGGCCAGCGCGGCGACCCCGGCACCGCCGATGAACATTGCGACGCGGATGTGCGGCGGCTGCGTCTCGAGTGCTTCCGCCAGGCCGTCGACCGGGAAGGGGGTGAAAGCATCGACCGGCTGGTAGCCGGAGGCGCGCGCCTTGTGGGCGGCGCCGGCAAGCGCATCGCCGCGTGCAAAGCGCGCAAGCAGGATCATGGCCGCACCTCCTCGGCAATGAGGCGGCGCACCTCGTGCATCGACACCATCGGGAACAGCCGCGCCAGAATGAGGTAGAGCAGGCCGAAGAAGCCGAGCGCGCCGAACAGCATCGACCAATCCCAGAATGTCGGAAAGAACAGCCGCCACATGCTCGGGCTGTAACCGTGCGACAACGTGCCGATGACGATGCCGATACGCTCGAGCCACATGCCGACATTGATGAAAACAGAGATCGCCACGACCGCGAGGACGCTGCGGCGCACGCGCGGCGACCAGAACGCTTGCGGCAGCGCCACGTTGAACAGCAGCATGCACCAATAGATCGGCGCGTAGGGCCCGGTGAACTGGAAGATCACCAGCGCACGCTCGGTGTGCTCGCCGTGATACCAGGCGGCGAACCATTCGGTAGCGTAGGACAAGCCCATGATGAGCGAAGCGGCCAACATGATCTTCGCCATCACGTCGAAATGCGCGAGCGTGATCAGCGCCTGCAGGCGGAAGCCCCAGCGCAACAGCGCGGTCAGCAGCACCACCATGGCAAAGCCGGAATACATGGCGCCGACGACGAAATAGGGCGGAAAAATCGTTTCCTGCCAGCCCGGCATGAGGCTCGCGGCGAAATCGAGACCGACCACGCTGTGCAGCGACACCACCAGCGGCACGGCCAAGCAGGCCATCGTCGTGTGGTAGATTTCATAGAGCGCGCCAATGGCGCGCCGATCCGCGCCACCCGAGCGCCAGCGCGCCGTAGAACCAGCGCGCGCCGTGGCTCGCTGCGCGGTCGCGCAAGGTGGCGAGATCGGGAATCAGCCCGAAATACCAGAAGATGATCGAGAACAAGAGATAAGAGAGGATCGCCCAGAAAGTCCCAGATCAGCGCGCTGCGCCACTGCGGCCACAGGTTCATGGTGTTCGGGTAGGGTATCAGCCAATAGAAATATTCCGGTCGGCCCGAGATGCAGTATCGGAAACAGGCCGGCGATTGAGGCGGCAAACAGCGTCATCGCCTCGGCGAAGCGGTTGATCGAGGCGCGCCAGCTTTGCCGCATCAACAGCAGCATCGAGGAGATCAGCGTGCCGGCATTGCCGATGCCGATCCACCAGACGTAATTCGCCAGCGGAAAGCCCCAGACGACGGTGGTGTTGTAGCCCCAGATGCCGACGCCCTGGCTGAGCAGCCAGACGATCGTCGACCGCCATGACGGCGGTCAGAAGACCGCTCACCGCAAAGCCGATCCACCAAGCGCGCCAGCGCCATTCGTGCCGCCGCAACAGTGGCGCCGAAACGAGCGCGTTGACCGCTTCGTATTGCGCGGCCGGCCGGAAGCGTCCACCGGCGCAGCGTCGCGGATTTGCGCAGCGCTCATGCCTTCGGCTCCTGCAAAGTCGGGATTGGGATTGCGCAGGTCGCGCGAGATAAGTGGTGCGCGGCCGCGTGCCGAGGTGGCCGAGCAGCGCGTAGTGGTGGGGCTCTTCGCGTAGCGCATTGACTTGCGCGGCCCGGTCGTTCTTGTCGCCGAAACTGATGGCGCGGGTGGGGCAGGCGGATTGGCAGGCAGTCACCACCTCGCCCTCGGCGATCGTGCGGTTCTCGCGTTCTCGACGCGCGGCGCGCCCGGCTGATGCGTTGGACGCAATACGTGCATTTCTCCATGACGCCGCGCGCGCGCACGGTGACATCCGGATTGTGCGCAGCCTTAACCGTTTCGTCGCCGAGATCGGCATATTCCTGGCCGTCGGCGTAGCCGAACCAATTGAAACGGCGCACTTTGTAGGGACAATTGGCCTGACAGAAGCGCGTGCCGATGCAGCGGTTGTAGACCTGGACGTTGAGCCCTTCGCCGTCGTGCACGGACGCGGCGACCGGACAGACCGGCTCGCAGGGCGCGTGCTCGCAATGCATGCAAGGCACCGGCTGGAAACCGGGCGGCTGCCCCGCATCGGTGACCATAGCTGTCGACGCGTAACCAGTGCATGTCGCGGCCGCGTGCGATCTCCTGCGGGCCGACGACCGGCACGTTGTTCTCCGCCTGGCACGCGATGACGCAGGCATTGCAGCCGATGCAGGCGCCGGTATCGATCACCATCGCCCAGGCGTAAGTGTCGTCCTTGGAGTTTTGGGTAAAGCGGTCGGTGGGCTTTCGCTCTTGTGATCGGCGGGACGCTGGCCCTGTGCCAATCCCGCGAGCGTCAGGACCGGATAAAGATCTTTAGCTTCGCCTTCGAGCCGGAATTGCTGTTGGGTGCTTGGCACCGGCCGACGGTCGCCGGCGCCCGCGATGGCGACATGATCGATGTGCCAGGCAAGGTCCGTTGGCCGCAGTGGGTTAACGTCGAAGCCGACTCCATTGCCGATGGCGCCCGCCCGCCTGCGTCCGTAGCCGAGTGCAGCCGCAATCACGCCGTCGGCTTGCCCGGCGTGGATGCGTACCGGCGCACGGGTTACGACGGCGTCTGTGGCTGATGGTCGACGACGTCGCCATCGCGCACGCCCAGACGCGCGGCGTCGCCCGGCGACAAAGCGAGGCTGTTGCCCCAAACCTCCTTGGTCAGGGGCCGCGGACATTCTTGCAGCCAAGCATTGTTGGCGAAAACGCCGTCCCAGACCGCGGCATCCGCTTGGAACACGAGGCGGCTGCCTTGCGGTGCCGTGGCAGGTGCGACATCGGGTAGAGCGCGGCGTTTTGACCGCTACGGGTTTTGCCTTCGATGTCGGCGACAACGCCGTCATGCAGCGCTTGCCGCCACCACGTCTCGAAGTCGCCGTCGGGCGCCTGCGCCTGCCAGGTCTGGCGGACGATATCGTAAGCCGACGACGCGCCGGCGCCGGCGAGCAGCGCCAGTACGTCATGCGCGTTGCGGCTGTCATAGAGCGGACGGATCAGCGGCTGAACGATGCTTGCGGTGCCGTCGAAGGCGCGCAGATCGGACCAGCTCTCGAGCGGATGCGACAGCGGCAAATGCCAACCGCAAAGCGCCGCCGTCTCGTCGTCGTGCCCGCCGAGATGCGCGCCGAAGGCGACGCGTTTCAAGCCTTGCGCGATATCGAGGCCGCCGGGGGCGTCATAGACCGGATTGGCGTCGAGGATGAGCAACGTCTCGACGCGGCCGTCATGCAATTCGCCTGCGAGCTCCTTCAATGTCGCGGCATGACTTTCCGGATGCGGGTCGACCGGCTCGATCAGATCGACCGGCGCCTGCAATTGCGCGTTGATCCAATGGCACAGCGCATGCACCTCGGCCGGTTGACGCGGCCCGACGAGCACCAATGCGTGGCCACGATGAGCCATGAGGTCGGCGGCGGCCGCCTTTGCAAAGCGCGCAGCTTCGGACGGCAGCTCTACCGTGTTCTCGCCGCGCAGCGCGGCGGATACCTGCAGGGCGACATTGCGCAACAATTCCGGATGCAGCGCCAGCCGGTGATCGGCATTGGCGCCGGTGGCCGACCAGACGGGCTCGGCCGCATACAACCGCAGAAACGGCTCGGCGGCGCGCTTGCGCCGCTGAGCGTAGCCATTGGCGTTGGTAATTTGCAGCGGCCCGGGGCCGAGTGGATCGGCGTCCAAAGCGAGGACGATCGCGGCATCGCTCAGTCTAGCAATTGCCGTGAGCGGCCTGCCGAAGGCGAGACGGCTGCCTTCGCGCTCATTGTCATCGGCAAGGGACTCGTAGCGATGCCAGCGGGCCTCAGGAAACTGCTTCAACAAATCGTCGATCTGGCGCAGCAGAGTCGGGGATGTGACTCGGTTCGTCAGCAAGCGCAAGCCGGCGCCGCGCCGCGCGGCCTCGCGTTCCAATTGCGCCCGCAAGCCGCCGCCGAATGCTTCCCATGCCGGCGACGTTGTTGCCGTGGCGGGGCGCTTTCGATCGGTCGGGATCGTAGAGCGACATGATCGCGGCTTCCGCGAACACATCGGTGGCGCCGAGACTTGCCGGATGGCGCGGATTGCCCTCGATCTTGATCGGCCGCCCGTCGATCGAGATCGCCATTACGCCGCGGCCATAGCCGCCGAGCGGAAGCGTCGTCGCGAATTTCAGCGGCTCACCCGGGACGAGGCGCTCGGGCATCTCGACATAGGGGACGATTTCCTCGGGCGGCTTGCTGCAAGCCGTCAACGCTGAGCGCGGCGCCGCCAGCCAGCAGCTTGAGAGCCGCGCGGCGGTCGAGACGTCGCTGGCGCTCCGGTCATCGGTGACATCGTGAGCAGTCCGACAAATGTTCAGTCTTGATGTGATAGGCCACGAGTAGTTGCCGGCCACGCTCAGCCTGGTCGGTGGGCGGTTTCCATCGTGTGTTGAAGATTTGATCGAGCGGCCGCAGATGACGGCCCGGGATCGCGATGGCAGTCGAGGCACCAACCCATCGTGAGCGGGGCCGCCTGCCGCATCAACGGCATGTTCGTCGACATCGCCGTGGCAGCTGCGTGCAGCCGACGCCTTTGGCGACATGGATCGAGTGATCGAAGTAGACGTAGTCGGGCAGCCTATGCACGCGTGTCCAGTGCAGCGGCTTATGCTCGGCCAAGCTCGCGCGCACTGGCGCCAGCATCGCGGCATTGGTGAAGAGTTGCGAATGACAGGTCATGCAGGTGGTGGTCGGCGGCATGCCGGCGAAAGCCGCTGTCTCGACCGAGGTGTGGCAATAGCGACAATCGATGCCGAGGCCGCCGACGTGATGCGCGTGGCTGAACGGCACCGGCTGATGCCGGGTGATCGACTGGTTGGTCGTGTAAGGCGACACCATCAGCGCATAAGCGCCGCCAATCAGCGCGAAGGGCGCAATCAGAATCGCAACCAGCACAACGCGCGCGATCGTGTCGGCAACCGGTCGGAAAAGCTGTGGCATGAACCGCGACGACCCCAGGCCCCTGCGTCAAACACGGAAGTGCCCGCACAAGTTCCACGGCCAAGAGGGCCCTCTCCCGCTGCGACAAAATTGCACTCACGTTGGTTGAGACGGACGTCCGATCCCGATGGGGCGCCCGGAGCCAGGTCGCGCTTGAGGCGCGCTTGATTTTCGGCGAGAGGCCTTGGCAATCCGATGAAGCCAATAAGCCGGCAGCGCCCACTGGCAGTCAACCGCGCGACTTTCCCATCCCGCAAACACGGTTGCCAACGGGGAGCGGGATCATTGGCTAGCGCGGGTAAAGCCTTTCGCTTATGGTTGCTGTGAGCGTAAGCCGTCGCGAAGGGGAGAATCAAAATGAAAATCGACCGCCGTCGTCTTCTTGCTGGGAGCGCCGCGCTATCTTTTGCAGTTTCAGCGCCGGCCATCGTTCGAGCCCAGGAGAAACCGACCAAGATACGAATCGGGCTCGTGCGCCTGATTTCCTCAGGGCCCATATTCATCGCGGAAGCGCGCAAATTCTTCGAAAAGGTCAATCTCGATGCCGACCTGAAATATTTCGCTGACGGCGCGCTTGCGATGCCGGCGCTGGTTGCGGGCGAACTCGACGTCACGGCGACGACCTTGAATGCCGGGCTGTTCAACACGGTGGCCAAAGGCGCGCCGTTCAAACTCATCCTTGACCGCGGCAGCGAAAAACCGGGTCACGGCTCGATGACGATAGTCGCCAGCAATGCGATGTACGAGCAAGGCTACACCAAGGCTAATGACGGCGCGAAGCTCAAAGGCAAGACGATCGCCATTCAGGCGCCAGGAAGTATCGACCAATACCTGCTCGGTCGCGCTGCCGAGAAGGCCGGGCTCAATCCGAAAACCGATATCAACTGGTCCTCTGGCATGCCGTATCCGGACATGATCAAGCTCATGGGCGCCGGACGCGCCGATGCCGCGAACATTCCAGTGCCGCTTGCGTTCCTGGCTGAAAAGAACAAGGTCGGCAAGATTGTCGGCCCGGGTTCGGACATCGAGCCGGACGCACAGCTCGCGTGCTGGGTGATGTCGAGTTCTTACTTGCAGTCCAACACATCGGCAGCGAATCGTTTCGCCATGGTCCACACGCATGCCGCACGGCTGTTTAACAAGGCAGCGGCAGAGAAAGACCCAAACGTGGTCAAGATCATCTCCGATGCGACAAAGGTGCCGGAGCCGCTGATCGCGGCCGCTGCTCCGCGCTGGACCTGGTATACGGACGACGGTTTACCGAACGTCGAATCGGTCATGGCGCAATTCAAATTTATGTCGCAGTCTATGAAGATGGTCAGCAGCAAGGTCACACCTGACATGTTGTTCGATCTTGCGGCCGCGAAGGAAGCCAGTCAGCGACTGAAAACTGCCAATCCCTTTACGTGAGTGGTCGCGAGAATGTCGGTAGGCATCGCCATCGAATGCGACGGCGTTAGTCTGACGTATCATGCTAAGTCTGGAACTCCGGTTGAAGCGCTGCGGCAGGTAAGCTTTCGGGTGGCTCCCCGCCGGGTGACCGCAGTCATCGGGCCCAGCGGCTGCGGCAAGAGCACGCTACTGCTGATCATTCGCGGACTTTTGGCGCCGAGTGCCGGGCGGGTTTCCTTCGTCGACGACAAGACGGGGAGTATCGTCCCGACCAAGCCGCGTATGGCAACTGTCTGGCAGGGATTCAATCTGTTTCCGTGGCGGACGGTGGGCGAAAATATCGGCTTCGGGCTCGAGCTGGGCGGTATGAGCCGCAGCGAGCGCGCAGCGCGGACGCAGCGTTCGCTGGCCATGGTTGATCTGACGGGATTCGAAAACAAGTATCCGCGGCAGCTGTCCGGCGGCATGCGCCAGCGCGTAGGCCTTGCCAGGGCGCTGGTCATGGAGCCGGAAGTCTTGCTGCTCGATGAACCGTTTGGTGCTCTCGACGCACAAACCAGGCTCGTTCTTCAGGAGCAACTGGCGCGAATCGTGGAGACAAGTGGGACTACCGCAATTCTCGTCACACATTCGATCGAAGAAGCGATCCTGCTCGCAGACACCGTGGTCGTCATGACCGCGAGGCCGGGGCGCATTGCGGCGGAGATAGCCGTGGACCTGCCGCGACCCCGCTCGCTGGCGACGACGCACGTCGCCCGCTACTCGTCGCTGTTCGACCAGATCTACGGACTGCTGCGCGACGAAGTCGTCAAAGCGATGACGACCGAGATGGAGATCGCGTGAATGCTGGAAGAGGGCCCGTCGATGCAGGCGATCATCGAGCGGCCCGACAAAGGTCCGATGCAGCGCTTCCTTCAGAAGATCGGTGAACCGCGTGTGCTGGCCTGGATTGCCGTCGCGGCCGTCCTTATCATGTGGGAAATCGTCGTCGCCGCGGCGCAATTGAATCCGATTTACTTGCCACGGCCAACGCAAATCCTGATTGCGCTTGCGGCTATGTTCAGCAGTGGCGGACTCTTCACCGATCTCCTGGCAACGCTGGGGCGGATTTTCGGGGGTTTTGCCATTTCGCTCATCGTCGGGACGTTGCTGGGCGTCTGGATGGCGACCTCCGAGCGGGTGAACGCCATTGCGGACAACTTCATTGCTGCCCTTTACCCATTGCCCAAGATCACTCTCATTCCGCTGCTCATCATATGGCTCGGCACCGGCGGCCCTTTCATGCTTGCCATCTCGGCGCTCGGCGCCATTTTCCCGATCGTGATAAACACCGTGCTGGGAATTCGCCAATGCGATCCCGGACTGATCCTCGCTGCGCGAGATCTCGGGGCATCGAACCGCCAGATCATCAAAATGGTCCTTCTGCCCTCGGCGGTACCCTCAATTTTTGCGGGTGTGCGGCTTGGTCTCGGTGTCTCCATCATTCTGGTCGTTGCAGCCGAAATGGTGGTGGGGAAGGTCGGACTGGGAGCGAGGCTTTATCTCGCCGGACAAATTCTCGAAACCGAGCAAGTCTTCGCCGTCCTTATTGTTCTTGCCATTCTCGGGGTGGTGGTGACCAAGGCCCAGGACCTGATTGACATATGGCTCAGCCAATGGCGTGTGTAATCGAGAGTGTGACGAGAGTATCCGTCCGTTGTATACAACGAAGTTCTGTCTGGAAGTCGCCCCATCTTTCTTTTGAGGAATCCTCATGCCAACTGCAAAACGCAAAACCGCTAAAGCCGTGGGCAAAAAGCGGTCATTCGAGCGGAGGCATCATAATTATGGCCGCTGGACGAAGGGCCGCTTCTCGGAGGCCGTGACCGTTACGGGGCCAGCCAAGATGATCTTTCTCGCCGGGATCGGATCGGAGCACGAGCAAACCGGCAAGATCATGCATCCGGGCGATTTCGACGCGCAGTGCCGGTATGCCTTCCTCAAACTAAAAAAGGTGCTTGCGAAAAACGGCGCCCGCCTGTCCGACGTGGTCAAGCAGGTCACATATGTCACCGATGCACGCTACGTGAAGCAGGCCGGAGAACGCCGGCGGGAAGCCTATGGAAAGGCGCCCCTGCCGGCGCACACATTCGTCAATGTCAGCCAGCTCGCTTGGCCCGATATGATGGTCGAAATCGACGTCATCGCGATGGCGCCGGCGCACTAAATACTTACGCCACCGCGGCGAGGTTAAATCGCAGCCGCCGGGCGGCACCATGTCGAGCGGCTTGTCCAACAGCGCCTGCCCGAGAAGATAGCCGTCGCCGAGCGGGCCGGGCGTCCAATCGCCGCCGGGGAGCGGCGTGACCTTCACGTCCGCCAGCACGCCGCGCGTCAGGAACGGATCGAAATAGCGCATGCCGCGCTCGTTGAGATCGAGCACGCGCCCGGGCATCAGCGGGCCGACGTCGTTGACCTTGACGATCAACTGCCTTCCGCCGCTCTCGACCAGCGCATAGGCTGCTTGATAGAGCCGGCCATAACGGACGCCGCCGAAGCGCTTGCGCAGATCGATCTGGATCGCCGCCGTCCAAGCGGCGGAATCGTAAGGCTCGCCGGAGGCGGTGAGCGGCCCGCCTTCCTCGCCGCCGTCGCGATAGGGATTGTAGGTCGACACCAGGCCGACGATCGTCGCATGGGCCGCCGCCGCGGTGTGCTTGATCTGCGCCAGGTTCATCAGCGCGGTTGCGCGCAATATCGAGCGGTAGTCCTGCACAAAATTCGCCGGCGTTTTTTGCGCGGCATGAAATGGCGGAACGGCCTTTTCGCCGCCGAGGCCTGTGCCGGCGACATCAGTCTCATTCCGCGCAGGGGCGTCGAATTCAGGCGAAGCAATTTCGTTGTCCGCCTCAGGAGGCAATATGGCGACCGCGAAGGCCGGCTCCGCACCGGGATCGCGACCCGCCGGTACCGCGACCGTGACGGACTCGGCGTTGCTCGGCTCGATCGCGGCGGACATCAATGGCGACAGCAGCATGACGCCGAGCATGAGCTTGAGCGCCGTGCAGCCGCATCGCGCCGCGAGGCAGAACAATATCTTCATTCGCCAGGGAGACGACGCAGGCGGGACCATCAACACCGTCGGCAATTGACTCGGTTTCGAGTAATGCTGTACCGGCGGGCGATAAAACGCGGCTAAAATGAAGCGCGTAATTGGTCATTGAATTACCTAAAAATGTTGCAATCTGAGGCCGTCCAATGCGAAGGAGCGCCGCCAGCATGAAAACCAGCGCGATGCGCATGGCAGCGCGCGTTCGCTTCTTCGCAACGGTGCAGCGGATTCTTACGCCACCCGCACCGCGCCGGTCAGTCCGGCGACCTTCTTGATGTGCGCGACCGCGGCGATGGCGCCGGTGGTCTTGGTGAGCAAATCGAGCGTTGCGTCGTCGTCATCCGCCACCGGCATCAGCGACTGGTCGCGGTAGGATTTGGCGTTGGGATGGTTGACGATCGCCGCCTTGAGCCACAGCAGGCGGCCGAGCATGCTCAGCAGCACGGCGTGCTTGTAGACCGTCTCCCAGGCAAAGCGCGGCCAGAAGCTCCAGCCGCTCTCGCGCGCCAGCCCGGGCCGGCGTTCCGACGGCCGCTTGAGGCGCAGCAGGCCGCCTTGCAGCGGGTGCACCTTTTCCAGCCGGTGCGTGGTGGCGAACGGCAGCAGCACCTTGATCAGGCTGTTCATCGGCAGGCCGGTCGCCGCCGCGCGCCGCAGCAGCGTCTTCATGTGCGCCGGCGAGTAATAAAGCGACCAGGCCTCGCGGTAGATCGCCTCCCATTCCGGCCGGCTCATTTTCGGGTGCGCGGTGCAGACGTGCTCGACGTCATATTTGTTGAGATCGGCGTCCATGGCGACGCCGTTCTTCCACAGGATCTGATGGTCCTCCGAGCCGGGCAGCGGCGTCAGGCAGAAGAATTCGAGCGACGTCGAGCGGCAGCTCTTTCTGGATGATGGCGATGTCGCGCCGGATGGTCTCGACCGTGTCGGCCGGGAAGCCGAGGATGTAGCCGGCGAACGTCAGGATGCCCTGCGCCTTCCAGGCCAGCAGCATCTTGCGGTATTCGGTGATCTTGTTCTGGCGCTTCTTGGCCGCCGCCAGATTGTCCGGGTTGATGTTCTCCAGCCCGATGAACACGCGCGTGACGCCGGCGCGCTTGGCCTTTTCGACGAAGTTCGGGATCTTGTGGCAGAGCGTGTCGACCTGGATCATCAGGCCGAGCGGGATCCCTTGCGTCGCGCAGCGCGATCAGGCGGTCGAAGATCGCTTCCCACTCCTTGTTGCGCGCGAAATTGTCGTCGGTGATGAAGAACTTGTGCACGCCGTCGCGCCCAGTTCAGCCGCACCAGATGCTCGACGTCGTCCGGCGAGCGGTAGCGCGACTTGCGGCCCTGCACGTTGATGATGGTGCAGAACGAACACTGATAGGGGCAGCCGCGGCCGGCGTCGAAGGTGGTGGAAAGGCCGAGCGTGCCGCGCAGATAGCGCTTGGGCAGAAACGGCACCGGCGTGCCTTCGATCCCCGGCAGGTCCTCGATGAAATTGTATTCGCGCGCCAGCCGTCCCGCGGCCGCGTCGCGCAGGACCGCGTCGAGCCGTCCCTCGGCTTCGCCGGCGAAAATGGACACGCCCATGTCGCGACAGGCGTCGAGATCGACCGCGCGGCCGTCCAGCATCGAGAGACACCCCGACACGTGAAAGCCGCCGATGACGACCGGCACGCCGGCGTGCGCGGAACGGCCGCGCGATGTCGAGCGCGCGTGGATATTGGTTGGACTGCACGCCGACCAGCGCCACCATTCCGAAGCCGTCGTTTTTCCGGATGCGGGCGAGCAGCGCTGCGCATATCGACCCGGGTATTGGTCTCGTCGATCGCCGCGATATCGAGAGCGACGTCCGGCCCCAGCACCTGCCGCTCGGCGCAGTCGGCGGCGATGCCGTACATGGCGGCAAGCGAATTGGAGGGGATCATCGCGCGCCACCAGCGGATGACATAGCCGTCGTCGTCGTAATGCGACGGCTTGATCAAAATGAGTTGGAAGCGCCGGGCTGTGCTGGCCGTCAAGCAATACCTCTAGTATGGCGCGCGACGAAGCGAAGTTTTGTGATTGGGCGACAGGCGCAAGTCGTCGGCGGCACGCTGCGCCTTATTGGCCCTTAAGTCGAGCGCGATCTCGATTTTGGCTAGCCGCGGGCGCGTTTCATGCGCGCTTTCGCGCCGATTTAGACCTGCTCGGCGTTGAGATAGGCGAGCCGCGCCCCGCAGAAGGCGCAGACCGCGCCGAGGCCGAGCGCGGTCAGGCCGGCGATCACGTCGACGGTGCCGCCCAGATTGCCGCTCTTGCTCATGATGCCGCCGACGGTGGCGGCGACGAACACCAGCGCGATCAGGAATCGCTGCGCCAGGCGGAACAGGAATTCGCGCTCGCGCGCCGCCGCGATCAGGTAAGCGCCGGTGGCCCAGCCGCCGGCAAGGCCCGCGGCGGCGACCGCCCACCAGGCCACCGCCGAGATGAATTGCTGGCGGCCGCCGGCATCCTCGCGCAGCGCGGCGTCGAGCCCGACGCCGAACAGCGTGAGCACGATGTGCATCAGCAAGGCCGCGAATATGCCGCACGCGATGGCGGCGAGATAATGCAGGCGGCGGAGGGTGTCAGTGTCCATAATCGGTCCGGGGCGGGCGGACACTATCGCCCGCCCGCCCGCGCGCCAAGCGGGCGGGTGAAACGCACGGGCGCCGCCGGGCGTTGTCGGTGAGAGCGAAGGGCAGCGCATGGCGGCAGGCGAGATCGTCGAGAGCGACATTCCGGCGCGGCTCGACCGGCTGCCCTGGGGCCGCTTTCACACTTTGGTTGTGGCGGCGCTCGGCATCACCTGGATTCTGGACGGGCTCGAGGTGACGCTGGCGGGCGCGCTCGCCGGCGCGCTCAAGGACAGCCCGGCGCCTGCATTTCACCAACACCGACGTCGGGCTTGCCTCCAGCGCCTATCTCGCCGGCGCGGTGCTCGGCGCGCTGTTCTTCGGCTGGCTGACCGACCGGCTCGGCCGCAAGAAACTGTTCTTCATCACGCTTGACGGTCTATCTCATCGCCACCGCGGCGACCGCCGGCGTCCTGGAATGTCGCGAGCTTCGCGCTGTTTCGTTTCATCACCGGCGCCGGCATCGGCGGCGAATATGCCGCGATCAATTCCACCATCCAGGAGCTGATCCCGGCGCGCGTGCGCGGCTGGAGCGATCTCGTCATCAACGGCAGCTTCTGGATCGGCGCGGCGCTTGGGCGCGCTCGGCTCGCTGGTGCTGCTCGATCCGGCGGTGATCGATCCCGAGCATCGGCTGGCGGCTCGCCTTCCTGATCGGCGCCAGCCTGGCGCTGGTGATCTTCTTCATGCGGCTGTGGCTGCCGGAAAGCCCGCGCTGGCTGATGACGCATGGCCGCGTCGAGGAGGCCGAGCGCGTGGTCGCGGGCATCGAGGCAGCGCTTTGCCGATCTTGCCGCCGGCGCGCGATCTTGCCGCGCGTCCGCTTGCGCACGCGCGCATTCGACGCCGCTGTGGGAAGTCGCGCAGACTTTGTTCAAGCGCCACCGCCAGCGCACCTATGTCGGGCTCGCGCTGATGGCGGCGCAGGCCTTCTTCTACAACGCGATCTTCTTCACCTATGCGCTGGTCCTCACCGATTTCTACGGCGTGCCGTCCGATCACGTCGGCTGGTATCTGCTTGCCGTTCGCGGCGGGAAATTTCCTCGGGCCGGTGCTGCTCGGGCGGCTGTTCGACACGCGCGGGCGGCGGCCGATGATCGCCTTCACCTATATCGTCTCCGGCCTGCTGCTCGCCGGCACCGGCTATCTGTTCGCGCAGCGATCTGATCGGCGCCGAGGCGCAGACGGTCTGCTGGATGGTCGATCTTCTTCTTCGCCTCGGCGGCGGCGAGCTCGGCCTATCTGACCGTGAGCGAAACCTTCCCGCTCGAAATCCGCGCGCTGGCGATCGCCTTCTTCTACGCGGTCGGCACCGGCGTCGGCGGCATCGCCGGCCCGTGCGCTGTTCGGCGTGCTGATCGACACCGGCTCGCGCATAAGCGTGTTCGGCGGCTATCTGCTCGGCGCCGCGCTGATGATCTTGGCGGGGCTGGTGGCCTGGCGCTGGAGCGTTGCCGCCGAGCGCAAGCCGCTGGAGGCGGTGGCGCGGCCGCTGACCTTCATCGACATCGGTTGAAGTTTCAGCGCGGCGCCGGCAGCAACAAGTGCGCGATCAGCGTGAGCAACAGCGCGATCGGCACGCCGACGAGCAGGATGGTGCCGACCGTCAGCACCAGACCGAGCGCGAAGGCCGCGGCCACGACCAGGATCAACGCCGCAACCAGCATCACCGGGACGACCATCGCCCAGGCGCGCCAGCCGGTGATGACGGTGCGCCGATCGTTGCGCGTGAATACGACCTTCATCGCCGCGCTACTCCGCCGCCTGCTGCGTCGGCGGGCGCATGGATTCGAGACCGTCGGCGGCGGTCGCCGAGACGGTGGTGCGCACCATCAGCCGCGCCTCGTGCGCCGGCCAGGGCCGGCCGCGATGCATGGTGGCGCGGTTGTCCCACATCACACGTCGCCGCTCTGCCAGACGTGCACGTAGCTCGCCTGCGGCACGGTCGCCGCCGCCGTCAACTCGTCGATCAGCGCCTTGCCCGCCGCCGGCTCCATGCCCTCGATCGCGTAGGCGTGCGAGGCGAGATAAAGCGCGCCGCGGCCGTTGACCGGGTTCTTCCACACCATGCGCCAGCACACCGGCGGCAGCGCCGCGCGCTCCTCCGGCGTGGCGAGACCGGGCGCGATCTGGCTGCGCGAATGGTTGTAGTCGTGCCAGGCGAAGGAATTCTCGAGTTTCTGGCGCAGCGCCGGGTCGAGCCTTTCGAAGGCGAGTCGGGTCGAGACGTATTCGGTTTCGCCGCCGCGCGCCGGAATGATGCGCGCCGACAGCACCGAGGTGAGCGCGGGCGTGCGCTTGAACGATGAATCGGTGTGCCAGAGCTGGTTGGCCTTGTTGCGCAGCGCGTAGCGGTGGTCGGGCGGCACGACCTTTCCGTCCGGCCCGATGGTGGACAAGAATGACGAAATGGCTGCCGGTGCCGAGCGAGCCGACCTTGGTCACTTCCGGCGGGCCGAAGCGCTTGGAGAAGGCGAGCTGCAGGTCGTCGGTGACCTCCTGGCCGCGAAAGACGAGAACCGAGTGCTCTTCGAAAGCGGCGCGCACGGCTGCGTAAGCGGCATCGTCATTGGCCACATCGGCGAGCGTGACGCCGCGCAATTCAGCGGCAAAGCCCGGACCCACAGGGACGGTTTCCATCGGCACCCTCCGTCGGTGTTTGGCGAAGTCTCCGCCAAATAGAGCGGCGCTTCAAGGCCGCGCTTTGCGCGCCGCCAGCACCTCATCCGCGGCGGTAACGCCGGTGACATAGGCGCCGTGCGCGGTCGAGTAATCGTGCATGGAACAGGCTTCCCCGGCAAAGAACAGGCGGTTGTCCACCGGCGCGGCCAGCCGCGCGCGCTCGCCGGCCTTGCCCGGACGGGCGTACGAATAGGAGCCGCGCGCGAACGGGTCTCTGCCCCAAAGGTGAATGGCGAGGGGCCTGATGCGTTTAGCGAATCCGTTGCCGAAGATGCCCGTCAACTCCGATCGCGCGAAATCGAAGAAGGCTCGTTCGCCGCCTTCTTCCAGATGCCAGGCGTTACTGCCGCCGAGATAGACTTCGATCAGCGGTCGCCCGAACGGCCGCACGTGATAAGCGCCGGTTTCGGCGCGGTCGTTGCGCCCAAACACGCGGCTGTCGCTAGGGAATTCATCGGCGTCATCAAGCGATACAAACAATTTGTCGGCGAGCCCCAGGGGAAGACCCGCCGCGGCCTCGATTTTGCCGGGCAGCGCCGGAGTGAACTTCAATGTCTCGTCGGCAATGTGCGCCGTAGGCAGGGCGACAATCGCCTGGTCGGTGACAAATGCGCCCTTGCTCGTTTCGATTTTCAGCCGCTTGTCGCTGTGATCGATCCTGTGCGCGATACAGCCGAGCTCCGCCGGTACGTTCGCGCCATGCGCCGCGATGGTCGCGCCATAACCCTCGGCCACGCGCCAATTGACGTTGGTCGCATCGTAGTTCTCGAGGTCGTGCACCGACAGCTGATCGAGATCGCCGCCGCTGATGTAAGCTGTTGACGGCGCCGATCAATCCGTTCCAGCGGTTGCCGGGCTCGAGCAGTTCGGATGCCGGCCGGTCGGGTTCCTTGGCCGCGGCGGCCTGGCGCGCGAAGAAGGCATTGAGCGCGTCGATGAACTCGCGCTGCCGCTCGATCGGAAAGCCATAGGGCAGCGACGGCCGCTGCGCCCAAGGCGGCGGCGTCTTGTCGAAGCTGCGGCCTTGGCGCTCTGCGATCGCCACCCAGGGGTTGCGGTCGGCGGAGTGAAACCAGCCGCAGCCGAGGTCGAGCGCGTAGCCGGCGTGCGTTTGCGTGAACGCGCGCCCGCCCAGCCGCTCGCGCGCCTCGACCAGCAGGCATCGTACGCCTGCATCGTGCAGCCGCCGCGCGGCGGCGATGCCGGCGGCGCCGCCGCCGAGCACGACGACCTCGTAATCGTTGTCGGCCATGGCGGCACTCTACGGGCCGCGCGTGCGGCCGCAAAGTGCGGGCGCCGCCCACAAAAGCGCGAGGCTTGGGCGCGAGGCTTGCCATGCGCCGCCGCGCCGTTCTATGTCGGCTCAACCGCCGGAGCAGCCGCATGAAATTCGCGCATTTCTCGCACATTTGGAACAAGCCGGGCATGAGCCCGCACCAGCGCTACGAGCAGTTGTGGCGCGAACTCGAATTGTGCGACGCGCTCGGCTTCGATTATTCGTTTTGCGTCGAGCATCATTTCCGCCCCGACGAAAGCTGGATGTCGTCGCCCAGCCTCTACGCGGTCGGCGCCGGCGCCCACACCAAGCGCATGCGCGTCGGGCCGATGGGTTACATCGTGCCGCTTTACCATCCGCTGCGGCTGGCCGAGGAGATCGCGATCGTCGACCAGATGCTGGGCGGGCGCATGGAGCTCGGCCTGGTGCCGGGCATCAGCCCGGATTATTTCAAGCCGTTCGGCTTCGACTACAGTTTCCGCAAATCGCCGACGCTGGAATTCGTCGACTACCTGCGCGCCGCCTATGGCGACCAGCAGCCGTTCTCATTCCACGGCGAGATCCACAAGACCGAATCGGCGGAAATCTCGGTGCAACCGTTTCAGCGGCCGCATCCGCCGCTCTGGATGATGAGCCGCGATCCGCAGACGCTGGAATTCTGCGCCAAGAACGGCATCAATCCCGGTTATTTCCTGGTCTATCCGCGCGCCGACGCTGCGCCGCGCTACCGCGTTTTTCTCGACGACTGGAAAAAAGCCGGCTGGCCGCGCAAACCGAACATCGCCTATTGCACCATCATCTATGTCGACG
This sequence comes from uncultured Alphaproteobacteria bacterium, assembly GCA_963708635.1. GTDB lineage: Bacteria > Pseudomonadota > Alphaproteobacteria > Rhizobiales > Xanthobacteraceae > Pseudolabrys. The sequence goes on along the minus strand of CAVPTM010000010.1, from coordinate 478,823 downwards.
AAAGCGACGACAAGGCGCTCGATGTCGCGCTCAAGCGCGCCGCGCGCGCCTATGAGGGGTTCCTGGCGCCAGCCCAAGCCGGGCGAGAGCTTCGATGAGCGCGTGCGCGAGCACGCCAAGCGCTTCATCGGCCGCGGCGAGCCGGGCGCGTCCGAGATCATGGCCAATCTGTTCGACCCGGATTACCTGATGAAGCACGAATTGGTGTTCATCGGCTCGCCGCGAAACCGTAGCCGCCAAGATCCGCAAGACCGCCGAGGCCGGCCTCTACAACGTCTGCATGGGCGAGTTCAATTTCACCGACCTGCCGGAAGACGACCTGATGCGCTCGCTCAAGCTGTTCGGCGAGCAGGTGATCCCGGCGCTGCGCGACTACGAGCCGTTCTGAAAAGCAAAACGGCGCCGCACCCGGCGCCGCTTGCCTCGTCTCACGTCTGCCGGCTCAGGCCGGCGCCTGCGCCGCCTGCAGTTCGGGATGCGTCCGCAAGCGCGCCTCGTTGAGCCGGTAGATCACGAAGCAAACGACCGCTCCGGCCGCGAAGGGCAGCGACGACCACATGTAGAGGTGCTGCACCGGCAGTCCGATCAGCAAGGCGCCGAGCAGCGGCCCGACGATCGATCCGATGCGGCCGATGCCCAGTTCCCAGCCGGAGCCGTTGGCGCGCAGCGAGGTCGGATAGACCAGCGCGCCGACCACGTTGATGCCGGTCTGAATGCCGAGCACGCAGAAGCCGGCGAAGAAGGTCGCGACCGCGAGCGCCGTGGTCGAGGTCACGCCGGCATAGCCGATCGAGGCCACGATGGGCACCGCGACCACGAACACGATCGCGATGGCGAGGAAACGCTGGCGCTCGAACCAGCGCGCCAGCAGCAGCGAGCCGACGGTGCCGCCGATCTGGATCATCGCGCCGGCGAGCGCGCCGATCGACGGCGGCAGTTTCAACACCGCCATCAAGGTCGGCGTCCACGACAGCAGGAAGAAGTAGCCCATGAGGTTGAGCGCAAACAGCAGCCAGAGCAGCGGCGTGATCAGCCAGAGGCCCTGGCGGAACAGGTAAGCCGGGTTGAAGCCGGGGAATTGCTGCTCGTCTTCGATCACGAACTTGGCGTCGGCCGGCACTTTAAGGGTGGGATCGAGCGCGGCGAGCGTTTTCTCCATCTTGCCGCGCTGGCTTTCGTGCAGCGTCATGTATTTGATCAACTCCGGCAACATGAACATTCCGATCAGCGCAAGGACGATCGGCACGATGCCGCCGATGGTGAACAAGATCTGCCAGCCGTGCGTCGGCACCAAGGTCGCGGCGATGACGCCCGGAATGGCGCCGCCGACGGGCACAAAGCCGACGGCGATCGAGGCCAGCGTCAGGCGATATTTGCGCGGCGCGGATTCGCTGTTGATGGCGACGATGTTCGGGATGACGCCGCCGATGCCGAGGCCGGCGAGCAAACGCAGCCAGAACAGCTGGTCGAGATTGGCCGCATGGGCCGCCCACAAGGTGAACACGCCGAACAGCAGGTTCGAGCCGATCAACGCCGCCTTGCGGCCGTAGCGGTCGCCGATCCAGCCGAACAGCGCCGAGCCGAACAAGATGCCGATCAGGCTGGCGCTGAACACCGGTCCCAGCCCGCCCGGCTTGAGGCCCCAGTCGCGCATCAGATGCGGCGCGGCGAAGGCGATGGCGGCGATGTCGTAGCCGTCGATCAGGGACAGCAGCACGCACCAGAAGATCAGATTGTAGTGGAACGAGCGCAGACCGCGCTCGTCGAGCAGCCGCGATACCTGGACGACGGATTGACCGGCCATGTTTGCCTCCCCTGAGCCCCTTATGCGTGCGGGCTTTGCGCCCTTGCACGGATGCTATGCCAGCAATGCCGCGATGAAAAGCCGATCAGGCCGTGGTGGGCGAAATGGGCAGTGTCGGTTCGGAGGGATGCGCGGTGCCGTCGCGCAGGGTGACGGAAACGATCTCGTCGATCATGCTGGACCCGGCAATCAAGGGCGTCATGGCCGGGCTCGTCCCGGCCATCTCGCTTATGGGCCGGCGTCCCTAAGCGGGATGCGCGGGTCAAGCCCGCGCATGACAGCGGAGAGGCTTACAGCCCCGCCAGTTCTCTCATGATGCGATAGAGCCGGCCCTGTCCTTCGAAGCCGATGCCAGGGCGCTCCGACAGCGTGATGGCGCCGTTCTCGATACGTGCATCGTCGGCAAAGCCCCCGAAATCGCCGAACACGCCCGGATAGGACTCCGCCCCGCCGAGGCCGAAGCCGGCGGCAATCGCGAGCGACATCTGGTTGCCGCCGTGCGGAAACAACGACGCGCGCGGCCAGCCGCGGCGCTTCCAGCATGGCGAGCGTGCGCGCGTATTGCGTGATGCCGTAGGCCTGCGGCGGGTCGATCTGGATGACGTCGTGCCCGGCGCGCCAGCCCGCCGAAGCGCACCAGGTTCTCGACGTCGGCCGTGGAGAACAGGTTTTCGCCGGTCGCGAGCGGCGGCGCATAGGCGTCGGCGAGCTCCGCCATCAGCGCGAAGTCGAGCGGATCGCACGGCTCCTCGAACCAGCGCAGCTTGAAGGGCGCGAGCGCCTTGGCATAAGCGAGCGCCTCTGCGCGGCCGAATTTGCAATTGGCGTCGACGGCGAGATGCTCGCCGCAGCCCACCACTTGCAGCACCGCTTCCAGCCGCCGCAGGTCGTCGGCGAGCGGCAGGCCGCCGACTTTCATCTTGACCATGGTGTAGCCGGCGTCGAGATGGCGGCGCATCTCGTCTTGCAAATCCCGGATGGTCTGGCCCGGCCAGTACCAGCCGCCGCCGACGTAGCAGAACACGCTTGTCAGGCACCTTGCCGCCGTTGAAGCGCTCGGCCAGCAGGCGATAGAGCGGCTGGTCCGCGATCTTGGCGAGCGCGTCCCACACCGCCACCTCGATGGTGCCGATGGCGATCGAGCGCTCGGAATGCCCGCCGGCCTTCTCCCGCTGCATCATGCAGGCGAGGATCTTCGCCGGATCGAGCAGGCCGGCCTCGTCGAGCAGCATATCGGGCTTGGCGGCGAGGATGCGCGGGATGAAGCGCGCGCGCATCGCCGCGCCGCAGGCGTAGCGCCCGGTGGAATTGAAGGCGAAGCCGCAGACCGGCTTGCCGTCGCGCACGACGTCGGTGACGACCGCCACCACCGACGTCGTCATCTCGGTGAAATCGAAGCTCGAATTGCTTAAGTTCGACTTGAGCGGGATCGCCGTCTCGCGAATATCGACGATGCGCATGGTTGGCGACTCTCGATTGTCATGCGCGGGCTTGACCCGCGCATCCCGCTAAGGATGGCACGATCGGCTTCCTAAGCGAGATGGCCGGGACAAGCCCGGCCATGACGACGTTTAAAAACGCGCGATGCGCTACTGAATCTGCTTCATCTTGGCGTCCTTGATGACGCCTTGCCCACTTGTCCACCTCTTTCTTGATGTAGGCGGAGAACTCTTCCGGCGAGTTGGCGACCACGTCGAAGCCGAGCTGCATGCTTTTCGCCTTCACGTCCGGCAGCGCCATGATTTTCACGATCTCATCGTGCAGCTGCTTGACGATCGCCGGCGGCGTTCCGGCCGGCACGAAGATGCCCTGCATGGTCTCCGATTCCTGGTCGGAGAGGCCGGCTTCCGACATCGTCGGCACGTCGGGCAGCGCGGCCGAGCGCTTGGCCGAGGTCACCGCCAGCGCGCGCAATTTGCCGGCCTGCACCAGCGGCGCGGTCGGCGGCAGCGCGCTGAACGCGATCGGCGTATGGCCGGCGACCGCCGACTGCATCGCCGGTCCGGCGCCCTGAAACGGCACGCTCGCGGCGTCGATCTTGAATTTGAGCTTGAACAGCTCGGCGGCGAGCTGCGGCGTGGTGCCGATGCCGGGATTGGCGATGGTGTATTTGCCGGGATTTTTCTGCAGCAGCTCGACCAGCTCCTTCACCGTCTTGGCCGGAATCGACTCGTGCACCACCAGCACGTTGGGCGAGGCCGCCGCGCGCGTCACCGGCGCGAAGTCCTTGTAGGGATCGTAGGGGTTCTTCGCGTACAGGCTCGGGTTGACCACGTAGCTCGATGACGCGACCAGAATGGTGTAGCCGTCGGGCGCCGCCTTGGCCACGATCGACATGCCGATATTGCCGCCGGCGCCGGCGTGGTTCTCGACGTAGAACTGCTGCTTCAGGTTTTCCGAAAGCTTCTGCGCGATCAGCCGCGCCATCACGTCGGTCGGGCCGGCCGGCGCGAACGGCACGACGATCTTCACCGGGCGGTCGGGATAGGCCGCGGCCGGCGCGGTGGCCGCGATCGCGGGCGTAACGAGGGCCGCGCAGGTCAGCAGCGCGCGCAGTGTCAAACGCATGACGTATTCTCCCCAAGCTTTTTCTGTCGAGACCGCCGGCATCGTAACATCGCAATCGGGCGGCGCCAGTGGGCGGCCGGGAGGCGCAAAAAAGCCGCCGCGCGGGTGGCGCGGCGGCTGAGAGCGTCGGGCGTTCGGATCAGAGCGGGCAGACCAGCTCGTTCCAGAACCACTCGCCGTCGATGTTGATCCAGCACTCGCCTTCGCCGTAGGCGTACCAGCGGCCGTGCCAGCGGTGGCGGCTATGGCCGAACCAACGGTGGCCGTTGTAGCTGCGGCCGACCACGAAATTGCGCGTGACCGAGCGGTTGACGCTTCTGTTGACGTTTCTGTTGACGCGCAGATTCCGGTTCACGTTGACATTCCGGTTGACGCGCACATTCCGGTTGACGTTCCGGTTGACGTTCTTTTGGACGGTGACACTTTTGTTCTTGTTCGTGCGGCGCTGCGAACGTCGGCGCCGCGAGCGCAAATCCAAACGCGGCAACGACGGACAGCACGATGGTAACCTTCTTCAACATCGCTTCTCTCCTCGGGTTAGATGGCGCACAATTGCAAGGGTCGTCTCGCTCCTGGTTCGTGTTGGCAGGGCGCGCGTGAACGCACTATGAACGGCATGTTGCGATTGCGCTGCTGTGCAGCAATTTTCCTACAGCCTGCCCGCAGCTATGAATGCGCCATCACCGGGGAAGTTCCACCCGAGGCTTGCGTCGCTCGGCGTCAAAGGCTGTATTCCGGCGCAAAGCCACCCCGCCGAGTAACAGAGGACATCCGATGCCTGCCAAGAAAGTCACCCGCCAGGACATGCGCGAGGCCGCGGAAAAGTACAAAAACTGGGGCAAATGGGGCCCGGACGACGAGATCGGCACGCTCAATTACACCAGCGCCGAAGACATCGTCGCCGCCACCCGGCTGGTCAAGAAAGGCAAGGTGATCTCGCTCGCGCTCAATTTCGACCATACCGGGCCGCAGGGCGCCAAGAGCAAATACCCGAGCATGGGCCGCACCAACCCGATCCACACCATGCTGCGCACCGGCACCGACGCCTATTCCGGCGTGCTCGACAAGCGCGGCATCCGCGCCGCCGACGACATGGTGACCATGCCGCTGCAATGCGGCACGCAATGGGACGGGCTCGGCCACGTGTTCTATGAGAACTACATGTGGAACGGCTACGACTGCCGCGAAGTGACCTCGCGCCGGCGCGCAGAAGTGCGGCATCGAGAAGACCAAGAACAAGATGGTCGGCCGCGGCGTGCTGCTCGACGTCGCGCGCTACAAGGGCGTCGAGTTGCTCGACGACGGCTACGGCATCACCAACGACGATCTGTACGCGACCGCCAAGAAGCAGAACGTCGCGCTCAAGCGCGGCGACTATGTCATCGTGCGCACCGGCATGATGGAGCGCTGCCAGAAGGCCGGCAGCTGGGACGGCTATCCGGGCGGCGACGCGCCGGGCTTCTGCGTTCGAGACGCTCGACTTCGTCAAGAACACCGAATTGGCGGCGCTCGCCAGCGACACCTGGGGCTGCGAGGTGCGCCCGAACGAAAGCGAGGAGGGCATCAACCAGCCCTGGCACTGGATCACGATCCCGATCATGGGCATGACCATGGGCGAGATCTTCCAGTTGAAGGAACTGGCCGACGACTGCGCCGCCGACAAGGTCTACGAGTTCCTGTTCGTCGCGCCGGCGATCCCGATCACCGGCGCGGTCGGCTCGCCGGTCAATCCGCTGGCGATCAAGTGATGTCGTCCCCGCGAAAGCGGCGCCCAGTGACCGCGTTCGAACATGACCCGATAGCCAGGATCCTGGATCGCCCGCTTCGCGGCCGACTGATGCCGGAGAAAGCGGAGAGCACGATGGAAAAACAATATCCCGTCACCCACACCGAAGCCGAATGGCGCAAGCTGCTCACGCCCGAGCAATACGAGATCATGCGCGAGCACGGCACCGAGATGCCGGGAAGCTGCGCGCTCAACTACGAAAAGCGGCACGGCACGTTCGTCTGCGCCGGCTGCGATCAGCCGCTGTTCGTCGTCGAAGAAGAAATTCGAGAGCGGCACCGGCTGGCCGAGCTTCAACGATCCCGAGCCGGGCGCGGTCGAGAAGTCGGCCGACACCAGCCACGGCATGATGCGCGACGAAGTGCATTGCAGCCGCTGCGGCAGCCATCTCGGCCACGTCTTCCCGGACGGGCCGCCGCCGACCGGCCTGCGCTACTGCATCAACGGCGTGGCGATGAAGTTCATGCCGGAGTTAAGCGCGCTCAGTTGTGGCTGCAGCTGGCCGAGTGGATCTCGAAATTGTTGCCGCGCACGTTGCGGCCGACCTCGCCGTCGAGATGGCCGCCGACGAAGCGCACGTTCGATCCATCGAACACCACGCGGCCCGCCGACTTGCCGTCGAGATCGGTATAGCTGCCGTCCGCCCGCAGCCTGAAGCCGAGGCCGATCAAGATCGTGCCGCCCGATCCGGCGCAGGCATATTCGCCCGGCTGCAGCCCGGCCGCGCCGGCCGGCGCGGGCGGGCATAACAGCAAGCCGGCCATCAGCATGGCCGCCGAAGTCCATCGCAGAGCCATTGTCATGTTTTCCCCCGTCTGAGGGGCAAAGTGTCTCGCGCGACCGGCGAACAGTCAATCGCGCAGACACTCTTGCCACCTCGGCGCGCCGATGGTTATTGGACCATTCGTTTTTCGTGGCGCTTCGAGACAGCGGACGGGACCATGCTTGGCCACAATCGCAAAATGACCGGCGCCGAGTGTCTCGCCGACATGCTGGCCGGCTACGGCGTGACGCATGTGTTCATGGTGCCGGCGGTGCTGCGGCGGACCTTCGCCGAGATGGAGCGGCGCACCAAGATCGCGCGCGTGCACTGCCACGGCGAGAAATCCGCCGCCTACATGGCCGACGGCTACGCGCGCGCGTCCGGCAAGCCCGGCATCTGCATGGCGCAGGTGATCGGCGCGCTCAACCTCGCCGCCGGCCTGCGCGACGCCTAGCTCGCGCATTCGCCGGTGATCGCCTTTACCGGCGGCCGCGATCCCAAGACCAAGTTCCGCAAGGTCTACCAGGAAATCGACGACGTGCCGGCCTTCGAGCCGGTGACCAAGTTCAACGCCACCGTCGACGACGTGGCGCGCATCCCCGACATGCTGCGGCAGGCGTTCCGCACGGCCACCTCCGGCACGCCCGGGCCGGTGCATCTGCAATTCCGCGGCAACGAGGGCCAGGTCGACCTCGAGGAAGCCGAGATGGAGCCGCTGGTCGAGGCGCAATTCGCGCAAGTGCCGCCGTTCCGGCCGGAGCCGGAAGCGGCGCATGTCAAGGCGGCGCTCGATCTCCTGCAAAAGGCCGAGCGGCCGATCATCGTCGCCGGCGGCGGCGTGCGCGCCTCCGGCGCGGCGCGCGAACTGGTGGCGCTGGCGGAAGCGCTGCAAATTCCGGTCGCCACCTCGCTCAACGGCAAGGACTCGATCCCCGGCACGCATCCGCTGTCGGTCGGCGTGGTCGGCAGCTATTCGCGCGAGAGCGCCAACCGCGCGGTCAACCGCGCCGACCTCGTCTGCTTCATCGGCACCGAGACCGGCGGCATGACCACGCATTTCTGGGCGGTGCCGCCGATCGGCACGCCGGCGATCCAGATCGACATCGACCCGGAAGCGCTCGGCCGCAATTATCCCTTGCAGGCGAGCGTGCTGGGCGACGCCAAGACCGTGCTGGCGGCGATGCTCGAGCAGGCCGACGACGCGAGCGCGCAGAAGCGCGCCGCCTGGATCAAGGAAATCGCCGCGCTGCGCGCCGAGTGGTACGGCAAATACAAGTCGCTGCTGGAATCCGACGCGGCGCCGATCCATCCGGCGCGCATCTGCGGCGAACTCACCAAGCACGTGCCCGACGACGCCATCGTGGTCGTCGACACCGGCCACGCCGGCATGTGGATGGGCGGCATGTACGACCTGCGCAGCGCCTCGCAAAGCTACATGCGCAGCGCCGGCCATCTCGGCTGGGCCTTTCCCGCCGGCATCGGCGCCAAGGCCGCGTGTCCGGAGCGGCCGGTGGTGGTGTTCACCGGCGACGCCGGCTTCTGGTACCACATCGCCGAAGTCGAGACCGCGGTGCGCTGGAACATCGCCTCGGTGACCATCGTCAACAACAACGGCGGCGGCAACCAGAGCAAGCGCGGCTTCGACCGCGCCTATGGCGGCACGCAGACCGAGCAGGCGCGCGAATTGTGGACCTATAATCCGATGAATTTCGCCAAGCTCGCCGAGGACATGGGCGCGCTCGGCATCCGGGTCGAGCGCGCCGGCGATATCGCGCCGGCCTTGGCGCGCGCGCTCGCCGCGAAGCGGCCGGCGGTGATCGATGTCGCGACCGATATCGAAGCGCTGGCGCCGACCGCGGTGGCGTGATCGCGCATTCCGGCAAAGGACGGCTTACGCCTCGCCGATCTCGCGCAGGATCTCCGCCGTGTGCTCGCCGAGCAGCGGCGAGGGTTTTTCCGACGCCGCCCTCCAGCCGTCGATCACGATCGGGGTGCGCACGCCGGGGATGCTGCCGCGCTTTGCCGCCTTGCTCGGCAGATCGAGCTTCATGCCGCGGTGCTTGACCTGCGGGTCGTTGAATACCTGCTCGAAATCATTGATCGGACCGGCCGGCACCTTCACCGCTTCGAGCTGCGCGAGAAGATCGTCGCGCTTGACCTGCTTGGTGAGCGCGGTGAGCTTGTCGATCAGTTCCTTGCGGTTCTGAATCCGGTCCGAATTGGTCTTGAATTTCGGATCTGCGCCGAGCTCGGGCGCGCCCAACACCTTGCAGAATTCGACATATTGGCGGTCGTTGCCGGTGGCGACGATCACGTGGCCGTCGGCGACGGGAAATTCCTGGTAGGGCACGACGTTGGCGTGCGCGTTGCCGAGTCGCTTCGGCACGACTCCCGACACCAGATAATTCATCCCCATATTGGCGAGCACGCCGACGGTCGAGTCGACCAGCGCGGTATCGACATAGGCGCCCTTGCCGGTGCGCTCGCGCTGGGCGAGCGCGGCGAGAATGCCGATCGCCGAATAGACGCCGGTGAAAATGTCGGAGACGGCGACGCCGACGCGGGTCGGCGGGCCGTCCGCGTAGCCCGTCATCGCCATCATGCCGCCCATGCCTTGCGCCATCAGATCGTAGCCGGCGCGCGGCGCGTAGGGGCCGTCCTGGCCGAAGCCGGTGACCGAGCAATAGATCAGCCGCGGGCACTCCGGCGCCAGGCTCTTGTAGTCGAGCCCGAATTTGGCGAGCCCGCCGACCTTGAAGTTCTCGATCAACACGTCGGAGCGCGCGGCGAGCTTCTTGACCAGGCGCTTGCCCTCGTCGCTTTCGAAGTCGAGCTCGATCGAACGCTTGCCGCGGTTGGCGGAATGGAAATAGGCCGAGCCGATGGGCTTGCCGTCGACGCCTTCGACGAACGGCGGACCCCAGCCGCGCGTATCGTCGCCCGCGCCTTTGCGCTCGACCTTGATCACGTCGGCGCCGAGATCGGCCAGAATTTGGCCCGCCCAAGGGCCGGCCAGAATGCGGGCAAGTTCGAGGACGCGCAGACCCGCCAGCGGCTTCGGCATCGAGGAAACTCCCGGGAATGAAACGGAATGGAGGGCGACGGCGGGGGTTATAGAGGCAAGTTTTCGCGCTGGCCAGACCGTGGAATCCCTAAGGCGGCCACGGGCTTGCGGCGGAAATCGACGCCCGAGCCTATGGCATAGTGCCGCGCCGGCGGCTAAGCTGAAACAGGGGTGACGCGGGGTTTTTTTGGCTAATGTAGCGCTCACCGCCCCAAGCGCGGCGGGTCACCGCCGCCAGAAAATAAAGACCACGGAGGAACGACGCATGAGGACCATCACCGCATTTCTAACCGCCGCCGCGGCCGCCGTGCTGCTGTCGGCATCGGCGCAGGCGCAGGTCACGCTGCGCGCCTCGCATCAATTCCCCGGCGGCAAGCACGACGTGCGCGACGACATGGTGCAGATGATCGCCAAGGAAGTCAGGCGACGCCAATGTCGGCATCACCGTCCAGGTCTATCCCGGCGCCTCGCTGTTCAAGCCGAACCAGCAGTGGAACGCGATGGTCGACGGCCAGCTCGACATTTCGCTGTTCCCGCTCGATTACGCCAGCGGCAAGGTGCCGGTCTTCAGCGCCACGCTGATGCCGGGCCTGATCCGCAGCCAGGACCGCGCCAAGCGCATCAACAATTCCGCAGTTCATGAAGGACGATGCGCGCCGAGATCGAGAAGCACGGCGTGATCGTGCTGTCCGATGCCTGGTTCGCCGGCGGCATGGCCGCCAAAGACAACTGCATCAAGAATCCCGACGGACCTGAAGGGCATGAAATTCCGCGCCGCCGGCCCGACCTTCGCCGCCATGTGGCAGGCGGCCGGCGCCAGCATCGTCAGCCCGCCGTCGAACGAAATCTACAACGCGTTCCAGACCGGCGTCGTGACCGGCACCGACACCAGCCTCGGCACCTTCGCCTCGACGCGGCTTTACGAAGTCACCAAGCTGCCTGACCGCGCCCGGCAACAACGCGCTGTGGTTCATGTACGAGCCGGTGCTGATGTCGAAGAAGAGCTTCGAGAAGCTCAACAAGCAGCAGCAGGACGCGATCATCAAGGCCGGCAAGAACGCGCAGGCCTACTACGAGAAGAAGGCCGACGAGGTGAACGAGGAGGCGATCAAGGCCTTCAAGGACCACAAGGTCGAAGGTCGTCACGCTTTCCGACGCCGAATACCAAGCCTGGATCGATGTCGCCAAGAAGAGCTCCTACGCCAAATTCGCCAAGGACGTGCCGAACGGCCAGAAGCTGATCGACGAGGCCTTGGCGGTTAAGTAACGCTCGGCTGACCTGCGGCCGGCGGGGCCACCCGCCGGCCGGCTCTCGCGCGCCGACGGATGCGGCGCCCGATCTTCGGCAACACCGCGACCCTGAACAACCAGACTCATGGACGCTTACATTCGGGCGGTCGCGTTCCTGTCGCGCGTCGCCGGCGTCGTCGCCGCCTTCTTGATCGGCTTTGCGGTGCTGGTGATCTGCGACATGGTGGTCGAGCGCTACATCCTCAACCTGCACCACGATCTGGCAGATCGACGTCGTCACCTACTGCATCGTCGGCGGCGACCTTCGTCGGCAGCGCCTACGTGCTGATGACGCGCGGCCACGTCAACGTCGACGTGCTGCCGCTGCACCTCGGCCCGCGCGCCGCGCTACTGGCTGGCGCTGTTCACGATCGTTCTCGGCCTTCGCCTTCGTGCTCGTGCTGTTCGTGCTGTGCACCGGCCTATTGGTACGAGGCCTGGACGCAAGAACTGGCATTCCGACACGGTCTGGCGCGCGCCGCTCTGGATTCCCTATCTCGTCGATGCCGATCGGGCTCGGCCTGCTCGTGCTGCAATATGCCGCCGAACTCATCTCCCTGCGTGACCGGGCGCGCGCCGCCGTTCGGCATTCGGAGAAGGCCGACGCCGAAGAAATCGCGCGCGAGCAGGCGCGCGAAGCGCTGGGAGGCGCCGGATGAGCCCGACCACGCGAAGGCATCGTCGTCCTCGTCGTCACGCTGTTGATGCTGCGTCTCCGGCATGCCCGGTCGCCTTCGGCCTCGGCGCCATCTCGATCGTCTTCCTGCTGATCTTCCAGGGCATCGACAGCATGCACGTGGTCGCCGAGACCTTCTACACCGGGCCTCGACGAGTTCACGCTTGGTCGCCATCCCGATGTTCGTGATGATGGGCGCGGCGATCGGTTCCTCGCCCGCCGGCAAGGACCTCTACGAGTCGCTCGACCGCTGGCTCTACCGGCTGCCCGGCGGGCTCGTCATCTCCAATCTCGGCGCCTGCGCGATCTTCGCGGCGCTTGACCGGCTCCTCGCCCGCCTGCTGCGCGGCCATCGGCAAGATGGGCATTCCCGAGATGCGCCGCCGCGGCTATCCCGGACGAAGTCGCGACCGGCTCGATCTGCGCCGGCGGCACGCTCGGCATTCTGATTCCGCCGTCGGTCACCTTCATCCTGTACGGCATCGCCACCGAAACCTCGATCGGCCGCCTGTTCATCGCCGGCGTGATGCCGGGCCTGATGCTGACCGGCCTGTTCATGCTGTGGACGATGTTCGCGATCTGGCGCAGCGGGCTTCCGCTCGCACGCCGTCGATTTCCGCTACACCTGGAAGGAGAAGTTCAGCTCCATCCCGAAGATCGCGCCGTTCCTCGTCATCATCGTGCGGCGTGATGTACGCGCTCTACGGCGGCGTCGCGACGCCGTCGGAAGCGGCCGGCGTCGGCGCCGCGCTCTGCCTGATCCTGGCGATCCTGATCTACCGGCTTTGGACGCCGGCACAGATCTGGCAGATCCTGCGCGACACCATGCGCGAGTCGGTGATGATCCTGACCATCATCGCCGCCGCCGTGCTGTTCGGCTACATGCTGACGTCGCTCTACCTCACCCAGACGCTGGCGCAGGCGATCGCCGACATGCACGTCAACCGCTGGGTGCTGATGTTCATGATCAACATCTTCCTGCTGGTGTGCGGCTTCTTCATCCCGCCCGCGGCCATCATCCTGATGACCTCGCCGATCCTGCTGCCGATCATCACCGCGGCCGGCTTCGATCCGGTCTGGTTCGGCGTCATCCTCACCATCAACATGGAGATCGGCCTGATCCACCCGCCGGTCGGCCTCAACATCTACATCGTCAACGCCATCGCGCCCGACGTGCCGGTGACCAAGGTGATGTGGGGGACGCTGCCCTACGTCATCTGCATGATGCTGGCGATCGTGATCTTGTGTATCTTCCCGGAAATCGCCACATGGTTGCCGAACCATCTGATGGGCGTCGGCAAGTGACAGAGGGCTGCCGGACCGTCTGACGGTCGCGGGAGCATGGCAATGAACACCTCGTTTTTCGGCGAGCTGCTGCAGACGATCTCGGATCGCGGCCGGGCGCTGCTCGACCGCGCGCGCGACCGGCGCGGCGCCGACTCCGACGCGCTCCGAAAGCCTGATCGAACTCTGCGAGCATCTGCTGTCCGGCCGCGGCGAGGCCTCCGGCGTGGCGCTGGCGCGCGAAATCCTCGGCCGCTACGCGGAACTCACCACCGGCCCGCGCATCGCGTTTTTCGAGGCGCTGGCGCAGCGCTTTGGGCCCGACCCCGCGCGCATGGAGCAGGCGATCGCCGCCTGGCGCGAGCAGCCGAACGACGAAACCGCCGCCGAAGTGCACGCCGCCTCCGAGCCGCGCCGGCAGGAGCTGTTCCGCCGGCTCAATCTTGCGCCCGGCGGCACCGCCGCGCTGGTGCGCATGCGCGAGCAGCTGATCGACGTGCTGGCGCATCGCGACGACGACCTCGGGCAGGTCGACGACGATTTCGTGCATCTGTTCTCGTCCTGGTTCAACCGCGGCTTCCTGGTGCTGCGCCGCATCGACTGGTCGACGCCGGCGATCGTGCTGGAAAAGATCATCCGCTACGAGGCGGTGCACGAGATCCACGGCTGGGACGACCTGCGCCGCCGCATCGATCCGCCCGACCGGCGCTGCTACGCCTTCTTCCATCCGGCGCTGGTCGACGAGCCGCTGATCTTCGTCGAGGTCGCGCTCGACGCGCGACATCCCCGGCGCCATCGCGCCGATCCTCGCCAGCGGCCGCCAGCAATTCGTCGAGCCGGACAAGGCGCGCATCGCGACGTTCTATTCGATCTCCAACTGCCAGCGCGGGCTCGCCGGCGTCTCGTTCGGCAACTTCCTGATCAAGCAGGTGGTCGAGGAGATCTGCCGCGAATTGCCCAAGCTCACGACCTTCGTCACGCTCTCGCCGGTGCCGGGCTTTGCCGCAGTGGCTGACGCGCGAGCTCAAAGCCGAGAATTCATCGATCAACCAGAGCGACCGCATTGCGCTCGAGCTGCTGGAGCGGCCGCATTGGTGGACCGATCCGGAAACCTTCGGCGCAGCTGGAAGAGCCGCTGATGCGGGCGGCGGCGTGGTATTTCCTGCGCGCCAAGAATGCGCGCGGCCTGCCGGTCGACCCGGTGGCGCGCTTCCATCTCGGCAACGGCGCGCGGCTCGAGCGCATCAACTGGCTCGGCGACACCTCGGACAAGGCGATCGCGCAAGGCTACGGGCTGATGGTGAACTACCAATACGATCTCGGCGACATCGAGAAGAACCACGAGGCCTATGCCGAGGGCCGCACCGTGGTCGCCTCGAACACCGTGCAGCGCTTGGCTGCGCCCGCCGCTCGAGCTGGTCCCGATCGCGGGGTGATTAAGTTGCCGTCGTCCCCGCGCAGGCGGGGACCCATACGCCGTGTCCTATCGAATTGCTGCGGAGTATGGGTCCCGGCTCTCGCTTCGCTCGGCCGGGACGACTGCTACGACTTCCCGTACACCGGCACGATGGCGCCGCGCGTGACGGCGTTGTCGGGCGAGGCGAGGAAGACGATGGTCGCCGCCACTTCCTCCACCTTCGGCCAGGCGTCGAAATCGGCCTTGGGCATAGCCTTGCGGTTGGCCGGCGTATCCATGATCGAGGGCGCCACCGCGTTGACCAGGATGCCGTCCTTGGCGACTTCTTCCGCCAGCGCGACGGTCAGCGCGGCGACGCCCGCTTTCGCGACGGTATAGGCCGCCATGCCGGCGCCGAGCCGCGGCTCCAGCGCCGGCCGTGCCGCCACGTTGACGATGCGCCCGCCTTGCTTGGCCGAAAGCATGGCGTTGACCGCCGCGCGGCAGCAGAGGAAGCACGACACCAGATTGCCGTCGAGCTGCGCCATCAGCGCGGCCTTGTCGGTCTCCGCCACCGCGCCCATGGCGAAGCCGCCGGCGATGTGGATCGAGGCCCAGGGCGTCAGCATTGGCGTAGAGCTTGGCGACGTCGGCTTCCTCGGAGAGGTCGGCGACCTTGACCAGCTCGACCTTGGGATCGTCGCGCAGCGCGAAGCGCTCGAGCTCCCCGTCGTGCACGTAGGCAACGCGGCACGCCGCACCGGCTTTGACCAGCGCGCCCACCAAAGCGCTGCCGAGCGCGCCGGTGCCGCCGGTGACCACGACCTGTTTCCGGAAAGTCCATTTTCCTCTCCGTCATGGCCGGACTTGGCCCGGCCATCCGCGTCTTGCTGCTGCGAGCAGCCTAAAGCGTGGATGCCCGGTACAAGCCGCAGCCGGGCCGGCCGAAGGCCGACCGGTCGGCGGGGGTGACGCTGCAGCCCGCGCCCCCGCTTCACCCGCGTCGGCAGCACCTGGTATTCGACCCAGTTCGCCACCTCGCTCACCCGCAGCCGCTTATCGAGCACGTTCTTGCTGATGCCGTGCCGCCAGGACAGCCGCTTGCAGGCGGGGTCGCGGTCGAGCGCGTCGAGGTCCCGCGCGAATTCGAGCATGTCCTTTTCGTCGGCGAAAAAGCCCTCGTCGATCAGCCTTGTGCCGATGCGGCGCACGATCGCCGCCAATTCGCGCAGCGGGTATTCCGGGTGGTACTGCACGGCCCAGGCGACCGACCCGTTGGTGCGGATCTCGGCCGCCTGCACCGCCGACACGGCATTGCTGGCGAGCACGGTGGTGCCCGGCGGCAGCGTCTCGATCTCGTCGAGATGCACGGTCGGCGCGTTGAACACGTCGAGCTTGCCGACATACATCGGGTGCTTGCGCCCGGCTTCGGTCAGCCGGATGCCGCGGCCGAAGCCGATCTCGCGGCCCTGCGGGTTCTTGCGCACGCTGCCGCCGGCCGCCGCCACGATCACCTGGATGCCCCAGCACGAGCCGAACACCGGCGTGCCGGTCGTCAAAGCCGCGCGCACCAAGTCGATCTGCCGCGTCACTTCCGCGCCGCCGTTGTAGACGTGCAGGCCCGAGCCGGTGATGGCGATGCCGTCATAGCCTTCCAGCGCCTCGCCGACCGGCAGCGCGGCGGCGGGGTCGCCCGGATAGCAGATGTCGACGATGGCGCCGGGCAGCAGTTCGCGCAGCAGGTCGGAATAGCCCTTGCTCGCCGGAATGCCGCCGGCCGCCACGTGTTCGGCCATGGTTTGCGGCGAATTGCCTTCGATGACGAGCAGGCGGGGCGAGGGCATCGGTCTCTGTCTAAAATATCCCGGGCCCGGCAATGGCCGGCGCCGGATGCTTATTCCTTGATATGGCCGCGTTGCCGGCAATTTGCAATCGCGGCCGAATATTGTGGTTGGCCGCGCGTTAGCGTTCTTGAGCGCGCGCCCTAAGCCGCCCATTGTCCTCGCGACACAGGCGAATCAGCGGCATGGCCGACTACGACCTCGCCATTATCGGCGGCGGCATCAATGGAACCGGGCTCGCCCGCGACGCCGCCGGACGCGGCTTGCGCGTGCTCCTGGTCGAGATGAACGATCTCGGCTCCGGCACCTCCTCGGCCTCGTCGAAACTCATCCACGGCGGCTTGCGCTATCTCGAGCATGGCGCCTTCCGCCTGGTGCGCGAGGCGCTCAACGAACGCGAAATGCTGCTGCGCATGGCGCCGCATGTCATCCGGCCCTTGCGGCTGTTGCTGCCGGCGCGGCCAGGCGGGCGCTCGCCGCTGCTGCTGCGGCTCGGTCTTTTGCTCTACGACATGCTGGGCGCGCGCCGCCTGCTCGAGCGCAGCCGCGCCGTCGACCTCACGCATCACCGGCTGGCGGGTCCGCTCAAGCGCTCGTTGCGTTACGGCTTCGAATTCTCCGATTGCATGACCGACGACGCGCGCCTGGTCGTGCTCAACGCCGTCGATGCCGCCGAGCGCGGCGCCGACATCCGCACCCGCACCAAACTGACGCGCGCCGAGCGCGGCGACGGCTGGACGCTGGTGCTGCAAAGCCGAGGCCGCCGCCATACCGCGACGCGCGCGCGTGCTGGTCAATGCCGCGGGCCCCTGGATCGGCGACGTGGCCGAGACGGTCATTCGCGAGCCGCTGGCGCTGCGGCCGCGTCTGCTCAAGGGCAGCCATATCGTGGTGCCGCGCCGCTTCGAGCACGACGCCGGCTACCTGCTGCAGGCCGCCGACGGCCGCGTGGTGTTCGTGCTGCCTTTCGCCGGCGATTTCACTTTGATCGGCACCACCGACGAGAACTTCGTCGGCGACCTGGCGACCCCGACGCCGACGGCCGAGGAAATTCTCTATCTGTGCAAGACGGTCAACGAATATTTCCGCGAAGAGATCACGCCCTACGATCCGGTCTGGTCCTTCGCCGGCGTGCGCGCGCTGTACGACGACGGCGCCGGCGCGCCCGAGGACGTGACGCGCGACTACATGCTCACGCTCGACGAGCGCCCGGTGTCGGCGCCGCTGCTCACCATCTTCGGCGGCAAGATCACCACCTATCGCCGGCTGGCGGAGGCGGCGATGGACCGCATCGGCAAGTTCTTCACGCCGCGCCCGCGTTGGACCGCGGGCTCCACGCTGCCGGGCGGCGATTTTGCGCCCGACGGCCTGCCGGCGCGCGTCGCCGAGACGCTGCGGCAATGCGCCGTTTCTGTCGGAGCCGCACGCCCGGCGCTTGACGCTCGCCTACGGCAGCCGCGCCATGCGCATCATCGGCGCCGCCCGCGCCATGGACGACCTCGGCGAGCGCTTCACCGGCGACCTCACCGCCGCCGAAGTCCGCTATCTGGTCGAGCAAGAATGGGCGCAGACCGCCGACGACGTGCTTTGGCGGCGCAGCAAGCTCGGCCTGACGGCGACCGCGGAGGAAACGCGCCGCGCTGGCCGCGTTCATGTCGGCGCTGCCGCAGGCGGCCGGCGCGCAAGGTTAACAAAAACTTGCCAAAGCGCGCGCAATTGCAAGCGCCGATTTCAGCGGACTGCCATACCTCCGTGCTTTAATCCGCGCTGGAGATTGCCTGCCACGCGCGGATTTTCTGATGCCGATGAGCGCCAAAACACTGGAGTCGCGCTTCGCCCTCGCCAAGGTTCTGGTGGTGGACGACGAGCCGGGCATGCGCAAGGTGGTGCGCGCCTTGCTCATGAGCATCGGCGTGCAAAACATCTATGAGGCCGCCGGCGCCTCGCGCGGGCTCGAGACTCGTCCGCAGCAAGGCGCCGCACGTGGTGATCCTCGACTGGGAAATGCCCGGGCTCGACGGCGCCTGCTTCATGCGCTTCCTGCGTTCGGCGGGCAGCTCGGCGCACTCCGACGTACCGGTGATCATGCTGTCCGGCCACAGCGAACGCTCGCGCGTCATGGAAGCGATGAAGCTCGGCGTCAATGAATTCCTGCTCAAGCCGGTGTCCTCGGCGGCGTTGCGCGAGCGGCTGATCGCGGTGCTGGTCAATCCGCGGCCGATGGTCCGCCAGGGCGACTATTACGGCCCGCTGCCGCGCAAGAACCCGCCGGTGGTCCAGGAAGACCCGCAGCACAACCCGCATCTGATCCTGCTGTAGGCTTTTTGCGGCCCGCTGTTTAAGCTTTCGGCCGCTATGGCCCTCATTGCCATCGACCAAGGCACGACCTCGACGCGCGCGATCGTCTATGACGCGGCGCTGACGCCGCTCGCCGGCGCGCAGCGCGAGTTGCGGCAAATCTATCCGGCGCCCGGCGAAGTCGAGCACGACCCCGAGGAGATCTGGCGCGCGGTCGTCGACACCGTGCGCGAGGCGCTCGCCAAGGCCGGGCTCGCGGCCGGCGACATCGCCGGCATCGGCATCACCAATCAGCGCGAGACCACGGTGGTCTGGGAGCGCGCCACCGGCAAGCCGATTCACAACGCGATTGTCTGGCAGGATCGCCGCACCGCGCCGCTGTGCGAGGCGCTGCGCCAAAGTGGGCACGAAGCCGGAGATCGCGGCCAAGACCGGATTGCTGCTCGATCCGTATTTTTCCGCCAGCAAGATCGCCTGGCTGCTCGACAATGTGCCCGGCGCGCGCGCCGCGGCGCAAGCCGGCAAGCTCGCCTTCGGCACCATCGACGCATTCCTTCTGTGGCGGCTGACCGGCGGCCAAGTGCACGCGACCGACGCCACCAATGCGGCGCGCACCGCGCTGTTCGACATCGGCAAGGGCGCCTGGGACGCCGGCCTTTGCGAATTGTTCGGCGTGCCGATGGCGATGCTGCCGAAGGTGCGCGACTGCGCCGGCGAATTCGGCGTCACCGCGCCGGAGCTGTTCGGCGGCGCCATCCGTGTGCTCGGCATCGCCGGCGACCAGCAGGCGGCGACGGTCGGGCAGGGCTGTTTCCAGCCCGGCATGATGAAATCGACTTACGGCACCGGCTGCTTCGCCCTGCTCAACACCGGCGCCGAGCGCGCGACGTCGCATCACCGCCTGCTCAGCACCATCGCCTATCAGCTCGACGGCAGGCGCACCTATGCCTTGGAAGGCGCCATTTTCATCGCCGGCGCCGCGGTGCAATGGCTGCGCGATGGGTTGAAGATCATCGCCAAGGCCTCGGAAACCGACGCGCTTGCCGCGCGCGCCGACCCGGCCGAGCAGGTCTATCTGGTGCCGGCTTTTGTCGGCCTCGGCGCGCCCTATTGGGACGCCGCGGCGCGCGGCGCCATTTTCGGCCTCACCCGCAATGCCGGCGCCGCCGAGATCGCGCGCGCCACGCTCGAATCGGTCGGTTACCAGACCCGCGATCTGCTCGACGCCATGCGCGCCGACTGGCCGGCGGCCAAGGACTCGGCGGCGGTCTTGCGCGTCGACGGCGGCATGACGGGCAGCGAATTCACCATGCAATTCCTCGCCGATATTCTGGGCTGCCCGGTCGACCGGCCGAAGATCATGGAGACGACCGCGCTGGGCGCGGCCTATCTTGCCGGATTAGCCGCCGGCCTGTGCCCCGGCCTCGAAGGCTTCGCCGCGCAGTGGCGGCTCGACCGCCGTTTCGAGCCGCGCATGGACGAGGCGGCGCGCGAGCGCAAATATGCCGGCTGGCGGGACGCCGTGCGGCGCACGCTGAGCGCTTGAAAACGCGGCCCGGCGGTTGAGCGGCCCTCGCCCTGCCGCTAGCTTGCGGCGGGCGAGGACGGTCGATGGCGGATGCGGCAACAAAGGCGCTGGTGCGCTTCGAGGGCGTCACCAAGCGCTTCGGCACGGTGACGGCGGTCGAGCAGCTTTCGCTCGACATCGGTCACGGTGAATTCTTCGCGCTCTTGGGCCCGTCCGGCTGCGGCAAGACCACGCTGCTGCGCCTGCTCGCCGGCTTCGAGCAGCCAAGCGAAGGGCGCATTCTGTTGGATGGCGCCGATATCGTCTCAGTGCCGCCGCATCGCCGGCCGGTCAACATGATGTTCCAAAACTACGCGCTGTTTCCGCATCTGACGGTCGAGGGCAATATCGCGTTCGGGCTGCGCCAGGAGCGCGCCGACAAGGCCGAGATTCAAGCCCGGGTCGAGGAAATGCTCGCCTTGATGCGGCTTGAAGGTTTCAACCGGCGGCGCGTCGGTCAGTTGTCCGGAGGCCAGCGCCAGCGGGTGGCGCTGGCGCGCTCGCTGATCAAGCGGCCACGCGTGTTGCTGCTCGACGAACCGCTGGCCGCGCTCGACAAGAAGCTGCGCGCCGAGACCCAGTTCGAGCTCATGGAATTGCAGCGCAAGCTCGGCACCACTTTCGTCATCGTCACCCACGATCAGCAAGAGGCGATGATTGTCGCCGACCGCATCGCGGTCATGGATCGCGGCCGGCTCGCCCAGGTGGCGCCGCCGGCCGAGGTCTATGAGCGGCCCAATTCGCGCTGGGTCGCCGATTTTATCGGCGAAGTCACCTTGATCGAGGGCCGGCTCGATGCCGGCGGCGCGATCGAAAGCGCGCTCGGGCGGTTGCGCGCCGCGCCCGGCGAAGCGAGGCCCGGCGACAAAGTTTGGCTGGCGCTGCGGCCGGAAAAGCTGCGCATCGGGCCCGAGCGTCCGGCCGGCGAAGACAACGCGCTTGCCGGCAACGTGTTCGAGATCGGCTATCGCGGCGACATGTCGATCTACAAATTGCGGCTCGCCGACGGATCGCCGATCAAGGTCGCCATGACGAACGGCGCGACCGGCCGCCCGGCTTTCGCGGCCGGCGACGCGGTCTGGGTGGCATGGCCGGCGCATGCCGGCGTGGTGCTGAGCGCATGAGCCGCGAGCCGACCCGCGCGCGCACTCTGAGCCAGCGGCTGATGCTGCTCGTTCCCTATGCCTGGCTCGGCGTGTTCTTCCTTGTGCCCTTCGCCATCGTGCTCAAGATCAGCCTGTCGCAGACGGCGATCGCGCAGCCGCCTTATCTGCCGCTGTTCGACTTGTCCGCCGGCTGGCAGGGCCTGCAGGATTTCGTCGCCGGGCTTTCGCTCGACAGCTACCGGCTGCTCGGCGACGACGCGATCTATCTGTTCTCCTATCTTAAGAGCCTGCAAGTCGCCGGCTTCGCCACCGTCATTCTGCTGCTTATCGGCTATCCCATGGCCTACGGCATCGCGCGCGCCCCGCGCCGCCTGCAGCCGCTGCTGGTCATGGCCGTGGTGCTGCCGTTCTGGACCTCGTTCCTGATCCGCGTCTATGCCTGGATCAACATCCTGCAACGCGACGGCCTGCTCAACGACGTGCTGCTGCGGCTGCACCTCATCGACGCGCCGGTGGCCTGGCTGTCCTCCGACACCGCGATCTATATCGGCGTCGTCTATTCCTATCTGCCGTTCATGGTGCTGCCGCTCTACGCCGCGCTCGAGAAAATGGACGAAAGCCTGCTGGAAGCGGCGGCCGATCTCGGCTGCACGCGGCTGCGCGCGTTCTGGCGGGTAACGTTGCCGCTGTCGCTGCCGGGGGTCGCGGCCGGCGCGCTCTTGTGTTTCATCCCGATCATCGGCGAATTCGTCATCCCCGATCTGCTCGGCGGCTCCGGCAGCCTGATGATCGGGCAGACGTTGTGGACGGAATTCTTCTCCAACCGCGACTGGCCGGTCGCTTCCGCCATCGCGGTGGCGCTGCTCGGCCTGCTGATCGTGCCGATCATGGTCTACGAGCGGCTGCAACAGCGCCAATTGAGAGGCGCGCAGCTGATGCGGCGCGGCGCTTCATCCTTCAACGTCATCGCGGTCGCGCTCGGCTTGGCCTTCCTCTATCTGCCGATCGCCGTATTGGTGATCTATTCGTTCAACGCCTCGCGCCTGGTCACCGTCTGGTCCGGCTGGTCGCTTAACTGGTATCGCGAACTCATGCATGACGAGGCGATGCTGCAGGCGGCCTGGACCAGCCTGCGCATCGCCGCGCTGTCGGCCACCGCCGCCACCGTGCTCGGCACGCTCGCCGCCGTTGCGCTCGCGCGCCTCGGCCGCTTTCGCGGCCGTATGCTGTTTTCCGGCATGGTCTATGCGCCGCTGGTGATGCCGGAAGTGATCACCGGCCTGTCGCTATTGCTGCTGTTCGTGGCGCTCAATGTCGACCGCGGCTTTTGGACTATCGTGGCCGCGCATACCACGCTGACGATGTGCTTCGTCGCGGTGATCGTGCAGTCGCGCCTTATCGGCTTCGATCGCAGCCTGGAGGAAGCGGCGATGGATCTCGGCTGTCCGCCGTTCAAGACCTTCCTGACCGTCACCTTGCCGCTGATCATGCCGGCGATCGCCGCCGGCTGGATGCTCGCCTTTTCGCTGTCGCTCGACGATTTGGTGGTCGCAAGCTTCACCACCGGCCCCGGCGCCATTACGCTGCCGATCCGCATCTATTCGCAGGTGCGGCTGGGCGTGAAGCCGGAGATCAACGCGGTCTGCACCATCATGATCGCGGTCGTGGCGGCGGGCACCATCGCCGCTTCGCTCATCGCCAAGCGCGGCGCGTTGCGGCGCGAGCGCGCCGCCTTCGGCGCCCAAATGTAGTCGGCTTATTCGCTGCGGCTCTGACCGGGCGGGCGAAACAGATAGATCAGGAACCAGACCGGCACGATCACCGTCGCGCCGAGCAGCAGGTTCGGCCAGGCCCAGGCAAAGCCCTTGCGCGCATAATCCTCGATGCGCTCGGCCGAGAGCCCGGTCGCGCGCATTACCTCCTCGGCGGTGATGCCGAAATGGGTCAGGATCGTTCCCAGCACCAGCGAGGCGAGGGCGATCTTGACCAAAGTCCGCAGGATCGGATGCAGCATCCGCGTGTCCTCGCCGGCCCGAAAACCGGCAAGTGATTCGGCTTCCGCTGCGATGATAGTCAAACGGCGGGCGGACGGCACGCCGGCAAACGCGCTTAGTCCGCTTTTGCGGCGGCCGGGGCGGCTCGACTACTGCTCGGAGGCCGGCACGGCGGGCTCGGCGGGGGGCGCGGCGGCCGGCGCGGTGCCGGTCAGCCGCTCCAGCACCGAGCGGACGGCGTCGCGGGCGCTGCGTTCGCGCGCATTGAACAGCGGCGCGGCCGCGCCCGAGCGGCGAATCAGCGCCTCGGCGTCGGGCAGCATGATCGGGTCGTCCCATGAGCCCTGCACGATGAAGGGCAGTTCGAAGGGTGGCGCGCCCGCGCGGCTGGCGACCACCAGCGCGGCGGTGCCGGAAAGATCGAGATCGCGCGCCGGGATCGAGGCCGAACCGGTCAGGTTCAGCTTCACCGTCGGCCCGACGATGCTCATTTCTTCCACTTTGGCGTTGCCCTGCACGATCTTTGCGGTCACGACCAGCTTGTCGAAAGGCGTGCGCCCGTTGCGGAAGTCGCCGCTGCCCGACAGCGGCCGGCGCTCCAGCCGCCGCAGCAATTGCTCGATGTTGAGCCCGACCAGCGCGCCATTGGCGCCAATCAGGCTGGCGGTGCCGGTCAAGGTGCGGGTTATCGACAGCACGCTGTCGCCGGTGCCGTCGGCGGTGAAGGAGATGGTGCCTTTGCCCTCGATGCGGTGCAGCCCGAACAATTGGCCAAGCGCGCTTTCGAGATCGACCTCGTGTAACTGAAGCTGGCATTTCACGTCCACGCCGGCCTCGATATTGGCGAGCGTCACCGAGCCCTTGATCACGCCGCCATAGGCCTGCGCCTCGCCGATGGTGACGACCAGATGGCCGGCGCGCAGATTCGCGCCGATCGCGGTGCGGCCGATCTTGGCGTCGGCGACCGCGATCTTGGCCGCCGACAGCCGCAGGTCGACATCCGTGCCGGCGAGACCATCGAGCGTGATCGGCCCGGTCGACCATTCGTGCCGGCTGGCGGCGAGCAGCTTGACGGTCGAAACGTAGGGCGAGAGATCGAGCGTGTCGGCGGCGAGCGTGCCCTGCAAGGTCTTGCGGCCGTCGGCGGCGAAGGTGAGCACGCCTTCCGCGGTATTGCCGTCAAGCTCGATATTGACGCCGGTGAGCGCGATGGTGCCGCCCATCACATTGGCGCGCGCCTTGAGCGCGAAATGCGCGAAGCCGCCGCCCGGCAGCGGCTTCTGCCCGAGCCAGGTCAGCGCCTCGCGCAGCGATTTGGAATCGGCGGCGAGCATGCCCTCGATCTTGAGGGTCGGATTGAGGCTGATGGCGCCTTCGAAGGCGCCCTTGATCGGCGCGCCGGCGAGCCGAAGCTTGATGCCGCTGCGGGTGCCGGCGAGCGCAGCGGTGAAATCGGCGAGCGTGAGGCTCGCGTCCACCGGCTCGCCGTGCCAGATGAAATGGCCGGTGGCGCCGAAGCTCTTGGAGATCGACGGCCAGGCGAGCGACAGCTCGACGTTCTCCAGCGTTTCGCTGAGCTTGTGCGCGGCGTCGCGCAGCACCACCACGCCGCCGGTGATGCGCATTTCGGAGAAGGCGGGAAGTCGCTGTGCGTCCGGCTTCTGGCTGCGCGCCAGCGCCGCCAGCAACGCCGACCAATTGGAGCGGCCTTTGGGATCGATCTCGACCGTGATAGTCGGCCGCTCGAGCGACACGTCGGCGATCTCGACCCTGCCGATCAGCAGCGGGAAGAACCGCAAATGCGCGGTCAGCCGCTCGGCCGTGAGAGCCGGCTTGTCGGCGTCGCCCAGCACCACGTCGTCGAAACTCACCCGCCCGGAAGGAAACAGCGCTACCGTCGCCGGCCCGCGCAGCACGGGATCGAGGCCGGTGACCGCGCGCAACTCGTTCAGCACCTGGGCGCGCACGCCCTCGGCGGACACCAGCGCATTGGCCGCAAAATAGAGAACGCCCCCGGCCGCGACGGCGGCGGCGAGAGCATATCCGAGGCGCTTGAGGCCAAGGGCGGGCGTCAAAGAGTAAATATCCGGGTTTTGCGGTCGGACGTATCGGCCAAGGTTTTATACCATCGACCGTTTTCGCGCCAACCGTGCGCAGCCTCTGTGACCCTTTCATGGCCGGCCCGCAGGACGGTCATTTTTGCCGGCCGCCGTCGCCTTATTGCGCGAGCACCCGGGTCGCCGGGAAGGCCACTTCCACCAGCGTGCCGCTGTCCACGCGGCTGGTGATGGAAAAGCGCGCGTGGTTGGCCTCCGCCAGCGCCTTGGTGATCGGCAGGCCGAGGCCCGTGCCGCTCGCGCCCCAGCGCGCCGAAGTCGCGATCTGGCGGAACGGCTCGAGCGCGGTCTGCAATTCCTTCTCGCTCATCCCGTGGCCGGTGTCCCGCACGCGCAACACCACCTCGTGCTCGTCGTTGAGCGCGGTGGAGACGATCACCTGGCCGCCGGCGCCGGTGAACTTGATCGAGTTCGACAACAGATTGAGCGCGATCTGCCGCACCGAGCGCGCGTCGGCGACCACCGGCGGCAGCCCGGTGGCGAACGAGGAGCGCACGATCACGCGCTCGCGGTTGGCCTCCTGTTGCAGCAGTGCGACGCACTGCTGGGTGAGGTCGTTGACGTCGATGCTGACGAAGGTGAGGTCGAGCTTGCCGGCCTCGATCTTGGACAGGTCGAGAAGGTCGTTGACCAGCGAGATCAAATGCGCGCCGGAGGCGTGAATGTCCTTGAGGTACTGTCGGTAGCGGTCGTTGCCGATGGCGCCGAAGCGCTCCTCCATCATCACCTCGGAAAAGCCGATGATGGCGTTGAGCGGCGTGCGGATCTCGTGGCTGATCTTGGCGAGGAACTCCGACTTGGCGGTGGAGGCCTTCTCCGCCTCGCGGCGGGCGTTGATCAGCTCCTCCTCGTTGCGCTTCCAGGCCGTGACGTCGCGCAGGACGGCGCAGAATTTCTCGCCGTTTTCGATGCGCCCGAGCGTGACGTAGAGCGGCACCAGGCCGCCCTGCCGCACGCGGCCGATCGCCTCGCGGCCGCCGTTGAGCGCGTCGAGGCCGCGGCCGCGCGCGATGCGATCGAGATAGTCGAGCACGCGCAGCTTGCTTTCGGGCGCGAACAGGTCGGTGAGCAGAAGCCCGGCGAACTCGCCGGCGTCCATCGCCGAACAGCGCCTGCGCGCTGCGGTTGGCGGAGCGGATGCGGCCGGCGCCGTCGAGCACCAGCACGCCGTCGGTGGCGGTGTCGAGGATGGCGGTGAGCTCGCGGTTCTCGGCCTGAACCGCCGCGAGCGGTTTCTCGGCCGCGGACGCATCGGCAGCGTGGGCGGCTGCGGCGTCGCCAGCGTCAACATCAGCGCGGTCTCGCCGTTCCAGGGCACGCTGAAGAGGCGACCATCGACCGGCTTTTGCTGGCCGTTGACGGTGGCGATGGTGAGCGTGTGCGCGCTCTCGCCGGGCTCGCCGGACGGCCCGCTCCTTGGTTTCGATGAACAGGCTGTCGAGCCCGCCGGCCTCGCTCAGCGCGTCGAGGTCCCGATAGCCGGTCCATTCCAGAAAGGCGCGGTTGGCATAGAGCAGCGTATTGAGCCGGTAGACCAGGACGCCGACCGGCAGCTTGTCGAGGATGGCACGGCTCTCGCGCGCGTCGCTGAGCGGCGGCGCGGGTTCATGGCGCCGGCGTCGCGAGCACGACCGGCGGCTCGCTCCGCGGCTCAGCCGGCGGCTCAGCCGGCGGTTCGGCCGGCTGTTTCAGCCGCGCGCCCAGTTCGCGCGCAAGCTCCTGGAAGGCCGAATGCTCGACCGGGCTGAGCGCGGGCGCCGCCTGCGACCGGCACGGTCGCGCCGCGCGCGCGCGCGCGCTCGAGCGCGGCGAGCTTGTCCATGTCGCGGCAGATCCCGAAGCCGCGAAAGCCGGCGAATTGGCGGTCGCGGTCGAACACCGGCAGGCCGGACATTTCGATCGGCAGCCGCTCCTCGGCGCCGTCGGCCGGCCAGTCGAGCACAATGCCGCTCCAGGTGTGCTGCGAGGCGAGCGCGCGCGCGATCTCGCCTTTGGGATCGAGCTTGAGCGTCGCCGCCGCCTCGCTCCAGGCCTGCGTCAGCAGCACCGCGGCGGTCTTGGGCCCGAGCAGCCGGGTGAAGTCCTCGATGCCCTGCGTGAAATAATTGGCGGCGTTCATCTGCCAGACGAAGCGCAAGGGCACGGCATTTGTCGGCGGCACGCTCGGCTCTTCGGCAGGGGCGGCCGCCGCGGCGATCGGCGCCGCTGCGGCAACCGCGCAACAGCGGGCGGTTCAGCCGCGGCCGGCGCAGGCGGCTCGCGGTCCGCCGTCACGGGCAGCAGCGACCAACAGCAGAAAGGTCGGGCCGGCGCCGAGCTTGAGCAGGCTGGCGCGGCCGGTCGCGATGTCGCCCTCGGCGCGGCCGTTGAGCGTCGCCTCGCGCGCGAGCCTGTCGGCGCCGAGCGCGGCGAGGTCGCGTGTCTGTCCGAGGCTCAAGCGCGCCGGCTCGGTGGCCTCGACGAATTCGCCGTCGGCGGAAAATAGCGCCGCCGGTCCGGCGCAAATCCGCCAGCAGTCGCTTGGCGCGTTCGGGCAGCGGCAAGGCCATGCCGGCGCGTTCGGTCGAGACCACCAGCACCGCGGTCGAGTTGTCGGCAAGCGTGAAGCGCGAGCACAGGCAGACGAGCGGGGCGCCGAGGCTGGCGCCAAAGCCGCGCAGGCGCTCGAGCCGCGGCATGTCGCCCTGCGGCAGCGTGCCGGCAAGCCGCATGATTTGCGCCGCCGCCGCATGATCGGCGCTAAAGGCGATGCGCGCGGCCGCCGCCGGCGAGCCGGCATCGAAGATCGCCGCCGCCACCGCGTTGGCCCACAGGATACGGCTCGCGTCGGCGCTCCACACCCAGACCGGCGACGCGCTCAAGGCGTGAACCGCCAGCCGCGGATCACTGAGCCAGGCGATTTGGTTCTCCGGTCCCGTCATTCTTCGCTGCGAATTTTGTCGGCTAATGAATCATTAATACGGCCGGCCGCCGGTGGCGTCCACGCATCGGCGGAGACGATCCCCGCGCAACCGGCGATAACCTTAATTGATGAGTTCCAACCCTGGCGGGGTGCGCTTACCGGCGCTAGATAAACTGCGGGCGTGCCGCGCCGGCAGCGCCCCGATGAGAGGAGACGATCATGGCGAGAGAGAGCGGCGGGAATTTCGAATTGCCGGCCGAAATGCGGGCCTTCGCCGAGAAGAGCGTGGAACAGGCCAAGCAGGCCTGCGAGAGCTTCCTGGCCGCCGCCCAGAACGCGGTGAACACGGCGGGCAGCCAGGTCACGACGGCGCAGAGCGGGGCCAAGGAGGCGGGCGAACTCGCGATGCGCTTTGCCCAACGCAACATCGCCGCATCCTTCGAGTTCGCCCAGAAGCTGGCGCGCGCGAAGGACCCGCAGGAGGTGATCGCCCTGCACGCCGAATATGCCAGCGAGCCAAATCGCGGTGCTGAGCGACCAGGCCAAGGAATTGAGGCGGCAGGCGGCGAAAATCGCCGGGCAGGCGGCCCACTAGGGCTGCGGCGTCGATAAAGGGGCATCTGGGGGACGAAAACCGGCGGCGCAGGCCGGCGGGAGGGGAGATTATTGGCTTTATGGTGCAGTGCAATATTTTTGTTGCAATGCACCAAAGGATCGACTATATAGCGGTCGAGGCACCCGCCCAGTCTTGCGTACCGAGTTTCGGGTTTTGGCGGGTCATCACGAGCGCGGGTTGGTCAGCCGAGGGCGGCGGCTCGCTTGCGCAAGTCAGACGCCGCCCTCTGAGATCGAAGGATCACCCCCATGGCCGAAGACATGAACACGGCTACCCAGCCGAAATCGAAGTCGAAGCCGGCCGCGTTCGCGCCCGCCGTCGACATGCCGAAATTCGAAATGCCGAAAATGGAAATCCCCGCCGCCTACCGCGAATTCGCCGAGAAGGGCGTCGCCCAGGCCAAGGAGCACTACGAGAAAGTGAAGTCGGCCGCCGAGGAAGCGACCTCGCTGCTCGAAGACACCTACGCCACCGCCTCCAAGGGTTGCTCCGATTACGGCCTCAAGCTGATCGAGAATACCCGCGCCAATACCGACGCCGCCTTCGACCTGATGACGGAGTTGGTCACGGTCAAGTCCTATGCCGAGATGGTTGAGATCACCTCCGGCTATCTGCGCAAGCAGTTCGACGTTTTGACCGCGCAGGCCAAGGACCTCACCCAGCACGCGCAAAAGGTGGCGGCCGACACCGCCGAGCCGATGAAGGAAGGCCTCACCACCGCCTTCAAGAAGGCGGCCTGAACCGCGGCGGCACGCTCTATCTGCAAATTTTTAAAGCCCGGGCGCCCGCGCCCGGGCTTTTTTGCGCCCGGCCCGAGCGGCTTGCCAAACCGGGCCCCTGAACCTAGGTTCGCCCCGCCGCGTCTCAAGAGATGCGTCCGGGCAGGTGTAGCTCAGTTGGTTAGAGCGCTGGTCTGTGGAACCAGAGGTCGGTGGTTCAAGTCCACCCACCTGTACCATTGACGTTCACGTGGCCAGCTTGTTTCGATTCTCCGCCCACAGGCCGCGCGTGAGCGCGAGCGGCCGGCGTCCCATCACCTGCAAGACGGCGAACACGCTGCCGAAATAGATTAGCGCGGCGCCCGGTATCACGTAACAGGCTGCGCTCCAGGCGACCACCTGATGAAAGGGCGCAAGCCAGGCCGCCATCGCCGCCGCCCCGACCAATCCTGCGGCCACCAAAGCCGGGTCGGGCGGCGGAAAGGCAAAGGCCGCACGCATCTTGGCCGCCGCCAGCGCGAAGCCGGCGCCGAAGCCAACCAGCGCCGCCACCGCCGAGCCCCACGGCCCGTAACGCGGGATCAGAACGAGATTGAGCGCGATATCGACCACCGCCGCCGCGCTGAACGACAGCAATGTCAGCCCGCTGCGCGCGGCGAGGAAATAGCCGTAATTGACGTACATCATGAGCGCCTTGAGAAAGGTGGCGCCGATCAGGACCGGAAACAGCGACAGCGCCAGCGGGCGGAATTCTTCGCCCAAGAAAATAGTGGTGAGCAGCGGGCCGGTCATCACGACGCCGACCGCCGCGGGCAGCACGATCAAAACCATGAAGGCGCCGAGCAGGCGCAATTGATCCTGCGCGCCTTGCGCGCCGCGCTCGCTCAAGGCGCTGACGGCGAGCGGGACGCCGGCCAGCTGCATCACCGTCATCGGCACGCCCAGCAGGTTCATCTGCAGGTCATAGCCCGCGGCATAAAGGCCCGCTTGTTCGGCGCCGGTGAAATACCCGAGCAGCCAGCGGTCGGCGAAGGTCGCGAGCCACAAAACCAGCGCGCTCGCCGCCAGCGGCGCGCCGAAGCGCACCATCCGCCGAGCCAAGCCCGCGTCGAAAAATTCCCGCCCGATCCACCAAACCCGCCAGAACGCGGTCACCGCGATCAGCGCCGCCAGCATGGTGCCGAGCAGCGCGCCGGCGACCGCATAGCCGAGCAGCACCAGGCCAATGCCGAGCGCCATGTCGAGCAGACTTTCCAGGCTGCCGAGCAGCGCGTATTGGCCGGGCCGCAGCGCACCTTGCGTGGTTGCCAGCTGAAACCGGTGCAGCACGCCGGCGAGCAATAGGCCGGCGCAAAGCACGAGCGGGAGCCGCCAATGCGCCGGCGCGACCAAGAGAAATCCGAGCGCCACGAGGCCGCAGAGCGCGGCGACGGGCATGACGAAGCCCCACAGCATGGTCGCGCGCGCGGCCTGCGGTTGGCCTGGCTGGAAGCGCAGCAGCGCCAGCATCAGCCCGTCGACGATCGGCACGCTGAAAAAGCCGACGCCGGCGAGCGCCAGCGCCAGTTCGCCGAATTCCTGCGCGCTCAGCAGGCGGGTATAGGCGGCGATCAGTACAAAGGCCGCCGCGCCCGACAAAATGCGCGCCAGGAAATAGATGCCGCTGTGGCGAAGCAAAGCCATCCGCCTATCAATCAGCCAGCTTGCCGAAAATCAACCGGCGCCCGCGCCACGCAAAACGCCGGCGACTGGAGGCCGCCGGCGTTGGTAGCGTCTGCGTTGTTGCGGCTCGGTCAGCGCCAGAAAAAACCGCGCTCGTTGGTGGTGCGCCGTTCGTTGTAGCGGTGCGAGCGCGCCCGCGGCGGCGGCGCCATTTCGGTGCGCGGCCCGCCGAAGATCCAGCCGAAGAAGTTCGAACCGTTGTTGTGGTAATCGCGGTCGCCGCCGAGCGTGCCGGGCGCGAGCCTCACCGGCCGCGACGACGCGTCCGCATGCCGCTCGATGGCGATGTCGGCGACCTTGCGCTCGGCATTGTTCTTGAGGATGGCGATCATGCGCGCGTCGCGGCCGTACACGTCCTCGCGGATTTGCAGCTTGCCGGCCTCGTCCACGAAGGCGGTCTGGTAGGTCAGGTGCACCGGGATCGGATGCGGGAAGTTGATGTTGATCTCGGAGCCGCCGAACATGCGCTCGAGCTTCGCCGGCGTGTAGTGCTCGTCCGGCACCTCGATCGACAGCAGCTTGGTGGCGTAGACCAGCGGGTCCTGCACGCGCATGCAGCCGTGGCTGTAGGCGCGCTTTTCCTTCGCGAACAGGTATTTGTCCGGCGTGTCGTGCTGGTAGACCAGGAACTTGTTGGGGAAGTTGAAGCGGATGCGGCCGAGCGCGTTGCCGGCTCCCGGCGGCTGGAAGATGTGCACGGTGCCGTCGGGGTCCTGCTTGACCTTGAGCCCGATGCGGTCGAGCGCCTGCGGGTCTTCGCGCAGCGCCGGCAGATACTCGTTCTCGATGATCGAGGGCGGCACGTTCCAGGTCGGGTTGACGGTGATGAACTTCATCGCGGCCGTGGTCATCGGCGTCGCCTTGCCCGGCTTGCCGACCACGATCTTGGTCTTCCAGAACAGCTCGCCGTTATGGGTGAGGCTCAGCGAATAGTCCGGCACATTGACGACGACGTAGGTATCGCTCGCATTGCCGAGCTTGCGCGGCAGCCAGCGCCAGCGCTCCATATTGACCAAAATGGTGTCGACCGGATCGGCGCTGGCGCGGCGGGTTTCTCTCTTCTCGCCGTTGAGCGCGCGCGTGGTGGCGGGGCCGAGATTGCCGTCGACCGCGATGTCGGATTCGGTCTGGAAGGTCTTGACCGCGTCGCGCACCGCGTCGTCGTAAAGCGGACTGTCTTTGTCGCCGGCGACGTCGAGGCGCTTGCGCAAGGCGACAACGCGCGCGTCCTTCATGCCCGGGCGCAGGATCTTGCCCTCAGGCACGTGGACGCGTTGCTGCTCGGTCTTCTGTTCGTGCTTTTCGGCGACCGTGCCTTTGTTGCGCAGCTCGGCGAGCTTCTCTTTGAGCGCCTTGAAGCCGGCCTGCGGCGGATTGTAGGCATCGAGCGCGGCGGCGGTGTCGCTGTCCTCGGCGAGCTTGGCCAGCACGTCGGCCGGCTCGGGCGCGACCACGTCGAACTGGATGTCGGCGGCGACGCGGGTGAAGCTGATGCGGCCGATCTGCGCATGGCGCGCATAAGTGAGCACGGCCTCGGTCAACCGCAGCTCGGCTTCCGCCTGCGCGTCGGGCGTGGTCGCGGCACTAAAGTCGGGCGTGACATAGTCGCTCGGATTGAGGCCGACGCTGTCGACCTGGGCGAGGAAGGCGATCGCCGCCTTGGCGCGCGCGTTGACGGCGCCGTCGGTGATCCAGAGCGGCTTGTAGTCATGCGCCTTGTAATAGGTCTCGACACCGGCGCGGTCGGGCTTGCGCGCCACGTAGCGGTCGAGCCGGCCGCCGACGAGCTCGCGCAATTTGTCGGCCACCGCTGCATCGGCGCTCGGCGGCGGCGGGGCGGCGACCGGCGCGGCCGCGGCTTTCGCCGGTTCGGCGGCCGGCGCGGCGGCGTCCTGCTTCGGCTCGGCTTTGGGTTCAACGTTGACCGGCTCGGCAACGCCGATGTCCTTGGCCGTCGGTGGCGGCAACTGGTCGGTGTCCGGCATGGGAACTGCGGCATTGATCTGTTCCGACAACGGCTCGGGCGCCTGTTGCGCGTGGCTGCCTTGGCTGGCCAATACCAGAATGAGCCCCAGCGCAGTCGAGGCCGCCAAACGGTCGATTCGAACCCTTTTCACCGGTCTTTTCTCCCAATTCCGTGGACGGGAGGTCGCCCCCCATCCCTTTTCAAGCCATTCTAACCGATAGCTCGGTTTTGGTTACGCCTTTCACAACAGGGTGCACGCAAACAATATCCACTGTGTCTATTTTGCACTCATTCACATCCCCGCGCCGGGCTTGAGATTTTACCGGGCGGCGGCACGCCTTGATGCAACGGGCGGCGGCGGCGCCTCGTTCCGCACAGGTATTTCCGTCGGGGCAGGATGACGCGTTCGTGAAGAGCCCGAATCGGGCCCAAGGGCCGGGAAAGGGCCGCCACGCTTTCCAAGGCGCCGGTGGCGGTTAGCCGGGGCCGCTCCTACGAAAAAAACCGGGCCCCGTGAGGGGCCCGGTTTGAGTGTGCCGGTGTGGGGACCGACACATACTTCCAGAGGGGAACATGCTGCACACCGGCGACTCTGGGAGGATATACAACCGGTGCAACAGCGTGCCGTGAGTATGCCGCAGGCCGCCGCCCCGGCAATGCGGGAAGCCGCATGTCAGCCATGCTGAAAGGTAGGCGGATGTGGGCCGTTTGGGCGGCTGCCGCGCTCAAAAATGCCAGCGCTGCGCGTTCGCCACCAGGAAATCGCGAAACACCTGGATGCGCGCCACCGATTTGAGTTCTTCCGGATAGACGAAATAGGCATCGAGCGCGAGCGTTTCGGCGTCGCCGAACAGCTGCACCAGTCCGCCGTTCTCCTCGACCAGATAGTCCGGCAGCATCGCGATGCCGAGCCCGCGCTGGCAGGCGCGCAACAGGCCGAGCACGTTGTTGATGGTGAGATGCGGCGCTGCGCGCGCCTTTGCCGTCGCGGCCGACCTCGACCAGCCAGCGCCGGTTGGCAGAAATGCGCCGGCGACGCGTTGCCGCCGAGCACGACGATGCGGTGATTGTCGAGGTCCTCGTGCGTGCGCGGCGTGCCGAAGCGCTTGAGATAATCGGGCGAGGCGTAGGCGTGGAAATGCACCGAGAACAGCTTGCGCTGGATCAGGTCGGGCTGCGTCGGCTGGCGCAGGCGGATGGCGACGTCGGCCTCGCGCATGGCGAGGTCGAGCTCCTCGTCGGTGGTGATCAGCGTGATGTGGATGTCGGGATAAAGATCGAGGAATTCGCCGAGCCGCGGAGTGAGCCAGTGCACGCCGATGCCGGGCGTGGTCGTGACCTTCAGTTCGCCGTTCGGCCGCTCGCGGCTGTCGGTCAGCTTGGTGCGCGCGGCCTCGAGCTTCATGAACACTTCGTGCGCGGTGCGGTAGAGCAGTTCGCCCTGCTCGGTGAGGATCAGCCCGCGCGCGTGGCGGTGAAACAGCGACACCGTGAGCTCGCCTTCGAGCGCCGAGACCTGGCGCGACACCGCCGATTGCGACAGCCCGAGCTGTTCGCCGGCATGGGTGAAGCTGCCGGCTTCGGCCGCGGCGTGGAACACCTTCAGCTTGTCCCAGTCCATGCCGGAATTGGCGCCGCTGCATGTTCTATTCGGCCGCCGCGCCGCTCGTGCTCGCGCGCGGCGAGGAATTTCTCCGCTTCGAGCGCGGCCATGCAGCCCTGCCCGGCGGCGGTCACCGCCTGGCGGTAGATGTCGTCGGTGACGTCGCCGGCGGCGAACACGCCCGGCACCGAGGTCGCGGTCGAATGCCCGGCGGTGACGATGTAGCCGGACGGCTTCATCTCGAGCTGGCCGGCGAACAATTCGGACGCCGGCGTGATGGCCGATGGCGATGAACACGCCGTCGGCGGCGTGCTCGCTGACCGCGCCGGTCTTGATGTTCTTGAGCTTGACGCGGTTGACCTTGAGCGGGTTGTCGCTGCCGATGACGTCGTGCGAGCACGCTGTCCCAGATCACCTCGATCTTGGGATGCTTGAACAGCCGGTCCTGCAGGATCTTCTCGGCGCGGAACGCGTCGCGCCGGTGCACCACCGTGACCTTGGAGGCGAAATTGGTGAGGAACAGCGCCTCCTCGACCGCGGTGTTGCCGCCGCCGATCACGACCACTTCCTTGTCGCGATAGAAGAAGCCGTCGCAGGTGGCGCAGGCGGAGACGCCGTAGCCCTTGAACTTCTGCTCGGAGGGCAGATCGAGCCAGCGCGCCTGCGCGCCGGTCGCGATGATCAGCGCGTCGGCGAGATAGACGTCGCCGGAATCGCAGGTGAGCCGGAACGGCCGCTGCGAGAGGTCGACCTCGTTGACGTGGTCGGTGACGATGCGTGGTGCCGACATGCTCGGCCTGCGCCTGCATCTGCTCCATCAGCCAGGGGCCCTGGATGACGTCGGCGAAGCCCGGATAGTTCTCCACGTCGGTGGTGATGGTGAGCTGGCCGCCGGGCTGGATGCCCTGGATCAGGACCGGCTCCAGCATGGCGCGCGCGGCATAGATCGCGGCGGTGTAGCCGGCCGGGCCGGAGCCGATGATGACGACCTTGGCGTGCGTGGTCGTGGACATCGCGTCGAGCGCCCCCCTGGCGGGCGGTTGTTCGGGCTTGGTTCGGCCCGCGGCCGGTCACTGCCGGCTCTTTTGCGGGCCTCAATTTATGTCTTTTGCCGAGCTATGCAAGATACGCAACCCGCGAGGCACACAGCATAACATTAGCGAATGGCGGCGCGTCGCGCAATAATCTTTCGCGAAAGAATGTTTCGCGGTATGTAGGGTTTCGCCCGGCATTTGCCGGCCCGGCGCCAGGGAGCTCGCGGTGCCCGCCCGTCTCGACGCCATCGACCGCCATATCCTCAAAGAGCTGCAGGACGACGGCCGCATCACCAATGTGGAGCTGGCGAGCCGCGTCGGCATTTCGGCGCCGCCCTGCCTGCGCCGGGTGCGCGCGCTGGAGGAGGCCGGCTACATCAAGGGCTACCGCGCGCTGCTCGACGAGAAGAAGCTCGGCTACGAGGTGACGGTATTCGCCATGGTGCATCTGGCGAGCCAGGCGGAGGCCGACCTCGGCGCCTTCGAGGAGTTCGTGCGCAAGCAGCCGCTGGTGCGCGAATGCTGGATGCTCTCGGGCGAGATCGACTTCGTGCTGAAATGCGTGGCGCCCGACCTCAAGACCTTCCAGGGCTTCGTCGAGCGACCTCACCGCCGCGCCCAATGTGCGCAACGTGAAGACCTCGCTCACGCTGCGCAACTCCAAGGACGCCGCCATGGTGCCGATGGAGTGATGCGTCCCGTTCCGAGACGGCGCACAGCGTGCCGTTAACGCTTGCGCAATCGCTCTGAGGAACAATGCCCCACGCCGGAGGTTGTCTCGTCGGCATCCCGCCAGGAGGGCATGGTCATGAGCAAATTAGGCGCACTTATCGTCGCGGTCGCCATCATGGCGCCATTGCCGGCCATCGCCTATACGCAGGAAGAGGCCAATGCCTGCACGCCGGATGCGTTCAAGCTCTGCCAGGACGCCATTCCCGACGTCAGCCGCGTGGCGCATTGCCTGGCGCAAAAGAAAAAGCAATTGAGTTCGCCCTGCCTTGCGGTGTTTAACCGCTCGTCGAGCACGGTCGGCGAGCGGGCGCGCATACACAACGTCCAAGAGACTAAGAATTAAAGTGCCGCGGCGCGGCTAAACCGGCCGCCGAGCGCGCGGCTGTCGCGGAATTTCACGATCTGCTGGGCGAGCGGCTGCTTCAGGCGCGCAAACGTGCCGAGGCACTGTTCGAGTTCGCCCGGTGAAATGCCGCGCGCGCCCGCGCGCATGCGCAGGATGGCTGTGACGGCGTCCGCGGCGAGGCCGACCGCCTTGGCGATGATCAGAATCGCATCCGGCCGCTCGTCGCTCATCGCCCGGTCGACCGTCTCGATCGGCAGGCCGCACAGGCAGGCGAGCGCGACGACCGTCGGTTCGAATTGGTTGGCGGCGGCAAAGGCGGCCGCGTTCTCGTTCGCTGAGTTGACCGGCCGCGCGCAGCGCGTCGATCTGTTGGACCGCCGCGCCGTAATTGCGCGGCGCTGCGCCGACCTGGTCGAGCACCGTGCTGGCGGCCTGCGAGACCGCCTCCCTGATGAGCGGCGCCATCGACGGACTGGCCGCCGCGAGCTTCTGGCGCACCGCGTCCGAAGCCTTGTCCAGCAGCCGCACCAGGTGATGGCGTGGAATGTCGCGCCGCAGCCCGACGCAGGCGGCGAGTTCGTCGTCGTGTTCCGACCGCCTGGTGAGCGTGGTGTAGCCGCGGTCGGAAAATCGCGCGCCGGGATTGCCGGCGGCGCTGAGCACCACCGCCTTGTCGCCGCGCTCGACCAGCACGTCGGTCAGCGCTTCGTCGAGCGAACTGCGCCGCGCGATGGCGAGCAGATGGCGTTGACCTTTGGTGAGCGCGGTCTCCAGCAAAGTATCGTGGTCGAGCCGCTGCGATTGCTCGAGCAGCGGTCCGGCGACGTCGATGGCGTCGTCCGAGGCCAGGAACCGGCTGATCCTCTGCGGCGCGCGCGGTTCCTGCGCCAGCCGCTTGGCCAAACTGGCGCGCGCCGACAGCTCGATGGTAGCTGCGATCCGCATCAGCACGTCGTCGAACAGCCCGATCTGATCGTCGGAATAATCGCGCGCGGCGCGGGTGAAGAGATCGGTGATGCGGTGGAGAATCTCGGCGCGCTGGCCGACGGTGCCGCGCACCATCGCGTCGTTCAATTCGTCGATCAACGCGGCGGAATCCACGCGGTCATCCGAGGCTTGCTGGCGCGATAGCGAAGCCTTGTACACCAGATAAATGGGCGGTTCGTTAAGCCCGGCCGGCGCCGTGGCGCGGCGTGGAAAACAGTTCGTTAATGCAAGAGCCGCGCGCCAGGCCGCACAAGCAAAAGGCCGGGGCAGGCCCGGCCTTGCGTTCGTCTGATGCGGGCCGGCGCGGCTAGCGCCACTCGATCTTCTTCACCTCATAGGCCTTGGCGCCGCCGGGGGTGTTGACCTCGACCTGCGCGCCCTTGGTCTTGCCGATCAGCGCGCGCGCCAGCGGCGAGGTGATGGAAATCTTGCCGGCCTTGGCGTCGGCTTCCGGCTCGCCCACGATCTGCCAGACCTTCTTCTGGTCGGTGTCCTCGTCGACCAGCGTCACGGTGGCGCCGAAGGTGATGGTCTCGCCCGACAGCTTGGACACGTCGATGACGTCGGCGCGCGCCAGCTTGTCCTCGAGCTCCGCGATGCGGCCCTCGTTGAGCGACTGCGCTTCCTTGGCGGCGTGATATTCGGCGTTCTCCGACAGGTCGCCGTGCGTGCGCGCGTCGGTGATCTGCTGGATGATGCGCGGCCGCTCGACCTGTTGGCAATGCTTGAGCTCGGCTTCGAGCGTGGCATAGCCCGCAGCGGTCATCGGAATCTTGTCCATCGTCTCTTCTCCTCCTGGCGGGCGCCAAACCGAACGCGACGAAAGCGCCGCCAAGCCCCTTCCTCAAACCTGACCGTTCCACACTCGTAATACGACTCCGGTGACGGTTCGCCCGCGCACCGGAGTCCTGTGAAACGAGGCGGTCAAAAGCGCCCTGGCCGCGGCGGCGTCAGCCTGCCCGCGGCCCTGGACTCCCCGGCCAAACTCGCACCGCCACCCCAGGCCCGGACCGCAGCTAAGCCTCAGATCCGGCTACCATAATAGCTTTGCAGCGCGCGCACCTCGAGGTCGCCCCCGAGGTAGGCCTTGATGCCCTGCGCCGCGGCGACGGCGCCTGAAAGAGTGGTGTAGTACGGCACTTTATGCAAGAGGGCGGCTTGGCGCAGCGAGCGGCTGTCGGCAAGCGCGGTCGCCCCCTCGGTGGTGTTGAAAACCAGCTGGACGTCGCCATTCTTGATGGCGTCGACGATCGAGGGCCGGCCTTCAGTCGCCTTGTTGACCCGGGTCGAGACCACGCCGTTCTCCGCCAGGAAACGCTGGTTGCCGGAAGTGGCGATGATCTTGAAGCCGAGCCCGGCCAGCAGCTTGACCGCCGCCAGCACGCGCGGCTTGTCGGCGTCCTTCACCGAGACGAAGACGGTGCCATCCTTGGGCAGGCGCGAACCGCCGCCGAGCTGGCTTTTGACGAAGGCGATGTGGTGCTCGCGGTCGAGCCCCATGACCTCGCCGGTCGATTTCATCTCCGGGCCGAGCACGGTGTCGACGCCGGGGAAGCGCGCGAAGGGGAACACGGCTTCCTTGACGGCGCGATGGGTGTAGGTCGTCGGCGCCAGCTTGAAGCTCGCCAGACTCTCGCCCGCCATGATGCGCGAGGCGATCTTGGCGACCGGCAGGCCGATCACCTTGGCGACGAAGGGCACCGTGCGCGAGGCGCGCGGATTGACCTCCAGCACGTAGATGTCGCCGTCCTTGATGGCGTATTGCACGTTCATCAGTCCGCCGACGTTGAGCGCGAGCGCGAGCGCGCGCGTCTGCCGCCCGAGTTCGGCGATGGTCTTGGCGTCGAGCGAGATACGGCGGCAGCGCGCAGGCACTGTCGCCCGAGTGGATGCCGGCCTCCTCGATGTGCTCCATGATGCCGGCGATGAAGGTGTCCTTGCCGTCGCAAAGGCAATCGACGTCGACCTCGGTCGCATCGGACAAATAGCGGTCGATCAGCAGCGGGCTCTTGGCGGAGACCGCGAGCTCGCTCGGGCGGTCGAGGTCGCTCGCGAGCTTGGCGACGTAGCGGTCAAGCTGTGCGGCGTCGCGCACGATCTCCATGGCGCGGCCGCCCAGCACGTAAGACGGCCGGATCACGACCGGATAGCCGATTTCGTCGGCAATGGCGCGCGCCGCGCCCGGCGAATTGGCGATGCCGTTCTGCGGCTGGCGCAATTTAAGTTTGGTGAGCAATTTCTGGAAACGCTCGCGGTCCTCGGCCAGATCGATCATGTCGGGCGAGGTGCCGAGGATCGGCACGTTGGCCGCCTCGAGCGGACGCGCGAGCTTGAGCGGGGTCTGGCCGCCGAACTGCACGATCACGCCACTCAGGGCACCGTTTGTACGTTCTGTGTCGATGATCTCCAGCACGTCCTCCGGCGTGAGCGGCTCGAAATAGAGCCGGTCGGAGGTGTCGTAATCGGTCGACACCGTCTCCGGATTGCAGTTGATCATGATGGTCTCAAAGCCGGCTTCCTTGAGCGCGAAGGCGGCGTGGCAGCAGCAATAGTCGAACTCGATGCCCTGGCCGATGCGGTTGGGTCCGCCGCCCAGGATGATCACCTTCTTCTTGTCGGAGGGCGCCGCTTCGTTGGCCGCGTGCGCCGGCGAACGGCGTCTCGTAGGTCGAATACATATAGGCGGTGGGCGAGGCGAACTCGGCGGCGCAGGTATCGATGCGCTTGAACACCGGCCGCACGCCCAAAGCCCGGCGTTTGCCCATGACAACTTCGGCCGGCGTGCCGGTCAGCTTGCCGAGACGGGTGTCGGAAAAGCCCTGCGCCTTCAGCCGCCGGAAGGCGCCGGCGCTCTCCGGCAGACCCTTCGCCTTGATCTGCGCCTCGGCCTCGACGATGGCGCGCAGCTCGGCCAGGAACCAGCGATCGATGCGGCAGGCGGCGTGGATCAAGTCGTCGTCGGCGCCAAGGCGCATGGCCTGCGCCACGTTCAACAGCCGGTCCGGCGTCGGCGTGCCGAGCGCGGCGCGGATCGCCGCCTTGTTGTCGGGGTCGTCGATGCCCTTGGCGAGGTCGAAGCCGTCGATGGCGATCTCGTCGAGCCCGGTCAGCCCGGTCTCGAGCGAGCGCAACGCCTTCTGCAGCGATTCCTGGAAGGTGCGGCCGATCGCCATGGCTTCGCCCACCGACTTCATCGAGGTGGTGAGCACGTTCGAGGCGCCGGGGAATTTCTCGAAGGCAAAGCGCGGGATCTTGGTGACCACGTAATCGATGGTCGGCTCGAACGAAGCCGGCGTCGCGCCGCCGGTGATGTCGTTGGCGATCTCGTCGAGCGTGTAGCCGACCGCGAGCTTGGCGGCGACCTTGGCGATCGGAAAGCCGGTCGCCTTGGAGGCGAGCGCGGAGGAGCGCGACACGCGCGGGTTCATCTCGATCACCACCAGCCGCCCGTCGTCCGGGTTGATGGCGAACTGCACGTTGGAGCCGCCGGTTTCGACGCCGATC
Source organism: uncultured Alphaproteobacteria bacterium (assembly GCA_963708635.1). Classification (GTDB taxonomy): domain Bacteria; phylum Pseudomonadota; class Alphaproteobacteria; order Rhizobiales; family Xanthobacteraceae; genus Pseudolabrys. Next base: position 437,138 of record CAVPTM010000010.1, on the reverse strand, counting down.
TCGCGCAGCACCGCGATCGAGGCGTCGCGCAGGATCTGGTACTCCTTGTCGGTGAGCGTGAGCGCCGGCGCGATGGTGATCGAATCGCCGGTGTGCACGCCCATCGGGTCGAGGTTCTCGATCGAGCAGATGATGATGCAATTGTCGTTCTTGTCGCGCACCACCTCCATCTCGAATTCTTTCCAGCCCAGCACCGATTCCTCGATCAGCACCTCGCTGGTGGGCGAGGCGTCGATGCCGCCTTCGACGATGTCGATGAACTCGGCCTTGTTGTAGGCGATGCCGCCGCCGGTGCCGCCGAGCGTGAAGCTCGGCCGGATGATCGCCGGCAGCCCGATGTCGTCGAGCGCGGCGAGCGCCTGCGGCAGCGTCTTGATCTGGTGCGAGCGCGGCGTCGGCAGGCCGATGCGCGTCATCGCCTCGCGGAACAGCTCGCGGTCCTCCGCCATGTCGATGGCGTCGGCGGTGGCGCCGATCATCTGCACGTTGTATTTCTCGAGCACGCCCATCTTGCGCAGCGACAGCGCGCAGTTGAGCGCGGTCTGCCCGCCCATGGTCGGCAGCAGCGCGTCGGGACGCTCCTTCTCGATGATCTTGGCGACGATCTCGGGCGTGATCGGCTCGACGTAAGTGGCGTCGGCGAGATCGGGATCGGTCATGATCGTCGCCGGGTTCGAGTTCACCAGCACGACCCGGTAGCCCTCTTCCTTGAGCGCCTTGCAGGCCTGCGTGCCGGAATAGTCGAATTCGCAGGCCTGGCCGATGACGATCGGGCCGGCGCCGATGATCAGGATCGATTTGATGTCGGTGCGTTTGGGCATCGGCTCCTACAGGACACAAAAAAAGGGCGCGCTTTTCGCGCGTCCTCGTCGTTCCCCCGGCGGGGGTGGCCCCGCGCGAGCGCTGCTTAGACCAGAATCGCCGGGCAGGGAAGGGCACGGAGGCCGCCGGCCACAGCTCTCGACGGCCGTGCGCCTCTTCTATATCTGACGGGTGTTTCCGAAGCCCCCGGACCGCGCGTGAATCCTCCTCCCAGCCTGCCCTTCGCCAATGACAGCGGCGCCATGCCCGTGGTCGGTTTCGGCACCTCGCCGCTGACCGGCGGGCTCACCGCCGAGACCGTGCTGGCCGCGCTCAAGGCCGGCTACCGCCACATCGACACCGCGCGCAAATACGGCACCGAGCACGCGGTCGGCGAGGCGCTGCGCGCCTGCGGCCTGCCGCGCGGCGATGTCTTCCTCACCACCAAGGTTTCGCACGAGCGCCTGCGGCCGGACGATTTCGCGCGCTCGGTCGACGAGAGCCTTGCCGCGCTCGGCGTCGATTATGTCGACCTCTTGATGGTGCATTGGCCGAACCCGGAAATTCCGCTGCGCGAGTACATGCCGGCGCTGGCCAAGGCGAAGCGGCAGGGGCTGGCGCGCCACATCGGCGTCGCCAATTTCACCACGCGGCTTTTGGACGAGGCGGCGGCGCTCTGTCCCGAGCCGCTGGCGGTGTTGCAGGCCGAATATCATCCTTATCTCGACCAGACGAAATTGCTCGCCGCCGCGCGCAAACATAAATTGACGTTCGTCGCCTATTGCCCGCTGGCGCGCGGGCGGCTGTTCGGCGATCCGGTGCTGGGCGAGATGGCCAAGGCGCGCGGCGTCAAGCCTGGCGCAGATCGCGCTGCGCTGGCTGATCCAGCAGAACGTCGCGGTCATTCCGTTTTCGTCCAAGCCGGAACGCATCGCCAATAATTTCGACGTGTTCGGTTTCGAATTGAGCGACGCCGAGATGGCGCGCATCGCCGCGCTCAAGCGCCCCGACGGCCGCGTCGCCAATCCGGCCGGCCGCGTGCCGGGCGGGTGGGATTAGGTTTTGCCGCTCGCATCTTCGTGAAACCGCGCCGCCGGATCGTGAACGCCGCGCGGTGCGATCCATGCTAGGGCAGTGCCGCGACGGGGACGGGGCCTTGCGGAAGGAAAAAAGATGAGCTTGCGAACAAGCGTCCCCGCGCGGCGGTCTTTCCTGGCGACGTTGGCCTTGCTGGCCGCAGGCCTGACGGTGGTGTTCGGCGCGGCATTCGGTCCGGCGGTATTCGCGACCGACGAGCCGCATGCCCTTCCGCCTGCGCTGCTCGATCCGCCGGTTGCCGACGCTTCGGAAGTGGTCGGTGCTGGCCGGCGGATGTTTCTGGGGCGTGCAGGGCGTGTTCCAGCACGTGCAAGGCGTGACCAGCGCGGTGTCCGGCTATGCCGGCGGCGAGAAGCGGCACGGCGCAGTTACGAGACGGTCGGCAACTGGCACGACGGGCCACGCCGAATCGGTGCAGGTCACCTTCGATCCGCGCAGGATCAGCTACGGCGCGCATCCTGCAGATCTATTTCTCCGTCGCGCACGATCCGACCGAGCTCAACCGCCAGGGCCCCGACGTCGGCACGCAATACCGCTCGGCGATCTTCCCGACGAGCGCCGCGCAGGCCGAGGTCGCCAAGGCCTATATCGCCCAGCTCGATCAGGCGCATGTCTTCAACGCGCCGATCGTCACCACGATCGAGCCCGGACAAGACCTTCTATCCGGCCGAGGGCTATCATCAGGATTTCCTGGCGCGGAATCCGAGCCATCCCTACATCGTCATCAACGATCTGCCGAAGATCGAGAACCTGAAGCGGCTGTTGCCCGAGGCTCTATCGCGCAGAGCCGGTGCTGGCGCCGAAGCGTCAGCGAAGGCGGGTTGGAGGCCCGGCCTGGAATCGAACCAGGCTTTGAAGACCTTGCATGGCTTCTGCGTCGCCACTCCGCCACCGGGCCAAGCCCAGCAGATAGGACACCGGGATTGATGGGAAGTAACCGGGCGCGATTATTCCACGACCGTTGCGAATATGGTTAACGGCTGCTTGGGCCGCGCCAGGAACGTCATCCGGCGCTGATTGTGGCCCAAATTCCGCGGCGCGCGCTCGGCCGCGAAACCCGCCGCGGCGAGCCGTGCCAGCATGGCGGCTTCGGTGTAATGCGCCATGCCGACCGTGCGCTTGAGCCGGAAATAATCCGACACGAAAATCCGCATCAGGCCGCCGACCGCGGCCCAGAAGAAGCCGTTGGCGGCGCCGAAGCGCAGCAGCGCGAAAGCCGCCGCCGGCGCGGCCAGTTGCGGCGGCACGATGTCGCCGACGATCGACGATGCCGGTCGGTTTCACCAGCCGGCGGAACTGGGCGAGCAGCCGGTCGAGCTCGGCCTGCGTCAGGTATTGCGCGACCGAATGCATCACGATCAGGTCGAAGGAGGCCTGCGGCAGCGCCAGCGCCTCCTCCGGCGTGAGCACGGAGATTTTCGCGTTGCCGGCGTAACGCGCCTTGAGCGCCGCGCGCACATTGGGCGCGGCCTCGACCAAAGTGAGGTGGCCGCTCGCCTCGGCGACGAGATCGGCCGAGGTCGCCTCGCCGCAGCCGTAATCCATCACCTGCGCCGTCGCGGACGGCACGTAGCGGCGGATGTCCTGCGCGATGGTGCGGTAATGCACGTCGCGGTGACGCGCATTCACGTAGATCACCGAATGCTTGAAGTCGTAGAAGCTGATCCAGTCCATGCGCGCCTTCTATCGCGCGAGCCAATGCGGCGCTAGCACAGTTACCCCGCTCGTCCCCGCGCAAGCGGGGACCCAGGGCGAAATTCGAGCCTTGCGATGGCAGCTCTGGATTCCCGCTTGCGCGGGAATGAACGGAGTTTGCGCTAGCGCAGCCACAGCTTCGGCAACGGCCCGTCCTTGCCGTGCACCGGATCGCTATCCGGCAATGGCACCTTGGGAATCAACATGAGCGCCTTGGCGCGTTCGGCCGGGTTGTCGCCGCGGCACAGATTATAGGTGCCCTGCGGCGGATAGGCGCCGACCACCAGCAGGTCCTCGCTGGCGATGAGCCGCTGATGGCCGGTGCCGGCCGGCAGCACGGCGAGGTCGCCGGCGGCGAACTCGAAGGTCTCGCCGCGGTGGCCACCGAGCTGCACGCGGGCACGACCGCGCGCGATGCCGAGCGCCTCGTGGATCATGGAATGGTAATGCACGAAGGGAAAAATGCCGTCGCGCCACTGGCCGTGGCCCCAGCCGTTCGACTTGAACAGCTTTTCGATCGCGGCCGCCGGGTCGCGCGCGTCCGCCAGATCGAGCGCGCCTTTGTAGACCAGCGCCGGCAGCGCCGGATTGTTCGGCACCGCGCCGTCGTCCTGGAACATGAAGGTGAGGGGCGCAGAGGGCATCGGCGCTAGGCGACGCGCTTGCCGCGCTCCGAAGCCGGCTTCCAGAGCCGGCGCACGGCGGTCTTCTTCAGCCGCCGCTCGGCGCGGCGCAAATCGTAGGCCGCTTGCAGACGCAACCACATGTCGGCGGGCGGATTGGTGAAGGCGCGCTCCAGCCGCACCGCGATGTCGGGCGTGATCGGCGACTTGCCGTTGACGATTTCGGACAAGGTCTTGCGGCTGACGCCGAGCGCCTTGGCGGTCTCGGTCACCGTCAAGCCGAGCGGGAGCAGGACGTCTTCCTTCAGCCCTTCGCCGGGATGCGGGGGATTGAGCATGGGCATGCGTTCACCTCAGTGATAATCGACCAGATCGACGTCGGCGACGTGGCTGCCTTCGAAACGAAAAACGATTCGCCAATTCCCGGAGACGGAGACGCTCCAGAATCCGCTCAGATTTCCCGTCAGGGGATGCAGGCGCAGACCCGCAAAATCCATGTCGCGCGGCTGCTTCGCCATTTCCAGGTAGCTCAGAATACGCGCGATCTTGCTCCGATACGCCGCATGGACGCGCGAGTGGTCGCCGCGCTCATGCAGCAGCCTCAGTCCCCGATGCCGGAAACTGCGGATCATGCAGCACGTTAGGCTGTAACCCGTTGGGTGTCAACCGGCCGGCCTACGCGATCTTGCGTTTGGCCTGCCGCATCATGTCGACAAAGCGCGTGAACAGATAATGGCTGTCGCGCGGGCCGGGCGAGGCCTCGGGGTGGTACTGCACCGAGAACACCGGCCGGTCGGCGAGCGCGAGGCCGCAGTTCGAGCCGTCGAACAGCGAGACGTGCGTCTGCTGCACGTTCTTCGGCAGCGTGTCCTTGTCGACCGCGAAGCCGTGGTTCATCGAGGTGATCTCGACCTTGCCGGTGGTGAGGTCCTTGACCGGATGATTGGCGCCGTGGTGGCCCTGATGCATCTTCATGGTCTTGCCGCCGACCGCGATGCCGAGCATCTGGTGGCCGAGGCAGATGCCGAACGTCGGCATGCCGGTGTCGATCAGCTTCTTGATGACGGGCACGGCGTATTCGCCGGTCGCCGCCGGATCGCCCGGGCCGTTCGACAGGAACACGCCGTCCGGCTTCAGCGCCATGATGTCGTCGGCCGAGGTCTTGGCCGGCACCACCGTCACCTTGCAGCCGGTGCCGGCGAGCAGGCGCAGGATGTTGCGCTTGATGCCGTAGTCGACCGCGACCACGTGGAATTCCGGATTGGTCTGCCGGCCGAAGCCCTCGCCCCAGACCCACGGCGTCTCGTCCCAGGTGAAGCGCTGGCCGCTGGTCACCTGCGGCACCAGGTCCATGCCGACGAGGCCCGGCCATTCGCGCGCTCTTTCTTCAGCGCGGCGAGATCGAATTTGCCGTCGCGCGCGTGCGCGATCACGGCGTTGGGCATGCCCTTGACGCGGATCAGCGCGGTCAGCGCGCGGGTGTCGATGCCGGCCAGCCCGATGATGCCGCGCGCTCTTGAGCCAGTCGTTGAGGTTGCGGGTGGCGCGGTAGTTCGACGGCGGCGTGATGGCGGAATGCAGAATGACGCCGCAGGCGCCCGGCCGCGCCGCCATGTTGACGCTCTCGATGTCTTCCTCGTTGGTGCCGACATTGCCGATGTGCGGGAAGGTGAAGGTGATGATCTGCCCGGCATAGGAGGGGTCGGTGAGGATCTCCTCGTAGCCGGTCATGGCGGTGTTGAAGCAGACCTCGCCGACCGCGGTGCCGGTGGCGCCGAGGCCGAAACCCTCCAGCACGGTGCCGTCGGCCAGCACCAAAAGCGCCGTCGGCTTGGGCTCGTCCCAAGTCCCAGGGAAGTCGCGGCGGGGGCGGCTTTGGTCTGGGTCATGGCCTCTTAGTTGCGTATTATAAGAGAGCGAGGCAAGGGGCCGGCCGGCGCCGCCCCCAGGCGAAATAGTGCCGCAATACCAAGAGGAAAGGGCTTCCCGTGCTGCGCGACGACATCAACAAAGCTTTGACCGAGGCGATGAAGGCCAAGAACGAGCGCGCGGTCTCCACGCTGCGCATGGTCAATTCCACGCTCAAGAACGCCGACATCGAGGCGCGCGGGGCCGGCAAGCCGCCGCTCGGCGACGCCGAGGTGCTGCCGCTGCTGCAGAAGATGATCAAGCAGCGCCAGGAATTGGTCGAGCTCTACAAAAAGGGCAACCGCGCCGACCTGGTGAAGCAGGAGCAGGAAGAGATCGCCATCATCTCCGGCTATCTGCCGAAGCAGATGTCGGAGGCCGAGATGGCCGCCGCGATCGAGGCCGCCATCAAGGACGACCGGCGCCGCCGGCATGAAGGACATGGGCAAGGTCATCGGCGCGCTTGCGCGGCAAATATGCCGGGCAGATGGACATGGCGAAGGCGAGCGCGATGGTGAAAGCTAAGCTGTCCGGTTGAAGCACAAACGCTGTCATGCCCGCGAAGGCGCGGCATCCAGTAGCACGCAAGCGCTTCGGCTAATATCGAAATGACTACGATTACTGGATCGTCCGCACTTCGCGGACGATGACAGCAGGGAGGGCAGGAAACATGCGACGCATTCTGATGGCCGCGGGCGTTGCGCCGCATCGATCGCCACCGGCGCGGCGGCCGCAGGACTATCCCAACCGCCCGATCCGCGTCTTCACCACCTCGAGCGCCGGCGGCATCAGCGACGTCTTCATGCGCGTGCTCGACGACGCGCTGCACAAGCGCCTCGGCCAGCCGCTGATCATCGAGAACAAGCCGGGCGGCGCCGGCAACATCGCCGCGCGCGCCTGCCAGGACGCGGCGCCGGACGGCTACACCATCTGCATCATCAACGCCGACCCGATGGTCTACAACCAGTTCCTGTTCAAGAAGCTGCCGTTCGAGCCGGACAAGCTCACGCCGATCGTCAATCTGTTTCACCTGATCCAGGTGCTGGTGGTGAACTCCAACCTCAAGGTGAAGACGGTCGACGAACTGGTCGCGCTGTCGAAGCAGAAGCCCGGCACGCTCAACTATCTCACCGCCTCGATGCCGCTGGTGGTCTTCATGGAGCAGCATGAAGAAGGAGAAAGGCGCCGACTGGGTGCGCGTGCCGTTCCGCGGCGGCGGCGAGGCGACCAACGCCGTGCTCGGCGGCTCGACGCCGATCGCGCTCATCGGCCTCGGCAACGTCATCGGCCACATCCAGGCCGGCAAGATGACGGCGCTGGTGCTCACCAACAACATCCGCACGCCGCAGGCTGCCGAACGTGCCGACCTTCACCGACATCGGCTACAAGGGCCCGCCCTCCGCCACCTGGTACGGGCTGTTCGCGCCGCCCGGCACGCCGAAGGCGATCGTCGACAAGCTCAACGCCGAAATCCGCGCGGTGGTCGCCGACAAGGCGTTCCAGCGAGAAATTCATCATCGCCCGCGGCCTGGTGCCGGCGATCAATTCGAGCGAGGAATTCGCCGCCGAGATCAAGGCCGACCGCGCGCTGGCCGAGCAGGTGGTGAAGGAGAGCGGGCTGACGCCGCAGTAGCGGCAAACCCATGTCATGGCGCTTGCTTCGATTAGGAAGGTAGCGGGCTCCCGAACGGATTGCCGGGACGAGCCCGGAGATGACAGGCGCTCATGCCCTGTGAATAACTAGGAAAAGGCTGGGAAGCGGCGGATTACCAAGTCCATGCAGGTTCCTGCATCCGCCCCGGAAAACCCCGCTTCCCCGCTCTATGATGGGCGTGACCGATTCGCCCAACCGGCCAACCCGAACCCGCGCGCCCGGCGCGCCTTAATCCATGCGCTTCACGCCCCAGTTCCTCGATGAGCTGCGCGCCCGCCTCCCGGTCTCGGAGGTGGTGGGCAAGCGCGTGAAGCTCACGCGCTCGGGCCGCGAGTTCAAGGGCCTGTCGCCGTTCAACAAGGAGAAGACCGCCTCGTTCTTCGTCAACGACCAGAAGAAGGCCTGGTTCGATTTCTCCTCCGGCAAGAACGGCAGCATTTTCGACTTCGTCATGGAGACCGAGGGCGTCGCGTTTCCCGGAAGCGGTCGAGCGGCTGGCGCAGATGGCCGGCGTGCCGCTGCCGAAAGTCTCGCGCGAGGACGAGGCGCGCGAGGCGCGGCGCAAGACGCTGCACGACGTCATGGAGCTGGCGGCGAAGTTCTTCGAGGCGACGCTGGCCGCCAAGCTCGGCGCCAAGGCGCGCGGCTATCTCGCCGACCGCGGGCTCGACGCCGCGACGCAACTGAAATTCCGCCTCGGCTACGCGCCGGGCGAGCGCTTCGCGCTCAAGGAGCATCTCGGCAAGCAGGGCATTCCGGTCGAGGACATGGTCGAGACCGGGCTGCTGATTGCCGGCGACGACATCCCGGTGCCTTACGACCGCTTCCGCGACCGCGTGATGTTTCCGATCACCGACTTTCGCGGCCGCGTCATCGCCTTCGGCGGCCGCGCGCTGGAGAAGGACGCGCAGGCGAAATATCTCAATTCGCCGGAGACGCCGCTCTTCCACAAAGGCGCAACGCTCTACAACATCGCCGCCGGCGCGCCAGGCCGCGCATGACGGCGCGACCGTGGTCGCGGTCGAAGGCTATGTCGACGTCATCGCCATGGTGACGGCCGGCTTCCCGGCGGCGGTCGCGCCGCTCGGCACCGCGCTGACCGAGGACCAGCTGGCGCTGCTCTGGAAGATGGCGGACGAGCCGGTGCTCTGCTTCGACGGCGACAATGCCGGCCTGCGCGCCGCCTATCGCGCGGTCGATCTGGCGATGCCGCGGCTGAAGCCCGGCAAGAGCCTGAAATTCGCGCTGCTGCCGCAAGGCCAGGACCCCGACGATCTGCTGCGCTCGGGCGGGCGCGAGGCGGTCGCCGAAGTGATCGCCGCGGCGCGCCCGCTCGCCGACATGCTGTGGGCGCGCGAGACCGAAGGGCACTCCGTTCGACACGCCGGAGCGGCGCGCGGCGCTGGAAGCGCGCGTCAACGACGTCACCGCCGGCATCGGCGACGAGGCGGTGCGCAAATATTACCGGCAGGATTTTTCCGCGCGGCTCGGCGCAATTTTTCGCGCCGGCGCAAGCGCCCGGCCGCGAGCGCGGCGGGCGGCAAAACTGGCGCGGGCAGCAGGACTGGCGCAACCGCCGCGACCGCGGCTGGCAGCCGCGCGATGGCGCTGCCGGCGCGCCCGGCGCCCGGCGGCAAAGCCGCGCCTTATGTGGTGGTCAGCCAGCAGCTCGCCGCCAGCCCGGTGCTGCGCGGCCATCGCACCGCCATGCCGCTGCGCGAGGCGCTGATCCTGCAGGCCGCGCTCAACCATCCCTGGCTGCTGCACGACCATCTGGAGGAACTCAGCCAGCTCGAATTCCGCCACGCCGATGCCGAACGGCTCAAGGCCGCGCTGATCGACATCGCCGCCCAGGCGGAGGCGGCCGACGCCGCCACCGTGCGGGCCGAATTGGCCGGCCGGGGCCTCGCCGAGATCATGGCGCGCATCGAGGCCGCCATCACCACCGCCTCGGTCTGGGGGGCCGGCGAGAGCGCCGCGCCGGACGATGTTTTGGTGACCTGGCAGCAGCTGGTCGGCTTGCATCGCCAGTGGCATTCACTAGTTAAGGAGCTCAAGGACGCCGAACGGGCGCTCGGCCAAGACAACAGCGAGAGCAATTATCTCCGCCTGGTGACGTCAAGGCGCGCCTGGCCCGGATGGAAGGAACCGAAGCCCTGATCGAAGGCTTCGGCGCCTCGTCCGGCCGCAGCGTCCGCAGCCTGTGAGGCCAGTCCGCTTTGATGGCCGGAAAAAGCCGGGACAAGGTGCAACGGCGGGAATAAGGGTCGATTCCCGCGCTGTTTTTGGGTTAATCGGGGCTTAAGCGGCTCCGGCGACACTCCGGACCTGATTCGGGGGCGGCGCCATGCATACGGGCGCGGGCCCTTTTTGGCCATGGAAATCGAGTCTCCCGCCATAGGGTAGGGATGGACTCTCCGCAGACAGGGGTAGGGACGCGATGAAGGCGACGGCCAAAAAGGTCCAAGAGAAGGTCCAGGAGAAGCTGCAGGAGAAGGCGATGGCGGGCAAAGCGCTGGCGAGCAAGGCCAAGGCGGTGCAGGCCAAGGAAGAGGCGCCCGAGAAGGACGCCGAAGGCGCCCCCGACAGCCCGCTGCCGCTGCTCGACCTCAACGACGCCGGCGTCAAGAAGATGATCAAGGCCGCCAAGAAGCGCGGCTACGTCACCCATGAGCAGATCAACGCCGTGATGCCGTCGGAGGAAGTCACCTCCGACCAGATCGAGGACATGTTCGCGATGCTCAACGACATGGGCATCAACGTGGTCGAGACCGAGGACGCCGACAGCGCCGACGAGGAAAAGGCCGCCGCCGAGGAGCCCGACGACGACGAGGAGGGCGGCGAACTGGTCGAGGTGTCGGCCAAGCCGCGTCGCCACCACCGAGAAGAAAGAGCCGTCCGAGCGCACCGACGATCCGGTGCGCATGTATCTGCGCGAAATGGGCTCGGTCGAGCTGCTCTCGCGCGAGGGCGAAATCGCCATCGCCAAGCGCATCGAGGCCGGCCGCGAGGCGATGATCGCCGGCCTGTGCGAGAGCCCGCTCACCTTCCAGGCCGTCATCATCTGGCGCGACGAATTGAACGAGGGCAAGGTCTTCCTGCGCGACATCATCGACCTGGAAGCGACCTATGCCGGCCCCGACGCCAAGCAGATGCAGACGCCGCTCGGTCCCGACGGCAAGCCGCTGAACCCGGTCGCCGGCACGCCGGTGCCGGGCGCGCCGCATCTGCAGGTCGTGCAGACGCAGGCCGCCCCGGCGGCGCCGCCCGCCGCCACGCCGTTCAAGGCGCCGGGCGCAGCCGGCGCCGAGGGCGAGGAGCCGAAGGATCCGGGCGAGGCCGCCGCCGAAAGCGACTACGACGAAGACGACATGGAGAGCTCGCTCTCGCTCGCCGCCATCGAAGCCGAGCTCAAGCCCAAGGTGGTCGAGACCTTCGACAACATCGCCGACGCTTCAAGAAGCTGCGCCGCCTGCAGGAACAGGACATCGAGAACCGCCTGCGCAGCTCCTCGCTGCCGCTGTCGCCGGCGCAGGAGCGCAAATACAAGCAAGCTGAAGGAAGAGATCATCACCGAGGTGAAGTCGCTGCGGCTCAACCAGGCGCGCATCGATTCGCTGGTCGAGCAGCTCTACGACATCAACAAGCGGCTCGTCTCCAACGAAGGCCGGCTGATGCGGCTTGCCGAGAGCTACGGCGTGGCGCGCGACGACTTCCTCAAGCAATACATGGGCGGCGAGCTCGACCCGCGCTGGCTCAACCGCGTCTCCAAGCTGTCGGCCAAAGGCTGGAAGGGCTTCGTCGGCAAGGAGAAGGACCGCATCAAGGAGATCCGCGCGCTGCTGCACGACCTCGCCGCGCAGACCGGCGTCGAGATCGGCGAATTCCGCAAGATCGTGCACATGGTGCAGAAGGGCGAGCGCGAGGCGCGCCAGGCCAAGAAGGAGATGGTGGAGGCGAACCTGCGCCTGGTCATCTCGATCGCCAAGAAATACACCAACCGCGGCCTGCAGTTCCTCGACCTGATCCAGGAAGGCAATATCGGCCTGATGAAGGCGGTCGACAAATTCGAATACCGCCGCGGCTACAAGTTCTCGACCTACGCCACCTGGTGGATCCGCCAGGCGATCACGCGCTCGATCGCCGACCAGGCCCGCACCATCCGCATCCCGGTGCACATGATCGAGACCATCAACAAGATCGTGCGCACCTCGCGGCAGATGCTCAACGAGATCGGCCGCGAGCCGACGCCGGAGGAGCTCGCCGAAAAACTCGGCATGCCGCTGGAGAAGGTGCGCAAGGTCCTCAAGATCGCCAAGGAGCCGCTGTCGCTGGAGACGCCGATCGGCGACGAGGAGGATTCAGCCACCTCGGCGATTTCATCGAGGACAAGAACGCCATCCTGCCGATCGACGCGGCGATCCAGTCGAACCTGCGCGAGACCACGACGCGCGTGCTGGCCTCGCTCACCCCGCGCGAGGAGCGCGTGCTGCGCATGCGCTTCGGCATCGGCATGAACACCGACCACACGCTGGAGGAAGTCGGCCAGCAGTTCTCGGTCACGCGCGAGCGCATCCGCCAGATCGAGGCCAAGGCGCTGCGCAAGCTGAAGCATCCGAGCCGGTCAGCCGCAAACTGCGCAGCTTCCTCGACAACTGACCTCTTGCGATGCCGACGATCTCGATCTTCTTCGGGTTCGTCGTCCAAATGTACTGGCGGGATCATCCACCGCCGCACGTGCACGTGTACTACCAAGGTTTTGAAGCCCTCGTTGAGATCGAAACCGGTGAGCTTATTGCTGGCTCGCTTCCACCAGCGGCCATGCGTATAATCCGGCCATGGATCGCTCGCCGGCGCGGCGAGCTGCTCGCGAACTGGGAGCGTGGACGGCGGCGCGAGCCTTTGGAACGCGTTCCGGGAGCGGATGTCGAATGATCGAGATGGTCAAGGTCACAGAGGCGCGCGCGCTCGACGAGCGGCGGCTGTGGGTGCGTTTTTCGAACGGTCGCGAGGGCGTGCGCGATTTCGCGGATATATTCGCGGAAGGCGGTGTGATGGTCGACCCTTTGCGCGACCCCTCGATGTTCCGCCGCGTGTTTTTGGAGTTCGGCGCGCCGTCTTGGCCGAATGGCTACGATATCGATCCGATTGCGCTATTTCGCGAGATGGAGGCAGCCGGCGCGCTCTCGCAGGTCGCGGCGGAGTAGAGGGCCTTCTCGTCCCGCCCTAACTGAGAGCTCAATCGTCCTCAGGAGGTTCGACGTAGTCAGAACGCAATTCCTCTGGAAGAGACCGGTCCTCAATCCGAGTCCAAAGTTTTCCCAATTCAGATCGAATGCGCTCTAAGGCGCTAGCGGTCGCGCGGATTTTAGCAAGCTCGACGCGGCGTCCTTTGCTTGGGACAATATGCTTTGTCTCCGGATCGAATTTTGTTCGTAAAGGTGCGGGATCAAGCGCCACATCTATCCTGCCTTCAGCGTGGAAAAAATTTACAGACATCCCCTGGTGCGCAATCAAGTTTCTTACAACGCGATGAGCGCGTAATTCGTCGGCTATTTTTTTCCAAGCATCAAGCTCTTCTTTGGGGCCTTCGAGATGCATTAACAGGTCCACTAACGCGATCTTGTTGTCGACACTTTGCGTGTAGAACAGCTCTATCGCTCGCTGCCAACGCGGTACCCTGTGACCGAGAAGAAGATAGAAAATATCGGCGAGTGAATTTTCAACGTTCGACAAGTGAACGACGGCGCGGCCGATCTCTGTGAACATCTCCTGTTTCACAATGTCTTCAGTATCGCGGTTTTCCGCTAGCCTGAAAGGTCTACGCGGTGTCTTCCTCACCGGCGCCCCCGTCGTTTCGCGACCAGCATCGCTTTTCTAATGACCGATCTTGCGCTGCTCCAACGCGCCCGAACGCCGGGAACAGCGCCTTCAGGTTCTCGACCTTGGGCGCGCAGAAGTTGAGAAGCAGAATCGTGCACCCCAAACCGATCCAGCACCCGAAATGAACGTCGCGGCCCCTCAAGTTGAGGTAGTGCAAGCGTAAAGGGCCGTAGGAGCGGGCAGCCCGCTCACTTCACCTTATCATCTTTTCGGACTTCGCCCCGACGCGCCTGGCGCCGACGATCTCGCGCGCCGCCGCAAATAAAAACGCCGGCGCTGGTCGCGCCGGCGTCGTCGTTAAAAACCTTAGATTAGACGGCCTGCAGATTGGCGGCGGCGGACTTGCCGCTGCGCGGATCGGCCTGCACGTCGAACGAGAGCTTCTGGCCCTCGTTGAGATTGCTCATGCCGGCGCGCTCGACCGCCGAGATGTGAACGAACACATCCGGGCCGCCGCCGTCCTGCACGATGAAGCCGAAGCCCTTTTGGGCGTTGAAGAACTTAACGGTACCTGTGGCCATCGATGGCCTCCTTTTGAAAACGCGCAAAGTGCGTCTATGCCCCATGCAAACCATTCGCATGGGCCTCATATCCGGATTTTGCGTGTTCTTGGGGAAAGGCCGTTGGGCCGAAACCGCAAGGTCAGGCTCAATCGCGAACGCGCCTCTATATGGGCGTTCGCCGCCGCATTTGCAATCGGGCGCCTTATTTCACCTTCATCATCTTCTCGGGCTTGGCGCCGACGCGGCGGGCGCTGACGATCTTGAGCGGCGCGCGGCCGTATTTCTCAGCGATCTCGCGGTCCTGGGAGGCCCCGATCCAGGTCAGCCAATCGCCAGAATCTCCGCCTCGCCTTCGCCGACCGCGACGACATCCCCCACCGCCTTGCCGAACAGCGCGCGCGCCAGCGGCGACACATGCGAGAGCGTGCCCCGCGCCGGGTCGGCCTCATCCTCGCCGACGATGCGGAAGGTCTGCCGGCGGCCGTCGTCGCGTTCGATGCTGACGGTTGCGCCGAATTGCACGCGGCTCAAATCGGCCGGCGGCGCGACCACCTGGGCGCTGGCGCGCCGCGCGCTCCAATAGCGCAGGTCGCGCTGGATGAGCGCGATCGCCGCGGCGTCGTTCGCCGTCACGGCGGCGGCATGCGCGGCATCGAGCCGCTTAAGTTCACGCTCGATCGCGGCCAGGCCTTCCGGCGTCACCAAATTGGGATGCGTGGACACCGGCCGCTCGGGCGGCGGCTCCGGCGTGTCGCCGTCAGGCTCCTTGACGAAGGCGCGGCTCATGGCTTGCCGCTAAAGGCTGAGAAAATAACGGTCATGGCCGATATCTAGGCGCGCGCTCGTCCGCCTGCGAGTCACCGCAAATAAATTTTGCCACCAGCCCTTGACTCCAATCCTATAGCTATATATGCCTAGGACTAACCACCCTACGCGAGGGGCGTTCTGCAGGACACTTCAGGACGTGGGGTGGCGGCGGCGCCCGCGGGCAAGGCTTGTAACCTTGCACTCGGGAGGCCTCGGGACCCGATCGGGCGGCACTACGACCGCTCCGCCGGGAGCCGGCTGGACTGGGACTGGCATGGTCTCGACCATGGCCTCGTCCCAGGAAACGCGGACCCGGGGACAGAAAAGCCGCGGTGGAGCGCCGGAAGGCGGCGCGCCCGCGTCCGGGCGCGACCCTCCGAAGCCGAAAGGCGGAGGAGGGAGGATCGGTGGCTCACGCCTTTCGGCGTTCCACCCCCTCGCATGCTCGCGGGGGCCGAAACGGAGACAGGCGTACCCGGCGCCTCTACAAAAGATACGGGCGATGACGCATGCCTGTTTGACAATCCAATCGGAGCAAACGCGCAGACGCGCAGACGCGCATAAGGAGCGAGCCATGAGCATGTGGGGCAGTTTGCTTTCGGATATCGCCGACTTCTTTCAGCGCGCGGCCGACGCGATCCGGCGCGCCGTGTATCACAAAGTCATCTGCCAGCACTTTTGCCTCTACCAGGAGGCCGGCAGCAACTTCAAAAACACCCACGTGCACATCCTCGTCGCCGGCAAAGAGGCGGCCAACAGCAATCCGAAAAATATACCGGCCTCGGCCACGACGACGCCACGCCGGGCATGTCGAAGCCCGGCGATGCCAAACACAACAGCGTCTCGAAGGGCAAGGACTGCGGATTTCCAACCGGGGCCGGCCGGCAACACGCTTGTATCCGATCGACCTCAATGCTTACAGCCCCTTCAGCGCGTATTTCTATCCCGCTCCCGCCGCAGGCAAATGCTTTCCGGGTTATGAGCGCCTACGTGCGACTGCGGCGACCTGTGCGTGACCTTCAATCCGCCACCGTCCACGACGCTTGGAACAAACACAACAGTCCGCCCCTGCGCGACGCGTGCTCAACAATCAAGCCCGCCGTGTTCGGTCACGTCTTGTTGTGCGACAGTTCCCGCTCGTGGTGCGCCCGCGCGCCGGCGACATCGGCCGGAACATCGACCCGTTTCAGCGGTTTTCCCATCGGATCATGACGCGACCGAAGGAAGAAAAACCGTGGCACAAGGACATATTGTTAGCCGCAGCGCACCGGCCATCCGCCTTGAAACAGCCGCCCGCGGCTTTATCGCCGGCTTCGCATCGACGCTGATGTTCCATCAGGGCATGCTGACGATTCTGTACGGCCTCGGCATTGTTCCCGACGCGGCTTTCGCGATGCAGCCGATGCCGCCGTTCGGCGTGCCGCAAGTCTGGTCGCTGGCGTTCTGGGCGGCCTCTGGGGCATCCTGTTCGTGTGGGTTGTCGGCCATCTGCCGCAGGGCAAGATGTACTGGATCGACGCGATGATTTTCGGCGCCGTGGCGCCGACGCTGGTCGCCTGGTTTGTCGTCGACCCCATCAAAGGCTTGCCGCTCGGCAACGGCTGGCACGCCGCCGGTATCGCGACCGCTTTGCTCGCCAACGGCGCCTGGGGCCTGGGCACCGGGCTGTTCATGCGGCTTGGGCACGAACGGCTGCAGCGAGAGCTGAGGGCAGGACGGCGCCGTTGCACCCCGCTTGCGCGGCCATGAGCGACCGGGCAAAGCTGCCGCCATGATCACACGCCTCATCGCCGCTCTTGCTGCTCACGCTTTTCGCCATCCCCGCCTCAGGCCGCGCAATGCGGCGGCGAGTTTCGCCACCTTCCTCGCCGCCATGGGACGCGAGGCGCAGGCCGCCGGCGTCTCGCCCAACGTCGTCGCGCAGGCCTTCGCCGGCGTCGCGCTCGACCAAGGCGTGCTCGCCTTCGACCGCCGCCAGCGCGGCATGTTCCACTCGAAAAGCTTCGAGGAATACGCCCGCACCCGCGTCATCCCGGCGCGCATCAACCGCGCCAAGCGGCTGATGGGCACGCACGCCGCGCTGCTTGCGCGCATCGAGCGCCAGTTCGGCGTGCCGAAGGAATTGCTGATGGCGATCTGGACCATGGAGACCGACAACGGCACCGGCGACATGGGCAAGCTGCCGGTCATCCGCACCATCGCGACGCTGGCGCATGACTGCCGGCGCAGCGCGCTGTTCCAGGGCGAACTGATCGCGGCGCTCAAGATCGTGCAGCGCGGCGATCTGCCGCTGCGCGAAATGATCGGCGCCTATGCCGGCGAGATCGGCCAGACCCAGTTCCTGCCGTCGTCCTACATCAAATACGGCGTCGACTATGACGGCAACGGCCGCGTCGACCTGCGCCACAGCGCCGCCGACGTGCTGGCCTCGACCGCCAATCTGCTGAAGGTCAACGGCTGGCAGGCCGGCGCGCCCTACCGCGAGGGCACGGCGAATTTCCAGGCCATGCGCGAGTGGAACCACTCCGAGATCTACCGCAAGACGCTGGTGCTGTTCGCCGAGCGGCTGGGCGGAAGGCCGTAAGGCGCAGTGTCGTCCCCGCCGCCCAAGCTGTCATGCCCGCGCAGGCGGGCATCCAGTACTCACGGATAGGTCGGCGGATTACTGGGTCCCCGCCTCGCGCGGGGACGACGGCCGATTACTCCGCCGCCTCGATGATCCGGATGTCGCGCACCGCGCCGTCGCCGAGCGCCTTGAGCGCGGCCTGGTAGCCGGGCGAGTCGTGCGCGGCGATCGCCTGCGCCAGGCTGGGGAATTCCGAGATCACCACGCGCTCCTGCAAGCCCGCCTCGTAGGTCATCTGCGGCAGGCCGCGGCACAGATAGCGCGCGCCGAACGGCGTGGTCGCCTTCGGCGCCATCTCGGCATAGGCCTTGAGCTTGGCCGGGTCGCTGATCGCGCGATAGGTGGTGATCCAGTAGGCCTTCTTCGCCATGCGCGCCTCCCCTCGCTTTAAGTCCGCTCCTTCACCTTCATCATCTTATCGGGCTTGGCGCCGACGCGGGCGATGCTCTTGATGGCGAGCGGCGCGCGGCCCGACTTCTCGGCGATCTCGCGGTCCTGTTCGATGATGAAGCCGCGCGCGGGCGCGTCCTTGTCGAGGCCGCCGAGCAGCTCGGCCGGCACGCGCCGGTTGGAGCGCTGCGAGCCGTCCTCGTAGACCACGTCGAAGAAGGCGAATTCGCCTTTCGGGTTGCTGCCCGGTCTTTTGGCCATGGCGCTCGTCCTTCGTCGAAACGGAAAACCCCGCGAGGGGCGGGGCCTTATTTCTCCGCCGTATATAGGAAGTTGCCGGGCCTTTGCAAACCCGGCCGTCGCCCTCGACCGCGCGCCGGCGGGGGTTCTATTGGCGCAGGGCGATAAACAGGCGCTATAGTCCTAACGGAAACCGAGGGCGACCATTTAACGGGTGAGGAAACGAAAATGAAAAACCGCCGGAGCCAGCTCAAGTCGAAACAGCGCAGAGATTTTCTCAAAGTCGCGGGCGGCGCGGTGGCCGCGACCGCGTTCGGCGCCTACCCGCTCAGGGGCTGGGCGGCGGACCCGGTGAACATCGGCGGGCTTTATCCGGTCACCGGCAGCTTTGCGCAGATCGGCCAGGCCTGCGTCAACGCCGCCAAGCTCGCGGTCGAGATGGTCAACGAGCAGGGCGGCATCAAGTCGCTCGGCGGCGCCAAGCTCAACCTCATTCTCTCCGACGTGCAGAGCGACACAACGGTGACGCGCACGGAAACCGATCGTCTGATTTCCGGCAACAAGCTTTCCGCCATTCACGGCTGCTACGCCAGCGCGCTGACGCTGATCGCGAGCGAAGTGGCGGAACGCGCGAAAATGCCGCTGCTCACCGGCTCGAGCTCCGATCTGCTCAACAAAGGCCGCACCTACACTTTCACGCCGTTCGCGCGCGCCTCGCAATTCGCCAAAGCGCAATTGCAGATGTCGAAGCTCGTGAGCGACAAGCCGAAAGTGGCGGTGATCTTCGAGAACACCGCGTTCGGCACCGCGACCTCGAACGGCTTGAAAGAGCTGGCGCCCGGCGAAGGCGTGGAAATCGTGATGTTCGAGCCCTATTCGGCGGGCTTTGCCGATGCCGGTCCGCTGCTCAACAAGGTCAAGGCCTCCGGCGCCGACATGCTGTTTTCGGTGTCGTACCTCAACGACCTCATTTTGATCGTGCGCACGGTCAAGCAGATCGGCCTCAAAATCGGCATCAACGGCGGCTCCGGCGGCTTCGTCGTGCCGGACTTCTACAAGAACGTCGGCAATCTCGCCGAGGGCCTGCAAGGCGTGGCGCACTGGAACCACGACTCCGACGCCAACGCGCAGAAAGTCAACGCCGAATACAAGAAGCGCCACGGCGAATTCCTGTTCGAGTACGGCGGCGGCCTCATCGCGCAGACGTTCATGATCGTCGACGCGCTCGAGCGGGCGCAATCGGCCGATCCGCAGAAGGTGCGCCAGGCGCTCTCGACGCTCGACGTGTCGTCCGGCTATGCCGCGATGGCGCCCGGCGGAAAAGTGAAGTTCGGTCCCGACGGCAAGAACGTTTATGGCCACCCGGTCGGCGTGCAGTGGCAGAAAGGCGACTTGGCGAGCATCTTCCCGAAGGAAGACGCCCGTGCGCCGCTGATGAAGTCTTAAAGCGCGCCACCCGATGCTGGAAATAGTGGCCCAGGCCGTCATCAACGGCCTGCTCATCGGCGGAATTTACGCGCTGGTCAGCATCGGCGTCACGTTGATTTTCGGCGTCATCAAGATCGTCAATTTCGCCCAGGGCGAATTCGTGATGATCGGGATGTACATCAGCTTCTTCCTGGCCACGCAATTCGGCATCGACCCGATCTTCTCCTTGATCGTGTCGATGCCGGTTCTCTTCGTCGTCGGCGTGCTGGTGCAGCATTTTCTGATCAGGCGGGTGCTGGGGCTCAACGACCTGCCGCAGATTTTTCTCACATTTGCGCTGTCGCTGCTGATCCTCAATCTCGCGCTGATGCTGCTGACGGCAAACTACCGCACCGTCCACACTTGGTATTCGGACGAGGCGCTGCACATCGGCGGGCTCTACATCCCCGTGGCCAAGCTGATCGCCTTCGTGCTGGCGATGGTGCTGAGCGCCGCGCTCTGGGTTTTCCTGCGCGTCACCGATCTCGGCAAGGCGATGCGCGCGGCGGCGCAAAAGCCTGAAGTCGCGATGCTGATGGGCATCAATCCCAATCGCGTGTTCTGCGTCGCGCTGGGCATCGCGCTGGCGCTTGCCGGCGCGGCCGGATCGCTGCTGATGCCGTTTTATCCGGCCTATCCGATGGTCGGCCAGGTGTTCGTGCTGATGGCCTTTGTCGCGGTCGTTCTCGGCACGCTCGGCAACGTCATCGGCGCTTTGATCGCCAGCCTGATGATGGGGGTCGCCGAATCGCTCGGCATTCAGTTCGTCGGCGCCGACTCCGGCTTGATCGTCGTTTTCATGATGCTGCTGCTGACGCTTGCCGTGCGGCCGAGCGGCCTGGCCGGCGGGAGAGCGCGCTGATGCGGGGGCTGAATTCCCGAACCATGCTGTTGCTCGCCGCGGCGGCGGTCGTCCTCATAGCCGCTGCCGCTGGTGATCAAAAGCGCATTCGCCGTCGACATCTTCATCCGCATCTTGCTGTTTGCCTTCATCGGCGTCGCCTGGAATCTCATCGGCGGCTACGCCAAGCAGCTTTCGCTCGGTCACGCCGCCTTTTTCGGCCTCGGCGCCTACACCTCGACGATTTTGCAGATCGATTTCGGCATCTCGCCTTGGCTCGGAATGATCGCCGGCGGCGTGGTGGCTGCGATCGCGAGCCTGCCGATCGGCTGGCTTTGTTTCCGCTTGCGCGGGCCCTATTTCGCCATCGCAACCATCGCGGCCGCGCAAGTTCTCATGCTGATCTTCCTCAAATTCCGTGATTTCGCCTGGGGCGCCGAAGGCACGACCATCCCGAACCTGGGCAATTCGCCGCTGATGATGCAATTCGAGGCCAAGGCCGCGTACTACTACGTCGCGCTCGGCCTGCTCGCGCTGGGGCTTGCCATCACCTACCGGATCGAGAAATCGTGGATGGGCTATTACCTCGTCGCCATCGGCGAAGATGAGGATGCCGCCGAGGCGGTTGGCGTGAACGCGCCGCGCGTCAAGCGCGACATCTATATGATCAGCGCGTTCCTGACCGCCTTGGCGGGCACGTTCTACACGCAATACATCTACTTCATCGACCCCAACACGGCATTCAATTTCAGCGTATCGATCGAGGCCGCGCTGGTGTCGATCGTCGGTGGCGTTGGAACGCTGTGGGGCCCGGTGATCGGCACCGTGCTCCTGGAGACCACATCCGCATTATTGCAAAGCTGGCTCGGCAGTTCGACCGGGGGCGTGCAGCTCACCGTTTACAGCCTGATCTTGATGGCGGTCATCTTGTGGCGGCCAACCGGGATCATGGGATTCATCAGCGAAATTTATGCGGCGCGCGTGCGCGCGCGCGGCGGCGTGGTCAAGGCGGCGCTCGATGGCTGACGCGCTGGTGATCCGGAATTTGAGCAAGCGGTTCGGCGGATTGCGCGCCGTCCAAGAGGTCAGTTTTTCGGTGAAAGAAGGCGAGACGGTCGCGCTGATCGGGCCGAACGGCGCCGGCAAGACGACGAGCTTTAATCTGATCACCGGCTATTACCGGCCCGACGCCGGTTCCGTGTCCGCCTTCGGCCAGGAGATCGTCGGCCTGCGTCCGCACGACATCTGTGCGCTTGGGCTGGCGCGCACGTTTCAGGTCGCCAAGCCGTTTGGCGGGATGACCGTTTTGGCGAATGTCATGACCGGCGCGTTCCTGCGCGACAAGCATATCGACGCCGCCCGCGAGAAAGCGCGCGCGGCGATCGAGTTCGTCGGCCTCGCGGCGAAAGAGCATGCGGCAGCGCGCGATCTCACCACCATCGACCAGCGGCGGCTCGAAATGGCGCGCGCGCTGGCGACGCAGCCGCGGCTGCTGCTGCTCGACGAGGTCATGGCGGGTCTCAATCCGTCGGAGATCGATCAGGCGGTTGCGCTGGTCGGCAAGTTGTCGCAACGCGGGCTCACCATTGTCATCGTGGAGCACGTGATGCGCGCGATCATGGCGGTCGCCCGTCATATCGTGGTGCTCGACCACGGGCAGAAAATCGCCGAGGGCACGCCCAAGGAAATCGTCGAAAACAAGGAAGTCATCCGCGCCTATCTCGGCTCCGGCTACGCGCATGTCCCCACACCGGGAGCCGCTTGAGTGCTTGAGCTCAACGCAGCCAGCGCGAGCTACGGATCGGTGCCGGCGATCGGCGGCGTCACGATCAAGATCGGCGACGGCGAGGCGGTCGGGCTGCTCGGCGCCAACGGCGCCGGCAAGAGCACGACGCTGCGCGCGATCTCGGGCTTGGTGCGGCTGACCTCCGGCACGATCACGTTTGGTGGAAAAAATCTGGCGGCGCTGCCGCCGCACAAGATCACCGAATTGGGAATTGCGCATGTGCCGGAAGGCCGCCAGGTGTTTCCGGAAATGACGGTGCAGGAAAATCTGGAGATCGGCGCCTATGTGCCGGCCGCCAAGGCCGAGCGCGCGCGCTCGCTGGAGCTCGTTTACGGAATCTTCCCCGTGCTCTCGGAGCGCCGCAAACAGCTCGCCGGCACGATGAGCGGCGGCGAGCAGCAGATGCTCGCGGTCGGCCGCGGGTTGATGCTCAAGCCGCGCCTGTTGATGCTCGACGAGCCCTCGCTCGGCCTCGCCCCGGTGATGGCCGACGTGACATTCGAGAAGATTCAGGAAATCCACAAAATGGGCACCGCGATCCTGTTGGTCGAGCAGAATGTGAGCCGCGCGCTGACCCTGGTGCAGCGCGCTTACGTGCTTGGAAAGCGGCAAGGTGATCATGCACGGCACCAGCGCCGAATTGGCAAACAACAAGCAGGTGCAGGCGGCTTATCTCGGGATTTAGCGACGTAACTGCAACTTACAGCGCAACCCCGGCCGGGTTTGCCGACAGAACTTGGTGGCGGACGCAATCGACGACGCCATGCTTGACATATAATAAATGATATATAAAACATCATATCTCATACTCTGAACGTACCGCCGAGCCACTCGGGATGATAACCGCGGCGCAACTGCGAGCCTCGCGCGCATTACTGGGCGTGGATCAACGCGAATTAGCGCAACGATCAGGTTTGTCGCTACCGACTATCCAGCGCATGGAAGCCAGCAACGGCGTCGTCCGCGGCAATGTCGATTCGCTAATGAAGTTAGTCGACGCACTTGCCGCTGCCGGCATTGAATTGATCAGCGAAGGCGCCGTCAGCAATGGCGGCGGCCGCGGAGTGCGGCTCAAGGGAGAGCCGCGATGATCGTCGTTTACACGCTCTACGGCGTGGCAGCGTTGATGACTTTGGCCCCCATCGCAGTTTTCTTCGGCGGCTCGGCGCGCGCTAACGGCATCACGTATGGCGCGAGCCTGATCGTGTCGCTGACGCTATGCACGATGGCGCTCCTGACCTTGGTCGGCCATGCAAGCGGCTCCAGCGTCACGTTGCCGTTCGGCCTTCCATGGCTGGGGGCGCATTTCCGCATCGACGCGCTCTCGGCCTTCTTCCTGGTGGTGGTCAACCTCGGCGGCGCAACCGCAAGCTTGTTCGCGATCGGATATGGACGCCACGAAGACACGCCGCAGCGCGTGCTGCCGTTCTATCCCGTCTATCTCGCCGCCATGAACTTGGTGGTCCTGGCCGCGGACGCCTTCAGCTTCCTGGTTTCGTGGGAGTTCATGTCGCTCGCCTCCTGGGCCCTGGTGATCGCGCACCATCGCGACCGCGAGAACCTGCGCGCCGGCTATGTCTATTTGTTGATGGCGAGTTTCGGGACGACCGCGCTGCTGCTCGCCTTCGGCCTGCTCGCGGGCAGCAACGGCGATTACGCCTTCGATGCAATCCGCGCGGCCCATCCGAGCGCCGGACTGGCAGCCCTGGTTCTGATTCTCGCTCTCATCGGCACCGGCTCGAAGGCCGGCGTGGTGCCGCTGCACGCCTGGCTCCCGCTCGCGCATCCGGCCGCGCCCAGCCAGGTGTCGGCACTGATGAGTGGCGTGATGACCAAGGTCGCGGTCTACGGCTTCGTCCGCATCGTGTTCGATCTGCTCGGCACTCCCGCTTGGTGGTGGAGCATGCCGGTGCTCGCCGCCGGCGGTATCACCGCGGTCATGGGTGTGCTCTACGCACTGATGCAACACGATCTCAAACGGCTGCTCGCCTATCACACGGTAGAAAATATCGGCATCATCTTTATTGGGCTCGGCCTTGCACTCGCTTTCAAGGCGCATGGCATGGACGTCGCCGCCGCGCTGGCGCTCACGGCCGCCCTGTTCCATGTGTTCAATCATTCCGTCTTTAAGAGCCTCTTGTTCTTCGGTGCTGGCGCGGTGCTCAATGCCACCGGCGAGCGCGACATGGAGCATCTCGGCGGCTTGATCCACCGCATGCCGCAAACGGCTTTCGTCTTCCTGGTCGGCTGCGTGGCGATCTCTGCGCTGCCGCCGCTCAATGGTTTCGTGTCGGAATGGTTGACCTTTCAGGCCATTCTGCTCAGCCCGCAAATACCGTCATGGGGCCTGAAATTGCTGGTGCCGGCAGTAGGTGCGCTGCTGGCGCTGTCGGCGGCGCTCGCCGCCGCCTGCTTTGTCAAAGCCTTCGGCGTCAGTTTCCTCGGCCGCGCCCGCACGCCGCAGGCCGCCGCCGCGCAGGAGACCGATCGCAATTCTCTGGCCGCGATGTATTTCCTCGCCGCACTCTGTCTCGTCGCCGGCATTCTGCCCGGCATTTTCATCGATGTGCTGGCGCCGGTGACCAATATGTTGGCCGGCACGAGCATGCCGCACCAGACCGGTTTGCAATGGCTCACGATCGTGCCGATTGCGGAAAGCCGCAGTTCCTATAACGGCCTGCTGGTCTTCCTCTTTGTGACGCTGTCCGGCTCGATCGCGGCCTTCGCCATTCACCGGCTTGCGTCCGACAGGCTGCGCCGCGCGCCGGCCTGGGATTGCGGCTATCCGGATCCCAGCCCGGCGACGCAATACACTGCCTCCAGCTTTGCCCAACCCATCCGCCGCGTATATGGCACGACCGTTTTTCGTGCGCGCGAGATCGGCGAGATGCCGCCACCCGGCGCAACGACACCGGCGCGGCTTACGGTCGAACTGCGTGATCTGATCTGGGACGCCGCCTACGCGCCGATCGCCGGCCTGATCGGTTTTACCGCCGAACGGCTCAATGTCCTGCAATTCCTCACCATCCGCCGCTATCTGACGCTGGTGTTCGCGGCGTTGGTGCTGCTCTTGCTGGTGCTTGCGATATGGCAATAGTCCGCGATTTCACCTTCCAGGGCGCTGAGATGCTGCTGGTGCTGCTGCTGTCGCCGCTGCTCACCGGATTCGTGCGCAAAGTGAAGGCGCGCCTGCTGCGGCGGCAGGGCCCGCCGTTGTTGCAGCCCTATCGCGATCTCGTGCGGCTCATGCGCAAGGAGGTCGTGCTGGCGGACGGCGCTTCCTGGCTGTTCCGGGTCATCCCCTACATCGTGTTCGCCGGCACCTGGGTGGCGACCTCGCTGGTGCCTACCTTCGGCAGCGGACTCTTGTTCTCCTGGTCGGCCGATCTCATCGCCATCATCGCGCTGCTCGGCAGCGCCCGTTTCTTTCTGGCGCTCGCCGGGCTCGACGTCGGCACCGCGTTCGGCGGCATCGGCTCCAGCCGCGAGGTCATGATTGCCTCGCTCGCCGAGCCGGCGATGCTGATGATCGTGTTCACGCTGGCGCTGATCGCCGGCTCCACGCAGCTTTCGACCATGGCCGCCTACATGGTCTCCTCGGCGGTCGGCTTGCGCGTGTCGCTCGGGCTTGCGCTGCTCGCGCTGATCATGGTGGCGATCGCCGAGAACGCGCGCATTCCGGTCGACAATCCGGCGACGCATCTTGAACTGACCATGGTGCACGAAGCGATGGTGCTGGAATATTCCGGCCGGCATTTGGCGCTGATCGACCTGTCATCCGAACTCAAGCTCCTGCTCTATATTTCGGCGATTGCTTGTCTGTTCGTGCCTTGGGGCATTGCTCCACCGGACGCCAGTCCGCAAATGCTCGCCCTCGGCGTCGTTTCGTATCTTGGCAAGCTAGTGGTCGGCGGCACCCTGCTGGCGGTGTTTGAAACCTCCATTGCCAAGATGCGCGTGTTCCGCGTGCCGGCGTTCCTGGGTGCGGCATTGATGCTCGGCCTGCTGGCCACTTTGTTGCTGTTCGTGTCGCGGAGCCTTTGAGCCATGCACGGGTTGTCATTCGACGTCGCACACCTGCTGGCCGGTTCGCTGGTGCTGGTGAGCTTCATGCAGCTCTATCAGGACCGGCTCTACGCCTTGCTCAATATCTATGCGCTGCACGCTCTGGTGCTGGCGGCATCGGTCGCCTGGCAGGCATTCGTGCAGGACGCACCGCATCTTTATCTCACCGCGGTGATCGCGCTGGTGTTCAAGGCCATTGTTATCCCGGCGACGCTGCATCGCATCATCGTCAAGCTCGGCATCCACCGCGAGATCGAGACCGTGGTCGGGGTCGGCCCCGCCATGCTGCTCGGCATGGGACTGGTCGCGCTCTCGATGGTCGTGATGCTGCGGGTGACCGCCGATGCCGACCCGCTGGCGCGCGAGGATCTCGCCTTCGCGCTGTCGGTGGTGTTGCTTGGCCTGCTGATGATGGTGACGCGCCGCAATGCGGTGAGCCAGGTGGTCGGTTTCATGTCGCTGGAAAACGGCCTGGTGTTAGCGGCGACCGGCGCCAAGGGCATGCCGCTGGTAGTCGAAATCAGCGTCGCCTTCTCGGTGCTGATCGCCTTCATCGTGATCGGCATTTTCCTGTTCCGGATACGCGAAAGGTTCGACACGGTCGATATCCAGGCGCTCGACCGCTTCCGCGGAGAGCGCCGATGATCGACGCACTCGGCCGGCGTCCTGCTGATCCCGGCATTGTCGGCGGCGGCGCTGCTCGCCGCTCTGCCGGGCTATCGGGTGACCGCGCGGCTCAATGTGCTTGCGGCGCTTGCTGACGTTTGTCGACTGCCCTCTCGCTGTTCGTGGTCGAGCCGAAGACCGGGCCCTACCTGCTGGTCGACGACCTCAACAAGGTCTTCATCGTGCTCACGACCTTCGTCGCCTTCACCACCAGCATGTTCAGCGCGAGCTATATCGGCCACGAGATCGAGATCGGCCGGCTGACGCCGACCTTCGTGCGCTTCTATCACGCGATGTACCAGACGCTGATGTTCGCCATGAACCTCGCGCTGGTCGCCAACAATATCGGCTTGATGTGGGTGGCGATCGAGCTTGCGACG
The DNA here is from genome assembly GCA_963708635.1 of uncultured Alphaproteobacteria bacterium. Taxonomy (GTDB): domain Bacteria; phylum Pseudomonadota; class Alphaproteobacteria; order Rhizobiales; family Xanthobacteraceae; genus Pseudolabrys. The sequence continues at coordinate 409,705 of CAVPTM010000010.1, read as the reverse complement.
CTCACCACCGTGTTGATGGTCGGCATCTACCGCACGCACGAGGCGCTGGAGGCGGCGTGGAAATATTTCATCCTCGGCAGCGTCGGCATTGCGCTCGCGCTGTTCGGCACCATCCTGGTCTATATGGCCGCACGCCCGGTGATCGGCGAAGGGCTCGACGCCATGGTCTGGACCGTGCTGATCACGCGCGCGGCGCAATTCGACCCCGCGCTGCTCAACGTCGCCTTCGTATTCCTGCTGCTTGGCTACGGCACCAAAGTCGGCCTTGCGCCGCTGCATGCCTGGCTGCCCGATGCCCACGCCGAAGGCCCGACGCCGATTTCGGCCGTGCTGTCGGGCCTGCTGCTGAACGTCGCGCTCTATGCGCTGTTGCGCTTCAAGATGCTGCTCGCGCTTAATCCGGCGGCGATCGCGCCCGGCCCCTTGATGGTGACGCTTGGCCTGATTTCCGCGCTGTTCGCCGCCTTCATGCTGTATCGGCGGCGCGACATCAAACGCATGTTTGCCTATTCGTCGATCGAGCACATGGGCATCATCGTGTTCGCCTTCGGCATGGGCGGCCCGCTCGCCAATTTCGCCGGCCTGCTGCACATGACCATGCATTCGCTGACCAAGTCGGCGATCTTCTTCGCGGTCGGCCATATCGCCCAGGTCAAGGGCACGCAGAAGATCGCCGACATGGGCGGCCTGACGGTGACCCATCCGGTCCTCGGCTGGGGCCTGGTGCTCGGCGTGGTGGCGATCGCCGGCCTGCCGCCGCTCGGCATCTTCATGAGCGAATTCCTGGTGGTAACCTCGACCTTTGCGCGCGCGCCGTGGCTGGCCGCCATTCTCGTGCTGGCATTCTGGTCGCGCTCGGCGGATTGTTCTTGCGGCTCAACGGCATCGCCTTCGGCGAGCCGCACGGCCCTGCCGCGCCGGCCGAAGCCTCCTACGTGCCGATGTTCGCTCATCTGGCGCTTGTGTTCATGGCCGGCGTCTACCTGCCGCCGGCGCTGGTCACCGGCTTCCAGAACGTCGCGAGACTACTGGGGTAGATCATGACTTCGCCGCGCAAGAACGTAACCGAAGACGGCTGGAACGGAGTGATGCGACCGATTGGCCGCCGGTAACGCGACGCTGCTTGGCCTTTGGGGAGACCCGCCGGACGTTCACGTGGCACTGCTCGAAGGCAGCGACATCGCCATTTTCACCTACACATGCGTGGATGGACGCTATCCGAGTGTCGGCGTCAAACATCCGCCGGCCATCCGTCTGGAACGCGCCATCCGCGATCTGTTTGGGTTGGAGGCTGCCGGCTCACCGGACACCCGGCCCTGGCTCGATCTCGGCTTCTGGGATGTGCGGCATCCACTCGGCGACAGGCTACCCGCGCAAAAACCCGATCCTTACGTTTTTCTGCCGACCGAAGGTGAAGGCTTGCACCAAATTCCCGTCGGCCCGGTGCATGCCGGAATCATCGAGCCGGGACATTTCCGCTTCACCGCCAATGGCGAGCATGTGGTGCGGCTGGAGCAACGGCTGGGCTAGGTGCACAAGGGCATCGAGTCTTTACTGACCGGCGCCACGCTCGATACTGCCGCGAAACTTGCCTCGCGAACATCCGGGGACAGCACGGTCGCTTATGCCTACGCGTTCGCGCAGGCCGCCGAGGCCGCGTTGCAGTTGAAGCCGCCGCCTCGGGCGCTTTACCTGCGCGCGCTGATGGCCGAGCTCGAACGCCTGGCCAATCATTTCGGCGACATCGGCGCCATCTGCAACGACGCGTCGTTTTCGCTGATGCATGCGCAATGCGGCATCTTGCGCGAGCGCGTGCTGCGCGCCGCGGACGCTTGCTTCGGCCATCGGCTGATGATGGATGTGATCGTGCCTGGCGGCACCGCGCGCGACATCGCGCCGGACGGCGCCGCGCAAGTGAGCACGCTGGTCGCTGAAGTCCGCAAAGTGTTCCCGCGCCTGATCGAGCTCTACGACAACACCGCCTCGCTGCAGGACCGCACCGTTACTACCGGCATCGTGAAGGCCGAATACGCCCGGCAGTTCGGCGCCGGCGGCTATGTCGGACGCGCCTCCGGCCGGGGCTTCGACGCGCGGCGTGAGCCGGGTTATGCGCCCTATGGCGACTTGAGCTTCGATGTGCCCGTCCTGGATGCGGGCGACGTCAATGCGCGTGTCTGGATTCGCATTCGCGAGGTCGAACAGAGCCTGTTGCTGATCGACCAGATTCTCGGCCGCCTGCCGCAAGGCGAGGTGAAGGTCGCGCTGGGCGCCGGCGGCAAGGTTGCGAAGGTCTTGGCTTGGTCGAAGCCTTTCGCGGCGATGTGCTGGTCTGGCTGCGCATCGGCGCCGACGGGAACGTCGCACGCTGCCACCTGCGCGATGCGTCGTGGTTCCAATGGCCGCTGTTGGAGGTCGCGATCGAAGGCAACATCGTCGCCGACTTTCCGCTCTGCAACAAATCGTTCAACTGCTCCTATTCGGGACATGACCTCTAGCGATGCGCAAAGACTCTGTTCGAAAGCCTGACTCACGGTCCGCTCACCGAGCCGCTACCAAAGCCGGACGTGGCCTCGCTCGCTCGAGCTTGTGCAACGCGTCGATCGGCCTGGCACGCGCGAAGCTCGGCCGTTCTTTGTCCATCCGCCAGGTCGACGCCGGCTCCTGCAATGGCTGCGAGTTGGAAATTCACGCGCTCAACAATGCGTTCTACGATCTCGAGCGCTTCGGCCTGCGCTTCGTCGCCTCGCCGCGCCACGCCGACGTGCTGATGGTCACCGGCCCGGTGACCAAGAACATGCGCGAGGCGCTGCTGCGCACGTACAACGCGACGCCCGATCCGAAATGGGTGGTCGCAGTGGGCGATTGCGCGATCGACGGCGGCGTCTTTGCCGGCAGCTACGCGGTGGTAGGCGCGCGTCAAAGACGTCATACCGGTCGACTTGCACATCCGCGGCTGTCCGCCATCCCCGGCCGAACTCTTGAAAGGACTCATCGCGTTGTTGGACCGTGCCGGCGGAAAGCTCGTGGTCCCTGTAAATCCCGTTTAATGGCGATTCCGACTATCATAAGCCCCAACTCGGCCTCATTGCTTTGGGATCAGCCCGAGCTGCATGGCCGTGTCCCCCTATGTGCGACGATGAGAGATCCTTGATCTCCGGCATAAAATAATCGTCGTCGAGGAACGTAAATGAGTCCAATACCTCGCCTGAAGGCTTACTCCGGACCCGCGCTCCGAAGCTACGGTCACGATCACGTCGTAGGGCGCCGCGAGAGCGTGGAAGCAACCCGCGCGGACGGCGCTAGTTCGCTTTTGTGATCTGTCAGCCGAATAGTCTCGCCAAAGCTAAATGCTGGACCTCGCCCCCCAATAAAGTCCTAAGTCGAACCGGTCTCTGCCCGCGCCAATTTCAGTTGCCCGGCAACGGGCAGAGACAAAAGCGCAAAACCAGGCCCAATCTGACCGCCCTTCTGCGCACACCGAACCCCAGACGAAATGCCGCCAAATCGCGGCCATTGGCGCAGTTTCAGGAAATCTCTGGTTTCGCGAGAACTGCGTGGTGGGCCCGGGAGGACTCGAACCTCCAACCAGACCGTTATGAGCGGTCGGCTCTAACCAGTTGAGCTACGGGCCCGGCTCCAAGCGCCGCCACCTTCTATCAACGCCCGCGGGAGAAGCGCAATCGCCTCTCCCGCCTCGCCTTGCTAGGCTAACCGGCCAAACCGGAGCCGGCCATGCATGTTTTCAGCCTCGAACGCGAACAAGAGTGGGACCCCAAGCGCCACGTCGAGAAAATCCTCGGCAAGGTCGAGAGCGGCGACGTCACCGTGGCCTGCTGGGAGGCGGGCCAGATCAGCCCCAATCACTGCCACCCGCAGGCGACCGAAATCTATTTCTGCTTCTCCGGCGGCGGCACCATGCGCACGCCAAAAGAGACGGTGGCAGTGACGCCCGGCGCTTTTGTGGTGCACCCGCCGGGCGAAGTACATGAGTACGAAAATGGCCCGGCGCGCACGCTGCTGTTCCGGGTGCGTTACGGCGCCGACATGCGCGCGCACTTCTGCGACTGGCGCGGCCATGATGGCTGGACACAATCGGCGGAGGACGCCGACTATTTCCGGCGCCACCCGCTGCGTTAAAGTCCTGAGTGCCGGCGGCGCCGCGCCTGCCGGGCGATTGAAAAACTGCTAGCGTCAACTCGGAGAATTTCAGGGGAACGGGCAATGGATTTCGTCGGCGCGATCAAGAACGGATTTCGCAATTACGCCAACGCAGCGGGCCGCGCGACGCGTTCCGAGTTCTGGTACTGGACGCTGTTCTCGTTTCTGGTGGCGGCCGCCGGCGCGGTCATCGACATGGCCATATTCGGCGTCGAAAACGAGACCGGGTTATTTGGGCCGCTGCTGTCCTTGGCGCTGCTCATTCCCGACGTCGCGGTGTCGATCCGGCGCCTGCACGATCTCGACCGCAAATGGGCGTGGCTGCTGATCTACTTCACCGGCATCGGCGCCATCGTGCTGCTGGTCTGGTTCTGCATGAAGGGCACGAGCGGGCCGAACCGTTTCGGCCCCGACCCGCTCGCGCGCCCCTGATCACATCCGCAACAGCCGCTGGGCGTTGCCGCTCAAGATCTTCGCCTTGTCCGCGTCGGACAGCGGCACGTCCTTCATCCATTCCACGCCCGGCGGGTTCATCACGAACGGCCAGTCGATCGCGAACAGGATGTGATCGACGCCCATCTCCATCACGCAGCAGAGCAGCGCCGGATTGGAGAAGAAGCCGCTGGTGGTGACGTAGAAATTATTGCTGAAGATGTCGCGGAAGCTCATCGGCTTCTGGCCCGGGCGCTTGAGCGAGGTGTCGATGCGCCAGGTCAGGAACGGCAGCGTTTCGCCGAAATGGCCGAGGATGATTTTCAGCTTGGGATGCTTCTCGAACACGCCGGAGAGCACCAGGCGGATCGCCTGCGTCGCCGTTTCCACCGTGTAGCCCCAGGCCGGACGCACCACCAGCGGGAAGTCCTTGGCGTAGTCCTGATAGTAGATTTCCGTGACCTGCGCGTTCGGCAGCGACGGATGGAAATAGATCGGCACGTCGAGCTTCTCGGCGCGCTCGTAGATCGGCCAGTATTTTTTCAGGTCGAGAAATTCGCCGTTGGCCATGCCGTGCACCATGGCGCCCTTGAAGCCGTGGGTTTTCACGGTGCGCTCGAGTTCGTCGGCGGCCGCGGCCGGGTCGGCGGTCGGCAGCGCCGCAAAGGCGGCATAGCGCTTCGGATTGGAGGCGCAGAACTTGGCGAGACGGTCGTTGACCCCGCGCGTGACGTCGGCGGCGATGTCGGCCGGCAGCTTCTGGGCAGAGGGGGCGCCGTGCGAGAGCACCTGGATGTCGATGCCGGCCTCGTCCATCTCTTTCAGCCGCAGGCTGCCGAGGTCGTAGAGCCGCTCGTCGGTCTCGTTGCCGCGGCCGGCTTCCGGCCCGGTGAAATGCTTGGACAGCTCCCGGTCCCAGTAATGCTCTTCGATGGCGATGACCGGACAATTGGGCTTCTTGAACATGACGCCTCCCTTACGCGCGACGGTCCGATCTCCTAGCAATCGCCGCGTCGCCTGTCACCCGGCCGCGGCGGACTCGTCAAACGTGTGGTGAGGGCGCGCAAATGTGTTTCGAGTTCGGCGGCGACTCAGTTATGCACAGGCTATGCTGCCGATCCTGCGCATACTTCCTGTTGGCGGCGTAATCCTCGCCATCGTGATTTTGTTCATGGCGCTGAGCCCACGGCACGGCCCGCAGCCGCGGCTGGGTGCGCCGGCGGCCGGCGTGCATGGGCCGCTCGCCGACCGCGTCGACCATCCGGAATGGCGGCAGTTCATGATGCTGGCGGCGCTGCGCCGCGCCGAGGAGCTGGCGCGGCTGCGTGACTTGCCCGACGCGCCGGTCAAGGTCGAGCCGCCGCCGGAGGCCGCACCGCCGCCCGCGGCTGCACCGCCGGCCGAGGCTGCACTGCCGCCCGAAGCCGCACCGCCGCCTGCGCCGGCGATCGAAGCCGTAGCCCAGCCCGAGGCCGCACCGCCGGCCGAGGCCGAGCGTGCGCCCGAGCCCAAGATCGCAGCCTTGCCGACGACGGAAGAGGAAACCAAGCCGGATGCGGCCTTGGCGCCCGCGCCGGTGCCCGATGAGGCCGCCACCATGCTGGTGGAGATCGGCGAGGCGTCATCGACCGAGCTGCCGGTGCAGCCGCGCGAGGCGGTGGCGGCGGTCAATGCGGCACCGCCCTTGCCGCCCGCACCGGCCGCGGACGAGCCAGTGCGCCAAGTCAAGACGGCGGTCGAGCCGGTGCGCCAGCTCAAGGTGGCGGTCGAGCCGGCGCGCCACACGAAGCCCGCGGCGCACAAGCCGGTGCGCCACGTCAAGCCGGTGCGCCATGTCAAACCGCACACCGTCCGCCGGCGTCACGTCGCCCGCCCGCGCGCACCGCGTCCCGCCGGCAAGCGCGACCCGAACAATTTCAACTTGTTCGAGCAGCTGTTCACGCCGCCGAAGCCGGGCGCCGCCAGGACCTTCAGCGCTCAATAATAATCGAGCTTGCCGCTATAGGGGTTGGAGCCGGAGCTGACGCTCTCGTTCGACTGGCGCGCTTTGGCGATCTTGGCGTTGAGCGGCACGGCGCCGGTACGGGTGGAGGCAAAGGCCGCGAGGCCGCTGTCGGCGCGGGCGTCGTTCATGCCGCGGCGCTTGGCGGCGTAGTAATAGCCGGAGGCGTAGTAATGCACCGCGCGGTCCGGATTGCCGCCGGCCACGCGATAGGCGCCGGCGAGATATTTCACCGCATAGGTCATGTTGGTGTCGGCATCGAGCAGGCCGGCGGCGTCGCCGCGGTAGCCCATCGAGCGCGCGGTCGCGAGCTTGATCTGCATCAGCCCGTAATTGCCGCGCGACACGACGCGGGCATTGCCGCGGCTCTCGCGCGTAATGACGCGGCGCACCAGCGCCTCCGGCAGGCTATTGGCGGCGGCGTGGCGGGCGATGAGCGCGTCGAGATTGCCGTTGGCGTCGAGGCGGGCGCGGTCGCGGGCTTGCGCGCTGCCGGCCGCCACGAGCGCGGCGGCGAACAACAGCGTGGCGAGAAAGAACTTGCGAGTCATGTCGGCTCCAAATTTTGGGGGAAGTTGACGATTAAGGCGCGAAGTCGGGCGGGTTTGAGGCACAAGTGTGCGGTTCCAAAGGTGGTTCCATCACGATTTGAATCCCGGCTCGGGCGCGCTGTAACATCGCGTGACATCGGACACGGCGGAGGGAGCTCATGAGCGATGCGTTGGAGGACCGCCTGCGCGCGGTCGAGGACCGGCTCGCGATCTATCAGCTGATCGCCAGCCATCCGCCCGCCGCCGACACCGGCAGCGGCGCCTATTACCGCGACGCCTTTGTGGAAAACGGCGTGATGGATCTCGGCGGCGGCAAGCGCGCCGACGGCAACGCGGCGATCGCCGGCATGGTGGCGACGCCCGAGCACCGCGCCGCGATCGAAGGCGGCCTGTGCCATTTCGCCGGGCTGCCGCGCGTGACCGATCACCGGCGACACGGCGGTCGCCATTTCCTATTTGCAGATCGTCACGCCCAACCGCGGCGCGCCGCCGGTCGAGGTCGCCGGCCATGGCACGACCAGCGGCTTTCGCATCCACCGCGCCGGCGCCAACCGCTGGGACCTCAAACGCACCGCGCAAGGCTGGAAGGTGGTGAAGCGATCGCTGCGCCCGCTCGACGGCTCGCGCGAGGCGCAGGATTTGTTGCGCGGCGCATTGTAAACTTCGCTCGTCCCCGCGAAAGCGGCGACCCAGGGCCGCAACCTCAGACGAACCGGCCCCTGGATTCCCGCTTGCGCGGGAATGAGCGGGGACGCGGTGTCGGCGAGCGGCCAATCACTCGTCGATCATGTAGGGAAAACGCCGCTCGGCCTGGCGCGCGGCTTCCTGCGCCTCGGCGAAGACCTCGAAGGCGCTTGCCAGCGAACGCGCCGGCGCGGGCAAGCGCGCGCGCCGGCCAAGCCCAGAGCTTGGGCAAAACGGGATGGCGGATTTCCAAAGTCGACATGATGTGTCCTTGCGGCGGCGCGTTCAGCGCGGTGGATACGAGAGGAAGCGGCGCTCGATCTCGCGCTCGGCCTCGTCGGTGAATTTGACGCCGCCGGCGAAATAGCGGGCGATCTCGCGCTCGGCCTGGCGCATGCGCGCTTCGGCGACGGCGTCGAACAAGCGGGTGAAGAAACCGCGCCGCGGCGCGACGGCGGCCTGGACGCGCGCCATCGCGGGCGACTTGGCCGGCGGCGTAGCCGGTGATTTGGCCAGCGGCTGAGCGGGCTGATTTTGCGGGTAGGCCAGCGCGCGCGGCGCGGCAAGGCTGGTAGCATGAGCCATTTGGAAACTCCTTTTCGGGCTCCAAAGGCATTTCCCCTGTATTTTCTTATTGTTATTGCAGTGCAATATAAAGGATTCGGGGGCCGGGAGTAGACCGGGCCACGCATGTGATCCATGCGCGCAACGGAGGGCGCGCGCTGCCAGCCTGTTAAGGAATCCCGCGGCGCTCGGCGCGCCGCCTATTTCCCCGCCAGCTTGGCCGCGTCGGCGTTCACGCTGAGGTCGACCAGCGAGGCGGTCGGCACCGTCTTCGGGATCACGCCGGCCTTCACGAACATGCCTTGCATCCACTCGATGCGGTCGGTCGGCACCGCGATGGTCGGGTCGATCAGTTTGTCCTTGAGCACCTGGTCGGCGATGAATTGCGCGCGCTTGTCGTCCGGCTTGGCGTGCGTCAGCTCGTGCGCGAGCTTGGTCGCCTCGTCGGGATGGGCGAGCGCGTGCTTGTAGGCGTCCATTTCCGCCGCCAGGAACTTGACCAGATCGTCGCGCCGGGCGGCGATGACTTTGTCGGTGGTGGCGATGCAGAGCCGGATGAATTTCGGCACCACCGTGGTCGCCTTCATCAGCGTATGGATGTTCGACGGCATCACCGCTTCGAATTCGTTGGAGACCACGGCGGCGTCGGTGACGCCGGCGACCAGCGACTTGTAACGGTCGAGATCGGCGCCTTGCGTCGCGAATTTCACCTCGGCGACCGGGATGTTGGCGCTGTCGAGCATGCTGCGGAACAACAAATCGGGCAGCGAGCCGGGCGAGGAGATCGCGACCGTCTTGCCCTTGAGGTCGGCGGCGGTCTTGATCTCGGCCTTGGCGAGCACGACCTGCGGCATGCCGGGCCAGGTGCAGCCGACGATCTTGACGCCGGCGCCGCGCACGCCGGCGACGATCGATTCCGCCGCGCCCATGTCGACGCTGTCGATCTCGCCCGAGATCAGCGCCTTCATCAAAGTGGCGCCGGCCTTGACCTGGAATATTTGGACTTTCAGACCGTGCTTGGCGGCGAAGCCGCCTTTGTCGACCATGGCGATGAAGCCGGCGTCGCTCTTGGCTTCCAGGATGCCGTGCTTCCAGATCTTCTCCTGCGCGCTGGCGCCGCCGCGCTGCCGAAGATCAGCGCGGCCACGGCGACGCTCAGCATTCTTGTCTTGAACATGTGCGTTTTCTCCCTGCCGGCGATTGTAACGCGCCGCGGCCGCTTGGCTAGATGCGGTACTCGCCGCCGCGCTTGAAGCCTTGGTCGACGCTCAGGAACAGTTGCTCCAGCGCCGGCCGCTTCTTGATCAGCCCTTGCTCGTGCGAATAGCCGACCAAGGTTTCGAGATTTTTGCGGTTCTTCTCGGTCAGTCCGTATTCCCACGGGTCGGGACCGAGCACGCGCTCCTGCTCCTCCCAGGCCGCGCGATACCAGGCGAGCGGGACGATGCGCGGATTGGCCATGCGCTTCATCGCCAGCGTCTTTGCCTCATTGAAGGCGCGGTAAAGGTTGACCGCGAGCCAGGGATGCTCGCTCGGCCAGCGCCTGCCGGATGCCGAGCACGTGCATGATCGGGAAAATGCCGGTGCGCTGGTAGTAGGCCATCTCCTCGGCCTTGTGATCGGGGAACAGGCGCGCGACGCGCGGGTCCTTGGCCAGGAACGGCTTGATCAGATCGGAATGAAAGACGGCGTCGAGCTCGCCCTCGGCCAGCATGGTCTCGACCGATTTGTCGCGCGGCAGCCGCGTGTATTTGATGTCCGGCGGCAGCTGCACGTCGACGTCGTTGTCGAGCTCGGCGACCCATTCGATGCTGTCGAGCGGCACGCCGTACTCGTTCTGCAAGATGCCGCGCATCCACAGCACGGCGCTGGTCATCAGCGTCTTCACGCCGATGCGGCGGCCTTTCAGGTCGGCGGGCTTGGCGATGCCCTTGCCGGTGTTGATGAACATGAAGCCGTGGCGGAAGCGGCGGTGCAGGAACACCGGGATGGCGCGGAACGGCCAGTCATTGTCGCGCGCCGCCAGATAAGACGAGACCGAGACCTCCGCGATGTCGAATTCGTTATTGCGCAGGAAGCGCCAATGGCGCGTCGCCGAATCCATGTCGGTCAGGATGGTGAGATCGACGCCGTCGACCTCGACCTTGCGCTCGAGCAAGGGGCGGACGAGTTCGTAATCGCCGCAGGCCAAAGTGAGCGGTAATTTTGCCGGTCATGTCGATGTGTTCACCAGGTGGACGGAATGGCCCGTGGCGAGCGCCGCCAACTTCGCCGGGATCGACGCTCGATAATTGGTTGCCGCGCCAGACGACGTGCAGATCCGGCCGCAGCAGCAGCAGATCATAGCCATAAACGTCGCGCGGATGATACTCGGCGACATCGAGCGCGGCGAACGGCGCGCCGCAGGCGGCAAAGGCTTGCGCCAGCGCCGCCGCATCGGCTCGCGCGCCGGCAAGCCGCAGCAACGTGTAGCCGTCGCCGATATGGTCGTGCAGCGCGCTGCCGTCGCGCAGCCAGACATGCGGCAGCCGCGCGCCCGGCCAGCTGGTCGGCACGTAGTGCATGAAATCGTCGGCGGGCCCTTCGCCCGATCCTCGGGCCAGATCAGCGGCGAATCGGCGATAGCGGTAGCCGAGCTCGGCGCCGATCATCTCGTTGCTCTTGCGCTGCTCGACATCGGCGATGCGGGCGAGGTTGGCGCGCGCCTCGGCGCCCGCCGGCGTGTCGTCGCGGATGTCGGGACGCCAGGCGGCGCGCCAGGCGCGGCGGCCGCGCGAAGCCTGGCGCGAGGCCTCGACGTTGCGCGCGCCGATCTGCCGGCGCTCGATCTCGTAGCTCGTCGAGCAAATCGGGCCCGCCCCAGCCTTGCAGCGTGGCGGCGAGCTTCCACGACAAATCGATGGCGTCGCCGACGCCGCTGTTCATGCCGAGCCCGCCGGTCGGGATGACCAGATGCACCGCGTCGCCGGCCAGGAACACGCGGCCTTGCTGGTAGCTGTCGGCCAGCAGCAAATTCTGCTGCCACTTGCCGACATAGAGCATCTCGTATTCGACCGGCATGGCGACGGTCTTCTCGAACATCGCCGCCATGTCGGCGTCGCTGTCGACCACCGAATGCAGCGTGAAATGGCGCGTGGAATCCTGCACGATCAGGAAGGTCGCGCGATCGTCGGCGACGTGATAGTGCCGGCCCTTGCCGATCGGGATGCGCTCGAACAGGTCGTCGCAGCGATAGAGCGCCTGCCGCAATTGCAGCAGGTTGGCTTCGCCTTGCAGCTTGATGCCGAGCTGGCGCCGCACCGCGCTCGAACCGCCGTCGCAGCCGACCAGATAGCGCGCGCTCAATGTCGACGTCGTGCCGCCGGTCTTGACCGTGGCGCGCACGCCGTCCGGGCCTTGCGTGAACGACAGGAACTCGCAGCCGTAGCGTACCTCGACGCTCGGCAGGCTCTCGGCCACCGATTTGAGCAGCGGCTCCAGCGTGTATTGCGAGATCAACTGGTAGGGCTCGAGCGGCAGCGAGCCGTCATTGCACGCGGCGGTTTCGGCCTGCGCCTGCGCGACCGAAGGGTAGGGCAGGTGCAGAAGCGGCGGCTCGATCAGCGAAGTAACGATGAACACGTCCATCGGCACGTCGCGCGGAAAACCGGCGTCGCGGATTTTCTGCGCGATGCCGAGCCGGCGGTAGATTTCCATGGTGCGGGCGTTGCACCGCTCCATCTTGGGCAGGAACTGCGGCGCCTCCTTCTGCTCGATCAGGATGCAGCGGATGCCCCGGCGTCCGAGGTCGATGGCGAGCGTCAAGCCGACCGGACCGGCGCCGACGATGAGAACCTGCGTGTCCAACCGGCTGTTCCGAGGCGAAAAAGGGAGGGCCGGCCGACTTATAGTCGCCAAAGCGCGCGACTGTCACCCGGCGGCGATGGTCGCGCCGATGAACCAGGCGAGCCAGATCGCCGGCGCGAAAAACAAACCGAACGGCAGCAGCACGGCCGGCTCGAGCGGGCGCTTGGCCAGCGCGCGCCACGTTAGGTACGCCAGCAGGGCGGCGCCGGCGGCGATTTCGATCGCCAGCGGGATCAAGGTCCAGCCGAGCCAGACGCCGGCGACGAAGGCAAGCTTGACGTCGCCGAGGCCCATTCCCTCGCGCCCGCGCAGCCGGCGATAGGCGACGCGCAGCGCGAAGAACAAAAGGAAGGTGGCGGCCCCGCGCAGCAGCGCTTCGGCCAGGCTTTCGGCGATGGCGCCCGGCGCCAGCGCGGCGGCATTGATGAGCGCGAGCGCCAGCGCGGCGGCGTTGAGTTCGTTGGGGATGATGAAGTGGCGGGCGTCGATGACGGCGATTGCCACCATCAGCAGCGCCAGCCCGGCGCCGAGAAAGCCGGGAAGCCCGGGCGCCGCCCAGATGCTCACCGTCGCGGCTGAAAGCCCGAGCAGTGCGCCCGCCACATAATCGGGATTTATCCGCTTCATCGCATCCGGCGCTCTGCCGGCGAGCGGCGCGTCGCGCCCACGCGTCAGCGCGCGCCGGGCCAATCGAGGATGTTTCCTGATCGCGGCGCGACGGTACCGACCTTGGCTTTCAACTTGGAGCGGAGCTGCTCCGCCACCAGATGCGCGTCTACGGTGTCGCGGATGATCTGCGGCCGGATGAAGATGATGAGCTCGGTGCGCTGCACCGACTTGTTCTGGTGCGAGAACGCGTCACCGAGCAGGCCGGGCAGCTGATCGAACACCGGAATGCCGTTGCGCCCGAGGTTCTGCGTCTCGCTGACGAGGCCGGCGAGCAGCACGGTCTGGCCGTCGGCGACGCTGAGCGTGCTGCGCACTTTGCGCTGCGAGATGGTCGGGGTCAGCAGGCCGGTCGGATTGGTGTTGGAGACGTTGCTGATCTCCTGCTCGATATCGAGCGTGACCATGTTGTTGGCGCCGATGCGCGGCACCACGCGCAGGATGATGCCGGTGTTCTGGTAGTTGATGGTGTTCACGACGGCGTTGTTTGCGCTCAGGACGGTGGCGGTGCCGGTGGTGATCGGCACCTGGTCGCCGACCTGCAAGGTAGCGACGCCGTTGTCGATCACCACCAGCGAGGGATTGGACAGGATCTTGACGTCGGTCACCGTGTGCAGGGCGTCGATGACGACCTGCGGCGAGGCCTCCTTGCCGATCAAGATGTTGAAGCCGGGCAACACGCGGCCGAGCACCGCGCCGCCGATGCTGTTGATGGCCGAGCCGGAATCGGGCGGCGCGCCCAAATTTGTGCTCTTGAGGAAAAACTGCACGCCGTAATTCAGGCTGTCGTTGAGCGTCACCTCGGCGATGGTGGCGTCGAAGGCGATTTGCAGCTGCGGCCGGTCGATCTGCCGCAGCGTGCTCTCGATGATGCGGTAATTCTCCGCATTGGCGTAAATCAGCAGGGAATTGTTGGTGACGTCGGCGGTGATGCGCACGCCGGGCAGCAACGAGCCGGTCGTCGAAGCGGTGCGTGCAGCGGCCGTGCGGCGCCGCGTTCGGCGCCAAGCGCCGCGTCGTTTTGCCGGGTGGCCGTCGGACCGCCGGTGAGGCGCTCGACCGGGCTCAGCCCGGCCGCGGGCGGTCCGCTGGTGGTGGTCGTGAGGCCGGCGCCCGGCGCGAGCTGGTTCGAGCGTGACGTCGGCCGCGCGCCGACGTGCCGAGGAACATCTCGTTGAGCAGCTTGGCGAGGTTGCGCGCGTCGCCGTACTTCACGCGATAGACCTTCACGCCGGTGCTGGAGATTTCCGAATTGTCCAGGCGCTTGATCCAATTTTGCGCGGTCCTCAGCAACTCGGGCTTGCGCGCGACCACGAGAATCGCGTTCAGCCGCGCGATCGGCTGCAGCTTGACCAGGTTCTGGTTGAGGCCGCCGTCGGCGGTATCCATGATCCGCTCGATCTCGGCGATGATCGGCTCGGGCGTGCTGTGGCGCACCGGAATAATTCCGACGCTTTGCCCCTTCATCCAGTCGGCGTCGAAGCTCAGCACGGTTTCGACCGCGGTGCGCCGCTCGGGCCCGTTGCCCTGGATCAGGATCATGTTGCGCGTGGCGTCGATCCGCACCGCGCCCTGTTTGGTGGCAAAATTCTCCACCAATTTGGTGATCGTCGCCGCCGATACATAACGCAGCGGCACTACGGTGATGCCGTAGCCCGGCTGCGGTGCGGTGCCATTGGCGACGTCGAGGCGGCCGGAGGCGACCGCGTCCGGGCTCGGCACCAGCCGGTAGCCTGTGCCCTCGCGCAGCAGGGCGATGTTGCTCGCGCGCAACGCGCTTTCCAGCACGAACAGCACTTCGCTTTTGGCGACCGGACGCCCGGACGTCAGCGTCACGGTGCCCTGCACGCGCGGATCGATGATGTAACCGGAGCCGAGAATGTCGCTCAGGATGACCTTCGCGACCGTCGTGACCGGCGCGTTCTCGAAGTTCAGGTCGTAGCCTTCGCCGGCGGCGGACGGCGCCGCGCTTTCGAGCGTCACGGTCTTCTCGACCGCGACATCCTCGGAGCCATTGACCACGACCGCGCTTGGGCCGCGGCTGCGGTCGGCCACGGTCGGCCCGCCCGGCTGCGGAAAGCGCGGCAGCAAATCGATCGAATTCACTTGGTCGTGGATATTGGGCGAGCGTTTCTGCTCGGATTCCGTCGTCAGCAGGTTACAGGCGGCGGCGAGCACGCCAATGGCTGCGAATAACGTGACGGCCAATCCGGCATGCAGCGGACGAAAGCGCGCGCCACGGTGACCGATGTTCGGCAATTGCCCCGCCCCACTGCTAACGCTACAGCGAAATGCTACAGCGACGACGCCCGCCCGCCAACGGCCGATTGGCCGTAAGTTCTTATTATTTGACAATTTTTTCGCATCATCGATAATTCTCTCAAGAGCTGTCAAGTCTAATTTGAATAACCGTGGCAGTCGTCGTGGGCAGGGTAATGTCGCCAAATGCGGTGGAAGATTTTGCCAAGTACCTGGCCAGCAAAAGCCTAATTGCTGGGCTTGTGATTTCGAAATTTGACCTGCCGAGCGGCGCGCAGGCCGATCCGGCGACTCTGGGAACTCACAGATTTATCGGCCAACGACTTCGCCGATGAGGTCGCGCGCTTCTATGGGGCGCGGCGCATGAGCCTTGCCGAGCTGATGGAAGCACGGCCTTTGGTCGGGCGCTTTTCGCGCCGCTTTCTGCTCGAGATGTCGGTTTTCCCGTTTGAGGCCGCCGACGGCAGTTATGGCCTTGCCGTCGGCGACCCGGTCGACTCGGCGCCGGTGCGCGCCGCCGAGATCGTGCTCGGCGGTCGAGTCGAGCGCGGTGATTGCCTCGTTCGAGGACATCGCCACGGTTTTGACCGCGCGCCTGGGCGAGGAAGATCTGGCGCCGGCCGAAGCCGCCGAAACGGATCTCGCGCATACCGACGACGATATCGAGAGCCTGCGCGATCTGGCGAGCGGCGCGCCGGTCGTGCGCGCGGTCAACGACCTGCTCGAAAGGGCCATGGAGCTGCGCGCCAGCGACATTCACATCGAGCCGTTCCGGCAACGGCCTGACCGTGCGCATGCGGGTCGACGGCTTGTTGCGCGCGGTGGCGCCGCCGGCCGGCGCGCTGCCGCAGGCGCTGATCTCGCGCATCAAGATCCTGTCGGGCCTCAACATCGCCGAGCGGCGGCTGCCGCAGGACGGCGCCGCGCGCATGCGGCGTCGGCACGCTCGGAGATCGACATCCGCGTCGCCACCATGCCGACGCAGCACGGCGAGGCCGCCGTCATCCGCCTGCTGCCGCGCGACCGCGGCCTGCTCGACATCGGCAAGCTCGGCCTCGCCGGCAACGACGAGCAGCGCATGCGGCGCCTGCTCGGCGCTGCCGCACGGCATGATCGTCATCACCGGGCCGACCGGCAGCGGCAAGACCACGACGCTCGCCACCATGCTGTCGATCCTCAACGAGCCGACGCGCAAGATCCTGACCATCGAGGATCCGGTCGAATACGAGATTCCAGGCGTCAACCAATCGCAGGTCAAGCCGGCGATCGGGCTCACCTTCGCCTCGGCGCATGCGCGCCTTCGTGCGTCAGGATCCCGACGTGATCATGGTCGGCGAGGTGCGCGACGCCGAGACCGCCAACATCGCGATCCATGCCGCGCTCACCGGCCATCTGGTGCTGACGACGCTGCACACCGAAACCGCGGCCGCGGCGCGTGCCGCGCCTGCTCGACCTCGGCGTCGAGGGCTTCCTGCTGAAATCGACGCTGCGCGCGGTGATCGCGCAACGGCTGGTGCGCATGCTGTGCGACCGCTGCAAGACGCGCAAGAAGCTTGACCTCCGACGAGCATCAATGCCGACCCGCGCTTCACCGCGCTCGGCTTTCAGGCCGGACGACACGGTGTTCGAGCCGCACGGCTGCGAGCGCTGCGGCGGCACCGGCTATCGCGGACGCAGCGGCGTTTTCGAGATCATCGAAATGACCGGCGCGATCCGCAACCTGATCACCGGGCATACCGATTCGGAGGTGATCCACACGGCCGCGGTCAAGGCCGGCATGACCACGATGATCGACGACGCTATCGCCAAATGCCGCGCCGGCGTAACGTCGGCGGCGGAAGTGCTGCGCGTGACCACGGTCGGAGGCTGACATGCCGAGCTTCCAGTACCGCGCGCTGACCCAAAGCGGCGAATTGGTGAGCGGCTCGATTTCGGCGCCGACCGCGGCCGAGGTCGCCAACCGCATCGAATATCTCGGCCTGGTGCCGATCGACACCGTCTCCGCGGCGCGCGAGCGCGGCGGTGCGCGTTTCTCGCTGTCGATGTTCTCGCAGCCGAAGGCCGAGGACGTCACGGTTTTCACCCGCGATCTCGCGCTGCTGTTGAAGGCGGGCGCGCGCATCGATGACGCGCTCGATCTGCTGGCGGCCGACATCGATATCGGCCGGTTGCGGCCGGTGGTGGCGCAGATCCGCGGCCGCGTGATGGCGGGCGAAAGCTTCTCGGAAGCGCTGCATCATCATCCGGCGCTGTTCCCGCCGATGTATCTCGCGCTGGTGCGGGTGGGCGAGACCTCGGGCGCGCTCGACCGCGTGCTCGACGTGCTCGGCGCCGAGCGCAGCCGCGGCGAGGCCATGCGCCGCAAGGTCGGCGACGCGCTGCGCTATCCGTTGTTCGTGCTGTGCGCGGCGACGCGCGGTGCTCGGCTTCTTCCTGTTGTTCGTGCTGCCGCAATTCGCCGCCGTGCTGGAGGATTTCCACGCCAAGCTCGATCCGATCGTGGCCGCGCTGTTCGGGCTGTCGAAATTCGTGCGCACGCATATCGAGATCATCGAGGCCTCGGCGGCGTTGACGATCATTGGCCGCCTGGCTGCTGCTGCGCCGGGCCGGGCGTGCGGGCCTGGATTTTCGGCGGGCTGGCGCGGCTGCCGCTGCTGCGCGTCGTGACGCGCCTGCACCGGACGGCGCTGTTTTGCCGCAATCTCGGCGTCCTGCTCGGCAGCGGCGTCGCCCTGCCGATGACGTTGCGCATCCTGGTCGACATGCTCGGCGCCGACCGATGCGCCGCTTTGGAACAGAATCGTCGACCGCGTGCGCCACGGCGGCAAGCTGTCGGACGCGCTCACCGACAGCGCGGTGCTGCCGCCGATGGCGATCCGCATGTTGCGTATCGGCGAGGAAACGGGTCAGTTGCCGGTGCTGGCCGGCAATATCGCCGAATTCTACGAGGCCAAGCTGCAGCGCAGCCTCGACCGCATCGTCGGCTTCACCGGACCGCTGGCGATCATCGTCATCAGCACGGTCGTCGGCGGGCTCATCGTGTCCGTCATGACCGCATTGTTGTCGGTCACCCAGATCGTCACATAAGGCGCGGCCAGCATGATCCAGCCTTGGCGAAATCTCGAAAGGCGGCGCGGGCAGGGCGGCTTCACGCTGGTCGAAATCCTGGTGGTGATCACCATCATCGCGCTGATCATGAGCCTGGTCGGCCCGCGCGTGCTCAACTATCTCGGCGAATCGAAGGTCAAGGCCGCCAAGATCCAGATCCAGAGCTTCTCGAGCGCGCTCGACTTGTTCAATCTCGACACCGGCCGCTATCCGACCACCTCGGAAGGCCTGGTGGCGCTGATCCGCTCGCCCGGCAACATTCCGTCCTGGAACGGCCCCTATCTCAAGAGCGGCAGCGTGCCGGATGACCCTTGGGGAAAGCCTTACGTCTATCGTTCGCCCGGAGAGCACGGCGCTTATGACATCATGTCCTATGGCTCGGACGGCAATGAAGGCGGCACCGGCACAGCCGCCGACATCACCAGCTGGTCGCGCTGAGCGCGAGCGCGAGCGAGGGCGGCTTCACGCTCATCGAGGTCGTGTGCGTGCTCGCGATCATCGCGCTGGTCGCCGCCATCATGCTGCCGGAGATTCCGCGCGGCACCTCGCGCGCGCGGCTGGAAGCCTACGCCATGCAGGTCGCGACGCTGCTCAAGGCCGACCGCAACGCGGCGATCCGCTCGCGCCTGCCGGTCGCGACCGAAATCGACGCGCCGGCGCGCACGGTGCGCTCGGGCGCCAGCGACCGGCGCGTCCTGCTGCCGGGCGACGTGCGCTTCGACGCGACGCTCGCCGCCCGCTGCAATCAGCGCGAGGCGGGCTCCACCATCGTGTTCTTCGCTTCCGGCATGTCGTGCGGCGGCGTGATCGCGCTGAGCCGGCTCGGCACCGGCTACGAAATCCGCGTCAATTGGTTCACCGGAGGCATCGAGATTGTCGGGCTCAACACGCTCTGAAGCGCCTGCGGCGAGCGCCGGCTTCACCTTGATCGAGGTCGTGGTGGCGCTGGCGGTGATCGCGGTGATGCTGACGTCGATCGGCGCGCTGGTCGGCGCCACCGTGCGCGGCAGCCACGCGCTCGACGAGCATTTGGCGCTGATCGAAACGGTGCGCGCGCTCGAGGCCGATACCGACCGCACCGCCTTGAAGCCCGGAACGGTCGCCGGCGAAACCGCCGGTCTGCGCTGGCGCGTCGATGTGGCGCCTTTCGTCAATGCCGCCGGCATCGCGAGCCCCTGGGAGCCGGTGATGGAAACGATCAGCGTGCGCACGGCGCGGGGAACGACCGAAAGCATCGCGACCGTGCGGCTGCGGCTGAGGCCGCCGCCATGAACGGGCGCGGGAACAATCGGCGCGGCGAAGCCGGCTTCACGCTGATCGAGATTGTGGTCGCGATGACGCTGATGGTCGGCGTTCTGGCGGCGCTCGCCAGCGTGACCGCGCAATGGCTGCCGAACTGGAATCGCGGCTTTGCGCATGTGCAGCGCGCGGAACTGCTGGCGCGCGGGCTGGAGCGGCTGGTGGCCGATCTTTCGGCCGCGGAATTGGTCTCCGCCAACGGCAAGACCCGCCAGCCGCTGTTCGACGGCGGCGAATTGTCGGTGCGCTTCGTGCGGCCGGCGATCGGCCCCAATACGCGCCCCGGCCTCGAATTCGTCAGCATCGCCATGACGGCCGGCAAAGAGGGCGCGGCGCTGGTGCGCACGCGCGCGCCTTTCACGCTGCTGCCGCGCAACGCCGGTATCGCCGACGTGACGAATTTTTCCGATCCGGTCGTGCTGATGCGGCAGTCCTACCGCGTGGTCTTCGCCTATGCCGGCGCCGACCACATCTGGCGCAACACCTGGCGCAACGCCGACGAATTGCCGGCGGCGGTGCGCGTCACCGTGCTCGACGCCGCGACCGAAACGCGGCTGGCGGTCTCGACCGCGGCGATCGTGCATGTCAGCGCGCCTGCCGAATGCGTGAGCGCCAAATCGGTGCGCGATTGCATCTATCCGCCGAAAGGGCTGAAGGGCGATGGTCTCTAGCCGCTCATTCATCCGCCGGCTTGCGCTGCGCCTGCGCGCCGCGGCGGCGCGCGCGCCGGCCGCGGACGGATTCGTCCTGGTCGCGGTGCTGTGGATTCTGGGCGGGCTGGCGACGCTCGCCGGAATCTACGCGGTCTACGTGGTCAACGCGGCCGCCGGCATGTCGGTCGACCGCGACCGGCTGCAGGCCGAAGCCTCGATGTCGGGCGCGGTCGAATTGACCGCTTACTATCTCGGCGCGGTCGAACCGGCCACGCGGCCGAGCAGCGGCACGTTCACGTTCCAACTGGGCGGGCGCGGCATCGCGGTCTCGTTCGTGTCGGAGGCCGCGCGCATCGACCTCAACACCGCGCCCAAGGCGCTGCTGGCCGGCCTGTTCCGGGGGCTTGGCGCGGCGCCGGACGACGCCGAGTATTACGCCGACCGGATCGAGGGCTGGCGCAAGCCGTCAGACGTGGAGATCGAGAGCAGGGACAAGGAAATCGCCGCCTATCGCGCCGCCGGGCTCGCTTATGATCCGCGCCAGCACGCCTTCAACAGCGTGCAGGAGCTTTGGCTGGTGCTCGGCCTGCCGCCGGCTTTGGTCGAGCGCGCCATGCCTTACGTCACCGTGTTCAGCGGCATGCCCTCCGTCAACGTGATCGACGCCGCGCCCGAAGTGCTTGGCGCGCTTCCGGGCATGAGCCCGGATCGGCTTTACGACCTCCTCAACCGCCGCCAAGCGCGGCCGGTCGACGCGCCGGCGATTCTCGCTTCGCTCGGCGGGGCGCAAGGCGCCGCCACGGCGCTCGCCAGCCATGCCTTCCGGGTCCGGATCGGGATGACGCTGGCGCAGGGCCGCCAGGTGACGGGCGAGGCCGTCATCCTGCTGATCGAGAACGCGCCCGAGCCCTATCGTGTATTGTCCTGGACGGACGGTTTCGACGGATAACGGCCGGAAAGGCATCGATGACGTTCCTGCGTCAAATCGGCGAGGCCTATGCGGGCTGGATGGACGGCGTCGCGGCCGCCGCCGCCGCGGCTGCTCGGCCGCCTCACGGCCCCGCCCAAGGTGCGGCTGACCGAGCAGGCCGCGGGCGTTTTCGCGTTGCAGCCGGCGCGCGGCGGCGCGCAAGCCATGCCGCTCACGATTGCAAACGGCATCGCCGCCTGTTCGCCCGAGGCGGCGGCCAAGGTCAGCGGCAGCCGGGTCGAGCTTGCGCTGCGGCCGGATCGCTTTTTCTTCCGGCCGCTGGAAGCGCCGCAAGCGCGCCGCGGAATTTCTCGACGGCGTGGTGCGCGCGCAGATCGACCGCATCACGCCCTGGAGCGTGAGCGAGGCGGCCTTCGGCTGGAGCGCGCCGGTCGAGATCGCCAACGAGCGCATTGCGGTGACGGTGGCGGCGGCGCCGCGCGCCCAGCTCGTGCCGCTCACGCCAGGCGCTCGACGCACTCGGCGCCAAGTCGGTCGCCGTCTCGACCGCGTTGCCCGACGCAGACGCCGATCACGGTATTCGACGAATCGGCGGCCGACGCGGCGGAAGCAAGAAGCGTCCGCCGCAAGCTGTCGGCCGCGTTGCTGGCGCTGGCGCTGCTGGCGGGCGTCGCGCTTGCCGCCGATATCGTCGTCGGCAATCGATTGCGCGACCGGCAAAACGACATCGCGCAGCGCATCGCCGAGCGCCGCGGCCTGCTGCGCGCCGGCGCCGACGCCGCCGCCAATTCGGCTTTGGCGCAGCTCGAGCGCCGCAAGAACGCCAGCCCGGCCAGCGTCATCGTGCTGGAAGCGCTTGTCCAACGCGCTGCCCGACAACACCTACGTCACCGAGCTGCGCGTCGAAGGCAGCAAGGTGCAGGTCGTCGGCTTCACCAGCGATGCGCCGTCGCTGATCCGCCTGATCGAGCAGCTCGCCGCATTTCAGCCGCGCGACCTTTTTCGCGCCGACCACGCGCGCGCCGTCCGATCCGGGCGACCGCTTCCACATCGAGGCGCAGATCAAACCGGTGTTTTCGCCGCCGTCATGAGCACCGATTCACCCATCGCCCGCTTGTTCGCGCGCGCGCCGGCCGCCGCCGCGGCGCTGTATGGCCTGCTGGTCATCCTGTTGGGCGCGGCGATCTGGTTTTCGGTCGACGATCTGCTGGTGCAGCGCGCCACATTGGCCTCGTCTGCGGATCTGCTCGCCCGCATCGAGGCGCAGCGGCAGAATTCGGGCGCCACCGACGCGCCGGCCGGCGCGGTTCCTGCCGGTTCGCCGTTCCTTTCCGGTGAAACCATCACCGTTGCCGGCGCGGCGCTGTTGCAGCGGGTGGCGGGCGCGATCACGCGCTTCGGCGGCAGCGTGCAGTCCTCGCAAGTGGATTTGCAGGGCCCGCAAGCCAAAGGCGACATGGTGACGCTGATCGTGAGCTGCGAGATCGACCAGCCGAATTTGCAGAACCTGCTCTACGACCTCGAAGCCGGCATGCCGTTTCTGTTCGTCGACCAGTTGGTCGCGCAGGCGCCGCCGAGCGCCGCCGGGCCGCGCGGCGCGCGCATGGGCGTGCTGCTGGCGGTGTCGGGCCGGTGGAGCGGCAACAAATGATCCGTCCGCGCCCATGGTTGGCTCTCATGGCGGCGCTGTGCGCGAGCGCGCTCGCCGTTCCGTCCGCTGTCGCCGCCACCGGCAATGACGATCCACCGGCGCTGCCCGGCAACCGCGGCGCCGTCGACCCGGATCGGACGCGCGCGCCGGCGGCGAAGCCCGCCGCCGCCTACGGCAATCCGCTCTGGGCCATTCCGCTGGCGACGCTCAACATCAGCCGGCAGCGGCCGCTCTTCACGCCGTCGCGCCGCCCGCCGGCGCCGCCGCCGGTCGTCATCGCCGCGCCGCCGCCGCAGCCGGTGCAGCCGGCGAGGGCGCCGGAACCCGAGCGCTTGCAGCTTGCCTTGATCGGCACGGTGGTCGGTTCGGCCGAGAGCATCGGCGTCTTCCTCGATCAGCCGACGCAGCGCCTGATCCGGCTCAAGACCGGCGAGGAACATGCCGGCTGGATTCTGCGCGCGGTGCGGCCGCGCGAGGTGACGCTGGAGAAGGGGGCGCGGGTCGAGATCCTCAGCCTGCCGCGGCCGGGCGCGGCTCCCGCGCGCCGTCCCAACCAGGAACTCTAGCGCGCGCGGTCGTAAGCCGAGACGCCGATCTCGGGCGCGGGCCGCCACGCCAGCGAGAGCGCCTGCGCGCGCTCGATCTGCCCGGGGGACATTTTCGACGCGACCGAGTCGCGCATGCGGAACGAATATTCTTTCTTCGGTCCGGATGCGCGGCTCGCCGCCAGGTTCAGCCATTTGTAGGCGAGGATGTAATTCTCCGGGACGCCGTGACCCTTGTTGTAGAGCAGTCCGAACATGTACTGCGCCTGCACATTGCCCTGCTCGGCGGCGCGTTCGCACCAAAAGGCTGCTTCCCGCCAGGAGCGCGGCACGCCGTAGCCCTCGGTATAGAGGAAGCAGAGCGCGCCTTGCGCCGCGGCGTTGCCGGTCTCCGCCGGCAGGCGCAGCAGCCGATAGGCTTTGACGTAGTCGTGCCGGTTGAAGGCGGCGAGGCCGGCATGCACGCGATCGACCCGCACATGGACGCGGACGGCGTCCGCCGCGTTGGCAACGGGCATTGCCAAGAAAATCCCGACGAATAAAGCCGCCACGCGCTTCATTTGGCCGCCTCCGCGCCCATGAGCCGGAATAGTCTTTCCCCGCGCTGGATTTGTCCAGAGCCCTGTCAGCCCGGCTTTTTGGCCGCCAGCCGCTGCGACAGGCGGCCGAGATCGACCACCATGCGCTCGTGCGTGCCGTTGCCGATCTCTTCCGTGTCGTCGCGCGCGCTCACCTTGAATTCGATGCGGCGGCCGTCGACCTTGGTTACTTCCGCCTCGGCGACGATCTGGTGGCCGGCGGGCGTCGCCGCCAGATGCCGGACATTGACCAGCGTGCCGACCGCGCTCTCGCCCGGATCGAGATAGCCGCGCACCGCGTTGAGCGCGGCGTTTTCCATCGCCGTCACCATCATCGGCGTGGCGAAGACCGGCGGCAGCGTCGACGTCCTTGAACTGATTGGCGAGATGCGCGGGCGTCACCCGCAGCGTGTAGCGTCCCTTGGCGCCGACCGGGATCGGGCCGCATGCTTTACGTCCCCGCGCGCCGCACGTGGTTGATCGCCGGCGCCAGCACGACCAGCAGGATGCCGCAAAGCGCGATCGGCAGGAAGGCCAGCGCCGGAATGCCGCTCAGGTCCCAGAGCGCGCCGCTGATCACCGGCACGATCACCGCGCAGCTATAGCTGATGGTGAACATGGCGGCGGTGACGCGGTGCACGTCGTCGGGCGCGGCGAGCAACGGCGGCAGGGCCAGCACCAGCACCAAGATGCCGGCGGCGGTAAAGCCCATCAGCGTCGTCGCGGCCACCACCACGATGCCCGAGCCGAACACGATGCCGGCGGTCGCGATCGCGCACAGCAGCGCCGCAGACGACGATAGGGCCAGGCCTTGAGCTCGAGCCGGCCGCGCGAAAGCCAGCAGCAGGAACGACGCCGGCAATTGGCCGATATTCAGGCCGGTGAGCGCGGCGCTGATCCAGTCGCGCAAGCCGTTGCTGGCGAGATAATCGGGCAGGAAGGCGTTGCTGGCGAAATACATCGCGTTGACGGTGCCGAGCATGATGCCGAGCCGCCAGATCAACAGGCTCTTCCAGTCCGGCCACCAGCGCCGCCGCGGCGCCGCGGCGCCGTTCGTCGCGGCGGCACGCGGCGCCAGCGCCAGCACCAACAATGCGATGACCGCGACCGGCGCGCTCCAGAATGCGAAGCCCCATTGCCAGCTGCCGACCAGCGGCAGCACCAGCGGCAACATCAGCGCGACGGGCAAGATCTCGCCGACCAGCAGCCCGTTGGTGTAGACGGCGGTGGCAAAGCCGATGCGGTGCGGCAGCCCAGGCGCGCACCGCCGGCGGCATGCGTCACCTGCATGATGGCGACGCCCGCGCCCATGACGATGGTCATGGCGTAGAGCCAAGCGACGTCCGGCAGCGCCCCGCGCAGCGCGCCGCCGACGGCGTTGAGCGCAAGCCCGACGATCATGGCGGTGCCGACGCCGAGCCGCGCGATCAGCAGCGAGCCCGGCACCGCGGCAATGGCGAACAGCATCGAGGGCAGGCCGGTGAGGATGCCGATCTGGGTGGCGCTCAGGCTCAGGTCGTCGTGGATGAGCGGGATGACCGGCGGCACCGCCAGGATGGTCAGCCGCAGCGCGACGCCGGCGAGCCAGAGCAGCGCGAGCGCGGTCAGCATCCGGGCGCGGGACGCGCCGCCTGGTTCGTCTGTCATGGGGGGAGTCCGCTGCGCCGCGCTCGCGGCCGCGCCTTCGCTAGCAAATTCATGACGGCGAAAGCAACTGCGCCCGCACCAGCGCGACCAGCGATTGCGCGCCCGCGTCGAAGCGCAGGCCTTTGATGTTGAACGCCGCCGCCGCCGCCATGTCGCCGTCGCGGTCGCCGATCAGGAAGCTGCGGTTCCGGTCGATCGGCCAGTCACGCGCCGCCTGCTCGAGCATGCCGGTTGCGGGCTTGCGGCAGCCACAGTCGATATTGAACGGCGCGACCGTCCCATCGGGATGATGCGGGCAATAATAGAAGGCGTCGATATGCGCGCCGTGGCGCGCCAGCTCGTCCTGCATATGCGCGTGGAACGCCTCAACCGCGGCTTCGTCGTACAGCCCGCGCGCGACGCCGGACTGGTTGCTGACGACGATGACCACGT
This sequence comes from uncultured Alphaproteobacteria bacterium, assembly GCA_963708635.1. Taxonomy (GTDB): domain Bacteria; phylum Pseudomonadota; class Alphaproteobacteria; order Rhizobiales; family Xanthobacteraceae; genus Pseudolabrys. Next base: position 383,699 of record CAVPTM010000010.1, on the reverse strand, counting down.
AGCCCGCCTCGTTGAGCAGCCGCACCGCCTCCGGCGCGCCCTTAATCCAGTCGAGCTGATCGAGCCGGTGCGCGTAGCCGTGGTCGACATTGAGCACGCCATCGCGGTCGAGAAAGGCGGCGGGCCGGGGCGGCGTGGAGCGGACGTTCGTCATCGGTTTCGGATTGGTTTATAAGGTGACGCCGCCTAATCTGCCAGCCGCGCAACAAACCGCCTGATGGGATCATGAACCCGCTGCGCTTCGACTTACGGGGCAAACGCGTCTATGTCGCGGGCCACCGCGGACTAGCCGGCGCCGCCATCGTGCGGCGTTTGGCGGGGTCGCGCTGATTGGTGTCCAGAAATAGTACCATATCGAACTATGGATAAACTCAAATCGACAGCACCTTTCCGTGTGTTCTTGCCGGGGCCGGTACCTGAAGCCATTATCCGCGATGTTCTCGTTCGCGCGGCGCGGATGTCCACGATAGGCAACTCTCTCCCTTGGCATGTTTACGTTATTGCTGAAAGACAGGTCCAAATCCTAGAGGCGAAGCTCACGGGTTGGCCGCGAGAACGAATCAAAGATGATGGCAAAACACGGCCGTTGCGGTTGGTTAAACGCCTTCAAGAGTATCATTTCTTCGGCGCGCCGGTGGTTTTACTTTTTGCAATTGAAAAACTCTCGCAAACGACGCAATCGGCTGGTCTCGGCAAGTATGTTCATACTATAGCACTTCTTGCACGAAGACGCGGCCTACAAACCTTTCAGCTGGAATCTTTCCTCGCGGCGAGCTCCCGCCGTGCGCAGGTATCTCAAACTTTCAAAGAATCTCATCATTCATTCCGGCGTGGCTTTGGGTTACGCAGAAAAGCGAGCCACTCTTAATTCCGAACCTTTGCCACGTAGATCGATCGACAATTTCGTAACATTTCTTAAGTTTAAAAATGCAACAAAACAAACTCTAGGTAGCGATGAAAAACTTTCACCGAACAGCCGCCTCGATCGTAAGAATAAAGAGCCACCAAGTAAGCGAGCAATCAAACCGGGCGACAAATATGTGGGCGAGCGCATTTACGCACGACGAATTATTTCAGGATTTACTCAAACTAACGTTGCCAAAAAACTAGAAATTTCCTACCAGCTGTTTCAAAAATATGAAAGCGGTGCAACTCGCGTCGGTGCAGGTCGCTTGCAACAGCTCGCGACGGTTTTGGAGGTGCCGATCGATTATTTTTTTAAAAAGACTTCATCGAGTGGGAACGAACGTCTAAGTAAAAATCCGATACCGGGCTACGTTTCAGAATTCCTTGCGTCTCCAGACGGAATTAGGTTGTTAAAGGCATTTGTTCGCATTGCCAAACGTAAGCTTCGCCGTTCCATTGTTGCGTTCGTCGAAGAGGTGGAGCATCATTGAATCATGCCCGCCTTCATCTGCACTGCCTGCGGCACGCAATACACGCCGGGCGATAATCCTCCCGCGCAATGCACGATCTGCGAGGAGGAGCGGCAATACGTCCCGCCGCGCGGGCAGAGCTGGACGACGCTCCCGGCGCTCGCGGCAAAGCCACGTCAACGGCTTTCGCACCTACGAGCCGCACATCCTCGGCATCGGCACGCAGCCGGGGTTCGCCATCGGCCAGCGCGCGCTGTTGGTGCGCACGCCCGGCGGCAACGTGCTGTGGGATTGCATCGCGCTTTTGGACGAAGCGACGGTCGCGCTGATCAAGGGTCTCGGCGGCATAAAAGCGATCGCGATTTCGCACCCGCATTTCTACACCACGATGGTGGAATGGGCGCACGCCTTCGACGCGCCGGTTCATCTGCACGCCGCCGACAAGGACTGGATCATGCGGCCGGATCCGGCGATCCGGCTGTGGGAGGGCGAAACGCACGAACTCTGGGACGGCGTCACGCTCGTTCGCTGCGGCGGACATTTCGAAGGCGGCACCGTGCTGCATTGGGCGGGCGGCGCGGGTGGCCGCGGCGCGGTCTGCGGCGGCGACATCCTGACCGTCACCACCGACCGCAAATGGCTGAGCTTCATGCGCAGCTATCCGAACTTCATCCCGCTCTCGCAACGCGCGGTCGAGCACATCGGCAAGGCGCTGGGGCCGTTTTCCTTCGACGCGATCTATGGCCACTATTTCGACCGCGTCATCGCCCAGGACGGCAAGGCGCTGCTGGCGCGCTCGGTCGAGCGCTACGTCGCGGCGATCGAAGGCAAGCGGGGTTATTGAAAGACGCCGGCCGCGGGCGAACGCGTTGCCGCGGAAATCAGATTATTCGTCGTCTTTCTCGGCTTTGCCGCCGAGCTGCTTGAGTTTGGCGAACACCGCGCTGACGTCGAGATCGCCCCCCGGCTTGTTTTCCGACGCAGCGGCAGGCGCGGCCTCTTCGGCTTCCTTGCGCGCGGTGGTTTCGGCCGCCGGCAGCAGCGTCGCGCCGGTATCGGCGGGCGCCGGCTTTTCCTTGTTGGCGCGATTGACCTCGAAATCGAGATCGGTCTGCGTGGCAAGGCCCAAAGTCACCGGGTCCATCGGCTGCAAGGCGGCCGCGTTCCAATGCGTGCGCTCGCGGATGGCCGCGATGGTCGACTTGGTGGTGCCGACCAGGCGCATGATGGCGCTGTCCTTGAGTTCGGGATGGTTGCGCACCAGCCAGAGGATCGCGTTCGGCCGGTCCTGCCGGCGCGACACCGGCGTATAGCGCGGGCCTTTCTTGCGTTCGGCGGCGGGAACCGTGACCTTGGGCGCGGTCAGCTTCAGGCGGATGTCTGGATTTTTCTCGGCCTCCGCGATCTGCTCGCGGGTGAGCTGGCCGGTCTGGATCGGGTCGAGGCCCTTGATGCCCTGCGCGGCGTCGCCGTCGGCGATGGCTTTGATCTCGAGCGGATGCAGCTTGCAGAAGTCGGCCACCTGGTCGAAGCTCAGCGCGGTATTGTCCAAGAGCCAGACGGCGGTCGCCTTCGGCATCAAGGGTGCGGCTGTGGCCATGGCAAAATCTCCTCACCGCTTCGCCCGCCTGTCGGGCGAAGCACCAGATCATCGGTGATGATCGGAAAGTGGCCGGAATATAGGGGCTGGTCCTTTACGGTGCAACCGTTCCGGCTTGACAGGCCGGGCCGGCGCGGCCCATCAACGAGCTGAGAAAGCCCGCAAAATCCACGCGCTGCCGAGAGCGTCATGGCCGAAAAACCCGCTTTGAAGGTGCTGCTTTGCTCGCCGCGCGGATTCTGCGCCGGCGTGGTGCGCGCCATCGAATCGGTGGAGCGCGCGCTGGCGATTTACGGCAAGCCGGTCTATGTGCGCCACGAAATCGTCCATAACCGCTACGTGGTGGACGAACTGCGCGCTAAGGGCGCCATTTTTGTCGAAGAGCTGAGCGAGGTTCCCGAAGGCGACGCGCCGGTGGTGTTTTCCGCCCATGGCGTGCCGCGCGCAGTTCCCGAGGAGGCGGCGCAGCGCAAACTGTTCACGCTCGACGCCACCTGTCCGCTGGTTACCAAAGTTCATCGCGAGGCCGAGATCCATCACCGGCGCGGGCGCGAGATCGTGCTGATCGGCCACGCCGGCCATCCGGAAGTGATCGGCACCATGGGCCAATTGCCGGCGGGCGCGATCACCCTGGTGCAGACGCTCGCCGAGGCCGATGCTTTCACGCCGCGCGACGTCAACAATCTCGCTTACGTGACGCAGACCACGCTGTCGGTGCAGGACACCGCCACCATCGTTGAGCGGCTCAAGCAGCGCTTCCCGGCGATCGTCGGCCCGCACAAAGAAGACATCTGCTACGCCACCACCAACCGGCAGGAAGCGGTCAAGCTGGTGGCGCCGACGGTCGACGCCATGGTCGTGGTGGGCGCGCCCAACTCGTCCAATTCGCAACGGCTGAAGGAAGTCGCCGAACGCGCCGGCTGTCCGCGCGCCGCGCTGCTGCAGCGCGCCGCCGACATCGACTGGACCATGTTCGGAAACATCGCGCGGCTCGGCGTCACCGCCGGCGCTTCGGCGCCGGAGGTTCTGGTCGAGGAAATCCTCGACGCTTTCGCCGAGCGCTACACGCTCAGCGTCGAAACCGTCTCGGCCACCGAGGAGGAGATGTTCTTCCCGTTGCCTCGCCCGCTGCGGGAGCCGCAGGCGGCGGAGTGACGCATGGCCGTCTATACCGACGTCACCGCCGAGGACCTCTCGCAATTCCTCGCCGGCTACGCGATCGGCGATTTGCTCGCCTACAAGGGCATTGCCGAGGGCGTTGAGAATTCAAACTTCCTGCTGCACGCCAGCGCCGGCAACTTCATCCTCACGCTGTACGAAAAGCGCGTCGCCGAGCAGGACCTGCCGTTCTTTCTGGCGCTGATGGAGCATCTCGCCGCGCGCGGCATCACCTGTCCGCAGCCGGTGAAGAACCGGCAAGGCGGCATGCTCGGCCGCGTCGCCGGCCGGCCGGCGGCGGTCGTCACCTTCCTCGACGGCGTGTGGATCAGGCGTCCGAGCCCTGGCCATTGCGCGGCGCTCGGCGAAGCGCTCGCGCGGCTGCATCGCGCCGGCCAGGATTTTCCGATGCGGCGCGCCAACGCGCTGGCGCTGGCGAGCTGGCGGCCGCTGTACGAGCATGCCAAAGACCGCGGCGACAGCGTGCGGCCGGGCTTATGCGACGAGATCGCGCGCGAGCTCGGCGCCCTGGAGAAGAATTGGCCGAGCGATCTGCCCGAGGGCGTCATCCACGCCGATCTGTTCCCGGACAACGTGTTCTTTCTCGGCGACAGACTGTCGGGCCTGATCGATTTCTATTTCGCCTGCACCGACACGCTCGCCTACGACGTCGCCATCTGCCTCAACGCCTGGTGTTTCGAGGCCGATCATTCCTACAACGTCACCAAGGGCCGCGCGCTGCTCAAGGCCTATGAAAAGGTGCGCGCGCTCACCGAGCGCCGAGCGCGACGCGTTGCCGGTTCTGGCGCGCGGTGCGGCCATGCGCTTCCTGCTCACGCGGCTGGTGGACTGGCTGGCGGTGCCGGACGGCGCGCTGGTCAAGCCGAAGGACCCGCTCGAATATTACCGCAAGCTGCGCTTTCACCAGTCGGTGAAGTCCGTGAGCGATTACGGCATCGAATTGATGAGCGTGCAACGCGTCACCATCCACACCGACGGCGCCTGCTCCGGCAATCCGGGGCCGGGCGGCTGGGGCGCGATCCTGTCCTTCGGCGATCACGAGAAGGAATTGATGGGCGGTGAGGCGCACACCACCAACAACCGCATGGAATTGATGGCGGCGATCGCGGCGCTGGAAGCGCTCAAGCGGCCCTGCACCGTCGATCTGCACACCGACAGCCAATATCTGCGCGACGGCATCTCGAAGTGGATTCACGGCTGGAAGAAGAACGGCTGGCGCACCGCCGACAAGAAGCCGGTGAAGAATGTCGATCTATGGCAAGCGGCTCGACAGCGCGCTTGCAACACCACAAGGTCCAATGGCATTGGGTCAAGGGCCATGCCGGCCACGCCATGAACGAGCGCGCCGACCAGCTTGCGCGCGACGGGTTGATCGCCGCGCGCGCCGGCGCCAAAGGCGCGATGACGCAAAGGACTAAAGTCTGGCCGAGCAGCGCCTGACCGCCGGAGATGTCGCACTTGCCGGGCGCGTCCTCGATGTTGAGCTTCTTCACCACGCCGTCTTCGACCAGCATGGAATAGCGCTTCGAGCGCGTGCCGAGCCCGTTGCCGGAGCCGTCGAACGCCATGTCGATCGCCTTGGCGAATTCGCCGTTGCCGTCGGCGAGGAACTCGATCTTGCCGCCGGCGCCGGTTGACCTTCTTCCACGCCTCCATGACGAACACGTCGTTGACGCCGGTCACCGCGATGGTGTCGACGCCCTTGGCCTTGATGGCGTCGGCGTTGTTGAGGAAGCTCGGCATGTGCAGGTTGTTGCAGGTCGGCGTGAAGGCGCCGGGCACGGCGAACAGCGCGACCTTCTTGCCCTTGAAGATTTCGTCGGTGGTCTTCGGCTTGGGGCCTCGGCCGTCATGACGCGGAACTTGGCATTGGGCAATTTGTCGCCGACCTTGATGGGCATGGCCTGTTCTCTCGTGCTGTTTGGTGAGTTTTCTGGTTCCGCGGAAATTACGCGCTTGCGCGGCGGATTAGTCGAGACGGGTCTTGACCTCGTAGGCGCGCTCGCCGTCGACCACGGTGAAGGTCAGCTCGACCGGGCTTTTTGGAGCTCGACGCCGGGCGGCAAGCCGTCGAGCTCGAAGCGTGAAATGCTGGCGGCCCGTCGGGCGCGCCCGGCGTCGGGCTTGGGGATGGGCAGCGCCCATTCCGGCGTCGGCCCTTCGGCGAACACCTGGACCGGCTTGCCGCTCGGCGACTTGAGGTCGACCGCGACCAGCGGCTTGGCCGCGTCGTTGACGCGCTGTGACCGCGCAGCGCCAGCGCAGCGGCGGACGACCGGCTGCGGCACGCGCGCTTCGGCGGCGGCGAGCGCGGCATCTTCGCGTGCTGTTGCCGCGCGTGAGCGTCAGCTCGCCGGTGGCCTTCCGCCGGCACGCACAGCTTCTCGCACACCGCGTATTCGATCTTGAGGCGCAGCGTCACCGGCTTGCCGGCCTCTTGCGGCAGTCACCTCGAGCGGAAGATGACGTCGCCTGTGTAGCCGAGCGTATTGCCGGTCTCGTCGGTGATCAGCTGCGGCGCCGGATAAGCGCACCTGCGCGCTGGCGAGGTTGTCTGGAGCCGGAGAAATCGAAGCGCGGCGGCACGCCGGAATCGCCGGGATAGCGCCAATAGGTATGCCAGCCCGGCGCCATCTTGATCTCGATGCCGGCGCGCAAGGCCGCCGCGTCCTTCTTGGCGGAGCCGGCGATCAGACGGAAGCGCCGAATGCAGGTCGTCGACCCAAGGCGAGGCGTCGGCGGCACGCGCCGGCGCCGGCAGCGCCGCCAGCATCAGAGCAAGCGCGCCGACGGCGAGCGAAACGTGGCTTTGCCTTGATTTGCCATGAGCAGCGATCTAGTCGGTCGCTGCATGCGGACGCCACTGAATTCATCGTGAGCGGCGGGTAAATAGCCGCGACGGCGATTTTGCCACAATTGCTGTGATTCGAATAGGGCGAGTTGAACTTTCCGCTGCCGTGTTCGTTTGCAAAGGCCGGTCGATCGGATACCCTTTTCCGTCATGAAGCTTGCCCGCAAAAAGGCCGACAAACCTTCCGCCCGCGGCTATCTCGACGGCCAGATGCTGATCGCCATGCCGGCGATGAGCGACGAGCGCTTCACCCGCAGCGTGATCTATGTCTGCGCGCATTCGAGCGAAGGCGCCATGGGCATCGTCGTCAACCAGCCGGCGCAGAACATCAACTTTCCCGACCTGCTGGTGCAGCTCGAAGTCATCCCGGCGAAGGAGCGCATCGAGCTGCCGGTGCGCGCCGAGACGGTGAAGGTGCTCAAGGGCGGGCCGGTCGAGACCGGGCGCGGCTTCGTGCTGCATTCGGCCGATTTCTTCATCGAGAATTCGACGCTGCCGATCGACGAGGGCATCTGCCTCACCGCCACGCTCGACATCCTCAAAGCGATCGCGCGCGGCAGCGGGCCGGCGAGCGCGGTGCTGGCGCTCGGCTATGCCGGCTGGGCGCCCGGCCAGCTCGAGCAGGAGATCCAGCAGAACGGCTGGCTGCACTGCGCCGCCGATCCGCGAGCTCATCTTCGGCACCGATATCGAAGGCAAATACGAGCGCGCGCTGCGCAAGATCGGCATCGATCTCGGCATGCTGTCGAGCGAAGCCGGCCACGCTTAGCGCGTGATCCCGAAAGTGGGACGGTTTTCGGAAAGATCATGCGCAAGCAGAAGCAAATGATTCAATCTGAACGGATCGCACTCAGTTGATCAGCGCGCGATCTCGAAGCGGTCGCCGGCGAGCAAGTCGCGCGCCGCCTCCGCGCTCATCGGCTCGCCGAAGGCGAAGCCCTGCGCGTATTCGCAGCCGAGCTGGTAAAGCTCGACCGCATCGGAGTCGGTCTCGGCGCCTTCCGCCACCACGTCCATGCCGAGATCGTGCGCCAGCGCGATGATCGAGCGCAGGATCACCGGCCGCGTGCCGCGCGCGGTCGGTGCGCACGAAGGACTGGTCGATCTTGATGGTGTCGAACGGGAAGCGCTGCAGATAGGCGAGCGAGGAATGGCCGGTGCCGAAATCGTCGAGCGACAGGCCGGCGCCGAGCTCCTTGATGCGGGTGAGCATCTGCGCGGCGTGTTCGGGATTCTCCATCACCAGCGACTCGGTGATCTCGAGCTTGAGCGTGCCGCGCGCGAGCGCCGGTGCGCGCCATCACGCTGCGCAGGTCCTGGATCAGGTCGTGGCGCAGCAATTGCCGCGACGACACGTTGACGCTGGCGAAGATCGGCTCGCGGCCGCGGCTCGCCGCCTGCCAGGTCGCCGAGCTGGCGCGCGGTGCGCTCGAGCACGAACAGGCCGAGATCGACGATCAGGCCGATCTCCTCGGCGATGGAGATGAATTCGGCCGGCGACAGCCGCCCGAGCTTGGGATGGTCCCAGCGCGCCAGCGCCTCGAAGCCGGCGATCGCGCGGTCCTCCAGCCGCACGATCGGCTGGTAGAGCACCTTGATCTCCTCGCGCTCGATGGCGCGGCGCAGTTCGGATTCCAGCGTCAGCCGGTCGGTCTTGCGCGAGCGCATGGCCGGCTTGAAGATCTCGATGCGGTCGCCGCCGATGCGCTTGGCGTGATACATCGCGAGCTCGGCGTCCTTGAGCACCTCCTCGGTGCGGTGCGGCTGCGTTGTCGGCGAGCGCCAGGCCGATCGAGGCGGTGAGGAAGATTTCGCGGTCGTTGAAGGCGATCGGCGCGCGCAGCGTCCGGCGCAGCGTTTCGGCGAAGGCGACGATGCGCGCCGGCTCGCGTCTCCGACAGCAGGATCAGCGCGAACTGGTCGCCGGAAAGGCGCGCCAGCGTGTCCTGCGGCTTGAGCAGGCGGGCGAGGCGGCGCGCGATGGTGAGCAGGATCGAATCGCCGACCGCGATGCCGACCGAATCGTTGACCTGCTTGAAGCGGTCGATGTCGATCACCAGCACCGAGGGCCGGAGCTGCGCGTCGGAGCGGGCGAAGGCGAAGGCCGCCTCCATGCGGTCGAGGAACAGTTCGCGGTTGGGCAGGCCGGTGAGGTTGTCGTGCACGGCGTCGTGCAGCAGGCGCTCCTCGGCGTTCTTGAATTCGGTCACGTCGGTGAGCGTGCCGACCAGGCGCACCACCTCGCCGTCGGAGCCGACCACCGGCCGCGCCTTGAGCGTGAACCAGAGATAATGGCCGTCGCCGGCGCGCAGGCGGAAATCCTGCGTCAGCCGGCCGCGCCGCTGCTCGACCACGCTGTCGAGCGCGGCGCGGAAGCGGTCGCGGTCGAGCGGATGCAGCACGTCGAGCCAGCTGGCCGCCGGCCCTTCCAGCGCGCCGCGCTTGAGGCCGAGCAGCGTGTTCGGTTTCCGGGCTGGTGTAGACCTTGTCGGCGGAGACGTCCCAGTCCCAGATCATGTCGCCGGCGCCGGTCAGCGCCAGCGCGCGGCGCTCGACGTCGGAGACGATGCCGTGGGTGATGCCGCCGGCGAAGGCGTGCTGCATCACGGTGAAGCCGATCAGCATCACGATCAGCACCAGGCCGCCGAGCAGCGCCGGGCCGATGATGTCGTTGGTGACGATGCCGGTGACCGCGAGCCCGGCGGCGAACGTCCACACCACCAGCAGCAGCCAGGTCGGGATCAGCAGCACCGCGCGGTCGAAGCCGTGGGTCGAGAGATAGATCACCAGCGCCAGCCCGAGCAGCGCGATGCCGGCGAGCGACATGCGCGCGATGCCGGAAGCGATCGCCGGATCGAACACCGCGACGCCGATCAGCATCGACGAGCGCGGCCAGCCAGCCGATGGTGATGTGCGCGTAGCGCACGTGCCAGCGCGACAGATTGAGGTAGGCGAACAGGAACACCAGCAGCGTCGCCGACAGGATCGCTTCGCCGCAGGCGCGCCAGATGCGCTCGGCGCCGGCCGACATGTCGAACACCTTGCCCCAGAAGCCGAAGTCGATGCCGATATAGACCAGCACCGCCCAGCCGAGCGCGGCGGCGGCCGGGAACATGATCGAGCCCTTGACCACGAACAGGATGGTGAGGAACAGCGCCAGCAGGCCGGCGATGCCGATGACGATGCCGTAATAGAGCGTGAAGGAGTTGACCTTGTCCTTGTAGGCGTCCGGCTCCCACAGATAGATCTGCGGCAGCCGGTCGGTGCGCAGTTCGGCGACGAAGGTGATGACGGTGCCGGGATCGAGCGTGATGCGGAAGACGTCGGCGGTGTTGTTGGCTTCCTGCACCGGCCGGTCGCCGGTCGAGGGCGTGATGGTGACGATGCGCGACAGGCCGAGGTCGGGCCAGAACAGGCCGGAGCCGACCATGCGGTAGTGCGGCACGACGATCAGCCGGTCGATCTGCTCGTCGCTGGTATTGGTGAGCGCGAACACCGCCCAATTGGTGCCGCCCTCGCGCGCGCGCACCTCGATGCGGCGGACGATGCCGTCGGCGCCGGGCGCGGTCGACACCTGGATGCGGTCGGTGTCGGTTTTTTGCAGTTCGGTGGCGGCGGTCAGGTCGATCGCCGTGCCCTCGATGCGCACGTTCACGGCTTCGACCGCGCGCGCGGCCGGCGCCGCCAGAACCAAGGCGGCGAGCGTCAGCGTGGCGGCAATCGCGCGCAATCGCACGGTCAATCCAAGTCCCCCGTCGGCGGCCGCAAAATCGCGGCCCGATAGGCCCCCGCTGGTTTTTTGTCCGACATTGCGCCCATTTCGCGGCCTGTGCGATGAAAGGTCGCCGTTTAGAGTGCCGCTGGCGGGGAACAATTTTGTCATCGACTCAAAGGGTTAGCACGATCTTGCCGATGTGCTGGCTCGATCTCCATCAGCGCATGGGCGGCGGCCGCCTCGCGCAGCGGGAAGGTCTTGTAGATCACCGGCTTCACCTTGCCGGCGGCGATCAGCGGCAACGCGTTCTCCTCGACCGCGCGCGCGATCGCGCCTTTGTCGGCGACCGAGCGCGCGCGCAGCGTCGAGCCGGTGTGGTGCAGGCGCTTGAGCATCAGGCGGCGGAAATCGAGCGTCGCCTTGTAGCCGCCCTGGAATGCGATCTGCACGATGCGGCCCTCGACACACGCGGCCTCGTAATTGCGGGCGACGTAGTCGCCGCCGACCATGTCGAGGATAACATCGGCGCCCTTGTCGCCGGTCGCGGCTTTGGCGGCGGCGACGAAGTCCTCGGTCTTGTAGTTGACCGCGACGTCGGCGCCGAGCTTGCGGCAGGCCTCGCATTTCTCGGCCGAGCCGGCGGTGGCGATGACGCGCGCGCCGAACGCCTTGGCGAGCTGGATCGCGGTGGTGCCGATGCCGGAGGAGCCGCCGTGCACCAGCAGCGTCTCGCCTTTCTTCAGGCCGCCGCGCTCGAAGATGTTGTGCCAGACGGTGAAGAAGGTTTCCGGCATGGCGGCGGCTTCGATCATCGAAAGGCCGGAGAGCGGCAGCGCGTGGCTCTCATGCGCGAGGCAATATTCCGCGTAGCCGCCGCCGACCACCAGCGCCATCACCCGGTCGCCGATCTTCCAGCGCTTGACGCCGGGCCCGAGCGCGACGACCTCGCCGGCGATTTCCAGGCCCGGAATGTCGGGCGCGCCGGGCGGCGGCGGATAGCTGCCCTGGCGCTGCATGACGTCGGGCCGGTTGACGCCGGCGGCCGCCACCTTCACCAGGATTTCGCCGTCGCCCGGCTTGGGAACGGCGCGCTGCTCCGGCCACCAGCATGTCGGGGCCGCCGGGCGCCTTGATGCCGATCGCGGTCATTTGGGCGGGGAGAGCGGCCATCGGGTCCTCGGTATGGTAAATAGATCAGAGCCTGTTTAGGCGGGCCGGGCGCGTGTGACAACCCGACGCGCAATCGGCGGAAAGGAGCGGACCATGGCGGCAATCGACGAAGACGACCGGCCGAAGAAGAAGATCAGCCACGAGATCGGCCAGGATCTCACGCTGCTGTCGGTCGAGGAGCTTGCCGCGCGCGTGCAGCTGCTCAATGACGAGATCAAGCGCCTGGAAGCCGACATGGCGAACAAGCGCGCCTCGCGCTCGGCCGCCGACCAATTCTTCAAGCGCTAAGCGGCCGCGGCGGTACCATGATGGTGCACGAAAAATTACGCGTTCGAATGCTTTCCTTAAACTGTCGTTAAGCTTTCTCGATCATTACTGGCACCGTCCATCTTCATGGACATTGAGTGGCTCCTGTCCACTCTGTTTGACGCCTCCCTGTTATCAACTTCGAGCCGCCGGCAACGGCGGCTCTTTTTTTGTCCCATTTTGGGTCAACGCGGCGCGTCTTAAGCTTGAGAAACAATTAAACGGCGCGGTCGCGCTCTGTTGTCTGGACAGGCGCGGGGCCGGCGGCGATGCTTGCCGCCAATCCAACAAGGGCAAAGCCCGGCCGTGTGGGTAAGGCGTACAGCGTCATGGACAAGTTTTTGAACAGAGCCGAACCGGTGTCGTTCGGCGCGAAGCTCGCCAATTCGCAGGTCTTTGCGGATCTGTTCCGCGACGGCATGGCGCTGGTCGAGGAGACCGCGACCTATCTCGACGGTCCCGGCCGCCAGGAATCGAAGAAGCTCGTGCGCGCCGCCGCGCTCGCTTACGCCACCGAAAGCATGCGGCTGACCACGCGGCTGATGCAGCTCGCCTCCTGGCTGCTGCTGCACCGCGCGGTCAAGGAAGGCGAGATGTCGCTCGCGCAGGCCAGCAAGGAAAAAGCCAAGGTCAAGCTGTCCTCGCCCGACACGCACGATCCGACCAGCATCGAACTGCTGCCGGAGCGCTGCGCGCGCTGATCGAACGCTCGCAGGCGCTGCAATTGAAGGTGCGCCGGCTCGACGCCACCATCCACAACCGCACCGTCGGAGTCGCCGCCGCTCAATCCGGTCGAGCGCCAGCTCGGGCTGCTGAAGGCGGCGTTCGGGGCGGAGAGCGTTTAGCGCATTTGCCGCTGACACTCGCCACCGCTCGTCCCCGCGAAAGCGGGACCCAGCCTTAAATTTATGACACTGTCGTGTGGCCTGGATTCCCGCTTCGCGGGAATGAGCGGTGAAATGAGCGTGTCGTCCGCGAAGCGGGACCATACGCCGTGCCGTCTCGGGATACTGCGGAGTATGGGTCCCGGCCCTGCTTCGCTCGGCCGGGACGACGAATTACTTCTTCTTCCCGCCGGCCTTGTCGAGGAAGCCGGAGAATTTCTTCTGGAAGCGCGACACGCGGCCGCCGCGGTCCATGAGCTGCTGCTGGCCGCCGGTCCAGGCCGGGTGCGATTTCGGGTCGATGTCGAGATGCATGACATCGCCTTCCTTGCCCCAGGTGGAGCGGGTGGTGAACTCGGTGCCGTCGGTCATCACCACCTTGATGGTGTGATAGTCGGGATGGATCTCGGATTTCATGAGCTTTTTCCGTGCGGCGCGCCGCAGGCGCGCGATTTGACGTTGATTTTGGCGGCTCTATACAGGATGCCGCCCGGGGCGGCAAGCCGCTGAAACCTGCACCAGACAAGGCGCTTTCCATGAGTTTTGCGAGCGATGGACGGGGGCTTGACGCAGCAAGCGCGCCGGCCGGCGAAAGACGCCGGCTGAAGCTTCGCCCGCTGGTCCAGCTCGCGCCCTATATCGGCCGCTACAAGGGCCGTGCCGTCGCCGCGCTCGCCGCGCTGATCGTCGCCGCGGCTCACCACGCTGGTCGTGCCGGTCGCCGTGCGCCGCATGATCGATTTCGGCTTCTCCGAGCAGGCGGCAGCGCTGATCGACAGCTATTTCGCCGTGATGATCGCGGTGGTGGCGGTGCTCGCGGCCTCGAGCGCGCTGCGCTACTACCTCGTCACCACGCTCGGCGAGCGCATCGTCGCCGATCTGCGCAGCGACGTGTTCGCGCATCTGACGCGGCTGTCGTCGGCGTTCTTCGACGCCGCCAAGACCGGCGAGACTGACCTCGCGGCTCACCGCCGACACCACGCAGATCAAGTCGGCGGTCGGCGCCTCGGTGTCGGTCGCGCTGCGCAATCTGGTGCTGTTCGTCGGCGCCGCCGCCATGATGGTGGTGACGAGCCCGCGGCTGTCGCTGTTCGTGCTCGGCGCCATCCCGGTGATCGTGCTGCCGCTGGTCGGCTTCGGCCGCGCGGTGCGGCGACGCTCGCGCGCAGGCGCAGGACACGCTTGCCGACGCCTCCGCCTATGCCGCCGAACTGATCGGCGCGGTGCGCACGCTGCAGGCCTTCACCAACGAGAAGCTCGCGCGCAGCGCGCTTCGCGGCGGCGGTCGAGGGCGCCTATGCCGCGGCGCGCGGGTCGACCGCGGCGCGCGGCGTGCTGACCGCGATCGCGATCTTCCTGGTCTTCGCCAGCGTCGTGGTGGTGCTGTGGGTCGGCGCGCAGGACGTGATGGCGCAGCGCATCACGCGCCGGCCGGCTCGGGCAGTTCGTGCTCTACGCGGTGTTCGCCGCCGGCGGGCTCGGGCGAGCTGTCGCAGGTGTGGGGCGAGATCTCGCAGGCCTCGGGCGCGGCCGAGCGGCTGTTCGAGATCCTCGGCATCGCGCCGGACGATCAAGGCGCCGGCGCAGCCGCGTCGCGCTGCCGACAGCCCGCGCGCGGCGAGGTCGCGTTCGACAATGTGCGCTTTGCCTATCCGACGCGCGCCGAACGCGCCGGTGCTCGACGGCGTGTCCTTCCACGTCGCGGCCGGGCGAGAAGCTCGCGATCGTCGGCCCGTCCGGCGCCGGCAAGAGCACGATCTTCCATCTCATCCTGCGCTTCTACGATCCGCTCTCCGGCAGCGTGACGCTCGACGGCGTGCGCCTGACCGACGCCGATCCCGCGGAGTTGCGCGCGCGCATCGCGCTGGTGCCGCAGGACGCGGCGATCTTCGCCGGTCAGCGTGCGCGAGAACATCCGCTTCGGCCGCCCCGGCGCGAGCGACGCCGAGATCGAGCGGGCGGCCGAGGCTGCGCGCGCCGCCGAATTCATCGCCCGCATGCCGCAGGGCTTCGATACGCCGGTCGGCGAGCGCGGCGTCACGCTCTCGGGCGGCCAGCGCCAGCGCATCGCGATTGCGCGCGCGATCCTGCGCGAGGCGCCGCTGCTGCTGCTCGACGAGGCGACCTCCTCGCTCGACGCCGAGAGCGAGACGCTGGTGCAGCAGGCGCTGGAACGCCTGATGCAAGCCCGCACCACGCTCGTGATCGCGCACCGGCTTGCGACGGTGCTGTCCTGCGACCGCATCCTGGTGCTCGACCGCGGCCGCATCGTCGAGGAGGGCACGCACGCCTCGCTTTCGGCCAGCGGCGGCCTCTACGCGCGGCTGGCCAAATTGCAGTTCGAGACCGCCTAGCCGCGCCAAACTCGAATTGTGTAATTGTGGCCGCCACGGCGGCGACTCCACTTCGTCTCGGCCGCGCCGGAATTCGGCCACGCCCCCTCCCACAGCGCGCCACGACTCAAAGGTTCCATGCGCGCGGTTCGATCAACCTGAGGGAGGGTATCCATGCGGCTTTCCGCCGTTGTGAACTGCGCTGCCTTCGTGTCGATGTTGAGCTTTGCCGGCGCCGCCGGCGCCGCGCCGGAGCCGCTGCGCGTCAGCGGCCCGGTCACCCACGAAAATCTCTCCATCTATTTCATCCATGGCCCGTCGCAAAAGGGGCCGGTGCCGCTCACGCTGGAAGAGGCCTTGCGCGACGGCAAAGTGCAGGTGCGCGAGACCGGCAACGTCAATTCGCTCGAGATCGAGAACCTCGGCGACCAGCCGGTATTCGTGCAGGCCGGCGACATCGTGAAGGGCGGCAAGCAGGACCGCACGCTGACCGTCAGCCTGCTGCTGCCGCCCAAGTCGGGCCGCATGCCGATCGGCTCGTTCTGCGTCGAGCACGGGCGCTGGTCGCCGCGCGCGGCGGAAAACGCGTCGAAATTCGACTCGGCGGCAGCAGTGGTGCCCTCGCATGAAATGAAGCTGGCGATGCAGGCGCCGGTGCCGGCGGCCGCGCCGGACCGGCCGGGCAACGAGGTCGGCATCCGCCAGCGGCAGGTCTGGGGCAGCGTCGCCCGCACCCAGCAGAGGCTCAGCCGCCACGCTCGGCGGCGACGTGCGCGCGAAAATATCGGAGTCGAGCCTGCAACTGGCGTTGGAGAACGAGAAGCTGCTGGCGGCGCGCGACCGATACGTCAAGGCGCTGAAGGCGGCGGGCGATAAGGACGACATCGTCGGCTTCGTGTTCGCGATCAACGGCAAGCTCAACAGCGGCGACGTCTATCCCTCGCACGCGCTGTTCGCCAAGATGTGGACGAAGCTGCTCGACGCCAGCGCCACCGAAGCCGTCGGCTTGCGCAACCAGCCGGCCGGCGAAGCGCCGACGGTGGCGACGGTCGACGACTTCCTGGCCAAGGCCGATGCCGGCAAGGCGAGCGAGCAGCCGCTGAAATTCGGCATGGCGCGCGTGCTCAACGACGCCGACGCCGGTTACCGCGTCGAAGCCCGCGTGGCGCAGGGCTGGGTGCACCGCAGCTATCTGGCGAAGTGATCGGCAGGCTTGGCGGCCGCCATTACGGCCGCCAGGCCATTTTGTTCACCGGCTTGCCCGACACCGGGTTCACGGCGTCGCCGGCATAGACGAAGCCGTGCTTCTCATAGAAGCGGATGGCGCGGGCATTGTCCTTGTTGACCAGCAGTTCGAGGCCGGCCGGCGAGAGGCGTTTGGCCTCATCGAGCAGCGCGAGCGCCAGCCCCGAGCCCCATTGTTCGGGCGCGACCACGATCTGGTCGAGATAGCTGCGTCTTGGGATCGACGGTGACGAAGCCGGTGAGCCCGCCGTCCTGCTCGACGACGACGATCGCCGCCACCGGCGCCAGCTCCTGCCGCCAGCGTTCGCGCCACCAGGCGACGCGCGCGTTGAAATCGATGTGCGGAAAGTGATGTGCCCAGGTGCGCCGCCACAGCTCGATCGCCGCGTCTTCGTCGGCGGCGGTGTAGGGGCGGAGCTTCGGTGAAGTCATCGTCGGACATGCTGACAGGCGCGAGCCCGTTGATCCTTCGATCGCTCGCCGCTTCCGCGGCACGCACCTCACAGATGGCCGGATCAACGCCCGGAAATACACTTCACCGCTCCGTCAGCTTCAGCTCGATGCGCCGGTTGCGGCGGTAGGCTTCCTCGGTCGTGCCGGCCTCGATCGGCTGGAATTCGCCGAAGCCGGCGGCGACCAGGCGCTTGGGCGCGACGCCCTTGGCGATGAGGTATTGCACGACCGAAATCGCGCGCGCCGCCGACAGGTCCCAGTTCGACTTGAACACGCCGCCGGTGATCGGCCGCACGTCGGTGTGGCCGTCGACCCGCAACACCCAGGAAATCTCGGGCGGGATCTGCTTTTCCAGACCGAGCAAGGCGTCGGCCACCTTGTCGAGCTCGGCGCGGCCTTCGTCCTTGAGGTCGGCCTTGCCGGTGTCGAAGAACACTTCCGATTGCAGCACGAAGCGGTCGCCGACGATGCGAACGTCCGGCCGGTTGCCGAGAATCTCGCGCAGCTTGCCGAAGAATTCGCTCTGGTAGCGCGACAATTGCTTCACGCGTTCGGCCAGCGCGATGTTGAGCCTTTGCCCGAGCTCGGTGATGCGCGCGGTCGCCTCCGTGTTCTTGGCTTCCGATGCGTTGAGCGCCTGCTCGATCGCCGCCAGCTGGCGGCGCAGCGCGGCGATCTGCTGGTTGAGGATCTCGACCTGCGACAGCGCCCTGGCCGAGATCTTCTTCTCGCCTTCGAGCTCGCCGGCGAGCGCGCCGATCTTGCCTTGCGCGGCCGCGTCGTTGGCGCCGGCGGCGTCGGACAGGCCCTTGTATTTGTCGCGTTCGCTTTCGGCGGTGGCGAGCGTCGCGCGCAATTGCGCAAGCTGGTCCTCGACGTCGGCCTTGTTGCTCTTCTCGAGCGAAAGCAGATTGGTCAGCGACGCGATCTGCGATTTTAGCCGGTCGAGCGCGGTGTCCTTGCCGGCGACTTCCTGCTGCAGATAGAACTGCACCACCACGAAAACCGTGAGCAGGAAAATGATGCCGAGCACCAACGTCGACAGCGCGTCGACGAAGCCCGGCCAATAGTTCATGCCGCTGTCGGCGCGGCGGGTGCGGGCGAGCGCCATGATTATTGTTCCTGGCGCATGATCTTATCCGAAAACCGGCCTCCGCTTTTCGGGATCATGCGCTACCGGTTCACGCTTTCGCGCGCCACGATCTCCAGCAGCTTCTTGATCTCGCGCTGCTGCTCGGCCTGGGCGTCGACCCAGTCGCGGATCATCTGCTGTTCGGTGCGCATGTGGTGCACCAGGCCCTGGATCGCCTCGGCCAGGTTGGACATGGCGGCGGAGGCGGTCTTGCTGGTGCCGGCCTCGTTGATCACGTCGCGCAAGCGGTCGATGGCGGTGCGCACCTCGCCGGTCATGCCGACGGCGGGCGCCGCGCCCGGCTCGACCGCCTGGTCGTAGACCGTGGTCGAAAGCCAATCCTCGAGCTCGGTGTAGAAGCGGTTCTGCGCCTGGCTCGATTGCAGATCGAGGAAGCCCAGAATGAGCGAGCCGGCGAGGCCGAACAGCGAGGACGAGAACGAGATGCCCATGCCGGTAAGCGGCGCGGCGAGTCCCTGGCGCAGCGATTCGAAGAGCGCGCCGGCGTCGCCGCCCGGCTTCAGGTTCTGGATGACGTCGCCGACCGAGCTCACCGTCTCGATCAGGCCCCAGAAGGTTCCGAGCAGGCCGAGGAAGATGAGCAGCCCGGTCATGTAGCGGGAGATGTCGCGCGCCTCGTCGAGCCGTGTGGCGATCGAGTCGAGGATGCTGCGCATCAAGTGCGTCGACACCGCCATGCGGCCCATGCGGCTGCCGAGGATGGCGGCCATCGGCGCCAGCAGCACCGGCGGCCGGTCGACCGCGAGGCCGGGATCGGCAAGGCGGAAATTGTTGACCCAGGCGATCTCCGGGTAAAGGCGGATCACCTGGCGGAACGACAGCACGATGCCGATCGCCAGCACCGCCAGGATCAGCGTGTTCAGGCTCGGGTTGGCCATGAAGGCGACCGCGACCTGCTTGTAGAGCACGAAGCCGATCAATCCGCCCAGGACGACGAAGACCAGCATCCGGAACAGGAAGATGCGCGGCGAGGACAATTTGAGCGGGTCGAGTTCTTTTGCCATGCGTTCGATTTTAATTCGCGCCGCCCCCGGAATCCGGCGGCACTATGACACAGACGGGCGACAATTGAAAAACCGCAAGCGCGAGCGCGCTTAAAGCGCGCGATTGAGTTGAAATTGCGGTGATGGTTCCGCGCGGTTCAGGGCTTGGCCGCCGCGTGCAGCGTGCGCAGCAGTTCCTTGTGGATCGCCTCGTTGCCGGCGGCGATGTCGCCCTTGGCGAACATGTCGTCGCCGCCGTCGCAATCGGTGACGAAGCCGCCGGCCTCGCGCACCAGCAGCAGGCCGGCCGCCATGTCCCACGGCTTGATCGCGCGTTCCCAATAGGCGTCGAGCCGGCCGGCCGCAACCCAGGCAAGATCGAGCGCGGCGGCGCCGAAGCGGCGCAGGCCCGCAACTTGTTCCTGCACGGCTGCGGTCTCCTTGTGCGCGAGCGGGATGCCCGGCCGTCCGTGGTGCGGCAGGCCGCAGGCGACGACCGCGTCGGCGAGCCGCTTGCGCGCGGCGACGCGGATGCGCTGCTCGTTGAGGAAGGCGCCCTTGCCGCGCTCGGCGATGAACATGTCCTCGCTCGCCGGATTGTAGATCAGACCGGCGATCATGGTGCCCTCGCGCTCGAGCGCGATCGAGACGGCGAATTGCGGGATGCCGTGCAGGAAATTGGTGGTGCCGTCGAGCGGGTCGACGATCCAGCGGTGCGTCTTGTCGGCGCCGTCGCGTTGGCCGCCTTCCTCGCCGAGAAAGCCGTAGCCCGGGCGCGCTCTGTTGAGCTCGGCGTACAGCGTCTCCTCGGCGCGGCGGTCGGCGGCGGAGACGAAATTGGCCGGGCCCTTGAGCGAGACCTGCAGCTTTTCGATTTCGCCGAAATCGCGCTTGAGCGCGCGCGCGGCCTTGCGCGCGGCGGCGATCATCACGTTGAGCAGAGCCGAGTGCAGCATCGGCCCCGGGGTCTGCCCGCGGCCGTGCCTGCCGTCAAGAGCGCGGCGCGGCGGTGGCCAGCCACTTCTTGGCGGCGGCGTCGGCGGCGTCGCGCACTTCCTTGGTCTGCTTGCCGGCGAAAACGTCAAGGTCGGGATCGCTCGAGCCGCCGGCCTGGGCGATGATGTGCCACTTCACCGCCTCGGTCGCATTGGCCGGCATGCCGCGCCCGGCCATCAGCACGCGCGCCAGGCGGTCCTGCGCGATCGGGCTGCCGCGGCGCGCGGCGCGCACGAAAAGCTGGGCGGCGGCGGCTTCGTTCTTCGGCAGGCCGTCGCCGTTGAACTCGGCGATGGCGTATTCGACCATGGCGTCGAGATTGCCGGCGACCGAGGCAGCGCCCATCAGCCGCGCCGCTTGCGCGTGATCCTTGGGCACGCCGCGCCCTTCTTTATAGAGCGTGGCGAGCGCGTATTGCGCTTCCGGATTGCCTTTGTCGGCGGCCGCCTGGAACAGCTGCGCGGCGTGCGGGAAGTCCTGCGGAAACTGGCGGCCGTCGAGGTAAAGCAGTCCGAGGTCGTAGGCGGCGAGCGGATGGCCGAGCTTGGCGGCTTGGTCGAGCAACTTGGCGCCTTCCTCCGGATTGCGCGCGCCGGCGCGGCCCTCGAAGTTGAACATGGCGAGCGCGAACATGGCGTGCGCGTCGCCATGGCCGGCGGCGAGTTTGTACCATTGCGCCGCCTTGGCGTCGTCGCGCGGCACGCCGAGCCCTTGCGCATAGATCTCGCCGAGCAGCGTCATGGCGGCGGGATCGTTGGCCTGCGCGCGCTTGGTCGCCTCGTTGAGCGCGGTCAGATAGAAGCCGCGCTGATAGGCGCCATAGGCCAAGTCGGCGTCGGCGCCGGCCGGCGGCGGGGCGGCTACCACCGGCGGCGAAGGCGGCCGCGGCAGCTTCTTGACTTGTGCAAAAGCCGGCGTGGCGAGCGCCAACAGCACAAAAGCAAAGGCTGGTGCAAGGCGCGTCATGCGGCAGGCTCCGGCAGGCGCAGATGCTGCGCTCGCTTGCGCGAGCAGCGCGGTTATTTTCGTTTCGTCTTGCCATAGCCAATCGCCGAGCGCGACAAAATCGGCGCCGGCCGCAGCGAGCGAAGCGACCTCCTCGGGCGCGCCGGCATAGCCGACGCAAGGCGCCTCGAATAGTTCCGCCCACCAGGCGACGCGCTCCTCGATCGCGGCGAAGGCCGGCCGCACGCCGGCCGCGTCCGGCTCGCCGAACATCACATAATCGGCGCCTTGCTCGGCCGCGGTCATGGCGTCATGCCGCGTGGCAAGGCCGCCGACGCCGACGATCCAGTCCGGCTTGAGGTGCTCGATCGCTTCGCCGAATTCGGCCATGCCGATCACATGCGCACCGTCGGCGCGCGAGCGGGCGACCAAATCGGCATGGCCGTCGATCATGAGCGCCGCGCCCGCGTCCTGTACCACCGGGGCCAGCGCCTTCGCGCGCTTGATCATGCTGCCCTCATCGGCCGGCGCCAGGCGCAGCAGCACCGCGGCCACATCGGCGGCGGCGAGCGCCGCCTTAAGCGGAGCGGCGAAGGCGCCGGCGTCGTGCAGCCGCGGCGTCACCAGATAGAGACGCGGGACCGGACGGGGCTCGGCTTGCTTGGGGCGCGGGGCCATGGTTCCCGCATGGTAGCGCAATCGGGCGGAAAGTTGGCGGCTGCTTAAAGCGCGGCCAGCGCTTGGGCGGCCGCCGCAATCGCGCTGCCCCAATCGCCGGGTGCGGGCTGCCGGAAGATGCGGGCGGTCGGGTACCAGGGACTGTCGGCGCGGTCCGCAAGCCAGCGCCAGTCCTGGATATAGGAGATCAGGACGAAGACCGGCTTGCCGAGCGCGCCCGCCAGATGCGCAACCGCGGTATCGACGGCGATGACGAGGTCGAGCTGCTCAATGACCGCCGCGGTATCGGCGAAATCGGTGAGCGCCTCCTCGAGCCGCACGAGGTTCGGGCACTGCGCCAGGCCGGCGAGATCGGCCGCGCGGATTTCGCGTTGCAGGCTGACAAAGCTGACGCCCGGCTGCGCCAGAATCGGCTTGAGCTGCGCGAAGGGGATCGAGCGGTTGCGGTCGTTCTTGTGGCTCGGCTTGCCCGACCAGGCGAGGCCGACACGCGCGGCCGGCGGGCAGGCGGGCGCGCCAAGCTGCGACGCGTTCGGTGGGCGCGCGCAGATAGGGCACGCTGCGCCGGGACGGTCGCCAAGGTCGTGCCGAAGGCGAGCGGCAGCGACATCAGCGGGCAGTGCAGGTCGAAAGGCGGCAGCGCATCGCCGCGGCCGATCAGGCGCGTGACGCCGTCAAGGCTCGCGAGCAGCGGCAGCAGCGCATCGGGCGCTTCCAATATGACCGTGGCGCCGCGCGCCGCCACCGACGGCACATAGCGCACCATTTGGACGGTATCGCCGAAGCCCTGCTCGGCGTGCAGCAGGATGGTCTTGCCGCGCAGCTCCTCGCCGCGCCATTGCGGCACGCCGAATTCGCGCGGCGCTTCGCCCTGCGCGCGCCGCCAGCGCCACTCGTAGCCGGCAAAGCCCGGCTTGAATTCGCCGCGCGACAGATCGAGCAGCGCCTTGTTCCAATGCGCCTCGGCCAATTGCGGATCGCCGGCGAGCGCGGCCTCGAAGCTTGCCGCCGCTTCATCGGCGCGGCCGAGATAGCGCAGCGCATTGCCGCGATTGACCAGCGCGTCGGCAAAGCCCGGCTTTTGCGCCAGCGCGCGCTCGTAATCGGCCAGCGCCTCCTCGATGCGATTCATTTCGAGCAGAGCGTTGCCGCGATTGTTGATCGCTTCGGCGTAATCCGGCTTGAGTGCGAGCGCGCGGTCGAAACTGGCGAGCGCCTCCGCGCAGCGGCCGAGCTCGCGCAACGCGTTGCCGCGGTTGTTGTGGATCGGCGCGGCCTCGGGGCGCAGCACGAGCGCGCGGTCATAGTCGGCGAGCGCCTGGGCGTAGGACTTGAGCGCGTAATGCGTATTGCCGCGCGCGATCAGCAAATCGGGGTCGGCGGGCGAGAGCGCCAGCGCGCGGTCGAAGCTCGCCAGCGCGTCGCGCGCGCGGCCGGCCCGGCGCAAAAGCTGCGCGTGATTGACGAGAGCGTCGCGATAATCCGGCCGTAGCGCGATCGCCTGCGCAAAGCTCGCGATCGCCTCGTCGGCGCGGCCGAGCGCATGCAGCGCATTGCCGCGATTGTGCAGCGCCTCGGCATAATCCGGCTTGAGCGCCAGCGCCTGCTGGTAGCTGGCGAGCGCCTCCTGGTAGCGTTCCAGCACCGCCAGCACCACGCCGTAATGGCAATGCGCCGGCGCGGCCCTTGCGTTGGCGGCAAGCGCGGCGCCGATCAGCTTGAGCGCGGCGGCCGGCTGGCCGCGCTGATGCATCAGCACGCCGTAGAGGTGCAGCGCGTCGAAATGGCCGGGCTCGGCGGCGATGATTTCGCGATAGAGCGCTTCGGCCTCGGCCAGTTGGCCGCGACGGTGATGCGCGCCGGCGCGGCGCAACAGCTCGGCGGTGTCGGCGGGCGCGGTTTGCGGTTCGGCCATCGGCGTTTCGTTGCGGGAGCGGCAACGCAAACTGCAATGCCACCCGAATCAAACGCCAGATTACATCCGCTGCGCCGTCACGGCATCGGGATCGGGCCCATGTCCTTGGGCACCTTGTAGCCCTTCTGCACGGCGGGGCGCGCGGCGATGCTCTCGTACCAACGTTTGACGTTGGGGTACTGCTTCATGTCGATGGTCTGCCACTCGAAGCGCGAGATCCAAGGCCAGATCGCGATGTCGGCGATCGAATAGTCGTCGGCGACGAAGGCGCGGCCTTCGAGCCGCGTGTTGAGCACCTTGTAGAGCCGGTGGCCTTCCTTGAGATAACGCTCCTCGGCGTAGGGCGCCTTGCCCTTGTTGTACTTCACGAAGTGGTGCACCTGGCCGAGCATCGGGCCCGGGCCGCCCATCTGCCACATCAGCCACTCGATCACGCGATAGCGCGCCTCGCCCGACTTCGGCATCAGCTTGCCGGTCTTGTCGGCGAGATAGATCAGGATCGCGCCCGATTCCATCAGCGCGATGTTGGTGTCGCGGTCGACGATCGCCGGAATGCGGTTGTTGGGCGCGATCTTCAAGAAGTCCGGCGCGAACTGTTCGTCCTTGGAAATGTCGATCGGATGCACGGTATAGGGCAGGCCGAATTCTTCCAACGCAATGGAGACCTTGCGGCCGTTGGGCGTGGTCCAGGTGTAGAGATCGATCACGGTTAATGTCCTTGCGTAACGGGAACCGGGGGGAACGAACAAAGAAGGGAGGCGTTGACGGGCACGGCTTCTTACAGGAGGCGACCATGAAGCTCAATGTACTGACCCTCGCGCTGGCCGCGAGCGCTTTTACCGTGCTCGGCGCCAACGCGCAGGTGGTGATCGAAGAACGGCACAGCCCGGCGGTGATGATCGAACACGACGAACCGTCAGTGACCGTCGAGGAACGTCACCGCGTTGTTCCCGAGAAACGCGTGATCGAGAGGCGTACCACCGGATCGGCCGACTGCGACACCAAGGTCATCCATAAGGAAGGCCCGGCCGGGTCGAAGACCGTCAAGAAAACCCGCTGCGACTGACGCCGCGTAGCGTTCGGCGTGTAAAGGAAAAAGGCCGCGCCCCCTACGCGGCCTTTTTCTCCATGTCCGCCTGCCATTGGCCGCGCGCGGCGAGCCCGTTCATCGCGGCGCGATGGGCGAAGGCGCGCTGCGCGGCGGCGACATTTTCCGCCTTGCCTTTCCAGGTCGTCTGCGGCGCGTGCTGCAGCGCGCGGCCGTAGGAGAAGGTGAGCGGCCAGGGCAGGGCGCCGAGCTTGTTCATGGCGTCGAGATGGGCGGTCGCCTGCTCGTCGCTCTGGCCGCCGGAGAGGAAGGCGATGCCCGGCACCGCCGCCGGCACGCAGAGCTTGAGCACGGTCACCGTTTTTTCCGCCACTTGCGCGACCGAGGCCTGCTTGGCGCATTTCTTGCCGGCGATGACCATGTTCGGCTTCAGCACGATGCCTTCCAGCATCACATGCGCTTCGAACAATTCGCCGAACACCGCGTGCAGCACGCGCTCGGTGACGGCGAAGCAGCGGTCGATGTCGTGGTCGCCGTCCATCAGCACTTCCGGCTCGACGATCGGCACGATCTGCGCCGCCTGGCAAAGCGCCGCGTAGCGGGCGAGCGCATGCGCGTTGGCCTTGATGCAGTTGGCGGTCGGGATGCCCTGGCCGATGTCGATGACCGCGCGCCATTTCGCGAAGCGCGCGCCCTGCTCGTAATATTTCGGCAGCCGGTCGGCGAGCTTGTCGAGACCCGACGGTGACGAGTTCGCCGTGCGAGAACGGCAGCGGCTTGGTGCCTTCGTCGACCTTGATGCCGGGAATGGCGCCTGACTTCTCGATCAGCCTGACCAGCGGCGTGCCGTCCTTGGCCTTCTGCCAGATGGTTTCGTCGTAGAGGATGACGCCGGAAATGTGCTTCATGCCCTCGGCCGAGCGGAACAGCATCTCGCGGTAATCGCGGCGATTGTCCTCGGTCGAATTCCACGCCGATGGCGTCGAAGCGCTTCTTGATGGTGCCGGAGGATTCATCCGCTGCCAGGATGCCCTTGCCGGGCGCGACCATGGCGCGCGCTACTTTGTTCAGTTCATCGAGGTTCATCGTTCCCTCCATCGAATCAGGGACCGCCCAGTCGCGGTCATTTTACTCTCAGCACCTCGACCCCCGGCAAGGGCTTGCCCTCGAGCCATTCCAGGAAAGCCCCGCCCGCGGTGGATACATAGCTGAAGCGGCCGGTGACGCCGGCGGCGTTGAGCGCCGCGACGGTGTCGCCGCCGCCCGCCACCGTCACCAGTTTGCCGGCCGCGGTCAGTTCGGCCGCGGCTTCCGCCACCTCCACGGTGCCGTTGTCGAACGGTTCCATCTCGAAGGCGCCGAACGGGCCGTTCCACAGCAAGCGTGCGCGAACGCGCCAGCACCGAGACCACGTGCTCGACGCTGCGCGGGCCGATGTCGAGGATCATGTCGTCGGCGCCGACGTCGGCCACCAGGATGGTGCGCGAGGGCGCATGCGCCTCGAACTTCTCCGCCACCACGCAGTCGACCGGCAGCACGATCTCGCGCTTGGCGTGGCGCGCCTTGTCCATGATCTCGCGCGCGGTCTCGGCCAAGTCGGCTTCGACCAAAGATTTCCCGACCTTCTTGCCGAGCGCGAGCAGAAACGTGTTGGCCATGGCGCCGCCGACGATCAGCGCGTCGACTTTGTCCAGCAGGTTGCCGAGCAGATCGAGCTTGCTGGAGATCTTGGCGCCGCCGACGATGGCGGCCACCGGACGCTGCGGGTGCTCGAGCGCACGGCCGAGCGCGTCGAGCTCGGCCTGCATGGTGCGCCCGGCGTAAGCGGGCAGCACGTGACCGAGGCCTTCGGTCGAGGCATGCGCGCGGTGCGCGGCGGAAAAAGCATCGTTGACCCAGAGATCGCCGAGCTTGGCGAGCGCGGCCACGAATTCCTTGTCGTTCTTCTCCTCGCCGGCGTGAAAGCGCGTGTTCTCGAGGCAGATGATCTCGCCGGGATGCATGGCGGCGACCGCGGCTTCCGCCTTCTCGCCGATGCAGTCGTCGACGAATTTGACCGGCCGCTTGATCACGCGCGCGACCTCGGCGGCGACCGGCTTCAGCGACGATTTTGGATCGCGGCCCTTGGGCCGGCCGAAATGCGAGAGCAGGATCACCTTGGCGCCGGCGTCGGCGAGCTCGGTGATCGAGGACGCCGCGCGCTCGATGCGGGTCGCGTCGGTGACGACGCCGTTCTCGACCGGCACGTTGAGGTCGACGCGCAGCAAGACGCGCTTGCCCGAAACATCGACGCGGTCGAGGGTGCGGAATTTGTCCATTTGGGTCTCGTGTCCCGGGCGCAGCGCAGCACGAAGTGATGCGCTGCAGACCCGGGACCTTAGCGAATTCCGTATTTGGAACGGTCCCGGATCTGCGGTGCACCGCTAACGCGCTGCACCGCGTCCGGGACACAAGGTTCTAGAGCAGCTTGCCCATCGCCACGGCGGTGTCGGCCATGCGGTTGGAGAAGCCCCATTCGTTGTCGTACCAGGCCATCACCCGCACCAGCGTGCCGTTCATCACCTTGGTCTGGTCCATGTGGAAGGTGGCCGAGTGCGGATCGTGGTTGAAATCGATGGAGACGTTGGGCGCGTTGGTGATGCTGAGGATGCCCTTGAGCTGCTGCTCGGCGGCGCGCTCCATCGCGGCGTTGATCTCGTCCTTGTTGGTCTCTTTCTTGGCGACGATCTTGAGGTCGATCACCGACACGTTCGGCGTCGGCACGCGGATGGCGACGCCGTCGAGCTTGCCCTTGAGCTCCGGCAGCACCAGGCCGATCGCCTTGGCGGCGCCGGTCGAGGTCGGGATCATCGACAGCGCGGCGGCGCGGCCGCGGTAGAGATCCTTGTGCATGGTGTCGAGCGTCGGCTGGTCGCCGGTATAGGCGTGGATCGTCGTCATGAAGCCGGTCTCGATGCCGACGGTGTCGTTGAGCACCTTGGCGACCGGCGCCAGGCAATTGGTCGTGCAGGAGCCGTTGGAGACGACCTTGTGCTCCTTGGTGAGCTTGTCGTGGTTGACGCCGAACACGACGGTGAGGTCGGCGCCGTCGGCCGGCGCCGACACCAGCACGCGCTTGGCGCCGGCGGTAAGATGCGCCGAGGCCTTGTCCTTGGCGGTGAACAGGCCGGTGCATTCGAGCGCGATGTCGATGCCGAGCTCCTTCCACGGCAGCTTGGCGGGATCGCGCTCGGCGGTGATCTTGATCGCGCCGTTGCCGACGCTGATGGTGTCGCCCTTGACCGTGACCTCGCCCGGGAAGCGGCCGTGCACGGAGTCGTAGCGCAGCAGATGCGCGTTGGTTTCGACCGGCCCGAGGTCGTTGGCGGCGACGACCTCGATGTCCTTGCGGCCCGATCTCGGCGATGGCGCGCAGCACGTTGCGGCCGATGCGGCCGAACCCGTTGATGGCGACGCGGATTGTCATGTTATCGCTCCCGGCTTTCTTATGTCATGCCCGGGCGTCGGCCCGGGCACTCCATCCGACCGGACATTCGCTTCAATAGATGGATTGCCGGGTCGAGCCCGGCAATGACGCCTAACTCAATTTCTTCAACGCCGCTTCGGCGACCGCCTCCGCGGTGATGCCGAAATTCTTTAGAGTTCCTTGAGGGCGCGCTGGCGCCGAAGCCGGTCATGCCGACGAAAGACGCCGTCCGAGCCGATGATGGCGTCCCAGCCCTGGCGCACGCCGGCCTCCACGCGCGATCTTGCACGCGCGCCTCGCCGATGATGGCGCGGCGCACGGCTTCCGGCTGCGCCAGCAAGCAGTTCGAAGCACGGCACCGAGACGACGCGCGCGGCGATGCCGCGGCCGGCGAGCAGCTTGGCGGCCTCGACCGCGATGGCGACTTCCGAGCCGGTGGCGAAGATCGAGACCTGCGGCGGCGCCGTCCGGCGCCGGCGATCTCGTAGGCGCCGGCGGCGCAGACATTGTCGCCGTCGAGGCGGTTGCGCAGCTGCGGCAGGTTCTGCCGCGTCAGCGCGAGCACGCTCGGGCGGTCCTTGGCCTGCAAGCGCGAGCTGCCAGCACTCGACGGTCTCCACCGCGTCGGCCGGGCGGAACACCAGCAGGTTCGGAATGGCGCGCAGCGCGGCGAGATGCTCGACCGGCTGATGCGTCGGGCCGTCTTCGCCGAGGCCGATCGAGTCGTGCGTCATCACGTGGATGACGCGCTCGCCCATCAGCGCGGCGAGCCGGATCGCCGGGCGGCAGTAATCGGAGAACACCAGGAACGTGCCGGAGTAGGGGATGATGCCGCCGTGCAGCGCCATGCCGTTCATGGCGGCGGCCATGCCGTGCTCGCGCATGCCGTAATGGATGAAGCGGCCGGCATAATCGGCCGCGCTCAGCACCGTCATCGCCTTGGTGCGCGTGTTGTTGGAGCCGGTGAGGTCGGCCGAGCCGCCGATCATTTCCGGCACCGCCGGCACCAGCGCTTCGAGCGCGAATTCGGAGGCCGCGCGGGTGGCGATGTCCTTCGGCGCCGCGGCGAGCGCTTCTTTCACCTTGGCGACCGCGGCGGCGAGCGCCGCGTGCGGCAGGTCGCCGCGCATGCGGCGCTCGAATTCGGCGCGCTTGCCGGCGTCGAGCGCTGCGAGCCGCTTGTCCCAGTCGGCATGCGCGGCCTTTGAGCGCTGTCCGGCGGCGCGCCAGGCCGCCAGGATGTCGGCGGGAATCTCGAACGGCGCGTGCGTCCAGCCGAGCTTCTCGCGCGCGCCCTTGATCTCGTCGGCGCCCAGCGGCGAGCCGTGCGAGGACGCCTTGCCGGCCTTGGTCGGCGCGCCGAAGCCGATGGTGGTCTTGCAGGCGATCAGCGCCGGCCGGTCGGAGCCTTGCGCCTTCTCGAGCGCCGCGGCGATCGCTGCCGGATCGTGGCCGTCGATGCGCCAGGCGTTCCAGCCGGCGGCCTCGAAGCGCTTCACCTGGTCGACGCTAGTCGGCGAGCGACAGCGCGCCGTCGATCGAAATGCCGTTGTCGTCGAACAGCACGATCAGCTTGTTGAGCTTGAGATGGCCGGCGAGCGCGATCGCTTCCTGGCTGATGCCTTCCATCAGGTCGCCGTCGGAGGCGATCACGTAGGTCTTGTGATCGACGACGCCGCCGAACACGGCCGCGAGATGCCGCTCGGCGATCGCCATGCCGACCGCGTTGGCGAGACCCTGGCCGAGCGGGCCGGTGGTGGTCTCGACGCCGGGCGTGATGAAATTTTCCGGATGGCCCGGCGTCTTCGAGCCGAGCTGGCGGAAGCGCTTGATCTCCTCGATCGTCACCGCGCGCATAGCCGGTGAGATAGAGCAGCGCGTAGATCAGCATCGAGCCGTGGCCGGCCGAGAGCACGAAGCGGTCGCGGTCGGGCCAGGCCGGATCGGCGGGATCGAATTTCAGGAACTGCGTGAACAGCACGGTCGCGACGTCGGCCATGCCCATCGGCAGGCCGGGATGGCCGGATTTCGCCTGCTCCACCGCGTCCATGGCGAGCGCGCGGATGGCGTTGGCCATGCGCGCATGCGCGACGGCGGGCGTGCCGGCCTGCGCCTGACGCGTGATTGGGCGCCACGGCGGCCGTCGACGAAGCGGGTGGACTCATGGAAAAGGCCTGTTTGCGCGCGCTGGATAGCATGTGAGGCCCTTGAGTCAATGTGACGGCGCGCGCGCGGAACGCGCCATGCACAGGCGCGCGAAAACAGCGGGGCATATCTTGCTCCGAGCGTTGACGCCTGCATCGCGCGGCACGTAAGATTCCGCGCCTAAACGGTTGCCGCCGCAGGAGTTTTCTTGAATGCGGACCGAAGCGATGACCGAGCAAAGCGCAATCGACGACGCGGTCAAGCGGCTGGCGCTCGCGCTCGACGCGCTCGATGCCGCGGTCGAGCGGCGGCGCGAGGCCGACCGCGGCGAGGATGCGCTCGCCGCGCAGGTGCAGGCGCTCGGCCTCGACCGCGCCAAGCTCGCCGCCGCGCTCGACGGCGAAACCGCGCGCTCGCGCCAGCTGGAGACCACCAACCGCGAAATCGCCGAGCGGCTGGACGCGGCCATGGCCTCGATCCAGTCGGTGCTCGACGCGCAGGGCTAGCGCATGACGCAAAAAGCGCGTGCCGCCAACGGAAAGAAACTGATGGCGCAGGTCAACGCATCGATCGCCGGCCGCCAATTCCGCCTCGCCTGCGAGGACGGGCAGGAAGAGCACCTGCAGGCGCTTGCGCACGACATCGACCAGCGCATCATCGAGCTGCGCCGCAAGTTCGGCGAGATCGGCGACACGCGGCTCACCGTGATGGCGGCGCTGACGGTCGCCGACGAACTGCTGGAAGCCGGCCGCAAGATCCGCCGGCTGGAGGAGGAGATCGCCGCCTTGCAGGACGCGCGCGTGGTCGCCTCCGACCGCGCCAAGGCGGCCTCCGCCGCGGTGGTCGGCGCCTTCAACTCGGCGGCCGAGCGCATCGAGGGCATCACCCGGCGGCTCAACGCCACGCTCGGCAACGGCGTGGCGGTGGGATAGCCCGCAGTCGCTCACCCGCGCAGGCGGGGATCCATCCTTGCTTGTGGCTCTGGATTCCCGCTTGCGCGGGAATGAGCGGGACGACGGCGCTTGTGGCGCCGCCCTGCGCATAACCACTACATTGCCGACGCGGGGCTGCGAGGTGCGTCAGGAGACATAATTCCCCGGGGCCTTACGATCCTAACGGGAGCTGTCCCTGGCCGGGCTCGTGGGTTCGGACATATGGCGCCCACCTACTTCTGTAGGTTCCCGGGATCGATCCTCCGACGGCCATTGCGGCTCCGCACTTTTGTTTTGCAATGTCTGATTCCACCCAGCCGGATACTCCCAAAGCCCGATTGCGCGCCGCCGCGCTGGCGCGGCGCGATGCGCTGCCGCCCGGCGAGCGCGCCGCCGCCGCCGAGACGATCGCGGCGCGCGCCTTCCGGTCGCGTTCAAGCGCGGCCAGATCGTCTCCGGCTTCATGCCGCTGAAGAGCGAGATCAATCCGCTGCCGCTGTTGCGCAAGCTCGCCGCCGCCGGCGCCAAGCTCGCGCTGCCGGCGATCGCCGGCCGCGGCAAGCCGCTGATCATGCGCGCCTATACCTTCGGCGACGAACTCGCGCGCGGGCAGTGGGGCATCCGCGAGCCGAAGCCGGAAGCGCGCGCAGTCGACCCCGACATTCTGATCGTGCCGCTCGCCTGCTTCGACCGCGCCGGCCATCGCATCGGCTATCGGCGCCGGCTATTACGACATGACCATCAACGCGCTGCGCGCCAAGAAAGCCGTCACCGCCATCGGCATCGCCTTCGCCGCCCAGGAAATCGCCGCAGGTTCCGGCGACGGAGCGCGACGCGCGCCTCGATCTCGTGCTAACGGAGCGCGAGGTGATCGATTTCCGCGGAGCTTAGAGCGCATGCGTATTCTGTTCATCGGCGACGTGGTCGGGCGCGCGGGGCGCGCCGCCGTCAACGAGCGCCTGCCGGGCCTGATCAAGGACTGGAAGCTCGATTTCGTCGTCGTCAACGGCGAGAACGCCGCCGGCGGCTTCGGCATCACCGAGACGATCTACACCGAATTGGTCGACGCCGGCGCCGACGCCATCACGCTCGGCAATCACGCCTGGGACCAGCGCGAGGCGCTGGTCTTCATCGAGCGCGCGCCGCGCCTGATCCGGCCGCTCAATTATCCCGAGGGCACGCCCGGCCGCGGCGCCGCGCTGATCGACGCCAAGAACGGCAAGCGCGCGCTCGTCATCAACGCCATGGGCCGCATCTTCATGGACGCGCTCGACGATCCGTTCGCGGCGATCGAGCGCGAACTCTCCGCCTGCGCGCTCAAGCGCGACGCCGACGCCATCGTGCTCGACTTCCATTGCGAGGCGACCAGCGAGAAGCAGGCGATGGGCCACTTCTGCGACGGCCGCGCGAGCCTCGTCGTCGGCACCCACACCCATGCGCCGACCGCCGACCACCGCGTCCTGGCGGGCGGCACCGCCTTCGTGTCCGACGTCGGCATGACCGGCGACTTCGACTCGGTCATCGGCATGAACAAGGACGAGCCGCTCAACCGCTTCCTGCGCAAGATCCCGGGCTCGAAATTCGAGCCGGCGAACGGCCCCGCCACCTTGTGCGCGCTGGCGGTCGAGACCGACGACGCGACCGGGCTTGCGTTAAAGGTCGGCGCGGTGCGGCTCGGCGGCATTCTCGAACAGGCGCGGCCGGCGTTCTGGGAATGATCTCGACGGCTACCGAGTTTATTTTCTCTGACGGCCGTTCTATATAGCCGCTCATCGCACGCTCAAGAAATTCCCATGGCCGGCCATTCGCAATTCAAGAACATCATGCACAAGAAGGGGCGCGCGGACAAAGCGCGCTCCAAGCTGTTCGGCAAGCTCGCGCGCGAAATCACGGTCGCGGCCAAGCTCGGCATGCCCGACCCGGCCTTCAATCCGCGCCTGCGCGCGGCGATCCTGGCGGCGCGCGCCGAGAACATGCCGAAGGACAATATCGAGCGCGCGATCAAGAAATCGCAAGGCGCCGACACCGAGAGCTACGACGAGATCCGCTACGAGGGCTACGGGCCGGGCGGCGTCGCGGTGATCGTCGAGGCGCTGACCGACAACCGCAACCGCACCGCCGGCGAGGTGCGCGCGATCTTTTCCAAGAACGGCGGCAATCTGGCGGAGACCGGCGCGGTCTCGTTCATGTTCGCGCATGTCGGGGTGGTCGAATACGACGCCAAGGCCGCGAGCGCCGACGCCATGCTGGAGGCGGCGATCGAGGCCGGCGCCGAGGACGTCGCCTCGGACGACGACGGCCACCAGGTCTTCACCACGCCGGAGACGCTGAACGAAGTCGCCAAGGCGCTGGAAGGCAAGTTCGGCGAGCCGCGCAAGGCCGCGCTCGCCTGGAAGCCGCAGAACACGATCGCGGTCGACGACGGCGCCGGCGAGAAAATCCTGAAATTGATCGACGCGCTCGACGATTCCGACGACGTGCAGAACGTCTACGCCAATTTCGAAGTGTCGGACGCGCTGGTCGCCAAGATGAGCGCTTGAGCTCTCAGCCCGCAAACTCCAGAATATAAAGCCCGGCATTGTAGTCGGTGGCGTAGATCAGCCCGGCCGCATCGACGAACACGTCGGCCGACTGGATGACGCGCGCGCGGTTCGGCCGCGTGTCGGCGAGCTTTGCCGGCTGCGGCGGCACCAGCGCGCCGACTTCGCGCGGCGCGAACTGCATCCGAAATGTCGAACACGCGAATGCCGGCGTTCTGGTAGGTGGCGAAGATCAGTTGCGACGACACCAAGCTGCCGGGCCGGTTCTCGTGGATATTGTGCGGGCCGAAATGGCCGCCTTTGGCTTTGTAGTCGGCCTCGTCCGGCGTCGGGAAGGTCGCAATGCTGATCGGATTTGTCGGCACGCGGTTGTCGAACAGCCAGATGAGCTTGAGCCCGTCTTCCTGATGATCGAGCACGGCCTCGTCGAGCACGACCAGCAGATCGCGATCGGGCAGCGGCAGGCAATTGTGCGTGCCGCCGCCGAAGGGCGGCGACCAGTTCTTGTGCACGATCAGCTTCGGCTTGGCGCGGTCGGCGACGTCGAGCACCACCATGCCGGCGTCGCGCCAGGCGGCGTAGGCGGTGTCGCCGTGGATGATGGCGTGATGCAGGCCGTAGCGGCGCGTCGGCTGCCCATGACGGCGTTTCGCCGGCGGCCAAATTCATGCCCGGGATCCACCAGCGCCCGGCCTCGCGCGGATGCGCCGGGTCGCTCATGTCGATGGTCATGAACATGTAGTCGGTGAAGCCGTCGAGCAGCACCGAGGCATAAGCCCAGCGCCCGCCGGTGTACCAGACGCGATGGATGCCGCCGCCTTCGACGCTCATGAAGCCGATGCGGCGCGGCGTCTCCGGCTTGGAAATGTCGTAGACCGCGAGCCCCGCGCTCCAGTCGCGCGCGCGCTTGGCTTCCGCGGTGCCGACGGTCTTGCCGAGCGCGCCTTTGTAATAGGCGCGCTCGTCGGCGAATTCGGCGGCCGCGAACATGTCCTTGGCGTGGATCACCAGCAGCAGGTCGTCGTGCGCTTGAAGATGGATGTTCCAGGTATTGGCCGGCGCGGCGATGTAATTCACCGCGCGCGGGTTCTTGGCGTCGCGCACGTCGATGACCGAAAAGCCCTTGGAGAACATGTGCCCGACATAGGCAAAGCCGCGCTGCACCATCACCTGCACGCCGTCCGGCCGGCCGCCTTGGTCGCTGTGGCCGACGATGCGCATGTTGCGCGCGTAATCGGGTTTCGGCAGGTCGGTCATGACGTATTCCGCGAAGCGGATCCAGTTCTGACGCGAGTGGGCCGCTTTCGCGGGATGACGGACGATGTCATTTATACGCATCCAGAAAATTCGGCACGGCGATCCAGTCCAGCATGGCGCCGTCGCTTTGCAACAGATCGTGCATGCGGCGGTCCTCCTCCGTCTTCAGGTTGACGCCGAGATGGGTGCCGAGCTTGCGCCCGTGCAGCACGATATCGTTGCCGATCGGCTGGCGCTCGGCGTTGTAGGCCGCGAGCGCCGCGTCGATGTCGTCATGCGCGTCCAGATGCTTTGCCAGCGCCTGCGCGTCGGTGCCGGCCTTGGCCATGCCGAAGCCCATATGCGGGCGGGCGTTGGCGGCGGCGTCGCCGACCATGGCGACGCGGCCGAAGGTGATGCGCGGCGCGGTGAAGTCGTAGATCGGCGTGATGAAAGGCTGCTTGATCGCCATCAAGGCGTCGAGCAAAGCCGGCGGCAGGATTTCGCGCGCGTCTTTGTGCATCTCGGCGATCAGATCCTTGCGGATCAGCGGCGGCGGCACCGAGATATTCGTGCTGCACGCCGTTCTCGTCGACGTTCATCTCGCGCAGCTTGGCGGCGTCGGCGACGCGGTACCAGATGAAATTGAAGCGGCGCTTGCCGGGCGTGAGGTCGTCGTTGAAGCCGGCGATCGGATAGGTGATCACCTGCTGCTGCTTGGGCAGATAGAAGGTGAACAGCGGATAGATGCTGTCGAGCGTCTGCAGGCGCGAGATCGGCCTCGTTCGGCGCGCCGCGCCAGATGTAATAGCCGGCATAGACCGGCTGCACCGCCGGCGCCATCTGCCCGCGCACGCTGGAGCGCACGCCGTCGCCGCCGATCAGGATGTCGGCCTGCTCGACCCGCCCGCCGGAAAACTGCACGCGCACGCCGCGCTCGTCCTGCTCGACGCGCTCGAAATTCCAGCCGAGGTGGTAATTGGCCGGGTCGATGGTGGCGCGCAGCAGCCGCTGCAGCCGGTCCCAGGAGGTGAGGATCTGCCGCAAGGGCCGCTCGTCGGTGACGCGGCCGTCGCGGTCGATGGCGATGCGCTTGGGCACCTCGATGCCGAGATTGTCGGTGCCGGCGCCGCTCGCCGTGAGCGCGTCGAGCAGTTCCGGATGGCCGGTGATGCCGGCGCCGCGCCCGACCAGTTCGACGCCGGAGCGCTCGTAGACGTCGGCCTGCCAGCCGATCTGGCGCAGGAAGGCGGCCGAGAACAGCCCGGACATCGAGCCGCCGATGATGATGGCGCGGCGCTGGCGGCTTTGGGGGGAGGCGGCGGGCATGGCGCGAAACCATAGCGGCCCGCGTCCCGCTGTCCATGGTGCCGGCCGGGAATGGGCGCCATAACCGCCAGGGAACTGCCGGTGGGCTGCGCGGAATGTGCGCTAGGCGCACAAGGCCCGCGGGGCTATCAACGGAGCCATGCGCCGGCAAGCGATTCGCATTCTCGGCATCGATCCGGGGCTCAAGCGCACCGGCTGGGGGCTGATCGAGGCCGACGGCAACCGGCTGGTGCACGTGGCCTGCGGCTCGCTGGAAACCAGCGAGCGCGACACGCTTGGCGTGCGGCTGGTCGCCATCCATGACGGGTTGAGCGCCGTGATCGCGCGCTACGATCCGCAGGAGGCGGCGGTCGAGGCGACCTTCGTCAACGCCAACGCGGCGGCGACCTTGAAGCTCGGCCAGGCGCGCGGCATCGCCATGCTGGTGCCGGCCAGAGCCGGCCTCAGCGTCGCCGAATACGCGCCCAATGTGGTGAAGAAATCGATCGTCGGCGCCGGCCACGGCGAGAAGGCGCAAATCCGCATGATGATCGGCGTGCTGCTGCCGAAGGCCGACCCGCAGTCCGAGGACGCCGCCGACGCGCTGGCGATCGCGGTCACGCATGCGCATCATCGGACGAGTGTGTTGATGAAAGTTGTTGGGCAATGAGTTGCCGCCGGCACAGCGCGCTCCCTCCCCCGCATGCGGGGGAGGGTTGGGGAGGGGGCAGACGCGACCTCGCGCGCTTCCCTCGTTCCCCCTCGCCTGTCCCGTCGCCCCGTAAACGGGGGAGCGGACGACGACCGCGAGGCGCGTCGATGATCGGCAAACTCAAGGGCATCCTCGACAGCTACGGCGAGGACTACGTCATCCTCGACGTCGGCGGCGTCGGCTATCAGGTGCATTGCGCGGCGCGCACCATGCAGATGCTGCCGGGCGCCGGCGAGCCGGCCATGCTGTCGATCGAGACTTATGTGCGCGAGGACCAGATCAAACTGTTCGGCTTTGCCAGCGACGTCGAGCGCGAATGGTTCCGGCTGTTGCAGACGGTGCAGGGCGTCGGCGCCAAAGTCGCGCTCTCGGTGCTCGGCACGCTGACGACGTCGGAATTGGCTTCGGCCATCGCGATGCGCGACAAGGCGGCGGTGCAACGCTCGCCCGGCGTCGGCGCCAAAGTGGCCGAGCGCATCGTCACCGAACTGAAGGACAAGGTGCCGGCTTTCGCCGACATTGATCCGGCGGTCGTGCATTTGGCCGGCGCGCTCGACGAGAAGCGCGCGCCGCGGCCGGTGATGGACGCGGTGTCCGCGCTGGTCAATCTCGGTTACGGTCAGCCGCAAGCCGCCGCGGCGATCGCCGCCGCCGCGCGCAGCGCGGGCGAGGGCGCCGACACCGCGACGCTCATCCGGCAGGGCCTGAAGGAGCTGGCGAAGTGATTTGTCGTTCCGAGCAAGCCGCGAGCACTGGAGCGACTACCTCTCCGTCCCCCTCAAGGGGGGAGGGGACGATTGCTGCGAGGGTGTTCATGAACAATCCCCGCCGCCTGGTTGCCGCCGAACGCCGCGACGACGACGCCGACGCCTCGTTGCGCCCGCAGCGGCTCGCCGAGTTCATCGGCCAGGAGCAGGCGCGCGCCAATCTCAAGGTGTTCATCGCGGCGGCGGCCGCGCGCAAGGAGGCGCTCGATCATGTGCTGTTCGTCGGCCCGCCCGGCCTCGGCAAGACGACGCTGGCGCAGATCGTGGCGCGCGAGCTCGGCGTCAACTTCCGCGCCACCTCCGGCCCGGTGATCGCCAAGGCCGGCGACCTCGCCGCGCTGCTCACCAATCTCGAGCCGCGCGACGTGCTGTTCATCGACGAGATCCACCGGCTCAATCCGACGGTCGAGGAAATCCTCTATCCGGCGATGGAGGATTTCCAGCTCGACCTCATCATCGGCGAGGGCCCGGCGGCGCGCTCGGTCAAGATCGATCTTGTCGCCGTTCACGCTGATCGGCGCCACCACGCGCGCCGGCCTGCTCACCAATCCGCTGCGCGACCGTTTCGGCATCCCGGTGCGGCTGAATTTCTACAGCGAGGCCGAGCTCGAGCAGATCGTCAACCGCGGCGCGCGCGTGCTCGGCCTGTCGCT
Organism: uncultured Alphaproteobacteria bacterium; assembly: GCA_963708635.1. Classification (GTDB taxonomy): domain Bacteria; phylum Pseudomonadota; class Alphaproteobacteria; order Rhizobiales; family Xanthobacteraceae; genus Pseudolabrys. Next base: position 345,110 of record CAVPTM010000010.1, on the reverse strand, counting down.
GTCCGCCGACGGCGCCAACGAGATCGCGCGGCGCGCGCGCGGCACCCCGCGCATCGCCGGACGGCTGCTGCGGCGGGTGCGCGACTTCGCCCATCACGAGGGCGCCGAGCGCATCGACCGCGCGGTCGCCGACCGCGCACTGTCGGCGCTCGAAGTCGACGCCGCCGGGCTCGACGCCATGGACCGGCGCTATCTTGTCGACCATCGCCAATAATTACGCCGGCGGCCCGGTCGGCGTCGACACCATGGCGGCGGCGCTGAGCGAGCCGCGCGACGCCATCGAGGACATCATCGAACCGTTTCTGATCCAGCAGGGCTTCGTGCAGCGCACCCCGCGCGGGCGGCTGCTGACCGGCGCCGCCTTCAAGCACCTCGGCCTGCCGGAGCCGACGCGCGACCCGAGCCAGTTCGGATTGTTCCCAGGAGACGAGGAAATCGGCTAGGCCGGGAAAATCGTGCTAGAATAAGCTATGAAAACGACGACCGAAAAAGCCGCCGAAGCGCTCGATCTCCTGCCGGAAGAAATGCGGGAGCCGGCGGTCGCTTACCTGATCGAGCAAGCGGAAAAATTCCGCGCGCTGAAGGCGGACATCGAAAAAGGTCTGGCCGACGTAAAAGCCGGGCGCGTGCGGGACTGGGACTTCGCGGATTTTCTCCGCAGAGCCAACTTGCCAAGCGCTTAATAGCTGAAGTCGATGAAGGTTATCTTTTCTGATGAAGCCGATCGGGACTTGTTGCAAATTCACGCCTATCTCGCCGAGAGAAACCCCGATGCCGCCATTGCCCTCGCGAATGAATTCAAAAGAAAGATCGAAAATCTGAGCCGGTTCCCCTTTATCGGCCGCGAGCGTAGCAACATTGCAAAAGATTTGCGAAGCATCGTCGCCGACAACATATGTTATTTTCTACATCGTGGAGCGGGCTCATCTCACAATTGTTCGCGTCCTTGATGGCCGTAGAGACATAGACGCGGAATTTCAGCGATGAACTCCCTCGACGGCGAAATCCGCGACGGCCTGCATCAACAGCCGGTGCGCGTCTATTACGAGGACACGGATTTTTCCGGCGTGGTCTATCACGCGAGCTACCTGCGCTTCATGGAGCGCGGCCGCACCAATTATCTGCGGCTGATCGGCGCCGACCACCGCGCGCTGTTCGCGCAGGCCGCCGCCGAGGCGCCCGGCTTTGCCTTTGTGGTCACGCATATGAGCATCGACTTCAAGCGGCCGGCTTTCATGGACGACGTGCTCGACCATCGTCACGCGTGCCGGAGGAGGTGAAGGGCGCTTCCGTCATGCTCGGTCAGAAGGTCATGCGCGGCGACGAGCTTTTGGTGCAGGCGCGCGTGCAGGTCGCCTTCGTGTCCGGCGGGCGCGCGCGGCCGATCCCCAAGCCGCTGCGCATTGCCATGAAGGCGGATCAGGAAACGGGTGGCGCCGCCGGCGCGGCGCGTTAGCTAGAGCGGCATGATGAACTTCGCTTTGTTCGAGACCGCCCTCGGCGCCTGCGGCATCGTCTGGAGCGCGCGCGGCGTCTGTGGCGTGCAACTTCCTGAAAAGGACGCGGCGGCGACGCGCGCGCGCGTGTTGCGCCGCCATCCCGGGGCGCGATGAAGCCGCGCCGACGGCCGACGTGCAACGGGCGATCGACGGCATCGTTGCTTTGCTGGCCGGCGAAAAGCGCGATTTGACCGGCATTGCCATCGACGACGAAGCGCAAACGGATTTCAACAAGCGCGTCTATGCCATCGCGCGCACGATCCCGCCCGGCGCGACCATGACCTATGGCGAGATCGCCGAACGGCTCGGCGACAAGACCTTGGCGCGCGCGGTCGGTCAGGCCATGGGCGAAAACCCGACGCCGGTCATCATGCCTTGCCACCGCGTGCTGGCCGCCGGCGGCAAAACCGGCGGTTTCTCCGCCTCGGGCGGTGTGGTCACCAAACTGCGCCTTTTGACCATCGAAGGCGCGCAACCGGGCGGGCCGACTTTGTTCGACCGGCTACCCTTGCAGACCCGTCGCCGCTAGCTGCGCGGAATTCGCCAGACCCACTTGTCGCCCGGGCCATGCACCGCGGCGAACAAGAGGCCGGCGAGAAACGTGAAGTGGTCGACGAAAAAACCGAACTCGGCCTGGTTGCCGCTCCAATTCGACGGCCCATGAAAGGCAAAACCCAGGAACACGACGTAGGCCGCGGCGACGTAGGCGGCGTAAGTAAAGAAAGCGCCCGTGAGGAACGCCACGACCAGCGCAACCTCAAAAACTGCCGCCAGCCACGCCAGCACGAGCGGGATCGGGAAGCCGGCGGCGGCGATGAACTTCGCTGTCTCTCCCATTCCCATGAACTTGAAAGCGCCCGCCATCAGAAAGACGGCGGCGAAGATCAAGCGGGCCACGAGAATCGACACGGTTTTTGTCATGGCCCTCTGCCCTTTCGTTTCGTTGGGCGTCAATCAATAAGTTCGAGCGGCATACCGCGCTCCCGTTGCGACCTCGTAGGTATAACGCGTCGGCCTTGCTAACCCTCACCAATACCCGCCATCGACGCGGGCATCGGACTCATGTTAAGGCCCTTCACATGAAGGGAATCGCATGAGTTGGGGCCGGCGCAGTAGCCCGCGCGGCTATCACCACGGCAATCTCAAGGAAGCTTTGGTGCGCGCCGCGCTTGAATTGATTGCGGAGAAGGGCCCGGCCGGCTTCACCTTCGCCGATGCGGCGCGTTGGGCCGGCGTCAGCCCGGCCGCGCCTTACCGGCACTACCGCGACCGCGATGCGCTCTTGGCCGACGTCGCGCAACGCGGCTTCGAGGCCTTCACCGCCGCGCTCGCCAAGGCCTGGGATGACGGCAGGCCGGACGTGCATTCCGCCTTCGACCGCCTGGGCAAAGCCTATCTCGATTTCGCCAAGCGCGAGCCCTCCTACTACTCGGCCATGTTCGAAGCGGGCGTGCCGCTCGACGCCGATCCGAAGCTGCGCGAGACCGGCGAGCGCGCTTTCGCGGTGCTGCGCGATGCCGCCGAAAGGCTGGTGGCGCTGATGCCGGCGAAGGGCCGGCCGCCGGCGCTGATGGTGGCGCTGCACATCTGGTCGATGACGCACGGCGTCGCCTCGCTGTTCGGACGCGGCGACGCGGCGCGGCGCGCGCTGCCGATGGCGCCGGAGGAATTATTGGAGGCGGCCGTGCTGATTTATCTGCGCGGGCTCGGGCTATCCAACGAGGCCCGGTCGGGCGCGCCTCTCGCAAAGCCGCCGCCGCTGCCTATCTGAAAATTTCCGAAAATTCCGATGTGAAGGGTGTTGACATCGGAGCCCGCCGTCCTTACTGATGTAAATGTTATTTACATTCACACGAGGCCCGTCATGCCTATCACCGCCAAGCTCGATGAACTCGGCAAACCCGCCTGGATCGCCCTCATCGTGGTCGCCTTCTGGGTGTTCTGGCCGCTCGGCCTGGCGATCCTCGTCTACACGATATGGAGCGGACGCATGGGATGCGGATATCACGGCGGCTCCGACCGCTGGCAGCACAAGATGGAGCGCATGCAGAGCAAGATGGATTGGATGCGCGCCAAGATGAGCGGCGGCGCCGGCGGTTGGCCGCACGCGCCTTCAAGCGGCAATCACGCCTTCGACGAATACCGCGCCGAGACGCTCAAGCGGCTCGAGGAAGAGCAGCGCGAGTTCCGCGAGTTCCTCGAGCGGCTGCGCTTTGCCAAGGACAAGGCCGAGTTCGATCAATTCATGACCGAGCGGCGCAACCGCCCGGCGCCCGACGCGCCGCCCCCGGTGCCGCCGCAGCACTGATCCGTCGCGGCGGAACAATTTCTGCCTCCTGCTCAGCCGTCCGCTTTCCCCGAAGCGGGCGGCTGTTGCTTGAGACGGCCGCCGCCGCTAATGACTTCTTAACCACAATCAGCGCTGTTTAGACCGCAAAACCAGGGTTCGGCGCGCGGCCGCGCCCAAGTTCGGCCAAGTTTCGCGCGGATTTGCTGGGTCCGGACGGTGACGGGCTCAAGCGATTTTCGCGACGGCCGAGTTTGCGGCGGAGCGCGTGGCGATCGCCGCGGCGCTTTTTCCATTCGAGAAGTGCGCCGTTAGCGGCCGCCCACAGCCGGACAGCGGAAAGGACGTGCTCATGAATCCCGACGTGGCACAGTCGGTGTTGCCGCTCACTTCTTCCGATCTCTCGCTGTTCACGCTGTTCTGGCACGCCCATTGGATCGTGAAGACGGTCATGGTCGGGCTGTTGATCTGCTCGGTCTGGGTCTGGGCGATCTTCATCGACAAGACGTTCCTTTACGCGCGCACGCGCAAGGCGATGGACCGCTTCGAGCAGACTTTCTGGTCGGGGGAATCGCTCGACGAGCTCTACCGTTCGCTCTCCTCCAAGCCGAACCATTCGATGGCGGCGCTGTTCGTGGCGGCGATGCGCGAGTGGAAGCGGAGTTTCGAGAACGCGCCCAAGTCCTTCGCCGGGCTTCAAATGCGCATCGACAAGGTGATGGAAGTGTCGATCGCGCGCGAGGTCGAGCGGCTTGAGCGCAGGCTGCTGGTGCTGGCGACCGTCGGCTCGGCCGGCCCCTTTGTCGGCCTGTTCGGCACGGTCTGGGGCATCATGACCAGTTTCCAGTCGATCGCCGCCTCCAAAAACACTTCGTTAGCGGTTGTGGCGCCCGGCATCGCCGAGGCCCTGTTCGCGACCGCCATCGGCCTTGTCGCCGCCATACCGGCGACCATTTTTTATAACAAGTTCGCGGCCGAGGTGAACAAGCAGGCCCAGCGGCTGGAAGGCTTCGCCGACGAATTCGCCGCCATCCTGTCGCGCCAGATCGACCAGAACGGGTAGCGCATCATCATGCGCACAGCGGAGTAGGGGGTTTCAGTGGCCGCTAATGCCGGCACGCCGGTGATGGGAAAACGGCGGCACCACCGCCGCAAGGTCATGAGCGAGATCAACGTCACGCCCATGGTGGACGTGATGCTGGTGCTGCTCATCATCTTCATGGTGTCGGCGCCGCTGCTGACCGTCGGCGTGCCCATCGACCTGCCGCAGAGCCAGGCCAAGAGCCTGAACCAGGACAAGGAGCCGCTCGCCATCTCGGTCAATGAGAAGGGTCAAGTCTATCTGCAGAATGAGGAAATTCCGGTCGACGATCTGATCCCCAAATTGCAGGCGATCGCGCAGGCGCGCGGCGGGACCGAAGCCAGTCTCTACGTGCGGGGCGACAAAAAGGTGGATTACGGTACCATGATGAAGGTCATGGGCCGGTTGTCGGCCGCCGGCTTCCACAAGGTCGCCTTGGTGACCGAATTCGAGCAGGGCTCGAAATAATGCAGATGAAGACGGCATCGGCGATTTCGGTCGGGCTGCACGTCGCGGTGCTGGTGTGGGCGACGCTGTCCTTTGCCGGCAAGAGCTTCGAGGCGCCGGCGCCCGATCCGCTGCCGGTCGATCTCATCAGCGACAAGCAATTCTCCGAACTGACCAAGGGCATGAAGGACGCGCCCAAGCCGCTGGAGAAGCCGAAGCCGGTGGTCGAGAAGAAAGCCGAGGAGGTCAAGCCGATCGAGGAGCTCAAGCCCAAGGTGAGCGAGAAGAAAGAGATCGCGCCGACCCAGGAGAAGGCGCCGCCTCCGCAGCCGCAGCCGAAGCCCGATCCGATCGCCGAGAAGCTCAAGTCCGAGCCCGACCAAAAGCAGGTGAAGTCGGAGCCGACGCCGCTGCCGCCGCACAAACCGCCGCGGCCGCAGCCCAAGTTCGACTCCAACAAGATCGCCGCGCTGATCAACCAGCGCGATCCCGAACGCAAGGCCGCGCTCGGCGCCGACCTGAACGCCTCGCCCTCGCTCGGCGCGCCCACCGGCAGCGCGCTGACGCTCTCGCAATCCGAACTCGACGCGTTGCGCGCGCGCTTGATGGGCCTGTGGAATCCGCCGGTCGGCATGCAGGACGCCGAGCGGCTGCAGATCACCATCCGCATCGCGTTTACCCGCAACGGCACGCTCGCCTCGCCGCCGATCGTGCTGACCAGCGGCAACGGCGTGCGCTTCAACGCCATGCGCGACAGCGCGGTGCGCGCGGTGCTGGTCGGCCAGCCTTATTCGATGCTGCGGCCGGATCATTACGAGAGTTGGAAGGAAATCGACTTCACCTTCGATAGTTCGCAAATGTACAAAGATATTCCCGCGCGATGATTCGGCCGACCAATTCCCCTCTTTCCGCCTCTCAGCCGCCGCCGCCTGCTCGTCGGCGCCGGCGCGCTCGCTTTGATAGGCGCGCGGCCGGCCGGCGCCCGCGTCAGCATCGACATCAACCGCGGCAATCCGCAGCCGATGCCGATCGCGCTGCCCGATTTCGTCGCCGGCAGCCCGGCCGAAGGTGAAACCGCGCGCAACGTCACCGCCGTCATCAGCAACAATCTGCAGCGCAGCGGCTTGTTCGCGCCGATCAGCCCGCAGGCCTTCACCGAGCGCATCACCAACGGCGACGCGGTGCCGCGCTTTCCGGACTGGCGCGTGATCAACGCGCAGGCGCTGGCCACCGGCAGCATCACGCGGCAGGGCGACGGGCGCTTGCGCGCGCAATTCCGGCTGTGGGACGTGTTCGCCGGCGCGCAGCTCGACGGCAAGCAGTATTTCTCCGCGCCCGACAATTGGCGGCGCATCGCCCACATCATCTCCGACCAGATCTACCAGACGCTCACCGGCGAGAAGGGTTATTTCGACAGCCGCATCGTGTTCGTCGACGAGACCGGGCCGAAAGACCGCCGCGTCAAGCGGCTTGCCATCATGGACCAGGACGGCTTCGGCGTGCGCTATCTCACGCGCGGCGACGAGCTGGTGCTGACGCCGCGCTTTAATCCGTCGACGCAGGAAATCACCTACATGTCCTACGGGCAGGGCGAGCCGCGCGTCTATCTGCTCAACATCGAGACCGGCCAGCGCGAGATCGTCGGCAACTTCCCGGGCATGACCTTTGCGCCGCGGTTTTCGCCCGACGGCCAGCGCGTGATCATGAGCCTGCAACAGGGCCCGAACGCCAACCTGTTCATGATGGACCTGCGCTCCAAGCAGACCACGCGGCTGACCGACACGCCGGCGATCGACACCGCGCCCTGCTTCTCGCCGGACGGCAGCCAGATCGTGTTCGAGAGCGACCGCGGCGGCTCCCAGCAGATCTACGTGATGGCGGCGAGCGGCGGGGCGGCAAAACGCATCAGCTTCGGCGAGGGGCGCCATTCCACCCCGGTCTGGTCGCCGCGCGGCGACTACATCGCCTTCACCGGCCAAAATGGCGGCAGCTTCGCCATCGGCGTGCTCAAGCCCGACGGCTCGGGCGAGCGCATCCTGACCACCGGTTTCCACAACGAGGGCCCGACCTTCGCGCCGAACGGGCGGGTGCTGATGTTCTTCCGCGATCTCGGGCCCGGGCCGTTTCTCTATACGATCGACATCACCGGCCGCAGTGAGCTCAAGCAGCCGACGCCCAGCTACGCCTCGGATCCGGCCTGGTCGCCGCTATTGTCCTGAGCGGTTGCATTTTCTCCCCACAAGCGCCTTATTTTCACGCGCTCTTAACCATCACAGAAGGTATCCGCGGTTCCGTCAATTTTAACGGTGCCGCGCAAGGTCGCATCAAGGTTGATGGAACGTTCGTTTAACGAACGGGGCGTTAGACCACGGGCTAGCTCCGGTCAGTGTGTGAGCGAATGGAGGCACCGGAATGATGCATCTGAGAAAAATCCTGCGCGGCGCTCGGCTGGCGGCCGCGCTGGCCGCGGCGCTCGCGATCGCGGCTTGCGCCAGCCAGAACGCGGACAATACCCAGGCCAACGCCAACAATGCGGCGCCCGGCAGTCAGCAGGACTTCGTGGTCAATGTCGGCGACCGCGTGTTCTTCGAGACCGACTCGACGGATCTCACGCCGCAGTCGCGCGCCACGCTCGACAAGCAGGCGCAGTGGCTCACGCGTTACGCGCAATACGCCTTCATGATCGAAGGCCACGCCGACGAGCGCGGCACGCGCGAATACAATCTCGCGCTCGGCGCGCGCCGCGCGCAGACCGTGCGCGACTATCTGATCTCGCGCGGCATCGCGGCCAACCGCATGAACACCATCTCCTACGGCAAGGAGCGGCCGGTGGCGATCTGCGACGACATTTCCTGCTGGTCGCAGAACCGCCGCGCGGTCACGGTGCTCAACGCGAGTTCGTGAGCCGTCTATGGATCCGTCGCCCTGGGACGCTCGGCGCATAGCGCCGGGCCTCGCAGGGCGTCGGCCTGCGGGTCTACGGCCCCGGTTGGCCGTAGTCACAATTTCGACGCAGCCGCCGCTATGCTGTTGCACCCGGATATTCGGGCCGGACCGTCACCCATGAATCGCTCACGCTATTTGTTCCGCACTGCCGTGCTGGCGGCGCTTCCGGCGCTCGTCATCGCGGGTGGCGCGCTGGCGCAGGACCGCGGCGGGCTGTTCGACAACATGTTCAATCGCGGCGAGCCGCAGCAGGAGCAATCCCGCCGCGCGCCGCAGAACGAGGATAGCGAACTGTCGGCGCGGGTCGCCCGCCTGGAGGGCGCGCTGCGTCAGCTCACCGGCGCCATCGAACAGTTGCAGCACCAGAACCAGACGATGGAGATGCAGCTCCAGCAGCTCGGCGCCAGGAGCGGCAATCCGGTGCCGCCCGCCGTGGCCGCACCGCCCAACGGCTCCCCGACCATGGGCTCGCCGACGGCCTTGCCGCCGCCCGGCCAGCGCTCCGACGCCTTCGATCCCAACGCCAACCCGAATGCGCCAGGCGCGCCGCGCACGCTCAACGGCGAGGCGCGTGTGGTCGCGCCAGCCCCGCCGCCGGGCGCCATCGCCTCGGCCGAGCCGGTCATCGGCGCGCCCAACGGCCGCGACGCCGGCGCGCCGCTCGATCTCAATGCCGTGGCTGCGCCGCCCGCCGCGCCGGTTGCGGCGCCGCCCGGCGTGCCGCCGCCGCGCAACGTCAATCCGACCGGCGTCAATCTGGCGACGCTGCCGCCCTCGGCGCGTCCGCAGGACGAATACGACATGGCCTACGGCTATGTGCTGCGCAAAGACTACACGCTGGCGACGCAAGCCTTCCGCGACTTCCTCAAGAAGCATCCCGACGAGCGCCTGGTGCCGGACGCGCAATATTGGCTGGGCGAGAGCCTGTTCCAGCAGCAGCACTACCGCGACGCCGCCGAATCCTTCCTCGCGGTCTCGACCAAATACGAGCACGCCGGCAAGGCGCCGGATTTGCTGCTGCGGCTCGGCCAGTCGCTCGCCGCCATGCATCAGAAGGAAGCCGCCTGCGCCACGCTGGCGGAAGTCGGCCGCAAATATCCCAAGGCATCGGCGAGCGTGAAGCGCGGCGTCGCGCAGGAACAGAAGCGCGTGCGCTGCTGAGATCTAGGGCATGATCCCGGAAGGTGGGAACCGGTTTCCGGATAAGATCATGCCAACTGAAAAATCTTTGCCGGTCTCGGCATCGGAAGCAAACGCGCTCTTCTCCGATCTCTCCGACTTTCCTGTCTTGCTGCTGGCGGTGTCGGGCGGGCCGGATTCGACGGCGCTGATGATGCTGATGGCGCGCTGGCGCGCCGCGCGCAAGACCGGACCCAAGCTGATCGCCGTCACCGTCGACCATGGCCTGCGCGCGGAGGCCAAGCGCGAGGCGGCGGCCGTCGCGCGGCTTGCCCGCAAGCTCAAGCTGTCGCACCGCACTTTGCGCTGGACCGGCATCAAGCCCAAAACCGGCTTGCAGCAGGCCGCCCGCAACGCGCGCTACCGGCTGCTGGCCGCGGCGGCGCGCCAAGCCGGCGCCAGCCACATCCTCACCGCGCATACCCGCGACGACCAGGCCGAGACCTTCATGATGCGCATGAGCCGCGGCAGTGGGCTGACCGGGCTTGGCGTCGATGCGGCGGCTGTCCGAACTGCCGGCGGCGCCCGGCCTTCGTCTCGTGCGGCCGCTGCTCGGCATCCCCAAGGCGCGCCTGCTCGCCACGCTGAAGGCGGCGAAGATCGGCTATGCCGACGATCCCTCCAACCGCGACCCGCGCTTCACCCGCGCGCGCTTTCGCAAGCTGATGGAGGCGCTCGCTGCCGAAGGTCTCGGCTCCGACGCGCTGGCGCTGCTGGTCGATCGCCTCGCGCGGGCGGCCGACGCGCTGGCGGCCGCGGCCGAACGCCTTGCCGACGAGATGTTCATTGAAACCGCCGGCCCGCTGCGGATCGCCCTGGAGACGACGCGTTTTGCCGCGCTGCCGGACGAGTTTCGCCTGCGTCTCATCGGCCGCGCCATCGACCGGGTCGGCGATGAAGGGCCGGTCGAGCTCGGCAAGCTCGAGGCGCTCAAATGCGCGCTGGATGCGGCGCTTTTGGCCAAAACGCCGCTTCCGGCGCAGCCTGGCCGGCGCGCTGGTGACGCTTGCCGGCGGGACCATCCTGGTCGAAACGGCCCCGCCACGGCGTTCGAAAACCTTAACCACGCGTCGAGCCGGCGCGGCGGCCGCGGCAAAAACGCGCTAGAATACGCGGAATCGGGCCTTTGCAGGCCCGCTTGCGCTGCCTACATTGGGATGAGCTTGCGACGGGAATTCGCCCCGAATGCCGGGCAAGGCTAGACTATCGAAGCCGCGGCGCATCCGCTCGCGGCCTGGGAACGCCTGATGAACGCCAATCTCCGCAATTTCGCCCTCTGGGTGATCATCGTCCTGCTTGCTGCTGGCGCTGTTCACGCTGTTCCAGAACCCCGGCCAGCGCACCACCTCGCACGACATCTCGTTCTCGCAGTTGCTCAGCGAGGTCGATCAGGGCCGCGTGCGCGACGTCACGATCCAGGGTCCGGAAATCCACGGCACCTTCCAGAACGGCACCAGCTTCCAGACCTATGCGCCGAACGATCCCGGCCTGGTGCAGAAGCTCTACGACAAGGGCGTCTCCATCACCGCGCGGCCGCAGTCCGACAACGTGCCGTGGTTCGTGTCGCTGCTGGTGTCGTGGCTGCCCTTCATCGCGCTGATCGGCGTGTGGATCTTCCTGTCGCGCCAGATGCAGGGCGCCGGCGGCAAGGCGCTCGGCTTCGGCAAGTCGCGCGCCAAGTTGCTGGCCGAGGCGCACGGCCGCGTCACCTTCGAGGACGTCGCCGGCGTCGACGAGGCCAAGCAGGATTTGCAGGAGATCGTCGAATTCCTGCGCGATCCCGGAAAATTCCAGCGCCTGGGCGGACGCATTCCGCGCGGCGTGCTGCTGGTCGGCCCGCCCGGCACCGGCAAGACGCTGATCGCGCGCGCGGTCGCCGGCGAAGCCAACGTGCCGTTCTTCACCATTTCCGGCTCCGACTTCGTCGAGATGTTCGTCGGCGTCGGCGCCTCCCGCGTGCGCGACATGTTCGAGCAGGCCAAGAAGAACGCGCCCTGCATCATCTTCATCGACGAAATCGACGCGGTCGGCCGCCATCGCGGCGCCGGCCTCGGCGGCGGCAATGACGAGCGCGAGCAGACGCTCAACCAGTTGCTGGTCGAGATGGACGGCTTCGAGGCCAACGAAGGCATCATCCTGATCGCCGCCACCAACCGGCCCGACGTGCTCGATCCGGCGCTGCTGCGCCCCGGCCGCTTCGACCGCCAGGTGGTGGTGCCGAACCCGGACGTGGTCGGCCGCGAGCAGATCCTCAAGGTGCACGTGCGCAAGGTGCCGCTGGCGCCGGACGTGAACCTGAAGACCATCGCGCGCGGCACGCCCGGCTTCTCCGGCGCCGATCTCGCCAACCTGGTCAACGAGGCCGCCCTGATGGCGGCGCGGCGCAACAAGCGCATGGTCACGCAGAGCGAGTTCGAGGACGCCAAGGACAAGGTGATGATGGGCGCCGAGCGCAAGTCGCTGGTGATGACCGAGGAAGAGAAGCTGCTCACCGCCTATCACGAAGGCGGCCACGCCATCGTCGCGCTCAACGTCAAGGCCACCGATCCGGTGCACAAGGCCACCATCATCCCGCGCGGCCGCGCGCTCGGCATGGTCATGCAGCTGCCCGAGCGCGACAAGCTGTCGATGTCGCTCGAGCAGATGACCTCGCGGCTCGCCATCATGATGGGCGGCCGCGTCGCCGAGGAAATGGTGTTCGGCAAGGAGAAGGTGACCTCCGGCGCGGCCTCCGACATCGAGCAGGCCACCAAGCTCGCGCGCATGATGGTGACGCGCTGGGGCCTGTCGGACGAGCTCGGCCCGGTCGCCTATGGCGACAACCAGGACGAGGTGTTCCTCGGCTATCAGGTGGCGCGCCAGCACAACGATTTCGGAAGAGACCAGCCGCAAGATCGACGCCGAGGTCCGGCGCCTGGTCGAGGCCGGCCTCGACGAGGCCAAGCAGATCCTCACCGACAAGCGCGCCGACCTCGAGGCGCTGGCGCGCGGCCTGATCGAGTTCGAGACGCTGACCGGCGACGAGATCAAGGACCTGCTCGCGGGCAAGCGGCCGGTGCGCGAGAGCGTGATCGAGCCGGCCGGCCCGCGCTCGTCGGCGGTGCCGCCCGCCGGCAAGCCGCGCTCGGCGCCGCCGCCCGCCGGCGAGATCGCCCCGCAGCCGCAGGGGTGATCAGCTCAAACGACCAGTCGTCATGGCCGGGCTTGTCCCGGCCATCTGATATTCTTGGGCAAAGCCGTGCCAGCCTGAGCGGTCGCCCGGCACAAGGCCGGGCATGACGGCGATCAAATGCCATGCCGCTGCAAAACCGCGTCGACGCCTTTCGGCGAATTCATCGCCACGCCCGCGCGCGGCACGCTGTTGGGCAATCGCGGCGGGCGCATTCACAACGACGAGCGCAAGCTCACGGCGCGGCGCTGGACGTCGAAGCAGTGGATCTGCTGCCGGCTCGATTTCAACAACCGCCATCGCAAGGTCTGGGGCGACAGCTACACCGAATTGTTCTTCCTCGACGAGGTGACGGCGTTGGCCGCCGGCCACCGGCCCTGCTTCGAATGCCGGCGCAAGGATGCCGAGCGTTTCGCCGCGCTGTTCTCCGGCAAGGCCAAGCGCGCGAGCGCGCCGGCGATGGACAAAGTCCTGCACGCCGAACGGCTCGACGGCAAAGCCAAGCGCACGCACCGGCGCGACATCGACACGCTGCCCGACGGCGCCATGATCGTGCGCGAGGGTGAGGCCTTCGCCGTGCGCGGCAACAGCCTGCTGCATTGGACAGCGGCGCGGCTACGACCGGCGCACTGGCGCGCCCGCGCGGCATCGACGTCGACGTGCTCACGCCGCCGGCGATACTCACGGTGCTGGCGCGCGGCTACGCGCCGCTCTGGCACGATAGCGCGGGCTAGATCGATCGGCCTGCGGCGCGCGGCTCCAGGCCAGCCCGACCACCGCCGCGATCGCCGCCAGCATCAGCGCCACCAGCGCGACGCAGGCCGGCCAGGCGCCGAAATTCCAGGCCAGGCCGCCGAGCGCGGCGCCGAAGCTGCCGCCGAGATAGAAGCTCGTCACGTAGAGCCCGACCGCCGAGGAGCGGCCGGCTTTGGCGGTGATGGTGACATAGCCGGTCGAGACCGCCTGGCAGATCAGGCCGCAGCCGGCGCCGATGGCGAGCCCGGCGATGATCAGCGGCAGCGAGGGCGCGAGCGTCAGCGCGATGCCGGCGACCCACAGCGCGATCACGAACATCATGAAGCGCCGCCGCCCGAAGCGGCCGACCGCCCAGCCGGTCAAGGGCGTGAGCACCGAGCCGGTGAGATAGACGACGAACATCGCGCCGAGCCAGCTGGCCGAGAGATTGTAGGGCGCGGCGGCGAGATGAAAGCTGACGAAGGTGAAGGTGCAGATGAAATTGAACAGCACGCCGAAGCCGACCGCGTAGGTCGCGAGCAATTGGCCGTTGCGGAAATGCGCCAGCATCTGCCGCGCCGAGGCGAGCAGGCCTTCCGAGCGCACGAACTTGCGCTCGTGCGGCAGCAGCAACGCGACCGCGATCGGCGCCGGCAAGCGCGATGGCGGCGAGCGCCATGAAGCCGGCGCGCCAGCCGATCGAGGTCGGCGAAGAAGCCGGTCACCAGCCGCCCGCTGAAATCCGCCGAGGCTCGAGCCGGACGAATAGATGCCGGCGGCGGTGGTCGCCTCGCGCGCCGACCACTCGTCGCCGATATAGGCGATGGTGACCGCGAAGATCGGCGGCAGCACCAGGCCCTGCATCGCGCGCCAGAAAATCAGCGCGGACAGGCTGGTCGACAGGCCGACCATCAGCGTCGGCACCACCAGCACGAACATCGCGACGACGATCACCCGCTTGCGGCCGAGCACGTCGGCGACCGCGCCGGTGAAAGGCGCGGTCACGCGCGACCGCCAGCGTGCTGACCGTGATGATGGTGGAAATCTCGGCCGCGCCGGCGCCGAATTCTTGCGACGAGCAGCGGCAGGATCGATTGCGGCGAATAGAGATTGATGAAGGCGCAAAAGCCGGCGAGCCCGACCGCGATCTGGCGCGCGCTCAAGGTGCGGGTCGGGGCGGGAACGGTCATGCGGCGGCCGGCGGGCAGGGCGGGTCGGCGCAGCTATGCATGGTTTTACCGTCGTCCGCCAAGGGCAATGGCGCCGGGCTGCGGGGCGCACCACGCATGGGTTGCGGGCGCCCTGATCCAAGTCAAAGCGCCGGCGTTATAGCACTGCCACGCTGCAAGCCCTGTTCTCCGGAGGCCGCCCTTGACCGCTCTGCCGCATAATTTCAAGCGCATCAGGCTCAACCTCGCCCGCTCGCCCGCGTTCCCGCAGGGCTCGGCGCGCCACGGCTACGAATTCGTCGCCCCGCTCGACGCCGACGGCCATATCGACGTCGCGCAGTGGCAGAGCGACCAGACGCATTGCCGCGTGCGCCGCTTCGCCGATGGCGAGGACGACGAAATCGGCTTCCTGGTGCACAAGCCGGGCGGCTCCGAGCACGCGCGCTGGGTCTTCGACTACGACGCGGCCGCCGAAGCCGACGACGAAAGCGGCTACCGTTTCGGCGCCCATGTCTTCCGGCCCGGGCGAATACGTCTCGATCCGCGACGAGGAAGGCGAGCTGCACACCTATCGCGTGGTGTCGGTGGAACCGGCGGCCTGAGCGGCGCATTGACCCGGCGGGGGCGGCGATCCGAGACATCGTATCCGCATGCGCGCGCTGACCGTCGAGCCGGGAGTCCCTAACTCGATCGAGCTTGCAGACGTGCCGCCGCCGCCGGCCGGCGACGGCGATGTTTTGGTGCGCGCGCTCGCGCTCGGCATCTGCGGCACCGACCGCGAGATCATCGCCGGCGATTACGGCGCGCCGCCGCCCGGCGCACGGCGTCTGATCCTCGGGCACGAGTCGCTCGGCCGCGTCGAAGAAGCGCCGCAGGGCAGCGGCTTTGCGCGCGGCGATCTCGTGGTCGGCATCGTGCGCCGTCCCGATCCGGTGCCGTGTGCGGCCTGCGCCATCGGCGAATGGGACATGTGCCGCAACGGGCTCTACACCGAGCGCGGCATCAAAGAGCGCAACGGCTATGGCGCCGAGCAATTCCGCATCGAGCCGCGACTTTGCCGTCAAGCTCGATCCCGCGCTCGGCCTGCTCGGCGTGCTGCTCGAGCCGGCGAGCGTGGTCGCCAAGGCCTGGGACCAGGTCGAGCGCATCGGCAGGCGCAGCGCGATCCTGGCAGCCGCGCGTCGCGCTCATCACCGGCGCCGGGCCGGTCGGCCTGCTGGCGGCGCTGCTCGGCGCGCAGCGCGGCCTTGAACTGCACATTCTCGACCGCAACACGCGACGGGCCGAAGCCGGACTTGGCGCGCGCGCTCGGCGCCACCTATCACAGCGGCGATCTCGGCAAGCTCGCGCCCGACGTGGTGATCGAATGCACCGGCGCGGGCGCAGTCGTGCTCGACGCCATGCGCCGCACCGCGCCGCAGGGCATCGTCTGCCTTGCCGGCGTTTCGTCCGGCGGCCACAAGCTCAAGTTCGACGTCGGCGACCTCAACCGCGACATGGTGCTGGAGAACGATGTCGTGTTCGGCTCGGTCAACGCCAACCGCCGCCACTACGCCGCCGCCGCCGAGGCGCTGGCCAAGGCCGACAAAGACTGGCTGGCGCGCCTGATCACCCGCACGCGTGCCGCTGTCGCGCTGGCGCGAGGCGTTCGAGCACGCGCGACGACGACATCAAAGTCGTCGCTCGATTTCACGGCATAAACCATGCCGGCGCGCATCGAAGATTACGCGCTGATCGGCGATCTGGCGACCGCCGCGCTGGTCGGCGCGCGACGGCTCGATCGACTGGCTGTGCTGGCCGCGCTTCGATTCCGACGCCTGCTTCGCGGCGCTGCTCGGCACGCCCGAGCACGGCCGCTGGCTGATCGCGCCGGCCGACGCCGCCGGCGCGCGTCACGCGCCGCTACCGCGCCGAACACGCTGATCCTGGAAACCCGCTTCGAGACCGCGCGAAGGCGCCGCCACCGCTCATCGACTTCATGCCGCCGCGCGAGGACGCGCAGCATCGCTCGCACGTCGTGCGCCTCGTCGTCGGCGAGCGCGGCAGCGTCGCCATGCGCAGCGAGCTGGTCCTGCGCTTCGGCTACGGCGCGATCGTGCCCTGGGTCACGCGCATGGACGACGGCACGCTGCGCGCCATCGCCGGCCCCGACATGGTGGTGCTGCGCACGCCGGTGCGCATGCACGGCGAGGACTTCAAGACGGTCGGCGAATTTCACGGTCGCGGCCGGGCGAGCGCGTTCCCTTCGTGCTGACCTACGCGCCCTCGCACCTGCCGCTGCCCGAGCCGCTCGACGTCGAGGCCGCGCTTGCAGCGCGACGCGAGCAGTATCTGGCGCGGCTGGGCCGGCAAGCAACAAGATCGCCGGGCCGTGGAACGAGGCGGTCTGCCGCTCGCTGATCACGCTCAAGGCGCTCACCTACGCGCCGACCGGCGGCATCGTCGCGGCGCCGACCACCTCGCTGCCCGAGCAGCTCGGCGGCCCGCGCAACTGGGACTATCGCTTCTGCTGGCTGCGCGACGCCACGCTCACGCTGCTCGCGCTGATGAACGCCGGCTATTACGAGGAGGCGCACGCTGTGGCGCGACTGGCTGCTGCGCGCCGTCGCCGGCTCGCCCGAGCCAGATGCAGATCATGTACGGCATCGGCGGCGAGCGGCGGCTGACCGAATGGCAGGTGCCCTGGCTGCCCGGCTACGAGGGCTCGGCGCCGGTGCGCATCGGCAACGCCGCGCACAACCAGCTGCAGCTCGATGTCTTCGGCGAGGTGATGGACGCGCTGCACCAGGCGCGCCAGGGCGGGCTCGGCGGCTACGAAGCGCGGCTGGGATCTGCAGCGCGCATTGCTCGCGCATCTCGAAACGATCTGGGCCGAGCCGGACGAGGGCATCTGGGAGGTGCGCAGCGGGCGCGCAGCATTTCACCTATTCCAAGGTGATGGCCTGGGTCGCCTTCGACCGCGCGATCAAGAGCGCGGAGGCCTTCGACTTGCATGGCCCGGTCGGCGCAATGGAAGGCGTTGCGCGACAAGATCCACGCCGATGTCTGCGCGCGCGGCTTCGACGCCGCGGCCGGCACCTTCGTGCGCGCCTATGGCAGCAAGGAGCTCGACGCCAGCCTGCTGCTGCTGCCGGCGGTCGGCTTCCTGCCGCCGGAGGATCCGCGCGTGCGCGCGACCGTCGAGGCGATCGAGACGCGGCTGATGGCGGACGGCTTCGTGCTGCGCTACGACACGGCCACCGCCGCCGACGGCCTGCCGCCGGGGGAGGGCGTCTTCCTCGCCTGCAGCTTCTGGCTGGCCGACGCCTACCTGATGCTCGGCCGCCAGGCCGACGCCGAGCGCCTGTTCGAGCGGCTGCTGTCGCTGCGCAACGACGTCGGGCTGCTGAGCGAGGAATACGAGCCGCGCACGCGGCGGCTGGTCGGCAATTTCCCGCAGGCCTTCTCGCATCTCGCGCTGGTCAACACCGCGAGCAACCTCGCGCATTACAAGAAGCCGGCCGAGCAGCGCTCGGAGCAGCCGATCGAAGGCAGCAGGAGCGCGGCGGCACGCCGGATGGGCCTTGATCATTGCGCGACGCCCGTGAACAGTGCGCGCATTGCCGCGATCGGCGCGGCCCATTCGCAAGGGAGGAGCCACGTGCTCTTGGACGTCCGCACCTATCGAACTTTGCCCGCCCGCATGCCGGCGCAACTCGAGCTGTACTCGAAATTCGGCTATCCGGTGCAGCTGCGCTACATGGGCGAGCCGGTGGTCTATGCCGCGGCCGAAAGCGGCGAATTGAACACCTTCCACCACATCTGGGTCTACGAGAGCGCCGCCGACCGCGAGGCCAAGCGCGCGCAGATGGCGAAGGATCCGGACTGGAAGGTCTATCTCGGCGAGAACGCCAAGGCCGGCCACATCGTCGAGCAGCGCAACGTGCTGATGACGCCGGTCGCCTTCGCACCCAAGCCGGCGATGCCGAAGATCATCAAGTGACGTCATCAACGTCGTCATGGCCGGGACAAGTCCGGCCATGACGTTGCATTCTAGTCTGCTACGGAACTAGAGGCTCTCATGCGTTCCAATGACGGCACGCGCAGCGGCGGCGAAATCCTGATCGACCAGCTCGCGCTGCATGGCGTGCGCCACGCCTTCTGCGTGCCGGGCGAAAGCTATCTGGCGGCGCTCGACGCGTTCTACGACAGCCCGATCGCGCTCACCGTCTGCCGCCAGGAAAGCGGCGCCGCGATGACGGCGGAAGCCGTCGGCAAGGCGACCGGCCGGCCCGGCATCTGCTTCGTCACGCGCGGGCCGGGCGCCACCAATGCCTCGGCCGGCATCCACATCGCGCGCCAGGATTCGACGCCGCTGATCGTGTTCGTCGGGCAGGTCGCGCGCGCGATGCGCGAGCGCGACGCCTTCCAGGAGCTCGACTACCGCGCGGTGTTCGGCACGCATGACGAAATGGGCGACCGAGATCGACGATCCGGCGCGCATTCCCGAGATCGTGTCGCGCGCCTTCCACGCCGCCTGCAGCGGCCGGCCCGGCCCGGTGGTGATCGCGCTGCCGGAGGACATGCTGACCGAGCGCGTCGCGGTGCCCGACGCCAAGGCGTTCGAGCCGGTCGAGACCTGGCCGGGCGCTGACCGACATGAGCCGGCTGCAGAAGATGCTGTGGGCGGCCAAGCGCCCGGTCGCGCTGCTCGGCGGCAGCCGCTGGTCGGAGGCGGCCTGCGCCGCGCTCGCGCGCTTTGCCGAGCGCTTCGCGCTTGCCGGTCGCCACCACGTTCCGCCGCGGGCATTTGTTCGATGCGCTGCATCCCTGCTACGCCGGCGATCTCGGCATCGGGCCCAATCCCGAAGCTGCTGGCGCGCGTCAAGGCCGCCGACCTGGTGCTGCTGATCGGCGGGCGGCTGTCGCGAAATGCCGTCGCAGGGCTACACGCTGTTCGACATTCCCGAGCCGCAGACGAAACTGGTGCACGTCCATCCCGGGCGCCGACGAACTCGGCCGCGTCTATCACCCGCCGCTCGCCATCAACGCCTCGCCGACCGCCTTCTGCTCGGCGCTCGAAGGCTTGCAGCCGCCGAACGAGATCGCCTGGAAAGGCGAGAGCGAGACGGCGCACGCCGATTATCTGGCCTGGACCGAGAGCCGCGACCAAGGTGCCGGGCGACGGTCAATCTCGGCGAGGTCATGGTCTGGCTGCGCGAGAATCTTGCCGGCGGACGCCATCATCACCAACGGCGCCGGCAATTTCGCCGGCTGGATCCATCGCTTCTACCGCTTCCGCAAGTACAACGCGCACGTCGCGCCGACCTCCGGCTCGATGGGCTACGGCTTGCCGGCGGCGATCGGCGATGAAGACGCTCTACCCCGAGCGCACCGGTGGTCTGCGTCGCCGGCGACGGCGACTTCCTGATGACCGGGCAGGATTTCGCCACCGCCGTGCAATACGAGCTGCCGATCATCGTGGTGCTCGCCGACAATTCGCTCTACGGCACCATCCGCATGCACCAGGAGCGCGAATATCCCGGCCGCGTGATCGCCACCGACCTGCGCAATCCGGATTTCGCCGCCTATGCCATGGCCTTCGGCGGCTACGGCGCGCTGGTCGAGAAGACCGCCGATTTCCCCGCCGCCTTCGCGCAGGCGGTGGCGACGGGCAAGCCGTCGATCATCCATCTCAAGATCGATCCGGAGGCGATCACGCCGGGCACGACGCTCAGCGCCATCCGCGAGAAGGCGCTCAAAGCGCGAGCCACGAGCGTGCAGCGAGCGATCTGCGAGCCGAGACTGAGCGTCTCTCGCCGCTGGCTCGCCTGCAGGACTGGGAGAGGGGAAGCGCGAATGCGGCTGGCCTTGCCTCTCCGGCGTGAATCATCGTTCACTGGTTCATGCCCTATCGCCGCACCGAGAACGTGGTCCGGCGCCTGGCCGCGCGCGAGCAGGCGATCCTCGACGCGGCGACCGCGATCGCCGCCGAAGACGGGCTCGCCGCCGTGCAGATCGCGGCCGTCGCCGAGCGCGCCGGCATCGCCGCCGGCACGGTCTATCGCTATTTCCCGGCCAAGACCGATCTGATCGCCGAAGTGGTGGCGCGCGTCGCCGACGGCGCGCTTGCCGCCATGCGCGCGGCGGCCGATGCCGCGCCCGGGCCGCTGTCGGCGCTCGCCGCCGCGATCGCCACCTTTGCGGCGCGCGCGCTCGCCGAGCGCAGCCTCACCTGGGCCGTGACCGCCGAGCCGGTCGATGCCGATATCGACGCGCTGCGGCTTGCCTTCCGCCGCGCGCTCGCCGCCGAACTGGAAGCGCGCATCGCGGCCGCCGCCGCCGGCCGCCATCTGCCCGAGCAGAACGCGCGCGCGGCCGCCGCCGCCGTGCTCGGCGCGCTGATGGAAGGGCTGATCGGCCCGCTGGCGCCGTCGCCCGGCGCCGATGCCGCCAGCCTGCGCGCGGCGGTGCAGGATGCGACGCTGCTGGCCCTGCGTGCGCTCGGCGTGGTCGACGCCCGCGCGCGCGGCCTGGTGGCGCAGGTGGCGCTGCCGTAACGACGTAAGTCAGCGCAGCGCTTCGGCCGGCACCTTGTCGAGCGGCAATTCCACCCGCTTGACGCCGCGCTCGCTGAAATCGTCGTGCACCTGGAAGCCGAGCTCCGCGCACATCTTGAGCATGGAGGCGTTCTCGACCAGCACCTGGCCGCGCACCGATTTGAGACCCTTCGCCTTGGCGTAGGCGATCATGTGCTTCATCATCAGCCAGCCGAGCCCGTGGCCCTTGAGATGCGAGCGCAGCAAAATGGCGAATTCGCCGTTGCCGTCGGCGTCGTCGTGCAGCCGCACCACGCCCAGCATCCGGCCGCTTTGCTCGTCGATGGCGATGAAAGCCATGGCGTGCGCCGGGTCGTAATGGATGAGCTTGTCGATCAGTTCGGGGCTGACCGCGCGCATCGGCGCAAAGAAGCGCAGCCGCAGATCCTCCGCCGTCACCTCGGCGAGAAAATCGGGATAAAGCGCGGCATCCTCCGGCAGCAGCCGGCGGATCAGGACCTTCGCGCCGTCGAGCAATTTGACGTGGCGATCCTGCAAATAATGCTCCGTTGTCGTCCCGGCCGAGCACAGCGAGAGCCGGGACCCATACTCCGCAGCTTATCGAGACGGCACGGCGTATGGGTCCCCGCCTTCGCGGGGACGACGCGTCTCAATGCGACATCAGCACCGGCACGGTCATCGATTGCAGCAGCCCGCGGGTCACGCCGCCGAGCACGAATTCGCGCAGCCGCGAATGTCCGTAGCCGCCCATCACGATCATGTCGGCGTCGGAATCCGCGGCGTAGGACAGAATCGTGGAGGCGACGTCGATCTCCGGCGAGGTGATGCGCTTGATGTCGACCTTGAGCCCGTGACGCGCCAGATGCTGGCCGAGATCGGCGCCCGGCACGTCATCGCTCTGTGCCGGCTTGCCGGCGACGATGACGATCTCGACCGACTTGGCTTTTTTGAGCAGCGGCAGGCTGTCGGCGATGGCGCGGGTGGCGGCGCGGCTGCCGTCCCAGCAGACCATCACGTGGCTCAATTTCATGCCGCCGTTGTGGATGAAGGGCACGAACACCACCGGGCGCCCGGATTCGAACAGCACGCCTTCGTCGACCACCTCCTCGGCGGCCGGATGCTCGCGCGCCGGTTGGCCGGCGACCGCGATGTCGAAGCGGCGCGCCAGGTGTCCGAGCTGGTCGGCGGCCCCGGAAATGCTCGCTTCCAGGATACGCGTCTCGGCCGAGACGCCGGCGCGCCTGGCGGCTTCGGTGAAGCGCGCTACGGCTTTGCGCGCCTTGTCGCCGGCTTCGCGGCGTTGCGCGTCGAGGAATTCGGCCGGAATGCCGCCCATGGCAGAGCCCGGGATCACCGGCTCGTAGGCGAAGGCGACGCCGAGCACGTGCGCGTCGCAGGCCTCCGCCATCGAGACGGCGTAATCGCCGGCCGGGTCGCGCGCGCCCAGGCTGAGATTGACGACGATGTCCTTGATCATGACGCTAACTCTCCCGATCTGCCTGCCGGCGCCGAACGCCGACCCGACCATGCCGCCGGTTGCCGCCGGCGGCCTTGACCGAGGTCAAATCGCCGCGCCGCTACTTTTTCTTGCCGTCCGGGCCGAACTGCTTGAGATAGGCCCACAAATCGTTCTGTTCCTTCTCGTCTTTGATGCCCGGGAACACCATCTTGGTCTTCGGGATCTTGGCGCGCGGATCCTTGATGTAGTCCTTGAAGGTGGCCTCGTTCCAGACGATGCCGGAATTCTTGTTGGCGTCGGAATAATTGAAGTCCGGGACGCTGCCGGCCTTGCGGCCGTCGAGGCCGTTGAGCTCGGGGCCGACCAGGCTCTTGGCGCCTTCGCCGATGCGGTGGCAGATCTTGCACTTGGCGAACGAGCGCTCGCCGGCGGCCACGTCCTGGGCCTGCGCCGGGCTCAACGCCATCGCCGCCGCCAGCGCGGCCATTGCCACGATTGCCTTCATGGTTGTGCTGCTCCTGCCCTTGTCCGCGCGCCGCCTTCGGCAGCGGTTTTGCCAGCCCACTGTGGCGGGCGTCAAATGGCTGGTATCGTGGCGACCGCCATGAACAGCGGAACCCTGCCATGACGGTGCGGATGCCGGAAGCCGACGGCGCGGTGCTGGCGCGGCGCGACAAGATCGTCGCCACGCTGCGCCAGATCGTGCCGGGCGAAGGCGTGATCGCGGGCGAGCGCGAGATGCGCCCGTTCGAGAGCGACGGGCTCACCGCCTATCGCCAGCTGCCGATGGTGGTGGTGCTGCCGGAGACCACCGCCCAGGTCGCCGAGGTGCTGCGCTATTGCCACGGCGAAGGCATCAAGGTGGTGCCGCGCGGCGCCGGCACCTCGCTGTCGGGCGGCGCGCTGCCGCTCGAGGACGGCGTGCTGCTCGGCATGGCCAAGTTCAACCGCATCAAGGAAATCGATTTCGACAACCGCGTCGCCGTGGTCGAGCCGGGCGTCACCAATCTCGCGGTGTCGAACGCGGTCGCCGACGCCGGCTTCTATTACGCGCCCGATCCGTCCTCGCAGATCGCCTGCACCATCGGCGGCAATATCGCGGAGAATTCCGGCGGCGTGCATTGCCTGAAATACGGCATGACCACCAACAACGTGCTCGGCTGCGAGATCGTGCTGATCGACCGGCGAGGTGCTGCGCATCGGCGGCAAGCATCTGGATAGCCGCCGGCTACGACCTGCTCGGCCTGATCACCGGCTCGGAAGGGCTGCTCGGCGTGGTCACCGAAGTGACCGTGCGCCTGCTGAAGAAGCCGGAAGCCGCGCGCGCGGTGCTGGTCGGCTTCCCGACGTCGGAGGACGCCGGCACCTGCGTGTCGCTCATCATCGGCTCCGGCATCATCCCCGGCGGCATGGAGATGATGGACGGGCCGGCGATCCGCGCGGCGGAGGATTTCGTGCACGCCGGCTATCCGCTCGACTGCGAGGCGCTGCTGATCGTCGAGGTCGACGGCCCGCAAGCGGAGGTCGACCATCTGATCGCGCGCATCGAGCGCATCGCCAAGGATTGCGGCGCGACCTCGTGCCAGGTCTCGCGCTCGGAGGAGCAGCGGCTGCTGTTCTGGGCCGGCCGCAAGGCGGCGTTCCCGGCGGTCGGCCGCATCTCGCCCGATTATTACTGCATGGACGGCACCATCCCGCGCGCCAAGCTGCCGCAAGTGCTGGCCGCCATGAAGGAGATGTCGGCGAAATACGGCCTGCGCGTCGCCAACGTGTTTCACGCCGGCGACGGCAACCTGCATCCGCTCATCCTCTACGACGCCAACAAAGAGGGCGAGCTCGAGCGCGCCGAGCGGTTCGGCGCCGATATTCTGAAACTGTGCGTCGAGGTCGGCGGCGTGTTGACCGGCGAGCACGGCGTCGGCGTCGAGAAGCGCGATTTGATGCCGGTGATGTTCACGGAGACCGACCTGAACGCGCAGCAGCGCGTCAAATGCGCCTTCGACGAGAAGGGCCTGCTCAACCCCGGCAAGGTGTTCCCGCAACTGCACCGCTGCGCCGAGCTAGGCCGCATGCACATTTCCGGCGGCAAGCTGCCGTTCCCGGATATTCCGAGGTTTTGATTGGCGGAGATACGGACTACCGCAATTGCGCTGATCAAGTCGCGATCTCAACAACCGAAAAACCTTCTTTTTGCGCCGCCGCCGCCAACCGTTCGTCAAGCACGACCATTTCGAGCGAAGATGGACGCCGCGCCGCTGCGACAAAAGCGGCGGCGAGCTGTAAAGCATCGGCGGCGCGCAGCGGATGCACGCGGACAAAACGAGCCGCCGTTTCCCGCACCTCATCGTGCGGATCCACTTCCTGCCAGTTGGCAACCAGTTGGCTCAAGCGCTTGTGGGCCGACCTGACGCTTTGCGCGTCGAGAAGCCCCTCGCGGTCGAGCCTTGCCAGCGCGGAGGCGCACTCGGTAGGGGTCGCCCACCATACCACCATGAGCGGGTCGTCCGTGAGCAAGGCGCGAAGGGCTTGGCTGCTGCGTTCTTCGATCAGCAATGGCACAATCGCGGACGCATCCCAGAATCTCATCGGCCCTCACGCCGCTCTTCCAATAACGCATCGAGAATGGACATGCCGGGTTTGGCGCGCGGCAATGGTTCGCTGAAGAAACTCTTCGGTAGACCGGCCCCTCGGCTCGGCCGCACGACGCCGTCCCGAATGAGGCCTGCCAAACGTGCGCCGTCCTCGGCGCCGGCGCCGCTGGTGACCGGCTCAAGACGCGCCACTGGACGCCCGCGATCCATGATCAAAACCGGGGTTCCGGTTTTAACGCCATCGATGAGCTTGCTCAGGTTGTTCTTGGCCTCGGTAATGCTGGTCCTTTTCATTCAGCTATAATAGCTTTTTTCTGATAGCTATTCAAGCCCACTGGGTTTAGCTCGCACGAGCGCAGGCTCGGCGTTATGATTTGCCCATGCAATTCGGACTGTTCTGCTCGCCCAAGGCCGACGCGCCGGGCTTTGCGGCCGAGACCGGCCAGGGTTTCCGCGATTATCTCGATTTCAACGTCGAGGCCGAGGCGCTCGGCTTTCATGCAAGCCTCTCGGTCGAGCATCACTTCACCGGCTGGCACCAGGTCTCGGCGACGCTCACGCTGCTGACCGCGCTCGCCATGCGCACCACGACGCTGCGGCTCGGCACCGCGGTGATCGTGCTGCCCTGGCACAATCCGGTGCTGCTGGCCGAGCAGGCGGCGACGCTCGATCTCATCTCCGGCGGCCGGCTCGACCTCGGCATCGGCAAGGGCTACCGCCACAGCGAGTTCAAGGGCTTCCAGATCGCGCCGGAGGAGGCCGAGGCGCGCTACGAGGAAGCGCTCGAGGTCATGACGCGCGGCTGGACTTCGCGCGAGCGCTTCTCGCACAAAGGCCGCTTCTGGCAGTTCGAGGACATCGTGATCGAGCCGCCGCCGGCGCAGAAGCCGCATCCGCCGCTCTGGGTCGCCGCCGGCAGCGATCACTCGATCAAGCGCGCGGCCGCGCGCGGCTTCAATCTCATCCTCGACCAATATGCCTCGCCCGAGACGCTCGGGCAGCGCATCGCGCTCTACAAAGCCGAACGCGAGGCGCAGGGCAGGGGCTTCCATCCCATGCAGGTCACCTGCGCGCGCCAGCTTTACGTCGCGCGCGACGAGGCCGACAGGCAGGAGGCGTTGCAACGCCAGGCCGCCTATACCAAGCGCACGGTCGACGTCTCGCGCATCCCCGGCAAAGCCGGCTCGCACGTGCTGGCCTATGCCGACAAAGCCGGCGCCACCGAGGAGCACGCGCTTTACGGCACGCCCGACCAGATCGCCGGCATGCTCGAGGCGCTGCAGAAGAACGGCGTCGATTACGTGCTGCTCACCATCGCCGGCGGCGTCGAGCAGCTGCGGCGCTTTGCGCGCGAGATCATGCCGGCCTTTTTGCGCGAGCCCGCCGCCCGCGCGGCGGAAGTGATATAAGCGCGCAATGACCGACATTCTCAAACCCCGCGACGGCAAGGACGTGGAAGACGCCGTGCGCTGGGCGCTTGCCGGCGACAAGGCGCTGGAGTTGGTCGGCCGCGGCTCCAAGCGCGCGCTCGGCCGGCCGAGCCAGACCGACCTTACGCTCGATCTGTCCGGCCTTGCCGGCGTGACGCTGTACGAGCCGGCCGAACTGGTGCTGTCGGCCAGAGCCGGCACCCCGCTCGCCGAGATCGAAAAGCTGCTCGCCGACAACAACCAGCAGCTCGGCTTCGAGCCGATGGATTACGGCCCGCTGCTCGGCGGCGAGGCGGGCGACGGGCAGCATCGGCGGCGTCATCGCCGCCAATCTCTCCGGCCCGCGCCGCGATCAAGGCCGGCGCCGCGCGCGACCACTTCCTCGGCGTCACCGCGGTCACCGGCCGCGCCGAGACCATCAAGTCGGGCGGGCGCGTGGTCAAGAACGTCACCGGCTACGACCTGTGCAAATTGTTCGCCGGCTCCTTCGGCACGCTCGGCGCCATGACCGACATCACGGTCAAGGTGCTGCCGGCGCCGGAAACCGAGGCGAGCGTGCTGGTCGCCGGCCTCGACGATGCCGCCGCCTGCGCCGCCATGGCCGCCGCGATGGGCTCGCCTTGCGACGTCTCAGGCGCCGCACACCTGCCCGACCACGTCGCCTCGTATTTCGATGGACTGCCCGAGTGCGGAGGCCTCGACCGTGCTGCGCGTCGAGGGCTTCGCGCCCTCGGTCAAGCACCGGCGCGAGGCGCTGGCCGCGCTGATGCAAAGCTTCGGCCCGGCTGCGATCCTCGACGAGCGCGACTCGCGCGCGCTGTGGCGAAGCGTGCGCGACGTCAAGCCGTTTGCGGCGGAAGGCGCGCGCCTGCGTCCGCTCTGGCGCATCTCGACGCAGCCGTCGCGCGGCCACCGAATCGCGGCCGCGATCACGCCGGCGGCGCAGATGTTCTACGACTGGGCCGGCGGGCTGATCTGGGTGGCGATGCCGTTCGAAGGCGAGCCGGGCGCGGCCGCGATCCGCGACGCGGTGGCCAGCGTCGGCGGCCATGCGACGCTGGTGCGCGCGCCGGCCGCGGTGCGGGCTTCGACCGCGGTGTTCGCGCCGGAAGAGGCGGGGATTGCCGCCTTGAACAAGCGGGTGAAGGAGCAGTTCGATCCCAAGGGCGTGCTCAACCCGGGCCGCATGTGGGCGGGGGTGTAATTGATGGCCAGCGGCGCTACATCCACGGCTGTCGTCCCCGCGCAGGCGGGGACCCATACGCTGTGCCCTATCGAGAGGGCACGGCGTATGGGTCCCGGGCCTCGCTGGCGCTCGCCCGGGACGACAGCGATGGTTCAAAGCACTCACTAGCAATGCAAACCTCTTTCACCCTCGCGCAGCTGATGGACCCGCAAGTGGCGGAGTCCGAAAAGATCCTGCGCGCCTGCGTGCATTGCGGCTTCTGCACCGCCACCTGCCCGACTTACGTGCTGCTCGGCGACGAGCTCGATTCGCCGCGCGGGCGCATCTATCTGATCAAGGAGATGCTCGAGCACGAGCGGCCGGCGACGCGCGACGTGGTCAAGCACATCGACCGCTGCCTGTCGTGTCTGGCCTGCATGACGACCTGCCCCTCCGGCGTGCATTACATGCACCTGGTCGATCACGCGCGCGAGCACATCGAGAAGACCTATAAGCGCCCGCTCGCCGACCGCATGCTGCGCGCGCTGCTGGCGCGCGTGCTCACCGATCCGGCGCTGTTCCGCCTGGCGGTGGTGGCCGGCAAGATCGGCCGCCCGCTGGCGCCGGTGCTGCGCGCGATCGGGCTGACGCGCATCGCCGCCATGCTGCGCCTGACGCCGCACGGCAAACCGGCGCCGCCGCTCGATCCGGCGGGGCAGGTGCATGCCGCGCAGGGCGCGCGCACGGCGCGCGTCGCGCTGCTCGCCGGCTGCATCAACCCGGTGCTTTCGCCCGCGACCAACGAAGCCGCCATCCGCCTGCTCAACCGCGCCGGCGTCGAGGTGGTGATCGCGCCGGGCGAAGCCTGCTGCGGCTCGCTGGTGCATCACATGGGCCGCGAGGAACAGGCGCTGGCGCAGGCACGCAACAATATCGACGCCTGGACGCGCGAGATCGAGGGCGGCGGCCTCGACGCCATCCTGGTCACGGTGTCCGGCTGCGGCACCACCGTGAAGGACTACGGCTTCATGTTCCGCAACGACCCGGCCTATGCCGAGAAGGCCAAGCGCGTCTCGGCGCTGGCGCGCGACGTCAGCGAGTACCTCAGCGGCCTCACGCTGCCGGCCGGCAAGGCCGCCCCGCTGACCGTCGCCTATCACGCCGCCTGTTCGCTGCAGCACGGCCAGCAGGTGCTGCGCGAGCCCAAGGCGCTCTTGTCGAAGGCCGGCTTTATCGTCAAAGATGTGCCGGAAGGCCATTTGTGCTGCGGCTCGGCCGGCACCTACAACATTCTGCAGCCGGCGCTGGCGGACGGCTTGCGCGCCCGCAAGGTCGCCAACATCGAGACGCTTGCGCCCGACGTGATCGCCGCCGGCAATATCGGCTGCATCACGCAGATCGCGGCGGGCACCGGCATTCCGGTCGTCCACACCGTCGAGCTCATCGACTGGGCGGCCGGCGGACCGGTGCCGGCGGCGCTGGCCGAACGATTTGGCGAGGTTGCGACTTGATAGCGGTGACGTTCGATTGAACCCACAAGGGAGGCGAACCATGAGGCGACCGAAGAAGGCGAAGAAATCCAAGAAGACAAAGAAGCGCGCGGCCCCCGCGCGCAAGAAGAAGGGGATGAAGAAGGCGGCCAAGCGCAAGATGCCGGCGAAGAAGTCGGCGGCTAAGCGCAAGCCCAAGGCGGCGCCGGCGCCGGCCGAGTCCTCGATCCTGCCGAGCCTCAGCAGCTTTTTCGGCGGCGGCAAGACCGAGAATACCTGACGGCGCGCATGCTGCGGCGGGCGGCACGCCGCCCGCCGTTGCGCATAGGCTTTCCCCACTCGCGCGCAGCGGGGGAAAGGGGATGCCGGAGCGGCGGCGCGGCAAGAAAGCGTCCCGCATTGCATCGCCTTCGCGGGCCGAATAGCATGAAAGTCAACGAGATTTCCCGACGCGGAACTCTCCCCATTAATTCAAAAAATCAGCCACAGGGAGCATTCGGATGCCGGCACAGAAAATCCTTCTCATGGGCGCGTCCTACGGATCGCTGCTCGCGTCCAAACTGCTGTTCGGCGGCCATTCGATCCATCTGGTCTGCCTGCCGGCGGAAGCCGACCTGATCAACGCCGAAGGCTTCAAGGTCACCTTGCCGGTGCGCGGGCGCAAGGATCCGGTGCTGCTGGAATCGCGCAAGCTGCCGGGCAAGGTGACGGCCGGCCCCGCCGCCGGCGTCAATCCGAAGCGACTACGACCTGGTCGGGCTCTGCATGCAGGAGCCGCAATACCGCTCGCCCGGCGTGCGCGAATTGCTCGACGCGGTCGGCAAGTCGCGCGTGCCCTGCATGTCGATCATGAACATGCCGCCGCTGCCCTACATCAAGCGCATCCCCGGCCTCGACTACGAGGCGCTGGAAGCCGCCTACACCGATCCGCGCGTCTGGGACAACGTCGATCCCAAGAAGATCACGCTCAACAGCCCGGACCCGCAGGCCATCCGTCCGCCCGACGGCAAGGCCAACGAATTGCTGGTCACGCTGCCGACCAACTTCAAATGCGCCAAGTTCGAGGACGACAAGGACACCGCGATCGTGCGCCAGCTCGAGAAGGACGTCGAAGCCGCGCGCTTCGATGCGCCGGAAGGCAAGATCGAACTGCCGGTGAAGCTGAAGGTCTACGATTCGATCTTCGTGCCGCTCGCCAAATGGTCGATGCTGCTCGCCGGCAATTACCGCTGCATCACCAAAGACGGCATGCGCACCGCGCAGGAAGCGGTGCACTCCAACCTCGAGGAGTCGCGCTCGGTCTATAATTTCGTGTTCGACCTGTGCGTGAAGCTCGGCGCCAAGCCGGAGGATCTGGTGCCGTTCGAGAAATACGCCGCCGCCGCGCAAAGCTTGACGCGGCCGGCTTCCGCCGCGCGCGCCTTGCAGAACGGCGCGCCCAATATCGAGCGCGCCGACAAGCTGGTGCAGCTGATCGCCAGGCAGAAGGGCCTGAGCAACGCGGCGATCGACGCGCAGGTCGCCTTGGTCGACGCCCGGCTGGAGGCCAATCGCAAGAAGGCGGCGGCGTAAGCGGCCGGCGATTAGTTTGCGTTCAAACGAATCGGCCCGGCGCACAAAGCGCCGGGCTTCTCGCATTTCGGCCCGCGGCTCATCTCCGGTCGCCGGCGGGCGGGTCGCGAATGAGCGCGCCGCCGCCGCCGATTGTGTCATCCGCGCAACAGATTGCAGGTTTTTGTCGATAGCGGGCGCAAACGCCTAAAAAGGCAGCAGTTGCCGCCGTTTTCAGCTTGCCGCTCGGCGCGCGT
Source organism: uncultured Alphaproteobacteria bacterium (assembly GCA_963708635.1). Classification (GTDB taxonomy): domain Bacteria; phylum Pseudomonadota; class Alphaproteobacteria; order Rhizobiales; family Xanthobacteraceae; genus Pseudolabrys. The sequence continues at coordinate 314,116 of CAVPTM010000010.1, read as the reverse complement.
CGGAGGAAATTTTGCGTCATGCAGGGCGGGTGCTGGAATTTCCACACGCCAGCCGGCAGCGGCGCGAAGTTTGCATAGGCTGAACGCACATAGGCTGAACGCACAGCCAATCGAAACGGATAAGGGGCAGGTTCATATGAAAAAAATAACGCTACCGGCCGTCGCCGCGCTCGCGCTCATGGCGGCGCCGGCCTTCGCGGCCGACATGCCGGTGAAGGCCGCGAAGGTCGCGCCGGTCGCGGCGCCGTCGCCCTTCGACATCGCGTTCGGCGCGGCGGTGATGAACGATTACGTGTTCCGCGGCATCACACAATCGAACCACAAGCCGTCGGGCGCGCTCTATGTCGAGCCGCGCTACAACATCACCAAGGATCTGCAGCTTTACGTCGGCGTTTCCGCCGAGAGCATCGACTTCCCCAACGACGCCTCGGCCGAGATCGACTTCTACGGCGGCGCGCGGCTGACCGCCGGGCCTTTCGTCTTCGATGCCGGGCTTTGGTACTACTATTATCCGGGCGGCACCGAATTTAACGGTCTCGGCCCGTCGCCGGCGACGTGCACCAACGGGTTCTTTACGCCGACCGGCTTCTGCAATTCGATGAAGGGCGACGTCAGCTTCTACGAAATCTACGGCAAGGTGACTTACACGGCCGGCGACTTCGCCTTCGGCATCAACGAATACTACACGCCGAGCTACCTGAATTCCGGCGCCTGGGGCGACTACGCCTCGGTGACGGCGAAATACACCGCGCCCGAGAAAATGGCGCTCGGCCCGCTCGGCTGGTACGTGTCGGGCGAATTCGGCCGCCAGTGGCTCGGCACCAGCGACGCCTTCTATGGCACCCCGGCTTTCCCGGGCGGCATCGACTACAAAGATTACAATACCTGGAACATCGGTCTTGGGTTGACCTGGAAGGTGTTCACCCTCGATCTGCGTTATTCCGACACCGATCTGTCGAAGTCGGATTGCAACGCCTTTACCGGCGACCACACCGCCTCCTTCGACCCGGCGGCGATCAGCCCGATCAACCCGAGCGGCCTGTCGTCGAAGTGGTGCGGCGCTACCTTCATCGCCAAGCTGTCGGCCGACCTGACCGGCGCGAACCTCAAGTAAGCGCGTTAGTTTCCTTGAGCGGGCGGCGGCGCTGAAGGGCCGCCGCCCGATTTCTTTGCGGGGTTCATCATTGCCGGCGCTTATTGCGCGCAAGCAATAAACACGGTTGCAGCGGACTATCTTCGCGCCGCATTAGGTTACGGCAAGGGGAGACAACGGATTGTCCCGCGGCGCGCGGCGATCCGTCGTGTCTCCCTATCGGTTTTCAAAAAAGCAGAAAAACTTTCAGGAGGACTCCATGACACTTAAGTTTCTGCCGGTAAACCGCCGCACGGTGCTCAAGGCCGGCGCGGCGCTCGGCGCCTCGACCATGTTCTCGCCGCCGATCCTGACCTTCGCGCAGGGCGAGTCGCCGATCAAAATCGGCATGCACGATCCGTTCACCGGGACTTATGCCGCGGAGGGCGAGAGCGAGAAGCGCGGCGCGCTGATGGCGCTCGACGAAGTCAACAAAAAGGGCGGCATCAACGGTCGCAAAGTTGAGCTGGTATTGGAAGACGACGCGGCCAACGCAGGCCTTGCCGCGCAAAAGGCGCACAAGCTGATCGAACAGGACAAGGTCGACCTGCTTATGGGCGCCGTGTCGTCGGCGACCGCGCTGTCGGTCAATCAGGTCGCGCACGAGAAGGGCATGCTGTACATGGTCACCGGCGGCCACACCGATCCGGTCACCGGCACGCAGTGCCACTGGACCACGTTCCGCATCTGCACCACGACCTACATGCTGGCGGCCGGTCTCGCCAGCACGCTGCACAGCAAGTTCGGCGGCAAATGGTATTTCATCACGCCCGACTACGCCTTCGGCCACACGCTGCAGGAATCCTACGCCAAGCTGTTGAAGGGCATGGGCGGCACGGTGCTCGGCAATTCGCTGGCGCCGCTCGGCACCACCGACTTCTCGTCCTACCTGATCAAGGCGCAGCAGTCGAAACCCGACGTGCTCGTCGTGCTGCAGGACGGACAAGATCTGGTGAACTTGATGAAGCAGGCCGCGCAGTTCGGTCTTATGAAGAAGTTCCCGATCGGCGGCGGCCTCTCCGAGCTCGAAGTGCTGCGCGCGCTGCCCAAGGAAGCCAAGCAAGGCTGGTGGACGCTCGAGTGGTATTGGGACCAGCCGAAAACGCCGCACGTCAAGGAATGGGTCGCCGCCTATCAGAAAGCCCACACCGACGGCACCTATCCGAGCGCGCGCACCTGGTTCGGCTATGCCGGCCTGCACGCGCTGGCGCTGGGCGCCAACAAGGCGAAATCCGTCGAGTCGGCGAAAGTCGCGAAGGCGCTGGAAGGCCTTGAGCTGCCGCCCGAGATCAAGCTGCAGCCGAACAAGGTCTACTTCCGGCCCGGCGATCACCAGCTGATGTCGAGCGAGTTCCCCGGCGAGATTCTGCCGGACGGCAAGTATCCGAACATGTTCAAAGTCGCGGACATCGTCGCCGGCGACAAGATCGCGCTGTCGGTGAAGGATACCGGGTGCAAGCTCGACTATCCGGCGTAATTCGTTAGAAAGACAAACGTCAGCATTGGCCGACGCCGCGCCGCCTCCCGCAAAGGGGCGGCGCGGTGCGGCTTGAGACAAGCAATCGACTAAGCGACCAGATCGACGATGCAGCTTCTGCTTTTCAACGCCTTCAACGGGCTGATCCAGGGCGTGTTCTACGCGCTGATGGCGCTCGGCCTTGGCGCTAATTCTCAGCTTGAATTCCGTGATCAACATGGCGCATGGCGGCTTCCTCGTCATCGGCGCCTATCTCGCCTATACGCTCACGCCCTATCTCGGATTTTGGGGCGCGCTGATCGCGGGTCCGGTTCTTGCCGGTGTGATCGGCCTGATCGTCGAGCGCGTCATGATCCGCCCGATCTACAAGCGCGTCGATCCGATCTACAGCCTGCTGCTGACCTTCGGTCTGGCGCTCATCATCGAGGACATGACGCGCACGATCTGGGGTCCGCAGGGCCTGCCGCTCGAAGTGCCGGACGTCATCAATTCGCCGGTCAGCGACGTCTACTTCTTCATCACCGGCTACCGGCTGTTCGTCATCGGCATCACCGCGGCGGCCGCGATCGGGCTCTATCTGCTGCTGCGCTACACGCTGCTCGGCATCCGCATCCGCGCCGGCACGCGCGACCTTGAGACCACCGCGGCGCTCGGCGTCAACATCTACCAATTGCGCGCGCTGAACTTCGGCTTCGGATGCATTTTTGCCGGCCTGGCGGGCGTGCTCGCCTCCGGCGTCCTCGGGCTGACGCCGCCGATGGGCAACAGCCTCATCATGCCGAGCTTCGTCGCCATCATCATCGGCGGGGTCGGCAGCCTGTTCGGCGCCGTCTGCGGCGGCCTCATCATCGGGCTCGCCGCCGGCATCACCACGACCTACTACCCGGCCGCCAGCGAAGCGGTGATCTATTTGATGATGCTGATCGTGCTGGTGGTGCGTCCGCGCGGCCTGTTCGGCGAGGAAGGGCTGTTCGAATGACGCGCCTCGCCGGAATTGCCGTGCTGTGGATCGCGCTCGTCGCGCTGCCCTGGTGGCTGCCGCTGATCGGCGGCTATACGGCGCTCGGCTCCAAGGTGCTGATCTACGCCATCGCCACCATGGGCCTGAACCTGGTGCTCGGCTTCACCGGCGGCCTGTCGTTCGGGCAGGCGGCCTATTTCGGCCTCGGCGCCTACGGCGCCGGCATGACGCTGAAGTATCTTGCGCCCTCGACGCCGCTCGCCCTCCTGGTCGGCACGCTCGCCGGCGGCATCGCCGCCACTCTGCTCGGCCCGCTGGTGATGCGCCGGCGCGGCATCTATTTCGCGATGATCACCATCGCCATCGGCCAGCTGTTCTACTTCGTCATGGTGCGCTGGAACGAGGTGACCGGCGGCGAGGACGGGCTCGCCGGCTTTGCCCGCCAGGACATCCACCTCGGCACCGCTGCGTCTACCGGCTGACCGAGACGCACTTCTACTACCTCGTGCTGCTCGGCTTCACCGCCGCGGTCGCCATCTTGTGGGCGGTGCTGCAATCGCCGCTCGGGCATACCTTCGTCGCCATCCGCGAGAACCGCCGGCGCGTCGAGTTCCTCGGCATCCGCGTCGAGCGCTACGTGTGGGCGGCCTTTGCGATTGCCGGCTTCATCACCGCCTTCGCCGGCGCGCTCAACGCGCTGCTGTTCAATTTCACCTCGCCGCAGGATTTGCACTGGATCCTGTCGGGCAATTTCGTGATCATGATCGTGCTCGGCGGCATGCGCAGCTTCTTCGGACCGCTGATCGGCGTGATCATCTTCGTGGTGGCGCAGGACTACCTGTCGAGCGTCACCGGCAACTGGATGACCTTCATCGGCATGATCTTCGTGCTGATCGTGCTGCTGTTTCCGCGCGGCGTGCTCGGCATCTTCAACCGCCGGGCCGAGGCGCTATGACGGCCGCCACCCTGCAAGCGAGCGCGCCGGCCGCGCCGTCATCCGCGGCGGCGCCGTTCCTGCAGATGCGCAATGTCTCGCGCCATTTCGGCACGCTGAAAGCGGTCGACGGCGTCTCCTTCGAGATGCGCGCCGGCGAGCTGCGCGCGGTGATCGGCCCGAACGGCGCCGGCAAGACCACGTTCTTCAACTTGATCAGCGGCCTGTTGCCGCCGACCTCCGGCGAGGTCGTGTTCGAGGGCGAGACCATCACCCGGCAGGCGATCGTCCAGCGGGTGGCCAAGGGTATCGTGCGCACCTTCCAGATCACCGAAATCCTGCCCGATCTCACGGTCTACGAGAACATCCGCGTCGGCGTCGAGACCGCGGCGCGGCTCAACGCCAAGGCCTGGATCGGCCGCAGCGAGCGCATCCTCGTGCGCCGGCGCGTCGAGGAGCTCATCAACATCGTCGATCTCAACGGCAAGGCCGGCCGCGTGGTGGGCGAGATGGCGCACGGCGACCAGCGCGTGGTCGAGGTCGCGGTCGCGCTCGCCGTCAAGCCGCGCCTGCTGCTGCTCGACGAGCCGACCGCCGGCATGGGCGATCACGAGACCGAGCACATGGTCGGCCTGATCCGCAAGCTGCACGTCGAGCAGGGCATGAGCATTTTGTTCATCGAGCACGACATGGACATCGTGTTCGGCATCGCCCAGCGCATCACCGTGCTCGATCAGGGCCGCGTGCTGGCGGAAGGCGCACCCGACGCGATTTCCGCCGACCCCAAAGTGCGCGCCGCCTACCTGGGGTCGATCGAATGACCGCGGTGTTGCGCGCGCAGGATTTGCAGACCTTCTACGGCAAGAGCCACATCTTGCACGGCATCTCGCTCGAGGTGAACGAAGGCGAGATCGTCGCCGTGCTCGGCCGCAACGGCGCCGGCAAGACCACGACGGTGCGCAGCCTGGTCGGCCTGACGCCGCCGCGGCAAGGCAAAGTCGAGATTTTCGGCAAGGACACCACGCGCTGGCCCGCGCATCGCATCGCCGGGCTCGGCGTCGGCTACGTGCCGGAAGGCCGCAAGATCTTCGGCCCGCTGACCGTTTTGGAAAACCTCAAGGTGCCGCAGGCGCGGCCGGGGCCCTGGGACCTCGACCGCGTCTGGAAGCTGTTTCCCGCGGCTGGCCGAGCGCAAGGCGCAGCTCGGCCGCCAGCTTTCGGGCGGCGAGCAGGAGATGCTGTCGATCGCGCGGCCTTTGCTGCTCAACCCGCGCCTCATGCTGCTGGACGAGCCGAGCCAGGGCCTGGCGCCGCTGATCGTGCGCGAGGTGATGCAGGTGGTGCGGCGCATGCGCGAGGAGGGCCTGTCGGTGCTGCTGATCGAGCAGAACGCGCCGCTGTCGCTGTCGATCGCCGACCGCGCCTATATCCTGGACGACGGCAAGGTCGTCTATTCCGGCAAGGCCGCCGATCTCGCCCAGGACACCGAGCTGGTCAACAAGCTGGCCGGCGCGGGCAGCAAGGGCGCTTCAGCCGCCGGCCGAGCGCCGGCAAGCTAGACCGAATTGCCGCACGGTACGCGGCCCATTCACCCGATCGAAAATCTTGCGGCCTCTAGGCCGTTTGCCCACATTTTGTTGAGCTTATCGGCCGAATGGCTTTTCCCGCTTGTCGGCACTGAAAATAAATACAGACTATAAAAACAGATTAATGGCCGGGGTCTCGGTGTTAGTGGGGCCGAGGCTCAAGAACAGCAAGAATTCGTATTTGGATCACAGGGAGGGCAAAATGACTAAAGACAACAAATCAAGTGCAACGCGCCGTCAGTTGTTGAAAGCCGGCGTTGCGACTGCGGCCGGCGCGGCGATCGCCGCGCCCTATATCCGCAACGCCGAAGCCGCCACCACGACGACCTGGAAAATTCAGACGTCTTGGCCGGCGGGTGTCGGCCTCAACACCTTCAAGACCTGGGCCAACAGCATCAAGGAAAAGACCGGCGGCGAACTCGAGTTCAAGCCGTTCGCGGCCAAGGAAGTCGTCGGCGACTTCGAGCTGCTCGACGGCGTGAGGAACGGCGTGCTCGAGGCGATGAACTCGTTCTGCGTGTACTGGGTCGGCAAGATCCCGGCGACGGCGTTCCTGTCGTCGTACCTGATGGGCCTGCGCTATCCGCACGAGTGGGACATCTTCTTCTACGGCAAGGACGGCGTGAAGATGGCCCGCGAGATCTTCGCCAAGCAGGGCCTGTACTAGGTCAGCCGCATCCATCACGGCCCGAACATCATCCATTCGAAGAAGCCGATCCGCACGATCGAGGACTTCAAGGACCTCAAGCTGCGCGTGCCCGGCGGCATGATCGCCGAAGGCTTCGCCGCGGCCGGCGCGCGCACGACGCTGCTGCCGGGCGGCGAAGTGTTCTCGGCGCTCGAAAAGGGCACCGTCGACGCCGCCGACTACACCGGCCCCGCGGTGAACTGGGACCTCGGCTTCCAGCAGGTCACCAAGTACATCTGGACCGGCCCTCCGGGACTCGAGTCGATCTACCAGCCGGTCGACCTGATGGACTTCGTGGTCAACATGGACGTCTGGAACAAGCTCTCGCCGAAGATGAAGCTCTGGGTCGAGAACGAGGTGGAGGCCTATTCGGCCGTCCACTTCGGCGCGATCCAGAAGGCCGACATGGAGACCTGGCCCAAGTTCGAGAAGGCCGGCACGCAGATCATCCGCATGCCGTCGGAAGACCTGCGACAAGTGGCAGCGCATCGCGACGCCGATCTGGTTCAAGTGGGCGAACAAGGACAAGGACGCGGCGCGTCTGTTCAAGGCCCAGCTCGAGATCATGGAGTCGCCGACCGTCGGCTACGTGACGCCCGACATGTACAAGGGCCTGAAGATCGATCTCTAAGATCGGCGACCCATCAAGACACGACGGCGGAGATGATGCCTTCGGGCATCTTCTCCGCCGTGGCGCGACTGCGAGTCTGGGGACTACGCGTCATGCCTCATCTGAATTTCGTGCTGCCGCACTGGCTGTACTGGGGCACGCTGCTGCTGTTTCCGTTGATCGCGATGTATCTGGTGGAGCGCCAGCGCCGCCGCGGCGTGCCGCGCGGGCCGTCGCTGTTCATCGCCTATCTGTTCTGGCTCTGCTCGGGCTTCATGGGGCTGCACCGCTTCTATCTGCGCAGCATGTGGGGCTTCGCCTTCATTCCGGTCTTCCTGGTCATCCTGTATGTCAGCGACACGATCCGCGACCACCGCGAAGACGTCTCGCGCACGCACGCGGCCTACGAGGCGACGCTGATCGAGGTGAACCGCGCGAAGATTCCCGCCGGCGTGCCGGCGACGCCGGCGATGACCGAACGCGCTGCAAAAAGCGCAGGCCGACGAGGCCAAGGCCAAAGCCGAGGCCGACGTCGAAGTCAAGCGAGATGGATCGCTGGCAGAGCTATTCGCCGCTGGCTCGCCATCCTGATGGCGGTGATGCTGCTGGTCGACGCCGTGCTGCTGCCGGGCCTGGTGCGCGCGCGCCAAGGAGCGCGAGGCGGCCGAGCGCGCCAATGCGCCGCCGGAGGTCGCCGTGCCCGACGTGCCGCCGATCGGCACGCACGAAGACCCGACGATGCACATGCACACGCGCGTCACCGACAAGCTCGAATGGCTCAACGTCCGGATCGGCGAATTCGTCGCCTATTGGGCGGTGATCTCGGTGTTCGTCTACTACTACGAAGTCATCGCGCGCTTCGTGTTCAATTCGCCGACCAACTGGGTGCACGAGAGCATGTTCCTGATGTACGGCATGCAATACATGCTGTGCGGCGCCTACGCCTATCGCGAAGACCAGCACGTGCGCGTCGACGTGTTCTACTCGAAGTTCTCGCCGCGCGGCAAAGCGATCGCCGACATCGTCACCTCGGTGTTCTTCTTCATCTTCATCCTCACGATGCTGTGGACCGGCACGCGCTTCGCGCTCGACGCCATCAACAACAACGAAGTGTCGTTCACCGAGTGGGGCATCCAGTACTGGCCGGTCAAGCTGACGCTGCCGATCGGCGCGGCGCTGATGGCGCTGCAAGGGCTCTCGAAGCTCATCAAGGACATCGTCTTCGTCACGCAGCCGGAGGGCCTGAGCCATGGGACTCGAAATCGACATCGCATGGCTGACCGTCCTGCTGTTCGGCTCGCTCGGCCTGCTGCTGGCGCTCGGCCTGCCGATGGCGTTCTGCACCGGCAGCCTTGCCGTCATCTTCCTGTTCGTGTTCGGCAACGGCGCCATCCTCAACATGATGCCGTCGCGCATCTTCCCGTTCATGACGGACTACCAGCTCTCGGCCGTGCCGCTGTTCATCTTCATGGCGGCGATGCTGGAGAAGGCCGGCATCATCGAGGAGCTGTTCGACGCCGTCTACAAATGGCTCGGCTCGGTCAAGGGCGGCCTCGCCGCCGCGACCGTGCTGGCCTGCACGGCGCTGGCCGCGATGGTCGGCGTGGTCGGCGCCACCGAAGTGACCATGGGCATGATCGCGCTGCCGGCCATGCTCAAGCGCGGCTATGACGAGAAGCTCGCCTGCGGCTCGCTGCTGGCCGGCGGCACGCTCGGCATCCTGATCCCGCCGTCGGTGATGGCGATCGTCTATGCGGTGGTCGCGCAGCAATCGCTCGGCGAACTGCTGGTCGGCTCGATTTTCCCGGGCCTGCTGCTGTCGGGCCTGTATGTCAGCTACGTGCTCGTCCGCTGCTACATCAATCCGAAGCTCGGCCCGGCGCTGCCGCTGGAAGAGCGCGTCAACGGGCGCGAGAAGCTGCGCCTGCTGAAGAACACCATCGCGCCGATCCTGCTGATCATCCTCGTGCTCGGCATCATCTTCGTCGGCATCGCGACGCCGGTCGAGGCGGCGGGCATCGGCACCTTCGGCGCGCTGTTCGTCTCCGCGCTGCACCGGCGGCTGACCTGGCCGGCGATCCAGGAAGCGGCGATCGCGACGCTGAAGGCCACCGCGATGGTGATGTGGATCTTCTTCGGCGCGACGATGTTCGTCGGCTTCTTCATCGTCAAGGGCGGCCAGACCTTCGTCGCCAATTCCATCCTCGGCACCGGCCTGCCGCCCTACGGCATCCTGATGCTGATGATGGTGATCCTGTTCGTGCTCGGCATGTTCCTCGACTGGGTCGGCATCCTGCTGCTGACCGTGCCGATCTTCCTGCCGATCATGAAGAGCCTGCCGTGGGCCGGCGTGTTCGGCATGCCGGGCGTGAAGCCGGAGGACGTGCCGCTGTGGTACGGCGTCATCTTCATGGTCAACATGCAGATGGCGTTCCTGTCGCCGCCGTTCGGCTATTCGCTGTTCTATCTCAAGAGCGTGGCGCCGCCGCAGATCACGCATGGCGACGATCTTCAAGGCGGCGGTGAACTTCATGGTGCTGCAGTGGATCGGCGTCGGGCTTGTGCATCGTGTTTCCGCAGATCGTCCTGTGGCTGCCGAGCATCATTTACGCCGGGCACTAGGGAACGCATGGCGGCCGATAGGCCTGCACGCGACCTGCCGCGCTCACGGCCACCGAAGCCGCCGCCGAGATCGCGCGCGGCCTGCTGTCGGCCGAGGAGCTGACGCGCGCCTGCCTCGAGCGCATCGCCGCCGCCGAGGGCGAAGTGCAGGCCTTCGTTCATCTCGATCCCGAGCACGCGCTCGCAGCAGGCGCGCGCGCTCGACCGCCACAAAGGGGAAGGGCGGCCGCTCGGACCGCTGCACGGCATCCCGGTCGCCATCAAGGATATCTTCGACACCGAGGATTATCCGACCGAATGCGGCTCGCCCATTTTGGCCGGCCGCAAGCCCGACGCCGACGCCACCGCCGTGCGCAAGCTGCGCGACGCCGGCGCGGTCATCATCGGCAAGACGGTGACGACCGAGTTCGCCTATTTCCATCCGGGCAAGACGCGCAATCCGCGCAATCCGAACCACACGCCCGGCGGCTCGTCCTCGGGCTCGGCCGCCGCGGTCGCCGCCGGCATGGTGCCGCTCGCCATCGGCTCGCAGACCAACGGCTCGGTCATCCGCCCGGGCGCGTTCTGCGGCGTGTTCGCCGTCAAGCCGAGCCACGGCCTGATCTCGCGCGCCGGCGCGCTGATGCTGTCGCGCACGCTCGACCATGTCGGCGCCTTCGCGCGTTCGCTCGATGACCTGGCGCTGATCCTCGACGTGCTCGCCGGCCACGATCCCGCCGACCCCGACACGCGGCCTTATGCGGCGCCGAATTTCCGCGCCGCCATCGGCCAGCCGCCGCCTTTGCCGCCGAGCTTTGCTTTCGTGCGCACGCCGGTGTGGGAGAAAGCCGACGCCGAGGCGCGCGGCGCGCTCGAGGAGCTCGCCAAGGAACTGGACGCGCGCGAGGTCGATCTGCCGCCGGACTTCAAAGCCGCCTGGGAGGCGCATCGCGCCATCATGGCCGCCGACATGGCCTTCAACCTCGGCGCCTTGCTCGACAAAGGCGGCGAGGCCAGCAAGGCGTTCCGCGACCTGATCGCCGAAGGCCGCAAGGTCACGGCGACGCAGTATCTGGCGGCGGTGCGCGACGCGCGCCGCTACGCCGACGGCATCGCCTGGATTTTCGAGCAGATCGCCGACGCCATCATCACGCTGTCGGCGCCCGGCGCCGCGCCGCAAGGCCTCGGCGCCACCGGCAATCCGGCGTTCTGCACCTTCTGGACGCTGACCGGGCTGCCCGCGCTCAATTTGCCGCTCATCGATAGCGCCGCCGGGCTGCCGATCGGCGTGCAGCTCGTCGGCGCCGCCCGGCGCGACGAGGCGCTTGCTGCGCACGGCGCGCGCGCTCATCGGCCGGCTGGCCGAGGCCTGAGACGGCTCACTTCGGCGCGCCCAATTCCTGCGTGTATCTTTTCGTGGTCGCGCGCGGCGCTGCGGTCAAACGCGCTTGTATGAACGCGATGTGCAACGAGCAGCGGGCGAACAGCCGCACGCGTGCTCATGGAACTCTGGTGCGCGTCCGCTTGGTTCCAACCGCGAGAAAATGTTTCGCTGTGTCGTTTTCCATAGCTGGCCGGGCATGAAGCCGCTATACGGGCGGACGTAACTGCAAACACGGGGTGACCAATGAACTTCAAAGTGACGTCCGCGCTCATCGGCTTCACGTTTGCGATCGGTCTGGTCGCAGGCGTCGGCATCATCTCTCCGACCAAGGCGTTGGCGGAAGAAGATTGCAGCCTCGATTACGCGGAGGGCTCGCGCCAGCAGGATGCTTGTTTGCTGCGCAAGGCAAAAGAGATGCATCGGCTGCGCGGCAAGAAAGAGGACGAGTGCGAGCGTGGCGGCTGCGGCCCGAAGGCCGGCAAGATCCAAAAGCAGATGAATCGGAAAACTCAGAAGTTCGAAGCCGAACAGGATTAAAAAACGCGATCGATCACGAAAAAGGGCGCGGCCGAGGCCGCGCCCTTAATTTTTTGCCTGATGCGGCTTGCCTTACATCATGCCGCCCATGCCGCCCATGCCGCCGCCCGGCATCGCCGGGGCGGCCGGCTCCTTCGGCAATTCGGCGACCATGGCTTCGGTGGTGACCAGCAGGCCGGCGACCGAGCCGGCGTCCTGCAGCGCGGTGCGCACGACCTTGGCCGGATCGACGATGCCGGCCTTGATCATGTCGACGTATTTCTCGGTCTGCGCGTCGAAGCCGTAGGTCTCCGAGTTCTCGTCCATGATCTTGCCGACCACGATCGAGCCTTCCACGCCGGCGTTTTCCGCGATCTGGCGGATCGGGGATTCCAGCGCCTTGAGCACGATGTTGATGCCGGCCTGGACGTCCGGGTTGTCGTCGCGGATGCGGCCGACCGCCTTCTTGGCGCGCAGCAGCGCGACGCCGCCGCCCGGCACGATGCCTTCCTCGACCGCGGCGCGGGTGGCGTTGAGCGCGTCCTCGACGCGGTCCTTCTTCTCTTTCACTTCGATCTCGGTCGCGCCGCCGACCTTGATGACCGCGACGCCGCCGGCGAGCTTGGCCAGCCGCTCCTGCAGCTTCTCACGGTCGTAGTCGGAGGTGGTCTCCTCGATCTGCGCCTTGATCTGGCCGACGCGCGCCTCGATGTCGGCCTTCTTGCCGGCGCCGTGCACGATGGTGGTCTTTTCCTTTTCGATGATCACCTTCTTGGCGCGGCCGAGCATCTGCAGCGTCACGTTCTCGAGCTTGATGCCGAGATCCTCGGAGATCAGCTGGCCGCCGGTGAGGATCGCGATGTCCTCCAGCATGGCCTTGCGGCGGTCGCCGAAGCCCGGCGCTTTCACCGCCGCGACCTTGAGCCCGCCGCGCAGCTTGTTGACCACCAGCGTGGCGATCGCCTCGCCCTCGACGTCCTCGGCGACGATGATCAGCGGCTTGCCGGACTGCACCACCGCTTCCAGCACCGGCAGCATCGACTGCAGGCCGGACAGCTTCTTCTCGTGCAGCAGGATGTAGGCGTCCTCGAGCTCGGCCAGCATCTTCTCGGCGTTGGTGATGAAGTAGGGCGAGATGTAGCCGCGGTCGAACTGCATGCCCTCGACGATTTCGACCTCGGTCTCCATCGCCTTGGCTTCTTCGACGGTGATGACGCCTTCGTTGCCGACCTTCTGCATCGCCTTGGCGATCATCTGGCCGATGTTGGCATCGCCGTTCGAGGAGATGGTGCCGACCTGCGCGACCTCGGCCGAGGAGCTCGACGGGCTTGGCGCGCTTTTCGATGTCCTTGACCACGGCGGCGACGGCGATGTCGATGCCGCGCTTGAGGTCCATCGGGTTCATGCCGGCGGCCACCGACTTGGCGCCTTCGCGCACGATCGCCTGGGCGAGCACGGTCGCGGTGGTGGTGCCGTCGCCGGCGAGATCGTTGGTCTTCTGCGCGACTTCGCGCACCATCTGCGCGCCCATGTTCTCGAACTTGTCGTCGAGCTCGATCTCCTTGGCGACGGTGACGCCGTCTTTGGTGATGCGGGGCGCGCCGAACGACTTGTCGAGCACGACGTTGCGGCCCTTGGGGCCGAGCGTCACCTTGACGGCGTTGGCGAGAATGTCGACCCCGCGCAGCATGCGCTCGCGGGCGTCGCCGGCAAATTTGACTTCCTTGGCAGCCATTTCAATTCACTCCGATTGATGTGTTGCTTATCGCTGCTTTTCCGCTCGTCATCGCCGGGCTTGTCCCGAGCGATCTCGTTCAGGCAGGCACATTGCCCTCCTGATTGGGATGGCCGCGGACAAGCCCGGCCATGACGGATGTTGATTGGCGATCAGACGACCACGCCCATGATGTCGGACTCTTTCATGATCAACAGCTCCTCGCCGTCGATCTTGACCTCGGTGCCCGACCACTTGCCGAACAGCACGCGGTTGCCCGGCCTTGAGCTCGATCGGGATCAGCTTGCCGGCTTCGTCGCGGCCGCCGGGACCGACGGCGATCACTTCGCCTTCGCTCGGCTTTTCCTGGGCGGTGTCGGGGATGATGATGCCGCCTTTGGTCTTCTCCTGGGCGGTGATGCGGCGCACGACCACGCGGTCGTGCAAAGGGCGGAACTTGGTCTTGGCCATGGCTTCCTCGTCGGCGCTTCCCGCGCGGGGCACTACAGAAAGTGTTGTTTTGACAAGCGCTTAGCACTCAGGCGCGAGAGTGCCAATCGCTGCCGAGGAGATATTGGTTCGCCGCCGACGTGTCAAGCCGAAGCCGCCGCCGGCTGCCTGCGGCATGGCGGTTTGGTTTATGGCCTGGGCGGGGCGGCGGTTGACGGCGCGCTTGCGCTTGCCGTTATTGCCCCGCAAAGTCGCCCCGCCCGCAGCAAGGAGCCGCCATGCCTCGCCTTCGTCCCGCTTTGCCGCACGTCCTGACGTTGGCCTTGCTCGCTTTGGCGCTCGGCGCTTGCTCCACCACCTCGCCGTTCGGGCCGCGGCACGAAGAGGCGCCGCCGCAGCCGGCCGTGCTGCCGACGCTGCCGCCGGCCTTCCCGCCGCAGGACCTGGTCGGGCGCTGGGGCCTCGCCGCCTACCACAAAGACGAAGACCGCCCGCGCATCGAGGCGGCCGCCGCGCAGCAATGCGCCAATCCCTATCTCATCAGCATGGGCCCGACCGGCGGCGTGATGATGCATCTCGCCGACCAGGCCACCCCGACCGAGCTGCGCCTGAAGGGCGCGCCCGGCGGCAAGACCTATATCGGCCCGGCCGAAGATCCGCCCGCCAGCATGCAGGACCGCGAGGTGGTTCACTTCGACGGCCGCATCTTGATTTTGCGCTGGATGGATTCCGAGGTGCAGGGCCGCTACGGCACCATGGTCTACGTGCGTTGCGCGCCCGAGGGCGCCAAGCGTCCGCGGCCGAAGGGCAAGCCGAAGGCCAAGCCTGCGGCCAAGCCTGCCGCGGCCAAGCCTGCCGCAGCCAAGCCCCCGGCGCCGCCGAAGCCGAAGGCCCCTGGCCCCGCCTAAGCTCATGCGTGCGCGCGATTTCGTGCACGGACCCTGGCGCGCCGTGCCCGTCTTGGGCGTCACGCAGATCATCTCCTGGGGCTCGATCTTCTATACGCCGGTGCTGATCGTGCCGCTGATCGCCGCCGAGCGCGGCTGGTCGATCGCCTTCGCCATGGGCGGCTTCTCGGTCGGGCTGCTGACCGCCGGGCTTGTTTCGCCCTTGGTCGGGCGCTCGATCGACCGTTACGGCGGCCATGTGGTGATGACCGTCGGCTCGCTGATCGGCGGGCTCGGGCTGTTTCTCATCGTGCAGGCCGCGCAGCCGCTCGCCTATATCGCGGTCTGGATGGTGCTCGGCGTCGCCATGGCGGCCAACCTCTACGATTCCGCCTTCGCCACGCTCGGCCGCATTTTCGGCGGCAACGCGCGGCGGCCGATCACCGCGCTGACGCTCGCCGGCGGCTTCGCCTCGACGGTGAGCTGGCCGGCCACGCATTATCTCATCGAGCGCGTCGGCTGGCAGGGCACCTATCTGATCTATGCCGCGCTGCTGGTTTGCGTGTCGGCGCCGCTGCACGCGCTCGCGCTGCCGCGCCACCGCCACGAAGCGGACGGCGCGGCGGCGCCTACGACGCAGACGCCGGCGAGCGTCCTGCCCGCGCATGGCCTCATGTTCGTGCTGGTCGCCTCCGCCTTCGCGGCTTACGCCTTCGTTCCCTCCGGCCTGTCGGCGCATCTCTTGGCGATCTTCGGCCGCGCCGGCATCGACGCCGGCACGGTGGTGTGGATCGGTGCGCTGTTCGGGCCGGCGCAAGTGGGCGCGCGGCTGATCGAGTTTTCCTTCGGCCGCGACCTGCACCCGCTCTGGGTGGCGCGCTTTGCGCTCGCGAG
Source organism: uncultured Alphaproteobacteria bacterium (assembly GCA_963708635.1). GTDB lineage: Bacteria > Pseudomonadota > Alphaproteobacteria > Rhizobiales > Xanthobacteraceae > Pseudolabrys. The sequence continues at coordinate 298,282 of CAVPTM010000010.1, read as the reverse complement.
CCTGCTCGCGGCCTTCGCCATGCTGGCGCTGCTCGGCATTTCGGCCGCCGACCGCGGCGGCCTTTGCGCTGATGTTCGGCGGCGCCAACGGGCTCGTCACCATCACGCGCGGCGCGGTGCCGCTGGCGCTGTTCGGCGCCTCCGGTTACGGGCGGCTGATCGGGCGGCTGGCCGGACCGTTTCTGCTGATGCAGTCGGCGGCGCCGCTGGTGATGGCCTTCGTGGTCGAGCGCACCTCCGACCCGGCGGCGCTGGCGCTGGCCGCCGGCTTTCGCGGCGGTGGCGCTCGTCTGCTTTATCGCTGATCAAAAGGCCCGGCTAACCGAACATCTGGTCGACGTCGCGCTGGCTGGCATGGCCGCCTTCGCCGTCGAGGCGCGGGCCGTTGAGCAAAGCGCCCGTCGGCGCGGCCGAGGCGGCAGCCGCCGGCGCCTGCGCGCCCTTGCAGCGCGCGACCGCCGCCGTCATGCGCTGCTCGACCATGTCGAGCGTCTTGATCACCTTGCCGATGCGCTGGCCGGCGAGGTCCTGGAAATTGCAGGCCTCGAACAGCCGCGTGACGTGCTCCTGGATGTCCTGCGTCATGCCGCGCGCGTAGCCGGTCAGCTGCGCGGCGGCCAGCGCCTTGGCGCAGTCGTCGATCGCCTCGGCCGACTGCAGGATCTTGTCGGTCGCCTTCTCCATCGCCTCGACCGCGGCGCCGAGCTCGCCGGCGGCACGCGCCATGCGGCTTTCCTTGCCCTCGCTGATCAGCGACGTGAGATTGCGCAGCGTGTCGGCGAGGCTCGCGCGTAGCGTGGCGAGGTCGCCGCCAGGCGCCGCCGCCTCGACGGCGGGCGGCCGCTCGCGGCGCGGCAAAGCCGGCGGCGCCGGCGCGCGCCGCTCAAACTGCTCGATGCGAAAAACTTTGCGCTGCATCCCCGCTCCCGCCGCCGTGGTGGTAGCCCGGCGAGCCTTAATGCTGGGTTGCGGCGGAACCGGAGCGGTGCTGGGGCGCTTTCCGCCGTCAACCGCGCGTTTACCATGCGGCCGCGCCCTTTACCCAAAATAAACGCTAGCGCGACGAAAGCCGCGCGCTTTTCGCGGTAATGCGGGCGCGCGCCCGACATGGTTACCAATCGTTGTTGCTTTTGGCATTGAGTTCGATGCGAGCAAACACGTTGTAGAAGAGTTCACCATGTTGCGTTCGGTTCCCGCCGCCTTGATCGCCCTTTCGCTCTCCACCGCCGCCGCCTCGGCGCAGCTCGCGCTGCAGCCGCCGCAAGACGAAGACGCGGCCCCGCCGGTGCGACTGGCATCGGCGCAGCCGCGCGGCCCGCTCGGCGGCGGCTTCATCGAATTCCTGTTCAGCGGCGAGTCGCGCCCGGCGCCGGCGCTGGCGCCCGATCCGGACCGCGCGCCGCAGCGTTACGTCAGCGCGCCGGCCAATGAGGACGTGCGGCAGCGCCAGATCGACCCGCAATTCATGCCGCGCGAAGTCGCCTATGACGGCAAGGAAGCGCCCGGCACCATCGTGATCGATACGCCCAACCACTTCCTCTATCTGGTCGAGGCAAACGGCCGCGCCATGCGCTACGGCATCGGCGTCGGCCGGCCCGGCTTCACCTGGTCGGGCACGCACAACATCTCGGTCAAGAAGGAATGGCCGGATTGGGTGCCGCCCAAGGAAATGCTGGCGCGCCAGCCCAGCCTGCCGCATTTCATGGCCGGCGGCCCCAACAATCCGCTCGGCGCGCGCGCCATGTATCTCGGCTCGACGCTCTACCGCATCCACGGCTCGAACGAGCCCTGGACCATCGGCCACAACGTCTCCTCCGGCTGCATCCGCCTGCGCAACGCCGACGTCATCGACCTCTACAGCCGCGTGAAGGTCGGCACCAAGGTGATCGTGCTCTAAGCGCGCGGCTGCCGAGCGCAACGCCGCGCTCGCCGAGCAGACGGGTAAACGCGTCGGACTCGAAATAAGATAATTCGCGCTCGCGCAAATCGGTGAGCGGGTCGAGGCGCTTGAGCGCGTCGTCGACCAAGCCCGGATGGCACATGATCAATCCGCCGTCCGGCATGCCGGCCAAAAAGCGTGGAAAGATCGCCGCGTAGTCGGCCTTGGCGACGAAGTCGTAGCTGCCGGCGAAAGCCGGATTGGTCTTGACGCCGAGCCGCGCCGCCTTGCTGCGGAAGCGCACGCTCATCATGTCGAGCAGCAGCGCCTTGCGGTCGCGCAAGCCGCGCGCGCCGCGCGGACGCCCGCATTGCCGCACCCAGGCGCCCGGCGCGGCTTCTCTCGCCACCTTGAGCAGCGCGTCGCGCACCTGCGGCAACAGATGCACGTGCTGGTGCCCGTCGAGGAAGTCGGGCGGCCGGCCGAAGGCTTCGACGAACAGCCGCAGCTGGCTGCCGATCTCGCCGGTCAGCCGTTCGGCCGACAGCCGCCGCGCGGTGGCGAGCCGCATCATCTCGCCGATCGGCGGGAAACTGTGCGCGCGCAGCGGCCGGTAGCCTTCGCTCACCGGCGCGAAGGGCGCGGTCAGCGTGACATGCAGGCCGATGCGCGCGCGCTTGTCGCCGGCATTGAGCGCGGCGAGCGCGGCGGCCGCCTCGCGGGTGAACGCGGGCGCGACCACCATGACCGAGGTGGCGTTGATGCGCCGCTGCGCGATCAGCCTGCGGATCGCCTCGTTGACGCCGGGCGCGATGCCGTAATCGTCGGCGCACAACCAGATGCGGCGCGGCGCCGGCATCCTCACTCGGCCGCGCGCGCGGCGCGCGGCTTGGCGACGTCTTGGCGGGCGTCTCGTCCTTGGCGGCGGTAAGCTTGTGCTCGGCGACGAAATAGACCGGCCGCCCTTTGATCTCGGACAGAAGCTTGCCGATATATTCGCCCAGCACGCCGATCATGACCAGCTGCGCGCCGCCGATCACCATCATGCCGATGACCAGCGAAGGATAGCCGGGCACGGATTGGCCGAAGAAGACCGTCTCGATGAAGATCTCGATGCCGAACAGCAGCGCCAGCGCCGCCAGCAGCAGGCCGAGCAGGCTCGCCACCCGCAGCGGCGCGACCGTGAACGAGGTCAGCCCCTCGATCGAGAAGCCGATCAGGCTCCAGACGTTCCAGGTGGTGACGCCGTGCGCGCGCGGCGCCGGCTCGTAGTCGACGCGCACCTGGCGGAAGCCGATCCAGCTCGACAGGCCCTTGAAGAAGCGGTTGCGCTCCGGCATCTGGCGCAGCGCCGCCGCCGCGCGCGGCGACAGCAGGCGGAAGTCGCCGGCGTCCTCGGGGATCGGCTGGCGCTGGCCCCAATTGATCAGCGCGTAGAACCAGTGCACGCCGGTGCGGCGCAGCCAGGGCTCGTTCTCGCGGTGCGCCTTGGCGGTGAACACCACGTCGTAATCGTCGTCGAGCCAGCGCGACACCAAGGTCTCGACCAGATCGGGCGGGTGCTGGCCGTCGCCGTCCATGAACAGCACGGCGCCGAGCCGGGCGTGGTCGAGGCCGGCGAGCAGCGCGGCCTCCTTGCCGAAATTGCGCGACAGCGTGATGAGCTGGATGTCGAGCGGGCCGGCCGGCAAAGCGCGGGCGACCTCGGGCGTGCCGTCGCTCGAGCCGTCGTCGACATAGACGACCTCGATTGCGAAGCCGCGTTTGGCCTTGATGCGCTCCGCCACCGCGACGATGCGCGCGTGCAGGGCGGCCAGGCCCAAAGCCTCGTTGTAGAGCGGCACCACGATCGACAGGCCGGCGCCGGGCGTTGCCCGCGCCGCGCCGGCCGCCGTCTTGCTCGAACGTCCCGCCATCGTCGTAACCGCCGTTGTTCGCCGCGATCTATAGCGCATGGGCCTTGCGCTGTCGCGCCCGCGTTCCATATGGGCGCGCCAAGCTTAACGTGCTATCGGAGCCGCAAATGGCGCCCGTCAAGAACGTTTTCGACCGTCTCAGCAAGGCCTGGCACGAGCGCGCGCTCGCGCTCAAGGCGGCGAGCTTCGCCATGGTCGGCGTGGTCAATACCGTGATCGACTTCAGCGTGTTCTGGACGGTCGCCCGCTATCTCGGCTGGCCGCTGGTGCCGTCCAACGTGCTGGCCTGGCTGGTGGCGGTCACCTTCTCCTACATGATGAATTCCTTCATCACGTTCGGGCCGGAATCGGGCCGCGTGTTGCGCCGGCGCGACTATCTGACCTTCGTCGCCTCCGGCGTCGCCGGCATGGTGGCGAGCACGGCGACGCTGTTTGCGCTGTCATTCGTGCTGCCGGTGCTGCTGGCGAAGCTGATCTCGATCGCGGTGAGCTTCGCGGTCAATTTCTCGCTTTCGCATTTCGTGGTGTTTCGCAAGCGCCCGCCGCGCAGCGATGATGTTACCTCCCCCTGAAAGGAGGAGGTCGATTGGCGAAGCAAATCTGGGCGTCGCACGGCGTCCTACTTGCCGTCGTTCCAGATATCGGTCGCGAGTTTCCAATGGTCTCCGACCTTCTCCCACACCACGACATATTTCCCGGAAACTTCCTGCGGCGTCGGACCTTTGGTCTTCAAGCTGAAGGTCCCGATCTCGCGCGCCGCGGAAGGCCCGAGCGGCTTGACGTCGAGGGTTGTGACTTTCGGATCGCTGACTTGCGCCGCCATGCTTTTCCACATTGCCGCAATCGCGGCGCTGCCCTTTACCATCGCGGCACCCGGCGGGAATGCGGTCGCGTCATCGGTGTAGAGCGACGCGATGCCGGCGAAATCGCCTTTTTTGAACAATTCCATCCATTTCGCATTCACCGCCTCAATCTCAGCCTTCTGGGCGAACGCCGGCGCGATCAGTCCGACCAGAGAAAACAAGTGCCAGTGCAATCCTGTGCATGATCGACCCCCTCCGTGTTGTGCGAGAGTTTATGGTCGGCGATGGAGTGTGTCTATCGAGCCAGGGTCATGCGCGGACGCGGTGGGCGTCGCGCACGGCGCCGCTGTGAGACGCTACAACCCCGCTTCCAGCTTGGCGAAAAGCGGGTTGTCCTTCGAGAACACGTAGCCGAGATCGGCGACGGCCACGGCTTCGGCGCCGTGCTCGCGCAAGTAACTGGTGAGCGCATAGACCGCGGCCGGCGGGCAGTGCAGCGTCAGCATGCCGGAGGAGGTCGGCCCGCCGAACGGCGTGACCACGCCGAATTTCTCGCGCGCCGTCTCGACCAGGCGCGCATCGCAGGCGGCAAAGCGCGCGCGCACTTCGCGGAAGGCGCGGGCGCGCGCCTGCGCCGCCACGCGATCCAAGATGACGCGCGCCAATTCGCGCTCGGCCGCGCCCCAGGGCGCCGTGCGGGCGGCCACCAGATTGGCCTGCGAGCGCAGAATGACGCCGTCCTCCACGACCTTCAGCCCGTTGGCGGCGAGCGTCGTGCCGGTGGTGGTGATGTCGACGATCAATTCGGCGCTGCCGGCGGCGGGCGCGCCTTCGGTCGCGCCCGAACTCTCGACGATGCGGTAATCGTGGATGCCGTAATCGGAGAAGAAGCCGCGCGTCAGGTTCACGTATTTGGTGGCGACCCGCATCTTGCGGCCGTGGTGCTGGCGGAAGGCGGTGGCGACGTCGTCGATGTCGGCCATGGTGCGCACGTCGATCCAGGCCTGCGGCACCGCCACCACGACGTTGGCAAAGCCGAAGCCGAGGCCCTCGACCAGCACGACGCGGGCGTCGGCGTCGGGGATCATCTCGCGCACCAGGTCCTCGCCGGTGACGCCGAGATGCACGGCGCCGGCCGCGAGCTGCGAGGTGATCTCGGCCGCCGACAGATAGGCGACCTCGATGCCGTCGAGCCCGGCCACCGCGCCGCGATAATCGCGCGCCCCGCGCGGCTTGATCAGCGCGAGGCCGGCGCGCGCGAAGAAGGCTTCGGCGTTTTCCTGCAGCCGGCCCTTGGCCGGCACGGCGAGCACCAGCGGCGCGCTCATGGCGCGCCTCCATAGACCGCGAGCCGCTCGATCCAGACCGCGAAGCCGACGGCCGGGATCGGCTGCGGGCTGCCGAGCCGCGTGAGCAATTCGTCGTAGCGCCCGCCGGCGACCAGCGGATCGCCGGTGCGCGCCGGATCGGTCAATTCGAACACGAAGCCGGTGTAGTAGTCGAAGCCGCGGCTGAACGCGGTGGCGAAGCGCACGCGCTTCACGTCGATGCCGTGCGCGGCGAGGAAGCCGGTGCGGTGCTCGAACAGATCGAGCGCGGGCGCGAGCGCGGCCGCCAGATTGGCGTCCTTGGCGAGCGCGCGCAAATCGGCCGCCGCCTGGTCGGGGTCGCCGGCGATCGCCAAAAAGCGCTCGATCAGCGCGCGCACGTCGCGCGGCAGCCGCGTCGAGGCGCCGAGCGCGGCCTGCTCGAGGAAGCGGTCGGCGATCTCGCCGACCGAGCGGCCGCCGACGGCGTTGATGCCGGCGATCGACAGCAGGTCGGTGACCAGCGCGTGCGCGCCCTTGGGGTCGGAGCCGGCGAGCGCCGCCAGCACGCCCTGGTATTCCGGACGGCCGTTGGTGCCGCCCAGCATCAGGCGCTCGAGGTCCTGCGCCAGATTGGCCTTGCGGTTGAAATCCTTGATCAGCCGCCGCTTCCACGCCGCCGGCAGCTCGAGCCCGGCGATCAGGCCGGCAAAGAGCGCGACGTCGCCGATCCGGATGTCGGGCGAGGCGAGGCCGTAATTCGCCGTGGCCTCCACCCCGCGCGCCAGCATCTCGGCGTCGGCCGCCGCCTTGTCGGCGCGTCCGAACGACTCGATGCCGGCCTGCACGAATTCCGCCGGCTCGCCTTTGCGGTGACGGAAGACCGGGCCGAGATAGCACAAGCCCGCCACCTGGCCGGCGGCGGGCGAGGCGAGGTAATCGCGCGACACCGGGATGGTCAGGTCGGGCCGCAGGCAGAACTCGCCGCCGCCCGGCGCGCTGGTCAGGTACATGCGCTTGCGGATGTCCTCGCCGGACAGGTCGAGGAACGGCTCGGCCGGCTGCAGGATGGCGGGCGCCGAGCGGGCATAGCCGGCGCGCTCGTAGGCGGAAACGAGCGCCTCCGCCCGCGCGTCGGGCCCTTTCGCTTCGCTGGTCGCGCGCGCATCCATCGTTCGTTCCGCCATCGCCGGCCGCACTTCGCGGCCGCGCGCCCTTTAGCACGGGGGCTTTAAGGTTTCGACTGCGTTTCACCCCTGGGCTTAACGCGCCGCGCCCGCAAGCCCTTAGCATCGTTAATGAATTTTGACGCGCCCCGGCGGCGGCCCGGGCGCCGCGTAAGGAAATGTCAACACAACCGGCGTTGAATGCGCGCGGGTGGGGAGCAATCGCATGAGCTATTCGGTCTCGCGCGCCGTGGTGGAGGCTTTCTACCGCGCCTATGCCAGCCGCGACGTGAAAAAAGTCGCGCCCTTCCTCGCCGACGACGTCGAATGGAGCATCAGCGGGCCGGTCGGGCTGTTGCCGTTCTGCGGCACCCATTGCGGCAAGGCGGCGGTGCTCGACCTGATCGCCCGCCAGGTGCCGGCGGTTTTTCGCGTGTTCAGTTTCGAGCCCGAAACGATGCTGGTGGACGGCGAGCACGCCTCGATGTTGAGCCGGCAGCTCGCGCGGCGCAGCGACGACGGCCGCGTGCTCAGCTTCCGGGTGGCGAATTTCATCCGCTTTCGTAACGACCGGCTGATCCGCAATCTCTCGCTGCTCGATTCCTTCGACGCGGTCGAGCAGGTGCTCGGCCATGCGCTCGCCGGCGGCCGCGCCGCCGCCAACGACCTGGTCGCCGTCTAAACGTCGAACGCCGCTTGGCTAGGCGATGGCCGCGCTCCGCGTGCTATGATGCGCGCACCCGCGCCGCAGGAGCCGCCCATGCGCCGACATCTCGCCGTCATCGTTTTTGCCGTCATCGGCGCCGCGCCGGCCGCGGCGCTCGACCTGCCCGCCCGCAAGCCGGGCCTGTGGCAGCTCGACATGACCTTCGTCGGCCGCAAGCTGCCGCCGCAGAGCATCAAGGAATGCCTCGACGCCGCCACCGACAAGCTGATGAATGCGAATGTCAGCGGCGCCGGCGCCGGCGTGACCTGCAGCAAGCAGGAGCTCAGCCGCTCGGGCGCCACGCTCACCGTCGATTCGGTTTGCACGGCCAACGGCGCGACCGTCACGTCGCACGCGGTGGTCACCGGCAGCTTCGACAGCGCCTATACCGTCGACGTCACCTCGACGCGCACGGGCGGCCCGCCGATGCCGGGCGCCGCGCCCGGCGGCACGCATGAAAGCCACACGACGATCGCGGCGAAATGGCTGGGGCCGTGCCAGCCCGGCCAGCGCGCCGGCGACATGATCATGGGCAACGGCAGGACCGTGAACATCCTCGATCTGCAGAAGCAGATGCAGGCGGCGCCGAAGCGCTAACACTTGATCCCGTCGATCTGTGCCGATTTATCCGCTCGCCCCCGCGCAAGCGGGGGCCCAGAGCAGCATGTGAGGGCGTTGCGGTTTTGGCCCTGGATTCCCGCGTGCGCGGGAATGAGCGGGCTTTACTGAATGCCGCGCCGCGCCAGCAGCTTGCGCACGGCCTCGACCAACTCGGCTTCCTTGACCGCGGACTGCGCCTCGGCCTGCTTCTTCAGATATTCGTCGCGCTCCTTGATGTCGCTCGGCGCGCGCGCCGGCGATCAGGTCGCGGATCAGCACCTGGCCTTTGGCTTTCTCGTCGGGCCCCTGGATGACCGCGCAAGGCGAGCCGCGCTTGTCGGCATATTTGAGCTGCTGGCCGATGCCGTGCTTGGGATTGCCGAGATAAAGCTCGGCGCGGATGCCGGCATTGCGCAGTTTCGCCGCGAGCGCCTGGCTCGCCGGCACGTTGTCGGGGCCGAACACCGTCACCAGCACCGGGCCGGCCGGCGGCTTTTGCGTCGAGCTTGCCGATGAGCGTGAGCGCCGCCTGCAGCCGCGACACGCCGATGGAGAAGCCGGTCGCCGGCACCGGCTGGCCCATGAAGCGCGAGACGAGGCCGTCGTAGCGCCCGCCGCCGCCGACCGAGCCGAAGCGCACCGGGCGGCCTTTGTCGTCCTTGGTTTCGAAGGTGAGTTCAACCTCGAAGACCGGGCCGGTGTAATACTCGAGGCCGCGGACGACGGAGGGATCGATGCGAATGCGATCGTACGTCGTAGCCAGCGGCCTTAACGAAGTCTGCAATTGTCGTCGAGTTCTTCAATGCGCCTTCATTGCCAGTCGAGCCAAGCTTCTGCTGAAGTTCATCGAGCCTTCGATGTCAGCAGCTATCCGATCTCTCGAATTCTGCGCAGAGCTGCGTATCCAGTCTCTGAACCAGATGCGTCGTCCTCGCTCGAACCAAGTTTGCTGACAGAACCTGAAGATCGATCGATCTGCTCATGTCTCGATTTCGAGATCCTGCGCCTTTTGTGAAATCGCCACTTTCATCCTTGCGGCCTGTCGCCAAGCAGCTAGTCGCACACCTTCGGACCCAAGCCGATCCAGCTTGTCGATCGCGCGCAGCACGGTGAGCCGCTTGCCGGCATTTTCGTCGCCGCCAAGTCCAATGGCCTCCATCACGCCATCGAGCACCTTGCGGTTATTCACCTTCACCACATAGTCGCCGCGCTTGATGCCCAGCGCCTCCATCGTGTCCGCCGCCAGCATGCACATCTCGGCATCGGCGGCCATGCTCGCCGCGCCCACCGTGTCGGCGTCGAACTGCATGAACTGGCGGAAGCGGCCCGGGCCCGGCTTCTCGTTGCGATAGACATAGCCGTAGCGATAGCTGCGATAGGGCAGCGGCAGATTCTGGTAATTCTCCGCCACGTAGCGCGCGAGCGGCGCGGTCAGGTCGTAGCGCAGCGACAGCCACTGCTCGTCGTCGTCCTGAAACGAGAACACGCCCTCGTTCGGCCGGTCCTGGTCGGGCAGGAACTTGCCGAGCGCGTCGGTGTATTCGATCGCCGGCGTCTCCACCGGCTCGAAGCCGTAGCGCTCGAACACCGCGCGGATCTTCTCCACCATGTCGCGCGTGGCGGCGATCTCGGCCGGGCCGCGGTCGGCGAGCCCGCGCGGCAGGCGGGCTTTGAGTTTTTGCGGTTTTTTGGGTTTGTCGGCCATCGGCGAATGCAAAATAATGTGATCCGGCAAGGGCGTGGTAGCAGCGGTTTCCCGCTTTGTCATTATCGCGGAAAGAGGATAAGCCAATAACGGCCTATCTCCGCCTCATCCTGAGGAGCGGGCGAAGCCCGCGTCTCGAAGGATGGGGCGGCCCCATGGTTCGAGACGGCGCTTCGCGCCTCCTCACCATGAGGCCGGGAGAGGCAACAGAGAGCCGCCCCATGAACATCACGCAAAGAACCCCCGTTTCCGCCTCGGTCCCCAACGACCTCGAGCCGTTCTGGATGCCGTTCACGCCCAACCGCGCCTTCAAGCAGCGGCCGCGGCTGATCGCCGGCGCCAAGGACATGCACTACATCGCCTCGGACGGCCGCCGCGTCATCGACGGCTCGGCCGGCCTGTGGTGCACCAATGCCGGGCACAACCGCGCGCCGATCGTGCGGGCGATCCAGGCGCAGGCCGCGGAGCTCGACTACGCGCCGGCCTTCCAGTTCTCGCATCCGAAAGCCTTCGAGCTCGCCTCGCGCATCGCCGCGCTGGCGCCCGGCGATCTCGACCACGTGTTCTTCTGCAATTCCGGCTCGGAGGCGGTCGACACCGCGCTCAAGATCGCGCTCGCCTATCACAACGTGCGCGGCAACGCCTCGCGCGTGCGGCTGATCGGCCGCGAGCGCGGCTATCACGGCGTCGGCTTCGGCGGCATCTCGGTCGGCGGCATCGTCGCCAACCGCAAGCAGTTCGGCGCGCTGCTGGCCGGCGTCGATCATCTGCCGCACACCTATAACCGCGCCGAGCAGGCCTTCTCGGTCGGCGAGCCGGAATGGGGCGCGCATCTCGCCGACGAGCTCGACCGTCTGGTCGCGCTGCACGACGCCTCCACCATCGCCGCGGTGATCGTCGAGCCGGTCGCCGGCTCGACCGGCGTGCTGCCGCCGCCCAAGGGCTATCTGCAGCGCCTGCGCGCGATCTGCGACAAGCACGGCATCCTGCTGATCTTCGACGAGGTGATCACCGGCTTCGGCCGGCTCGGTCACGCCTTCGCCGCCGAGCGCTACGGCGTGATCCCCGACATGATCACCTTCGCCAAGGGCATCACCTCGGGCGCGGTGCCGATGGGCGGCGTGCTGGTGCGCAAGGGCGTCTACGACGCCTTCATGAAGGGCCCGGAGCACGTCATCGAGCTGTTCCACGGCTACACCTATTCGGCGCATCCGCTCGCCTGCGCCGCGGGCCTCGCGACGCTCGATCTTTACCGCGAGGAAGATCTGTTCGAGCGCGCCAAGAAGCTCGAGCCGGTCTGGGCGCAGGCGGCGATGGGCCTCAAGGGCCTGCCCAACGTGCTCGACATCCGCACGATCGGCCTCACCGTCGGCATCGATCTTGCCAACAAGCCCGACGGCGTCGGCAAGCGCGGCTACGAGGCGCTCGACCGCGGCTTCTTCGAGCACGGCGTCATGTTCCGCGCCGTCGGCGACACGCTCGCCATGAGCCCGCCGCTGATCGTCACCGAGGCGCAGATCGGCGAGATGTTCGACAAGGTCGCCACCATCATCAAGCAGGTCGCCTAACTGTCAGTCAGTCGTCCCCGCGAAGGCGGGGACCCATACCCGCGTCTCGATCGGGAGATGTCGGCTCGCTCGCTGCGCGCCGGGACGACAATGGCAAGCTGGCCCGATCATTTGATCGACAGTTCGAGCGCCTTCACCATCTCGCCCCACTTCGTCACTTCCGACCGGAAATAGGCGTCGGCTTGCGCCGGCGGCCCGGTGACCGGATCGAAGCCGAAGGCCTTGAGCTTTTCCTGCGTCGCCGGATCCTTGATCACCTCGTCGACCGCGGCGTTGACCTTGGCGACGATCGCCGGATCGGTTTTGCCGGGGGCGAAGATGCCCACCCAGGATGCCGCCTGGAAAAGCGGGAAGCCCTGCTCGGCATAAGTCGGCACGTCCGGCACCACGGCGGCGCGCTTGTCGGCCGCGATGCCGAGGCCCCTGAGCTTGCCGGCCTTGATCTGCGCGGCGGCGGCGCCGCCCAGCGTCGTCGCCAGCACGTCGATCTGGTTGGCGAGCAGCGCGTTGATGGCCGGCGCGCCGCCCTGGTAGGGCACGTGCACGACGGTGATATTGGCGATCTTCTTGAAGAAATATTCCGCCTCGACGTGCGAACCGCTGCCGACGCCGGCGGAGGCGAAGTTGATCGTCTTGCCTTTGGCCGCCTTCACGAAGTCGGCGAGATTTTGCGACGGGTTGCTGGGATTGACCACCAGCGCTTCCGGGCTGGAGGCCGCGATGGCGACCGCCTTGAGATCGTCGACGGTGAATTGATTGCGCTGCTGCAGCGTGAGGTTGATCGCCAGCGCGGTGGTGGTGACCAGGAAGGTGTAACCGTCCGCCGTGGCGCGCGACACCACGCCGGCCGCGACATTGCCGCCGGCGCCGGGACGATTCTCGACCACGACGCTCTGTCCGAGGCGCTGCTCGACGCCCTTGGCGATGATCCGCGCCAAGGTGTCGGCGACGCCGCCCGGGGCGAAGGCCACCACGAAGGTGATGCGCTGGCTCGGGTATGGCTGCGCCCGGGCCTCGCCGCTGCAAACGGCGAAGGCTGAGCAGCGCCAAGGCACCGATGATGCAGCGACGGAGCCGAGACATGAGCGTTCCCCCACGATGGTGTCGTCGAATTGGCGGGATAGTTCCACCCGACTGAACATTGACAAGCCAAGCGTGGGCCGCTAGTGCGGCCGCGCGCCCTTGGCGCAGATCGGCGAGTTGTTCGACAAGGTCGCCACCATCATCAAGCAGGTGGCGTAAACCGTCGTCCCGAGCCTTTACGCTGTCGTCCCCGCGAAAGCGGGACCCATAACCACCAGCCTATAGCGGCCCTCATGGTGAGGAGCGCTGCGAAGCAGCGCGTCTCGAACCATGGCGACCGCCCCGTCCTTCGAGACGCATCGCGTCACGATGCTCCTCAGGATGAGGGCGGAGAGAAGCTGCGGAGTATGGGTCCCCGCTTTCGCGGGGACGACCTTATTTGATTGGCTGCAAAATCGCCCAGCCGACGCGCATCGCCCGGCCCGCGCCGGTAGGCCAGCGTGAACGGCGGCTGCACCGCGGCGCCGGCGGCGATGCCGGCAAATTTCTCCGGCAGCCTGGCCGGATCGCTGTCGGTCCACACCAGCACCGCGCCGCGGCGCTTGAGATCGGCGAGATCGATCCAGGGCGCGCGCGCCGGCTCGCCGTCGACCAGATTGCGCGGATGGCTCGGCGCGTAGTGCTCGACATTGCCGCCGTCCCACATGGTGCCGATCACGTAGACCGGCGCGGCGCCGGTCGCCGCCCGAAAGCGCGCCTCGATGTCGCGGCCGAGCGCGCCGCCGGGATAGAACACCGCGCGATAGCGGTGGTCGAAGCGCGGCAGCAGGTCGTAATTGGCGAAGAAGGCGAGCGCGAGCCCGGCGAACACGATGCCCCAGATGGCGAGGATGCGCGCCAGCCGTTGCCGGTCGAGCGCGTTGCGCGCGCGTCAGCACCAGCCAGAGGCCGAGGAACAGCCAGAGCGGATAGCCCCACATCGCCACCGTGCCGCGTCCGCTCACCGCCGACATCACCAGCACCGCCGCCATCGGCCCGAAGGCGAGCCAGGAGACGATGCGGCAGTCGAAGGCGTCGGCGGCATGAGCCGGCGGCTCGCTTGCGCGCCGGCGCGGCAGGAACAGCGGCGCCGCGATCAGCCAGCGACGGCAGCAGGAAGAACAACTGGCCGAACAGCGAATTGCAGCGGATGCCAGAGGTGGTCGACCAGCCGCGCGGCAGCACGGCGCGGTGCTCGGCATAGGCGAAGGGCAAGAAATCGTTCTGCACCAGCCAGACCAGATGCGGCGCCATCACGACAGCGCCGCGGCGGCGGCGACATAGGGGCCCGGCGTCGCAAGCGCCTTGCGCGCGTCGCGGTCGACCAGCAGGAAGAGCGCCATCGGCGCCACCAGCACGACCACGAAATATTTCGCCCACAGCGCCATCCCGACCGCGAGGCCGAGCAGCAGCCAGTCCGCCATTTGCCGGCCGCGCAGCGCGCGGTGGAAGGCGTAGCCGGCGAGCGCCCAGAACGGCAGCTGGATGACGTCGTGATTGAACTTGGCGGCGGTGTAGTTGAAGTAGTGCAGGCCGTCGATGATCAGCACCGCGACGAGCGCGCCGAGCCCGCCGACCAGCGGCCGCGCCGTCACAAACACCAGGGCAAAGCCGGCGACGACCGCGATTTGCGCCAGCAGATAATAGGCGAAGTCGTGCCCGACCATCCGGTACGCGATCTCGACCAGCCACCACGGCAGCGGCGGCAGCTTGTCGTAGCCGAGCTGCCATTCGCGCCCGTACATCAGCGCTTCGATCAGATCGAGCGGCAGATTGGGGTAGAGCAGCGCCGGCAACGCCGTCCACAGCGCGGCATGCAGCCCCGCGAAAGCCTGCGAAGGCGCGGCCGGGATGGGCCGTTATCCAGGCAGTCAGGCGGGGAAGAGCCGGCATGATGAGGGTCGGTTTCGCGTTGGCGCGCACCATAGCAGGAGAAACGCTGTTGCGCGGACCGGGCGTCTCGGGGACATTGGGGAGCCGGCCGCGAATCAGCCGCCCGTAGGAACCGGTCCGATGCTCCGTCTCGGCGCCATTTTCATCGCCGTCTGCATGGTGCTGATCGCCGCCTCGCTCGGGGCGGTGCTCTATCTCGGCCTCAAGCTCGACGCCGGCCTGTCCGCCGTCGCGGCGCTCGCCGCGCTCGCCGTCATGATGATCACCAACATGATCAGCGCGCGGCTGCGCGACCGCTCGCACCTCGGCGACCAGATCGCCGATCTGTCGCGCGGCACCGCCGATCTCGCCCGCCAGGTCGGCGAGATCGCGCGCCGGCTCGGCGCGCTCGAGAGCCGGCGCCGGCCAGCCGGCGCGCGCCGGCAGCGAGCCGCTCGCCGCCGAGATCGGCGAATTGGGCGGGCTGGTGCGCCAGGTCGCCGACACCGTCGCCGTGCATGAAGCCGCCTTGCAAAAGCAAGGCCTGTTGCAGGCGCCGCCGCCCGCGCCGCAAGCCGCCGCCCGCCCCGCCGCCGGAGGAAAAAGCCTCCGAGGCGCCCGGCCTGCGCGGGCTCAAGCGCGCGGAGGTGGCCGCGCTCATCGCCAAGGCGATCGACGACAACCGCATCGATCTTTACCTGCAGCCGATCGTCACGCTGCCGCAGCGCAAGGTGCGCTACTACGAGGCGATGGCGCGGCTGCGCACCGCAGACGGCGACGATCGTCGCCGCCGACGATTTCATCGACGTACGCCGAAAGCGCCGGCCTGATGCCGCAGCTCGACAACCTGCTGCTGTTCCGCTGCGTGCAGGTCACCCGCCGGCTGCAACTGAAGAACCGCGAGGTCGGCGTCATTCTGCAATATCGGCGCGGCGACGCTGGCCGACCCGGTCGAGTTCCAGCAAGCTCCTGCAATTCGCCGACGCCAACCGCGCGCTCGCCGACGCGCTCAGCTTCGAATTCAGCCAGGCCGCCTACCGCGCCTTCGGCCCGCTGGAGCACGAGGCGCTGGCGGCGCTCGCCGAGCGCGGCTTCCGCTTCTCCATGGACCACGTCGCCGACCTGCGCATGGAGCCGAAGGAACTGGCCGACCGCCGCTTCCGCTTCCTCAAGGTGCCGGCGGCGCTGCTGCTCGACAAGTCGGCCAGCGCGCGCAGCGACATCCACCCGCAGGACCTCGCCGACCTTTTGGCGCGCTCCGGCATCGACCTCATCGCCGACCGCATCGAGCACGAGAACACGGTGGTCGATCTGCTCGACTACGACGTGCGCTTCGGCCAGGGCTTCCTGTTTTCGCCGCCGCGCCCGGTGCGCGCCGAGGCGCTGCAGCTGGTCGCCGGCGAGGCGGCCGATGCCGCCGCGGCGGCTGAGGCGCCGCCGGCCCGGGCCGTTGCCGCGCGCTGAATATCCCGCATGACGCTTGCGCCTCTGCTTTCGCATTTCGCGCCGCTCGCGGCGGATTACGACGCGCTGCTGTGCGACGTCTGGGGCGTGGTGCACAACGGGCTGAGCGCCTTTCCGCGCGCCTGCGACGCGCTGACGCGCGCGCGCGCGCGGGACGCGCGGTGGTGCTGATCACCAACGCGCCGCGCCCGAGCCCGGTGGTGGCGCGCCAGCTCGAGAAACTGCACGTGCCGCGCGAGAGCTACGACGCCATCGTGTCGTCGGGCGACGTCACCCGCGCGGTGATGGAAGAGCGGCCGCGGGCAGAGCCTCTATCATCTCGGCCCCGAGCGCGACCGCTCGATGTTCGACGGCTTTGACGCTGCGCGCCGCTCGAGCGCGCCGACTACGTGGTCTGCTCGGGACTGGAGGACGACGAGACCGAGAGGCCGCAGGATTACCGCGCGCGGCTCGAGGCGATGCTCAAGCGCAAGCTGTTCATGGTCTGCGCCAATCCCGACGTGGTGGTCGAGCGCGGCACGCGGCTGGTCTATTGCGCCGGCGCCATCGCCGACCTCTACCGCGCCATGGGCGGCGAGGTGCTCTACGCCGGCAAGCCGTACCGGCCGATCTACCAGCGCGCGCTCGCGCAGGCGGCGCTAGCCGCCGGCCGCGAGGTGCCGCTCAAGCGCGTGCTGGCGATCGGGGATTCGCTGCGCACCGACTTGGCCGGCGCGCAGGCGTTCGGCGTCGATTTCCTGTTCGTCACCGCCGGCATCCACGCCGAAGAGCTGGGCGGACGGGCGACGCCCGACACGGCGGCGCTGACCAGCGCCTTCGACGCCGCCGGCAAGCGGCCGAAGGCGGTGATGCGCGAATTGGTGTGGTGAAGTCTCTCGCGTGTCGTCCCCGCGCAAGCGGGGACCCATACGCTGCGGATTATCGATATGGCACGGCGTATGGGTCCCGGCCCTCGCTGGCGCTCGGCCGGGACGACAGAACAGAAACTACGCCGCTAGGCGTCGGGGAACACCGCGTCGATCTTGGTCTTGAGCGTCTGCGCGTTGAACGGCTTGACGATGTAGTTCGACACGCCCGCCTTCTTGGCCGCGATCACGTTGTCGGTCTTGGATTCCGCCGTCACCATGATGAACGGCGTCTGCTGCAAACTCGGGTCGGCGCGCACCTGCTGCAACAGGTCGTAGCCGGTCATCGGCTCCATGTTCCAGTCGGAGATCACCAGGCCGTATTTGCGGCTGCGCATCTTCTCCAGCGCCACCGTGCCGTCATTGGCGTCGTCGACGTTCTCGAAGCCGAGCTGGCGCAGCAGGTTGCGGATGATGCGCACCATGGTGTTGTAATCGTCCACCACCAGGACGGGCATCGACAGGTCAACGGCCATGGTCAATCGTCCCTCGAAAGGGGCCCCCGAAAGCCCGGACCGTAGCAGCGCTCGTTGAATAAGCGGTTAATTTGAAAGTTTGTTAACCGCGCGATAACCATGCGCCGCGCCGCGCCACCGCTCAAAGGACCAGCCCGCCAATGCCCGCTTCAAAGCCCTTCCACGTCGCGCGCGGCGCAGGCCCGGCCATCGATCCCGGCCCGCTCGCCGGCGCGGTGGTGGCGATCGGCAATTTCGACGGCGTGCACCGCGGCCACCGCGCGGTGATCGAGGCGGCGCGCGCGCGCGCCCGCGCGCTCGGCCGCAAGGCGGCGGCCTTGACCTTTGCGCCGCATCCGCGCCGCTTCTTCCGGCCGCAGGAGCCGCTGTTCCAGCTTTCGAGCGAGCGCGACAAGCTGCGCCTGCTCGCCGCCGCCGGGCTCGACGGCGCCATCGTCATGACCTTCGACGCCGCGCTCGCCGGCACCGCGGCCGACGGCTTCGTCGAGCAGATCCTGGTCGGCCGCCTCGGCATCGGCGGCGCGGCGATCGGCTTCGACTTCCATTTCGGCAAGGACCGCGGCGGCTCGCCCGACTATCTCGCCGAGCAGGGCGCGCAAGCTCGGCTTTGCCGTCGACATCGTGCCGCCGCTGGAGGACGAGGGCAGGCCGGTTTCCTCCGGCGCGGTGCGCCAGGCGCTCGCCGCCGGCAAGGTGGTGGAGGCGGCCGAGCTGCTGGGCGCGCCCTGGTTTATCTCCGGCGAGGTGATCCACGGCGACAAGCGCGGGCGCACGCTCGGTTTTCCGACCGCCAATATCAGGCTCGATCCGTCCTGCGGCCTCAAGCACGGCATCTACGCGCCGTCGCGCCGTTCCGCCAAGCGATCAGGCCGGCGGACGCGGTCCCCGCTTCGCGACGAGCGTTCGACGGCGTGGCGAGCTTCGGGGTGCGGCCGATGTTCGACGACGGCGCGCCGCTGTTGGAGGTGTTCCTGTTCGACTTCGAGGGCGAACTGTACGGGCAGACGATCGACGTCGCCTTCATCGGCTGGCTGCGCCACGAGCAGAAATTCTCCTCGCTCGAGGCGCTCAAGCGCCACATGCTGGCCGATTGCGCGCAGGCGCGCGACGCGCTCAAGCGCGCCGGCAAGGCGGCCTTTCCGGTGCTGGGGGAGGTTTAGCAGTCCGTCGTCCCGGGCGAGCGTCAGCGAGGCCCGGGACCCATACTCCGCAGCCGACCGATAGGGTACGGCGTATGGGTCCCCGCTTTCGCGGGGACGACAGCATGCCTTTCCGATGCCGAATCCGCCTGCTACACAGCCCGCCATGTCGACCGCGAAGCGCGATTATTCCGAGACGCTGTTCCTGCCGCAGACGGATTTCCCGATGCGCGCCGGCCTGCCGCAGCGCGAGCCGGAGCTGCTCAAGCGCTGGGAGCAGGAAGGGCTGTACGGGCAACTGCGCGCGGCAGGCAAGGGCCGCGACAAGTTCGTGCTGCACGACGGCCCGCCTTACGCCAACGGCCCGATCCACATCGGCACCGCGCTCAACAAGATCCTCAAGGACATGGTGACGCGCAGCCAGCAGATGCTCGGCTACGACTCGAACTACGTGCCGGGCTGGGACTGCCACGGCCTGCCGATCGAATGGAAGATCGAGGAGGAGAACTACCGCGCCAAGAACAAGAAGAAGCCGGACCTCACCGATCCCGCCGCCATGATCGCGTTCCGCAAGGAATGCCGCGCCTATGCCGAGCACTGGCTCGACGTGCAGCGCGAGGAGTTCAAGCGGCTCGGCGTCGAGGGCGACTGGGCGCATCCCTATACGACCATGGCTTTCTCCGCCGAGGCGCAGATCGCGCGCGAGCTGATGAAGTTCGCCGCCAACGGCACGCTCTACCGCGGCTCCAAGCCGGTGATGTGGAGCGTGGTGGAGAAGACCGCGCTGGCGGAGGCCGAGGTCGAGTACGAGGATTACACCAGCGATCAGGTGTGGGTGAAGTTTCCGGTCAGCGATATGCCGAGCTGCACCGACTCGAGTACCGAATAGGCGCGACGATCGGTAGTGAATGGCGCTTCGGTCGTCATCTGGACCACGACGCCTTGGACGCTGCCCGGAAATCGCGCGATCAGCTATTCGTCGAAGATTGCCTACGGTCTTTACGAAGTCACCGATGCGCCGCGCCGACAACTGGGCAAAAGTCGGCGACACGTTTGTCTTGGCCGACAAGCTGGCCGACGAAGTCTTCAAGCAGGCTCGCAGTCGAAGCTTTCGAGAGAATCGCGGCCGATTCCGGCGGCCGATGCTGGCGACGATCACGTGCTGCTGCATCCGCTTCGAGGGCACGGGCTACGATTTCGTCGTGCCGCTGCTTGCCGGCGAGCACGTCACCGACGACGCCGGCACCGGTTTCGTGCACACCGCGCCCGGCCATGGCCGCGAGGACTTCGAGGTCTGGACCGCAGAATGCGCGCGACTGGAAGCGCGCGGCATCAATACCGCCATCCCCTACACCGTCGACGAGAACGGCGCCTTCACCGAGGCCGCGCCCGGCTTCACCGGCAAGCGCGTCATCAACGACAAAGGCGAGAAGGGCGACGCCAACGAGGCGGTGATCAAGGCGCTGATCGACGCGCACATGCTGATCGCGCGCGGCCGCCTCAAGCACCAGTATCCGCATTCCTGGCGCTCGAAGAAGCCGGTCATCTTCCGCAACACGCCGCAATGGTTCATCGCCATGGATAAGGCGATCGAGGGCTTGCCTCCTCCTGTCATTCCGGGGCGCGGCGGAGCCGCGAGCCCGGAATCCATAACCCCGGCGCTGCGGAGTATCGGATTCCGGGCCCGACGCTTCGCGTCGTCCCGGAATGACAGATACCTTGCGCGCGCGCGCCATGCAGGCGATCTCCGACACCCGCTGGGTGCCGGCGGCCGGCGAGAACCGCATCAACGGCATGGTCGAGAGCCGCCCCGACTGGGTGATCTCGCGCCAGCGCGCCTGGGGCGTGCCGATCGCCGTGTTCATCAAGGAAAAGCCGGACGGCTCGGTCGACATCCTGCAAGACCCCGAGGTCGAGTTGCGCATCATCGAGGCCTTCGAGGCAGAAGGCGCCGACGCCTGGTACGCCGCCGGCGCGCGCGAGCGCTTCCTCGGCAAGCTCGCAAACGACGGCTGGAAGAAAGTCGACGACATCCTCGACGTCTGGTTCGACTCGGGCTCCACGCACGCTTTCGTGCTGGAGGACGCCGAGCATTTCCCCTCGCTCGCCGGCATCAAGCGCAAGCGCGACGGCGGCCGCGACACCGTGATGTATCTGGAAGGCTCCGACCAGCATCGCGGCTGGTTCCAGTCCTCGCTGCTGGAAGTCGTGCGGCACGCGCGGGCGCGCGCCCTTCGACGTCGTCGTCACCCACGGCTTCACGCAGGCCGAGGACGGCCGCAAGATGTCGAAGTCGCTCGGCAACACCATCGCGCCGCAGGACGTGATCAAGCAGTCCGGCGCCGATATCCTGCGGCTGTGGGTCGCCTCGGCCGACTACTGGGACGACCAGCGCATCGGCGCCGAAATCCTCAAGACCACCACCGACACCTATCGCAAGCTGCGCAACACCATCCGCTGGATGCTCGGCAACCTCGCGCATTTCCGCGAGGAGGAGCGCGTCAAGCCGGAGGCGATGCCCGAGCTGGAACGGCTGATGCTGCATCGGCTCGCCGAGCTCGATGACGCTGGTGCGCAAGGCCTACGCCGAGTTCGACTACAAGCGCATCTTCGCCGCGCTCTCGGCCTTCATGACCGCCGACCTGTCGGCGTTCTATTTCGACATCCGCAAGGACGCGCTTTATTGCGATCCTTATTCCTCGCTCAAGCGCAAGGCCTGCTTGAGCGTGCTCGATCATCTGTTCCGCTGCACGGTGACCTGGCTCGCGCCGCTGTTGTGCTTCACGGCGGAGGAATCCTGGCTGTCGCGCTACGGCGACGATGCCAAGTCGGTGCATCTCGAAACCTTCCCCGACGTGCCGGCGGCCTGGCGCGACGAGGCGCTGGCCGAGAAATGGCGCAAGATCCGCATCGTGCGCCGCGTCGTCACCGGCGCGCTCGAGATCGAGCGCGCGGGCAAGCGCATCGGCTCCTCGCTCGAGGCGCATCCGATCGTGCATGTGTCGAACGAGGAGCTTTACGAGGCGGTGGTGGATTGCGACCTCGCCGAGGTCTGCATCACCTCGGCGGCGACGCTGGTGCGTGACGAGGGCCCGGCCGACGCCTTCCGCCTGCCGGACGTCGCCGGCGTCGCGGTCAAGCCCAA
This sequence comes from uncultured Alphaproteobacteria bacterium, assembly GCA_963708635.1. Classification (GTDB taxonomy): domain Bacteria; phylum Pseudomonadota; class Alphaproteobacteria; order Rhizobiales; family Xanthobacteraceae; genus Pseudolabrys. The sequence continues at coordinate 276,569 of CAVPTM010000010.1, read as the reverse complement.
CCTCGCCGAAGGCGCGAAATGCGCGCGCTCGTGGAAGGTGCTCACCACCATCGGCGCCGATCCGCAATTCCCCGACGTGTCGCCGCGCGACGCGCAGGCGCTGCGCGAATGGGAAGCCATGCGCAAGGCGGCGGAGTAGATGCGGCGTCGCGCAGGCTTGTGGGGCCCGCTGACGCGCTTCGGGCTGACCGCCGCGGTTGATCGCTTGCGCGCTCGACCAGGCGAGCAAGCTCTATCTGCTCAAGGTGTTCGATCTCGGCGGTCAACGGGCCGGTGCGGCTGGGGCCGTTCTTCGACCTCGTGCTCACCCGCAACACCGGCATCAGCTACGGCCTGTTCCAGACGCAAGGCGAGGTCGGGCAATGGGTGCTGCTCGCGGTCAAGGCGGCCGCCGTGCTGCTGCTGTGGGTCTGGCTGGCGCATGCCCGCGACCGGCTGAGCGCGCTCGCGCTCGGGCTGATCGTCGGCGGGGCGCTCGGCAACGCCATCGACCGGCTGGCCTATGGCTGGGTCGCCGATTTCGTGCATTTCCACATTACCGCTGAGACGTGGCGGTTTTCCTGGTACGTCTTCAACCTTGCCGACGTTGCCATCGTTGCCGGCGTCATCGCCCTCCTGTATGAACTCGATAGCGGGCGACAGCGCCGCAAAAGCGCCCTGATCGGCCGCCAGAGTCGGCTCGAGACTTCTGGAATTCCGTTGAGATAACAGAAGGTTGCGCGCAGGACCCCCGCCGGCTTTGAGCCATGACGGAACGTTTAAGGGAAATGCGCGAGGCCAACGGCAAGGATTGGATGTCATGCGCACGACCCGCCTGACCAGACGATTGACCGCCACCACCGCTGTGGGCGCCGCTCTGGCCGCCGCGCTGGTGATAACGCCCGCGCGCGCCGGCGACGACGGCGTGCCGTTCGACACCCAGATCCTCCGCAGCATCATGGGCGGGCTCGGCCTGCAGCGCGGCGACGAGCCGCAAATCGATTACCACGAGCGCGGCCCGCTGGTGCTGCCGCCCGGCAAGGACCTGCCGCCGCCGCAGGCGGACGCCTCGGTGGTCGCCAACCCGGCCTGGCCGAAGGATCCCGACATCGCCCGCGCCAAGGCGGAGGCCGAGTTCGAGCGCACGCGCAACGTCGAAGCCGAGATCGATCTCGAGCAGAACCAACGCATGCGGCCAGACCAGATGGTGCCGGGCGCGCGCACCAACCGTGCCGCGTTGCGCCCAGCGACCCGCAAGACCAGCAGCACGGGCGAAAGGCGCATGTCGCCGAACGAGCTCGGCTACAAAGGCGACATGTTCAGCCTCAAGAACATGTTCGGCTCGACCGACGCGCGCGACATCCCGCACTTCACCGGCGAGCCGGAGCGTGCCGCACTCACCGATCCGCCGCCGGGCTACCGGGTGCCTTCGCCGGCGCAGCCCTATCGGCAGGGCAAAGAAAAATACGTGCCCAGGGCGACCGATTATTATTCGAACAAAGGCGTGGTCGACAGCAGCACGCAATGACGCGTGCGAGCCCGTCGGTTCGTCATCGCGCGTATCTGGGGCGGCGCCTCAAGTCCGGTGGATATCCCCGGCAATCGACAAGGAATCCGAAAACGTGCCGCATTTCCGCATCGCATTCCTGAGCGCCGCGCTGGTTGTCGCGGGGCTCGCGGGTCCCGCGCGCTCGGCCGGGCCGCAGATCGCCGACTACACGCTGCCCAACGGGCTTGAACTGGTGGTCATCCCCGATCACCGCGCCCCGGTGGTCACCCACATGATCTGGTACAAAGTCGGCGCCGCCGACGAGGTGCCCGGCAAGTCGGGGCTCGCGCATTTTCTCGAACATCTGATGTTCAAGGGCACCGCCAAGCATCCCGCCGGCGAGTTCTCCGCCGTCGTCGCCTCGCTCGGCGGGCAGGAGAACGCCTTCACCGCCGCCGACTTCACCGGCTACTTCCAGCGCGTGCCGAGCGAACAGCTCAAGACCGTGATGAGCTTCGAAGCCGACCGCATGAACGGCCTGCAACTCACCGACGACAAGGTTCTGCCCGAGCGCGACGTGATCCTCGAGGAAGAAAACCAGCGCGTGGGCAACAATGCGCGCGCGCGTTTCGGCATCCAGCTCGACGCCGCGCTTTATCTCAACAGTCCCTACGGCAAGCCGACAATCGGCTGGCGTCAGGAGATGGAGCAGCTCACCCGCGACGATGCCATCGGCTTCTACCGGCGCTTCTACGGCCCGAATGGCGCCGTGGTGGTGATCGCCGGCGACGTCGAGCCCGAGCAGGTACTGGCCTTGGCCAAGGAGACCTACGGCAAGATCGAGCGCAACAACAACATCATGCCGCGCCTTCGTGCGCTGGAGCCGCCGCCGGTGGCGGCGCGCCGGCTCACCATGGCGGACGCGCGCACCGAACAGCCGGTCGTCCAACGCGACTATCTGGTGCCGTCTTTCGCGACCGCCGAGCGCGGCGAATCCGCAGACGCTGGAACTGCTGGCGCATATCGTGGGCGCCGGCACCAACAGCCGGCTGTACCGCGCTTTGGTGGTGGACAAGCAAATAGCGGTCGCAGCCGGCGGCTGGTACGACAGCTTCTCCCTCGGCATGAGCAAATTCGGCGTCTACGCCTCGCCGCGGCCGGGCGTCACGCTGCCCGATCTCGAGAAGGCGATCGACGCGGTGCTGGCCGAAGTGATCGCCAAGGGCGTCACCGCCGAGGAGCTCGAGCGCAGCAAGACCAAGCTGATCGCCGACGCAGTCTACACCCATGACAGCCAAGCCAGCATGGCGCGCTGGTACGGCAGCGCGCTCACCACCGGCGCCACCGTCAACGACGTCAACCACTGGCCCGACCGCATCCGCGCCGTCACCGTCGACCAAGTGCAGCAGGCCGCCCGCAAGTGGCTCGATCTGCGGCGCTCGGTCACCGGCTACCTGATCAAAGACACCAGCCCGCAGGCGGAGAAACGCTCATGATCCGGCCGATTTTCGCCGCCGCCTTCGGCGCTTTTGGCGCTCGCCGCGCCGGCTTCCGCCATGACCATCGAGCCGATCGTCAGCCCGTCCGGCATCAAGGCCTGGCTGGTCACCGAACACACGGTGCCGCTGGTCGCGCTCAGCTACTCGTTCCACGGCGGCTCGACCCAGGACGATCCCGACAAGGCCGGCACCGCCCATTTCACCGCCGACATGCTCGACGAGGGCGCCGGCGACCTCGACGGCAAGACTTTCCACGAGCGGCTCGAGCGCCACGCCATCGAGCTGTCGTTTCAGCGCCTCGCGCGATTATTTCCGCGGCTCGTTGCGCACGCTCAACGAGAACCGCGACGAGGCCTTCGACCTGCTCGGGCTCGCGCTCTCGAAGCCGCGTTTTGCCGCCGACGCGGTCGAGCGCGTGCGCAGCCAGGAACTGGCCGACCGGCAGCGCGAGCTGGTCAATCCCAACAGCCTGGCCAGCCAACGCCTGGTGGAGCGCGGCTTTCCCCGGCCACCCCTACGGCCGCGAGAGCAACGGCACGCCCGATACGATGCAGCGCATCACCGCCGAGGACATGCGCGCCTACGTCAGGCGCGCCTTCGCGCGCAACGAGCTGACCATCACCATCGTCGGCGATGTCGACGCCGAGGCAGCCGGTAAGCTGATCGACCGCGCCTTCGGCGCGTTGCCGGCGCACAACGACCTCAAGCCGGTGGCGCAGGCGACCCCGCGCGGGCTCGGTCGCCGCATCGTGATCAATCTCGACGTGCCGCAGGCGGTCGTTACCTTCGGCGGCGTCGGCATCGCGCGTCACGATCCCGATTTCATACGCGGCCTACGTGGTCAACCACATTCTGGGCGGCGGCAGCTTCACCTCGCGGCTCTACCAGGAAGTGCGCGAGAAGCGAGGTCTGGCCTACGGCGTGTCCGAACATCTGGTCTGGCTGCGGGCCACCGCGGTGGTGATCGGCGGCACCGCCACCGCGCGCCGACCGCACCGGCGACGCGCTCAAGATCGTCGAGCAGCAGATCAAGCGCATGGCCGAGCAGGGCCCGACGGCGGCCGAACTGGCGGCGGCCAAGTCCTATCTCGAAGGGCGCTTACGCGCTCACGCTCGACACCTCGACCAAGATCGCCGCCCAATTGAACGAGGTCCAGGTCGACAACCTCGGCATCGACTACATGCAACGCCGCGGCGCTCTGATCGACGCCGTCACCATCGAGGACGCCAAGCGCGTGGCCAAGCGGCTGTACGGCGGCGGCATGCTGGCCACCGTCGTCGGCAAGCCCAAGGGCGTGACCTCGATCGGCGCGCCGGAGTGAGCCGGCAAACAGCCGCCATGGTTCGTCATGGCCGGGCTTGTCGCGGCCATCTCGCTTAGGTAGGCACGGGCGCTGCGTCCCAAGCGTCATGCCCGGCTCAAAGCCCGGCATGACGGCGGAGAGCCCGATGCCCCTGATTCAATCCATCGACAGCGCGCTCGCCAAGACCATCGGCCAGCACGGCCTGGCCGACGGCGCGCTGGCCGATGCGCTTGCCCGTGCCGAGGGCGCGCTCGACCGGCTGCGGCAACATTACGCCGAGGGCACGCTGCCGCTGCTGCGCCTGCCCGAGAAGCAGGACGACCTCGCCGGCATCAAGCAAGCCGCCGCCAGGCTCAGCAAGGGCGCCACCGACGTCGTCGTTCTCGGCACCGGCGGCTCCTCGCTCGGCGGCCAGACGCTGGCGCAGCTCGCCTTCTATGCGGTGCCCGGCGTCGGCGCCTTGAACGCGGCGCCGCGCCTGCATTTCATCGACAACCTCGATCCGGTCTCGTTCGACGCCATGCTGGCTAGGCTGCCGCTGGCGACCGCGCGCTTTGTCGCCATCTCCAAGTCCGGCGGCACCGCCGAGACGCTTGATGCAGACCATCGCCGCGCTTTCGGCGCTCAAGCAGGCCGGCCACGACCCGCGCGCCGCCGTGCTCGGCGTGAGCGAGCCGGCAAAGCCGGGCAAGCGCAACGGCCTGCGCGATCTGCTCGGCAGGCACCAGGTGCCGATGCTCGACCACGACCCCGGCATCGGCGGCCGCTTCTCGGTGCTGAGCAATGTCGGCCTGCTGCCGGCGGCGATGCTCGGGCTCGATATCGCGGCGATCCGTCAGGGCGCTGCCGCGGCCCTGGCGCCGGTGCTGGCGAAGAAGAAGCCGGCCGAGGTGCCGGCCGCGCTCGGCGCTGCGCTCGCGGTTGCGCTTGCGCCGGCAAAGCCGATCAGCGTGCTGATGGCCTATTGCGACCGGCTGGAGCGCTTCACGCGCTGGTACGTGCAGCTTTGGGCCGAGAGCCTGGGCAAGGACGGCAAGGGCACCACGCCGCTCGGCGCGCTCGGCCCGGTCGACCAGCACAGCCAGGTGCAGCTCTATATCGGCGGCCCGCGCGACAAGCTGTTCACCGTGGTCACGGTCGGCGCCGCCGGCCTCGGCCCGCGCATGGACGGCGAACTCGCCAGGCTCGCCGGCGAACCGGGCTTTGCCGGCAAGACCATCGGCGATCTCGCCGCCGCCGAAGGCCGCGCCACCGCCGAGACGCTCGCCAAGAATGGCTGCCCGGTGCGCACGATTCATCTGGCCAAGCTCGACGACGCAAAGCCTCGGCGAGCTGCTGATGCATTTCATGCTGGAGACGATCATCGCCGCGCATCTCCTCGGCGTCGACGCCTTCGACCAGCCGGCGGTCGAAGAGGGCAAGGTGCTGGCGAAGAAGTATCTGACCCAGTGATTGTCATGGCCGGGCTTGGCCCGGCCATCCCGCTTAGGATGAAGCAAGACCGTGCGTCCTACAGTCGGGATCGCCGGGACAAGCCCGGCGATGACAAGTTACGATGCGAATCGCATGATCCGCATCACCGACACCATCGCCATCGACGACTCCGAATTGTCGGAGAGCTTCGTGCGCTCGTCCGGGCCGGGCGGGCAGAACGTCAACAAGGTGTCGTCGGCGGTGCAGCTGCGCTTCGACGTGCGCGCCTCGCCCTCGCTGCCGAACGACGTGGCGGTGCGGCTTGATGCGGCTTGCCGGCAAGCGGCTCACCAAAGACGGCGTCATCGTCATCATCGCGCAGGCGCACCGCGACCAGACGCGCAACCGCGCCGAGGCGCGCGCGCGCCTGGTCGACCTGATCCGCCAGGCGGCGGTGAAGCCGGTGCCGCGCCGCCCGACCAAGGTGCCGAAGGCGCAGAAGCGCGCAGCGCCTGGAAGGCAAGAAACACCGCGCCGAGATCAAGCGGCACCGCAGCGGCAAGAGCTGGGATTAGCTGCTCCGCCGTCGTCCCGGGCGAGCGCAGCGAGACCCGGGACCCATACTCCGCAGTCTATCGAGAAGGCACGGCCTATGGGTCCCCGCCTTCGCGGGGACGACGGCTGCGAGGATAGCGGGCACAGCCGACGCCTTCGCCTCGCGGCTGCCATCAGCGCGCCGATACAGTCGCGCTTGATCCCGAATCAGGCGAAGCCGATGCCCGTCCGCCAATTGCCCGAGACCGTCGTCAACCGCATCGCCGCCGGCGAGGTGGTCGAGCGGCCGGCGAGCGCGGTCAAGGAACTGGTCGAGAACGCGCTCGATGCCGGCGCGCGGCGCATCGACGTGCTCACCGACGGCGGCGGCCGCCGCCTCATCCGCGTCACCGACGACGGCGAGGGCATGACGCGCGCCGACCTTGCGCTCGCGGTCGAGCGCCACGCCACCTCCAAGCTCGATGGCGACGACCTGCTGGCGATCCGTACGCTCGGGTTTCGCGGCGAGGCGCTGCCGTCGATCGGCGCGGTGGCGCGGCTCACCATCGCGACGCGCCACAAAGACGAGCCGCATGCCTGGAGCATCACCGTCGATGCCGGCGCGGCCGAGCCGGTCAAGCCGGCCGCGCTCGGGCAGGGCACCAGCGTCGAGGTGCGCGACCTGTTTTATGCGACGCCGGCGCGGCTGAAATTCCTCAAGACCGACCGCAGCGAGGCCGAAGCCGTGCGCGAAGTGGTGCGGCGCCTGGCGATGAGCCGGCCGGACGTGACCTTCACGCTCGCCGGCGAGGAGCGCGCGCCGGTGACCTGGGCGGCGTCGGCCGATCCGCTGACTCGGCTCGGCGATGTGCTCGGCGCCGAGTTCCGCGCCAATGCGATCGCCATCCGGTCCGAGCGCGAAGGCGTGCGCGTCGACGGTTTCGCCGGCCTGCCGACGCTGTCGCGCGCCAATTCGCTCGGCGCAGTATCTGGTCGTCAACGGCCGCCCGGTGCGCGACAAGCTGCTGATCGGCGCGGTGCGCGCCGCCTACGCCGATTATCTGCCGCGCGACCGCCATCCGCTGCTGGCGCTCATCGTCGCGCTGCGAGGCGCGCGAGGTCGACGTCAACGTGCATCCGGCCAAGACCGAGGTGCGCTTCCGCGACGGCGCGCTGGTGCGCGGGCTGATCGTGCGCGCGCTGAAAGAGGCGCTGGCGCGCGAGGGCCAGCGCGCCGCGACCACCGGCGGCGGCGCCACCATCGCCGCCTTCCGTCCGCTCGGGCAGGCGCGGCGCGGCGCCTATGACTGGCGGCGCTCGCCGGCGCGGCCGATGGGCTTTGCGCCCAATGTGGCCGCGAACATGCGCGGCGCCACCGCGCTCGGCTTTGCGGAAGCCGCGCAGGCCGCCTTCGACGTCGGCGCGCCGTCGGCCGACGCGCGGGTCGAAAGCTTCGAGCCGGCGCCCGATTTGATCGAGCGTCCGCTCGGCGCCGCGCGCGCGCAAGTGCACGAGACTTACATCGTGGCGCAGACGCGCGACGGGCTGGTGATCGTCGACCAGCACGCCGCGCACGAGCGCATCGTCTACGAGCGCATGAAGGCGGCGCTCGATGCCGCCGGCGTGGCGCGGCAGATTTTGCTCATCCCGGAAATCGTCGAGCTCGAGGAGGCCGACGCCGAACGGCTGGTCGCGCGCGCGCGAGAGCTGGCGCGCTTCGGGCTCATGATCGAGGCCTTCGGTCCGGGCGCGGTGGCGGTGCGCGAGACGCCGTCTTTGCTGGGCGAGGTCGACGCGCGCGGCCTGCTGCGCGATCTCGCCGAGCACATGGCGGAATGGGACGACGAGCTGCCGCTCGAGCGCCGCCTGCTGCACGTCTCGGCGACGATGGCCTGCTACGGCTCGGTGCGCGCCGGCCGCCGGCTCAAGCCGGAGGAGATGAACGCGCTGCTGCGCGAGATGGAGGCGGTGCCCAATTCCGGCCAGTGCAATCACGGAAGGCCGACTTATGTGGAGCTGAAGCTCGCCGATATCGAGCGGCTGTTCGGGCGGAGGTAGTTTCCTGTCATCGCCTCGCGATAGCATGGCCGGGCTTGTCCCGGCCATCTCGCTCAGGAGGGCATGCGCAGTAGGCTCCCTAAGCGGGATGCGCGGGTCAAGCCCGCGCATGCGGCGGACGACTGCGATCAGGCTGCGCGCAAAAACACAAATTCCGTATCGTCATACGTGCGCCGCTCCAATTCCTCGAATCCTTCCGGCGCGGCAAAGCCGGCATCGGCGGCTTCCTCCACCACCACCAACGCCTGCGGCTTGAGCCAGCCGCCCGTCGCGCGCCGAGGCCAGCGCCTTCTCCGCCAGGCCCTTGCCGTAGGGCGGATCGAGGAACGCCAGCGAGAACGGCTCGAGCGGATGCGCCGGGCCGAGCCTGGTGGCGTCGCGGCGGAAAATGCGCGTGACGCCGCCGAGGCCGAGCGTCTCGATGTTCTCGCGCAGCAGCGCGCGCGCCTCGACGCCCTCGTCGACGAACAGCGCATAGGCCGCGCCGCGCGAGATCGCCTCGATGCCGAGCGCGCCGGTGCCGGCGAACAGATCGAGCACGCGCGCGCCGGCGACCGGATCGCCGTAGGCGTGCGCGAGGATGTTGAACAGCGCCTCGCGCAGCCGGTCGGCGGTCGGGCGCAGGCCTTCGCCTTTCGGCCCGGCGATCGGCCGCGAGCGCAATCTGCCGCCGACCACGCGCATTATTTCGGCCTTGATCGGACCGCGGCCCGCCGCTGACGGTCGCGGCGGCGTTTCTTGCGGTTGATGTGCCCGCCGCGCGGCTTCTCCGCTGTCACTCTTGAGGCGCGCGCCGCCTCGCGCGGCCGTCGCATGCGCGGCGGCCCCGGCTTTGCCCGCCGTTTTTCGCGGCTCGCGCGCCTCGGGATGACGGGGAGGAGCTTCATCCTCCAGCGGCGACTCGAAATCCGCCTCGGCCTCGCTGGCGATCTCCGGCCCGAGGATTTTGCGCAGCTCGTCGGTCTCGACTTCGGCGACCGCGCCGTCCGCGATCTCGCCCAGCTCGAACGGCCCGTACGACACCCGGATCAGCCGGTTCACCTTCAGCCCGAGCGACTCCAGCACCTTGCGCACCTCGCGGTTCTTGCCCTCGCGGATCGCGAACGTGAGCCACACATTGGCGCCCTGTTCGCGGTCGAGCGTCGCCTCGATCGCGCCGTAGCGCATGCCCTCGATGGTCATGCCGCTGGCGCAGGCGGTCGAGCCGCTCCTGCGTGACGCGCCCGAGCGCGCGCACGCGATAGCGCCGCAGCCAGCCGGTCGCCGGCAGTTCCAGCACGCGCGCCAGGCCGCCGTCATTGGTGAGCAGCAGCAGGCCCTCGGTGTTGATGTCGAGGCGGCCGACGCTGATCAGCCGCGGCAGGTGCTTGGGCAGCGCGCGGAAGATGGTCGGCGCGTCCCTGCGGGTCGGCGTGCGTGGTCACCAGCCCGCGCGGCTTGTGGTAGAGGAACAGCCGCGTGCGCGCCCGCCGCGGCAACGGCTGCGCCGTCGACCGCGATGCGGTCGCGCCGCGTGACGTTGAGCGCGGGCGAGGCGATCACCGCGCCGTTGACCGAGACGCGGCCGGCGGCGATCCAGGCTTCCGCCTCGCGCCGCGAGGCGAGCCCGGCGCGCGCGATCACCTTGGCGATGCGTTCGCCTTCGTTTGTAGTCTTGTCGGTCATGCCTGCTTCGTCATGCCGGGCTTGTCCGGCATCCCGTTTATAGCACGCGATGCCATCTAAGCAGGTCGCCGGACAAGCCCGGCGATGACAACCTATGCGCAGCCTCGTTCATGCAATCGCCCTCGAGGAAGCCCGCGCCGCGGCCGCGCGCGGCGAGGTGCCGGTCGGCTGCGTCGATCGTGCGCGACGGGCAAGTCATCGCGCGCGCCGGCAACCGCACGCTGGCCGACAAGGATCCGACCGCGCATGCCGAATTGCTGGCGATCCGCGCGGCCGCCGCGGCGCTCGGCAGCGAGCGGCTCACCGACTGCGATCTCTATGTGACGCTCGAGCCCTGCGCGATGTGCGCGGCGGCGATGTCGTTTGCGCGCATCCGCCGGCTTTATTTCGGCGCCGCCGATCCGAAAGGCGGCGCGGTCGAGCACGGCGTGCGCTTTTTCGCGGCGCCCACCTGCCATCACCGGCCGGAGGTCTATGGCGGCATCGATGAGAACGAGAGCGCGGCGCTGTTGAAGGAGTTCTTCCAGGCGCGGCGCTAGATCGACCTGTCGACCAATTGACCGACGCCCGGCGGCGGCGCGTTGTGCGCCTCGCTCACCGGCTCGTCGCCTGCACGTTCTTCGGTCGTCTTCGGCGGCCGCGATTTCGCGGCGGTCGGGGCCTTCGGCGTGACGCGCTGGACGGCGATGCTCATCGCGCCACGTTACGGCGCAAGCATCAATTTTGGCCGCCGCGGATCGGCGCAATTCGCGGCAACACGCAAACCGATCATTCACCGTGTCAGGCCTGGCGCGCGAAATCCCAGGCCTTCGCGGCGAGCGGGCGCACCATCTCGGCCTTGGCCGGCGCGAATTCGGAGGTCGCGGTGCCGTCGCGCACGCGGCCGATGATGCCCTGCAAAATGGCGGCGATGCGGAAGAAATTATAGGCGAGGTAGGCGGCAAGATGCGGGCGCGGATCGAGCCCGGTGCGCGCAACGTAAGCCGCGACATAGTCCGCCATCGCCGGAATGCCGAGCGCGCCAAGATCGTGGCCGACCAGCGTCGCGGTGCCGGCCGCGCTGTCCGAATGCGGCATGTGCCAGGCCATCAGATGATAGGTGAAATCGGCGAGCGGATCGCCGAGCGTCGACAGCTCCCAGTCCAGCACCGCGACGATGCGCGGCGCGTCGCGCGCGACGATCAAGTTGTCGAGCCGATAGTCGCCGTGCACCAGCCGCGGCGGTCCGGCCGGCGGGATGTGTCGCGGCAGCCAGTCGATCAGCCGCTCCATCTCCTCGATCTTTTCCGTTTCGGAAGCGCGGTATTGCTTCGACCAGCGCTCGACCTGGCGCGCGACGTAGTTCTCGCCGTTGCCGAAATCGCCCAAGCCGATTTGCGCCGGATCGAACGTATGCAAGCGCGCGATCGTGGCGTTCATCGCGTCGTAGACCGCCGCGCGCTCGGCCGCATTCGAGCCCGGCATTTGCGGCTCCCAGAACACGCGGCCGTCGACAAAGCCCATCACGTAGAAGGCGGTGCCGGCGACGCTCTCGTCGGCGCAATAGAGGATCGGCTCGGCCACCGGAAAGCCCTGCGCGGCGAGCGCGCGGATGACGCGGAATTCGCGGTCGACCGCATGCGCCGAAGGCAGCAGCTTGCCGGGCGGCTTGCGGCGCAGCACGTAAGACCGCGCCGGCGTTTCCAGCAGATAAGTCGGGTTCGACTGCCCGCCCTTGAACTGCTTGACCGTCAGCGGTCCGGCAAAGCCCGTGCACCTGCGCCGCCAGATATTGCGCCAGCCGCGCGGTGTCGAGCGTGAGCGCGCCCGCCACCTCTTTGGTCCCGGAAAAGGCCTGCTGGCGGTCGATGCTCACTTTCTTCGCCTCGAACGCGATCGGCGCATCGGCGTAGATCTTGTACGACTGCGTCTTTGGCTTGTCCTTGTCCTCGTCCTTGACGTAGCGGATCGAGCTTTTTCCCAGCAACGCGCGCGGCAGGATCATCACGCGGATGAAACGGCTCGGCCTGTCCTCGGCGGCTTGCGCGAACACCGGATCGGGCCCGGCCTCGTACCAGGCGCCGCCCGGCCCGTATGAAGTCGAGCGCCCGTGCGTATCGATGCGGATGCCGCCGTCGATCATGCAGCGGATGCCCGGGCCCTGATGCACGTGCGTAAAAGCGCAGCCGCCGGGCGGGAAGGCGACGCTGTCGCCGCGCATCAGAAGCTCGCCCTTCGGCAGCGTTTCGAGATAGGCGGAGAGCTTCTCATGCGTGATCATGCCGGGCGCATTGGCCGTGGTGCTGCCCTGGTCGCCGCGCGCCAGCTCCCAGCGCCAGCAGGTCACGCCCTGCGCGCCCGGCCTGACGACGGCGGCGCCTTCGCTTTGCCAGCCTTCGCCGGCCGCGACCGGCCGGCCGCCGATCGCCGCGTCGCCATGCACCACGAAGATGAATCGCGGCAGCGCCGGCAGTCGGAATTCGACGTTGCGCGCGCTCGACAGCACGTCTTCGTAGAGCCGCAGCACCGGGTGCATGTTTTTGTCTCCGCCCGAACGTTACCCTGTCCGGTCGTCCCCGCGAAAGCGGGGACCCATACTCCGCAGCCTATCGAGAGGGCACGGCGTATGGGTCCCGGGCCTCGCTGAAGCTCGCCCGGGACGACGGAGGAAAACTACTTCTCCCGCGCGACCGCGCGCCAGGCGATATCGCGGCGGCAGAAGCCGTCCGGCCATCTGATCTGGTCGACCGCCTGATAGGCGCGCGCCTGCGCCTCGCGCACGGTTTTGCCGGTGGCGCAGACATTGAGCACGCGGCCGCCATTGGCGAGGATGCGCGCGCCGTCCGCCATCTGCGTGCCGGCGTGGAAGATCTCGACGCCTTCGACTTGCGCCGCCGCCTCGAGACCCTCGATCGGCGTGCCCTTGGCGTACTGGCCGGGATAGCCTTTCGCCGCCATCACCACGGTCAGCGCGGCGTCGCTCGACCAGCGCAGATCGAAGTTCTTCAGTTGCCCGTCGCGCGCGGCGACCAGTGCCGGCAGCAGATCCGACTTCAGCCGCAGCATCAGCACCTGGCACTCCGGATCGCCGAAGCGGACATTGTATTCGATCAGCTGCGGGCCCTGCGCGGTGATCATCAGCCCGGCGAACAGCACGCCCTTGTAGGGCGCGCCGGCCTTGGCCAGCGCGCGCACCGTCGGCCGCACGATCTCCTCCATCACGCGGGCTTCCATCTGCGCGCGTCATGATCGGCGCCGGCGAATAGGCGCCCATGCCGCCGGTATTCGGGCCCGTGTCGCCGTCGCCGACGCGCTTGTGGTCCTGCGCAGACGCCAACGCGATCGCGTTCTCGCCGTCGCACAGCGCGAAGAACGAGGCTTCCTCGCCGACCAGACAGTCCTCGATCACGATCTCCCAGGCTGGCGCGCCAAGCCCGCCGCCGAACATCATGTCGATGGCGGCTTCCGCCTCCGCCACGCGTCTCGGCCACCACCACGCCTTTGCCGGCGGCAAGCCCGTCGGCCTTGACGACGATCGGCGCGCCTTTTTTGCGCACGTAGTCCTTGGCCGCCGCGGCGCCCTTGAAGCGCTGATAGGCGGCGGTCGGGATGTTGTTGGCCTTGCACAGGTCCTTGGTGAAGCCCTTGGAGCCTTCCAGCCGCGCCGCCCATTGGGTCGGCCCGAAGGCCTTGATGCCGGCCGCTTCGAGATCGTCGACGATGCCGGCGCAGAGCGGCGCCTCCGGCCCGACCACGACGAAATCGATCTTCTTCTCCTGGGCGAAGGCGATCACCGCCGCGTGGTCGGCAAGATCGAGCGCGACGCATTCGGCCTCGCTGCGCGATGCCGGCATTGCCGGGCGCGCAATAAAGCTTGTCGGCGAGCGGGCTCGCCGCGATCTTCCAGGCCAGCGCATGCTCGCGCCCGCCGGAACCGAGGATGAGGATGTTCATGCGGTGCGGTGAGCCTTTAGGGAGTCGGACGCCGGTTGGTGTAGCATGGCGTCTCACCCCTGCAAGAGATTCGACCCGTATGGCAGAGCCCGCCCTCAACAACCTTGTGGAATGGACCGTCTCCGAGCTGTCGGCCGCGCTCAAGCGCACGGTCGAGGACGCCTACGGCTTTGTGCGGGTGCGCGGCGAGATTTCCGGCTTCAAGGGCGCCGCGCCCTCCGGCCACTGCTATTTCCGCCTGAAAGACGACAAGGCCGTGCTGGAAGCGGTGATCTGGAAGGGCACGCATGTCCGCATGCGGGTGAAGCCGGAAGAGGGCCTCGACGTCATCGTGTCCGGGCAGGCTCACGACCTTCGCCGGCTCGTCCAAATACCAGATCGTCATCGACACGCTCGAGCCCGCCGGCGTCGGCGCGCTGATGAAGCTGCTGGAGGAGCGCAAGAAGAAGCTCGCCGCCGAAGGCCTGTTCGACGAGGCGCGCAAGCAGCTGCTGCCGTTTCTGCCGCGCGTGATCGGCGTCGTCACCTCGCCGACCGGCGCCGTCATCCGCGACATTCTGCACCGCCTGGCAAGACCGGTTCCCGCGCCGCGTGCTGGTCTGGCCGGTGCGCGTGCAGGGCGAGACCTCGGCGGCGGAAGTCGCCGCCGCCATCGAAGGCTTCAACGCGCTCGCCGAAGGCGGCGCGCTGCCGCGCCCGGACCTCATCATCGTCGCGCGCGGCGGCGGCTCGCTCGAAGACCTCTGGTCGTTCAACGAGGAGATCGTGGTGCGCGCGGCGGCGGCAAGCCTGATCCCGCTCATCTCCGCGGTCGGCCACGAGACCGACGTGACGCTGATCGATTTTGCCGCCGACCGGCGCGCGCCGACGCCGACCGCGGCCGCCGAATTGGCGGTGCCGGTGCGCGCCGAATTGATGAGCCGGCTCGCCGCGCTCGGGCAACGCCAGTTCGCCTGCTGGCAGCGCGGCCTCGAGCAGCGCCGCCGCGAACTGCGTCTGCTGTCGCGCGCGCTGCCGGCGCTCGACGAATTGCTGGCGGTGCCGCGCCAGCGGCTCGACGCCTGCGCCGCGCGCCTGCCGCGCGCGCTGTCGGCGAACGCGCAGCTGCATCATCGGCAATTCGCGCGCGTCGCCGCGCGGCTGTCGCCGCGGCTGCTGTCGCATCGGCTGGAGCGCTGCCAGGAGCAGACCGCCGCCTTCGGCGACCGCGCCCGGCGCGCGTTCCGCATCGCCACCGACCGGCGCGTCCAGCGCCTGCGCTCGGCCGCGCAATTGCTGGAGGCCTATTCCTACCGCGGCGTGCTCGCCCGCGGCTTTGCGCTGGTGCGCGACGGCGATGGCCATCCGCTGCGCGCGGCGGCCTCGGTCGCCGCCGGCATGCGGCTCGATATCGAATTTGCCGACGGGCGTGTGGCGGCGACCGCCGACGGCGAGAGCCGCCCGCCGCCCGCCAAGCTCAAGCCGCGCGCGGGCGGCGGCGGTCACGGGGGGCAAGGCGGGCAGGGGAACCTGTTCGGATAGGGTTTCGCCGGCGCGCCCGAGCGACTATCTTTGAGCCGACGCCCACAGGGGGTTCCAGTCTTGCTGAACCGCTCCGAACGCTCCGCGCCGATGAACGGCGAGGCCGAGTTGCGCTACCTCGACGGCGATTTCCGCGTGGTGCGGCCCGGCGCCTTCGTGCGCTGCGCGGTCACCGGCCAGGCCATCCCGCTCGAGGAGCTCAAATACTGGAACGTCGACCTGCAGGAGGCCTATGCCTCGCCGGAAGCGGTGTTGCAGCGGCACCGCGGACCATACGCCAAGTAAGCTTTCCGCCTACCTCTGCACGGCCTTGAGCACGGCCGCGCGCAAGGCCTCGACCTCGCGAATTTCCATCCGCACCGGCAGCACGTGCGACGCGCGCGGCCAGCGCCTCGTTGCGCGGATCGCCGGTCATGCGCGCGCGGTCCTTCTCGGTGGTCAGCAGCGCCAGGCCGTCGTGTTCGGCCTGCGTGATCAGCGCGGCCGCTTCCTCGGCGCGTGAAGCGGTGATGATCGGGAAAGGCTTGGCAGCGCGCGAGCGCAAGGCCGGCCGCGCGCGCGGTCGCGAAGAACTTCTCCGGATCGCCGATGCCGGCAAAGGCGAACAGATTGCGCGCCTTCAAATCGCCGAGCGCGGAAAGATCGGGCACGAGCCGGCCGTGAAACACCGGCAGGCTGGGCGCGCGTGCGGTCACTGCGCGCGGGGCCTCGCCGTCGCCGACCACCAGCAGCGCGTCGCAGCGCGCAAGCTGCGCTTCGAGCGGCGCCCGCAGCGGACCGGCGGGGAACACCCTGCCGTTGCCGATGCCGCGCCGGCCGTCGATGACCGCGAGCGTCCAGTTTTTGGCGAGCGAAGCATTCTGCAAGCCGTCGTCCATGACGATGACGCTGGCGCCGCGCGCCTTGGCCAGCGCCGCGCCGGCCGCGCGCTCGCGCGCAATGACGGTCGGCGCCGCGCGCGCCAGCAACAGCGCTTCGTCGCCGACCTGCGCGGCGGAATCGGCGTTCAGCATCGACCAGCTTCGGGCCGGGCTCGCTGCCGCCATAGCCGCGGCTCAGACAAAACGGCCGCTCGCCCGCCTCGGCGAGCATCTTTGCCAGCATGATCGCGGTGGGCGTTTTGCCGGTACCGCCGAGCGTGAAATTGCCGGCGCAGATCACCGGCACGCCGGCCTGCGCCCCGCTTCGCGCCATGCGCCGCGCCGCCGCCGCCCCATAAACGGCCGCGGCGGGTGCCAGCAGGGCCGCGGCCAGCCCCGCCGCGCGCCACCAGAAGGCCGGTTCACGCATGGGGACCCAGCAGTCGCAGCTGCATGAAATAAGGCTCGATGGCGTGCAGCGTGCGCTCGAGCGCGCCGCTCAGGCCGGACACGGTTGCGTGCGCATTGTCGGCGACGTTTTGTCGCGCCGCCGGCTGCGTCATCAGCGCGGCCAGCCCGGCGGTGAGGCGGCCCGTGTCCTCCACGCGCTCGGCGCCGTGCGCGGCATCGAGCGCGGCGTAGATATCGGCGAAATTCCACACATGCGGTCCGTGCAGGATGGCGGCGCCGAGCTTGGCCGGCTCGATCGGGTTCTGCCCGCCGTGCCGCACCAGCGAACCGCCGACGAACACCACCGGCGCCAGGCGATAGATGATGCCGAGTTCGCCGACCGTGTCGGCGACGTAGACGTCGGTCGCCGGCGTCGGCAGTTCGCCGCGCGAGCGCAGCCGCGCCGTCAGCCCGGCGCCGCCCGCCTGCACGGTGACCGAGGCGCCGCGTTCCGGATGACGCGGCACGATCAGCGTCAGCAGGCCGGGGAACTGCGCGCGCAGGCGCATATGCGCCTCGATCATCGCGCGTTCCTCGCCGTCATGCGTGGAGGCGGCGGCGATCAGCGGCCGCCGCCCGATGGCATCGCGCAACGCGGCGAGCTTTGCGGCGTCGCAGGGCGGCGGCGGCACGTCGAGCTTGAGGTCGCCGGCGGTGACGATGCGCGGCGCGCCCAGCGCCGAGAGCCGCTCGGCGTCGCCGGCGGTACGGGCAAGACAAAGATCGATGCGTTGCAGCAGATTGACGATCGAGGCCGGCAAAAAGCGCCAGCGCTTGAACGAGTTCTCCGACAGCCGCGCGTTCACCATGATCATCGGGATGCGCCGGCGCGAGGCCTCCACGATCCGGTTCGGCCATAGGTCGGATTCCACGAACAGCGCGAGATCGGGCCGCCAATGGTCGAGGAAGCGCCGCACGTAGCGCGGCACGTCGACCGGCACGTATTGGTGGATCGCGCCCCTCGGCAACCGTTCGGCGGCTAGTCCGCTCGAGGTGACGGTGCCGGTCGTCACCAGCACGCAGACGTCGCGCGCGGCGATGCGCGCGATCAGCGGCAGCACGCTCGCCAGTTCGCCGACGCTGGCCGCATGCAGCCAGACCAGCGCGCCTGGCGGGCGCGGCCGGCTCGCGCGCCCGCGCCGTTCCAGCAGACGCGCGACCGGCTCCTTGCCGCGCCGCTGACGCGCCTTGAGCATCATCGGCGCCAACGGCCGCGCCGCCGCCGACAGCAGCCGATAGACGAACAAGGCTGCCGGCAGCCGGTCGCTCACGACGGGGCGTCCTCCTTGCGGTCGGCGATGGCATAGGCGCGCGCGGTCACGCGGTTGAGTTCATTCTCGACTTTTTGCCGGAGCCCTTCCAGCGCGGCGTCGTCGGCCGCGCGCGGCACGTAGATCGGCTCGCCCCCCACCATTCCCATGCGGCTGAACGGCAGGTTGACCGCCGCGCGGTCCCAGCTGTCGAGCTCGATGCGCCGGCTCGAGGCCATCGCCACCGGATAGATCGGCCGCCCGGAGTACTGCGCGAGCTTGACCACGCCCATGCCGGCGATGCGCGAGACCTTGGGGACATCCGCGGTCATGGCGATATTGTAGCCCTCGTCGAGCGCCGCCAGCATCTCGGTAAAGGCGGCGGCACCGCCCTTGCGGCTGAATTCGCCGTTGTGGGCGCCCGAGCCGCGGATCGCCGGCACGCCGAGGCGCGCGGCGGCGCGCGCATTGATCTCGCCGTCGCGGTGGCGGGAGATCAGCACCTTGGCGCGGTGGCGCTCCTCGTCGCGCTTGATGAAAGGCAGCATGAAGTGCTGGCCGTGCCAGGCCGCGAAGATCGCCGGCATCTCGATGGTGTCATAGATGTCAGCCGGCTCAACCACCGGGCGCGAGGTCGCCCAGGCGAATTTCAAATACCACGCCCCGACCGCGGCGACGGTCTCCTGAAATGCGGACGAGGTGACGATTCGTTTGGTGAGCGACATCGGTACCCGCTTAGCGCGCCGCCCGGCTCGCGCTGTCGGGATCGAGCAGGCGGTGCAGGTGGACGATGAAATAGCGCATGTGGGCGTTGTCGACGGTGTGCTGCGCCTTCGCCTTCCAGGCGACATAGGCGCTGGCATAATTCGGATAGACCCCGACGATATCGAGCTTGCGGAGATCGCGGAATTCGGTGCCGCCGAGTTCGGCGAGTTCCCCGCCGATGACGAGGTGCAGAAGCTGTTTTGCGCCTTCCGCCATGACGTGGTCCTCGGATGCTGCGCCGCCTCGATCGGCGGCGCGTGAATGTGAATTGCCGCGAACGGCTGCGATGTTACGCGAACTCTGGCATCAGGTCGCGCACCAGATCGAGCAGCGCCCCGTGGCGGGCGGGCCCGGCGGCGATCAGCGCGCCGTGCTCGAGATGCGGCCGATTGTAGCTGAGCGGTTTGCCGTCCAGCTCGGTCAATGCCCCGCCGGCTTCCTGCACCAGGAGATCGGCGGCGGCAAGGTCCCAGTCATGGGCGCCTTTGCCGGCGAAAGCGGCGTCGAGTTGCCCTTGCGCGACGCGGGCGATCCGCAACGCGAGCGAGTGAATCTTCGGTTCCAGCACCACGTCGGGTTGCCGGCTTGCGATGCGTTCGAGCTTGCGTTTGGGCCCGGCCAGCCGCGCGCCGGCAAGACCATTGCCGGCGCTGACGTCGATGCGGGCGTCATTGCGCGTCGCGCCTTGCCCGCGCAGGGCGAGGAACATCTCGTCGCTCACCGGCGCATAAAGCGCTGCCAGTACCGGCCGGCCGGCGTCGACCAGCGCGACCGAAATGGTCCAGTCCGGGTAGCCGGCGAGATAGGCGCGCGTGCCGTCGATCGGATCGACGATCCAGGCGGTGACGGCGGCGCGCGCGCCCGGCTCGTCCGCGGTTTCCTCCGACAGCCAGCCGGCCGCGGGCGCCAAGGCCGGCAACCGCGCGCGCAGGAAATCGTTGACCGCGATGTCGCCCTCGCAGACCGGCGAATGATCCTTGCCCTTGGTCCAGCGCTTGAACGGCCCGGCGGCGGTTGCGCGCGCGATTGCACCGGCCTCGCGCATGAGCGCGGCGAGCGGCGCGCGCAATGGGGCGGGATCACTGCCCGGCAACGGTGAGGCCCTCCAGCCGCAGCGTCGGCGCGTTGGTGCCGTAGCGGAAAACCAGGTCGTTGGCCGGGGTGAGCGAGCGGAACATGTCGAGCAAATGTCCGGCGATGGTGACCTCGCTCACCGGATAAGTGCGCTCGCCGTTCTCGATCCAGAAGCCGGAGGCGCCGCGGCTGTAGTCCCCGGTCACCATGTTGACGCCCATGCCGATCAGGTCGGTGACATAGAAGCCGTCCTTGATGTCGGCGATCAGCGCCTCCGGCGTCACCGTGCCCGGCCGCCATGTGCAGATTGCTCGGGCTGGGCGAGGGAACCGATGAGGTGCCGCGCGAAGCATGGCCGGTGGTGGTGAGCGAGAGCTCGCGCGCGGTTGCGCAGTCGAGCAGCCAGGATTTGCAGCGTGCCGTCCTCGATCAGCGCGAGCCGCCGCGTGGCGACGCCCTCGCCGTCGAACGGACGCGAGCGCAGCCCGCGCTTGCGCAACGGATCGTCGATGATGGCGATGCCGTCGGCGAAGATCTTTTGTCCCATTTTGTCGCGCAGGAAGCTGGTCTTGCGCGCGACCGAGGCGCCGTTCGCGGCGCCGGCGAGATGCGAGACCATGGAGCCCGCGATGCGCGGGTCGAACACCACCGGCACCTTGCGGGTCGCGACCTTGCGCGGGTTGAGGCGCGCGACCGCGCGCTCGCCGGCGCTGCGGCCGATTTTCTCCGGGCTTTCCAGATCGGCGGCGTGCGGCGCGGCCGAATAATCGTAGTCGGTCTCCATGCCGGTGCCTTCGCCGGCGATCGCCTGCATCGAGATGCCGTGCTGCGAGCCGAGATAGGCGCCGCGGAAACCGGTCGAGGTCGCCAGCACCATGCCGCCGATGCCGGCCGAGGCGGAGGCGCCGCCCGACTTGGCGACGCCCTTGACCGACAGCGCGGCCGCTTCCGCCGCGCGCGCCAGGTCCTCGAGCCGCTTCACCGTCGGCAGGTCGCGGTCGATGAGGTCGAGATCGGGGAAATCGTGCGCCAGCAGGCGCTCGTCGGCGAGCCCGGCATATTCGTTCTCCGGCGCGGCCTTCGCCATCGCCACCGCGCGCGCGGCCAGCGCGGCGGCGTCGCCGTTCAATTCGTTGGAGGAGACCACCGCCTGCCGCTTGCCGATCAGCACGCGCAGGCCGAGATCGTCGCCTTCCGCGCTTTGCGATTCCTCGACCGCGCCGTCGCGCACCTCGACCGAGAGCGACAGCGAGCGCACCGCCACCGCGTCGGCGGCGTCGGCGCCGGCCGCGCGCGCGGCCGCGACCAGCCGCTCGGCGCGCTCGATCAGCGCGCTCTGGTCGAACAAGGAGGTGACGGGGGCAAGCATGATTGACGGGTCTCACATGGCGTCCGGAACGCGCCGGCGCAACCGGGTAGGGACAAATTGCGCGCGCGCGGCAACGCCTCGTCAATCATGGTTCGCAACGTCCCGTCAATCATGCCGGTGCGCTACTTCCGGTTAACCGCGAACATTAAGCGGATTCCGACGCCTTTTCGCCATGATCTGCGCACGCGACCGGGCGCATAAGCCCGGCGCCGGGAGAGTTTGAGGCGTCAAATGCGAGACGGCGGATGCCCCGCCGGGTCGGGCCGCAGCGCGCGGCTCGACCCGTTCGCCCTGCCCGTGCGGTTTTCGGCGAGCGATGCCGCGGCCGACGGCCGGGTGCGGCAGGTGGAACTGCATTGCGAGCGCGTGGTGGTGCGGCGTTCGCTCGCCGGCATGCGCATGGCGCTCAACATGCCGGTGAAGGCCTTTGCCGGCGTCGCGCTCAAGCTCACCATCGGCGAGGGGCCGGCGACGCTCGACGTGGTGCTCGCCCACAAGGACGATCCCGCGCTCGATTTGCCGCTTTATCGCTCGGCCGAGAACGACGAGGCTTTGACGCAATGGCAGAGCTGGGGCGCCGTGCTCGGCCTGCCTTTGCTGGTCGACGACGAGAGCGAAGGCTGGCGCGAGGCCTACCCGCGCGCCGGCATGTTGAAGAGCGGACCGGTGCGCCCGCGCCGCCGCCGCCGCAGCGCGTTGTGCAAGCGCAGGCCCTCGATCTTGCTGCGCCGCGCGCCGCGCAGGCTGACCGGCAACGCGCCGGTGCATCGCGGCGAGCGCGAGATCATCGCGCGCAATTAAATCGGATTCAGATTCGACGGCCCTCAGTCCGCCTTGCCGTATCCGCCGGCGGTCGGCGTCTGGATGATGACCGCTTCGCCGGCGTCGATCACGGTCTCGTCGCAGCCTTGCAGCCGCTCCATGCGGCCGTCCTTGCGGCGCACCCAGTTCTCGCCGACCTGGCCCGGCTTCGCCGCCGGCGAGCCCGAACGGCCGCACGCGGCGGTGGCCGGACAGGATCGTGCATTCCATCTTTTCCAGGAACCGGATGGTGCGGCGGATGCCGTCGCCGGCGTGCCATTGGCCGCGCGCCGCCGGAGCCCTTGCGGATGTGGAAATCCTCCAGCACCACCGGATAGCGGAATTCCAGCACCTCCGGATCGGTCAGGCGCGTGTTGGTCATGTGCGTGTGCACGGCGTCGGTGCCGTCGAAGCCGGGGCCCGCCGGCGAGCCCGAGCAGATCGTCTCGTAATACTGATAGCGCGCGTTGCCGAAATTGAGGTTGTTCATCGTGCCCTGCGCGGCGGCCAGCGCGCCGAGCGCGCCGAACAGGCAGTTGGTCACCGCCTGCGAGGTCTCGACATTGCCGGCGACCACCGCGGCCGGGATATTCCGGCGACAGCATCGAGCCTTCGGGGATGACGATGTTGATCGGCCGCAGGCAGCCGGCGTTCATCGGGATGTCGTCGTCGACCATGACGCGGAACACGTAGAGCACGGCGGCGCGCGTCACCGGCTCGGGCGCGTTGAAATTGGTCGGCTGCTGCGGCGAGGTGCCGGTGAAATCGACGGTCGCCTCGCGCTTCTGCCTTGTCGACCGTGATCTTGCACCTTGATCACGGTGCCCTGGTCCATCTCGTAGGCGAACGCGCAGTCGTGCAGCCGGTCGATCACGCGGCGCACGCTTTCGGCGGCGTTGTCCTGCACGTGCCGCATGTAGGCCTTGACCACCGGCAGCGTGAACATGCGCCGACCATCTTGCGCAGCTCCTGCGACGCCCTTCTCGTTGGCGGCGATCTGCGCCTTGAGGTCGTTGATGTTCTGCACCGGGTTGCGCGCCGGATATTTGGCGCCGGTCAGCAGCGCCATCAGCTCCTGCTCGCGGAAGCGGCCGCGGTCGACCAGCTTGAAGTTGTCGATATAGACGCCTTCCTGCTCGATGGTGGTGGCGTTCGGCGACATCGAGCCGGGCGAGATGCCGCCGACATCGGCGTGGTGGCCGCGCGAGGCGACCCAGAACAGGATGTTCGTCTTCGCGTCGTCGAACACCGGCGTGCACACGGTGATGTCGGGCAGATGCGTGCCGCCGTTGTAGGGCGCGTTGATCGCGTAGACGTCGCCGGGCGCGATCTTGCCCGCGTTGTCGCGGATGATGGTCTCGACCGAGCGGTCCATCGAGCCGAGATGCACCGGCATGTGCGGCGCGTTGGCGACCAGCGTGCCGTCGCGCGTCGAACACCGCGCAGGAGAAGTCGAGCCGCTCCTTGATGTTGACCGAATAGGCGGTGTTCTGCAGCGACACGCCCATCTGCTCGGCGATCGACATGAACAGGTTGTTGAACACCTCGAGCATCACCGGATCGGCCTGGGTGCCGATCGCGTGCGTGCGCTTGAGCTTCGACGCGCGCGTCAGCACGAGGTGGTTCTTCGCCGTGATCTCGGCCTGCCAGCCGGGCTCGACCACGATGGTCTGGTGCGGCTCGATGATGATGGCGGGGCCCTTGACCTTGTGCGCCGGGCTTGCAGCTGCTCGCGCGTGATAGACGTTGGCGTCGTGCCATGCGCCGCGCGAGAAGAAACGTCGTGCGCGCGCCGGCGTCGGCAGTCTGGCCGCGCGTGCGCTTGCCGGCGCGTTCGCTGAACTTGGCGCCGCCGCCGACCGCCTCGACCGACACCGCCTCGACCACCATCTCCTTGGTGCGGTCGATGAAGCCGAAGCGCGCCTTGTGCGCCTTCTCGAAGGCGCGCTGTCATCGCGGCGCAGCGTGCCGGCGCGCGACCACCAGCGCCGTGTCGGTGCCGGCGTAGCGGATATGCGCGCGCACGATCACCTTGATCTTGGCCGCCGGCGACGCCCTGGCCGGCGACCTCGTTCTTGGCGTCGCTTGCCGAGCCGCGCCGCCGATCGCGCTTGATGCGCGGCGAGCGCCTTGGCGCCGAACGGCACCTCGATCGCCTGCTGCGCGCGTGGCGCGGATGTCGGCGAGGCCCATGCCGTAGGCCGACAGCAGCGACGAGAACGGATGGATCAGCACGCGTCGTCATGCCGAGCGCGTCGGCGACGAGGCAGGCGTGCTGGCCGCCGGCGCCGCCGAAGCAATTGAGCGCGTAGCGCGTCACGTCGTAGCCGCGCTGCACCGAGATCTTCTTGATCGCGTTCGCCATGTTCTCGACCGCGATCTTGATGAAGCCGTCGGCGATCTCCTCGCGGCGTCGCGGCCGTCGCCGACTCTCTGCGCGCGAGCGTCGTCGAAAGCGTGCGCGCACCGCGTCGGCGTCGAGCGGCTGGTTCTGCTGCGGGCCGAAGATCTTCGGGAAGAAATCCGGGATCAGCTTGCCGACCATGACGTTGGCGTCGGTCACCGCGAGCGGCCCGCCGCGGCGGTAGCAGGCCGGGCCGGGATTGGCGCCGGCCGAATCCGGGCCGACGCGGAAGCGCGCGCCGTCGAAAGTGCAGGATCGAGCCGCCGCCGGCCGCGACGGTGTGGATCAGCATCATCGGCGCGCGCATGCGCACGCCGGCGACCTCGGTCTCGAAGGCGCGCTCGTATTCGCCGTCGAAATGCGACACGTCGGTCGAGGTGCCGCCCATGTCGAAGCCGATGAGGCGCTCGAAGCCGGCCTGCGCGTCCGGTCTCGCGCCATGCCGACCACGCCGCCGGCCGGGCCCGGACAGGATCGCGTCCTTGCCCTGGAACAGCTCGGCCGCGGTCAGCCCGCCCGACGACATCATGAACATCAGGCGCGCGCGCTCGGATGCGCTCGAGCGTCGAGCATCGCGCGCCGACCTGCGCCGACATAGCGCGCGCAGGATCGGCGACAGATAGGCGTCGACCACCGTGGTGTCGCCGCGGCCGACGAGCTTGATCAGCGGCGAGACCTCGTGGCTGACCGAGACCTGCGCAAAGCCCATCTCGCGCGCGAGCGCGGCCACCTGCCGCTCGTGCTCCGGGATAGCGGTAGGCGTGCATGAACACGATCGCGACCGCGTCGATGCCGTCGCGCATGCGCGCGCTTCGAGATCGCGCGCGCACGGCGGCGAGATCGGGCGCGCGCTCGACCGTGCCGTCGGCGCGCACGCGCTCGTCGACCTCGACGACGCGCTCGTAGAGCATCTCCGGCTTGACGATCTGCGCGCGCAAAGATCTTCGGCCGCGCCTGGTAGCCGATCTTGCAGCGCGTCGCGAAAGCCGCTGCGTGATCAGCAGCAGCGTGCGCTCGCCCTTGCGCTCGAGCAGCGCGTTGGTGGCGACCGTGGTGCCCATCTTGACCGCGCCGACGCGGCCGGCCGGGATCGGCTCGCCGGCCTTCAGGCCGAGCAGGTCGCGGATGCCCTGCACCGCGGCGTCGGCATAGGCTTCCGGGATTTTCCGACAGCAGCTTGTGCGCGGCGAGCGTGCCGTCCGGCCGCCGCCCGACCACGTCGGTGAAGGTGCCGCCGCGGTCGATCCAGAAATCCCAGAGCTCGGTTGAGTTTTTGGCGGGCATGGCGCTGGACATAAGGGGCCACACGATGCCGCCCTGTCGAGGTCAAAACAAGCCTGCTAGGCTCGGTTCCCGGAAACAAGTGGTGAGGCCATGAAGACGCTGATCGCCGCCCTTGCGCTTCTGCTTTCCGCCTTGGCCGCGCACGCGGCCGAGCTCAAGGTGCTGAGCGGCAACGGCGCCAAGGCGGCGGTGCGCGAGCTGTGCGCGCAATTCGAGAAAGCGACCGGCAACAAGGTCACCGTGCACTTCGAGGTCAACGCCGACCTGAAGAAGAAGATCGAGGCCGGCGAAGCCTTCGACGTCGCCGTGCTCAATCCGCCGGTGATCGACGCGCTGATCAAGGCGGGCAAGCTTGTGCCCGGCAGCCGCGCCGATATCGGCCGCTCCGGTCTCGGCGTCGCGGTCAAGAGCGGCGCGGTCAAGCCCGACATTTCGTCGGTCGAGGCCTTCAAGCGCGCGCTCTCGCCGCCAAGGCGGTCGCCTATCCCGGCAAGGGCGCGAGCGGCGTCTATTTTGTCAGCCTGCTCGACCGCTTGGGGATCAAGGCCGACATGCAGGGCAAGCTCAAGCCGATGGCGGCGGAGGACACGGTCGAGGTGGTCGCGCGCGGGGAGGCCGACATGGTCGTGGTGGTGGCAACGCGCATCACCGGCGTGCCGGGCGTCGATCTGGTCGGCCCGATCCCGGAGGCGCTGCAAACCAAGATCGGCTTTGCCGCCGCCTTGAGCGCGGGCGCCAAGCAGCCGGACGCGGCCAAGGCGCTGATCCGTTTCTTGAGCGCGCCTGCCGCCGCCGCCACGCTCAAGGCGAACGGGGTCGAGCCGCTCTAGCCAGCCTTGCGTGGCGCCGCCGCGCAAGGCCATCATGCCGGAAGCGGGGAGGCCTCATGCGAATTTTTCTCGACCGGCTTTATTTATTCGCCGGCTACGCGGCCGGCGCGTTTCTGGTCGTGATCTTTCTCATCATGCTCGGCATGTCGGCCGGCCGCCAGGTCGGACTCAATATTCCGGCCGGCGACGACTTCACCTCGTGGTGCATGGCCGCGATGTCGTTTCTCGGGCTCGCGCACACCTTCAAGAAGGGTGAGATGATCCGCGTCGGCATCTTGCTCGAATATCTCACCGGAAAAAAACGCTGGGCGGTGGAAATCTTCTCGCTCACGGTGGCGACCGCGTTCACGGTCTATTTCGCTTGGTACGCGGTCTCGATGACCTACGATTCCTACCGCTTCAATGACATGGCGCAGGGCGTCGTCGCGGTGCCGCTGTGGATCCCGCAGATCGGCTACAGCGGCGGCCTGGTCATTCTGGCCATCGCGCTGATCGACGAACTGGTCAACGTGCTCAGAGGCAACAGGCCGAGCTACGAAAAAGAGCCGCCGGCGACGCCCGACGAATTCGTCGAACGCGTCGCCTCGGGCGGGGCCGGCTGATGCTCGATCTCGGCCTGGTCAATCTTTCGTTCGTCCTCTTGGTTTGCCTGATCCTGTTTCTCGGCAGCGGCATCTGGATCGCGGTCGGCCTGAGCCTGATCGGTTTCGTGGCGGTGCTGCTGACCACGCCGGTGCCGATCGGGGCCGTGCTGGCGACGACGGTCTGGAGCGGCAGCGCCTCGTGGACGCTCGCCGCGCTGCCGCTGTTCATCTGGATGGGCGAGATTCTGTTCCGCACGCGGCTGTCGGAAGAAATGTTCCGCGGCCTGTCGCCCTGGCTGCAATGGCTGCCGGGACGGCTGGTGCACGTGAACGTCGTCGGCTGCGGCATCTTCGCGGCGGTGTCGGGCTCCTCGGCCGCGACCTGCGCGACCATCGGCAAGATCGCGCTGCCGGAACTCGACAAGCGCGGCTACGACAAGGGATCAGCCTCGGCTCGCTCGCCGGCTCGGGCACGCTCGGCTTGCTGATCCCGCCTTCGATCCCGATGGTGGTCTACGCCGTCACCGCCAACGTCTCGGTGTTGCAGGTCTTTCTCGGCGGCTTCCTGCCCGGCCTGCTGGTGATGGCGCTTTACTCCGGCTACATCATCGCCTGGTCGCTGGTCCATCCCAAGGGCATTCCGCCGCGCGATCCGCCGATGTCGTTCCGGCGCAAGCTTCGCGAATCGACCAAGCTCATCCCCTGCCTGCTGCTGATCCTGGCGGTATTCCTCTCGCTCGTGCTCGGCATCGCCACGGCGACCGAATGCGCGGCCTGGGGCGTCACCGGCGCGCTGGCGCTCGCCTGGTGGAGCGGCACGCTCAACCGCAAGAGCTTCGTGGAAAGCGTGATGAGCTCGACGCGGCTCACCTGCATGATCATGTTCATTCTCGCGGGCGCCGCCTACACCACCGCGGCGATGGCCTATACCGGCATCCCGGCCGCGCTCGCCGAATGGGTGAAGGGGCAGGACCTCACCCCCGGCATGCTCGCGCTCTATCTGAGCGTCATGTACATCATCCTCGGCTGCCTGATCGACGGCATCTCGATGATCGTGCTGACCATGGTGATCGTGCTGCCGATGATCAAGCAGGCCGGACTCGATCTCGTTTGGTTCGGCGTCTATCTGGTCATCCACGTCGAGATGGCGCAGATCACCCCGCCGGTCGGCTTCAATCTCTTCGTGCTTCAGAACATGAGCGGGCGCGACACCTTTACGGTGGCGAGGGCGGCGTTTCCGTTTTTTATCCTGCTCATCGTCGCCGTCTTTATCATCACGGAATTTCCGCAGATCGTGCTGGTGCTGCCGCACTATGTGTTCCCGCAAGGCTGAGCCGGACTTGCTCGGCACCTCCCATTTTCTGCTAGGCTCACGGCCAACGGCTTCTTGGTCGGATCAGGTCGGAGGAAACGTCACATGAAAAACCCCGCATTGCTGATGATGGCGGCCTTGGCTGCCGGCGCGCTCATGGCGCAACCTGCCGCGGCGCAAACCAAATGGAATTTGCCGGCGGCCTATCCGTCCGACAATCCGCACAGCGAGAATCTGGCTCTGTTTGCCAAGGATGTCGCTGCCGCGACCAACAACAAGCTGCAGATCACCGTGCATCCGGCGGCCTCGTTGTTCAAGGCGCCGGAGATCAAGCGCGCGGTGCAGACCGGACAGGCGCAGATCGGCGAGGTGCTGATCTCGCTGCACGAGAACGAAGACCCGATCTTCGGCGTGGACGTCATCCCGTTCCTGGCCACCAGCTACCCGGAAGCCAAGAAGCTGTGGGAAGCGTCCAAGCCGCTGATCGCCAAGAAGCTCGATGCCCAGGGCCTGATGCTGCTGTTCGCGGTGCCGTGGGCGCCGCAGGGCATCTACGCCAAGAAGGACATCAACACGGTCGAGGACATGAAGGGCCTCAAGTGGCGCGCCTATAACGTCGGCACCGCCCGGATCGGCGAGTTGGTCGGGGCGCAGGTCGTCACCGTGCAGGCCGCCGACCTGCCGCAGGCGCTGGCGACCGGCGTGGTCAACGCCTTCATCACCTCGGCGGCGACCGGCTACGACAGCAAGGCCTGGGAATCGGTCGACCACTTCTACGACACGCAGGCCTGGATCCCGAAGAACGTCACCTTCGTCAACAAGGCGGCGTTCGCCGCGCTCGACAAGCCGACGCAGGAAGCGGTGCTCAAGGCCGCCGCCGCCGCCGAAACGCGCGGCTGGAAGATGTGGCAGGAGAAGAGCGGCTGGTATCTCGCCCAGCTCAAGTCGCACAACATGAAGGTGCAGCCGCCGAGCCCGCAGCTCAAGGCCGGGCTGAAGAAGATCGGCGATCAGCTCACCGCAGACTGGCTGAAGAAAGCCGGCAAGGACGGCGAGGCGGTGATCGCGGCCTACAAGAAATAATTTGCGCCGGAGAAATGCGGAGCGGGCGCCACCGGGGCGCCCGCTTTGCGTTCAGCGCGGCTTGGCGTCGACCTTGGTGATCAGCACCTTGAACTCTTTGCCCTCCAAGGTGATGCGATAGGCGATCGTCGCCGTCTCGTCCTTGGTCTCGATATGCGCGCTGCAATTGCGCTCGGCCGAGGTCTCGTTGACCAGCGTCAGGTCGGAGAGCTTGGTCAGCGGCACGTCCTTGCCTTTGAAGATGCCGCGGATGACGTCGGCGGTTTCGCTCGCCGAGCAGGACGGCATCTCCGGCACGAAGGCGTGGTACATCTTCAGCGCGCCGAGCCCGAGCGATGATCACGGCGAACACGATCATCACCCACTTGTGGAAGCTCTTGTAGGCGGGGGTTTCCCACCATTTGCCCTTGGCCGGCGCCGCTGGCTGAACTGGATCGGTCGTCTCGGTCATTTCGGATCGTCCCCCTGTAGCGCGCCCCCGCGACACGGCCAGCGTAAGGTGCAGCGCGCACCGGGCGCCAGCAAAACTGCATGGAACTTTGGTGCGTCAACCGCGCGTCACGCGCATGCGCTGGCCGATCAGCACCGCGCCGACCACCGCGGCGGCAAAGGCGAGCGTCGACAGCCGCACCGGTTCGCCGTTCACCGGCGCCGCCAGCGCGACGATCACGAAAGGCTGCAGCAGCATCAATTGGCCGACGCGCGCGACGCCGCCCATGGCCATCGCGGCGTTGAACACGAAGAAGGCAAAGAACTGGCTGACGAAGCTGACATAGCCGAGGCCGGCCCAGGCCGGCGCGGCACGTCCGCGAGGCCGCGCGGCCACAGCAGCAGCGCGGCCAGCGCCGAGGCCGGCAGGAACAGCGCGACCTGCCAGGAGATCACTTCCCAGCCGGGCAGCTTGCGGCTCAGGCGGCCCGACAGCGTGTAGCCGAAGGCGCCGGCGACAATGGTGCCGAGCAGGAACAGGTCGCCGAGCGCGACCCCGCGCGTGTCGGTGTCGCTCAGCACGAAGACGACGACGATGGCCGCGCCGGCAAGGCTCGCCAGCCAGAACCCGAGGCTTGGCCGCTCATGGGCGATCAGCGCGGCGGCGGCGACGGTGGCGAGCGGCATGATGCCGAGCACCACGCCGCCATGCGCCGCCGGCACGTTCACCATGGCGAGCGCCATCAGCACCGGAAAGCCGACGATGGTGCAAAGCCCCGCCAGCACGAGTTCGCCCCAGAGCGCGCGCGGCGGCAGCGGCTTGCGCGTGACCGCGAGCAGCGCGAGGCCGGCGAGCCCTGCGATGGTGGCGCGCGCCGCGCTCAGGAACAGCGGGTCGATCGAGGCGACGGTGAGCCGGGTCGCCGGCAGCGTGCCGCCGAACAAAGCGACGCCGGCAAAGCCGAGCGCCAACCCAAGTTTTTCGCGGGGCGTGAGCGACATGCGGGAGCGGCAACCTAGCGCAAGAAAACCGCGCGCCAAAATTGGCGGGGGCCCGGCGGTTTTGCCGCCGAGCCCCCGTTTGACGTATCAGCCGGCCTGTAAGCCGGGTTCTGTATGGCCCGCCGCGTGAGCGGCGAACGTGACGGCCATTCCTCTGGCACGCCGGTTGCCCGGCGCGTCGTGCAACCTACCCGAATGACTGGCCCGGACCGGGCTGAGGCTCGCGCCTCGCGTCACTCCTATTCGGTCTTGCTCCCGGTGGGGTTTGCCGTGCCGCCGCCGTTGCCGGCGGCGCGGTGCGCTCTTACCGCACCGTTTCACCCTTACCGCGGCCAAAACGCGACGCAGCCGCGGCGGTCTGTTCTCTGTGGCACTGTCCCTGAGACATCCCGGAAGGACATCCCGCCGGACGTTATCCGGCACCGTTGGTCCATGGAGCCCGGACTTTCCTCCCCGGCCGCCTTTCGGCATTGGCGCGGGGCGGCCGTCCGGCCGACTGACGGGCATAGGGATGGGGGCGGGACGCGCTTGCGTCAAGGGCCGCCGCCAAACATCGCTAAGAAAGGCCTGTGGCGGGCCGCCGCGCTCCTGGCGCGGACGGAAGCTAAAGCGGCTTCGGCCGCGTCTCCAGAAGCGCGCGCAGCGTGAGCAGCGTGGAGGCGTCGGCGATGCCGTCGACGCGCGCTTGGCGGAAATGGCGCTGGAACGCGGTCACCACCGCGCGCGTGTCCTCGTCATAGACGCCGCTGTCGGCGAGCCCGTAGCCGTAACTGTGCAACGCCTGCTGCAGGCGCGTGACGCTTTCGCCGCGGTCGCCGAGTTGCAGCGCGCCGCCGGCGATGTCGAGCGGCGCCGGCCGCACCCAGTGACCGACGCCGGATTCGCTCAGCAGCGGCCAGGGAAATTTCTCGCCCGGATCCTGCTTGCGCGCGGGCGCGACGTCGGAATGCGCCAGCACGCGATCGGCGGCGATCGGCCCGCGCCGCGTCAGGATCGACTTGGCAGAGCGAGATCACCGCCGCGATCTGCCGCAGCGGAAAATCCGGATAGCCGAATTCGTGGCCGGGATTGACGATTTCGATGCCGATCGAGCGCGAATTGATGTCGGCTCTCGCCGGCCCAAGACGACACGCCGGCGTGCCAGGCGCGGCGCTGCTCCGGCACGCATTGCACGATGCGGCCGTCCTCGAACACCACGTAATGGGCCGAGACCTTGCTGGCCGGCGCGCACAAATGCGCCAGCGCCGCTTCGCCGTCGCGCATGCCGGTGTAGTGCAGGAGGATCATGTCGGGCGGCCCGCCCACGCGCGCGTCGTGATTGGGCGACGGCTTGACCTCGGTGACGATGAAGGAATCCGACTGGAACGACGGCATGGCACTCGACGGCAATGAGGGACGCCCCTTTCCATGCGTCGGGCGGGCAACCAATGCAAGCAACAAAACCGCGGCGGCACCGAGGCGCCGCCGCGGCTTTGACGCGTTTAATTATTCGGCTAGCGCCCGGTCGGCCCCGCCGGACGCGCCGGGCTCTTCATCGGCGCGGAGCCCGTGGTGCTCGCCGGACGCGGCGGCGAATAGCGGGCGAAGTTCTGCGCCTGCTTGAGCTCGTCCGTCGTCAGCGACACCTTGAGCTTGTCGGCGCCGCCTTTATCCCCCGGCACCACTTCGAAGGCGCTCGGCGCCAGCGCCACTTCCTTGGCGCCCA
The DNA here is from genome assembly GCA_963708635.1 of uncultured Alphaproteobacteria bacterium. Classification (GTDB taxonomy): domain Bacteria; phylum Pseudomonadota; class Alphaproteobacteria; order Rhizobiales; family Xanthobacteraceae; genus Pseudolabrys. The sequence continues at coordinate 243,972 of CAVPTM010000010.1, read as the reverse complement.
TGCCGAGGAAGCCGCCGACGCTGACGACGAAGGCTTCGATCTTGCCGGACTTGTCGAACAGGATGTCGCTCACGTCGCCGATCTTCTTGTTGTCGGAGCCGAGCACGTCGGTGCCCTTGAACTTGGACGCCAGCCATTGATCGGGCTTCTGCGACATCACGAACTCGGCCTTGGCGCCGCTCTTGTTCTCGGCGGCAGCCGGTGCCGGACTGGCCTTATCCTGCGCGGCCGCAGGCGCTGGACTGGCCTTATCCTGCGCTGCCGCAGGCGGCGGGCTGGCCTTGTCCTGCGCGGCCGCCGGCGGGTTGGCGCTCGGCTGTGGGCCGGGCGAGGGCTGCTGCGCCAACGCGCCGGATACCAGCAGCGCCGACAGCGCCACCCCGAGGTAAAGTTTCTGGGTCATGATCGCCTCCTTGGGTTCAGGCGATGGAACCGGTCGCCGCAATGATCGAAGGGAACCGTCGCCCAGGGCGTAACGCCCATGCGGGTGAAACTCACGCTGCGATGGTCCGTTCCTGCGCGGCCTCAGCCGCCGAGACTTGCGCCGGATGCATTGCCCGCGCTGGCTGGGCCTGTTCCGTGAAAATTCCCCCGCGGCAACAAATCCTTAAGTTTAAAGCCCGTTAATAGCTAACGGTGCATCGGTGCTTGCGCGGGCAAGACCGGGGCCGGTCGTTCCGTTGACGCCCATATTATCCCATGATATCCCACGAGCGGAGTTGGAGGTTGAGTTCCTGCCCAGAGGGCCAAGCCCGGAGCGGAACGCAGGCCTCACCGGCACGAGCCCCGGCGGCTCTCGCGGTATGCGTCCGCTCGGCGTGGAGTGCGGGTTATGGACCGCTTCGTGGCGAACTTCATGCTGCGGCTCGATTCCAAGGGTCGCGTCTCCATCCCCGCATCCTTCCGCGCGGTGCTCGCCCGCGACGGCTGCGACGGGCTCTATTGCTATCCGGCGCTCGCCTCGCCGACGATCGACGCGGGAGGGAATGCGCTGATGGCGGAGATCGAGGCGCTGATCGGTCGCTTTGCCCCGTTCTCGCAGGAGCGCGAACGGCTGGCGCTCGCGCTCTGCGGCACCAGCGAGACGCTCAAGCTCGACGGCGAGGGGCGGGTGGTGCTGAGCGAGAGCCTGAAGCGTCATGCCGGGATCACCGACCAGGTCGCTTTTGTCGGCCTCGGTCACAAATTTCAGATCTGGGAACCGAGACGGTTTGCGACCGAGCTCGCGGAGGCCACCCAAAAGGTGCGCGCGCTCAAGGCCGCGCTCGGCTCCCAGACGGCGGCGCGCGACGCGTCCGGGGCACGGGAATGACGGCGGGCGGCGACGGCACGCGCGCTGTCGCAGGCGGACCGGCCCCCCATATTCCCGTGCTCGGCCGTCCGGCGGTCGAGCTTCTCAATGTCCGTGACGGCGGCGTCTATCATCGACGCCACCTTCGGCGCCGGCGGTTACACGCGCGCCATGCTGGCGGCCGCCGATTGCCGGGTGATCGGCATCGACCGCGACCCGCATGCGCTTGTCCTCGGCGCCGAACTCGCCGCGCAATCGCAAGGCCGGTTGACGCTGGTCGAAGAGCGTTTCTCGCAACTCGACGCGGTCGCGCGCGCCGCCGGCTTCGCGCAAGTCGACGGCGTCGTGCTCGACATCGGCGTTTCCTCGATGCAGCTCGATAGCGCCGAACGCGGCTTCTCGTTCCGGCTCGACGGGCCGCTCGACATGCGCATGGGCGGCGCCGGCGCCAGCGCCGCCGACGTCGTCGCCAAGGCAAGCGAGCGCGATCTCGCCAACATCATTTTCCTCCTGGGCGAGGAGCGCCATTCGCGCGCGGTCGCGCGCGCTATCGTCAAGGCGCGGACGCAAGCGCCGATCACCACCACGCGCGCGCTCGCCGACCTGGTGGCCTCGGTGGTGCGTTCGCGGCCGGGCGACATCCACCCGGCGACGCGCACCTTCCAGGCGCTGCGCATTTTCGTGAACGAGGAACTTGCCGAGCTCGCCGGCGCGCTCACCGCCGCCGAGCGCGTGCTCAAGCCGGGCGGACGGCTGGTCGTGGTCTCCTTCCATTCGCTCGAAGATCGCATGGTCAAGACGTTCCTCGCCGGGCGCAGCACGACCGGCGGCGGCTCGCGCCATTCGCCGGAAATCAAACGCGCGGCGCCGACCTTCGCGCTGCTCACCAAGCGGCCCACGGTCGCCGACGCCGACGAGATCGCGCGCAACCCGCGCGCCCGCTCCGCCAAATTGCGCGCCGCCGAACGCACCGCCGCGCCGGCGCGCAACGACGAGCCGGCGCTGCCGCAACTGCCGTCGCTTGCCGATGTGATGCGGGGGCGCTGAGCCATGCGCCTGATCAACATCTGCGTGATCGCCGCGCTGATCCTGGCCGCCGCGCTGGTCTACAAGATCAAGTTCGACTCGACGCTGCAGGCCGAGAAGGTCGCCAAGCTGGGCGGCGAGATCCGCGACCAGCGCAACGCCATCGCCTCGCTGCGCGCGCAATGGGCGCGGCTGGCGACGCCCGAGCGCATCCAGGGCCTGGCGCAGCGCCACCTGCAGCTTCAGCCGGTCAAGGCCGCCCAATTCGGCGACTTCAACGCTCTGCCCGAGCGGCCGCCGCAGATTGTACCGCCGGCGGCGGACGATTCGATCGGCGCCATGCTCGGCAATCCTGAGGCGACCGGCAGCGTGCCGGCGGCGCCGCGGTGACCGCCGTGGCAAGCGAAACCCGCTGGCAGCGCCTGCTGCGCTCGCTGCTCTACGGCCGCGGCGTCGACCGCAACGTCAAGGCCAGAGCGCGGCTTGGCCTGGCGGTGCTCGCCTTCGCCGGCATCTATGGCGTGATCGCGCTCCGGCTCGCGATGTTCGCCGCCGCCGGCAACGATCACCCCGACCGCCACACCGTCTCGCAGGACGCGCTTGCCACCGCGCGGCCCGACATCCTCGACCGCAACGACGCGGTCATCGCTACCGACGTGAAGGCGCCCTCGCTGTTCGCCGAGCCGCGCAAGCTGATCGACGTCGACGACGCCGTCGAGCGGCTCACCTCCGCGCTGCCCGATCTGGACACCAAGGAATTGCGCGAGCGGCTCTCCTCCAAGCGCGGCTTCATCTGGCTCAAGCGCGAGATCACGCCGCAGCAGGAGCACGAAATCCGCCATCTCGGCATCCCGGGCATCGGCTTCCTCAACGAGAACAAGCGCGTCTACCCGAACGGCGCCACCGTCTCGCAGGTCATCGGCCTGGTCGACATCGACAACCGCGGCATTGCCGGCATCGAGCAGTGGCTCGACCAGCAGGGATTGGCGGCGCTGCACATGGCGGGGCTCGCCACCGACCGTCTGCAGAAGCCGGTCGTGCTGTCGCTCGATCTGCGCGTGCAATTCGCGCTGCGCGACGAACTGACCAAGGCGCGCGAGAAGTTCAAGGCCAAGGCGGCGGCCGGCGTCATCCTCAACGTCAACACCGGCGAGGTGGTGGCGCTCGCCTCCGAGCCCGACTACGACCCCAACAATCCGCGCGAGGCGCGCGATCCCGAGCGGCTCAACCGCATGACCACCGGCGTCTACGAGATGGGCTCGACCTTCAAGGCGCTCACGCTCGCCATGGCGCTCGACAGCGGCCGCGTTTCGTTGACGTCGAGCTTCGACGCGCGCCAGCCGCTGCACTACGGCAAGTTCACCATCCACGATTATCACGCGCAGCACCGCGTGCTGACGGTGCCGGAGATCTTCACCTATTCGTCGAACATCGGCACCGCGCGCATGGCGCTCTCGCTCGGCGTCGAATACCACAAGGCCTTCCTCAAGAAGATGGGCCAGCTCGACCACATGCGCACCGAATTGCCGGGCGTCGGCGATCCGCATTATCCCAAGAAGCATTGGGGCGAGCTCAACACCGTCACCATCGCCTTCGGCCACGGCCTGTCGGTCGCGCCGCTGCAGGCGGTGATGGGCGTGGCGGCGACCGTCAATGGCGGGCTGTTGATCCCGCCGACCTTCCTCAAGCGCAGCCCCGAGGAGGCGGCGAAGGTGGCGACCCGCGTGCTCAAGCCGGACACCAGCCAGAAGATCCGCTTCCTGATGCGGCTCAACGCCGAGAAGGGCACCGCCAAGGAAGCCAATGTCCCGGGCTATTATATCGGCGGCAAGACCGGCACCGCCGAGAAGGTGATCAACGGCCGCTACAACAAGAACCGGCTGATGACCGACTTCATGGCGGTGCTGCCGGCCGACAAGCCGGAATATTTGCTGCTGATCATGCTGGACGAGCCGCAGCCGACGCCGGAGACGCACCATTACGCCACCGCCGGCTGGAACGCCGCGCCGACCGCGGCCAAGGTGATCGCGCGGGTGGCGCCGTTGCTCGACATCGCGCCGCGCTTCAACCTGCCGGACGCCGATCACCTGATCCTGGCCAAGGCGACCGCGAGCCGGTAGGAAAATGTGAGCCGCTCATTCCCGCGTAAGCGGGAATCCAGAGCCGCCATCGCAGCGTCATAAAGCTTTGCACTGGGTCCCCGCTTGCGCGGGGACGAGCGGATGAGAGCCAATACCAAGCCCATGAAGCTCGCCGACCTGCCGCTGGAGAATGCCCGCTATGAGCCGCGTTTTGCCGACCGCGCCATCGGCGGGCGTCGCCTCCGACAGCCGCAAGGTGAAGGCCGGCGACCTGTTCGTCGCCATCGCCGGGGCCAAGGCCGACGGCGCGCATTTCGCCCGCGCCGCGGCCGCCGCCGGCGCGGTGGCGGTCGCCGCCGAGCAGAAGCCGGACGGGCTGCCCGACGACGTCGCCTTCGTGCAGGTCGCCGACGCGCGCCGGACGCTCGCGCTCTGCGCCGCGGCATTCTTCCCGCGCCAGCCGCCAACCATCGCGGCGGTCACCGGCACCAGCGGCAAAACCTCGGTCGCCGCCTTCACGCGCCAGATTTGGGCCGCGCTCGGACATGCGGCGGCAAGCCTCGGCACCATCGGCCTGGTGTCGCCCAAGGGCGAAACCTACGGCTCGCTCACCACGCCCGATCCGATCGAATTGCATCGCACCCTCGATGCGCTCGCCGGCGAGGGCGTCACGCATCTGGCGCTGGAGGCCTCCTCGCACGGGCTCGACCAGAAGCGGCTCGACGGCGTGCGCATCGCTGCCGGCGGCTTCACCAATCTGTCGCGCGACCATCTCGACTACCATCCGAGCCTCGAGGCCTATCTCGCCGCCAAGCTGCGCCTGTTCGATACCCTGATCGCGCCCGGCGGCACGGCGGTGGTCGGCGTCGACGATTGTTATGCCGGGCAGGTGGTGGAGGCGGCGAAAAAGCGCGGCCTCAAAGTAATGACGGTCGGGGTGGCAGGCGACGACATCAAGCTCGCCGGCGGCGTCATCGACGGCTTCGCGCAGGTGGTGACGCTCAAGCATGCCGGCCGCGACTACAAGATCAAATTGCCGCTGGTCGGCGCCTTCCAGGTGCAGAACGCCGCGCTCGCCGCCGGGCTTGCCATCGCCACCGGCGGCGAGCCGCGCTCGCGTCTTTGCCGCGCTCGAAGAAGCTGCAAGGCGCCAAAGGCCGGCTCGAACTCGCCGGCGAGCGCGACGGCGCGCCCATCTTCATCGACTACGCCCACAAGCCGGACGCGCTCAAGAAAGCGCTGGAAGCGCTGCGGCCTTACGCCAAAGGCCGGCTGATCGTGGTGTTCGGCGCCGGCGGCGACCGCGACACCGGCAAGCGTCCGCTCATGGGGCGCATCGCGCATGAGAACGCCGACCGCGTCATCGTCACCGACGACAATCCGCGCAGCGAGAGCGCGGCCGCCATCCGCGCCGCCATTCTCGCCGCCGCGCCCGGCGCGGCCGAAATCGGCGAGCGCGGCGCAGGCGATCCGCGCCGCCATCGGCGAGCTCAAGCGCGGCGACGTGCTGCTGATCGCCGGCAAAGGCCACGAAACCGGGCAGATCGTCGGCGGCCAGGTGCTGCCGTTCTCCGATCACGACGCGGTCGCCGCGGCGCTGCAAGGCGGGGTGGCATGAACAAGCCGTCAAATCTTGCGTTGCGCGTGCCGCGCACTCACTTCCCCTCTCCCCTTGAGGGAGAGGGTGCCCGAGCGGCGGCGAAGCCGAGCGAGGGCGGGAGAGGGGTGCGCTTCGCATCAGCATACCCCTCTCCCGGCTCGCGCTCGCTATCGCTCCGCGCGAGCCACCCTCTCCCTCAAGGGGAGAGGGGAGCGGGGAAAGAGATTGCCTCCCGCTCCGGGAACCAAGCATGAGCGCGCTCTGGACCGTCGATGAAATGGCGAAGGCCATGCGCGCGGAGAAATCCGGCGCGCTGCCGGCGGAAGTCGGCGGCGTCTCGATCGACAGCCGCACGCTGGCCAAAGGCGACGCCTTCTTCGCCATCCAGGGCGACAACCGCGACGGCCACGATTTCGTCGACGCTGCCCTAAAAGCCGGCGCCGGCCTCGCGGTGATCGCACGGTCGCAAGCTGCGCGCTTTGCCGGCGCGCCGCTGCTCGTCGTCGACGACGCGCTCGATGCCTTGCGCGCACTCGCGCGCGCCGCCCGCGCCCGCACCAGCGCCAAAGTGATCGCGGTCACCGGCTCGGTCGGCAAGACCGGCAGCAAGGAAGCCTTGCGGCTCGCGCTCTCGGCCGACGGCGCGACGCACGCCTCGGCCGCCTCCTACAACAATCACTGGGGCGTGCCGCTGTCGCTCGCGCGCTGCCCGGCCGACGTGAAATACGCCGTGTTCGAGATCGGCATGAACCATGCCGGCGAGATCACGCCGCTGACCCAGCTCGCGCGCCCGCACATCGCCATCGTCACGGCGATCGAGCCGGTGCATCTGGAATATTTCGGCTCGCTGGAGAAAATCGCCGACGCCAAGGCGGAGATTTTTGCCGGCGTCGAGCAAGGCGGCGCCGCCATCCTCAACCGCGACAACGCGCAATACGGCCGGCTCGCCGCCGCCGCCGAGAAGGCGGGCGTCGCGCGCATCGTCCCCTTCGGCGAGCACGCGCAAGCCGAGGCGCGGCTTGTGCGTCACGCTTTGCAAGCCGACTCCTCGACCGTCGAAGCCGACATCCTCGGCCAGCACGTGACCTACAAATTGGGCGCGCCGGGCAAGCACCTGGTGCTCAATTCGCTCGCCGTGCTGGCGGCCTGCGCGCTCGCCGGCGCCGATCTCGCGCTCGCCGCGCTCGCGCTCGCGCAAGCTTCGAGCCCGCGACCGGCCGCGGCGCCCGCGCCGCGCTCGGCGTGCCGGGCGGCAGCGCGCTGTTGATCGATGAAAGCTACAACGCCAACCCGGCCTCGATGCGGGCGGCGATCGCGCTGCTCGGCCAGGCGCCGGTCGGCGCGCATGGCCGCCGCATCGCCGTGCTCGGCGACATGCTGGAACTCGGCGAGCAGGGCGCCGCCTTGCATCGCGGCCTGGCCGAGCCGATCGCCGCCGCCGGGATCGACCTCGTCTTCTGCGCCGGCCCGCTGATGCGCGCGCTGTGGGAGGCTCTTCCCTCCGGCGCGCGGGGCGGCTATGCCGAGACCGCGGCGGCGCTGGAGCCGGCCGTGCTCGCAGGCCTCCGCGCGGGCGACGCGGTGATGGTGAAAGGCTCGCTGGGCTCGAAAATGGGGCCGATCGTCAAGGCGCTGGAATTGCAGTTCCCGCGGCAGGCGGCGTCCGAGCAGGCGCGAGGCTAGGATTTCGATGTTCTATTGGCTGACCGAATTTTCCAGTCATTTCAGTTTCCTCAACGTCTTCCGCTACATCACGTTCCGCACCGGCGGCGCCGTGGTCACCGCGCTGGTGTTCGTGTTCCTGTTCGGCGGCCCGATCATCGACCTGCTGCGCCTCAAGCAGGGCAAGGGCCAGCCGATCCGCAGCGACGGCCCGCCCTCGCACCTCATCACCAAGAAGGGCACGCCCACCATGGGCGGGCTGATGATCCTGTCCGGGCTGCTCGTCTCGACGGTGCTGTGGGCCAACCCGGCCAACCCCTATGTCTGGATCGTGCTCGGCGTCACGCTCTGCTTCGGCATGATCGGCTTCTACGACGACTATCTGAAGGTCACGCGGCAGAGCAATGCGGGCTTTGCCGGCCGCACGCGGCTGTTGGCCGAGGCGGTGATCGCCGTCGTCGCCTGCACGCTGTTCGCCCATCTCGGCAAGGGGCCGATCGCGACCTCGCTGGTGTTTCCCTTCTTCAAGGAGCTGATCGTCAACCTCGGCTGGGCCTTCCTGCTGCTCGGCGCCTTCGTGATCGTCGGCGCCGGCAATGCCGTCAACCTGACCGACGGGCTCGACGGGCTGGCGATCGTGCCGGTGATGATCGCCTGCGCGACCTTCGGGCTGATCGCCTATCTCGCCGGCAACGTGGTGTTCGCCGACTACCTGCAGATCCACTACGTCGCCGGCACCGGCGAGTTGGCGGTGCTGTGCGGGGCGGTGATCGGCGCCGGCCTCGGCTTCCTCTGGTTCAACGCGCCGCCGGCCTCGATCTTCATGGGCGACACCGGCTCGCTCTCGCTCGGCGGCATGCTCGGCGCGGTGGCGGTCGCCATCAAGCACGAGATCGTGCTCGCCATCGTCGGCGGGCTGTTCGTGCTGGAAGCGGTGTCGGTGATCGTGCAGGTGGTCTCGTTCAAGCTCACCGGCAAGCGCGTGTTCAAGATGGCGCCGATCCACCATCACTACGAGCAGCTCGGCTGGACCGAGCCGCAGATCGTGATCCGCTTCTGGATCGTCGCGGTGGTGCTGGCGCTCGCCGGGCTGGCCACGCTGAAGTTGCGATAGATTGAGGTTGTCGTCCCCGCGAAAGCGGGGACCCATCGCTGTGCCCTATCGATTGACTGCGGAGCATGGGTCCCGGCCCTCGCTTCGCTCGGCCGGGACGACAGAAGAAGAATGATCCCCGTCACCACTTTCGCCGGCCAAACGGTCGCGGTCTTCGGCCTCGGCAATTCCGGGCTGCTGTCGGCGCGGCGCTCAAGCAAGGGCGGCGCCGAACGTCGTCGCCTTCGACGACAACGAGAAGAGCTTGGCCGAGGCGAGAGCCGCCGGGCTGAGCACGCAGAATTTACGCGAACTCGATTGGTCGAAGGTCGCGGCGCTGGTGCTGGCGCCGGGCGTGCCGCTCACGCATCCGCAGCCGCATTGGTCGCGTGGCGCTGGCGCGCAAAGCCAAGGTCGAGATCATCGGCGACATCGAATTGTTCTGCCGCGAGCGCGCCAAATCGCGGCGCGCCATGTCCGCTCGTCGCCATCACCGGCACCAACGGCAAATCGACCACCACCGCGCTCATCGCGCATCTGCTCAACAGCGCCGGCCGCGACGCGCAGATGGGCGGCAATATCGGCGTGCCGGTGCTGGCGCTGGCGCCGTTCGCGGCGAACCGCGTCTATGTGCTGGAAGTCTCCTCCTATCAGATCGATCTCGCGCCTTCGCTGCAAGCCAGCGTCGGCATCCTGCTCAACGTCACCGAAGACCATCTCGACCGCCACGGCACGCTGGAGAATTATGCCGCCATCAAGGAGCGGCTGCCGGCGCAGGTCGAGCCGGGCGGCACCGCGGTCGTCGGCGTCGACGACGACTGGACGCGCGCCGCCGCCGAGCGCATCGCGCGCGCCGGCACAAAAGTCGAGCGCGTCTCGGTGCGATCGAGCGCTGCGCGACGGCTATTACGCCGACGGCTCACGGATCATGCACGCGCAGGACGGCAAGGCCGCGCCGGTCGCCGATCTCGCCGGCATCGGCACGCTGCGCGGCGCGCACAATGCGCAGAACGCGGCCTGCGCCATCGCCGCCTGCCTCGCGCTCGGCCTCGATCTCGGCGCCATCCAGAAGGGCCTTGCCTCGTTTCCCGGCCTCGCCCACCGCATGCAGCCGATCGGCCGCCAGGGACGCGTGCTGTTCGTCAACAATTCGAAGGCCACCAACGCCGACAGCGCCGCGCGCGCGCTGGCGAGCTTCAGCGACATCTATCTGGATCGCCGGCGGCAAGCCCAAGACCGGCGGCATCGCCAGCCTCGCCGAGTTCTTCCCGCGCATCCGCAAGGCCTATCTGATCGGCGAGGCGGCGGCGGAATTCGCCAAGACGCTGGAGGGCAAGGTGCCTTACGAGATCGACGGCGCGCTCGCCGCAGCCGTCGCCGCCGCCGCGCGCGACGCCGCGGCGTCCGACGCCAAGGAGCCGGTGGTGCTGCTGTCGCCGGCCTGCGCCTCGTTCGACCAGTACCCGAACTTCGAGGTGCGCGGGAAGGCGTTCACCGACGTGGTGCTGGCGCTGACGGGGGTTGCTACGCTCTCGCCCGCATGCGCGTGAGAGGGTCGGCTGAGCGCGCGCTACGAGCGCGAGCGGCTCGAGAGTGCACGACGATCGCCCGGCCGTCGCCCTTCGAGGATCGGATGGTCGACCTCTCCCCGCAGGGTGAGGTCTAGAGCGCGCTGCGCGGCAATCACCATTAATCCTTCCTCAACCCTGTCGCGTCAGCTTGGGCGCGGACGGGGAAGCCATGGTTTCGCGCACGCAACGCACGCCCTTCGGCGATTGGTGGTGGACGGTCGACAAGCTGACGCTCGCCGCCATCGGCGCGCTGATGCTGGCCGGCGTGGTGCTCTCGCTCGCCGCCTCGCCGCCGGTCGCCGGCAGGCTCGGGCTCGAGCCGTTCTTCTTCGTCAACCGCCACATCTTCTATCTGCTGGTCTCCATCGCGGTGATGCTGGGGGTGTCGTTCCTGACCCCGCGCCAGATCCGCCGGCTGGCGATCGTCGTGTTCGCGGTCGAGCGTGACCCTGGTGGCGCTGACGCCGTTGTTCGGACCCGAGATCAAGGGCGCGCGCCGCTGGCTGATCATCGCCGGCATGAACATCCAGCCGTCCGAATTCCTGAAGCCCGCCTTCGTCATTTTGGTCGCCTGGCTGTTCGCCGAGAGCGCCCGGCGCGCCGACATGCCGGCCAACGCGATCGCGCTCGCTTTGCTGCTCGGCGTGACGGCGGTGCTGGTGCGCCAGCCCGACTTCGGCCAGACCATGCTGATCGCGCTGGTGTGGAGCGCGCTGTTCTTCATGGCCGGGATGCGGCTGATCTGGGTCGCCGGCATCGCCGGCATCGCCGCCGGTCGGGCTGACCGTGCGCCTATTACACCGTGCTCGCACGTCACCCGCCGCATCCAGCACTTCCTCAATCCGGGGCAGGGCGACACCTTCAACATCGACATCGCCACCGAGAGCTTCATGCGCGGCGGCTGGTTCGGCCGCGGCCCGGGCGAGGGCACGGTCAAGCGCATCCTGCCGGAGAGCCACACCGACTTCGTGTTCGCGGTGGCGGGCGAGGAATTCGGCGTCGCGCTCTGCCTCGTGCTGGTGGCGCTGTTCGCCTTCATCGTGATCCGCTCGCTGTTGCGCGCGCATGCGCAACGAGGACCTGTTCGCGCGCTTTGCCGCCGCCGGCCTCGCCATTCTGTTCGGCGCCCAGTCGGCGATCAACATCGCGGTCAACCTGCGGCTGATCCCGGCCAAGGGCATGACGCTGCCGTTCATCTCCTATGGCGGCTCCTCGATGATCTCGCTCGCCTATGCCATGGGCATGCTGCTGGCGCTTGACCCGCGAGCAGCCGCGCGCGGCCATGGTGGCGCCGGAATTGGCGCCGAGCGAAAGCCCGGCGTAGCCGACCTTGTCATGGCCGGGCTTGTCCCGGCGATCTCGCTTAGGGAAGCGGTGCCTCGTTAAGCGGGATGCCCGGGACCAGCCCGGGCATGACAGCGAACAGATCATGCCGATATCCAATAAGCTCATCCTCCTCGCCGCCGGCGGCACCGGCGGACATCTGTTTCCGGCCGAGGCGCTGGCGCTGGCGCTGGCCAAGCGCGCGGTCGCCGTCGAGCTGGCGACCGACCAGCGCGCCGCGCATTTCGAGTTTCCGGCGCGCGCCGTGCACCTCATCCCGAGCGCGACGCTGCGCGGCCGCGATCCGTTCAGCGTCGCTGCGCACGGCCGCGCTGTTGACGCTCGGCACCTGGCAAAGCCTGTTCGCTGATGCGGCGCGTGCGGCCGGCCGCGGTGGTCGGCTTCGGCGGCTATCCGACCGTGCCGCCGCTGATGGCCGCCACCTTGCGCAGCATCCCGACCGTGCTGCACGAGCAGAACGGCGTCATGGGCCGCGCCAACCGCCTGCTGGCGCCGCGCGTCGACGAGATCGCCACCGGCTTTCCGCGCGCTCGATAATCTCGATCCGGCGCTGCAGGTCGAAGACCGTGTTCACCGGCAACCCGGTGCGTCCGCCGGTGATCGCGGCGGCGGCGACGCCTTACGCGGCGCCCGCCGGCAGGCTCAATCGGCTGCTGGTGTTCGGCGGCAGCCAGGGCGCGCGCGTGATGTCGGAGATCGTGCCGGCGGCGATCGAGCAGCTCGCGCCGGAAACTGCGCGCGCGGCTCGCCATCGTGCAGCAGGCGCGCGCCGAAGACCTCGACGCCGTGCGCGCGGCCTATGCGCGGCTCGGCGTCGCGGCGGACTGCGCGGCGTTCTTCAACGATCTGCCGGCGCGCATGGCGGCGGCGCATCTGGTCGTCTCGCGCTCCGGCGCCTCGACGGTCGCCGAACTCGCCGCCATCGGCCGGCCCTGCCATCCTGGTGCCGCTGCCGCATGCGCTCGACCAGGACCAGGTCGCCAACGCCGGCGTGCTGGAGGCGGCCGGCGGCGCCATCCGCATCGAGCAGGCCGATTTCACGCCGGAGCGCCTGGCGTCCGAGATCGCGCGGCTGGCCGCCGCACCCGGCGAACTTACGGCCATGGCGGCGGCGGCCAAATCCGCCGGCACGCTCGACGCCGCCGAGCGGCTGGCGGATGTGGTGATAGAAGTGGCGGGAATTTAGCGATTGTCATGCCCGCGAAAGCCGGGCATCCAGTCATCCAAGCGATTCCAATTTTAGACGTGGTGCCCTAAACGACATCGCCGTGATTACTGGATCGATCCGCTTTCGCGGATGATGACAGCGAGGGGGACGTCAGCGACATGAAACTGCCGCGCGACATCGGGCCGGTGCATTTCGTCGGCATCGGCGGCATCGGCATGAGCGGCATCGCCGAGGTGCTGGCCAATCTCGGCTACACCGTCACCGGCTCCGACGTCGCCGACAGCGCCAACGTCAAGCGGCTGCGCGAGAAGGGCATCAAGGTCGCCATCGGCCACAAGGCCGAGAACCTCGACGGCGCCGACGTCGTGGTGGTCTCCTCCGCCATCAAGCGCGACAATCCCGAGCTGGTCGCCGCGCGCGCCAAGCGGCTGCCGGTGGTGCGGCGCGCCGAGATGCTGGCCGAACTGATGCGGCTGAAAAGCTGCGTCGCCATCGCCGGCACGCACGGCAAGACCACGACCACCTCGATGGTGGCGGCGCTGCTCGACGCCGGCGGGCTCGATCCGACCGTGATCAACGGCGGCATCATCAACGCCTACGGCACCAATGCGCGGCTCGGCGCCGGCGACTGGATGGTGGTGGAGGCCGACGAATCCGACGGCACCTTCCTCAAGCTGCCGGCCGACGTCGCCATCGTCACCAATATCGACCCCGAGCATCTCGATCATTTCCAGACCTTCGAGGCGGTGCAGGAGGCCTTCCGCGCCTTCGTCGAGAACGTGCCGTTCTACGGCTTCGCGGTGATGTGCACCGATCATCCGGTCGTGCAGACGCTGGTCGGCCGCTCGACGACCGCCGCATCATCACCTACGGCGAGAACCCGCAGGCCGACGTGCGGCTGACCGACCTCGTGCACAAGAACGGCGGTTCGCAATTCACCGTGCTGTTCCGCGACCGCGATGGGCGCGACCACGCACGCCATCGAAAAGCTCGTGCTGCCGATGCCGGGCCGCCACAACGCGCTCAACGCCACCGTCGGCGGTGGCGGTCGCGCACGAGCTCGGCATCGAGGACGACGTGATCCGCAAGGCGCTCGCCGCCTTCGGCGGCGTCAAGCGGCGCTTCACCCAAGTCGGCGAATGGAACGGCGCCGTCATCATCGACGACTACGGCCATCATCCGGTCGAGATCGCCGCCGTGCTGCGCGCCGCGCGCGAGAGCGCCAAGGGCCAGGTGATCGCGGTGATGCAGCCGCACCGCTACACGCGGCTGCACGACCTGTTCGAGCAGTTCTGCACCTGCTTCAACGACGCCGACGCGGTGATCGTCGCGCCGGTCTATCCGGCCGGCGAAGCGCCGATCGACGGCGCCGACCGCGACGCGCTGGTGGCGGGCTTGCGCGCGCACGGCCACCGCCAGGCGATCGCGCTCGACGGGCCGGAGAAGCTCGCCGGCCTGGTCAAGGAGCCTGGCCAAGCCCGGCGATTACGTCGTCTGCCTCGGCGCCGGCTCGATCACGCAATGGGCCTACGCGCTGCCGGGCGAATTGAAGGCGCTGATGACGCTTCCCCGATATCGTCCCCGAGCTGAAAGCGCGCATGCCGCGAATTGCGCGGGCGCCTGCTCGCCAACCAGCCGCTCGGCGAATTCACCTGGTTCCGCGTCGGCGGCCCGGCGCAGGCCTTCTTCATGCCGGAGGACGAGAACGATCTCGCGTACTTCCTGCGCAATCTGCCGGCCGACATTCCGGTCACCGTGATCGGCGCCGGCTCCAACCTGATCGTGCGCGACGGCGGCGTGCCGGGCGTCGTCATCCGGCTCGGCCGCGGCTTCAACGAGATCACGGTCGAGGACGGTCACCGCGTCACGCGCCGGCACCGCCATGCTCGACGTGCATGGTGGCGCGCGCGGCGCGCGACGCCGGCATCGCGGGGCTCGCATTCTTCTCCGGCATTCCGGGCGCGATCGGCGGCGCGCTGCGCATGAACGGCGGCGCCTATGGCGGCGAGACCAAGGACGTGCTGGTCGAGGCGCGCGGCGTCGACCGGCAAGGCAATGTCGCGCACCTTCAGCAACGCCGAGATGGGCTTTGCCTACCGCCATTGCGGCGTCGCCCGACGACGTCATCTTCACCGCGGCGGTGTTTCAGGGCCGCGCCGGCGACGTCGGCGCAGATCGCCGCCGAAATGGACGCGATCAAGAACAAGCGCGAGGCGAGCCAGCCGCGCAACCGCACCGGCGGCTCGACCTTCAAGAATCCGCCCGGCCACAAGCGCCTGGAAACTGATCGACGACGCCGGCTGCCGCGGGCTTGACCGTCGGCGGCGCGCAGGTCTCGCCGCTGCACTGCAATTTCCTGATCAATCTCGGCGACGCCAGCGCGCGCCGACATCGAGACGCTGGGCGAGACCGTGCGCGAGCGCGTCAAGGCGCATTCCGGCGTCGAGCTGGAATGGGAAATCAAGGATCGGAATTGGAAGTCATGCCGGTTGTCCGGCATCCCGTAGGCGCAGGTATGGCGGGATGAGCCGGCAGACGATGAGCGAGATGAAGCACGTCGCGGTCCTGATGGGAGGCTGGTCGGCCGAGCGCGAGGTGTCGCTGCGCTCGGGCAAGGCCTGCGCCGACGCGCTCGAGCGCGCCGGCGGCTACCGCGTCAGCCGCGTCGACGTCGACCGCGACATCGCCGCGACGCTTGCGCGCGCTCAAGCCCGACGCCGCGCTCAACGTGCTGCACGGCCGGCCGGGCGAGGACGGCACGCTGCAGGGCCTGCTGGAGATCGCTCGGCATTCCCTACAGCCATTCCGGCGTGCTGGCCTCCGCGCTGGCGATGCAGAAGGACATGGCCAAGATCGATGCTGCGCGCGGCCGGCGTGCCGGTGCCGGAGCGGCGTCGTGGCCGCGCGCCGCGAGGCCGCCAAGCGCCATCTGCTGCCGCCGCCTTATGTGATCAAGCCGGTGGCGGAAGGCTCCAGCGTCGGCGTCTTCATCGTGCGCGAGGACATGGCGCACCCGCCGCAGGAACTGACGCGCGCCGACTGGGCCTTCGGCGAGACCGTGCTGGTCGAGCCCTACATCGCCGGCAAGGAACTGACCTGCGCGGTGATGGGCGACAAGGCGCTCGGCGTCATCGAGATCGTGCCGGCGGTGAAGTTCTACGACTACGAGGCCAAATACGCGCCCGGCGGCTCGCAAGCATCTGCTGCCGGCGCCGGTCTCGCCCGAGGTCTACGAGGAATGCCGGCGGCTTTCGCTCGCCGCGCACCGCGCGCTCGGCTGCCGCGGCGTCACCCGCGCCGACTTCCGCTACGACGATGCGCGCGCCGGGCTCGCCGGCCTCTATCTGCCTGGAAGTCAACACCCAGCCCGGCATGACCGAGACCTCGCTGGTGCCGGAGATGGCGCAGCACGCCGGCATTTCGTTCGAGGAGCTGGTGCGCTGGATGGTCGAGGACGCTTCGCTCGACCGCTAGCTCAATGCCGCGCGGCGGCGCGGCGGGCCGGGCGGCGCGCGCTCTTGTGGTTCTTGCGCGTCTTGCGGCGCGGCTTCGATCCGGGCTTGGGTCCGGGCTTGGACGTGCCGATCATCGGCATGTAGCCGCCGAGATCCTTGATCGAGGGCACGAGCTCGATCAGCTTACTGGGAATTTCGCTCACCGAAGGCGCCGCGCGTTGCGCGCTCTTGGTCGCACGCGCGGCCATGATGCCGAGATTGAACGCCACCATGGCGCTGGTCTTCGGATGATCGCGAACGAAACCGGACAGGATCGCGAGCCAGTTGATTTTCTTCGAGGCCATCCCCGCACCCATTGTTGAAACACGCCGAACTGCGCGGGCCGAAGGACTTTGGGTTCCTTGGCCCGCGCCGTCCGCTCAGAGCGTTGTCTGCGCGACTACTTCTCGACGCAGATCTTTTCCTTTGTCATGCCGGCTTCGGCTTCGGTGCGGCTCTTGAACGCCACCGGCCCCACTTGCGTGATGGTGGTGGTCGTGGTCGGCCGCTTGTCGACGATGGTGCACTTCTTGGTCGTGGTGTCGCGCACGATGTAGTATTCCTCGGCGAAGGCCGGGGCCGCGAATGACGCGATCAGCGCCGCAGCGATAACGAGACGGGCTTTCATGATGCTCTCCCAGAGTCAGTGATACGCATAGACGTTGAGGGCGAGCACGACAAAGAGTGTCGCGGCCAGCGATAGACCGAAGAGCCGTGCTGTCTGTACTTCGCCCATGGTTTCCGATCCTTGCGTGTGCTTGCCAACGCAAAGGTGGAATAGTCGTTCCACGGCGGGGGAGTTTGGCGCCGAATATTCTCTCGGGGGTACGGCCGCGCCGGATCGGCGCAGGCGGCTCGAGGCCATCGAAGGCGGAAGCGGAAAGAGCCCGTTGGCGAAGGGTTAACAAGCAGCGTAATGGCGGACTATTCCCAGCGGGTCACACCGGACAAACCGCGTGATGCCCGGCGAAAGGCGCGGCCTTCGCGCTAACCGAGCTAGCGGAGCCGGTAGAGCGCGTGCCGCCGGTTGCGGGTGAAGGGCCGCACCTCGCCGGGCCAGCGTCCCGCCTCGACCGCCTTCGTCCACGCGGCACTGACCAAGACCTCGGGACCGTCGATCTCATAGAGCGCGCTGTGGCGCGGGCCGTCAGGCATGACCCGCTTTTGCTCGCCGCCGATGCTCACGGCGAATGGCTCGCCCTCCATGCGCGCGACCGCGTGCACGCCGGGCACCTGCAAGAGATTGGGCACGTGCTCGGTGTCGTAGACCTCGTTGAACAGCGCCTCCTTGGCGGGGTCCACGTCCATGCTGGCGACGAACAGATATTTGGATTTGATCGGCATCGAACCCTCTCGAGGTGCTCCGCTTGCGCGACAGGAAGCTTACTTGCAGTCGGCGAGACAGGCGTTGAGCCTTTGTTTGCAGTACGCTGAAGATGCTTGGCACGCGGAGCGCTGTTTTGAGCATTGCTCGGGGCAGCTGACGGCCCGGCCTCTCTCGACCGCCATCGCGGGAAACGAAGATTGCATCAGCACGAGGACGGCAAGCGCAGCAAGTGCGGATTTGGCCATTGAGACACGCTCCAATTCGGTGGGATGAAGACATCGCCTCCTCCGTCGCCGGAGGCGATCCGGATCGCGCGCGAGCTTATTCCGTTCCTGCGGAATTGGATACGCGGCAGCTTGCTTGATTGGGCGCATGTTCTTGTCGGCGAACCGCGCGCGGATTCCGCGGCCGCAGCCGAAGTGGATTTCGTGGCGCGCCTTGGACCGTCGCCGCGCCGCCACGCGCGTCCGCCAAGCCCTGCCTAAATCCTCATAATTTCTAAACTTTTACTAATCGTTTACCTAAAGGCCGGAAGACTAGGGTCCTTGGCGGCATGCCGCGCGCCGTTGCGCGCAAGCGACGGCATATGCGTGAGGGGCAGGCCGCCGGGGGGCTGCGCGGGGCTTGCTTTGCGGCTCCGATCCAACCGGGACGAGCGATGGACGGCGGAATACGTCTGGCGCGATGGCTGATGCCGAAACGGCGCGCCGCTGCGCGCGCCTATGCGCCGGCGCGTTCCCGGCACCCGGCCGCGCGCATTCTCAACTGGCAGGTGCCGCGCGGGCTCGGCTCTTCGGCCGCGGCGCTCCTGCTGCTCGCCAGCGTCTGCTACGGCGTCGTGCGCGGCGGCCATGCCGCCGAGATCGCCGCGCAGGTGCAGGATCTTTGCGATGAGGCGGCGACCGCCGCCGGCTTCGGCATCAGCGAGGTCGCGCTCAGCGGCGAGCGCGGCGTCAGCCGCGAGGAAATCCTCGCGCTCGCCGGCATCACCGGCCACAGCTCGCTGCTGTTCCTCGATGCCGGCGACACGCGCGCGCGGCTGTTGACCAATCCCTGGATCGCGGACGCCACCGTGCTCAAGCTTTACCCGAGCCGATTGCGCATCGAGATCAAGGAACGCCAGCCTTTCGCGCTCTGGCAGGACGAGCGGCGCGTCTCGCTGATCGCCGCCGACGGCACCGTGCTCGAGCCGCTGGCGCCGGACAAGTTCTTTGCGCTGCCGCTGGTGGTCGGCAAGGGCGCCGGCGAGGCCGCCGAGGCGTTCCTCGCCATGCTCGCGCGCCATCCGGCGATCGCGCGCGAGGTGAGGGCCTCGGTGTTGGTCGCCGAGCGGCGCTGGACGCTTTACCTCAAAGGCGGCGTCGAAGTGCTGCTGCCGCAATTTGAGCCGGAACGCGCGCTGCAGACGCTGGCCGATCTCGACCGTTCCAAGAAGCTGCTGGCGCGCGACATCGCCAATGTCGACCTGCGTTTGCCCGATCGCGTCAGCGTGCGGCTGTCGGACGCGGCCGCCGCCGCGCGCGATGCCGCGCTCAAGGCCGCCGAGAAAGACAAGAAAAAGCTCAAGGCGGCCGAGAAGGACAAAAAGCTCAAGACGGCCGAGAACGACAAGGAAAAGCTCAAGGCGGCCGAGAAGGACAAGAAGAAGGGAGGGGAGGCTTGACCGTGCTCCGCTTCGCCCTCACCCCGAAGATGAAACCGGTGTCGCCGCGCCGCTCGGCGATCGTCGCCGGTCTCGACATCGGCACCAGCAAGATCGCCTGCCTGATCGCGCGGCTCGAGCCGCAGGCCCCGCGCGACGCGCTGCGCCGGCGCTCGCACGGCGTGCGCATCATGGGCTTCGGGCATACCGCGGCGAGCGGCATCAAGGCCGGCGCGGTGATCGATTTGAATGCCGCCGAGGAAATGGTGCGCCAGGCCATCGACAGCGCCGAGAGCATGGCCGGCGTGCGCATCGAATTGGCGGTGGTATCCCTTTCCGGCGGACGGCTGGGCAGCGAGCGCTTCGTCGCCGGCATCGAGCTTTCCGGCGGCGCCGTGACCGAGGCCGAGATCGCCCGCGTGCTGGCGGCGGCCAGCCGCCATTCGGTGCGCGGCGGCGGCGCCGTGCTGCATTCGCTGCCGATCGGTTATGCGCTCGACGCCGCGACCGGTATCCGCGAGCCGCGCGGCATGCTCGGGCATCGTTTCGGCGTCGATATGCACATGGTCACCGCCGACGTCGCCACCGTCCGCAACCTGATGCTGGCGGTCGAACGCTGCCATATATCGATCGAGGCGCTGGTCGCCTCGCCTTACGTGGCGGGCCTGGCCTGCTTGGCCGACGACGAAGCGGATTTGGGCGCCGCCTGCATCGATCTCGGCGCCGGCACCACCACCTTGGCGGTCTTTTCCGGCGGCCGTTTCGTGCATGCCGACGGCTTTGCGCTCGGCAGCCACCACGTGACCATGGATCTGGCCCGCGGACTCAACACCCGCATCGCGGATGCTGAGCGAATCAAAGCGATTTATGGCAGTGTTTTGACCGGTGGGTCGGATGAACGCGACATGATCACGGTGCCGCCGGTAGGCGACGACGAGCGCGAGCCGCCGCAATTCGTTTCGCGCGCGCAGGTCGTGCGCATCGTCAAGCCGCGCATCGAGGAAATCCTGGAAATGGTGCGCGACCGGCTCGCCGCTTCGCCCTTTGCGTCCGACGCGCGCGCGCGCGTCGTGCTCACGGGCGGCGGCAGCCAGTTGAACGGCCTCGTCGACCTTGCCGCGCGCGTCTTGAAGCGGCCGGCGCGGATCGGACGCCCGCTCGGCGTTTCCGGCCTGCCGGACGCCGCCAAGGGCGCGGCCTTCGCCGCGGCGGCGGGCCTGCTGGTCTACCCGCAGGCGGCACATCTTGAACACTTCGAACCGCGGAAAACGCGGCACTTGATGACAGGAACGGGCGGTTACATGGCACGGGTCGGACAATGGCTGCGCGAAAGCTTCTGACCCTCACATTCGGAACCCAGCGGCCGGTGGCGGACCGGCTTCGTTCGGCGGCGAGCCTTTGTGCCCTGCTGCCCGTGCACTCGAGAGGCAAACAATGACCATCAATCTGAAGATCCCCGACATCCATGAAATGAAGCCGCGCATCACCGTGTTCGGCGTCGGCGGCGCCGGCGGCAATGCCGTCAACAACATGATCGCGGCCGGGCTGCAGGGCGTCGAATTCGTCGTCGCCAATACCGACGCGCAGGCGCTCACCATGTCCAAGGCCGAGCGCATCGTGCAGATGGGCGCGCAGGTCACGCAAGGGCTGGGCGCCGGCTCGCAGCCGGAGGTCGGCCGCGCCGCCGCCGAGGAGGTGATCGACGAGATCCGCGATCACCTGTCGGGCGCGCACATGGTCTTCGTCACCGCCGGCATGGGCGGCGGCACCGGCACCGGCGCGGCGCCGGTCATCGCCAAGGTCGCGCGCGAGCTCGGCATCCTCACCGTCGGCGTGGTCACCAAGCCGTTCCACTTCGAAGGCCAGCGCCGCATGCGGTTTGCCGAAATGGGGATCGCCGAGTTGCAGAAGGTGGTCGACACCCTGCTGATCATCCCCAACCAGAATCTGTTCCGGGTCGCCAACGAGAAGACCACCTTCGCCGACGCCTTTGCGATGGCCGACCAGGTGCTCTATTCGGGCGTCGCCTGCATCACCGACCTGATGGTCAAGGAAGGCCTGATCAATCTCGACTTCGCCGACGTGCGCGCCGTCATGCGCGAAATGGGCAAGGCGATGATGGGCACCGGCGAGGCCTCGGGCGAGAAACGCGCGCTCACCGCCGCCGAGGCCGCGATCTCCAATCCGCTGATCGACGACGCCTCGATGAAGGGCGCGCGCGGCCTGCTGATCTCGATCACCGGCGGCAAGGACCTGAAGCTGTACGAAGTCGACGAGGCCGCCACCCGCATCCGCGAGGAGGTCGATCCCGACGCCAACATCATCGTCGGCGCGACCTTCGACGAGAGCCTGGAAGGCATCATCCGCGTCTCGGTGGTGGCGACCGGCATCGACAAGGCACACATCGCGCATCAGCCGGCGCCGGCGGAGAACGCGCTCAAGGAACTCGCCGGCAAGATGCGTGCGGAAAGCGCTCGCACCGCCGAGCGCATCGAGCGCGCCGCCCCGGCGCGCACGGTCGCGGTCGAATCGGCCGCGCATGCCGCCGTCGCCGCGGCGTTGATGCCCGCCGGGCAGCACGAGGATGTTTCGATCCGGCCGATGCCGATGAAGCCCTCGCTGTTCGATGCCGTGCCGGCGGAGCCGGTGGCGATCGCCGAGGCGGCCCCGCCCAAGGCGTTCATCCCGCCGGCGCCGGAGCGCGCCGCGCGCACGCCGCGCATGCCGCGCATCGACGAACTGCCGTTGCCGGCCCAGAACGAGATCCGGGCGCAGCGCGGCCACACGATCGAGAACCAGCCCGAGAAGCAGCGGCTGACGCTGATGCAGCGGCTCGCCAATGTCGGCCTCGGCCGTCGCAGCGAGGAGGCGCAAGCGCCGCAAGCCGCGCACATGGCGCCGCCGGTGCCGCAATACGAACGCCCGCTGCGCCCGAGCGTGCGCCAGCCGGAAGGCCGTCCCGCCGAGCCGGTGTCGGAATACGGCCGCCGCGCCGCGCCGCAGGGACTCGATCCGCACGGCCGTACGGCTCCTGTGCATAACTCGCACGAGGAGGACCAGCTCGACATTCCGGCCTTTCTGCGCCGGCAGGCGAACTGACAGGCGGTCGGGTACACCCAAAGCGGCCCCGTTTTCCGACGGAAGGCGGGGCCCTTGCTTTTGCCGGCGGCGAAATAAGGCATTGAGTTCGTTAAAGATCGCCGGCCATGGGGAAGGCGGCGGCCACCGGCCGGGTTCCGTCGGCCTGCATCGCCGTGGGGGCGAAATGGCACGCGCGCGGCAGCGGCGGGGACCCGAAATGCGGCAAAAAAGCGTAACACTCGGTAAGAAAGCGTGAGTTGGAGAACCCGCGGCGCTGGCTTAAGTTTCAGCCTCTAAAGGGACTTTTCGGTCCTTGGGGGCTGCTTTCGACAAACCGGCCGTTCGCTAACTGAAGGCCAAAATGTGGCTCTCTTGGAGCCAAGCAGGGGACTGAGCGGCCATCTCGCGGCCGCCGGACATCGGGACTGATGAAGGGCGCCAAGCAAACAACGCTGCGCGAACAAGTCGCCGTTGCCGGCATCGGTGTCCATTCCGGCCTGCCTGTTACATTGACGCTGCATCCTGCCGACGACGACGCCGGCATCGTGTTCCAGCGCGTCGCCGCCGACGGCTCGCTCGCGCGCGAAATCCGCGCCGACGTGCGCGCCGTCACCGCCACCGAATTTGCCACCGTGCTCGGCGACGCCTCCGGGCCGCTCTGCTCCACCGCCGAGCATCTGCTCGCCGCGTTGCGCGGGCTCAACGTCGACAACGTCGTGATCGAAATCGACGGGCCGGAAGTGCCGATCATGGACGGCAGCGCCGCAGCCTTTCGTCGAGGCCATCGATCAGGCCGGCCTCACCGCGCGCGCTCTGCCGCGCCGCTATATCGAGGTGATCAAGCCGATCAAGGTCGCCAGAGGCCAGGCGGTCGGCGAACTGACGCCTTACGAGCACGGCTTCCGCGTCGAGGCCGAGATCGACTTCGATCATCCGCTGATCGGCAAGCAGGCGCTGGCGCTCGACATCGGGCCGGAGACCTTCCGCCGCGAGATCGCGCGCGCGCGCACTTTCGGCTTCATGAAGGACGTCGCCAAGCTGTGGAGCGCGGGCTACGCGCTCGGCGCCAATTTCGACAACACGCTGGTGGTGACCGAGGACCGCGTGCTCAATCCGGAGGGCCTGCGCTTTGCCGACGAGTTCGTGCGCCACAAGGTGCTGGACGCGATCGGCGACCTGGCGCTGGCCGGGCTGCCTCTGCTCGCCTGCTACCGCACCGTGCGCGGCGGCCATAAGCTCAATCACGCGGTGCTGTCCGCGCTGATGGCCGATCGCCAGGCCTGGCGGGTGGTGGAAGCGCCGGCGAGCGAGCCGGTGCGGCGTGCGCGCGGCCAGGCGCAAGTCGGCCTGCTGGCGCCGGCCTATGGCCCGGATATGTCCTGAAAAGACTTGTGCTGAAAAGACCTGGTCTTTTCGCCTTAACCACCGCCTTAATCCCGGCTGAATGTCCGCTTAATCGCTTGGCGCGCCCGGCTTTTTTCGACTAGACCAAGCTGCGGCGGAGGTCTCAAGGGGGGCATCTGTTCGGGGAATTCGTGAGCGACAGCGTAGCCAACGAGTCTCGATCCGTATCGAGTGCCGCGCTTGCGCGCGCGGGGCGCCGCGGCTTCACGCGCGCCCTGGCGCTGGTGCTGCTGGCGGCGAGCCTCGGCGCCGCCTTGGCGCCTGCACCGACCTCAATCTGTTCCACAAAGACGAGGTCGCGCCCGACGAGCCGGCCGACCGGCTCTATAACGAGGGCCTCTACCTTCTGAACGAAAAGAAGGACTACAAGGCCGCGGTCAAGAAGTTCGAAGAGGTCGACCGCCAGCATCCTTATTCGGAATGGGCGCGCAAGGCGCTGCTGATGTCGGCTTACGCCTATTACCAGGGCAGCTATTACGACGAGACCATCACCGCCTCCAACCGCTACGTCACGCTGCATCCCGGCAGCGCGGACGCCCCCTACGCGCAGTATCTGATGGCGGCCGTCCTATTTCGACCAGATCCCCGACGTCACCCGCGACCAGAGCCGCACCGAGAAGGCGCTCGCCTCGCTCGACGAGGTGATCCGCAAATATCCCACCAGCGAATACGCCCAGAGCGCCAAGCAAAAGGTGATGGTCGCGCGCGACCAGCTGGCCGGCAAGGAAATGGAGATCGGCCGCTATTACCTGGAAAAGAAGGACTACACCGGCGCCATCAACCGCTTCAAAATCGTCGTCACCAAGTACCAGACCACGCGCCAGGTCGAGGAGGCGCTGATGCGCCTGACCGAATCCTACATGGCGCTCGGCATCGTCAACGAGGCGCAGACCGCGGCCGCCGTGCTCGGGCACAATTTCCCCGACAGCCTCTGGTACAAGCACGCCTACGCATTGCTGAAGTCCGGCGGCGCCGAGCCGCGCGAGGACAAGGGCTCCTGGATCAGCCGCGCCTTCAAGGGCATCGGGCTCGGTTAAGCCCAGCGCTCCTCGCTCGCATGCCCCAGCGAAAGCGCGGCCATCCAGTATCCGCGTGACGGTGCCGGATCCTGTGAACATCGCGCATCAGCGTGGTGGTCACTGGATCATCCGCGTCTTCGACGGATGATGACCGCCGCGAGGTGATGCGCCATGCTCTCCCGGCTCTCCATCCGCGACATCGTGCTGATCGACCGGCTCGACATCGATTTCGCGCCGGGGCTGGCCGTGCTCACCGGCGAGACCGGCGCCGGCAAGTCGATCCTGCTCGACGCTTTCGCGCTGGCGCTGGGCGCGCGCGGCGACCAGAGCCTGGTGCGCCACGGCGCAGGAGCAGGGCCAGGTCACCGCGATGTTCGAGCTGGCGCGCAACCATCCGGCGCAGGCGCTGCTTGCCGAGCACGGCATCGCGGTCGAAGACGAGCTGATCCTGCGCCGCGTGCAGTTTGCCGACGGGCGCACCCGCGCCTTCGTCAACGACCAGCCGGTGAGCGTGCAGGCGATGAAGCAGCTCGGCGAGGCGCTGGTCGAGATCCACGGCCAGCACGACGAGCGCGCGCTGGTCGACGCCGCGACGCATCGCCGCTTGCTCGACGCCTTCGGCGGGCTCGACGCGGATGCCGTCGCGGTCGATCGCACTGTGGCAGGCGCGGCGCGACGCGCAGGCCGCGGCCGAGGCGCATCGCGCGCGAGGTCGCGCGCGCCCAGCCAGCGAGGCCGACTGGCTGCGCCACGCGGTCGAGGAACTCGGCACGCTTGGCGCCGCAGCCGGGCGAGGAGACCGCGCTCGCCGAGCGCCGCACGGCGATGATGCAGGCCGAGAAGGTGGCCGAGGATCTGCGCGAGGCGCACGAGGCGGTGGCCGGCGGCAGTTCGCGCGGTGCCGGCGCTGTCGGCCGCCATCCGCCGCCTGGAGCGCCGCCAGGCGCAGGCGCCGGCGCTGATCGAGCCGGCGGTGAAGTCGCTCGACGCGGCCTTGCACGCGCTCGAGGAGACGCGCGCGCATCTGGAGGCGGCGCTGCGCGCGGCCGACTACGATCCGGCCGAGCTCGAGCGCATCGAGGAGCGGCTGTTCGCGCTGCGCGCGGCGGCGCGCAAATACAACGTGCCGGTCGACGAGCTGGCCGCGCTCGCCGCCAAATACCAGGCCGACATCGCGCTGATCGACGCCGGCGAGGACCGGCTCAAGCAGCTGGAGACCGCCGCGCACGCCGGCCGAGTTCGCCTACCGCAAGGCGGCCGACGCGCTCTCCAAGGCGCGCGCCAAGGCCGCCGCCGCGCTCGACAAGGCGGTCAATGCCGAGCTCAAGCCGCTCAAGCTCGAACGCGCGCAGTTCTCGACCGCAGATCGACAGCGACGCGGCCGCCGCCGGCCCGCACGGCATCGACCGCGTCGAGTTCTGGGTGCGAGACCAATCCCGGCACGCGGCCGGGGCCGCTGATGAAGGTCGCCTCCGGCGGCGAGCTGGCGCGCTTCCTGCTCGCGCTCAAGGTCGTGCTGGCCGACCGCGGCTCGGCGCCGACTCTGGTGTTCGACGAGATCGACACCGGCGTCGGCGGCGCGGTGGCCGACGCCATCGGCGTGCGGCTGGCGCGGCTGGCGCGCGGCGTGCAGGTGCTGGCGGTGACGCACGCGCCGCAGGTGGCGGCGCGCGCCGAGCGCCATTATCTCATCAGCAAGGACGCGCTCGACAAGGGCAAGCGCGTCGCCACCCGCGTCGCCGAACTGGCGGCCGACAAGCGGCGCGAGGAGATCGCCCGCATGCTGGCCGGCGCCGAGATCACCAACGAGGCCCGCGCCGCCGCCGAGCGGCTGATCAAGGCGGCGAGTTGGAGCCGTCATCCTGAGGTGCCGGCGCGCAGCGCCGAGCCTCGAAGGGCGGCGGCCATGATGTAAGACGATGCCCGATCATCCTTCGAGGCTCGCTTCGCTCGCACCTCAGGATGACGGATAGAGTCAGATGGCCAAAGCCAAAGTCCAAACCGACAAAACGCCCGTCGACTTGCTGACCGCCAAGCAGGCGAAGGCCGAGCACGCGCGGCTGACAGGCCGAAATCGCCGCGCACGACAAGCGCTATTACCAGCAGGACCGGCCGACGGTTTCCGACGCCGAATACGACGCCCTGCGCGCGCGCTACAACGCCATCGAGGCGCGCTTTCCCGATCTGCGCACGCTCGAATCGCTGTCGCTCAAGGTCGGCGCGGCGCCGAGCGGCAGGTTTCGCAAGGTGCGGCACGCGCTGCCGATGCTCTCGCTCGACAACGCCTTTGCCGAGCAGGACGTCGTCGATTTCGTCGCCCGCATCCGCCGCTTCCTCAAGCTTGCGGACGACGAGCCGATCGCCTTCTCGCGCCGAGCCGAAGATCGACGGCCTGTCGATGTCGCTGCGCTACGAGGACGGCGAACTCGTCACCGCCGCCACGCGCGGCGACGGCAGCGAGGGCGAGGACGTCACCGCCAATATCCGCACGCTCAAGGACGTGCCGCAGCAGCTCAAGGGCCGCCACGTGCCGAAAATCTGCGAGGTGCGCGGCGAGGTCTACATGACCAAGCAGGCCTTCCTCGCGCTCAACGAGCGGCAGAAGGCGGCCGGCGACACCATCTTCGCCAACCCGCGCAATTCCGCCGCCGGCTCGCTGCGCCAGAAGGACCCGGCGCATCACCGCCTCGCGTCCGCTCGGCTTCTTCGCCTATGCCTGGGGCGAGATGAGCGACATGCCGGCCGACACGCAGTCCGGCATGATCAAATGGTTCGAGACTTGCGGCTTCAAGACCAATCCGCTGACCAAGCTGTGCCGCTCGACCGACGAGCTGATCGCCTTCCATCGCAAGATCGAGGAAAGCCGCGCCAAGCTCGACTACGACATCGACGGCGTCGTCTACAAAGTCGACCGGCTCGACTGGCAGGAGCGGCTCGGCTTCGTCTCGCGCTCGCCGCGCTGGGCGATCGCGCACAAGTTCCCGGCCGAGCGCGCCATGACCGTGCTGCGCGGCGTGCTGATCACCGGTCGGCCGCACCGGCGCGCTGACGCCGACGGCGCAGCTCGAGCCGGTCGGCGTCGGCGGCGTCGTCGTGTCAGAACGTCGACGCTGCACAACGAGGACTACATCAAGGGCATCGGCGGCGACGGCGAGCCGCTGCGCGAGGGCCGCGACATCCGCATCGGCGACACCGTGATCGTGCAGCGCGCCGGCGACGTCATCCCGCAGATCGTCGACGTGGTGCTCGACAAGCGGCCGAAGGACGCCAAGCCCTACAAGTTTCCCGACCAGCTGCCCGTGCTATCTGCACACCGCCGTGGTGCGCGAGACCACCGCGACCGGCGAGGAGGGATCGCGCGCCCGCTGCACCGGCGAGTTCGCCTGCCCGTACCAGAAGATCGAGCATCTGAAGCTGTTTTCCTCGCGCCGCGCCTTCGACATCGAGGGCCTGGGCGAGAAGCAGATCGAATTGTTCTTCGAGAAGGAATGGGTGAAGGAGCCGGCCGACATTTTCACGCTGGAGGCGCGCAACAAGAAGATCAAGCTCGAGGACGAGGAAGGCTACGGCGAAACCTCGGTGCGCAATCTGTTCGCGGCCATCCGCGAGCGGCGCGAGATATCGCTCGACCGCTTCATCTACGCGCTCGGCATCCGCCATGTCGGCGAGACCACGGCGCTGGCGCTGGCGCGCGGCTACGGCTCCTGGAAGGCGTTCCACGACGCCGCGCTCAAGGTCGCCAAAGGCGACGAGGAGGCCGCCGCCGAAATGGATGCGCTCGACCAGATCGGCGACACCGTGATCGAGGCGGTGAAGGCCTATTTCGGCGAGAGCCACAACCGCGGCATCGTCGAGCGGCTGGTCAAGCAGGTGACGGTGCGCGATGCCGAGCAGCCGAAGGCCGACTCCAAGGTCGCCGGCAAGACCGTGGTGTTCACCGGCGCGCTGGAAAAGATGACGCGCGAGGAGGCCAAAGCGCAGGCCGAGCGGCTGGGCGCCAAGGTATCCGGCTCGGTGTCGAAGAAGACCGACTACGTCGTCGCCGGCCCCGGCGCCGGCTCCAAGCTCGCCGAGGCGCAAAAGCTCGGCGTTGCGGTGCTGAGCGAGGACGAGTGGCTCAAGCTGATCAAGTGACGGTCATTCCCGCGCCCAGGGGAACAGCACCGCCGGGAAATCCGCCGCCGAGCGGCGCCCTTGCGGGTGGAGATGCTGCGTCGGGAGCGGGCTCTCGGCCGGCTCGATCACCTTGCGATAGAGGTGCCAGGTGGCGTGGCCGAGGATCGGCACCACCACGGTCAGGCCGAGGAAGAACGGCAGCGAGCCGATAAACAGCGCGACCGCCACGATCAGGCCCCAGACGCGCCATGGTGATCGGATTGCGCGCCACCGCGCGCAGCGAGGTCAGCAGCGCCACCGCCGCGCCGACGTCGCGGTCGAGCAGCAGCGGGAACGAGATGGCGCTGACCGCCAGCACCAGCACCGCGAACAGAAAGCCGATGAAATTGCCGAGCACGATCAGGCTCCAGCCGGCTCGCGTGGTCAGCACGTCGCGCACAAAGCCGCCGATCGAGGCGGGCGTCGCGTAGCCGAATTCGGCCACGTAAATCGCGTTGGCGACCGCGATCCAGAGCGCGAAAATGCCCATCAGCAGCAGGCCGAGCGCGATGATCGCGCCGATCGAGGACGATTCGAGCACGTCGAAGGCGTGCGCGGCGGAGGCTTGCTGGCCGGCCTCGCGCCGCCGGCTCAATTCGTAGAGCCCGAGCGCGGCCAGCGGCCCGACCAGGGCAAAGCCGGTCACCAGCGGATAGAGCAGCGGCAGCACCGAGTAGCCGAAGGCCAGCCGCGCGGCGAGCAGCCCGACCACCGGATAGATGGCGCACAGGAACATGGCGTGCGTCGGCATGGCGTAGAAATCGTCGGCGCCTTTGGCCAGCGCCTCCTTCAGGTCGTCGATGCCGATGCGGCGGATGGTGAGCTTGGCGGGATCGGCGCCGGCGCCGAGCAGGACATGCGAATGGGCCATGCGTGCCTCCTGACGGTCAGGGGCCGCGGCGTCTGTCGATGCGCAAAGGCCAAGGCGTGGCGATTGGGTATCGGCATGCCACGAGCCAAGACAAGAGAATATCACGCCGGGTGCGGCGCTCCCGATCACAAGTCCGCGCCTGACTGTAAAGTTCCCGCTGCGGTGCAGCGCAAGGGCCTGTCGTCACCGGGCTCGTCCCGGTGACCCCGCTTAGAAAGGCAAGGCCGTGCCTCTATTAGCGAGATGGCCGGGACAAGTGCCACGACCGGGCCGGCCAAGGCCGGCCCGGTTGCCCGGCCATGACGTTGTTGAGAGCCTTAATGCATCGCCAGCGCGGCCGTTTCCTTCGGCTGCTCGATCGCGGCGACGCGGGACTTCACCGCCTTCTGCACCTTCTCGAAGGCGCGCACCTCGATCTGGCGCACGCGCTCGCGCGAGACGCCGAACTCGCTCGCCAAGTCCTCGAGCGTGATCGGGTCGTCGGCCAGCCGGCGCGCCTCGAAGATGCGGCGCTCGCGCTCGTTGAGCACGTCGAGCGTGCCGTATTTCCCTGCCCACCCGGTAAATTATTTGCGACCTCGCAAATGGTGCTATGGAATCTCGGGGCCGGGCTCAGTAACCTTTCGGCCTTCCCGGCAGGCAGTGTCGCGGAAAGTTGGGAGGGCATGATGATCCAATTCACCGTGAACGGGAAAACCGCGTCGACCGACGCGCCACCGGCGACGCCGCTTCTCTGGGTGATCCGCGAAGGACTCAAGCTGAGTGGCACGAAATTTGGTTGCGGCGCCGGCCTGTGCGGCGCCTGCATGGTGCACATCGACGGCAAGCGCGCGTTCTCGTGCCAGACGCAAGTGAGCGAAGTTTCCGGCAAATCGGTCACCACCATCGAAGGTCTTTCGGAAGATTCCTCTCATCCGGTGCAGAAGGCATGGCTGGCGGAAAAAGTGCCGCAATGCGGCTATTGCCAGTCCGGCCAGATCATGAGCGCGGCCGACCTGCTCAAGCACAAGCCGCATCCCACACGCGACGAGATCGTCGAGCATATGAGCGCGCACATCTGCCGCTGCGGCACTTACGCGCGCATCTTGCGCGCGGTCGAACGCGCCGCGCGGGAGGCCTGAGCCATGAACCAGATATTGTCGCAGACAACAGTTCGAATTGTCGCGCCGCCGCTTCATGGTCGGCGCTGCCGGGCTTGAGCTTCGCATTTCGCGTTCGGCAATCGGCCTGGCCGAGGCCGCGACTCCGGCCGGCGCAAGCGCCGGCAAGGCGCTGACGCCCTGGGCCAGCATCGAGCCCGACGGCACGATCTACATCATGTCGCCGGCGACCGAGATGGGGCAAGGCTCGATGACCTCGCTGCCACTGATTGTCGCCGAAGAGATGGATGCCGACTGGAGCAAGGTGCGCGTCGTGCCGGCGCCGGTGATCGAGAAGATCTACGGCAATCCCGGCTTCGGCGGCATGATGTACACCGCCGGCAGCAACGCGGTGCGCTCATATTACAAGCCGTTGCGCATGTTCGGCGCGCAGGTGCGGCTGCGTGCTGCTCGACAACGCCGCCAAGCACTGGAACGTGCCGCTCGCGGAACTGAGCACCGAGCCGAGCATGGTCGTCCACGCCAAATCGAACCGCAAAATCAGCTACGGCGAGATCGCCGCTTTCGCCGAAGTGCCGGCGACCGCGCCCGAGATCAAGCCGGAGCAGCTCAAGAAGACGAAAGACTTCCGGCTGATCGGCAAGGACGTGTTGCGCGTCGAACTGCCAAACAAGGTCAATGGCACCGCGCAATATTCGATCGACGTGCAGGTGCCCGGCATGATTTACGGCACGGTCGTGCGCAGCCCGGTCGAGGGCGGCACGCCCGACACGTTCGACGAAGCCAAGGTGAAGGCGATCACCGGCGTCCTCTCCACCGTGCGCCTGCCTTACGGCATCGGCGTGCTCGCCGACACCGCGTGGGCCGCCTTCGCAGGCAAGGAGGCGGTCGAGCGTATCGATCACCTGGAACCGCACCGGCACCGCCTGGGGCTTCGACAGCGACAAGGGCATGGAGGCCTTTGCCGCCGATGCGCGCAACCTCACCGTTCCGGTCACCAAGGACTGGTTCAAGCAGGGCGACGCCGAGAGCGAGCTTGCCAAGGCGGCAACCATGATCGAAGCCGAATATCGCTGCGACTACGCCTATCACGCGCAGATGGAGCCGCTGAACGCGGTCGCATCGGTCTCGCCGAACGGCGACAGTCGTCGAAGTGTGGTGCGGCTCGCAAAGCCAGACCATGGCGATCGAGGCGCCGGCCAAGGCGCTCGGCATTTCGCGCGACAAGGTCGACGCTGCACTACACGCTGATGGGCGGCGGCTTCGGCCGGCGCGGCCACCGCGACGAGGAATTCATCGTCGACGCGGTGCTGCTCTCGAAGGAGGCCAAGCGCCCGGTCAAGATGATGTGGACGCGCGAGGACGACGTCCACAACGGCCGGCTGCGGCCGATCACGGCGCATTACCTGCGCGCCGGGCTCGACCCTGCCGGCAAGATCGTGGCTTGGCACCAGCGGCTCGCGGGCGATCGCGTAACGCCGTATCAGGATCCGGTGCGCTACAAGTTCGCCGGGCAAAAGGATTTCATCCTGATGCTCGGCGTCGAAATGCGCAGCTACGACATCGCCAACCAGTATTGCGGGCAGATCTACCGCGACAGCGGCGTGCGCACGTCGTCGCTGCGCGGCATCGGCTTCACCGCCAACAAATTCGTCGCCGAGGCTTTCCTGGACGAGATCGCGCTTGAAGCGCGGCATCGATCCGGTGCAGCTGCGGCTCGAGCTGCTGAAGAACACGCCGCGCGGCCGGGCGGTGGTCGAACGCGTGGCGACGATGGCGAACTGGGGCAAGAAGCCGGCCGACGGCCGTGCGCTCGGCTTTGCCTTCATCGACTACTCGGACTCGCTGCTCGGCGGCATCGCGGAAATCTCCGTCGATCGCGCGAGCGGCCAGATCAAGGTGCATAATTTCTGGTGCGCGATGGATTGCGGCATTCCGGTGCAGCCGGACAACGTGGTCGCGCAGACGGAAAGCAGCATCGTCTACGGCCTCGGCATGGCGCTGACCGAACGCATCACGTCAAGGACGGCGCGATCGAGCAGTCGAATTTCTACGACTACCAGGTCATGCGCATGCGCGACATGCCGCAAATGCACATCGACATCATCGCGACCGACAATCCGCCGACCGGGGCGGGACAGATGGCGACGCCGTTGATGGCGCCGGCAATCAACAATGCCTTTGCGGCTTTGACCGGCAAGCGGCTACGTGAAACGCCGATGACGCCGGAGCGCGTAAAGAAAGCTCTGGCCTGAAAGCAATCGCCGGCCCCGTAGCCGCGGTGCCGGCGATAGATGCCTGGAATAAAGGGATGCCGGCGGGCGTCGAGACGCACCTTTCGGCGCTTCTCAGCATGTGGCGTGCCAAACAAAAATGGCCGGGCGTGAGCCCGGCCATGACGTTATCGCATCCGGTTCGCGCGGCTCAGTGCATCGCCAGCGCGGCCGTTTCCTTCGGCTGCTCCATCGCGGCGACGCGGGTCTTCACCGCCTTCTGCACCTTCTCGAAGGCGCGCACCTCGATCTGGCGCACGCGCTCGCGCGAGACGCCGAACTCGCTCGGCCAGGTCCTCGAGCGTGATCGGATCGTCGGCCAGGCGGCGCGCCTCGAAGATGCGCCGCTCGCGCTCGTTGAGCACGTCGAGCGCGCGCGATCAGCGCCTTGTGGCGGTTGTCGCTCTCCTCGTGCTCGGCGAGGATGCGCTCCTGGCTCGGCGCGTCGTCGACCAGCCAGTCCTGCCATTCGCCCGCAGTCGCCGTCGTCGCGGATCGGCGCGTTGAGCGAGGCGTCGCCGCCGAGGCGGCGGTTCATGTCGACCACGTCCTGCTCGGTGACGCCGAGCCGCTTGGCGATCAGCTTGACCTGATCGGGGCGCAGGTCGCCTTCCTCGAGCGCGGAGATCTTGCTCTTGGCCTTGCGCAGGTTGAAGAACAGCTTCTTCTGGTTGGCGGTGGTGCCCATCTTCACCAGCGACCACGAGCGCAGGATGTATTCCTGGATCGCGGCCTTGATCCACCACATGGCGTAGGTGGCGAGGCGGAAGCCCTTCTCGGGCTCGAAGCGCTTGACCGCCTGCATCAGGCCGACATTGCCTTCCGAGACCACCTCGGAGATCGGCAGGCCGTAGCCGCGATAGCCCATGGCGATCTTGGCGACCAGGCGCAGATGGCTGGTGACGAGCTTGTGCGCGGCTTCACGATCGCCGTGCTCGCGCCAGCTGCGCGCCAGCATGTATTCTTCCTGCGGTTCCAGCATCGGGAACCGGCGGATTTCTTCGAGATAATGTGAAAGGCCGGATTCGGCCTTGAGTGCCGGCAGTGCGGCAGAACGGGCCATGATAGCGCCCTCCTTAAGTTGCCCCCGGTGATCGGCAGGCGGTTGCCGCCGTCGCTCCCCGAGCCGACGGCGCAAGCTTGCTGCGACCGCGAAGCGTGATCGCAGGTGCAACATAACGGAACGGCGGGACGAAAGAAAGCGACGCCGCCGTCACGTCGCCGTGACCCTGCCATGCGCCGGGAGGCGCGCTCAATCCATTGATTTCGCTGAGCATTTCACGACCGGCCCGCCCGCGTCAACGGGCTTTGCCGGCCAAGGCATGTCGTAAACGACGCAGATCGCCCGGCAGTTCCGATCGGAACGCCAGGTTTTCTCCGGTTTCGGGGTGTTCGATGGCCAATAAATAAGCATGCAAAGCCTGTCTGCCAAGGGCTTCCAGCGCGGCGCGCGCCTGCGGGCGCCAGCAGGCCGGCCTTGGTCTTGAATCCGGTCGCGTAGGTCTCGTCGCCCAGGATCGGGTGGCCGATATGGGCCAGATGCACCCGGATCTGGTGCGTGCGGCCGGTGTCCGAGCCGCAGGTCGAGCAGGCTCGCCACCGGCTTGCCGTCGGCCCCGGCATAGCGCTCCAGCACCGCCCAATGGGTCACCGCCGCGCGCCCGCCTTCGCGCACCGCGCGCTTGTCGCGGGCGTGCGGGTGGCGGTCGAGCGGGGCGTCGATGGTGCCGCGCGGGCGGTCGGGCACGCCCCAGACGAAGGCGAGATAGCCGCGCTCGAGCGGGCCTTCGCGCCTTGTTCTCGAACTGCCGGCTGAGCGCGCGGTGCGCCGCGTCGGTCTTGGCCACCACCATGACGCCCGAGGTGTCCTTGTCGAGCCGGTGCACGATGCCGGGCCGCTTGACGCCGCCGATGCCGGACAGGCTGTCGCCGCAATGCGCGATCAGCGCATTGACCAGCGTGCCGTTGGCGTGGCCGGCGGCCGGATGCACGACCAGGCCGGCCGGCTTGTCGATGCACGATCAGCGCGTCGTCCTCGTAGCACGATCTGTGAGCGGGATGTCCTCGCCCTGCGGTTCGGCCGGCTCGGGCGGCGGCAGGGTCACGCTGACGACGTCGCCGGAATTGACGCTTTGCGCCGGATCGCGGATCGTGCTTTCCCGCGGCCATGACCTGGCCGCCGAGGATCAGCGCCTTCAGCCGCGAGCGCGACAGCGCCGGAATGCGCGCGGCCAGCACGCGGTCGAGCCTGAGGCCGGCCTCGTCCGGGCCGATGGTGACCGTCTCGCTTGCGCCGTCCGTCATGTTTTCGTTTCTTTGGATCGACCGATGCCCGACGACCAGCCGCTCGACCCGCAGGCCGCCGCCCATATCGCGCGGGTGCGCCGGCTGATGATGATCGCGAGCGCGACCACCTTCCTCGCGCTCGCCGTCGTGCTCGCCGTCATCGGCTATCGCCTTTTCCACCTGGGGGGAAGCGCGCCGGCGGCGCCCGCGAACCTCGCCGCCCCGCTGCCGGCCGGCGCCAAGGTGCTGTCCAGCGCGGTCGGCGAGGGCCGTATCGTGCTCACCGTCGAGATCGACGGGCGCGATCGAATTGCGCAGCTTCGACCTCAACACCCTCAAGCCGCTCGGGCGAGCTGCGGCTCGCGCCAACCTTAAGACTGTCATTCCGGGGCGCGAGCGAAGCGAGCGAGCCCGGAATCCAGAAACGAAGCACTGCGGTTGTTTGTGGATTCCGGGTCCGGCCCTTCAGGCCGTGCCCGGAATGACTAGAGTGCCCTGATCTTCTCCAGCACCGGCAGCAGATAGCCGATGAATTTCTCCGGGTTCTCGCTCATCGGGAAATGCCCGAGGTCCTTCATGATCACGGCCTCGGCGCCGGTGCGCCGGGCGATGTCGAGCGTGCCTTCGCTGGTGCAGGAATAGTCGTACTCGCCGGTCAGCAGATAAAGCGGGCAGCGCTTGACGTCGATCGCGTCGACGCGGTCGCGGATGTCGCCGTCGATCATGTAGAAATGCAGGTCGCCTTTGAACACGCCCGGCCCGCTCTGCATGTAGTGCCACAGCGTCTCCCAGCGCGCCTTGCGCCGGCGCGGTCGGCGCCACCAGGCCGGAGACGACGCCGGCCGACACCATGCCGCCATGCACGTCGGGCCGGTTGAGCCACGACACGTCGTAATAGGGCGCGGTGTGCGCCGCCGATTCGAGCCCGATCAGCGCGCGGAAGCGCTCGGGATGCTCGTGCGCGAGATGCAGCACGATGCGCCCGCCGATCGAGCAGCCCATGGCGACCGGGCGATCGAGTTCGAGCGCGGCGGCGACCTCCAGGATCATGCGCACGTAGTCGCGCGAGGTGAGCTTGTACTCGCTGTCCTGCCAGCCGGCGGGCGGCGAGGACTTGCCGTGCCAGGGCATGTCGAAGGCGATGACGCGGAAGTTTTTGGTAATGCGTTCGTCGTTCATCAGCCCGCGATATTGCCGCGCGTCGGAGCCGGCGGTGTGCAGGCAGAGCAAGGGGATGCCCTGGCCCGCCTCCTCGACATAAAGCCGGTGCGGCGCGCCCAGCAGATCGAGCTGCAAATAACGCCCGATGATCGGTTCGTAACGCGGGCTCACGACACGCGCTCCTTCCGCGGCGCCGCGATCACGTCCTTGAAGTAGAGCAGGTTGGCCATGAAGGGATGCAGGTCGCCTTCGACGCGCATCTGTTTCGATTTCACCAGCGCGAACACGTCGGTGAAGCCGAGCGGCGGCAGCGGCTGCCAGAATTTCTCCCAGACCGCGCGCGAGGCGCGCAGCGCGAAGCTGTAATCGGGCGTGATGAACGGCCCGGGCGTGACCTCGACCACGCGGCCTTCCTGGATGCGCACCAGCGTGTCGGCCTCGTCGATGGCGATCAGGAAGGTGGTGTCGACGAAGCGGCCGCGCCGCACCAGATTGGCGTCGGCATTGACGAGATCGGCAAGTTTTTCGAGCATCTTTCTCTCCCCGCGACAGGGTGGCGGGTCGCGGAGAGGGCCGCAAGAGCGGGCGCGCTTGCGCGCACGCGCCATCGAGGCTATTTCGAAGGCCTTGGCCCTTAAAGCTCCCTTCGTCTAGCGGCCTAGGACGCGGCCCTCTCAAGGCTGAAACACGGGTTCGATTCCCGTAGGGAGCGCCAAAGAATTTTCCGGCGACGGCACCGGCGATAACAATTGCTCGCCCGGCCGCCACCGCGCCCGGAACCTGGCTGACGGGCGGGCGTTGTAAGTGCCATGTCACACCTCAGCAACGACATCAAAACCAACATCAAAAAACTTTCGGCCGACATCGACGGCCTGCGGCGCGCAGCCAAGCGTAGCGCGGATGACGCCGACCGCGCCAAGGAACTGAGCCTGCAGATCATGCAGCTCACCGAACGGCGGGCGCTGTTGGAGAAGAATCTGGCGAGCGCTTGAAGGGTGCTCGGCCGCGCTCGTCTCGTGTCGCGCCGTCGGCCGCGGCGCTAGGCGCGGCGGCGCAAGCGCCGCGAATTTGCCTTGACGGTGCGAAACGCCGGCCGCAGCCCGGCCGCGGCGATGGCGGCGGAAACGTGCGGCAAGTCGGCAAAGCCCAGCCGGCCGGTCATCGCCGCCGCCGACAGCCGCATCATCTCACGCTGGGCGTCGACCATGCCGTTCGCGAGCGCTGCCGCCTTCTCGCTGATCATCCGCTGCATCTCGGCGGCGTCCTGCGCCTTGCCTTGCAGCGCGAGCGCGGCGGCGAGCATGGGCAGACGGTGCCAGAGGGTGAAGCCGGTATGCAGCGCCGCTATTCCGAAGTCGGCGGCCAGACCGGCGGATGTGTGTCGACGTGATGCCATGCACGGCAACCTTCGCCGCACCGCTAAGTTCCAATCGTCCGCCGCCAACAGAGGACGTTCGGCTCAACCGATCAGGCCGCGACCAGCACGGTGCCTTCGACCGCCTCGAGCGGCGCCACCAGCAGCGGACCCAGATTCACTTTGATCCAGGCCATCATGGTTTTCGTGGCCGCCTCGGCCGCCGCCTTATTGGTGAACAGCGAGACCGCGATGATGGTGTCGTCGGCGCCGACGATCAAATAATAGCCCTTGAAACCGTCCATTTTTTTCATGATCGGCAACGCGCCGGTTTCCATGCGCTTGGCGTATTCGCCGGCCATGCCCGGCTTGAGCTTGCCGCGCCGGACGGCCGCGAACAATTTATTCCCCATACCCACCCCCCGGTGAATAGGACGATGGTGGGGGCGGAGGCACGCGCGGGCAAGTGCAAAAGTCGTAAAATTCGTTTCGATTTCATAGGGTTGAAACAACCCTTGGGGGAGCAAGGCCTGTCCGCAACCGAATTGCCATCCCGCCGGGCGGCCGCGCAAAGCGCGCATGCCCGCTTCTTATCCCTCCCCTGAAAGGGGAGGGTCGATCGCGCGCAGCGCGATCGGGGTGGGGTCAGCTTTTCATCGTGCAGCAACCCCACCCGGCTCGCGTCTTGCGACGCTCGCCCACCCTCCCCGCAAGCGGGGAGGGATAAGAAACCATCCTCCGAGGCGGATGACCGCCGTGCAGATTCATTGTAACCCCGCGAGAGCAAGCCGCCGCTGAAACGGGCGGCAGGAGGAACGGCAGGTGGCGACCCGCAGGCTTGGCATCGTGATGGATGGCGTCACCGGACGCATGGGGCTCAACCAGCATCTGGTGCGCTCGATCCTGGCGATCCGCGAGCAGGGCGGCGTCGCGCTGCCGAACGGCGACCGCGTGATGCCCGATCCGATCCTGGTCGGCCGCAACGCCGAGAAGGTCGCGGCGCTCGCCCGGCAATACGGCATCGAGCGCTCGACCACCGACCTCGACGCCGCGCTGAAGAATCCGAAGGACGACAGTCTTCTTCGATGCCGCCACCACGCAGATGCGCGCCGACCTGCTGACCAAGGCGATCGAGGCCGGCAAGCACATCTATTGCGAAAAGCCGGTCGCCGACACGCTCGACAAGGCGCTCGCGGTCGCGCAGCCTCGCCAAGCAGAAGAAGCGTGAAGAACGGCGTGGTGCAGGACAAGCTGTTCCTGCCCGGCCTGCGCAAGATCAAGATGCTGCGCGACGCCGGCTTCTTCGGCCGCATGCTCGCGGTGCGCGGCGAGTTCGGCTACTGGGTGTTCGAGGGCGACTGGGGCCAGCCGGCGCAGCGCCCGAGCTGGAACTACAAGAAGGCCGAAGGCGGCGGCATCATCCTCGATATGCTCTGCCACTGGCGCTACGTGCTCGACAACCTGTTCGGCAAGGTGCAGGCGGTGAGCTGCCTCGGCGCCGACGCATATTCCCGAGCGCGTCGACGAGAACGGCAAGACCTACGACGCCGACGCCGACGACGCGGCCTACGCGACCTTCCAGCTCGAGGGCGGCGTGATCGCGCACATCAATTCGTCCTGGGCGTGCGCGTGCGGCGCGACGAC
Organism: uncultured Alphaproteobacteria bacterium; assembly: GCA_963708635.1. Lineage (GTDB taxonomy): Bacteria > Pseudomonadota > Alphaproteobacteria > Rhizobiales > Xanthobacteraceae > Pseudolabrys. Next base: position 204,325 of record CAVPTM010000010.1, on the reverse strand, counting down.
CTCGTGACCTTCCAGGTCGACGGCACGCACGGCTCGGCGGTCGCCGGCCTGACGCAGTGCTCGACGCAGTCGCGCGTAAACACGCCGCGGCCGGTGTGGAATCCGGACGTGCCGCAGACCATGAACTTCTTCGCGCAGTGGGACGAAGTGCCGGACAACATCGCTTACGACAACGGCTTCAAGCTCCAGTGGGAGGATTTCATCCGCCACGTCTGCGCCGATACGCCGTGGCAGTCACGGCCTGATCGAAGGCGCCAAGGGCGTGCAGCTTGCCGAGCTCGGCCTGCAGAGCTGGGCCGAGCGGCGCTGGCTCGACGTGCCGGAGATCAAGATTTGAACGGATGGCAGTGAGCTTGATGGCCGACGCATCTCGCTTGCCGACCAGCCGGACCGCAGCTTCGCGCCCTACACCACGGGCGAGCCGATCGCGTTTCCGTCGAAGGCGCGAGACGCGCGAATTTCAACCGCGTCGCCTATGCCGCCGCGCATGTGGTGGCCGATCCGCTCGCCGACAACGATCCGTGGCTCGACACCGCCATCGACTGGGACAAGACCATCGCCTTCCGCAATTATCTCTGGGATCTCGGCCTCGGCGTCGCCGAGGCGATGGACACCGCGCAGCGCGGCGGCGGGCTCGACTGGCCGGCGGCCAAGCAACTGATCCGCCATTCGCTGGAGGCGGCGAAAGCGCGGCCGGGCGTGAAGATCTGCTGCGGCGTCGGCACCGATCATCTCGACGCCGGGCCGAACGTCACGATCGACGACGTCGTCCGCGCCTACGAGGAGCAGATCGAGGCGATCGAGGCGATGGGCGGGCGGCTCATGCTGATGGCGAGCCGCGCGCTCGCCCGCGCCGCCAAGAGCCCGGACGATTACGCCAAGGTCTACGGCCGCATCCTCGCGCAGGTGCAGCGAGCCGGTCATCATCCATTGGCTGGGCGAGATGTTCGATCCGGCGCTCGCCGGTTATTGGGGCGGCGCCGATCACACGGCCGGCGATGGAGACCTGCCTCGACATCATCGGCGACCACGCCGCCAAGGTCGACGGCGTGAAGATCTCGCTGCTGTCGCGCGAGAAGGAAATCGACATGCGCCGCAAGCTGCCGGCGGGCGTGCGCATGTATACCGGCGACGATTTCAACTATGCCGAACTGATCGCCGGCGACGAGGAAGGCTATTCCGACGCGCTGCTCGGCATTTTCGACGCCATCGCGCCGGCGGCGTCCGCCGGCCTCGCGCGGCTCGCCAAAGGCGACGTGCAGGGCTTCCACGGCATCCTGGAGCCGACGGTGCCGCTGTCGCGCCACATCTTCAAGGCGCCGACGCGCTTCTACAAAACCGGCGTCGTGTTCCTCGCCTGGCTCAACGGCCTGCAGGATCACTTCATCATGGTCGGCGGGCAGGAGAGCGCGCGCTCGATCGCTGCATCTCGCCGAGCTGTTCCGTCTCGCCGACAAGGCGCGCGTGCTGCACGATCCCGAGCTTGCGGCGGCGCGCATGAGCAAGCTGCTCGCCGTGCACGGTCTCGCCGGATGAGCGCCGGACCAAGCTTTCCATCAATCTGGCGACGGTGCGCGAGCAATGGAATTTGCGCGAGGCGGTGGAAGCCTGCGTGCGCCACGGCATCGCCGCGGTCGATCCCGTGGCGCGACCAGGTGGCGACGCTCGGGCTTGCCGAGTCGGTGCGCGTCATCAAGGACAACGGCATGCACGTGAGCGGCTATTGCCGCGGCGGGCTGTTCACCGTCGCCGGGCGCGCGTATCGACGACAACAAGCGCGCGATCGACGAGGCGGCGGCGCTCGGCGCGCAATGCCTGGTGCTGGTGTGCGGCGGCCTGCCGTCCGGCTCGCGCGACCTCGGCGAGGCGCGCAAGAGGGTCGCCGACGGGCTGGCGGCGGTGCTGCCGCACGCGCGCGCGGTCAAAGTGCCGCTCGCGATCGAGCCGCTGCATCCGATGTATGCCGGCGACCGCTCGTGCGTGAACACGCTCGCGCAGGCGCTCGATTTGGCCGAGGCGCTGGGCGAGGGCGCCGGCGTCGCCATCGACACCTATCACGTCTGGTGGGATCCCGATCTCGCAGCGCAGATCGCGCGCGCCGGCAAGGCCAACAAGATTCTGGCCTATCACATCTGCGACTGGCTCGTCCCGACGCGCGACATGCTGCTCGACCGCGGCATGATGGGCGACGGCGTCATCGACTTCCCGCGCATCCGGCGCTGGATCGAGGCGGCCGGCTACACGGGTTTCACCGAAGTGGAGATTTTTTCCAAGCTCGACTGGTGGACGCGGCCGGGCGATGAGGTGTTGCAAACATGCATCGAGCGCTACCAGGCGACGCTCAAGTGAATCCGTTCGTCCCCGCGCAAGCGGGAACCCAGGGGCCAGCAGCGCAGCCCTGCGATCTGTGGCTCTGGACCCCCGCTTGCGCGGGAATGAGCGGAGATGTGATTCAGCGCCCGGAAAAATTCGGCACGCGCCGCTCCGCCGTCGCCTTGACGCCTTCCTTGAAATCCTCGGTCTTGCGCAGCCGCGTCTGCTCTTTCAATTCGTGCTCGGTCGCGTTGCAGCACGCGGTCGGCGATGTCGCCGCGCATGGTGGCGCGCGTCGAGACGAGACCGAGCGGCGAATTCTCCGCGATCTCGGCGGCGAGCTTCAGCGCCGCCGCGCGCACGTCCGCCTGCGGCACCAGCACGTCGGCGAGGCCCCAAGCGAAGGCTTCCTCGCCGCTCACGCGCCGGCTGGTGTAGAACATCAGCGCCGCCTTGGTTTGCTCCGATCACCGCCGGCAGCGTGACGGTCAGCCCGAAGCCGGGATGGAAACCGAGCCGCGTGAAATTGGCGGCAAAGCGCGCCTCCGGGCAGGCGACGCGGAAATCCGCCACCATCGCCAAACCCAAACCGCCGCCGACCGCGGCGCCGTGCACCGCCGCGATGATCGGCTTGCCGGTGCGGAACAGCCGGTTGCCCTCGATATAAAGATGTTGGACCGCGATATCGCGGTCGACGCGCTGGCCGTCTTTGTCGAGCAGGCTGCCGTCGCCGAAATTGGCGCCGGCGCAGAACGCCTTGCCTTGCGCGGCCAAAACGATGGCGCGGCATTGCGCGTCGCGGTCGAGCGCCTCGAAGCGCGCCGGCGATTTCCTGGATCAGCGCGATGTCGAAGAAATTATTGGGCGGCCGGCGGATCTCGACCAGCGCGACGTGGCCGGTCTTCTCGACGCGCGATATCCTTGAACGGGCCCATGGCGTTTGTCCTTTATTCGGCGGCGGCGCGGCGCTCGGCGTGCGCTCGCTTGACGATCAGCGCGTCGACCACGGAGACGCCTTGGCCGCTGCGCGTGCACGATGACGGGATTGAGGTCGATTTCGGCGATGTCGTCGGCATGGTCGGCGGCGAAGTGCGACAGCCGCACCATCAGTTCGGCGAGCGCGTCGGTGTCGGCCGCCGGCGCGCCGCGATGCGGCCCGAACAGCGCCGCGCCCTTGAGGCTGCCGAGCAGGCGCAGCGCGGCCTCGTTATCGAGCGGCACCGGCGCCAGCGCGACGTCGCCGAGCGCTTCGACCGCACGCCGCCGAGCCCGACCATCAGCAGCGGGCCCCAGCGCGCATCGCGGTTGATGCCGAGGATCACCTCGCGGCCGGCGCCGGCCATCGGCTGCACCAGCACGCCGTCGATGCGCGCGTTCGGCGCGTAGCGCTTGCGCGCTCGGCCAGCACGCGCTCGTAGGCGGCGCGCGACGCCGTCGCCGGCGACATTGAGCGCGACCGCGCCGGCTTCGGTCTTGTGCGGAATGTCGGCCGACTGCACCTTCAGCGCGACCGCGCCGCCGATCTTCCTGCGCGGCGGCTTCGGCGTCGGTCGCCGATTGCGCCAGCGCGCCGATGTCGTTGCCGCCGATGCCGTAGGCGGCGAGCAGCGGCCGCGCCTGCCATTCGCACAGCACGCGGCCGGCCTTCGCCAGTTGCGCGCGCACTTTGTCGCGCGCCTCGGCCGGCGCCGCGGCGATTTCGCCTGCGCGCAGCAGCGCTCGCGCAAGGCGCGGTAGTCGGCCATGCGCCCGCATGGTGCGCGCGCAGCCGAGCGCGCCGGTGAACAGCGGATAACCGGCTTCGTTCAGGATCTCGACGCTGCGGTCGGACGGCAGCGTATAGGTCCACATGAACACCGGCTTGCTCGACTGTCGCGCCGCAGGTCCTTCAGCTTCTGCAAATCGCCTTCCAGAAAGGCCGAGCGCCGCGCCGTCACCACCACGAATGACGCCGTCGATCAACGGCGAGCTGCGCCGGCGAGCCGCGCGAATGCCGCGTAGCCGAGCTTTGTGCACGCCTTGCGCGGTCGAATCGACCGGGTTCTGCGAGGTGCCGTAAGAGGGCAGTGCACGTCGATGCGCTTGCGCGTCGCGTCGTCGAGCACCGGCACGTCGAGGCCGGCGGCGGCGCAGGCATCCGCCATCCAGACGCCGGCGCCGCCGGACGAGGTGCAGATGGCGATGCGCTTGCCCGCCGGCAATCGGTCGCCGCAGGCGAGAAAGCCGGCCGCGATGTCGATCATCTCGTCGAAGTCGCGGCCCTCGATCAGGCCGTAATGCTCGAAGATCGCGCGATAGGCGGCTTGCGAGCCGGCGAGCGCGGCGGTGTGCGACGTCACCGCGCGGCTGCCGGGCTCGGACTGGCCGATCTTGCCGACGATCAGCGGCTTGCCGGCCTTGAGCGCCTTTTCGGCGACGCGCTTGAATTTCTCCGGCGACTTCACGTCTTCCAGCAGCAGCAGGAAGACGTCGGTGCCGCCTTCGTCGAGCATGTAGTCGAGCACGTCGGCGACCTCGAGCGCGGCCTCGTTGCCGGTGGTGACGATGTGGCGGAACGCGAGATTGCGCGGCCGCGCGCGGTCGAAAAAGGCAAAGCCGAGCCCGCCGCTTTGCGAGATCACCGACACCTGGCCCTTGCCGAGCGCGCGCTTCGGGCGGATCGGCGCCGGCGTTCTTGTCCATGGCCGGGCTGAAGGTCGGGCACAGCGCCGGCGGCGATATTGGCGAAGCCCTCGGTGTTGGGCCCGCTCACCGCCATGTCGTAGCGCCGCGCGGTGGCGGCGATCTCGGCCTGCATGCGCTGGCCGGCTTCGCCCGGCTCCTCGGCAAAGCCGGAGGAGAGAATGACGGCGGCCTTGACGCCGGCTCTGCCGCAGCGCTCGAGTTCGGCCGGCATGAATTGCGCGGGAATGATGAGGATGGCGAGATCGGCCGGCTCCGGCAGCGCGTCGACCGAAGGATAGGCCTTGAGGCCCTGCACCTCGGCCGCGCTGCGGCTCACCGGATAGACCTTGCCGGCATAAGGATGGCTCAGGATGATTTCCAGAATGCGCCCGCGCAGGCCGTGCAAGTCGGACGAGGCGCCGACCACCGCCACCGATTTCGGCCACAGCATTTTTGCGATGTCGGGCACGGCGCGCTCCTAACGCAAGCCCAAGCCCGCGCGCGATGATGCCGCGCAGGATTTCGGTGGTGCCGCCCTGGATGGTGAGCTTGGGCGCGACCGTGGTGGCGAAGGCGAGCTGCTCCTCCAGGCTGCTGCGGTTGGTGGCTTCCGGTTCGAGAAAGGCGGCGAGCTCGCGCACGCGGTGCGGCAGCTTCTGCTCCCAGATGGTGCCGAGGTCTTTCACGATCGAGCCTTCCACCACCGGCTCCTTGCCGGCCTGCAACATGCCGGCGACCGACACCGACATCCGTCGCAAGGTGTGCAATTGCGCGACCAGGCGGCCGAGCCCTTCGGCGCTGCGCAGATCGGGTTCGGGGCCGAGCGCGCGGATCAGCTCGATCAGCACGTAGAAGGTTTCGAGAAACCGCTCCGGCCCGCTGCGCTCGTAGGCAAGCTCGCTGGTCGCCTGTTTCCACGCGCCGTCGATCTCGCCGAGCACATGATCGTCGGGCATGAACGCGTCGTCGAACACGACCTCGTTGAAATCGTGCTGGCCGGTCATCTGGATGATCGGATTGACCGTGATGCCCGGCGCCTTCATGTCGACCAGGAATTGCGTGAGGCCGTGGCGGCGGTTTTCCTTGGTCGGCGGCGAGGTGCGGAACAGGCCGATCATGTAGTCGGCGATATGCGCGTTGCTGGTCCAGATCTTGGAGCCGTTGATGCGCCAGCCGCCGTCGACTTTGGTCGCCTTGGCCTTGGCGGCGAACAGGTCGGAGCCGGAGCCCGGCTCGCTCATGCCGATGACGAAGCACAATTCGCCGCGGCAGATGCGCGGCAGGATGTCCTGCTTGATGTGCTCGGGCGCGTATTTGAGCAAAATCGGCCCGCTCTGCCGGTCGGCGACGAAATGCAGCCGCACCGGCGCGTTGGCGACGCGGAATTCCTCGGTCACCACGTAGCGTTCGAGGAAGCTGCGCTCCTGCCCGCCGTATTTCTTCGGCCAGGTCATGCCGATCCAGCCTTTGGCGCCGATGCGCTGGCTGAAGGCGCGGATTGTGCGAATCGCCGTGGCCGGGCCGGTGCGGATCGAAGGTGCCGGCGGCGATCTCCTCGGCCAGAAACGCGCGCACTTCTCGGCGCAGCGCCTCGCATTCGGGCGGCAGACGGATCTGGTCGAATTGCAGTCGTGCTCATCGCGCCGCCACCATGGGCCAGAATTCGTCGGCGCCGCGGCGCGCGACGTGCTTGCCGAGCTCGGCCGCCCAACAGCTCTCGTTGCCGAAATCGTCGCGCCAGGACAGCATGCGCAGCGTGAAGCGATGCAGGATGTGCTCGTTGGTGAAGCCGATGGCGCCGAACACCTGATGCGCGATGGCCGAGCCTTCGGTCGCGGCTTCGGCGCAGCGGATTTTGGCGGAAGCCGCTTCCAGCAGCACGGCGTCGTCGAATTCGCGTGCATGCGCGATGGTGTCGGCGGCGGAGCCGGCGGCGGCGAGCGCGGCGGCGGTTTCGCCGGCAAGCCGCGCCAGGTTCTGCTGCACGGCCTGGAATTTCCCGATGTGGCGCTCGAAGGCGACGCGCTCGTTGGCATAGGCGACGCTGAGCGCGAGGATCGCCTCCAGCGCGCCGGCGGTCTGCACGCTGCGCATGGCCGCGCCCATCAGCATCAGCGCGCCGCGATCGAAGCGCGGCGGGAGCGGCGCTAGCCGCAGCGGCTTGACGCGCTCGAACGTCACGCGTATTCGACGGCTCGCCCGCGAGATTGCGGCCCTCGCCGATGCGGCAGTCCTCGGTCTTGACCAGCGCGATGGCCGGCCCGTGGCCTTCGGCGGCGAGCACCGCGATGTGCGCGGCCTCTTGCGCGAAGGGCACGCCGCTCGCGCGGCCGCTCAAGGTGCCGTCGGTATTGAGTTCGATGCGGTCGAGCGGCCGGGCCGGGGCGATCGTCATCGCGCCGGCCGGCGCTGCGATGCCGGCTTGCGCCAGCAGCCAGCCGGCGAGCAGCGTTTCGGCGAGCGGCACCGGCAGCGCGTAGCGGCCGGCCGCGCCCAGAATCGCAAAGCCGTCGGCAAGACTGGCGCCGGCGCCGCCTAGATTTTCCGGCACCCAGGCGAGCGGCAGGCCCGGCCTCTGTCAAGCGCGCGCCACAGCGGCGCCTTCCAGCGCGCGTCCTTGGCGCGGTTGATGGTCTGGGGATCGGCGAGGTCCGCGAAATATCCGCGCCGCCGTTTCGGCGACGATATGGTCGCTTTCACCCGCCACAGTCGCTGCTTGACCAGTTCCCGCGTTCCGAAAAGCCATGGTGGGGCCAAGCGGGATCGTTGGCAAGCACGGCCAATGCCGGCGTTGCGGCCGCGCCTTTTAGTCCTGTTGATCGGGCATATCACACCGGGTAGCGTTGACCGGCAAACAACGAAACAGGCGGCAGCTCAGCGGGTGAGGGCCGACCGCCGGACGCATAATCGGGGAGGATCCAATGACAGCGAAATTCACCGCTCTGGCGGCGGCCGCTTCTGGCCGTCGCCTCGCTCGCCGGCGCGCAGGCGGCCGAGCCCAAGCACGGCGGCATCCTGCACATCTATCACCGCGAGACGCCGCCCAGCCTCTCGATCCACGAGGAGGCGACCTTCTCGGTCAACGTCCCGGCGATGCCGATCTTCAACAACCTGGTCATTTACGACCAGCACAAGCCGCAGAACAGCATGGGCACCATCGTGCCCGAGCTGGCGACCAGCTGGGCCTGGAACAAGGCCAACACCGCGCTCACCTTCAAGCTGCGCGAGGGCGTGAAGTGGCACGACGGCAAGCCGTTCACCGCCAAGGACGTGAAGTGCACCTTCGACCTGCTGCAGGGCAAGGCGCAGGACAAGTTCCGCAAGAACCCGCGCAAGGACTGGTTCGCCAACGTCAACGACGTCACCGTCAACGGCGACTATCGAGGTCGACCTTCCACCTCAAGCGGCCGCAGCCGTCGCTGCTGGCGATGCTCGCGTCCGGCTACACGCCGATCTATCCCTGCCACGTGCCGGCGGCGCAGATGCGCACGCATCCGATCGGCACCGGCCCGTTCAAGTTCGTCGAGATGAAGCAGAACGAGTCGATCAAGCTCGACGAAGAATCCCGACTACTGGAAAAAGGGCCTGCCGTATCTCGACGGCATCGAATTCACCATCATCAAGAACCGCGCGACCGCGGTGCTCGCCTTCGTCGCCGGCAAGGTCGACATGACCTTCCCGACCGAGATGACCGCGGCGCTGGTGAAGGACATCAAGTCGCAGGATCCGACGGCGATCTGCGAGATCAAGCCGATCAACGTCAGCACCAACCTGATCATCAATCGCGAAAACCCGCCGTTCAACAATCTCGAACTGCGCAAGGCGATGGCGCTGGCGCTCGACCGCAAGGCGTTCATCGACATCATCTTGCAGGGCGCAGGGCGACGCCGGCGGCGCGCTGCTGCCGCCGCCGGAAGGCGTCTGGGGCATGCCGCCGGACATGCTCAAGACCATCCCGGGCTACGGCGACGTCAACAAGGATCGCGAGCAGGCGCGCGCGATCATGACCAAGCTCGGCTACGCGCCGACAAGCCGCTCAAGATCAAGGTCTCGACGCGCAACCTCGCCACCTATCGCGATCCGGCGGTGGTGCTGATCGACCAGCTCAAGACCATCTATATCGACGCCGAGCTCGAGCCGGTGGAATCGAGCGCCTGGTTCGCCAAGGTCGCGCGCAACGACTATTCGGTCGGCCTCAACCTGACCGGCAACGGCATCGACGATCCCGACCAGGCCTTCTACGAGAATTTCGGCTGCGGCTCGGAGCGCAACTACACCCACTACTGCAACAAGGACCTGCAGAAGCTGTTCGACGAGCAGTCGCAGAAACCGATGTCGAGAAGCGCAAGAAGCTGGTGTGGGACATCGACAAGAAGCTGCAGGAGGACGTGGCGCGGCCGATCCTGTTCCACGCGCGCACCGGCACCTGCTGGAAGCCGTTCGTCAAGAACATGACGATCATGAACAACAGCGCCTACAACGGCTACCGCTACGAGGACGTCTGGCTGGACAAGTAAGCGCCGATTGAAGGCGGGACGCGCGGCGGCCGGCAACGGCCGTCGCGCCGTCTCACGAGGTGCGTCTGGCCGGGAGGGGCGGGCAGGCGCGTTCCCCGCAAAGCCGTGGGAGGCGTGCGTTGGGGAGTTATCTGATCAGGCGCTTCTTTTTGATGCTCCTGACGCTGTTCGGAATTTCCGTGCTGGTCTTCGTGATGCTGCGGCTGGTGCCGGGCAACATCGCGGATATCCTGTTCGACGCCGCCGGCATGATCGACGTCGCCGAGAAGGGCAAGCTCGAGCACGAGCTCGGCCTCGACAAGCCGATCGTCGTGCAATACGTGCAACTGGATCGGCGGGCTGGCGCACGGCGATCTCGGCTATTCCTACGTGTCGGAGAAGCCGGCGCTCGACGAAATCGTGCCGCGCATCCCGATCACCGCCAAGCTCGCCGGGCTGGCGCTGGCGTTTTCGATCCTGTTCGGCGTGCCGCTCGGCGTGATCAGCGCGGTCGGCAGAACACGCCGCTCGATTACGTATTGCGCGTGGTCAGCCTTAGCGGGCTGTCGATGCCGTCGTTCTGGCTCGGCCTGCTGATCCTGATGGCATTCGTGCCTATTTCGGCACGCATGCCGATCTACACCGATCCGCCGATCGGATTCTGGGAGACGCGTCTGGCTCTACAGCGTGCCGGCGGCGGCGGTCGGCTTCCGCTCCTCGGCGCTGGTGATGCGGCTGACGCGCTCTTCGATGCTGGAGGTGCTGCGGCAGGACTACATCCGCACCGCGCGCGCCAAAGGCGCCTCCGACCGCAACGTCAACTACCACCACGCCTTGCGCAACGCGGTGCTGCCGGTGGTCACCGTCATCGGCATCGAGGCCGCCTTCCTGATGGGCGGACTGATCGTGACCGAGACGGTGTTCAACATTCCGGGCGTGGCGCGCTTCCTGGTCGAGGCGATCCGCTGGCGCGACTATCCGATCGTGCAGAACCTGGTGATGTTCATCGCCGTGGTGGCGGTGTCGATCAATTTCCTGATCGACCTGCTCTACGCGGTGCTCGATCCGCGCATCCGCTACGCGAGCTAGATCCATGACGATCATCGACATCGCCCCGGGACCGGCGGCCGAGATCGTCCGCGCCGACAGCGTCTGGTCGAAAATCCGCCACCACGCCGCCGTCGCATCCGCTCGGCGTGGTCGGCGCCGTCATCATGCTGGTGTTCGTGTTCGCCGCGATTTTCGCCGATTTCATCACCAGCTATAGTCCGACGCTGACCAATTCGGCGATCTCGCTGCTGCCGCCCGGCCACGGCCACCTGCTCGGCGCCGATCCGATGGGCCGCGACATCTACAGCCGCATCGTCTACGGCGCGCGCATTTCGCTCGCGGTCGGCATCGGCTCGACCGTGCTCGGCTGCGTGTTCGGCGTCGTGCTCGGCCTGACCTCCGGCTATATCGGCGGCTGGGTCGATCTCGTCATCCAGCGCATCGTCGATGTGCTGCAGGCGGTGCCGCTGTCTGGTGCTGGCGCTGGTGATGGCGGCCGCGCTCGGGCCGGCGCTCGACAACACCATCGTCGCCATCGCCATCCCGCTCATTCCCTATACCGCGCGCGTCATCCGCTCCAACACGCTGACGCTGCGCGAACAGCCCTTCGTCGAAGCGGCGCGCGCCGTCGGCATGAGCGAATTCCGCATCGCGGTGCGCCACGTGCTGCCCAATACGCTGGCGCCGCTGATCGTGATCGCGACCGCGCAGCTCGGCGCGGCGATCCTGACCGAAGCGTCGCTGTCGTTCCTCGGCCTCGGCGTGCCGGAGCCGCATCCGTCCTGGGGCCGCATGCTGTCGGAATCGGCCGCCGAATATGTGCGCGTCGCGCCGTGGCTGGTGATATTCCCCGGGCTCGCCATCAGCCTTGCGGTGTTCGGCACCAATCTGTTCGGCGACGCGCTGCGCGACATCCTCGACCCGCGGCTGCGCGACTGATGTCGGCCGTCGTGACCGAACAGGCCGCGACAGATCGGACGGGGCAGGCGGACGCGCCGCTGCTCGCGGTCGAGGGCCTGCGCACCTATTTCGACCTGCGCCACGGCGTGGTGAAAGCGGTGGACGGCGTCAGCTTTGCGCTGGCGCCGCATGAGACGCTGGCGATCGTCGGCGAATCCGGCTGCGGCAAGAGCATCACCGCGCTGTCGCTGATGCGGCTGGTGCCCGATCCGCCCGGCCGCATCGCCGGCGGCTCGGTCAAGCTCGCCGGCGTCGACCTGCTCGCGCTCGAGCGACGAGGCGATGCGCGGCGTGCGCGGCAAAGACATCGCGATGATCTTCCAGGAGCCGATGACCTCGCTCAATCCGGTGCTCACCATCGGCAGCCAGATCGCCGAGGTGCTGCTGCTGCACGAGACGATCAGCCGCCAGCAGGCGCTGGGACAAGGCGATCGACATGCTGCGCCTCGCCCGCATCCCCGAGCCGGAGCAGCGCGCCAAGGAATATCCGCATCAGCTGTCCGGCGGCATGCGCCAGCGCGCCATGATCGCCATGGCGCTCGCCTGCAATCCGAAAGTGCTGATCGCCGACGAGCCGACCACCGCGCTCGACGTCACCATCCAGGCGCAGATCCTCGACATCATCCTCGACCTGCAGCGCAAGCTCGGCACCGCGGTGATCCTGATCACCCACGATCTCGGCGTGGTGGCGGAGACCGCGCAGCGCGTCATCGTGATGTATGCCGGGCGCAAGGTCGAGGAAGCGCCGGTCGAGGAATTGTTCGCGCGGCCGCAGCATCCCTATACGCACGGGCTGATGGCCTCGATCCCGCGGCTGACCTTGATGCGCGGCGAAGCCGAGAGCGACACCGAGCGGCTTGCAGGAAATCCCCGGCATGGTGCCGGCGCTTGACCAACCTGCCGGCGGGCTGCGTGTTCGCGCCGCGCTGCGCGCATGCCGAGGATCGCTGCCGCCGCGAATATCCGGCCTTACGAGGAGAAGCGGCCGCGGCCATTGGGCGGCCTGCTGGCGCTCGCGCGAACTGTTCGGGGGCGGCGATGGCTGAAGCGCGAACGCCAACGCCTCGCCGGCCGTGCTCGAGGTGCGCGACCTCAAGAAGCATTTCCCGATCCGCAAGGGCCTGTTGCAGCGCGCCGCCGGCACGGTGTTCGCGGTCGACGGCGTCAGCTTCTCGATCGCGCAGGGCGAGACGCTCGGGCTGGTCGGCGAATCCGGCTGCGGCAAGTCGACCGTCGGGCGCACCATCCTGCGGCTGATCGAGCCGACCGCCGGCACGATCAAGATCGACGGCCGCGACATCACGCATCTGAGCAAGACCGAGCTGCGGCCCTACCGCCGGCAGATGCAGATCATCTTCCAGGATCCGTTCTCCTCGCTCGATCCGCGCATGTCGGCCGGCGACATCGTCGCCGAGCCGCTGCGCGTGCACCGCATCGCCAGCGGCAAGGACGTGAAGAAGCGCGTCGCCGCATTGTTCGAGCGCGTCGGCCTGCGCAAGGCGCAGATGGACAGCTACCCGCACCAGTTTTCCGGCGGCCAGCGCCAGCGCATCGGCATCGCGCGCGCGCTCGCGCTGCAGCCGAAGCTGATCATCGGCGACGAGCCGGTCTCGGCGCTCGACGTCTCGATCCAGGCGCAGGTGCTCAATCTGATGATGGATCTGCAGCGCGAGATGGGGCTCGCTTATCTGTTCATCTCGCACAATCTGGCGGTGGTCGAGCACATCAGCCACCGCATCGCGGTGATGTATCTCGGCCGCATCGTCGAATACACCGACAAGCGCACGCTGTTCACCGCGGCCGCTGCATCCCTACACCGAGTCAGCTGTTGCTGGCGGTGCCGGTGCCCGATCCGCGCGTCAAGCGCGCACAAGCGCGTGCTGCAAGGCGACGTGCCGAGCCCGATCAACCCGCCGTCGGGCTGCCATTTCCACACCCGCTGCCCCTATGCGGTCGAGCGCTGCCGGGTGGAGTCCCCGTTGCTTGCGCGAGGTCAAGCCGGGGCAGATGGTGGCCTGCCATCTGCGCTAGCGCTTTGCCTGCTACAGCGTCCATCTGCGGCCACAGAGCAATGCCCGCAATGGTCTCCAAGATCAATCCCAACCCTTTCACCACGCGGCCCGAGATCGAGGGCACCTTCGGCGTCGTCACCTCGACGCACTGGATCGCCACCGCGGTCGGCATGGCGACGCTGGAAAAGGGCGGCAACGCCTTCGATGCCGCCGTCGCCACCGCCTTCACGCTGCAGGTGGTCGAGCCGCATCTCAACGGGCCGGGCGGCGACGTGCCGGTGATCGTCCACGACGTGCAAGCGCGGCAAGACCGAAGTGATCTGCGGGCAGGGGCCGGCGCCGGCCGGCGCGACCATCAAGCATTATCGCGACGAGCTCGGCCTCGATCTGGTGCCCGGCACCGGGCTGCTGGCCGCCTGCATTCCGGGCATGTTCGACACCTGGATGCTGCTGCTGCGCGACTACGGCACGATGCGGCTTGCCGACGTGCTGGCGCCGGCGATCGGCTACGCCAAAAACGGCTATCCGCTGGTCGAGCGCATCAGCGCCACCATCGACATGGTCAAGGAGCTGTTCCGCGACCATTGGCCGACCTCGGCCGCGCTCTATCATGCCGGACGGCGAGGTCCCGGCGCCGGGCAGCATCTTCACCAACGTCACGCTTGCCGAAACATATTTGCGGGTGCTGCGCGAAGCCGAAAGCGCCGGCGGCGATCGCGTCGCGCAGATCGAACGCGCGCGCAAGACCTGGTCGCAGGGCTTCGTCGCGCGAGGCGATCGACAAGTTCTGCCGCACGCAGGACGTCATGGACACCTCGCGGCGAGCGCCACCGCGGCGTGCTCACCGGCGGCGACATGGCGACATGGCAGGCCACGGTCGAGGCGCCGATCGCACTATGATTACGGCCGCTACCGGGTGATGAAGGCCGGCCCGTGGTCGCAAGGTCTCGCGACTTTGCAAACGCTGGCTCTGCTCAAAGGCTACGACCTCGACCGGCTTTCGCCGGTCAGTGCCGACTTCATCCATTTGCAGATCGAGGCGACCAAGCTCGCCTTTGCCGACCGCGACACGTTCTACGGCGATCCGAAATTCGTGAAGGTGCCGATCGACGTGCTGCTGTCCGACGCCTACAACGCCGAGCGGCGCAAGCTCATCACCGATCGCGCCTCGCTCGAGCAGCGGCCGGGCACGATCCCGGGTTTCGGCAAGCGGCTCGAGTTGCGCCTGGCGGCGGGCGCGCGCGCCGCGGTGTCGAGCGCCGGTGCCGGCGAGCCGACGGTCGGGCGCATCTGGACGCATGACGAGGATCATCTGCCCGACGTCGCCGGCAGAGCGCGAGCGACATGCCGGCGCGACGCCGGGCGACACCGTGCATTTCGACATCATCGACCGCGACGGCAACATGGTGTCGTCGACGCCGTCGGGCGGCTGGCTGCATTCCTCGCCGGTCATTCCCGAGCTCGGCTTCTGCCTCGGCACCCGCGCGCAGCAGTTCTGGCTCGACGAGGAGCATCCGGCCGCGCTGATGCCCGGAAAGCGCCCGCGCTCGACGCTGACGCCGACCATGGCGCTGCGCGACGGCGAGCCCTACCTCGCCTGGGGCTCGCCGGGCGGCGACCAGCAGGACCAGTGGATCGGCGCAGATGTTCCTGCGCCACGTCCACGCCAACATGAACTTGCAGGAGGCGATCGACGCGCCGGCCTGGCACTCCGAGCATTTCCCGGCGTCGTTCTGGCCGCGCCAGGCGCGCCCCGGCGTGATGGTCATCGAGTCGCGCGTGCCGGAGGCGACGATCGAGGAACTTGCGCGCGCGCGGCCACGAGGTCGAAGTCGGCCCGGCCTGGTCGGAAGGCCGCCTGACCGCCGCCTCGCGCGTCGGCGATGCGCCGGCGCGCCGCCGCCAATCCGCGCGGCATGCAAGGCTACGCCGCCGGGCGCTGAGCCCTTGTTTTTTCGGCCGTTTCCGGCATCCTCGGAAAACGGTGCATATCCGCGCAAGGCTTGCGTCATGCAGCTTTTCACCACCGCCGAAGCCGCCCGCTATCTCCGCCTCAAGGAGCGCAAGATCTACGAGATGGTGGCCGAGGGCACCGTGCCCTGCACCAAGGTCACCGGGCGCTGGCTGTTTCCCAAGGCCGAGCTCGACCATTGGCTGGCGGCGAGCGTCACCCGCCCGGCCGGCATGGCGCGGCCCGAGCCGGCGCCGATCGTCGCCGGCAGCCACGATCCGCTGCTCGAATGGGCGTTGCGCGAAAGCGGCTGCGGGCTTGCCACGCTGGCGGTCGGCAGCGAGGCGGGCCTTGCGCGTTTCATCGCCGGCGAGACGATGGCCGCGGCCATGCATCTGCATGCGCTCGAGGATGCGGCGGCCGACGCCAATGTCGCGGCTTTGCGCGAACGCGGCGACCTGCAGGACGCGGTGATGATCGGCTTCTGCCGCCGCGAGCAGGGCTTCCTGGTCGCGCCGGGCAATCCGCGCAAAATCGCGGCGATCGGCGACGTGATCGGCAAGCGCGCGCGCATCGCGCTGCGGCCGAAAGGCGCCGGCGCGCAATTGCTGCTGCTCGCGCTCTTGCATCGCGCCAAGGCCAAGCTCGACGATCTCGCCGCCGGGCCGGTGTGCCCGACCGGCCCCGACATCGCGCAGGCGATCCGCGCCGGCCGCGCCGACACCGGCATCGCCACGCGCGCGGTCGCCGCCGCCGCCGGGCTCGATTTCGTGCCGATCGTGTGGGAGCCGTTCGATCTCTTGATGCGCCAGCGCGACTATTTCCAGCCGCCGATGCAGGCGCTTGCCCGCTTCATGCGCTCGGACGCGCTCGCCGCGCGCGCGCAGGAGCTGGGCGGCTACGATCTCACCGAGGCCGGCGCGGTGCGATTTGTGATTTGACGACGCGCACGTTAAGACACCGCCATGCCGGAACATCAAGATGCCTGGCCGAGCGAATTGCGCCTGCACAAGGACCGCAAGACGCTGACCGTCACCTTCGGCGGCGGCGAGCGCCACGAGCTTGCCGCCGAATACCTGCGCGTGAAAAGCCCGAGCGCGGAAGTGCAGGGCCATTCGGCGGAAGAGCGCAAGACCGTGCCCGGCAAGCGCGACGTCGCCATTCTCGAGGTGCTGCCGGTCGGCAATTACGCCGTGCGGCTGGTGTTCGACGACATGCACTCGACCGGCATTTTCGGCTGGGACTATCTGCGCGATCTCGGCCGCAACCACGCGCGCTACTGGCAGGAATATCTCGACGAGCTGGCGGCCAAGAACATGTCGCGCGAGCCGCCCCAGCGGCGGCAATGACCGACCAAGGTAAGCGTCAACGATACTTGATGGTCTTGGAGAGCCGGCAATTCCCGGCCGCATCAGCATGCCATTGATGCGATAAGCGCCGCCGCATGATGAGTTGGTGCCTCGGCTGCCATCCGCGACCCAGTCGTCAAAGGGTCGCGTCCTGGAACGCATGACCGTGTCGGTAGTTGCAACTGTACGCCGAAATACGAGCGAAGCGCGCCGAGCGCGAAGGGGGCAAAACTCTCGGCAATCAAGTAGGCAGTTGAAACAATGAACGTGGAAAACGAAAAAAGTAAGTCACTGTGGGCTGGCACCGAGGTGTGCGGCTGCGGAGCCTCTGCGCAGCAAAGCGAACGCTGACGTCGTCGTGATTGGCAGCGGCATCGCCGGATTGTCAGTGGCCTACGAATTGGCCGAGCGCGGCCTCAAGGTGATCGTCCTCGACCGCGGCAATATCGGTCAAGGCATGACCGCCCGTACGACGGCGCACCTTGCGGCCGGCTGCGATGACGGAGCACGCGAATTCATCAAGATGCGTGGCGAGGAAGACACAAAGCTGTTCTGGCAAAGTCAAGCGTCGGCGATCGACCGCATCGAGGAAATTGTCAGGCAGGACCGGATCGAGTGCAATTTCCACCGGCTCGACGGTTATCTTTTCCCCGATGCAAAAACCAAACAATCTGAATTGGACGATGAGTTGAAAGCCGTCAAAAAGACCGGCATGGCCGCCGAAAAGGTCAAAGGCATCCCGCTCAAGGGCTACGACGACGTCGGTTGCTTGCGATATCGCAATCAAGCGACCTTTCATCCTCTGCGTTATTTGCGGGGTCTGGCCGCAACCCTCATCAAGCGCGGCGGCGTCTTGCACTCTCGGACCCAGGTTACCGAAATCGAAGAGAAGGACAAAACCGTCACCGTGCGGACCGCGAGCGGCGGCAGCGTCGACGCGAATTTCGCCGTCGTTGCCACAAATTCTCCGATCAATGACCGCTTCGCAATTCATACCAAGATGGCGCCGTACCGCAGCTACGCCATGGCCTTCAGCATCGCGAAGGATGCGCTGCCCGACGCGCTTTATTGGGACACGATGGATCCTTATCATTACGTCCGCCAACAGGTGGGCCCCGGCCTTGGAAATTATCTCATCGTTGGCGGAGAAGATCACAAAACGGGCGAAGCAAACGACGCGCCAGCTCGCTTCGAGGGATTAGAGGCGTGGGTTCGCAACCTCGTGCCTGCTTTGGGTGAGGAGGTTACCCGTTGGTCGGGCCAGGTTCTCGAGACGGCCGACTATGCGGCTTATTCAGGCGTTAATCCCGGCAACACCAATGTTTATATTCACACCGGCGATTCCGGGCAGGGCATGACCCACGGCGCCATGGCTGGGTTGCTGATCGCCGACCTCATAACCACAGGGAAAAGCCCGTGGCAGGCGCTTTACGAGCCGAGCCGAATGCCGATGCGGAGCCTTACGAATTTTGCACGCGAAAATATGACGGCCGTGAAGAATTTTGCCGAGTATCTCGCGCCTGGTGAAATCTCGTCGTACGACGAGCTTCAAAAGGGCGAAGGCGCGATTGTGCGCGACGGTTCGCAAAAGGTGGCTGCCTACCGCGACACCAATGGCAAACTTCATAAATACTCCGCGGCGTGCACCCATGTCGGATGTCACGTGCACTGGAATTCGTTCGAACGGTGTTGGGACTGCCCCTGCCACGGCTCGCAATTCGCAACGGATGGAAGTGCTTTGAACGCGCCGGCGATTTCGCCGCTGGCAAAACTGCCATAGCAAGTGATGCGGGCGATTGGAGCAGATGGCCCGCGTTTGGCGGGCCTCGAATGGTGGGCGCTGTAGGGATTGAACCTACGACCTCTCCCGTGTGAAGGGAACGCTCTCCCGCTGAGCTAAGCGCCCGCCGTAAAGGCTCGCGCGATATAAGGAGTGCGTCTCGGCAGGTGTCAAGCGAGCCGGCGATGCGTGTGCGCCGGCGCCTCTCAGTTCCGGCTCTGCGGCTCGTCGGGTTGCGGCACGCGCGAGGCGTGCGTCTTGAGCGCGCGGATGCGGTCGGCGAGATTGCCGTTGCTCGGCGCGCTCTCGCCGCGCGCGCGCGCGGCGCCGGCGGCGGGAGCGGCCAGGCCGTGCGTGCTCTCGCCCGCCAGCATCGCCTCGATCGGCGAGTTCGGGCCTTCCAGCGCCGAGGCGAGCCGCGCGACTTCCGCCGCGACGTCGTTGATGCGCTCGCGCAAAAGCGCGTTTTCCACCCGCTCGGAGGCCCAGGTCTCTTCGGTTTCGCGCTTGATGGCGGCGAGATCGCGCGACAGCCGGTCGCGCTCGTCGGCGGTGCGGTTGAGTTCGGCTTCCAGCCGCGCCTTCTCGCCCTTGAGCCGATCGGCCGCCGACGACGTGCGTCCTTCGAGCGCGACGATCGCGGCGCGCAGTTCGCTTTCGATGGTGCGCGCCATGGTCAACTCGTTGCCCAGGTGCTTGATCTCGACCTCGCTCTGCGCCAGCAGCTTCGATTGCTCCTTGAGCGCGCGCTCCGTCTCGCCGGCGCGGCGGCCGAGCATGTCGGCTTCCGCCATCTGCGCGGCCAGGCGCTGCTCGAGCTCGGACACGCGGCGCGCCAGGCTCTCGACCTTGCCGCGTTCCTCATCCAATTCCTTGGTGGCGGCGCGCAGCTCGACGCGCTCGGCCTCGCGGCGGTCTTCCACCGCCTTGACCTCTTCGCCGGCCGCCGTCAGCCGCTCTTTGAGCGCCTCGACTTGCGTCTTGTGCGCGACGATCTCGATCTTCTGCGCGTCGGCGAAGGTCGAGCGTTCGTCGAGCTCGGCCAGCAGCTTGGCGAGCGCGGCCTCCTTGTCGGACAGCACGCGCTCGGCGTCGTGCATGGCGGCGGTCTTGACCGCGACTTCTTCCTCGGTCGCGCGCAACTGGTCGCGCAGCGCGCGGTCGCGCGCCTCGAGCGCGAAAATGGCGGCGGTCTTCTCGCCCAGCTCGATCTTGAGCCGGTTGATGGCGTCGCCCTTCTTGCCGATCTCGGCAAGCTGGCTGGTGCTTTTCGCCTTGAGCTGCTCGACGCTCATTTCCAGGCGCCGCGTCGACATGGCGAATTCGGCGCGCAGTTGGTCCTTGTCGGCCTGGATCTCGGCCATCGAAACCGGCGTCGCGGCCTCGAGCCGGCGCATGGTCAGGCGCACCGCGCGGTTGTGGACGAGTGGGACGACGAGAAGTCCGATGAGCGCGGCGACCAGGAAGCCGATCCCGAAATACATGATCGGTTCAATCATGAAGCACGCCTCCAACGCACCCGGAACTGCCGCAACATCTTACGGTCCCGCCGGCGCGGCCGATTAATTTAGCGGAGCAACCGCGCAGCCGGGATAAACATAGCATGAATTGATGACGTTGCCTCGCGCGCCTAGAACGGATTCCAGGTCGCCCGCTCGGTGAACTTCAAGTAGCCGATATTGGCGCCGAGCCGCAGACCGACGCCGGTGCGGATCGGCACCACCAGGATGCCGTTGGCGGTAAGCGCGGTCATGCCGAAGCCGCCGATGAAATAGGCCGAGCCGTCGATGCCGGCGAAGCGCTGATAGATCGCTTCGGTGGCCGGCAATTTATAGACCAGCATCATGGTGCGGGCGCCTTCGCCGCCGGTGTCGAATCCGACCGACGGGCCTTCCCAGAACACGCGGCGGTCGCCGGCATTGCGGGTGAACAGCTTGCCGTCGCCGTAACGCAGGCCGACCACGAAGGCGCCGCTCGCCTCCTGGCCGAGGATATAGCCGTTCGGCTCGCCCCAGCGGCTGAACGCCTCCTGCACGACCTGCGGCGAGCGCGCGCGAAGTGGTGCCGAAGAAGCGGTGGCCGGCGCGCACGATCTCGTCGGGCGTGAAGGTGTCGTCGCGGTGTTGCGGCGGCGGGGGCGCCGGCGGCGGCGGGTTTTGGGCGCTGGCGAGGTCGGCGCCGAAGCCGGCAAGGCAAAGGGTGATGGCGGCAAGGCGCAGGGTCGCGCGCATCGGAAGCTCCATGAATTGAGAGGCCGCAAGCCCCGTTTAACCGGATGCTCACCGCGGCGGCCGTAGCGTGCCGGCGCCGGACCACCCGAATCGTCGGCACTATCGCGGGGAACTATGACTGCAGCACGGCAGCGGCGAAAGCCATGTTTTGCCTTGGCGCTGGCGGTTTTCGCGGCTTTTGCCGCCGCCCGGCCCGCTTGGCCGGCGGCCGACGAACAAATCGAGGTCAATTCCCATACCGGGCTCGCCATCAGCGGGTTTGATCCGGTCGCCTATTTCACCGAGCGCAAGCCGCGGCTCGGCCGGCCGGACTTCGAATTAACCATCGACGGTGCCATCTGGCGGTTCGAGAACCCGGGCAACCGGGCGGCCTTCGTCGCCCATCCCGAGGTCTACCGGCCGCGTTTCGGCGGCTACGATCCGGTGGCGATCGCGCGCGGCGCCTCGGTGCCCGGCCATCCGCTGGTCTGGGTCGTGGTGAGCGAGCGGCTTTATCTGTTCTATGACGAGGAGGCGCGCGCGGCCTTTTTGGCCGATCCCGGCCGCTTCATCGCGTTGGCCACCCGCAAATGGCCGGCGGTCGCCCGCAGCGTCGATCCCTAGCGCGCTTGGCGCGCGCCGGATCGCCCCAGGCGATGAAGCCCGGCACCAGGAATTTCCTGTCGGCCCGACCGAAGCGCAAGCGGCGCGCCCTGCGGGTCGGTCACCACGCCGCCGGCCGCGGCCAGGATGGCGCAGCCGGCCGCGATGTCCCATTCGCAGACCGGCGCCAGCCGCGGATAGAGATCGGCGTCGCCTTGCGCGAGCTGGCAGAACTTGATCGAGGAGCCGCAGGCGTAACGCGCGGCGAGCGGCAATCGCGCCAGGAATTCCTCGGTGCGGGCGTCGAGATGGCTGCGCGAGGTCGCGGCCGTCAGCCGTTCCGGCGCCGCGCGGGTGCGGATGACACGGCGCTCGGCGGCGCTGCCCATGCCTGCGCCCCAGGCTCAGCCGCAGGCGCTCGGCGCCGCCGCCGATCGCGCCGCGCCACAGCAGGCCTTGCGCCGGCGCCGCGACGATGCCGGCGACCGCGACGCCGCCGGTGACGATCGCCAGATTGACGGTGAACTCGTCGCGGCCGGCAAGGAATTCCTTGGTGCCGTCGAGCGGATCGACGATGGCGTAGCTGGCGCCGAGCTCGGCCGGCGCGCGCGCCACGCTCTCTTCGGCGATCACCGCGAGGCCCGGCAGCAGCCGGCGCGAGACCCTCGACGATGATTCGTTCGGCCTCGACGTCGGCGGCGGTGACGGGGCTTGGTCGCTCTTGCTGCGCCGCGCGACTTCGGAGAAAGGCGTCGCCATGATCGCCGCCGCCGCCCGCGCGACGATCTCGCTCAGCGCCGTCGAGCAGGCGCCCGGCTTCGTTGCGGCCTGATCTCGGCGCTCGCGGAAGGCGTCATCTCGTTTATCGCGACGGTTGCGGGCGCTTGGCGCTGGCGAAAGCTGCGGTGTATCAGCGCCGTCAGGCCGCACCGGCCGGCGATTCGCCGGTTCCGTGACATAGCCTGCATGCCAAGCGGAGACCAGCCCATGTCCGGAACGTCCATCGAAGCGCTCGACCTCGCCGCGCTGCTGTGCTCGCGGGTCTGCCACGATCTGATCAGCCCGGTCGGCGCCATCGTCAACGGTCTGGAAATGCTGGAAGAAGAAAACGACGAGGAAACCAAGGACCTGCGCCGAACAGCTCATCAAGAAGAGCGCCAGCACCGCCTCCGCCAAGCTGCAATTCTGCCGCATCGCCTTCGGCGCGGCGGGCTCGGCCGGCGCCCAGATCGATACTCGGCGATGCCGAGAAGATCGCGCGCGGCTTCTTCGAGGACGACAAGACCAAGCTCGCCTGGAATCTGCCGCGCGCGCTGTTGCCCAAGAACCGGGTCAAGCTGCTGCTCAATCTGCTGCTGATCGCCGGGCAGGCGCATTCCGCGCGGCGGCACATCTGACGGTCGATCCGCTCGGCTCCGGCGAGGCCATGGGCTTCAAGATCACGCGCCGCCGGCGCCAACGCCAAAGTGCCGCCGGCGGTCGCCGCGCTGCTGGCCGGCGAGACGGGCGGCGAGGCGGCTCGATGCCCACCGCATCCAGCCTTTCTACGCCGGGCTGTTGGCGCGCGCCTGCGGCATGCAAGGCAGCGTCGCGCATCGAGGGCGACACCGTGGTGGTGAGCGCCCAATAGGTCCGCCGACGCGGATTTGCGCGGTTAACAAACGGTTAAGCCGGCGTCGGTCCACGCGCGCCACGCAACCAAAATTAAACGCTTCCCCGACACACTGGCCGCGGCTCCCGAGCGAGAGCCGCAGACGGGCCGTATGCCCGTCGATAAAGGCGTGTTCGTATGGACGACCTGCTGCGGGAATTCGTGACCGAGACCAACGAAAGTCTCGACGTGGTCGACGTCGAGCTCGTGCGTTTCGAGCAGGAGCCCAACAACGCCGAAATCCTCGGCAACGTCTTCCGGCTGGTCCACACCATCAAGGGCACCTGCGGCTTCCTGGCTTTGCCGCGGCTGGAAGCGCTGGCGCACGCCGCCGAAGCGCTGATGGGAAAATTCCGCGACGGCGTGCCGGCCACCAGCGAAGCCGTCACCGTCATCCTCGCCAGCATCGACCGCATCAAGAGCATTCTGGAAGGCATCGAGCGCGACCAGCGCGAGCCGGAGGGCTCCGACGCCGATTTGATCGGCAGGCTCGAGCAGTTGTGCGAGCAGGCCGGCCCGTCGCCGAAATTCGATCCGGACGGCGAAGTGCCGACTGCGCCCGAGCTGCTGGTGAGCGAGGAGACCTACGAGCGGCCCGAGGCCACGGCGCCGCAGGCCGCCGCGGCCAACGATCGGGTCGACCGCGCACAAAGACGAAGACGGCAAAGGCGGCGGTCAGTCGATCCGCGTCACCGTCGAGACGCTCGAGCAACTGATGACCATGGTCTCGGAGCTGGTGCTCACGCGCAACCAGCTCCTCGAGATCGTGCGCCGGCACGCCGAATCCGAATTCAAGGCGCCGCTGCAACGGCTGTCCAACGTCACCGCCGAGCTGCAGGAAGGCGTCATGAAGACGCGCATGCAGCCGATCGGCAATGCCTGGCAGAAGCTGCCGCGCGTCGTGCGCGATCTCTCGACCGAGCTCGGCAAGCACATCGACCTCGAAATGCTGGGCGCCGAGACCGAGCTCGACCGCCAGGTGCTCGATCTCATCAAGGATCCGCTCACCCATATGGTGCGCAACTCCGCCGATCACGGGCTGGAGACGCCGGCCGAGCGGCGCGCCGCCGGCAAGCCCGAGCGCGGGCGCATCCGCCTGTCGGCCTATCACGAAGGCGGCTTCATCGTCATCCAGATCGCCGACGACGGCCGCGGCCTCGACACCGCGCGCATCAAGGCGAAGGCGATCGCGCAGGGCCTGGTGAGCGAGGCCGACGCCCGAGAAGCTGACCGAGGCGCAGATCCACAAGTTCATCTTCGCGCCCGGCTTCTCCACCGCCGCCATGGTCACCAACATTTCCGGCCGCGGCGTCGGCATGGACGTGGTGCGCAACAATATCGACCAGATCGGCGGCACCATCGACGTGAAGTCGGTGGCCGGCGCCGGCTTGAGCTTCACCATCAAGATTCCGCTCACGCTCGCCATCGTGGCGGCGCTGATCGTGGAGGCCGGCGGCGAGCATTTCGCCATCCCGCAGCTTGCCGTGGTCGAACTGGTGCGCGCCCGCAGCGGCACCGATCACCGCATCGAGCGCATCCGCGACACCGCGGTGCTGCGCCTGCGCGACAAGCTGTTGCCGCTGGCGCGGCTCACCACGCTGCTCGGCATGGACGACAAGGCCGACCTCGAGAGCGGCTACATCGTGGTCACCCAGGTCGGCAGCCAGACCTTCGGCGTGGTGGTGGACGGCGTGTTCCACACCGAGGAAATCGTGGTCAAGCCGATGTCGAGCAAGCTGCGCCACATCGCGATGTTCTCCGGCAACACCATTCTCGGCGACGGCTCGGTGATCATGATCGTCGATCCCAACGGCATCGCGCAGGCGATCGGCAGCGCCGTCTACCAGCCAGATGGCGGCCGCGCAGGCCGCCGAGGCCGAGCGCCGCGAAGCGCCGGCCGAGCAGGCCACCTCGCTCTTGGTGTTCCGCGCCGGCTCGCCGCAGGCCAAGGCGGTGCCGCTGTCGCTGATCACGCGGCTGGAAGAAATCGACGCCCGCACCATCGAACTGTCGAACGGCCGCCACATGGTGCAGTACCGCGGCCAGTTGATGCCGCTGGTGCGCATGAACGAGAGCGTGCGGGTGAAAGGCGAAGGCGCCCAGCCGCTGCTGGTGTTCTCCGACGGCGCGCGCTCGATGGCGCTGGTGGTCGACGAGATCGTCGACATCGTCGAGGACCGCCTCGACATCCAGGTCGCCAGCGACAATGCCGGCGTGCTCGGCTCGGCCATCGTCAAGGGCCAGGCGACCGAGATCATCGACGTCGGCCATTTCCTGCCGCTCGCCTTCGAGGACTGGTTCCGCCGCAAGGAAGCGCCCGCGCGCGCCAAGCCGCCAGACGGTGCTGCTGGTCGACGACTCCCCGTTCTTCCGCAACATGCTGACGCCGGTGCTGCAGGCCGCGGGCTACGAGGTGACCGCCGCCGCCTCGGCGGCCGAGGCGCTTTCGCTGATCAAGGACGGCGGCGCCTTCGACATCGTCATCACCGACGTCGAGATGCCGGAGATGGACGGCTTCCAGTTCGCCGAGACGCTGCGCGCCGACGAACGGACCGCCGCGCTGCCGGTGATCGCGCTCGCCTCGGCGGTGTCGGCCGAAGCGATCGAGCGCGGCCGCCGCGCCGGCTTCCACGATTTCGTCGCCAAATTCGACCGCCAGGGCCTGATCGCTTCGCTCAAGGAGCAAAGCGAACTCGGCCAGGTGGCTTGAGGGGCGGCCATGACCGAACGCAACGAGGGCAGCTTGCAGGAATACGTCACCGCCACCATCGGCAGCCAGCTGTTCGGCCTGCCGATCCGGCGCGTGCAGGACGTGTTCATGCCGGAGCGCGTGACGCGGGTGCCGCTGGCGCCGCCGGAGATCGCCGGCGTGCTCAACATGCGCGGGCGCATCGTGACGCTGATCGACCTGCGCCGGCGGCTCGGCCTGCCGGATCGCACCGAGAACGGCCCGGTGATGGCGATCGGCGTCGAGTTGCGCGGGGAATCCTACGGCCTGCTGATCGACGCGGTCGGCGAGGTGCTCAAGCTCGACGATCGAGGCGCGCGAGGCGAACCCGGTCAATCTCGACCCCGAGCTTGCGCGCGTGTCGGCCGGCATCCACCGGCTCGACGGCCAGTTGCTGATGGTGCTCGACGTCGACCGCGTGCTCGACATCGGCGCCGCGCGCGGCCGCGGCATGAATTGAAGGAAATTCCGGCGCAAGCCGGTGCGAGAATGAACCATAGCGAGGATGTGATGATGAAAACCTGTTTGGTCGTCGACGACTCCAGCGTCATCCGCAAGGTGGCGCGGCGAATTCTCGAAGGGCTCGAATTCCAGATCGTGGAGGCCGAGGACGGCGAGCAGGCGCTCGATGCCTGCAAGCAGCAATTGCCGGAGGCGATCCTGCTCGACTGGAACATGCCGAAGATGGACGGCTACGAGTTCCTGCGTTCGCTGCGCCGGCTGCCCGGCGGCGACGGACCCAAGGTGGTGTTCTGCACCACCGAGAACGACGTCGCGCACATCGCGCGCGCGCTGCACGCCGGCGCCAACGAGTACATCATGAAGCCGTTCGACAAGGAGATCGTCGAGGCGAAGTTCCAGGAAGTCGGCCTGATCTGACCGCGTAGCCCCGGGCCAGCAGCCATGAGCCTCGCGCTCGCTTCGTCCTTCTCCGCCAGCGCCGCCGGCCGGCGCATCCGCGTCATGATCGTCGACGACGCGGTGGTCGTGCGCGGCCTGTTCGCGCGCTGGGTGGAGGCGGAGCCCGATCTCGAGCTGGCCGCGACCTTGCGCACCGGCCGCGAGGCGGTGAGCCAGCTCGAGCGGCTCGACCCCGACGTGGTGGTGCTCGACGTCGAGATGCCGGAGCTCGACGGCATCGCCGCGCTGCCGCTGCTGCTCGCCAAAAAGCGCGACCTCGTCGTCATCATGGCCTCGACGGTCACGCGCCGCAACGCCGAGATCAGCCTTGCGCGCGCTCGCGCTCGGCGCCGCCGATTACATCCCCAAGCCGCCGACCACGCGCGAGGTCACCGTCTCCGCCGATTTCCGCCGCGAGCTGATCGAGAAGATCCGCGCGCTCGGCCAGCGCGCCAAGCGCAAGCGCCAGCCCGCCGCGGCGCCGGAGCCGGCAAAGCCCGGCGTGACGCTTCTGCGCCCGGCGCCAGCGCCCGCCGCCGAGCGCGCGCTCGCGCTGCGCGCCATGCCCAACGATCGCCGCCGCGCGTGCTGGTGGTCGGCGCCTCCACCGGCGGCCCGCAGGCGCTCAACCTGCTGGTCACCCAGATCGGCGGCGTGATCGACCGCGCGCCGGTGCTGATCACCCAGCACATGCCGCCGACCTTCACCGCCATCCTGGCCGAGCATCTGGCGCGGCTCGCCAAGAAGCCGGTGCGCGAGGCCGTCGACGGCGAAGAGATCAACGCCGGCACGGTGTATCTCGCGCCCGGCGGCAAGCACATGTCGGTCGCGCGCAAGCGACGGCGTCGCGGTGATCGCGCTCGGCGACGGCGCGCTGATCAATTTCTGCAAGCCGGCGGTCGACCCGCTGTTCGCATCCGCCGCCGAGGTCTGGGGCGGCAAGGTGCTGGCGCTGGTCTTGACCGGCATGGGCTCGGACGGGCTTACCGGCGCGCGCGCGATCGTTGAGGCCGGCGGCCACGTGATGGCGCAGGACGAGCGCCTCGAGCGTGGTCTGGGGCATGCCCGGCCAGGTCGCGCAAGCCGGGCTGTGCTCGGCGGTGCTGCCGCTCGGCGAGATCGGCGGCAAGCTCACGCGCGCTGTTCGCGGGAGAGCCGGCGTGACCCCGCAGGACTTCGATTTTCTCCGCGCAGATGCTGCGCGAGCGCTCCGGCCTCGTGCTTTCGGCCGAGAAGCAATATTTGGCCGAAAGCCGCCTGCTGCCGGTGGCGCGCCGCGGCGGCTTCGCCACGCTCGGCGAACTGGTCGCCAAGCTGAAGGCCGGCACGCCGGCGCTCGCCGTGCGAGGTGGTCGACGCCATGACCACCAACGAGACCTTCTTCTTCCGCGACAAGGTGCCGTTCGAGCATTTGCGCGACACCGTGCATGCCGGCGCTGATCGCCGCGCGCGCGCGCGCCAAGCGCATCCGCATCTGGTGCACCGCGGCCTCGACCGGGCAGGAGCCCTATTCGCTCGCCATGGTGCTCAAAAGCATGAACGCGGCGCTCGCCGGCTTCAAGATCGACATCCTCGCCACCGATATTTCCGGCGACGTGCTCGAGCGCGCCAAGAGCCGGCCTCTACAGCCAGTTCGAGGTGCAGCGCGGGCTGCCGATCCAATTGCTGGTGAAATATTTCAGCCAGGCCGGCGAGAACTGGCAGGTCGACGCCCGAATTGCGCGCCATGGTGCAGTTCCGCCCGCTCAATCTGCTCAACGATTTTACCGCGCTCGGCAGCTTCGACCTGGTGTTCTGCCGCAACGTGCTGATCTATTTCGACCAGCCGACCAAGACCGCGGTGCTCAACCGCCTGGCGCGCCAGATGCCGGAGGACGGCTTCCTGATCCTGGGCGCGGCCGAAACCGTGGTCGGCCTGACCGACGCGTTCAAGCCGCTCACCGACCGGCGCGGGCTCTATGCGCCGAACCCGGCGCGCGACGCCAAGCGCGCCGGCGCCGGCACCGTGCTCAAGTTCGCCGCCAAGGCCTAGCGTCTAACGCCGCGACTTCCTTTTGGCCGAACGTTTGCGCCGCATTGGCCGCGCCGTCTTGCGTTTGCCCGCCTTCGACCGGCGTTTGCGGCCGCCGCCGCGCAGGCGCGCCACCGCGCGCAGCGATTTGCGCGTCTCGCGCAGCAACACCAACAGATTGTCGATCGCCGCTTCCGCCTTGGCCTCGGTGCGCGCGCCGGGCAGATAGCGCCCGATCGCCCGCCGCGTCGATGTGAACGCGCTCGCCACCATGCCGCGTTTCTTCGCCATAAGGAGCCCTCCGCTCGCCATTGCCGGTTCCGGGAACTTAAGTCTGCGGGGTGACGTTGAGTTCCGCAACATCAAAAGGAGACGGCCATGGGATTCGGACGCGGTGTATTGCTCTGGCTCTTGGGCGTGCCACTGCCGATCATCCTGCTGCTCGCGCTGTTCTGGCATCACTGATGGCGCGTCACGCCGGCACGCTAGGCGCGCAGGCCAGACCTTGCTCAAGGCGCATCCGGAAATCGCTCTGGTGGCCGCCTGGATACCCGCTTGCGCGGGTATGAGCGGAATGTGCGGGCCGGGCAGGGCGGAAACAAAAAACCCCGGGCTCATCGCCCGGGGCTTGAAGTTTCAGGAGGAGAGACGCGCGGTACGCAAGGGTCCGTCGGCAACCGGCGCTTACGCCGGGATGCGTTCGTCCGCCTCGGTCGGCTCGCGCAGCACGTAGCCGCGGCCCCAGACGGTCTCGATGTAGTTCTTGCCGCCGGAGGCATTGGCGAGCTTCTTGCGCAGCTTGCAGATGAAGACGTCGATGATCTTGAGCTCCGGCTCGTCCATGCCGCCGTAGAGATGGTTGAGGAACATCTCCTTGGTCAGCGTGGTGCCCTTGCGCAGCGAGAGCAGCTCGAGCATCTGGTATTCCTTGCCGGTCAGGTGCACGCGCTGGCCGCCGACCTCGACCGTCTTGGTGTCGAGGTTGACGACGAGATCGCCGGTGTTGATGACCGACTGGGCGTGGCCCTTGGAGCGGCGCACGATGGCGTGGATGCGCGCGATCAGCTCGTCCTTGTGGAACGGCTTGGTCATGTAGTCGTCGGCGCCGAAGCCGAGCCCCTTCACCTTGTCCTCGATGCCGGCGAGGCCGGACAGGATCAGGATCGGGGTCTTGACCTTTGAGACCCGCAGCGAGCGCAGCACCTCGAAGCCCGACATGTCGGGCAGGTTCAGGTCGAGCAGGATGATGTCGTAGTCGTAGAGCTTGCCGAGGTCGACGCCCTCTTCGCCGAGGTCGGTCGTGTAGACGTTGAAGCTCTCGGATTTGAGCATCAGCTCGATGGACTGCGCGGTCGCGCTGTCGTCTTCGATGAGTAGAACGCGCATTTAAGTCCCCTTCGCCGCAACCGGCCTTTTTAGGTCACGCCGCTGGTTCGGGCGGCGAGGTGAAGTCCAAACGCTTCTGGGACACGCGATTCGACACTATGCCGCCATGGTTAACAAAACCTGATTCTCCTGGGCAAGTGCGCCGATGGTCAGGACCCCCCAAATCGGCTTAAGGTGTTGCCTGGAAGCGGTTTTTAGGCCACGCGCCGGGTTAAAGCTCCAGTTTAAGAGTAGGCGGTAACCGACTCTCCTGACTCGCCGTTGCCGTCCGGCCGGGCGAATCTTTCGGCCGCTGTCCCATGGACGATGACCCAATGATTAACGACGCGGGTAAACACCGAGTTAAAATCGGAACAGCGGCGGTAAGCCTAAGGGCGGGTTACCGGGGGCTTCACGCTCTCCCCGCGCAGCGGCGGTGCTCGCCTCGCCCCTGAAAGGGGGCGGGTTGGGGGGGGGTCGCGACGCCTGCCGATCGAGAGACCCTCCCCCGCACTCCCGCGACGCCTCCCCCTCAGGGGGAGGTGAAGGCGGGGAGAGGGAGCACGCGCTCGCGCGCGGAAGCGCACGCCCATGATGAAAGCCCTCGCCGAGCAGATCGCCGATCTCGACGCCGTCGAGATCTACGGCCGCGTCGCCGCCGTGCGCGGGCTGATGGTGGAGGTGGCGGGGCCGATCCACGCCATGTCGGTCGGGGCGCGCCTGACGCTGGAGACCGGCGTGACGCCGCATCCCGTGCGAGGTGGTCGGCTTTGCGCACGGCCACGCGCTCGCCATGCCGTTTGCCGCGCTCGACGGCGTGCGGCGCGGCTGCCGCGCGGTGGTGCAAAGCGCCGTCGGCTCGGTGCGCCCGGCCGAGCGCTGGCTCGGCCGCGTCATCAACGCCATGGGCGAGCCGATCGACGGCCTCGGCCCGCTGCCGCCGGGACCGGCGCCCTATCCGTTCCGCGCCTCGCCGCCGCCGGCGCATTCGCGCATGCGGGTGGGCGAGCCGCTCGACCTCGGCGTGCGCGCGCTCAACACCTTCCTCACCGTCTGCCGCGGCCAGCGCATGGGCATCTTCTCCGGCTCCGGCGTCGGCAAGTCGGTGCTGCTGTCGATGCTGGCGCGCAACGTCGCCGCCGACATCTCGGTCATCGGCCTGGTCGGCGAGCGCGGCCGCGAGGTGCAGGAATTCTTGCAGGACGACCTCGGGCCGGCCGGCCTTGCCCGCTCGGTGGTGGTGGTCTCGACCTCCGACGAGCCGGCGCTGATGCGCCGCCAGGCCGCCTACCTGACGCTCGCCATCGCCGAATTCTTCCGCGACCTCGGCAAGGACGTGCTGGTGCTGATGGACTCGGTCACCCGCTTTGCCATGGCGCAGCGCGAGATCGGGCTCTCGGCCGGCGAGCCGCCGACCGCCAAGGGCTATACGCCGACGGTGTTCACCGAGCTGCCGCGGCTGCTGGAGCGCGCCGGGCCCGGCACCGACCAGGGCACCATCACCGGCATTTTCAGCGTGC
This sequence comes from uncultured Alphaproteobacteria bacterium, assembly GCA_963708635.1. Classification (GTDB taxonomy): domain Bacteria; phylum Pseudomonadota; class Alphaproteobacteria; order Rhizobiales; family Xanthobacteraceae; genus Pseudolabrys. Next base: position 172,762 of record CAVPTM010000010.1, on the reverse strand, counting down.
TGGTCGACGGCGACGACCATAACGAGCCGGTCGCCGACGCCGTGCGCGGCATCCTCGACGGCCATATCGTGATGGAGCGGGCGATCGCCGAGCGCGGCCGCTACCCGGCGATCAACATCCTCAAGTCGATCTCGCGCACCATGCCGCGCGCCGCCGACCCCGACTTCGTGCCGGTGATCAACGAGGCCCGCCAGGTGATGGCGACCTATGCCGACATGGAGGAATTGATCCGGCTCGGCGCCTACCGCGCCGGCTCCAGCGCCGAGGTCGACGCCGCCATCCGCCTGCACAAGCCGCTGGAGGCGTTTTTGAGCCAGAACAAGGAGGAGGCGACCACTTTGGCGGACGGATATCGGCGGCTTGAACAAATCCTTAAGATTAAAGAAACCGAAAACTAACGTTATTGCCCCACCATCCCCCTCATGCATGGTCCGGGGCGCGGGCAGGGCATCGTCATGCCCGAACGCGCGCATTCGGGGCTTCGGGGGAGTAAAGAGTCGATGAAGTCACGCGAAACCCTCATCCGCCTGAAGAAATTCCAGGTCGACGAGAAGCGGCGCAAGGTGGCGCAGATCGAGGCCATGATCGCCGAGTTCGACCGCATCGCGGCCGAGCTCGAGCGCGAGATCAAGCTCGAGCAGGACCGCGCCGGCATCCACGACCCCGGCCATTTCGCCTATCCGACCTATGCCAAGGCGGCCATGAACCGGCGCGAGAACCTCAAGCGCTCGGCCGGCGAGCTCAAGGCCCAGCTCGACGACGCCAAGGCCATGCTGGGCGAGGCCTTCGAGGAATTGAAGAAGGTCGAGATGCTGGACGAGCGCGACCACGCGCGCGAGAAGGCGGAAGAGAACGCCCGCGAGCAGGCCGAGCTCGACCGCATCGCCGGCCTGCGTTTCACCACCAACGGCGCGCACGCCTAAAAGTCGCCGCGCCATTCCCGATTTTTGCGCTCAGGCTGCGGCGCGTTCGCGCATCAGCACGGCTACGGCCGTGCCGATCGCATAACCAAGGTCCCGCCAGAAGCGGTAGACGCTGAGTGAGCGCGCGCGCCAGGATGGCCTCCCCGAGTGGCGCGCTGCCGGAATGCCCGTCATAATCGGAGGCGCCTGAGCATTGGGAGCGTGTCGCCCTGTCGATCGATATCGGGGAGGAAAGGCCATGAGCGCAGTCGAAGCGAACGTGCAAAGTGCCCAATACGTGGATTTCTGGAACGACATCCTTGTTCCGAAATTCATCAAATACAAGCACGTCCTGGTCGACGGGCTGACCCACCACAGCGAAGCTATTTTTCCGTCGCTGCCGGTCAAGGAGGGCGACAAGGTTCTCGATGTCGGCTGTGGTTTCGGCGACACCGCCATTAAGCTCGCGCGGCGCGTGGGCCGGAACGGCGAGTCGTCGGACTGGATTGCTGCGAGACGTTCCTGGACTACGGCAGGAAGGATGCCGCTAAGCAGGGCGTGCAGAATGTTTCGTTCGTCTATGGCGATGCGCTGCTTCACCCCCTTCAAGCTCCGAATATGATTTTGGCTGCGCTTTGGAACGATGTTTTTCGCCAACCCGGTGCCGGATTGAGAAACAGCGCAAGGCCGTCAAGCCGGGCGGGATCATGACGCATATTGTTTGGCGCACGCGCAATGACAATCCGTGGCTCAGCATGGCCAAGGAAGTCGTCTTGAAGTTTTTGCCGCCGCCCGGCGAGGTATGCTTCCTCACCTGCGGGCCGGGGCCATTTTCGATGGCGGACGAAGCAACGGTCTCCAAGATGATGGAGATCGCCGGTTACCGCGACATCAGCTTCAAGCGGGTGGACGCCCCGGTGCTGGTCGGGAGTAACCGTCGAGGACGCTATCGATTTCCAGCTTGCCATCGGCCCGGCCGGCGAAGTGTTTCGGGAAGCCGGCGAAGAGGCGGAGGCCAAGCGCGGGCAAATCGTAGCTGGCGCTGGCGCAGGCCATCAATTCTCAGAAGAAAGAAGCCGACGGCATCGTGATGGATTCGTCTTCCTGGGTTATATCGGGCAGAAATCCGGCCTAACGCCGGGCCGCCGGCAACGCGACGGCGTAGCGGCAATCTCCCTCGTTATTGTTTGCGGCCCGGCTTTCACGCCGGGCCGTTGCGTTTGGGCGCAACCAAATATGGAACTTTGCGTTGTTCCGCGCGGATGAGGACGCGCGGGAGGGCTCTGGAGTGCTCAAAATCTACCAGATCGAGGACGGCGACCTGCGCGAGCGCGACGGCGAGCCCACGCCCGCGGCCTTGCGCAAGGCGCACTGGGTCGACCTGTGCGACGCCAGCGACGCCGAGAAGAAACAGGTCGAGGAGGCGCTTTCAATCGACGTCTCGCCGGTCAACGACTACGAGCCGTTCCAGGTCTCCAGCCATTTCAGCGCCGACGAGCGCCAGCTCACCATGACCGGGCTGTTGCTGACGCTGCGCGAGAACGAAGACCCGCACCTCATCAAGGTCACCTTCATCCGCGCCAAGAACGTGCTGGTGACGGTGACGGACGGCGCGCCGCCCGGCATGAGCGGCTTGATCAAGGAATGCGAGAACTGCTTCACCCACAAATCCGGGCGCGACGACGTGTTCGCGACCATCCTCGACATGATCGTCGACCACACCGACAACATCCTCGACAAAGTCGGCCACGACCTCGACCGCATCAACACGTCGGTGTTCCAGCATCACGCGCCCAGTGAAACGAAGGCGGCTGCTGGAGGCCTCGCCGCGCCTGCGCAACCGGCAGCTCGAGCGCGTGCTCACCGACCTCGGCCCCAGCCGCGAGCTCCTGGTGAAGCTGCGGCGCAGCGTGCTCAGCTTCCGCCGCATGATCGGCTTCCTGCGCGAGCAGGAGGTGCCGAAGACGCTCACCGCCAAGCTCGAGACTTTCGAGCGCGACTTGAAATCGATCGCGGAAGCGGAAAACGACCTGTCGACCACCGCCGGCTTCCTGCTCGACGGCGTGGTCGGCTATATCGGGCTGTTGCAGAACAAGGTGATGAACACGCTCACCTTCATCGGCATCATCATGACGCCGCCGGTGCTGGTCGCCAGCGTCTACGGCATGAACTTCAAGAACATGCCGGAGCTGAACTGGAGCTACGGCTATCCCTTCGCCGTCGGCTTGATGGTGGTGACCACGGCGGCGACCTGGCTGTTCGTGCGCTGGCGCGGGCTTTAGGGCGCGGCGCGCGCCGTGCTCGCGCCCTGGCTGGTGGCGATAAAGATGCCGGCGAACACCGCGATCAGGCCCACCACCAGATTGAGCGTGATCGGCTCGCCGACCAATTGCGTCGCCAGCACAGCGGCGGCGATCGGGTTGACCGCCATGGTGTTGGTGACCAGCGTCGGCGTCGTGCGTTGCAGCGCCATCACCCACAAGATGAAGGCGAGCGCGCCGCCGCCGATGCCGAGATAGATGCCGGCGGTCCATTGCGCGGCGGTAAAGCTGGCCAAAACCGCGAGGCGGCCGCTGACCAGACCGACGACGATGAGCGCCGCGGCGCCCGCGCCCATGCCGACGGTGAGGAAACCGAGCGCGCTCGAGCGCTCGATGAAACGGCGCGTCCACACGCTGTAGAACGCCATGCAGAGCGCGGCGCCGGTCATGATCGCTTCGCCGCGCCAGGCGCCTTCCGGCGCCGCCGACAGCCCGGAGGCGAGCGCTCCGAACACGCCGAGCATGGCGATGGCGACGCCGAGCGACTTGCGCAGGCTGAGCGCCTCGATGCCGAGCAAGGCGGCGACCACCATGGTCTGCAGCGGCAGCGTCGAGAGCGCGAGCGCGGCGCGCGCCGCGGTCGTGTAGCCGACCGCGATGTTGTAGAACACGAAGAACAGCCCGAAGAAGCAGATGCCGAGCGCGACCACGGCCGGCCAGTCGGCGCGCGGCGGAAATTTGGCGCGCATCGCCAGCGCGACCGGCAGCACCACGACAAAGCCGATGGCCCAGCGCAGCACCGCCATGGTGATCGGGTCGGCGCCGGCGGCGAGATAGCGCGTCACCGCGGCGGCGGAGCCGCCGAGCGAGCTCGAGACGATGGCGATCAGGACGCCGATCGTTTGATCCACGGCGATTTCCCCCGGCCTGGCGCGCGGCACCATACACGAGTTGCGGCCGCCGATAGCCGGCCCTGGCCGCCCGACGCGCGCATGATGCGCACCCCCGATTGCCGCGCTGACGCGAAAGCGCGATCATCCCCGGCACTGCCGCGAAACACAAAACCAGGGGGAAACCATGCAGATCCGAAAGCTCGCTCTGCTGTCGCTCGGCGCCGTCGCGCTGCTGGCGGCCGCGGGCCCGACTTCCGCCGCGCCTTTCCTGATCGTCGGCAATGACGAAAAACTGCTGTGGGACGACCAGGGCAAGCCCGTCCTGCATCCGGCCGGCAAGGATACCGTCGTCATTCTCGATCTGGCCGATCCGGAGAACCCGAAAACGCTGGCGAGCCTGCCGCTGAAGAATTCGGTCATCGGCCCGCCGGTCAACCTGGCGATCGACCCGACCAATTCGATCGCGCTGGTGGCGGATTCGGTCGACGTCACGGCGGACGGCGACAAGCTCAAGATGGGGCCGGACAACAAGGTCTATGTCATCGACCTGAAAGCCAAGCCACCCAAGCTCGCCAATACCGTGACGCTGGGCAAGCAGCCCTCGGGCTTGAGCTTCAACAAGACCGGCACCCTCGCGCTGGTCGACCAACCGCGTCGACAAGTCGGTCAGCGTGTTGTCGATCAAGGGCACCGAGGTGACGGTGACCGACACCATCGACCTCGGCGGCATCGTCTCGCACGCGGTGTTCACCCCCGACGGCAAGCACGCGCTGGTGACCAAGTTCAACGACCACAAAGTGTCGGTGCTCGACGTCAACGGCGACAAGGTGACCTACAGCAAGCTCGACTTGCCGACCGGGCTGTGGCCCTACAACGTGGCGGTGGCGCCGGGCGGCGACATCGCGCTCACCGCCGACAACGGCAATAACGGCAATTCCGACGGCAGCGTCGATACCGTGAGCGTCATCGATCTCAAGGCCAATCCGATGCGCGTCATCGACCGCGTGGTGGTCGGCGACGGGCCGGAAGGGCTGGCGATCTCGCCCAAAGGCGACATCGCGGTGGCGGTGATCCTCGCCGGCTCGAACAACAAGCCGGCCTATTTCTACCATCGCAACGGCCATCTCGCGGTGCTCAGCATCAAGGGCAAGACCGTGCGCAAGACCGGCGAGGTCGAGCTCGGCGGGCTGCCGGAGGGCGCCGCCTTCACCCCGGACGGCAAATATCTCTACGTCGGCAATTATCTCGATTCCGACCTGTCGATCCTCAAGGTCAGCGGCGGCAAGATCACGCCGGTCAAGCGCTTCAAGCTGCCCGGCCACCCCGCCTCGGTGCGGATGAGCGAGAAGTAGCCTTCGCCGCCTTGTGCGAAATGCGAACCGGGGCCCGCGGGCCCCGGTTTCGTTACGGCTTCTTGGTTTCCGTCTTCTTCAACGCCGCCAGTTCGCCCTCGAATTTGGCGAGCGCCGATTTGAGCGCGGCGATCTCGGCGCGCGCGGCGGCGAGGTCGCGCTCGGCGGCGGCGAGCTTGGTATTGGTCTCGCGCGTCGTCTTCAGCAACAATTGATGCAGCAATTCGACATTGGCCTGCAAACAGCCGGTGCGCCGCTCCATCTGCTTCTCGGCGGTGCAGACTTCCAGGCCGCGGATGTCCTGCGCGGCGGCGGGCGAGGCCGCCAGCAGCAGGCCGGCGAGCAGGGCGCTAAGGCCGCTGGTCGGCGTCATATTCGTCGCTGCAAAACGGCCCGCCCTGGAAGCGGTCGCCGACCGGATCGGGCGCGAGCTTTGCCTGCGCCGCCATCGCCTGCGCGCGGAAATCCTCGGCCCGCCCTTGCGGCTTGTAGCCGTGGCGGCGCGCGTTGCTGTTGTCCCACCAGCCCGCTTCGTTGTCGGAGGCGCCATAGAAAATCTCGAAGCGGATGTCGCGGTGCTCGAGCCCGATGCGGATCAGCTGCACCAGGTCCTCCGGCTTGAGCCAGATCGACAGCCGGCGCTTGTCGAGCGGGGCGTCGCCGACATTGCCGATGCGGATGCAGGTCACGCGCAGGCCGTGCTTGTCGGCGTAGAAGGCGCCGAGCGCCTCGCCGAAGGCCTTGCTCACGCCGTAGCGGCTGTCGGGCCGCACCGTGACGTTGACGCCGATGGTCTTGTCGCGCGGGTAGAAGCCGACGGCGTGGTTGACGAGGTCGCAAACACCACGCGCTCGACCTTGGCGCGGTAGGCCGCCTCGAACAAATTGTAGCAGCCGATGATGTTGGCGTTGAGGATGGTCGGCCACGGGCCTTCGACCGAATGGCCGCCGAGATGCACGATGCCGTCGATGCCGGCGACGATCTTCTCCACCTGCGCCATGTCGGCGAGGTCGGCGGCGAGGAATTCCTCGTCGGCCGCGAGATCGGCCGGCATGCGCAGGTCGCTCCAGCGGATGCGCGGGTAGACGCCCTTGAGCAGGCGGCGCAGGCGCGTGCCGATATCGCCGGCCGCGCCGGTAACCAGAACGTTTTGCATGGAGACTCTTCTAGCGTTCGACTCGGCCTTGCGCTCGGCGGCGATCTTTTCGTAGCGGGCGCGGCTGTTGAGCAGATGGCGTTGCATGGCCGCGCGCGCGGCCTGCGGCGCGCGCGCTTCGATGGCGCGCAGGATCTCCTTGTGCTCGCGCTGGAACAGCTCGAGATGCGCGCGGTTGGCCGCCGGCGCCGAGGAGCCCCAGACCGTGCGGCGCGGGATGATGAAGCGGCCGAGATATTCCAGGAAGCGGCGGAATTGCGGGTTGCCGGTGGCGTCGCCGATCTCGCAATGAAAGGCGAAATCCTGGTCGACCGCGAGTTCGCCGCGTTCGATCGCGGCCTGGATGGCCTCGTAGCGGCCGGCGACCTTCTTGACCTGCGCCGGCGAGGCGCGCTCGGCGGCAAGGCCTGCGGCCTCGATTTCGGCGCCGGTGCGCAGCTCCATGACGTTCAAGCACCTCGCGCAGCGGCGAATGCTCGTCGAAATCGACCCGGAACGGGCGGCGCACCTGCTCGGCGACGAAGGCGCCGACGCCCTGGCGGGTGACCACCAGCCGGTCGGCGCGCAAGGCGGCGACCGCCTCGCGGATGACGGTGCGGGAAACCCCGGTGGCGGCGATCATTTCCTGCTCGGTCGGCAGGCGCGCGCCGGGGGCGAGCTTGCCGCTGGTGATGTCGGCCGTCAGCCGCGCCACCAGCTGCGCGCTCAGCCGGCCCGGCGCGTCGAGCGGCTGCAACAGCGCGAGATTTTTCGGCGTAGGCTTGTGCAACGGCTTGACATCCGGCTGGGCGGTCAGGTCATCATATGACCTGATAACAAAGCCGGGCGGCGCAAGCAACCGTGCGCCAGCCATCCGTCGCCGACATGGGAGGAGACCCGATCATGAAATTCACCACAGCCTTGTTGGCCGCCGGCCTCGCCGCAATCGCCGCCGGTTCGGCGCAGGCCCAGCAGAAGCTGGTGCTGAAAGCCTCCGACGTGCACGCGGCCGGCTACCCGACCGTGGTCGCGGTCGAGAACATGGGCAAGAAGCTCGCCGCCGCCACCAACGGCCGCATCACCGTCGCGATGTATCCCGCCATGCAGCTCGGCGGCGAGAAGGAAGCGATCGAGCAGGCGCAGATCGGCGCCATCGCCTTCGCGCGCGTCTCGGTCGGCGCGCTCGGCCCGGTGGTCGACGACCTCAACGTGTTCAACCTGCCTTACGTGTTCCGCAACACCGCGCACATGCAGAAGGTGATCGACGGCCCGATCGGCCAGGAACTGCTCGACAAAGTGACCAATAGCGGCAAGGGCCTGGTCGGCCTCGCCTGGATGGACGCCGGCGCGCGCAATTTCTACGACACCAAGCATCCGATCAAAACCGTCGCCGACCTCAAGGGCCTCAAGATCCGCGTCATCGGCAACCCGATCTTCGTCGACATGGCCAACGCCATGGGCGGCAACGGCGTCGCCATGGGCTACGACCAGGTGTTCAGCGCGCTGCAGACCGGCGTGGTCGACGGCGCCGAGAACAATCCGCCCAGCTTCGTGTTCGACAACCACTATCAAGTCGCCAAATTCTATACGCTCGACGAGCACCTGATCGTGCCCGAGATGCTGGCGATGTCGAAGAAGATCTTCGACGCGATGTCGAAAGAGGACCAGGCGCTGCTCATCAAGTTCGCCAAGGAAGCGCAGCAGGAAGAGCGCAAGCTGTGGGAGGCCTACGAACAGCAGGCGATGGACAAGGCCAAGGCCGCCGGCATCCAGATCATCACGGTGTCGGAAGCCGAGAAGAAGAAATTCCAGGACGCCGTCAAGCCGGTCTGGGACAAATACGGTCCCAAATACGCGACGACCGTCAAGCGCATCCAGGAAGTGAAGTAGTTTATCTGTCATTCCGGGGCGCACGCGTCAGCGTGCGAACCCGGAATCCATACTCCCGGTCGGCGGTTATGGATTCCGGGCCCGCGCTACGCGCGTCCCGCAATGACGAGCGGATTGGCAGGGGGACGATGGCGCCGCAATTCCGCAAGGCGATGGACGCGCTCTATATGCTGTGCGTCCTTATCGCCGGCAGCGCCCTGGTGCTGATCTCCGCGGTCATCCCCTGGGGCGTCTACACCCGCTACGTGCTCAACAGCGCCGCCTCCTGGCCGGAGCCGGCGGCGGTGCTGCTCACCATCTGGCTGACCTTCTTCGGCGCGGCGGCCTGTTACCGGCTCGGGATTCATATGGCGGTCACCGTCGGCGTCGACCTGCTGCCGGACAGGGGCCAGCGCGCCGCCGCCTTGCTGGTCGAGATCCTGATGGCCGTGATCGCGGTCTATATGGTGATCTACGGCATCAAACTGTGCCAGGCGACCTGGGACAATACCATCGCGGATTTCCCGTTTCTGTCGGTCGGTGTCGTCTACTCGCCGATTCCGGCCGGCGGCCTGCTCACGCTTTTGTTCATCATCGAGCACCTCACCATCGGACGCCCGGCCGGCGCCGGCGGCGACCCGCATTTGCCCGTGGAATAGGCGGCGATGGACCTCATCATCCTGCTCGGCACGCTGTTCTTCTGCTTCGCCCTCGGCATGCCGATCTCCTACGCGCTCGGCTTCGGCGCGCTGGTCGGCGCGCTTTGGATCGGCATCCCGCCGGAAGCGGTGATGCTGAAAATCTCCGACGGCGTCAGCAAAGTCGCGATGCTCACCATTCCGTTCTTCGTGCTGGCCGGCGCGATCATGGCGGAAGGCGGCATGGCCGGGCGGCTGGTGCGCTTTGCCAACGTGATCGTCGGCCTGGTGCGCATCCGCGGCGGACTTTCGGCGGTGAATATCCTGGCGACGACCTTCCTGTCCGGCATATCCGGCTCTTCGGTCGCCGATACTTCGGCGATCGGCTCGGTGATGATCCCGCAGATGGAAAAGGTCGGCTATCCGCGCGCCTTCGCCACCAACGTGACGATCAGCGCCTCGGTGCAGGCGATCATGGTCCCGCCCAGCCATAACGCGGTGATCTATTCGCTGGCGACCGGCGGCACCATCTCGATCATCAGCCTGTTCATGGCCGGCGTGGTGCCGGGCCTGTTGCTCGGCGTCGCGCTGGTCGCGCTCTGCGTCTTCATCGCCTACCGCGACGGCCACCCCAAGGGCGACGCCGTTCCGGTGCGCGAGGCGGTCAGGATCACCATCGATGCGCTCTGGGGCCTGATCACCATCGTGATCATCATCGGCGGCATTCTGCTCGGCATCTTCACCGCCATCGAGGCCGGCGCCATGGCCTGCCTGTGGGCGTTTTTCGTCACCATGTTCATCTACCGCGACTACAAATGGCGCGACCTGCCGGCGCTGGTGCACCGCACGCTCAAGACGGTGGCGATGGTGATGACGCTTATCGCCATGGCGTCGTCGTTCGGCTACGTGATGGCGCTGATGCAGATGCCGGCGCACATCACGGCGTTCTTCCTGACCTTGTCCGACAATAAATACGTCATTCTGATGCTGATCAACGTCATGCTGCTGGTGCTCGGCTGCCTGATGGACATGGCGCCGTTGATCCTGATCTGCACGCCGATCCTGCTGCCGGTGGTGATGAGGCTCGGCGTCGATCCGGTGCACTTCGGCATGATCATGCTGCTCAATCTCGGCATCGGCCTGCTCACGCCGCCGGTCGGCTCGACTTTGTTCGTCGGCTGCGCGGTCGGCAACGTGAAGCTGGAAGAGGTGATGCGCGGCATCTGGCCGTTCTACGGCGTCTTGTTCGCGGTGCTGATGCTGGTCACCTTCGTCCCGGCGCTGTCGCTCTGGCTGCCGGCGCTGGTGATCAAGTAGCCGCGTTTATTCGACTTCAGCCAGCCGCGGGTTGGGCGTCAGCACCAGCGCCAGGTAGCTCTCCATGTCGGCGCCGAGCGTGAATTGGAAGCGCGCAAAGGCCGCATCAGGTCCTGCTGGTAGCGCTCCAGCGCGTCGGCCCGGCAGAGCAGGAATTTCGCCGCCGCCACGATATCCTCGCGGTCGATGACGGCAAGCAGGCGCATCTCCGGGATGGCGTGTGAAATAATCGAACACCGCCGAGGTCATCATCGGGTAGCCGGGATGCAGCATGTCGTCGAGGCAGACGATGCCTTGCGGATGCAGCAGCGGGTGCACCAGCTCGAGATCGCTGGTCAGGCAGTCGCGCGAATGATGGCTGTCGATATGCACGAAGCGCAGCGGCTTTTGCCCGAGCCTGCCGGCGAACTCGGCGGCCGTGATGTCGCGGCTGTCGGCCTTCCAGGCGGCAAAGCGTTCGCGCGCGACGCCATGCGCCGCGCAATTGGCGAGGAAGCGGCCTTCGACGCCGTCATTCGGCCAGCTGAAGTGGTCGATGCCGAGCGCGATCTCGCCCGGCGCCAGGCCGAGCGCCATGGCGATGAAGAAGCGGCCCTCGAAGGTGCCGATTTCGGCGAGGCTGCCGGCGACGCCGAGCTCGCTCTGGCGGCGGATCAGATGCCCGCAGATGCCGGCGGAAAAGCGCGAGGACATGCCGCGCACGCGCCCGTAGCCGTCGGCGAGGTAGCGGTCGATCGCCGGGTGACCGCTGGCGATATCGATCATGGAAAGCCCTAAAACGCCGCCGCCAATTCGCGCGCGCCGGCCGCCTGCGCATTGCGCAGCATGTGGCCTTGGATTTCGGCGATCAAGCCCGCCACCGTGGCGGTGCGGCGCGCCACCGGGTTGCGCGCATAGCCCTGCGGCTGGAAGAAATTCGAGGTCGGCACGCGCTCGCGCATGTCCTGCGGCATCATCACCATGTCGATGCCGTTGCCGTCGCCGGTCAGGTTCATCAATTCGAGTTCGGCGGCCGAGAGCGGCGCCGCGTAGCCCTTGGCGCGGGCGAAATGCACCGAGGTCGCGAGCTTCTGCACCTGCAGCAGCGGCCCGATGTCGATGTCGAGCAGGATGGCGTGGATGCCCCAGCCTTGCGGCGTGCCCTTGGCGACGCGGTCGTATTCGCTCCATTTGGCCGGGATCTTGCGCGTAAAGGCGATCATGCGCTCGAGCGCGGCGATCTTGCGCTCGATCGCCAAGCGCCGCTCACCCTGCAAGTGCCGCCGCCTTGCGGCGCAGCGCGGCGACGAACTTGCCGCCGTCTTCGCCCAGCATCGACACCGTGTTGGTGGACAAGAGCTGGTTGTAGCCGAGCGCGGGCGAAATCGCGTGCGCGCCCGGCCGCGGCGGTTCGAGGCCGGCCTGGGTGTCGTAAAGCGCCCCGGCCGCCGGTCTCGAAGCTATAGACGCCGACCGCCTGCTCGCGCGTGAGCCCGGCGGCGAGCGCCGCCCGCGCATAGGCGCGCTTGAACTCGGCGTCGCTCGCCGGCCGCTCGGGCGTGAAGCGCCAGTGCTCGGCGGCGGCGGCCAGGAAGTCGGCGACCACGGGAATCTCCGGGCGTTCGGGCGGCGGCTCGCGCGGCGCGCTGGGGTCGATGGGCTTGCGCGGCCCGGCATAGACCGGCGGCTGGGTGAGCACGTAGTCGGTCGAGCGCGATCGGCTCATGGTCGCGGCGCTTGGCGTTGCGGATGCGGCGCTTGTCGGAAACCGCGTTCCAATAGGCGTCGGCCTCGGCCTGGTAGGCGCCGTGAATGCGCTGGTACTCGGCGAGCCTGGCCTCGTAGTCGGAGGCCGCCGCGCGCGCGCCGCCGCTGATGTCGAGGGCGGCCGACAAAGCCAGTGCGCCGAGGCCGGCCAGGATGAGGTGCAGGTGCTTGCGTCGCATGCGGTCCGCACTGAATCGGAATCGGCCTAAGAATTCATTAGCGCAGGTTTGCCGCGGATCGCGCGCTGCGATCCATAAAAAAACACGCCGCAAAGGCGGCGTGCAGGGGAAGGCAGAAGATGGACCGCGCCCGGGAGGGGCGCGGAAGGGGGCGCGGAAACCTGGATCAGCGGACGGTGGCGCCGCCGGTGTCGGTGAATTGCGTCGCGCTCGGCGCCTTGATCACGGTCGGGGCCTGCGCGGTCATGATGTCGGTGCCGAGGTTGAATTCACGCGCCGAAATGCCGATCACGGCGATCATCAGGGCGGCGGTGAGGCCGACCACCACGATCTTGAGGTGGGTGGTGCGGTCGGCGGTGTAGAGTGACCAGTTCATTGGGCAGCCTCCAGGGTCCTCGCACCGTTAGTCGCGCGGACCCGGAAAATGGTTCATTGCGTGCGCGAAAAGGTTCATCGCGTTCGCTCGGTAACGTAAGTACGCCGCCGCAGTTCCGTGCGAGACATCACGGACGAGTGAAAATTATTGAAAATAGGCGATTTCGTGCGCAAAAGCCGTGGAACCCGGGCGCGCCTAGGGCGCGTTTGCGCCGATTTCGCGCTCACGGGAACGCGAGCGGCTTCGGCCGGACGACCGACTTAATCTTCGGCGGTTGCAGGGCCGCGCGCCGGGCGCGGCCGGCGCTCAATCGCTGCGGCGCAGCTGGTGTTCCTCGGCGATGCGCTCGAAGGATTCGGCCAGGCTTTTGATCCGGTAAGCGAGCCGGTTGTCATTCTCGATCGGCAGCTGGCGCACGATCTTGTATTTGCCGCGGGCGGCGGCATCGCCGAAGCGCGGCTCGAAATAGACGTTGATCCCGACGCCGAATTTGTGGGTCATATCCATGCGCGCGCTCCTGCAACGGACTGGCTTGAATTAAAACGCCCGGCGAGCGGGCCGGGCGTTCCATTCGTCGTGGCGGTGGGCTGCCGCACTCAGGCGTTCTGCAGATTGGACGCCGCCTGCTTGCCGCGCTCGGTCACCACTTCATAGGTGAGACGCTGGCCCTCGTTGAGCGTGCTCATGCCGGCGCGTTCGACCGCGCTGATGTGCACGAACACGTCGCGCGAGCCGTCGCTCGGGGTGATGAATCCAAAACCCTTCTGCGTATTGAAGAACTTGACAGTACCTGTGGCCATGTTGGCTTTCCTTGCGTTAGTCGCTGCTTAAGTTGAGATGCGCGCTGAGACGACTTCCCGTCTCGCGCGATCGAAACATCCGAGTTTTTGGGGTGACTTGTTTAGCGCCCAATTCCGGGGCAGCGCAGCAAGGCAAAACCGAAAACTACTGGTTTCAACGGGCCGTCCATACGCTATTTGGCGCAGCCGGTCAAACCGGCGCCGGCGGCGGCTTAATGCGCCTTCTTCTCGAGCGGATAGCTCTCGCTTTCGTAAAGCGCGCGAATGTCCTTATGGCCGAGCCGTTCCTCGTCGATCTCGATAAAGGCGCCGAGCAGTTGCGGCTCGGGCAATTCCTCGACCGCGAAGCGGATGGCCTCGGCGGCACTGTCGAAACGGCGATATTTGACTTTGTTGGCGATCTTGCGATTGCGCGAGGGAAACAGCTCCGCCGGCGCATTGTAATCGAATTTACTCATGACGACTCCAATATTGTCGCAAGACGAAGCGGCTGAAAGACCTCTCTATATAGGGACGAATTCGCGATTTAACAGGGCCGGAGCGCGCGCTTGATTGCGGAGCTTCCGGCGGCTTCCGGGTTCCGCTAAATACTTCCGACCGTCTTCAGCCGCACGCGCGGATGAATCTCCGATTGCGAGATCACCGGCGTCTGCGAGCGGAAGCGCTCGACGATGCCGCGCACGAACGGCCGGATGCCGGCCGAGGTCACCAGCACCGGCGCCTCGCCTTCGCGCGCCGCCGCCTCGAAGCGCTCGCGCACCAAGCGTGATGAATTCGGACAGCCGCGACGGCTGCATGGCGAGGTGGCGCTCGTCGCCCTGGCCGATCATGCTCTCGGCGAAGGCCTGCTCCCAGGCGGCCGACAGCGCGATGAGCGGCAGGTAGCCGCCGTGGCCGCGGTGTGCTGCGCGCAGATCTGGCGCGCCAGCCGCACGCGCACGTGCTCGGCCAGCGTCACCGGATTGCGCGAGCCGGCAATGCCGTCGGCGATGCCTTCCAGGATGGTGGCAAGATCGCGGATCGAGACGCGCTCGGCCAGCAGCATTTGCAGCACGCGCTGGATGCCGGAGACGGTGATCAGCGCCGGCACCAGTTCCTTGACCAGGTCGGCCTGCTCCTTGGGCAGTTCCTTGAGCAGCTTCTGCACCTCGGCGTAGGACAGCAGCTCCGCCATGTTGCCCTTGAGCAGTTCGGTGAGGTGGGTGGACAGCACGGTGGCGGCGTCGACCACCGTGTAGCCCTTGAGCGCGGCTTCTTCCTTGAGCGCGGCGTCGATCCAGGTCGCCGGCAGGCCGAAGGTCGGCTCGGTGGTGTGGGTGCCGGGCAGCTTCACCTGGCCGCCGGCCGGGTCCATGACCATGTATTGGCCCGGCCCAGATCTTGCCGCCGCCGGCCTCGACCTCCTTGATCTTGATGACATAGGCGTTGGCGTCGAGCTGCACGTTGTCGAGGATGCGCACCGCCGGCATCACGAAGCCCATCTCGACCGCGAGCGAGCGGCGCAGCGCCTTGATCTGCTCGGTCAGCCGGTCGCTGCCGTCGGCCGCGTTGACCAGCGGCAACAGCGCGTAGCCGATCTCGACCTTGAGGTCGTCGATGCGCAGCGCGGTCGAGATCGGCTCGTCGGCGGCCTCGGTCTTGGCGGCGGCTTCCGCCTTGCGCGCCTCGGCTCGCGGCGGTCGCGCTATGGTGCGCCTGTCGATGATGAAGGCGAGCGCGGCGGCGCCCGACGCCGAGCGCCAGAAACGGGATCATCGGGATGCCGGGCAACAGCGCCATCACCAGCATCACCGCGCCCGACATGCCGAGCGCCTTCGGATAGCCGGACAGCTGCTTGAGCAGCGCCTTGTCGGCGGCGCCGGAGACGCCGGCCTTGGCGACCAAGCAGGCCGGCGGCGGTCGAGACGATCAGCGCGGGGATTTGCGTGACCAGCCCGTCGCCGACGGTGAGGATGGTGTAGGAGCGCGCGGCTTCCGCGAAGCTCAGGCCTTGCTGGGCGATGCCGATGATCATGCCGCCGATGACGTTGATGAACACCACCAGCAGGCCGGCGATGGCGTCGCCGCGCACGAATTTGGAGGCGCCGTCCATGGCGCCGAAGAAGCCGCCTTCGTCCTCGAGCTGCTGGCGGCGCCGGCGCGCCTCCTTCTCGTCGATCGCGCCGGTCGAGAGCTCGGCGTCGATCGCCATCTGCTTGCCCGGCATGGCGTCCAGGTGAAAGCGCGCGGCGACTTCGGCGATGCGGCCGGAGCCCTTGGTGATGACCACGAAGTTCACGATCACCAGGATGGTGAACACGATGATGCCGATGACGAAATTGCCGCTCATCACGAAATTGCCGAAGGCCTCGATGACGTGGCCGGCGGCGGCGGTGCCCTTCATGGCCGCGCGCGAGGATGAGCCGGGTCGAGGCCAAGATTGAGCGCCAGCCGCAGCATGGTCGCGATCAGCAGCACGGTCGGGAAGGCGGAGAATTCCAGCGGCGTGTGGATGAACAGCGCCGTCATCAGGATCAGCACCGAGAAGATGATCGAGATCGCCAGCGCGAAATCGAGCAGCAGCGGCGGCAGCGGCAGGATCAGCACCACCAGAATGGTCATCACGCCGACCGCGAGCGCGATGTCGCCGCGCTTCATGAAGGCGCCGAGGTCGCCGAGGCCGGGGAGGGTGATGCCGCGCGTCGCGGACGCGGGGGACGCGGCGGCGGTGATGTCGCTCATTCAACCCATCGTGCTTGCCGCATGGTCGTTTTCCGAAAACCGGTTCCCGCCGTTCGGGATCATGCGTTGCCGCCACGCCCCCGGCGGCTCGGACACGGAAAACTTACGTCATCAAATCGCGCCGGACGGCCCGGACGGGACGTCGGCGCTGAGCGGATCCACCGATGGTGAAACCCCCCGACCCGGCAGTATTTGCCCACTTTATGGTTAGCGGGGGGTTAATGGCGCGGGCGGCCGGGCCGAAATCCGCTGGCGCGCGCCAGATGACTACTCGCGCCGCCAGACTTCCGCGCCGACCTCGCGGCCGCCGGAATTGGTCCAGATGCCGCCCCAGTCGTCGCCTTTGGCGCCGTAAAGCGCGAGGCCGGTGTCGTTGCCGGATTTGTAGGAAACCGCCAGGAAGTCCTTGTCGCCGAGGCCGGTGCCGACATAGCGGGTGCCGGCCACCACCCAGATGACGCGGTAGGTCTTGCCGGTGCGCTCGACGGTGACGGTGCCTTTGTAGGGCGCGCCGCCGCCCGGATTGCTGCCTTCCACCCGGTAGGTGCCGACCGGATCGCCGGCGAAGCGGCTGCGGTGGACAACAGAAAGGCTGCGACAACGGTCAGATAGCGCATGAAAGTCCCCCCAAGAAGCGGCCGCGTGCCGGCCCAGCAGGGAGGACTCTAGGCGTCGCCTGCGGCCGCGACAACGGCGTGGTCGGCCTCGCAGGCCAGCAAATGGATTTCGCGGCAGGCCGTACAGCGCAGGCGCCCGCGCTTGCCGGTGAGGCGCTTGAGGCTCGCTTCGTCGGTCACCAGCACCAAGCTGCCGGTGACCGGACATTGATAGCGCAGCGCGCCGTGCGCACGCCGCGTCGCCCGCGCGCGCCGCAGGAAGGCGGCGGCATGCGTCAGAGCGGACGGGTGAATGGTACCCCAAGCGAAATCGGGCGCGGACATGCAATACCGGCGTGCGGAAACCCCCCGCGCCTTCAACGAAGGGCGCACGCGCCGGTTCCTGCAGGGCTGGCCTGCATGCCGTGGCTAGCCGGCGAGATCGGGGAAACAGTGCCGGCCATCCGGCCCGAGCGGCAGCGGTTCGACGCGGGTGACGGCGGCAAGCTCGAGCGCGCCGTAGAGATGCGGAAACAGCGCGCCGCCGCGCGAGGGCTCCCATCTCAGCGCCTCGCCGAGCCGCGCGGCATCGACGCCGACCAGCAGCAGATCGCTTTGGCCGGCGAAATGCTTGGCCGCCGTTTCGGCGAGCTGCGCGGCGGTGGAGAAATGAATGAAGCCGTCGCGCAGGTCGGCCGCGGAGCCGGTAAAGCGGCCGGCGCGTTCGGCCTCGCGCCAGAGCGCCGCGGGGACAATTTTGTAGATCGTGGACGGATTTCATAGTTTGGCTAACTCGTTGGGACCCCAACGATTATCACGCAAGCGCGCCGCTGCGGCAAGAAATAGCATTGTATTGCTGTGATTTCATGCATATCCCCGGTCAAAGCCACACGGAGTAATCATGAAGACCGAGGAATATCTGATCGAGACGGCCGAGCGTTGCAACCGGCTGGCCGACGAAGGACGCGTCTTGATTGAGCGGCTGCTGGCGATCAGCGATGAGCTGATGGCCAAAGCGGTCGAGATCGACACCACGCGCGACAAGAAAAGCGCCGACAAGACGTCGTAGCCGGCACGATTTGAATTTTGCGTGCACAAAGCCCGGCGCTTGCGCCGGGCTTTGTGTTGGCGGGCGGCTTATGCCGCGCCGCGCAGCTCGCCGCCGCCGGGCGGCGGCACCGGCACGCCGTCGTGCGGCGTATTCGTTGAGCTTGTTGCGCAGCGTGCGGATCGAGATGCCGAGGATATTGGCGGCGTGGGTGCGGTTGCCGAGGCAGTGCTTGAGCGTCTCCAGGATCAGGTCGCGCTCGACCTCGGCGACGGTGCGGCCGACCAGGTGGCGCGTGACCTGCTCGGCGGCGACGGCGGCCTGCGCCGACCGCGCCGCGCGTCTCGCCGAGCCGCGCGCCGTCCGGGCGTCAGGATGCCGTCGATGCCGATCTCGGGCCCGCTCGACAGCAGCACCGCGCGGTGCAGCGTGTTCTCCAGCTCGCGCACATTGCCCGGCCAGCGGTGGAGCGCTGAGCGCGCGGCGCGCCTCCGCCGACAGCGGGCGCACCGGCAGGCCGTTGGCCGCCGGCGTATTTCTTGATGAAATAATGCGCCAGCTCGACGATGTCGGCCGGGCGCTCGCGCAACGGCGGGATCTTCAGGTTGACGACGTTGAGGCGGAACAGCAGGTCCTCGCGGAATTTGCCTTCGCGCACCGCGTCGGTGAGGTTGCGGTTGGAGGTGGCGATGATGCGGATGTCGACCGGCACCGGCTTGCTGCCGCCGACGCGGTCGATCACGCGCTCCTGGATGGCGCGCAGCAGCTTGGCCTGCAGGCGCACGTCCATCTCGGAAATTTCGTCGAGCAGCAGCGTGCCGCCATTGGCCTCCTCGAACTTGCCGATGCGGCGGGCGAGCGCGCCGGTGAAGGCGCCCTTCTCGTGGCCGAACAGTTCGGATTCCAGCAGGTTCTCCGGGATCGCGGCGCAATTGACGGAGATGAACGGCTTCTTGGCGCGCGGCGAGCGCGCGTGCACGTAGCGCGCCAGCACTTCCTTGCCGGTGCCGCTTTCGCCGGTGATCAGCACCGAGGCGTCGGAGCCGGCGATCTGCTGGGCGAGCTTGACCACCGCGGCCATCGCGTCGTCGCGATAGATCATCTCGCGCGAGTCGTCGGCGACGGCGGCGAGCACCGCCGCGATCAGCTCGGGATCGGGCGGCAGCGGGATGTATTCCTTGGCGCCGGCATGGATGGCGGCGACCGCGGCGCGCGCGTCGTTCGTCGATGCCGCAGGCGACGATCGGCACGTGGATGCGCTCGGCGTCGAGCCGCGCGACCAGGTCGCGGATGTCGAGCGCGACGTCGACCATCAGCAGGTCGGCGCCGCGGCCGGAGCGCAGCACGGCGAGCGCCTGCTCGGTGCCGTCGGCGTGGGTGACGGAGGCGCCCTTGTCCATCGCGATCTTGCTCGCGGTGGTGAGCTGGCCCTTGCAGCGTGCCGACGATCAGGAGTCGCATGGCTTAGATCCTTGTTCTTTGCGACGCGAGCGGCACGTCAGTTCTGCTCCGCCTTGATGATTTCCGTCATGGTCACGCCGAGCTTGTCCTCGACCAGCACCACTTCGCCGCGCGCGACCAGGCGGTTGTTGACGTAGATGTCGATCGCCTCGCCGACCTTGCGGTCGAGTTCGAGCACCGCGCCGGGGCCGAGCTTGAGCAGGTCGCCGACCTCCATGCGGGCGCGGCCGAGCACGGCCGAGACCTGCACCGGCACGTCGAACACGCGCTTCCAGGTCGGCGGCGCCGCGGTCGACCGGTCCGCCGCCGTCCTCGGTGCCAGCGCGCCGGCGTCGACCGCCGGCATCGCGCGTGCCGTCGAGATCGGGAAGCGGCACTTTTGCTGTGGTCTTCACTCATCGCGTCGGTCTCCCGAATTCGAATTCGCATAAGCGCGCATGTTCAGGCCCCTGCCACCGCGGCCAGGCGCGCCGCCACGTAGCGGGCGACCACGTCGTCGATCGCCGCGCGCGTCGCGGCGCGGATCGCGCGTCGACGCCGCCGTCGGCCCATTCGATGCGGCAGTCGCCGGCCGCCATGCCGGCCTCGGCCATGCACCACCAGGCGGCCCTCGAAACCGCGGCGCTTGCGCGATCTCTTCGAGTTTCTGCTTGGCGTCGTCGTAGATGTCGGCGCCGACGCGCACCACCACGTGCGGCGTCGCCACCAGATGGCGGAAGCATCTCGGTGGCGAGCGCGGCGATCTCGGCGAACGGCTCGCGCGCGATCAGTTCGGGCGCGAGCTTGCGCGGCGACCGCGACCGCCACCTCGACCGCTTCGGTCTCCAGCCGCGCCTCGATCGCCGGACGAGCGCGCGCTCGAGCTTGTCCATCGCGTCGGCGATCAGCGCGAGCGCGGCGGCGGCGCGCTCGGCGGCCTCGGTCTTGGCCTGCTGCTGGCCGGCGGCAAAGCCCTTGCGATGCGCCTGCGATTCGGCGTCGGCGCGCCGGCGCTCGGCTCGACCAACGTGATGGTCGGCTGTCGCCGGCGGCGAAGTCCTCGTCGAACAGATATTTGGCCGTCGCTTTCATCAGGGTCCTAATAGATCAGCTCTTCGTCGCCGCGGCTCTTGGAGATCAGGATTTCGCCCTTGGCGGCGAGGTCCTTGGCGATATTGACCAGCAGCGTCTGCGCCTCGTCGACGTCGCGCAGCCGCACCGGGCCCATCGCCTGCATGTCGTCGACCAGCATCTTGGCGGCGCGCGTCGACATGTTGGAGAAGAAGAACTGGCGCACCGTCTCGGAGGCGCCCTTGAGCGCGATCGCCGAGCTTGTCCTTGTCGATGTTGCGCATCAGCGTCTGCGCCGAGCCGGTGTCGAGCTTGATCAGGTCGTCGAAGGTGAACATCAGCGCCTTGATGCGCTCGGCGGCATCGCGGTTTTCGTCTTCGAGCGCGGTGAGGAAGCGGGTTTCGGTCTGGCGGTCGAAATTGTTGAAGATTTCCGCCATCACCTCGTGGGCGTCGCGGCGGCGCGTCTGCGACAGGTTGGACATGAATTCGGTGCGCAGCGTCTGCTCGACGCGCTCGATCACTTCCTTCTGCACCGCTTCCATCTTGCAGCATGCGGTTGACGACGTCGAGCGAGAGCTCCTCCGGCAGGATCGAGAGCACGCGCGCGGCGTGCTCGGGCCGCAGCTTGGACAGCACCACCGCGACGGTCTGCGGGTATTCGTTCTTGAGATAGTTCGCCAGCACCTCTTCCTGCACGTTGGCGAGCTTTTCCCACATGTTGCGGCCGGCGGGGCCGCGGATTTCGTCCATGATGCCGCCGACGCGCTCGGGCGGCAGATATTGCTGCAGCAGGCGCTCGGTGGCGTCGTAGTTGCCGAGCAGCGCGCCGGAGGCCGACATGCGGCGAGACGAATTCGAGCAGCAGCTCCTCGACCGACTCGGCTTCGATGGTGCCGAGCGACGACATCACGATCGAGATTTCGCGCAGTTCGTCGTCGTCGAGCAGGCTGAAGATCTTGCCGCCGTATTGCTCGCCGAGCGCCAGCATCAGCACCGCGGCGCGCTCCGGGCCCGGACAGCTTGCGCCGTCCCGGATTGACCTGCGGGCGGCTGGCGAGCTCGCGCCATCAGGCCGCCGATGTCCTCGCGGAGTGGCGGTTCTTGTGCGCGTTCGGCGTAGGCGGACGGCATGGCTTAGGCGGCCTCCTCGTGCAGCCAGGTGCGGATGACGGCGACCGCCTCGTGCGGGTTCTTCTCGGCGAGCTCGCCGACCTTCTGCACCGATTGGGCGTGCACCTGGCCCTGCACCTTGGCGACGTCGATCATCGCGGAGGTGCGGTTGGAAATGGCGACGGATTCGTCGCCGCCGACGAGCGAGATGTTGGCGCCGCCGGTGGAGGTGATGCTGCCGCCGCCGCCGCCGGAGACGGTGATGCCGCCGTGCTCTGGAGCCGGCAGCGCTGACGGCGGCGCCGGCAGCGACGCCGATCGCGCCGGCAACGCCGGCCGTGCCGGCGGCGCCGGCGACCGCCGCGCCGCCTGCGGCGTGCCGCCCTCCGGCGTCACGATCCGGCGCACCAGCGGCCGCACCACCAGCAACAGCACGAGCAGGCCGAGCAGCGCCATCACGCCCTGCTCGGCGCAGCGCATGATGTCGTCTTTGGTGAATTGCAGGTAGCTCATCCAGCCGGTCGGCTCGCTGATCGGGATCGGCGGCGTTTCGGCGAAGCGCAGGTTGACGACCTCGACCTGGTCGCCGCGCTTGGCGTCGAAGCCGATCGCCGTGCGCACCAGCGCGGCGATGCGGTCGATCTCTTCCTTGGAGCGCGGCTGATAGGCGATCTCGCCTTTGTCGTTCTTGGCGTAGGTGCCGTCGACCAGCACCGCCGCCGAGATGCGGTTGACGCGGCCGGCTTCGATCACCTCGGTCTTGGTGGTGCGCGAAATCTCGTAGTTGACGATTTCCTCGGTCTTGCGGTTCTGGTCGCTCTTGGCCGGCGCGGCGGCGTTGGCGGCGGGCGCGGCGCCCGGCAATTCGTTGCCGACCGAAACCGGGCCGGCGGTCTTGCTGTCGGTGGCGGAGCTTTCCTCGCGGGTCTGGCTCGAGCGCACCACGCGGCCGTCGGGATCGAACTTGTCGGAGGTCTGGGTGATGCGGTTGAGGTCGAAATCGGCGGTGATCTGCACGCGCGCGCGGCCCGGGCCCGACCACCGAGGTGACGATGGCCTCGACCTCGCTTGCGCAGGCGGTTCTCGAACGCGGCCTTGCGCTCGTCGGCGCCGGCGCCGGCGAGCGGATTGTCGTCGCCGGCGCCGTCGGCGAGCAGCTTGCCGGTCTCGTCGACCACCGAGACGCGCTCGGGCTTGAGCCCGTTGACCGCGGAGGCGACCAGATGGCGGATGGCGCGCACCTGCTGCGGCTCGAGCGCTGCCGCGCACCTTGAGCACGATCGAGGCGGTCGGCTCGGCCTTGTCGCGCGAGAACAGCGGCCGCTCGGGCAGCACCAGATGCACGCGCGCGGCCTGCACGCGGTCGAGCGCTGCGGATGGTGCGGGCGAGCTCGCCTTCGAGCGCGCGCAGATGATTGATGTTCTGGACGAAGGTGGTGGCGCCGAGCGCGTCCGACTTGTCGAAGATCTCGTAGCCGACGCCGCCGCCCTTGGGCAGGCCGCTCTCGGCGAGCTTCATGCGCAGCCGCGCCACCTGGTCCTTGGGCACCAGGACGATGGCGCCGTCGTTCTTGAGCTGGTAGGCGACGCCCTGGCGCTCGAGATCCTTGACGATCGAGGCCGAATCCTCGAGCGACAGGTCGGTGAACAACGGCACCATCTGCGGCGTCGTCATCCGCATCATCAGGAAGGAGAAGAAGCCGATCAGCGCCAGCGTCACCGCGGCCATGGCCGCCATACGCGCCGCACCGAGCGACTTCACGAAATCGAAGAAACCTTGCACCGGCTTTGTACCCCCCGCGAAACACCGCGCGTTCGCGCTGACCCGGCAAGATTTGCCCAGTTTATGGTTAGCGTCCGGTTAATGATCTCGGCCGTCGAATCGCGCAATGCGCCGGCACGGCGCCGCGCGCGGATCGAATTGCGCGGCGCGAAAACGAAAACGCCGACCTCGCGAGGCCGGCGCTCAATGCGGAATTCGGTATCGGGGTGCTACTGCCGGTATTGCTGGATGCGCGTGGTGCGCAGGCCGGCGAGGCCGTGCTGGTCGATCGAATACTGCCAGGAGAGGAATTCCTCGACCGTCAGCGTATAGCGCGCGCAGGCCTCTTCCAGCGACAAGCAGGCCGCCGCGCACCGCGGCGACCACCTCGGCCTTGCGGCGGATGACCCAGCGCTTGGTCGTCGGCGGCGGCAGATCCGCGATCGTAAGCGGGCTGCCGTCCGGCCCGATGACGTATTTGACCCTCGGGCGGTGGGGCTCGGTCATAGGTTATACTCACAAACTCAACTGACTGACATTACAGGCGGAACGCTACCGGCCGCCGGCTTAAAATTTGCCTAAGCATGGGGCGCGAACGGGAAATGTTTGCCCTGTTTTCGCTAACCTTTTGGTTACGGATAGGGCGCGGGGCCGCTTTGCCCTATGTGCCGCGTGGCAATGCGCTCCCGCTGAGACTACCCTGGAGATTCGCCATCAAGGGGGTTCGCGGCTTGATAAAGTTCCCTGCCGGCTCGGCAAACTGGCGCGGAATCGCCCGTTATCTCGATATGCTGATCGCGGTCGCGATCGGCTATTTCGTCTTCGCCAAGCTCGGCCTGCAGCTCGCCTCGGTCAATCCGAGCGCCAGCCCGATCTGGCCGCCGACCGGCATCGCGCTCGCCGCCATGCTTGTTGTGCGGGCTGCGCATCTGGCCGGCGATTTTGATCGGCGCCTTCGCCGCCAACGCCACCACCGCCGGCACGCTGGAGACCTCGGCGCTGATCGCCGCTCGGCAATACGCTGGAGGCGGTGGTCGGCGGATACCTGATCATCCACTGGTCGCGCGGCGTCGACACCTTCACCAGCCCGGCGCGGGTGGCGAAATTCGCCTTGGTCTGCGTCGGGCCGGCGACCGTCATCAGCGCCACCGTCGGGGTGGTGACGCTGTGCGTGGCGGGCCTTGCCGCCTGGGAGAATTTCGACCCGATCTGGGTCACCTGGTGGCTGGGCGACGCCGCCGGCGCGCTGGTGGTGACGCCGGCGATCGTGCTGTGGGCGCGCACCGACTGGCGCGCCTTCGACCGCGGCGAGGCGGTCGGGGTCGCGGCGACGCTGCTCTCGGCGGCCGCGGTCGGGCTGATCGCGTTCAGCCCGCTGTTGCCGCGCTCGGACTACACGAGCCCGCTCGGCTTCCTCGCCATCCTGCCGCTGGTCTGGGCGGCGCTGCGGCGCGGCCCGCGCGACACCGCCACGGTCGGCGTCATCCTCACCGGCTTCACGGTCTGGGCGACGATCGACGCATGCCGGGCCGTTCGCGCCGACATCGGCCTCAACGAATCCTTCTTGCTGCTGCTCACCTTCATGGTCAGCATTTCGGTGCCGAGCCTGGTGCTTTCAGCCGACGTCGCGCTGCGCCGGCGCACCGAGCGCGACCTGCGCCGCACCCATGCCGAACTCGACAGCCGCGTGCGCGAGCGCACCGCCGCGCTCGCCGACGCCAATATCCATCATGCAGGAGGCGCAGCGGCTGGCCAATCTCGGCAGCTGGTCGCTGGGACGTGGTGGGCAACCGCGTCACCTGGTCCGAGCAGCTGTTCGACATTTACGGCCGCACGCCGGAGGAGTTCGGCGGCACGCTCGACGAATTCCTCGGCTTCATCCACCCCGACGACCGGGCGCAGGTGCAGGCGAGCGTCGAGGCCGCGCTCAAAGACCAGCGCGCCTTCAGCCACGAGGAGCGCATCGTGCGGCCGGACGGCGGCATCCGCCATCTGCAAAGCACCGGCGAGATCGTGCGCGACGAGAACGGCGCCGCCGTGCGCATGCTCGGCATCTGCCTCGACGTGACCGAGCGCAAGCAGGCCGAAAGCGCGCTGCGCGAGAGCGAGCACAGCTATCAATTGCTGCTCAAGAACGTGCGCGATTACGCGATCTATATGCTCGACACCGAAGGCCGCGTGCGCAACTGGAGCGACGGCGCCCAGCGCCTGAAGGGCTACAGCGCCGACGAGATCGTCGGCCGCCATTTCAGCGTCTTCCTGCCGGAGGAGGCGCGCCGTGTCGGCATGGCGGAGGAGGCGCTGCTGACCGCCGCGCGCGAAGGCCAGTTCGAGACCCAGTGCTGGCTGGTGCGCAAGGACGGCAGCCGCTTTTACGCCAACGTGGTGATGGACGCGATCCGCAACGACGCCGGCGACCTGATCGGCTTTGCCAAGCTCGCGCGCGACATCACCGCCCAGCACGAGCAGCAGGTCGCGCTCGAGGAGACGCGCGAGCAGCTCGCGCAGGCGCAGAAGATGGAGGCGGTCGGCCAGCTCACCGGCGGCATCGCCCACGACTTCAACAATCTGCTGATGATCGTGTCCGGCTACGCGCAGATCCTGCAACGCCGGCTGAGCGAGCCGAAGGAGATGCAGGCGGTCGAGGCGATCCGCGCCGCCGCCGCGCGCGGCGAGAAGCTGACGCGGCAATTGCTCGCCTTCTCGCGCCGCCAGCAATTGATGCCGGTGGTGGTCGACCTGCGCGCAGCGCATCGACGCGGTGCGCGACATGCTGGCGCCCTCGCTGCGCGGCAATATCAAGTTCGATCTGCGACATCGAGGACAAGATCTGGCCGGTCGAGGTCGATCTCGGCGAGCTCGAGCTGGCGCTGGTCAACATCGCGGTCAACGCGCGCGACGCCATGCCGGACGGCGGCACCATCACGCTGTCAGGCGCGCAATGTCGTGCTCAAGCCGGGCTCGGCGGCGGGCCCGCTGGAAGGCGAATTCGTCGCGCTGGCGATGATCGACACCGGCACCGGCATCGCCGCCGGACGTGCTCGACGCGCGTGTTCGAGCCGTTCTTCACCACCAAGCCGGTCGGCAAGGGCACCGGGCTCGGCCTGTCGCAGGTGCACGGCTTTGCCAACCAGTCGGGCGGGGCGGTGACGGTGACGAGCGAGCCGGGCACGGGCACGGTGGTCACGATCTATCTGCCGCGCAGCAGCGCGGCAGCCCGAGCAGCGCGTCGAAGGCGGCGTGTTCCGGGCGGACGGCGCGCAGGGCACCGTGCTGGTGGTCGAAGACAGCCGCGAAGTCGCCGACGTCACCACCACGCATGGTCGAGCAGCTCGGCTACCGCGTGGTGCGGGCGGAGAACGCCGCCGAGGCGCTGCGCCATTTGCAGCAGGGCATGCAGGTCGATCTCGTTGTTCTCCGATATCGTGATGCCGGGCGCGATGAACGGCTCGCGCTGGCCGAAACCTGCCGCGAGCGCTATCCCGGAGCTGCCGATGCTGCTGACCAGCGGCTTCACCGATGCGCGCAGGCGGCCGACGGCCGCTTCGACATCCTGCGCAAGCCGTTCGAACTGATCGGCGCTGGAGCGCGCGATCGAGGCCGCCTTCGGCCGGCGCGGCGAGCAGCGCGCGCGGGCTTAGGGTGGCACCGGAGGTGCGACCCAGGAGCTCTATCCGGGCCACTTCCTTGCTAATTCTTTTTTGCAGGAGTTGGAGGGGGCAAGGGAGAGGACCAATCGAGCGATCTTTCCGCCCCGTAATTGGACGGTGTAGGAGGTCATGCGCTTTTCAATACCGCGAGCGCGAAACGCATCGCTGCTGATTTCGGCCTGGGCGGTCACGGTGTCACCTGCTCCCTGAGCGGAGGTCACGTTGGCCTGGAAGTGTTCATCGATATTCTTCTGAAACGATCTTCTGACAGCGGCTAACCCAACGCACGGCGGCTGGCACGCTTCATCGACCACCAGCCGTCTTCGCGCACCGCGTCCTCAGTAAAAAGCGCCATCATGGCTACGATATCGCCCCGATTTCGTGCATCAATGGCCTGACGAAATACTGCGACGGGGTCGATTTGAGCGAGCGCCACGAACGGGAGCGCCGCAACGATCGCGGCTCCGAGTACAGCTGAACGCGCACCATGACGCATTGGGTTCTCCTCTGGTCAGGACGGCCGTAGTGGCGTTTTATGACTCTTCTGAAACCGGCCCGCAAGCAACTAGCCCGGATGGAGCGCAGCGCAATCCGCGCTATCGCGGACGAGCGATCACTTCATGTGATCGAGCGGGCGACGTATTGATTGATTTCGGGCTCGACCAGGCTGGCGAGATTGCGCAACGAATCCTGCCAGCCGAGATAGCACGCCTCCACCGGAATGGCGTCGGGGATGCCCTCCTGCACGACGGTCAGCTCGGTGCCGACCGACACCGGCTTGAGCGTCACCGTCACCTGCATTTCGCCCGGCAAATTGGCATCGTCGAATTTGTCGGTGTAGCGCAAGCGCTCGCCGGGCACGAGCTCCAGATATTCTCCGCCGAAGGAATGGCTCATGCCGGTGGTGAAATTTCGGAACGACATCCGATGGGTGCCGCCGACTTTGGCGTCGAGCCGATGCACGGTGCAGGCAAAGCCGTTGGGCGGCAGCCACTTCGCCATGGCGTCGGCCTCGATGAAGGCGCGATAGACCTTGGCGGGCTTGGCGGCCAGGACGCGGTGCAAGCGGACGGTGCTGGGCATGGCTGTTTCTCCCGGGCAGGGCGCCCGACAAGGACAACAGAATACGTCAAATCCGGCGGAATGACGGACCTAAAGCGGTCGGCTTCAACCCATCCTGCGCGCGGCGCTGCTTTGCGGATTGCACGGCCGCCACGGTCGAGTCGAAAATCTGTCGATGCGATCGCTTGAAGCCAGCGTGCTCGTCGTCGGCGGCGGCCCGGTCGGCCTCACGCTCGCCATGGACCTCGCCTCGCGCGGCGTCGACGTGACCGTCGTCGAGACGCGCCGCGCCGGCGAACCGCCGAACGTCAAGTGCAACCACGTCTCGGCGCGCTCGATGGAGATCTTCCGCCGGCTCGGCGTCGCCGCGAAGATGCGCGACAGCCGGCTTGCCGCCGGACTATCCGCAACGACGTGTCCTGCTGCGTCTCGGCGACCGGGCACCGAGCTCACGCGCATTCAGATCCCGTCGCGCGCCGAGCCGCGTACACCGCGACGAAGGGCGCCGACAGCCTGGTGGCCGACGCCGGAGCCGCCGCACCGGATCAACCAGATCTATCTTCGAGCCCATCCTGTTCGAGCACGCGGCGGCGCAGCCGGGCATCCGCATCCTCAACCGCACGCGAGTTCGAGGCCTTCACGCAGGACGAGCGACGGCGTCGACGCGCGACCGCGCGCGATCTCGACAGCGGCGAGCGCAGCGACGCATCGCGCTGCCGCTACCTCGTCGGCTGCGACGGCGGCCGCTCGACGGTGCGCAAGGCGATCGGCGCCAAGCTCGAAGGCGACGCCGGTCGATCCAGCGCGTGCAGTCGACCTATCATCCGCGCGCCGCAGCTGCGCGCGCTGCTGCCCGGCAAGCCGGCCTGGTTGTATCTCGCGGTCAACCCGCGCCGCTGCGGCACGATGTTCGCGATCGACGGCCGCGAGACCTGGCTGGTGCACAACCACCTCAACCCCGACGAGCCGGACTTCGATTCCATCGACCGCGACTGGGCGATCCGCGAGATCCTCGGCGTCGGGCCCGACTTCGAGTACGAGGTGATCTCGCAAGGAAGACTGGGTCGGCCGCCGCCTCGTGGCCGACCGCTTCCGCGACCGGCCGCGTCTTCATCGCCGGCGATGCCGCGCATCTCTGGGTGCCGTACGCCGGCTACGGCATGAACGCCGGCATCGCCGACGCCGCCAACCTCTCGTGGCTGCTGGCGGCGCGTGCTGCAAGGCTGGGCGCGCGCCCGCGCATCCTCGATGCCTACGAGGCCGAGCGCCAGCCGATCACCGAGCAGGTGTCGCACTTCGCGATGGAACATGCGCGAAGATGATCAACGCAGCGGCGCGCGCGAATGCCCGCCAACATCGAGCGCGACGGATGCGGACGGCGAAGCCGCGCGCGCCGCGATCGGCAAGGAGGCCTACGAGCTCAACGTGCAGCAGTTCTGCTGCGCCGGGCTCAACTTCGGCTACTTCTACGACGGCTCGCCGATCATCGCCTACGACGGCGAGGCGCCGCCCGCCTACTCGATGGGCGAGTTCACGCCGTCGACCGTGCCGGGCTGCCGCGCGCCGCACTTCTGGCTCGCGCGACGGCCGCTCCATTGCGACCGCGCCGCGTTTCGGCTTGACTTATCCATAACTCAATGGTTATACGTCGATCAATAACCACCGGGTTATCGATCTCAGATGCCGAACGCCCACGATGTGCTCTTCAGAACGCTCGCCGATCCGACGCGGCGGGCGATCTTCGAGCGGCTGTGCCGCGACGGCGAGCAGACGGTCGGGGCGCTCACGGCGCGGGCCGGGGTCTCGCAACCGGCCGTCTCAAAGCATCTTGGGGTGCTGAAGCAGGCCGGGCTGGTGCGCGACCGCCACGAAGGCCGCCAGACGCACTATAGCGCGCAGCTCGGCGCCCTGGCCCCGCTGATCGACTGGACAAGCCGAGATGGCCGGGTTCTGGGAAAGCCGGTTCGACGACCTCGAAGATCTGCTCAAAAGGATGGACCAATGACCAACACCGCGACCGAAACGCGCTCCGTCGTCGTCGAACGCGAGATCCCTTATCCGCCGGAAAAGATCTGGCGCGCGCTCACGCAACCGCACCTGATCGAGGAGTGGCTGATGAAGAACGACTTCAAGCCGGTCGTGGGCCACCGCTTCAATCTTCGCGGCGACTGGGGCGGCGTGCTGGACTGCGAGGTCCTCGCCGTCGAGCCGAACAAAACGCTGTCCTACACCTGGAATTTTGCGCATGACGATGCGGCCTTCAATCTGAAGAGCGTGGTGACCTTTACGCTCACGCCGACGCGCACGGGGACCCACCTGCGCATGGAGCAGGTCGGGCTTCCGGCCGGATCAGAAGCAGGCCTTCGGCGGCGCCAAGGCCGGGTGGCAGCAGTTCTTCGCCAAGCTGGAGCAGGTCTTGGCGCGGCCGGAGTGACGTCTGTCGCGTCGCGCTTCGCTCGTCTCGATCAAAGGAGGTCCCATTGAACTGGAATACGTGGATTCGGCAGATTCATCGCTGGCTGGCGATTGCCTTTACGGTGACCGTCATCGCCAACTTCGTCGCCATGGGACTGGGGAAACCGCCGTCCTGGGTGGTCTACTCGCCTTTGCTCCCGCTCTTTTTGCTCATGTTCACGCGGTCTATACATGTTCGTGCTGCCCTATGCCGCCAAGTGGCGCAGCGGTGAATTTTCTTTCGCAAAGCAGGAGCAGCGCTCGTGATCGATCACATCGGTTTTCCTGTTTCCGACTACGCGCGTTCCAAGGCCTTCTATGCGCAGGCGTTGGCGCCGCTCGGCTATGGACTGGTGATGGAAATCGACGGCGCACACACGGAAAGCCGCGCCGCCGCGGTCGGGTTCGGCTCCGCCGGCAAGCCGGACTTCTGGATCGGCGCCGAAGGCGGACTTAAAAAGCCGCTGCACGTCGCCATCGTCGCCGCCGACCGGGCCAGCGTCGATGCCTTCCACGTCGCAGCACTGCATGCCGGCGGGAGAGACAATGGCGCGTCCCGGCTTGCGGCCCCATTATCACGCCAACTATTACGCCGCCTTCGTTCTCGATCCCGACGGCCACAACATCGAGGCGGTGTGTCATGCCGGGCGAAGCGCAGCGCCTGAGCGGCGAGCGACGACAACCATGAAGAAAGCGACAACCACCATGAAGAAGAGCAAGAGCGCCGCGACGAAAGCAAAAGGCGGAGCCTCTCCCTCCCAGCTGATCGATGCGCGGATCAAGGAGCTGGGCGATTGGCGCGGCGAGACGCTCGCGCGGGTCCGCGCGCTCATCAGAGAGGCCGACCCCGACGTGGTCGAGGAATGGAAGTGGCGAGGGCGTTCCGGTGTGGGAGCACGCCGGCATCATCTGCACCGGCGAGACCTACAAGGCGGTCGTGAAGCTGACCTTCGCCAAGGGCGCCGCGCTCAAGGACCCGTCACGGCCTGTTCAATTCCAGCCTCGAAGGCAACACCCGGCGCGCCATCGATATCCATGAGGG
Source organism: uncultured Alphaproteobacteria bacterium (assembly GCA_963708635.1). Taxonomy (GTDB): domain Bacteria; phylum Pseudomonadota; class Alphaproteobacteria; order Rhizobiales; family Xanthobacteraceae; genus Pseudolabrys. The sequence goes on along the minus strand of CAVPTM010000010.1, from coordinate 141,335 downwards.
CGACAAGATCGATGAGAAGGCGTTGAAGGCGCTCATCCGCGCCGCCGTGGCGCTGAACACGGCGAAGCGAGCGACCGCTCGCCCGGTCGCTCTCGGAAGAAACCAAAGAGTGCTTGAGGAGCGAGGACGCGCGCGAGATCAGCTCGCGCGCACGATGCGCTTGATCTTGTCCATGGTGTAGTTCTGCCCGTTGATCGACAGGACCGGCGGGTTCTGCGTGAGGTCGACCGAGTCGACCGTGCCTTGCACCTGGGTCGAGACCGCCACCGGCTGCTTGCCGGCGTCGAGCGCGTCGATGCTCATGGTGTAGGCGCCGTCCGGCCACAGCTTGCCGTCATTGCCGCGGCCGTCCCAGATGAATTGCTGGTCGCCCGGATTGACCGCAAAGGTACCGGAATAAGCGGTGGCACCGGAGGCGTCCTTGATGACGATGTTGGCGGTCGCGGGCTTGGCGGCGTTGAAGGCCCAGCTGGCGGTGCCGCTCTTGAGCTGCGCGGTCGAGCCGTCGACCACCACGGTCTGGCCGACATAGCTCAAGGCCGCGGTCGATTGCGCGGTCTTCTCCAGCGAGACCAAGGTCGAGAGCTGGTCGTTCGACTTCATCTGCTGCTCGACCTGCGCGAACTGCACCAGTTGCTGGGTGAACTGGTTGGTGTCGAGCGGGTCGAGCGGGTTCTGGTTCTTCAGTTGCGTCGTCAGCAGCGTGAGGAAGGTGGTGAAGTTGCCGGCGATCATCTGGTTGTCGAGCGCGCCGGAGACGGTGGCGCTGGTGCCGGACGTGACGGGGGGAACGGTGGTCATGGGCGTTCGTCCTTAGACGCGGATGTCGAGGCCGCCGCTATGGGCGGAATAACGGGTCAGCACCGGGTCGAGCGCGGACAGCGCGGGGTCGTGGAGCGTCAGCCGCACGGTTGCCGCGTTCGCCTGCTGCTGCTGCTGTTGCTGCTGGTTCTGATCTGTCGCGCAGCGAAAATTGCAAGCCGTTGTTGGCCGTCTTCAGCCCGGCGTCGTCCAACGCGCGTTGCAGCGTGGCGGCGTCATTGCGCAGGAGTTCGAGCGTGGCCGGCCGGTCGGCGACGATGTGCGAGGTGATGCGGCCGTCGCGGTCGAGGTCGAGCTTGACCTCGATGCGGCCGAGCTCGGGCGGATCGAGCCTGATCTCGAAGCGGTTCTTGCCTTCGAAGGCCTTGCCGGCGATCGCGATGGCGATGCCGGCGAGCGGCACCGCGGCGGCCGGCGGTGCGAGCGGGGAGGGGGCATTCGCCTGCAGCGCCGGCGCGGAAGCTTGCGGCGGGGCGCTCGCGTTCAGCAATTGGGTGAAGTCGCCGCTCAGCTTGGAGGCGGCGTGATCCTCGCGTTGCGAGGCGGCCGGTGCGTCGGCGGTCGGCTGCATCGCGATGAATCGCGGGCGCGTTTTCGCCGAGGGCGCGGGCGTCGGGCTTGGCGGCAGGCTCGGGGGCGGCCGGGGCGGCAGCCGCCGTCTTGGCGTTGTCCGCGGACGCAGGCGCGGCATCGGCGTCGGGGGAAGCGGCGCCGCTCGGCGGCTTTGTTGGGGGTGAGCTTGGGCGGCGCAAGTTTCGGCGCAGCAAACGCAGCAGCGAGCGGCGCAGTCGCGGCGAGCTTCGGCGCGTCGGCAATAATCACGGCGGGCGCCGGTTGCGCGGACGGCGGTGGCGCGTTGGCAATATTGGCGTCGGGCGCCGGTTGAGCGGAGGGCGATGGGGCGTCGCCGGCCGGCGCGGGAGCAAGAACGGCCGCAACCGCGGCCGGCTGGGGCGGCGGCGCATCGGGGACGGGCGCCGCCTGCACGATTTGCGCGCTGGCCTCGTCCGTCTTGATCTCGGCCTTCTCGCCATCGGTGGGCTTTACGCCGCTGCTCGCATCGGTCTGCGCCGGCTTGGCATCCGGCTGGACGGTGAGCCTGTTGACGGGGGCGTTGACGAGCGCGGCGATGGCCGCATCGGCCGCAGGGGGTGCTTTGATCTCGGCGTGGGGAGCGCTGAGCGTGGCGTTTGCCGGGTCGGCCTGCGGGTTGGCGCTCTTGCTGTCGCCCTCGGCTTGCGGCGGCAGCAGGGCGGTGGCGAGTTCGCCGGCTTGCGGCGGGGCGGGCTGATCGGCCGCCGCCACGTCCTCCAGCAGTTCCTCGAACGGCGAGGCCGGGGCGTGCTCGGCCTGGCGGTGGGCGCGCGCATTCGCATGCGCGTGGCTGACGGCGTGGGCATTGGCATGGGACGCAACGTGCGGCACGGATCGAACTCCCGGAATTCCCCGCCTGTTATCTGCAATCGCCAGGCCAGCCGGGCGTCTGGAAAATCTGCCGTAGCGGCAATATCTTGGCGGAAAGCGGGCCCCGCCGCAGGAGCGCCCGGCAGCGCCTGCTACGCTCGAGCCGGCAAGATTTGCCGGGCCGGTTGCGGCCGCAATTCGGTTGCAAACCGGGCGTCATTGCGCGCGCAGGCTCGCCACCTATAGTAAGGAGCAGCATGCCCAACAGCCTCGACCTTCCCGGCCGCCCGCAGGACACCCGTGTCGTCGTCGCCATGTCCGGCGGCGTCGATTCCTCGGTGACCGCCGCGCTGCTCAAGGCCGAAGGCTACGACGTGGTCGGCGTGACGCTGCAGCTCTACGACCATGGCGCCGCCACCCATCGCAAGGGCGCCTGCTGCGCGGGCCAGGACATCTACGACGCGCGCAGCGTCGCCGAGCGCATCGGCATTCCGCATTACGTGCTCGATTACGAGAGCCGCTTCAAGGAAGCGGTGATCGACCGTTTCGCCGAGAGCTATATCCACGGCGAGACGCCGGTGCCTTGCGTCGATTGCAACATGTCGATCAAGTTCCACGATCTGCTGATTACCGCGCGCGAATTGGACGCCGAGGTTCTGGCGACCGGCCATTACGTCGCCTCGCGGCAGCTCGCCGAGGGCGGCCGCGCGCTTTACCGCGCGCGCGAGGAAGAGCGCGACCAGAGCTATTTCCTGTTCGCCACCACGGCGGAGCAGCTCGACCTGCTGCGCTTCCCGCTCGGCGACCGCAGCAAGGCCGAGACGCGCGAACTCGCGCGCCAATTCGGGCTTTCCATCGCCGACAAGCACGACAGCCAGGACATCTGCTTCGTGCCGAGCGGCCACTACGCCGACGTCATCGAGCGGCTCAAGCCCGGCGCGGCCGAGCCGGGAGCGATCGTCGATCTCGACGGCAAGGTGCTGGGCGCGCATGACGGCATCATCCATTTCACCGTCGGCCAGCGCCGCGGCCTCGGACTCGCGACCGGCGCGCCGCTTTACGTGGTGCGGCTCGATGCCGAGCGCGGCCGCGTGGTGGTCGGCCCGCGCGAGGCTTTGCGCACGAGCAACATTCTCCTGCGCGACGTCAACTGGATCGGCGGCGGCTCGCTCGAGGAGGCGCTCGCCGACGACGGGCGCGAAGTGTTCGTGAAGGTGCGCTCGACGCGGCCGCCGGCGGCGGCCTGGCTGCGGCACGGCGCGGGCGGCTACGAGGTCGAGCTGGTCGACGGCGAGCATGGCGTCGCCCCCGGGCAGGCTTGCGTGTTCTACGACGCCGGCGTCGGGCAGGCGCGCGTGCTCGGCGGCGGCTTCATCAAGAGCGCATTGGCGGCGGCGGACACCCTTGCGCCGCACACATCGCCCGAAGCAGCGGAGCCCGTGGCCGGCGGCTGATCGACATCGTTTGCCGTCCGCGTCGGCGGACGAAAGCGCGCCGGGGCTATTGCACCGGATAGGCGTTGTACACAATCCAATGTCCGTTCAGGCCATTCTGCACGACGCGCATCACGATCCGCACGGTGCTCGTTGGCACATTATACCAGGCCGTGCACACCCCTTGCGCGTTTGCTGCCGTGCACTGCACTGAATTGTAATGCAGGTTCAACGTCCGCGCCGCTTCCGTGCCGACACCCGCTGAGAGATTGCATTGAAGCTGCTGAACTTGCTGGCTCAGATAGATATAAGCCTGCTCCCAAACGAAGTCGCTGCTGAAAAGCGTTCTGTTGTTCTGCGAGTAGTGGAGCGGCGGCGTCTGATAGAGCACGTGCGCATTGACGTGACCGCCATAGTCGTTGTTGTGCGTCACGAAATGCGACACGACCACGCTCGGTATTGTCGTGCACGCCACGTACTGGGCTAGCGCCTTCGGCGTCGACAGGACGAGCAGCGCGATCGCGATAAAGGCCGTCGAATACTTGCGCATGGCAATCTCCCTCGGGCTTTCGTGGCGGGCACATGAACGGTGCGCAAAATCCACAGCCACTGTGCCAGTCCTTCATCGCGTGCGACAACCTAAAATTGTATATTGACCGCCGCTCGCGCGGCTTAAATTCACATGACGGAGGAGGCCGGCGCGCGGCCGGTCGGCGCCGCTCTCACCGGCAAGGCGCGCAACGGCGGGCGAACTTTTCGCTTCATCGCCTTATGTGCCACATTGCTCCGATCATGGGCGACGGATTGGACAAGAACACGATTTCCAAGGCCTATGCCCGTTGGGCGCCGGTCTACGATCTCGTGTTCGGCGCGGTGTTCGAGCGCGGCCGGCGCGCGGCCATCGCCGCCACCGAGCGCGCCTGCGGGCCGCAAGGCGGGCGCATCCTCGAAGTCGGCGTCGGCACCGGCCTCTCGCTGCCCGATTATGCGTCCCGGCACCGTCTGGTGGGAGTCGACCTGTCCGAGCCGATGCTGCGCAAGGCGGCGGCGCGCGTCGCCGCGCACAAGTTGGCCAATGTCGAGGCGCTGGCGGTGATGGATGCCGAGCGGCTGGCGTTGCCGGACGAGAGCTTCGACGTGGTGGTGGCGCAATACGTCATCACCACGGTGCCGCATCCGATCGCCACGCTCGATGAGTTCGCGCGCGTCACCAAGCCGGGCGGCGAGATCGTGCTGGTCAATCACATCGGCGCGGAGGAGGGGCCGCGCCGCCTGTTCGAGCGCGGCTTTGCGCCGCTCGCGCGCAAGCTCGGCTGGCAGCCGGAATTCCCCTTCGCCACGCTTGCCGGCTGGGCGGCGCGCCACGGCGGGGTGCGCATGATCGAGCGCCGGCCGATGCCGCCGCTCGGCCATTTCTCGCTGATCCGTTTCGAGCGCCTGCGCCGCGCGGCTTAGCCGCGCGTCATATGGCGCGAAATACGCTTGGAACCCCCGGTTCCCGCAGATCGTTGTCTTGTCTGGACAAGCAAGGGAGCGTGCCATGCGGAACATCCCTGTCATCGTTTTCAGCGTGATTGCCGCCTTGGCGTTGCCGGCGCTGGCCGCCGCGCAGGCGCCGCCGCAAGCCAAATCGCCGGCCGCGCCTTCCAAGGAAGTGCACGATCCGGACGCCTGCGCCAACACGCGCACCACCCTCGGCAAGGGCGGCGAGGTCGAGGTGCGTGGCGAGACCGACCGGAAAAGCTTGAGCGACAAGCTCGCCCAGTCGAAAGGCGTGATCTGCCCGCCCGACCAGATCGATCCGGAGATGAACCGGCCGGCGCCGGGCGGCGGCAAGATGCCGGTGATCCCGCCGCCGGGCTCGCCGGGCGGCGACCCCAACGTGCAGCCGAAATAGGCGCGGCAGCGGGCCGGAACCGTGCTTGCTTGACAGTGCGCGCTTGCTTGACAGTGTTTGGCGCGGCTTCCTATATCCGGCCAGCCCGGCCACGGCCGGCACGGTGGCGGGGTAGCTCAGCTGGTTAGAGCAGCGGAATCATAATCCGGAGGTCGGGGGTTCGAGTCCCTCCCCCGCTACCAAATAATTAAACGATCGAAATTGCCGGCCCCGGCGGTATAACCAAGGCGGTTCGAGCGGAGTGTCGTGAGCTTCCGCGGCCGGTTTGCCATGAAGATTTTGAAATCCGTTGCGAAATTCATTGTCGCGCGCGCAACGCCGCATATTCCTTGGGCGCGATTTCCCCTCGGGTCACGCGAATTCATTTTCGAGCAATTGTACCGTCGCAGAGGACCGTGGCTGACTTTGTCCGAGCTGGCGCGCGAATGCGGCGTGAGCGGGTTTTCGATCCGCGGCGACTATGGCTTTATTCAAGGCTCTTCGGCGGACCGCGGCATCGTCCAAATCTACGCCGAGAGCGGCCAATGGGCGGAGCGCGCAAACAGAACGTTCGTCGATTTCTTCGCCGGCCGCGCCGGCACTTATGTGGACGTCGGCGCCAATATCGGCTTGACCACGATCCCGGTCGCCCAAAATCCGAAGGTGCGATGTATTGCACTCGAGCCGGAGCCTTCCAACTACGAATTTCTTGTCGCCAACGTGGCTCGGAACTGCACGCACGGCAATGTCAGCACTAGACAGGTTGCCGCCTTTTCGCGGCGCGGCAGTTTGGATCTCGAGCTGGCGCCGGAGAATTTGGGCGATCATCGAATCCGCCTCGGCCGCGGCGCCAACCGTATGGGCGAAGACCAGCGTCCGACCGTCAAAATCGACGCCCTGCCGCTCGATGAAATCGTCGGCCCTGTCGAGGGGCCGCTCGCCGTCAAGATCGACACGCAGGGGGCCGAGCCATTCGTCATCCAGGGCGGCCAGTCGACGCTCAAACAGGCCGAACTGATCGTGATGGAATTCTGCCCCTATATGATTGGCCGCATGGGGGGAGACCCGGAAACCATCGCCGCGTTCATCGAACGGAACTTCGGCAGCGCCAGCCTTGCGTTTCGCGAGGTGGGAGAGCTGGAGTCCTTCAGGCAGGCGCGCGAGGTTGCGGACGATCTGCGTGAGCTGGCGGCGTCGAAGCGAGATACGCTCGGCTATTATTTCGACGTGATTCTCAAAAAATAGGCGGCGGTCGTCAGTGTCCAAGGCATGTGCGCTATGAGCGGGGTTCGCCATCGCGCCGCCGCTTCTTCAGAATGACCAAGGCCCGCTTCACATGATCGACGGCCTGGCCGGATAGCGCGTCCCGGTCCTGGCGGTCGCGCGCGACGATTTGCTCGAGCAGGGCGATCGCCCATTCTTCGTCGCGGTCTTTGCGGTGCGGCATCGGCGGATTCCCTTGTCGAAGGCCGCGCATAATTGCCACGCGGGCTGCCGCCTACAAAGGGCTGGTTATGCGCAGCCCCGCATGTCATTGATCTCACGCGCCAATCACAACTCCGACTGGGGGGATTTTTGCGGGTTGCCCCGGCCGGCAGGCGATGGAACAATTGTTTCCCGGTTCGTATTTAGTTCGTGCACCTGGCCCAAGGCTTAAGGCCCATCTCCCTGAAATCGGTCCGGAGGCCGTTGATGGCGCGCACCGCAGCTACGCCCCGACCGCGCGATGCCGCCGAGGCGCCGGGCCCGCAGGAGACGCGCGCCTTTTGGCGCGGCGAATTCCGCCGGGTGCGGGCGGAAACCGAGGCGCGCGCGGCCAGGCTGTCGGCCGAGGACCAGATCGTGCAGTCGATGGCCGATGCCAGCCCGACCAAATGGCATCGCGCGCACGTCACCTGGTTCTTCGAGCAGTTCCTGCTCATGCCGCACGACCCCGGCTACGCCGATTTCGACGAGCGCTTTCGCGCTTCCTGTTCAACTCCTATTACGTCGCGGCCGGCCCGCGTCATGCGCGCCCGCAGCGCGGCCTGATCACGCGGCCGAACGGCGAGGACGTCGCCGCCTATCGCGCGCATGTCGATGCCGCGGTCGAGCGGCTGATCGAGAACGTGCCGGCGGCGGACGCCGCGCGCGTGTTCGCCATCCTCGAGATCGGCCTGCATCACGAGCAGCAGCACCAGGAATTGCTGATCACCGACATCCTGCACGCCTTCGCGCAGAATCCGACCGACCCGGTCTACGATGCCGCACTGGCAGCCGCCGCGCGCCGGCCGCAGGGCCGCGCGGTTATGTCGACGTGCCGGCCGGCATCCAGCCGATCGGCCACGACGGCGAGGGCTTTTGCTTCGACAACGAGACGCCGCGGCACGACGTGCTGATCCCGCCGGTGCGCATCGCGCGCCATCTCGTCACCAACGCCGAGTGGCTCGAGTTCATGGCGGCCGGCGGCTACGCGACGCCGTCGCTCTGGCTGTCGGACGGCTGGGCCGCGGTGCAGGCGGAAGGCTGGCAGGCGCCGGGCTATTGGCGGCAGCAGGACGGCGCCTGGCATTCGCTGACGCTCGGCGGGCTTAAAGCCGGTCGATCCGCAGGCGCCGGTCATCGCATGTCAGCTATTACGAGGCCGACGCCTTCGCGCGCTTTGCCGGCAAGCATCTGCCGAGCGAGGCGGAATGGGAGGTTGCGGCGCGCGCAGGCCTGATCGCCGACGCCTTCGGCATCGCTTGGCAATGGACGCGCAGCGCCTATCTGCCGTATCCGGGCTACCGCGCCGCCGAAGGCGCGCTCGGCGAATACAACGGCAAGTTCATGGTCAGCCAGATGGTGCTGCGCGGCTCGTCGCTGGCGACGCCGGAGGGCCATGCGCGCGTCGAGCTACCGCAATTTCTTTTATCCGCCGGCGCGCTGGCAGTTCAGCGGGCTGCGGCTGGCCGAGTTTGTTTGAGGAGGCGTCATGGGTTGCGCTCGCACGTCAAGCTTCCGCCGCCGAACCGAGGAGCGTCCGACCTTCGCCGCCGACGTGCTGGCCGGGCTGACGCGCGACGCCCAAGCGCCTGCCGCCGAAATATTTCTACGACGACGCCGGCTCGCTGCTGTTCGAGCGCATCACCGAACTGCCGGAATATTATCCGACCCGCTGCGAGATGAGCATCTTGCGCGAGCACGCGCGCCGACATCGCGCAAGCTCATCCCGGAAGGCGCGGCGCTGATCGAGTTCGGCAGCGGCTCGAGCCAAGAAGGCGCGCATCCTGCTGCGCGCGGCGCCGCAGCTCGCGGCCTATGTGCCGGTCGATATCTGCGGCGAGATGCTCGAGCAGGAGGCGGCCGAGCTGCGCGCCGGATTTCCCCAAGCTCAAGGTGCTGCCGGTCGACGGCCGACATCACGACAGCCGTTCGCGCTGCCGGCGGAAGCCGAGAGCGCGCCGGCGCGCGTCGGCTTTTTCCCGGGCTCGACCATCGGCAATTTCGAGCCGCACGAGGCGGCGGCTTCCTGCGCAATGCCGGCGCGCATTCTCGGCGCGCGGCGCGACGCTCATCGTCGGCGTCGATCTGATCAAGCCGGTCGAGGTGCTCAACGCCGCCTATAACGACAAGGCCGGCGTCACCGCCAAGTTCAATCTCAATCTGCTCGATGCGCATCAACCGCGAGCTCGGCGGCACCTTCAAGCTCGACGGCTTCGAGCACCACGCCTTCTACAACCGCGAGCGCAACCGCATCGAGATGCATCTCGCCAGCCTGAAGCGGCAGAAGGTCAAGGTCGCCGGCGAGACCATCGACTTCCGCGCCGGCGAGACCATCCACACCGAGAACAGCTACAAGTACAGCGTGGAGTCGCTGGCCGCGCTGGCGCGCGGCGTCGGCTGGCTGCCGGCGGCGGCCTGGACCGACGCGCGACAATTATTTCTCCATCCAGGCTTTCACGTTCGCGGGCGACGGCGCGGGCGTCTGATTTTTCCCGCTGGCCTCGTCCGACGTAAATGCGCTAAGCCTTGCCGCCCGCCGGAAAGCGCGGGCCGTGAAATGTGTAAGCACGGCAGGGAAGGGCGCCGGATGAAAATCGTCGGTTTCGAAGACAATAGGCCGGCGGCTCGGCGTGGTCGAGGGCGACAACGTCATCGATTTGCAGGCGGCCGACGCCAGCGCGCCCGACGATCTCGGCGCCTGGCTGCGGCGCGGCAATGGCGATCTCAAAGCCGCTCGCCGATCTCGCCAAGAAGGCGCCGGCCTCGGCGCGCCGCCCGCTTGCCGGACTGAAGTTCGCGCTGCCGGTGGCGCGATCCCGGCAAGATCATCTGCCTCGGGCTCAATTATCTCGACCACGTCAAGGAAGGCCCGCAGCGCGACAATATTCCGAAATTCCAATCGATCTTCTTCCGCATGCCGACGTCGTTGACGCCGCATTTGCAACCGCTTGATGCGGCCGAAGAAGTCGATCCAACTCGACTACGAAGGCGAGATGGTCGTCGTTATCGGCAAGCGCGCCAAGCATCTCACGCTCGACAACGCCGTCGAGTGTGTCGCCGGCTATGCTTGCGGCATGGAAGGCTCGGTGCGCGAGTATCAACGTCACACCACGCAATGGGGCATGGGCAAGAACTTCGATCGCACCGGCAGCGTCGGGCCCTGGATGGTCACCGCCGACGAGTTGCCCAAAGGCGGCAAGGGGCTCAAGATCGAGACGCGGCTCAACGAAAAGGTCATGCAGTCGGCCAACACCGATTTGTTGATGTTCCCGGTCGCGGAATTGCTGGTCTATCTGACCGAAGGCATGACGCTCGAGCCGGGCGACATTCTGTTTACCGGCACGCCGTCGGGCGTCGGCCACGCGCGCAAGCCGGAGCCGGTCTGGATGAAGGCGGGCGACACCGTCGAGGTCGAGATCGAAGGCATCGGCACGCTGCGCAATCCGATCGAAGACGAAAAATAAACGCTGCGACAACAAGCGGCGATCTAAAGGGGAGGACAATATGAAACGCATCATCATCGCGCTCGCCAAGGTTGCCGTTTTGGCGGCGGGGCTCGCCGGCGCGGCAACGCCGGCCTCGGCCGATTGGCCGAACGACCGGCCGATCCGCATCATGGTCGGCTTCGGCGCCGGCGGCGGCACCGACATCGTCACGCGCATCATCGCGCAGCAATTGCAGGACGTGCTGCACCAGAGCGTCGTGGTCGAGAACAAGCCAGGCGCCGGCGGCTCGCTCGCCACCGACCTGGTCGCCAAGTCGCCGCCCGACGGCTACACCGCCACCATGCTCTCGACCGGCCACACCGTGTCGGCGGCCATGATGAAAAGCCTGCCGTTCGATCCGGTGAAGGACTTCGCGCCGGTCGCCACCGTCGCCACGTCCTGCTTCGTCATCGTCACGCGCAAGGATTTGCCGGCCGACGACGTCAAGGGCCTGGTGGCGCTCGCCAAGAAAGACCCGGGCAAGCTCAATTTCGGCACCGTCGGCCTCGGCTCGACCCAGCACATGGCCGGCGAGCTGTTCCGGCAGATGACCGGCATCGAGGTCAAGCACATTCCGTATCGCGGCACGCCGATGGTGGTGCAGGCGCTGCGCAACAAGGAAATCGACTACGCCATCGAACTGGTGCACGCGGTGAAAGGCCAGGTGGATGCCGGCGACCTCAAGCTGCTGGCGGTCGGCGCGTCCGAACGCTGCCCGGCGGTGCCGAATGTGCCGACGATCGCCGAGTCGGGCGTACCCGGCTACGCGGTGTCGGGCTGGTACGGGCTGGTCTTCCCGGCCGGCACGCCGCCGGCAATCGTCGACAAGATGCACAAGGCGCTCGCCGAGGTGCTGTCGCGTCCCGCGGTGCGCGAGCAGCTCTCCAAGGTCGGCGCCGAGGTTCGCTTGAGCTCGACGCAGGAATTCGGCGCGCTGCTCAACGACGAGGTCGCCAAGTGGAAGAAGGTGCGCGACACCGCCGGGCTGGTGGCGAAATAGACCGGCGGTGTTCTGGCTGGATTAACCCGAAGGAGTGGCAATGGCCGATTCTCTCAACGTGCTGGTGATCTGCGGCTCGCTGCGCAAAGGCTCCTACAATGCCGCGCTCACGCGCGCGCTGCCGGCGCTGGCGCCGCCGGAGATGAAGCTGGTCACTGCGCCGCCGCTCGACGCCTTTCCGCTCTACAACGCCGACATCCAGGAGAGTTCCGGCTTTCCGCCGGCGGCCGAGAACCTTGCCGCCGCCATCCGCTCGGCTGACGCCGTTCTGTTTGTGACGCCGGAGTACAACTGGTCGATGCCGGGCGTGCTCAAGAACGCCATCGACTGGGTCTCGCGCATGAAGGACCAGCCGTTCAAGGAAAAGCCGGTCGCCATCCAGTCCTGCTCGCAGGGGCCGCTCGGCGGCGCGCGCATGCAATATCATTGGCGCATGTCGATGACGTTCCTCAACGCCTTCATCTTCGGCACGCCGGAAATCTTCGTCGGCAATGCGCAGACCAAATTCGACAAGGACACGCTCGAACTCAAGGACCAGCCGACCAAGGACATCGTCAAGACGCAGCTGGCGGCATTCGCAAAATTCATCGCCAGGATGAAGGCTTGATAGCGGCGCTGGCGGGGGGAAGCGTGGCTGAACAGAAAATCCGTTTCGACGACGGCGCCGCTTACGAGCGGATGATGGGAATCTGGAGCGGCTATGCCGGCGAGATTTTCCTCGACTGGCTGGCGCCGCGGCCGGGCCTGCGCTGGGTCGACATCGGCTGCGGCAACGGCGCCTTCACCGAGCTGATCGTGGCGCGCGCCGCGCCCGCCGCGGTCGCCGGCGTCGATCCCTCGCAGGGCCAGCTCAGCTACGCGCGCCAGCGCCACAAGGCGCGGCGTCGCCGAATTCAAGCAGGGCGACGCCATGGCGCTTCCCTTCGCCGACCGGAGCTTCGACGCCGCCACCATGGCGCTGGTGATCTTCTTCGTGCCCGAGCCGGCCAAAGGCGTCGCCGAGATGGCGCGGGTCGTGCGGCCGGGCGGCATGGTCGCCGCCTATGCCTGGGACATGCTGGGCGGCGGGTTCCCGCTGGAGCCGATTCGGATCGAGTTGCGCGCCATAGGCATTCCGCCCATGACCCCGCCGAGCGCCGCCGCCTCGCGCATGGAAGCGTTGCAGGATTTGTGGCGCGGCGCCGGCCTTGAGGCGGTCGAGACGCGCGAGATCGTCGTGCAACGCAGCTTTGCCGACTTCGACGAGTTTTGGTCGATCAGCCTACTGGGCTCGAGCCTCGGCCCGACCGTCGCCGCCATGGCGGCGGCCGACATCGAGACGCTCAAGACGCGCGTGCGCGCGCGAATGCCGGCGGACGCGGCCGGGCGCATCATTTATTCGGCGCGCGCCAACGCGGTCAAAGGGCGGGTGCCGGCCTGAGTGCCGGCGGGGCGGTTGCCGTCAGCCCGCCGCCTGCGCCCGCTTCGGAAACAGCTGCGGCCGCAGCTTGGGATGGCCGGCCATGGTCTTGGGCGCGTAAGGCGTCTCGGCGCCGAGCTCTTCCGCCGCGTGCCAGGCCCAGCGCGGATCCCAGATCGCCGCGCGCGCGAGGCAAATGAGGTCGGCCTTGCCGGAAGCGACGATGTCTTCCGCCTGCTGGTAGCCGGCGATCAGCCCGACCGACATGGTGGTGATGCCGCTTTCCTTCTTCACCTTCTCGGCGAACGGCACCTGGTAGCCGGCCGAAAGCGGGATCTTCTGCGCCGGCGACAGCCCGCCGCTGGAAACGTCCATGTAGTCCATGCCGCGCTTCTTCAGCTCCTTCGCCAGCACGACGGTTTCCTCCGGCGTCCAGCCGCCCTCGACCCAGTCGGTGGCGGAGACGCGCATGCCGATCGGCTTTTGCTCCGGCCACACCGCGCGCACCGCTTCATACATCTCGATGGCAAAGCGCATGCGGTTTTCGAGCGAGCCGCCATATTCGTCGGTGCGCTTGTTGGAGAGCGGCGACAGGAACTGGTGCGCGAGATAGCCGTGCGCGCCGTGCAGCTCGATCACGTCATAGCCGATGCGGTCGACGCGCTTGGCCGCCGCGGCGAACTCGCCGAGGCAGCGCTTGATGTCGTCTTTGGTCATGGCGTGCGGCACCGCCCAGCCGGTGTCGTAGGGGATGGCCGAGGGCGCCTCCGGCGTCCAGGCGTCCGGGCCCTCCAGGATCGGCTTGCCGCCGGCGGCCGGCGGCGTGGTCGGGCCCTTGCGGCCGGCATGCGCGAGCTGCACGCCGAGCTTGGCGACGCCGTATTGCCGGCAGAAATCGTACACGCGCTTGAGCGCGGCCTCGTTCTCGTCCGAATACAGGCCGGCGCATTTCGGCGAAATGCGGCCTTGCGGATTGACGTTGGTCATTTCGCACATCACCAGGCCGGCGGCGCCGAGCGACATATTGCCGAGATGCATCAGGTGCCAGTCGTTGGCCGAGCCGTTGTTGGAATTGTATTGGCACATCGGCGACACCACGACGCGGTTGGGCAGCGTGAGGCCACGCAAGGTGAGGGGAGAGAACAGAACGCTAGCCATTGTTTGGATTTCCTTCGGTGCGGTAGACGAGATTGCTCAATGTGATGCGTGCATGGCGACGACCAGGCAGCAGATCGCCCAGAACACGCAATATTCGATGCCGCCGATCACCCAGATCCAGCTCTTGGTCACCTTGTAGGTGGCGGCGGCCGCCACCAGCAAATGGATGAAGGCGATGAAGCCGATATATCGGGTGTAAATGTCGAAGAACAAGCCGAGCGCCAGCACGGTCTCGATGCTGCCTGCGATAGTCATCCAGGTCGCCGGCGGCTTGAAGCCGGCCTTGACGAAGAATTCGAGCGTCGCCGGCACCGTGATCTTGCCGATGATATGCGGCACGAAAAACAGCGCGCAGATGATGCGCAGGATGTTGAATTCGTTGAGCAGGTTGAATTTGTCGGCCAGCGACATCGCGTTCCCCCCGGCGGCCGGACCCGCCGGGGCGGAAAATCGCACTTCTGCGCGCCGCCGCCAACCCCCGCGCGACTCAGCCCTTCATCGGCGGGAAGTCGCGCGAGAACACCGGTTGCTTGAGGAAGGCGTCCGGCGCCATGGTCCAGAACTGGCTGACCTTGTGATAGGTTTTGATGGTCTTGTTGACGATCTTGCCGTTCTGCTTTTCGGCGCGCCGCACATAGACGTCGATCACCACATTGCCGTGGCTGTCGAAGCTGATCGGCCCGCGCGGCGTCTCGGCCAGCGTGACCGAGCGGATCGCCTTGACGAAGGCTTCCGGGTCGTCGGCCTTGCCGCCGGTCTTGGCGAGCGCCGCCTCGATCACCAGCCCGTCGATGTAGAAGCAGGCGGCGTAATGGCCGATGCGCACGTCGTTGCCGTAGTTCTTGCGCATGCCGGCGATGAAGCGCTTGTTGGCGTCGCTGTCGATGTCGAGCGAATAGGGGTTGGTGTTGATCAGGCCGAGCACCTCATCGCCATAGGCGCCGATGATGGTGTCGTCGGCGGTGGTCGAGCCGCCGATCAACTGCTGCTTGATGCCGAGCCCCTTGGCCTGCTTGACGAACTTGATCGGGTTGGAGCCGGCCAAGCCGACGCACATCACGTCGCAAGGCGGCACCTGCGCGATATAGGGCGCGTAGTCCGGCGTGTTGAGCGGCGACCACAGCTTCTTGAGGACCTTGCCGCCCTCGTCCTCGAGCACGCGCTGGAAGCCGCCGATCTGCTCGTAGCCGAAGGCGAAGTCGTCGGCGATGGTGGCGGCGGTCTTGAGCTTCATGTCCTTGGCGACGTAGTCGCCGAGCGGGTAGAGGCACTGCGCCGAGGTGTAGGAGGTGCGCGTGAGATAGGGGTTGCCGCGGCGCTGCGTGACGTCCTCGGCGCCGGCGAAAGCGAGCGTCGGCATTTTCGCCTGCGCCAGGTAATCGAGCGTGGCGAGCAGCTCGAAGGCGGCGAACGGGCCGAGCACGACGTTGACGTGGTCGCGCTCGACCAGTTCCTGCGCCTTGGTCTTGGCGCCGACCGGGTTGCCGCCGGTGTCGGCGACCAGCAATTCGATCTTGCGGCCGGACAGCGTGAAGTTCTTTTCCTTGAGGAAGGTGGTGATGCCTTCCTCGGCGTGCACGCCGCCGGCGGCGAGCGGGCCGGTCTTGACCGTCAGCAGGCCGACCTTGATCGGCGCGTTCTGCGCGATCGCGGGCAGCGGGAAGCTGGCGGCGCCGGCGGCGGCGGCAGTCCCAGCCAGAAATTTGCGGCGATTGATGCGAACGCGGCATGGTAATCCTCCCCGGTCGTTTTATTTTATTGCTGCAAGTCTGCGCCCAATCCGGCCCGGCGCGCAATGGCTGCGGCGCAGGCGCTGCCCACGCCTGCCCGATACGTCGGCGGAACGACCAGGCTAAAGTTTTTTGCCTTTCAGCCAGTTTTCGCCCTTGGCGTAGAGCGCGGCGAGCGGCGCACCGTCGAGACCGGGCAATTCGTCCTTGATCCGGTAGCCGATCTTGGATTGCAGGTAGGCGAGGTGGCGATAACCTTCCGGGAATGTCGCCAATAACTTCTGGTCAAGCGCGGGCACGGCGCCCGGCGCGACCGGATCGATGCGGTCCTTCTCGTAGGCGAGCCGGCGCAGCACGATGCCCCATTTGCCTTTGCGTTTTTCCAGGAAGTCGTAAAATTTTCCCGTGCAGGTCACGTCGCACAGCACCCCCTCGACCGGCGCGCGCTGCTGGATCGCCATCCGGGTCTGCGCGATCGCGCGCTTGCCCTTGATGTCGATGGTGGTGCCGCCGAGCGTGTGCATGATGCGCACGCCGCGGTCGTAGCCTTCCTGGCTGACCTTGATGAATTCCTCGTAGGTGCCCTGAAACCAGGTCGCCCACATGTGGCCGTCGCTTGTGCCAGACGGTGCGGAAGCGGTCCCACATCCGGCCGTCGCGCCACATCACCCAGTTTTCGATCAATTCACGAATAGCGAGCTTGTCGGCGGCGTCGCCGGCATCGGCGTTTCCCCTCCTGTCATGGCCGGGCTTGTCCCGGCCATCCACGTCTTTATGGCACATTGCTCACTAACGGGATCGCCGGGTCAAGTGTCACGACCGGGCCGGCCTTCGGCAGGACCCAGTGCCGGGCATGACGAGTGGAGAAGCGCCGATGGCAAGGCTCGCGGGCAAGGTTGCGATCGTCACCGGCGGCGCCAAGGGCATCGGCCGGCATTATTCGCAGGCGCTCGCCGCCGAAGGCGCGCGCGTGATGATCGCCGACATCGAGGACGGCGCGCGATCTCGCCGACATCATCGCGCAACGCCACGGCGCCGGGGCGGCGGCCAGCGCTATATGTCGACGTCAGCGACGAGCAGGCGGTGGCGCGGCTGGTGCGCGAGACGATCGAGCGCTTCGGCCAGATCGACGTGCTGGTCAACAACGCCGCGCTCTATTCCAAGCTGACGCCGCGCAACTTCAACGAATGGGACGGCGAATTGTGGGACCGCGTGATGGCGATCAATGTGCGCGGGCCCTATCTGATGGTGCGCCACGTCGCGCCGCACATGATCGAGCGCAAGACCGGCAAGATCATCAACATCGCCTCGGGCGCGGCCTACAAAGGCGTGCCGCGCATGCTGCCTTACGTTACCTCCAAGGGCGCCATGCTGGCCTTCACCCGCGCGCTGTCGCGCGAGCTCGGGCCATACGGCATCGCGGTCAATTCGCTGTCGCCCGGCTATATCCTGTCCGACACCGGGCTCGAAAACGCCACCCATGTCGAGGAGGAGCGCGTGCCGGTGCGCAATTCGCGCGCCTTCAAGCGCGACGCCTACCCGGAGGACCTGCTCGGCGCGCTGGTGTTTCTGGCCTCGAGCGACAGCGATTTCGTCACCGGCCAGTCGCTGGTGGTGGACGGCGGCTCGGTCAATAATTAGCTGATATGCATGCGAATTCGCGGGTTACGGCGGCGCAGTCGCTGCGCTATATTGGCCGCAAAGCCAGGTTCGACGGAGGAATAGCCATGACGGCGGTGATCGACGCTCCCGGTTCGAAGCACAATATTACGGGCGCCCGGCAGGCTTATTACGACAAGGCCGCCAAGTTCCACATGGCGCCGCTCTGGGAGGTGCTCAAGGGCCTGGTCACGCCGGAGCCGAAGACGCAGTGCGTGCCGGCAATCTGGAAATTCGCCGACGTCAAGCGGCTGATGCTGGAGGCGGGCGAGGTGATCACCGCGGAGGAAGCCGAGCGCCGCGTGCTGGTGCTGGAGAACCCGGGCGAGACCGGCAAGTCGCGCATCACCAATTCGCTGTTCGCCGGCATCCAGCTCATCTTGCCGGGCGAGGTCGCCGACGTGCATCAGCACGTCGCCTCCGCCATCCGCTTCGTGCTGGAAGGCGAGGGCGCCTATACCGCGGTCGAGGGCGAGAAGACGCAGATGAAGCACGGCGACTTCATCATCACCGCCAATTGGGCGCCGCACGATCACGGCAATCCCGGCAAGCAGCCGGTGATGTGGCTCGACGTGCTCGACCTGCCGACGGTCAATCATTTCGAAACGTCGTTTGCCTCGCATTTCGACGAGAAGATGCAGAAAACCAATCACGCCGACGGCAACTCGTTCGACCGCTACGCCTCCGGCGTGCTGCCGGACGGCGCGCCGGTCGGCCTCAACCGCTCGCCGGTGATCAACTATCCCTACGCCAAGATGCGGCCGATCCTGCAACGGCTGAAGGACACCGGCGACGTCGACAAGCGCCACGGCGCACGCGTGCGCTACGCCAACCCGATCAATGGCGGGCCGGTGCTGCCGACCATGGGCGCCAACCTCGCGCTGCTGCCCAAGGGCTTCAAGGGCGCGCCCTACCGCTCGACCGACGGCACCGTGTTCGCGGTGGCGGAAGGCAAGGGCACCACCACCGTCGAGGGCAAGCCGATCGAATGGGGCGTCAACGACGTCTTCGTGGTGCCGCCATGGCAGCGCTATTCGCACGCTGTCGGTAGCGAGGACGCCGTGCTGTTCTCGATTTCCGACCGGCCGGCGCAGGAAGCGCTCGGCATCTGGCGCGAGGGGAACTGACATCGACTGCGCGCCGGATCGCAACCGTCATGCCCGGGCTTGTCCCGGGCATGCTCGTCTTGAAGCACAGAACTAAGCGAGATCCGGGGCAAGCCCGGTGATGACGATGGCACGAAGCACCGACCATTCCTGACTTAAGGCGTTGGGAGAATTCTCATGCAATTCGAACATCTCGAGCGCCGGCCGCGGCACGCTCACGGCGGTGCGCACCGGCGCCGGCCCCGACCTGGTGGTGCTGCATTCGCTGCTCGCCGACCGTCACGCCTTCGATCCGGTGCTGGAGGCGCTTGCCGCCAAGCACCGCGTCACGCTCATCAATCTGCCGGGCTTCCACGGCTCGGCAGCCGCCATTGCTGGCGCTGATGGACGCCTATGTCGCGACCATCGAGGACGGCTTCGATGAATTCGAAATCGGCAACGACGCCGTGCTGATCGGCAACGGCTTCGGCGGCACGGTGGCGCTGGCCTTCGCCATCGCGCATCCCGAACGCATTTCCAAGCTGGTGCTCAGCGATGCCGCCGCCAGTTTTCCGCCGCAGGGCCGCGAGGCGTTCGCTACGATGGCGCAGAAGGTGGCCGAGGCCGGGCTCGCCGCGGTCGCCGAGATCGCCGCCAAACGCGTGCATTCGCCGGCCTATCTGGCCGCGCATCCGGAGGCGATCGAGACCCGCAAGCAGGTGCTGCTCGGCATCGATCCGAAGGCGTTCCAGGCGGCCTGCAAGATCTTGCAGGAAACCGATCTGGTGCCGCTGCTTGCATCACCTGCGCGTGCCGACGCTGGTGGTGTGCGGCGAGTTCGACCAGGCGACGCCGCCCGCGCTCAACAAAGCGGTGGCCGAGAAGGTCGCCGGCGCGCGCTACGTCGAATTGCCCGGCTGCGGCCATTGCCCGCCGCTCGAGCAGCCGCAGCGAGTTCATCGCGGCGATCAAGGATTTCGTCGGGCTGTAAGCGTCGAGCCGCCGGGTGGTGGATTACAAGGCCGTCAGCACGGCATTCGCAATCGCCGCTGTGCCGTCCTTGCCGCCATATTCCATCGGCTTGATGCCGCCGGCATAGGCCTTGTCGACCGCGCGCTCGATGCGCAGCGCCGCTTCCGCCGCCGGCGGATGATCGTGCGTGTCGGCCAGCCAATCGAGCATCATCGCCGGCGGACAAGATCATCGCGGTCGGGTTGGCCTTGCCTTGGCCCATGATGTCGGGCGCGGTGCCGTGGCAGGGCTGGAACACGGCGTGCTTGTCGCCGATGTCGGCGGAGGGCGCGATGCCGAGCCCGCCGATCAGCCCGGCGGCGAGATCGGAGAGAATGTCGCCGAACATGTTCTCCATCACCATGACGTCGAAGTCCCACGGCTTCTTCACCATCAGCGCGGCGCAGGCATCGACATAGAGCAGGTCGGTTTTGACATCGGGGAATTTCGCCTTGCGCTCGGCGAATATCTGCGCGCTGCCAGTTGAAGGCCTTGAACACGTTGGCCTTGTCGACCAGCGTGAGGCGGCCGGGCGGCCGCGCTTCTTGCGCCGCTCGGCGAGCCTGCAGCGAGAAGTCGAACAGCCGCTCGGTGGTCTTGCGCGTGACGACCAGCGTCTCGCGCGCCTCGTCGTTCGTCACCACGCCCTTGCCCATGGAGGCGAACAGGCCTTCGGTCGACTCGCGGATCAGCACGAAATCGATGCCGTGCTCGGCCGCGCCGACGATCGGGCTCGGCACGCCGGGGATGAGCCGCGCCGGCCGCACGCCGGCATAAAGGTCGAAGATGAAGCGCAGCTCGACCTGCGGCATGATCTCGGTGTTGTCGGGATAGCGCACGCTCGGCAGCCCGCAGGCGCCGAGCAGAATGGCGTCGGCTCCCTCGCACAGTTTGATGGTCTTCTCCGACATGGACTTGCCGGTGGCGCGATATTCCTCGGCGCCGGCCGGGGCCTCGCTGAAGCGGAATTCGAGGCTTGGCGTCGCCGCCGCGACCCGCCGCAGTACCTCGAGCGCGGGCGCCATCACTTCATGGCCGATGCCGTCGCCCGGCAGTACGGCGATATGGAAGGCGCTGTTGGCGGACATGGGCGTTCCCGGGATGGCGTTGAGGCGGAGGGCCCGCTAATGAATACGGCTGCGCGCTTGCGCGCAAGCGAGGAAAACGATGCCGCGTTTTGCCGCCAATCTCGGCTACCTGTTCACCGAGCAGCCGCTGCTCGGGCGCATCGAGGCGGCGGCCAAGGCCGGATTTTCGGCGATCGAACTGCAATTTCCCTATGACGTGCCGGCGTCCGAGGTCAAAGCGGCGATCGCGCGCAACAGCCTCACCATGCTCGGCGTCAACACGCCGCCCGGACGCGAGGGCGAGTTCGGCTATGCCGCGGTGCCGGGCCGCGAAAAGGACTTCGATGCGCTGTTTGCCCGCGCGCTCGACTACATCACCGCGATCGGCGGCAGCGCCATCCACTGCCTGGCCGGCATCGTCGCGGTCGAGCAACGCCCGGCGGCCGAGCGGGTCTTTATCGAGAATTTGAAGCGCGCCGCCGATCTCGCCGCCGCCAAGAAGCATCACGCTGTTGATCGAGCCGATCAATGCGCGCGACCGGCCGGGATATTTCTTGAACCATGTCGAGCACGCCGCCGACGTGATCGCGCGCGCCGGTAAGCCCAATATCAAGATGCAGTTCGATTTCTATCACGCGCAGATCGTCGGCGGCGATCTGCTCTACAGGCTGGAGAAATACCTGGCCGTGGTCGGCCATTTGCAATGCGCCGCGGTGCCGACTCGGCACGAGCCGGACGAGGGCGAGGTGAATTATCCGCAACTGTTCGCCGCCGTCGACCGACTCGGCTACACGCGGCTGGATCGGCGCCGAGTATCGTCCGCGCGCCGGTACGCTGGCCGGCCTCGGCTGGGCGAGGCCCTATGGCGTGGTTCCGCGTTAACCAATAAGACCCTTGAAAAGCCACGGTTTCCGGCTTTGCCCTGGGCCCGGAGCTTGCTAGATTTAACCAATGTTCGGACGCAGCAAAAAGCCCGATGAGCCCGCCGCGCCGGCCGCGCCCGCGCCGCTCAAGGATGCAGTGCGCGAAGCGCGCATCGAGGCGGCCGAGCGCTCCGCCGTGGTGGTCGATTTGCGCGACGCCGACGTCGCCCGCCTCGAACTGCTCAACGACGCGCTCGATCCGGTGTTCGCCGAAATCCCCAAGGACGCCGATCTGTTCGATCGCGGCCTGTCGCGCGGCGACGTGCCGCGGCTGTGGATCGACGTCATCGCGCATGTCGAGATGGGCCGCGACAAGCGGCAGTACCGTTTCGTGCAGGACACGCGCTACGGCCGCGCCGTGCTGGCGGAGAGCTACGAATTTGCCGACATCGTGCAGGCGGTGACGCGCTATGTCGCGCGCCGGCTGGTCGAGCGCGAGCGCGCTTTAGCCGACGATGCGCCGTTCGGGCGCGCGACCGCGCTCAAGATGGTCGAGCACGAGCAACGACGGGGACGGCTGCGCGCGTTCCGTACATTCATCTATGGCGTGATCGTCGGCGTCGCCGGCCTGGTCGGTCTTGCGCTGCTCAACCAGCCGCACCCTTAAATAAATTCACCCGCTGCAATTCGGCGACCTTTCCGTCCGGCCCAATCCCGCGCGTGATCATTTTGCACGTCCAGGCGCCGGGCGCGCCGTCGATGGCGTAGAGATTATAGCCGGCGGCGTGCTCGGCCGCCGCCGGCGCGGCCGAAGCCGACGGCACGCCCACCGCCGGCACGCGCGTGCCATTCGGGCCCTCCAGCCAATTGAGCATCGACTTGTGGTCGTGGCCGTGCAGCAAAAGCTCGGCGCCGTCGGCGGCGAGCGCGCGCTTGAGCAGCGCGGCATCGAGGAGACGCTTGTGCGGCGCGGCCTCGCTCACCGGCGGGTGGTGGATCAGCAGCACGCGGAACATGCCGGCGCGCTTGCAATCGCGCGAGCAGCGCGGAAAGTGCGGCGACTTGCCGCTCGCCGAGCGTCGCCGGTTGCCATGCCGGCGCGCGTCGGCACGCCGGTCGAAAGGCCGATCAGCGCCAGCGCCCCGCGCGCGCGCAGATAAGGAAAGCCGGTGCCGCCGCCGTCGCCGCTCATATAGCGGCCCCAAGCCTGCGCCGCGTAGCGCTCGGCCTCCGCGACGTAGATGTCGTGATTGCCCGGCACAAAGCTCACGTCGCGCGCCGGTCCGAGGCCAGCAAGCCAGGCGGCGCCGGGCGCGAATTCCGCTTTGGCCGCGATATTGACGATGTCGCCGGTGACCGCGATGTGATCGGCCTGGCGCGTTATTTAGATCATCGACCAGCGCGTCGAGCACACGGCGGTCGTGGATGGAGCGCCGCCGCAGCTGCCAATTGAGATAGCCGGTGATGCGCTTGCCGATCAGCTCGCTAAGGCGCGGCCGCGGCAGCGGCGCCAGATGCGGGTCGGACAAATGGGCGAGCAGTGAAAGGCATCGGCAATGTCAGGCGTGTCATCGCCCGGCTTGTCCGCGGCGCATCTCAGCATTCACAATTTTCGCAAGCAAGCCTGCCTGAAGCAGGGGTCACTACGGGACGTCGCCGCGCGTGACGTGACAGCCATCGCGCTATGAACTGCCGATCAATATCCCGGCGATGAACACCAGCACGCCGCCGACCACCACCTGGAACGCCGCCTGCAAAAACGGCGTGTCCATGTAGCGCGTACGGATCCAGGAGATCGCCGCCAGCTCCAGCGCCACCACGAAGATCGACACCGCGGTCGCCGTCCAGAAATGCGGGATGAGATAAGGCAGCGTGTGCCCGAGGCCGCCGATCGCGGTCATGGCGCCGCAGACCGTGCCGCGCAGTAGCGGCGCGCCGCGCCCGGTGAGCGAGCCGTCGTCGGACAGCGCTTCCGCAAAGCCCATCGAAATGCCGGCGCCGACCGAAGCGGCCATGCCGACCAGGAAGGTCTGCCAGGTGTTGTGGGTGGCGAAGGCGGCCGCGAACAATGGCGCCAGCGTCGAGACCGAGCCGTCCATCAGCCCGGCGAGGCCGGGCTGCACGTATTGCAGCACGAACATGCGCCGCGCGGTCTCGTCCTCTTTCTCGCGCGCGCCCTTGGTGAGGATGCTCTGGCTGAGCTTGTGGGCGAGGCTCTCGTGTCCGGCCTCGGCTTCGGCGAGTTCGATCAGCAATTGCCGCACCGAGGCGTCGCGCGCATTGGCCGCCGCCTTGCGGTAATAGCGCTCGGCCTCGTACTCCATGTTCTCCGCGAACTTGCGCGCATCCTCGAGCCCGAGCGGGCGCATCAGCCAGAGCGGCTGCTTGGGATGCAAAAAGCCCTGCACGTCCTGCCGGCGGATCAGCGGCAGGTATTCGCCGAATTTCTGCCGGTAGAGGTCGTAGAGCATGGTGCGGTGGTGCACCTCCTCCTCGGCCATCTCGTCGAACACCTTGGCGGAGGAGGGGAATTGCTCGCGCAAGCCCTCGGCGAAGCCGCGGTAGATGCGGCTGTCCTCTTCCTCGTTGGTGATGGCGAGCGCCAGCACCTCCTGCTCGCTCAGATCGGAAAATCGCTTCACGTGGCGCCCTCGTCCAGTGTCCGGCCAATATATAGAACGGTTCTAAACTAAAAAGACCCCGATCCACCGGGTTTTCCAAGGGTAACGCCCCGCTTACCGCCATCTTGTAGTGCTTCGCTATGGCCATGACCCGCCTGCGCCGCGCCCTTTGGCCGATCAGCCGGCCACTGCTGCACTTTTACTGGCGCTGGTCGCGGCCGGCGACGCTCGGCGCGCGCGCCATGGTGATCGACGGCCGGGGCCGCGTCTTCCTGGTCAAGCACTCCTACGTCGACGGCTGGCATCTGCCGGGCGGCGGCGTGGAGGCGGGCGAGACCATGCTGGCGGCGCTCGCGCGTGAGCTCGCCGAAGAGGGCAACATCGAGCTCACCGCCGCACCCAAGCTGCACGCGCTCTATTTCAACAAGCGGGCCTCGCGCCGCGATCATGTCGCGCTCTACGTCGTGCGCGACTTCCGCCAGACCGCGCTGCCCAAGCCCAACCGCGAGATCGTCGAGCACGGCTTTTTCGCGCTCGGCGCGCTGCCGGATGACACAACCCGCGCCACCCGCGCGCGCCTCGCCGAGGTTTTCGACGGCGTGGCGGTGAGCGAGTTGTGGTGACCGTCGCCACAGTCGAACGGCGTCGTCGCTGTAATGCGAATGCCGAAGCGCGGGGAGGGATAAGAAGAGCCTAGCCGAACCTTGCGCGGTCGTGCGGCGCCGAGAAGTCTAGCTGCGGGCCGACCGGCACGATGCCGGTCGGATTCACTTGGCGCTGGCTGCCGTAATAGTGTCGCTTGATCTGCGCCAAGCTGACCGTCTCGGCGACGCCCGGCTGCTGGTAGAGGTCGCGCAAATAATTCGACAGATTCGGATATTCGTAGATGTGCCGCCAGTTGCACTTGAAGTGCGCATAGTAGACGGCGTCGAAACGCACCAGCGTCGGGAATAGGCGCCAGTCGGCTTCGGTAATCGCCGAGCCGACAAGATAGCGCTGCTGCGACAAGGTCTGCTCGATCTCGTCGAGCGCGTCGAAGACGTTGCGGAAGGCCTGCTCATAGGCCTCCTGCGTGGTGGCAAAGCCCGCGCGATAGACGCCGTTATTGATGTTGGGAAAGACCAGCTCGTTGATGCCGTCGATCTTAGCGCGTAAGGCTTGCGGGTAATAATCGCTGCGCACATTGCTGAAGGCGTCGAACGCCGAATTCAGCATGCGGATGATTTCGGAAGACTCGTTGTTGACGATCGTCTTGCGCTCTTTGTCCCACAGCACCGGCACGCTGACGCGGCCGGTATATTTCGGGTCGGCGAGCAGATAGATCTCGGACAGCTTGCTCTTGCCGTTGATGTCGTCGCCGGTCGAGCCCTCATCCTTGTTGAAAGTCCAGCCGTCCTTGAGCATGTCGGGCGAAACCACCGACATCGAGATGATGTTTTCCAGCGCCTTCAGCTTACGGAAGATGACGGTGCGGTGCGCCCAGGGGCAGGCGAGCGAGACGTAGAGGTGGTAGCGGCCGGCCGCCGCCTTGAACCCGCCTTCGCCGGACGGTCCGGCGCTGCCGTCGGGCGTCACCCAACTGCGGAAGCGCGGCGCCGGACGGATGAAATGCCCGTCTTTGGTGCGCACACCGTCCTGCTGCCACACGCCCTCGACCAGAAGTCCCATGCGAAGTCCTCCGCTGCCGGCTTCATTTAGGCGGTCGCGGCACGCGCCGGCAATGGACCGGAATCGGGCGGAATGCTAAGCGGCTCGTGGGCTGACCCCATGAGCGAATTATCGCTGACCATTCTGCCGGAAACGGCAGGCGATGCCGACGCGATCGCGCGCTTGCACGAGCGCACCTTCGGCCCGGGCCGCTATGCGCGCACCGCCTACCGCATCCGCGAGGGACGCGGGCACGCGCTGGCGCTGTCGTTCACCGCGCGCATCGGCACGTTGCTGGTCGGCTCGGTGCAGCAGACGCCGATCCGCATCGGGGAAATACCGGCGCTCTTGCTCGGGCCGCTGACGGTCGAGCCGCCGTTCCGCTCGCACGGCATCGGATCGGCGCTGATCGCGCGCGCGCTCGAAGCCGCCAAGGCCAAAGGACACAGGCTGGTGCTGCTGGTCGGCGACGAGCCTTATTACCGCAAATCCGGCTTCAGGCAGATCGCCAAAGGCCGGGTGAAAATGCCCGGGCCCGGTCGATCCGGCGCGGCTTTTGGTGGCCGAACTGGTGCCCGGCGCCTTCGACGGCATCGCGGGAACGATCAGGCCGGACTGGGAAGCTTAGGCACTGTCATTCCGGGGTGCGGCTAGCGGCCTTCGCGCGCCCAGGTCGCCGCCAGCGAGCCGAGCAGCAGCAACAGCCCGATCAGGCCGGCGAAGATCGGCAGCACGCCGATGCCGCGCACCACCGACACGTCGCGCATCTTCAGCCCGATCCAGTCCTCGCCGTGGAAGGTCGCGGAGGTGCGCACCGGCAGCACCCGCGGCACCGAGAGAACGTTTGCGTCACCCGGCGCCAGCCGGCGCGCGTCGCCGCCGGTGGCCTCGGCGACCTTGCGCAGCACCTCGGCGGTCGAGGTGACCTCCTGGAATTCGCGCGGATTGGCCGGCCCGACATTGGCGAGCGCGGTCAGCTTGCCGTCGGTTGCGCGCCAGAGGCCGAGCTCCTTGGCCTCGATGGTGGCGCTCCACAGGCCGGGCTCGGCCGCCTTGAGATCGAGCGTGCGGCTTGACGCCGGACGGCGAGGTGAGCGTCACCGGGTTGACGGTCTCCGCCATGGTTTGCCGCTGCACGGTCAGATCGTGGCCGCGCACCAAAATGCGCAGCGCTTCCTCTTCGAGCTCCGGCTGCTTCATCAGCCAATGCGACAGCCGCCGCAACAAGTCGATATGCGGGCCGCCGCCTTCATAGCCGCGCGCCCACAGCCAGATGTGGTCGGACAGCAGCAGCGCGACGCGGCCCTGCTCCTCGCGCGAGAGCACCAGCAGCGGCTTGTTGTCGGGGCCGCTCATGACGGTGCTGCCGGTGGTGCGGCGGGTGTCGACGATGCGGTACCAGTTGCTCCAATGCGGCGGATCGGTTTGCGCGCCGAGCAGGCCGCGCGTCACCGGATGGCGCTTGCCGAGATCGGTGAGGGCCGGTTGGAACGGCTTCTCGATGGTTTCGCCGCTCGGCTCGGCCGGCAGGATGACGTCGAGCGGCGTGCGCCAGATGCTGGTCGGGCTCGCATAATCGGGGCCGGCCGCGATCAGCACCGCGCCGCCCTTGCGCACGTAATCCGCGATATTGTCGAAATAGATCATCGGCAGCACGCCTTGGCGGGCGTAGCGGTCGAAGATGATGAGCTGGAATTCCGAGATCTTCTGCTGGAACAGCTCGCGCGTCGGGAAGGCGATCAGCGACAGCTCGTTGATCGGCGTGCCATCCTGCTTTTCCGGCGGACGCAGAATGGTGAAATGCACGAGGTCGACGGAAGCGTCGGACTTGAGCAAATTGCGCCAGGTGCGCTCGCCGGCGTGCGGCTCGCCCGACACCAGCAGCACGCGCAATTTGTCGCGCACGCCGTCGATCGACACCACGGCGCGGTTGTTGACCTGCGTGAGTTCGCCCGCGAGCGGCGCCGCTTCGATCTCGACGATGTTCGGCCCGGCATGCGGGATCGGGATTTTCACGGTGCTGTCGACGCCGACCGGCACCGTGCGTTTCTCCACCACCTCGCCGTCGCGCCGCACGGTGACTTCGGCGCTGCCGACTTTGCTGCCCTGGTCCTCGATGCGGAAGCCGACGCTTTGCGACTGGCCGACGATGCCGAAACGCGGCGTCACCGTGAGCACGACGCGGCGGTCGATCTCGCCGGCATGCCCGGTGATGAGCGCGTGCAGCGGCGCGGCAAAGCCCAGGGCCGCGGCGTCGCCCGGCACGTCGTGCACGCGGCCGTCGGTGATGAGGATCGCGCCGGCGACCCGGTCCGGCGGCACGTCGGCCAGCGTCGAGGACAGCGCGGAGAACAGCTTGGTGCCGTCGTTTTCGCCGTTGGCCTCGCCGGCCTCGGCGACGCGCACCTCGAGCCCCGGGATGCGCTTGAGCCGCTCGGTCAACGTTTTCAACGCTTCTTGCGTTTGCGCATTGCGGTCGCCGAAATCCTGGCTCGGGCTCTTGTCGACGATGATGGCGGCGACCGAGGGGATCGGGTCGCGGTCCTCGCGCGTAAACGAGGGATTGGCGAGCGCCAACACCATCAAAGCGAGCGCGATTGCGCGCACCAGCGCGCCGCGGCTGCGCGCCAGCACCAGCAGCGCCGAAATCAGCACCGCCGCTGCAAAGGCCGCCCACACCACGTATTCGGGCACCAGAGGCGAGAATGCGACGCCGAGATTCAATTGCAGACTCCTACTGGCCCAGCCGTTCGAGCAGCGCCGGGATATGCACCTGGTCGGTCTTGTAGTTGCCGGTCAACGCATACATCACGATGTTGACGCCGGCGCGGAAGGCGAACTCGCGCTGGCGCGGTTCACCCGGCACCAGCGGCAACATCGGCTGTCCGTCGGGCCGCATCGCCCAGGCGCCGGCGAGATCGTTGGAGGTGATCATGATCGAGGAGACGCCGTCGCCGGCGCGCGCCGGGCGGTTCGGTAATTCTTCGGTCTCGGCCGGCAGCGCCTCCACCCAGAGACGGCCGGTGGTGAAGCGGCCGGGGAAGTCGTGCAGCAGGAAAAACGTCTTGGTGAGGACGTGGTCGCGCGGCACCGGCTCGAGCTCCGGCAGGTCGAGCGAGGACAGGATCGCGCGCAGCGCCAGCATGCCGGGCGCGCGGTTCTCGCCGCCGGCGCCGGGCGGCGCGTCGAGCGCGTCACGCGTATCAAACAGCACGGTCCCGCCGCGTTTCATGTAGGCGTCGATGCGCTCGAGCGCGGCCTGCGAGGGCTTCGCCGCCTTCAGCGAAATCGGCCAATAGATGATCGGGAAGAAGGACAGCTCGTCGCGCGCCGGATCGAGGCCCATGGGTTCGCCGGGCTCGAGCGCGGTGCGCTGAGCAAGAAACAGCGTCAGGCCCTGCAAGCCGGCTTTGCTGATCTCGTCGACCTCGGGGTCGCCGGTGACGATGTAGGCGAGATGGGTCTGGTGCGTGGCCTTCAAGGCGAAGGCTTCGGCCTGCGCCGACAGTTTGGGCGGCGGACCGGGCGCGGCTTGCGCCCAGGCCTGCTGCGGCATGCCGATCGCGGCCGCCAGCCCGGCGGCAAGCGACGATGGCGGCGGCGGCGCGCCGGCGCGGCCGCAGCGCGCTCAGCCCGCCGGACAGCCAGAACACCACCAGCGCATCCAGCATCAGCAGCAACAGCGCCGCCATGAACACCGGCCCGCGCAGGTCGAGCGGCTCGCCGTGCCGATAGACGTCGAAGCGTCGCCTTCAGCCCGGAGAAATCGAGCGGCACCGGCCGGTCGGCTGGCGCCAGCGTATTGACCGCGACCAGGCCTTCCGGCGGGCCGTAGAAGCCGGGCGGGTGGTCGGCGCTGGCGCGGGCGGTGAAATTGGACGGCACCGGCCGCGCGGTCGGCGGCGGCGTGGTGAAAGCGCCGAAGCCGTCGAGCACGCGGGTCGCCGGCACCACGGCGGTCGCGGCATTGTCGGGGTTGACCTCGCCGCTCGCTGCTGGCGGCCGCGCCGGACAGCGCGACGACGCGCCGGAGCATGTCGACGAAGGCGCCGGACAGCGGCAGGTCCGACCAGCGCGTGTCGGCGGTGACATGGAACAGGACCAGCATGCCTTTGCCGCGGCGCTCCGCGGTGACCAGCGGCGTGCCGTCGGCGAGCGTCGCCCAGGTGCGGTCGGTCAGCCGCGCGTCGGGCTCGGCCAGCACCTGGCGCGTGACGGTGACGTCGTCGGGCACCGCCATGCCGTTGAACGGGCTTTCGCGCGAAAAGCCGGCGAGCTTCTGCGGCTTCTCCCAGCTCAGGCTGCCGCCCAGAATGCGGCCGCCGCGGCGCAGCTTGACCGGCACCAGGTCGTCGTCGGTCGCCGGCCAGATGCGGGCCGGCAAAGCGCACCAGCACGCCGCCGTTCTCGATCCATTTGATCAGCCGGTCGCGCGCCTCGGCGACATTGCCGACATCGGCCAGGATCAGCATCGGCAGGTGCTGGTCGAGGAAGCGCGTCACCGCTTCACGCCGGCGATGCGCCTTCGCGCGACGCGGATATCGGCGAAGGGATTGAGCGCGCGCGCGAGATAATAAGTCGGGCCGAGCAGCGGCTGCGAGCGGTCGGCGTCGGAGCCCGAGATGATGCCGACGGTGCGGCGGCGCCAGCGCTTGTCGAGCAGTTGCACGGCGCCGGCCGAGCGCTCGCCGACGATCTCCAGCCGCGCAACTTCGTTGCGGATCTCGACCGGCAGATCGATCGAAGCGTCGGTCTCGCGGTCGCCGGCCTTGAACGCGAAGGGCGCTTCGCCGAGCGGCAGGCCCTTGAGGTCGATGGCTTTGACCAGGCCGTTCTCGGCCGCGCCGGTCTGCGCGCGCAGCACTTTGACCGTCAGCGCGCCGGCGGCGTTGTCGGCGGCGGCGAGCGCATGCGCGGCCGGCGAGGCCGCCGTTGACGACGGTGAGCGGGTGGTCGCCGATGATCTGTTTGAGGCCCGTCGATGAAGGCCGCGCCCTTGCCGAGATCGACGCCGTCGGACAGCCAGACGACTTCGACGTTCGGCGCGCCGGCGAGGAAGCGCTCGAGCAGCGGCAGCGCCTCGCTGCGGTCGACGGTATAGGGCTTGGGCTTGAGCTGCTTGACCTGCACGCGCGCGGCGCCCGCGACCTGCATGCGAAATGTCGCGCGCCGGTCTCCGACAGCGGCAGCAGCGCGACGCCGCGGTTGTCGGCTGTCGGCGCGCGCGATGATCTCGTCGGCGGTGCGCAGCCGCTCGTCCCAGGCGGCGGCGGCGGCCCAGCCGTCGTCGATCATCAGCAGCAGCGGCGCGGCGCGGCTCGCCGGCGGCGAGCGGCGGATTCCACATCGGCCCCGCGGCGGCGATGATGACCAGCGCGGCCAGCGTCAGCCGCAGCAGCGTGAGCCACCAGGGCGTGCGCGACGGCGTCTCTTCCTTGGGCGCGATCTCGAACAGCAGCCGGGTCGGCGGGAAATTGATGCGGCGCGGGCGCGGCGGCACCAGCCGCAGCAGCCACCACAGCACCGGCAGGCTGAGCAGGCCGAGCAGCACCAGCGGCTGCGCGAAGCCGAGCGGCAGGCCGGCCGATCATGCCGCCCTCCCGGGTTGCGCCGGCGCGTGGCGGCTGCTGACGACGGGCAGTTGCGCGCTGTCGCCCATGCGCGAATGCAGCACCAGCAGCAGTTCGCTCGGCCGGCCGGTCGGTGCGGTGGATGGCGAAGCTCCAGCCGCAGCCGGTCGGTTTCGGCGCGGATGGCGGCGCGGTGGCGCGCCACGCAGCGCCTGGTAGTCGTTGCGCCAGGTCTCGGCGCGGCCGGCGGTGATGCTGCCGGCGCCTTCCGGCTCGATGAATTCGACGCGGCCGGAATAGGGGAAGCTTTCTTCGGCCGGATCGACGATCTGCACGACGTGGCCGTGCGCGCCGGTGGCCGCGAGCTGCGCGATCATCGCCTGCACCTCGGCGATCGGGCTCCACAGGTCGGACAGCATCACGATCTCGGACAAGCGGCGAGGGCGCGAAATGACGGCGGCAGGCTGGCGCGCTCGGCGGTGTCGTGCAGGATCGCCTGCGCCATCTTCTCGATG
The DNA here is from genome assembly GCA_963708635.1 of uncultured Alphaproteobacteria bacterium. Classification (GTDB taxonomy): domain Bacteria; phylum Pseudomonadota; class Alphaproteobacteria; order Rhizobiales; family Xanthobacteraceae; genus Pseudolabrys. The sequence continues at coordinate 109,526 of CAVPTM010000010.1, read as the reverse complement.
ACGTTGCGGCTGGCGGTCGGCCGCATCAGGCCGGGAATGCCGACGCGCTCGCCGCCCTGCACCAGCACTTCGGCGAGCGCGAAGGCGACGACCAGCGCGCGCTCGAGCTTGCTGTCGGTGGCCAGCGCGGAGGCGAACGCCATCGAGGGCGAGCGGTCGGGCCAGAGCCAGATCGTGTGCGAGGCTTCCCATTCGCGCTCGCGCACATAGAGATGGTCGTCGCGCGCCGAGCGCCGCCAGTCGACCGTTGGCGCCGGCTCGCCCGACATGAAGCGGCGGTATTGCCAGAAATTCTCGCCCGGTCCGGCGCGGCGGCGGCCGTGCAGGCCGTGAATGACGGTGGCGGCGACGCGGCGCGCTTCGAGGATGAGCCGCGGCATCGGCGCGGCGAGCGTGCGGCCGCTGCCGGCCGCCTGCCGTGACCGCACCGGTCTCGATGTCGCTTGCGCCGCGGCTCGGCCATTCTGGCTTATCCGATGCGCGCTTTCAGCCGGCGCGATCACGTTCGGAATGGTTTCGCCTTCGGCGCGGGCGGCGAAGGTCAGCGCCATGCGGTGCTTGAGCACGGGCTCGGCCAGTTCGAGCACGTCGTCGACCGAGGGCGCGAAGCGGCCGTCGAGCAGCGCGCGGGCGCGCACCGCCAGCATCAGCGCCTGGCTGGCGCGCGGGCCCGGGCCCCAGGAGATCAGCTTGCCGATGTCGCCGGCTTCCGGGCCGGGACGCGCCGAGCGCACCAGCTGCAGGATCGCTTCGACGACCGATTCGCCGACCGGCAGGCGGCGCACCAGGCGCTGCGCGGCGATCAGATCGTCGGCGCGTCATCGCCGCCTTGGCGCGGGTCTCTTCGGCGCCGGTGGTGTCGAACAGGATTTTGCGCTCGGCGTCGAGGTCGGGATAGTCGACGTCGACTTCCATCAGGAAGCGGTCGAGCTGCGCTTCGGGCAGCGGATAGGTGCCTTCCTGCTCGAGCGGGTTCTGCGTCGCCAGCACGTGGAACGGCTTGGGCAGATCGTGGCGCGCGCCGGCGACGGTCACGTGCTGCTCCTGCATCGCCTGCAGCAGCGCCGACTGCGTGCGCGGCGAGGCGCGGTTGATCTCGTCGGCCATCAGCAATTGCGCGAACACCGGGCCGGCGATGAAGCGGAAGCTGCGCTTGCCGCCCGGGCTTTCCTCCAGCACCTCGGTGCCGAGAATGTCGGACGGCATCAGATCGGGCGTGAACTGGACGCGGCGGGCGTCGAGGCCGAGCGCGATGCCCATGGTCTCGACCAGCTTGGTCTTGGCGAGGCCGGGCACGCCGACCAGCAGCGCATGGCCGCCGGACAGCACGGTGACCAGCGCGCGCTCGACCACGATGTCCTGGCCGAAGATCACCGCGCCGATGGCGGCCTTGGCGGCGCGCACATGGGCGGCGGTCGATTCCGCCGCGCGCACGATCATGTCTTCCAGCTTTTCCAGGCTTTCGCCGCTTGCCGTCGCCATGATTCTCGGATCCTTTCATCGCGCGCTTTCGGGCCTGCGCCGGCGCTATGCAACAAACGCACCAGAGCGGATTTCGCTGCGCCATATCGGGCCGAATCTGCCTCAATCTTCGGGCAAGCTTACGCTATCTTCCGCCGCCTGGCCGGGTGAGTCACAAAGTTGCGAACAGGCCTAAGAGCGGCCTGAATACCGTAGGAAAACAATGGCGAAGGCAGGGCAGGGGCGGAACTGGCGGGCTGGAAGGGATCGCGGCAGCGCTGCCCCGCGGAAACGCGGGCCGCCGCCGGTGCACCTGTGGAATCCGCCGTTTTGCGGCGATATCGACATGCGGATCGCCACCGACGGCACCTGGTTCTACCAAAAGACCCCGATCGGGCGGCCGGCTTTGGTCAAATTGTTCGCGTCCGTGCTCAAGCGCGAGGGCGACAAGTATTTCCTGGTCACGCCGGTGGAGAAGGTCGGCATCGTCGTCGAAGACGCGCCGTTCCTCGCCGTCGAGATGAAGGTCGAGCAAGATGCTCAGGCGGCCAAGTCCTCGACTTCCGCACCAATGTCGACGACTGGGTCGCTGCCGGGCCGGGTCATGCGCTGCGCTTCGAGCCCGAGCCGCGACCGGCGGCCTCAAGCCCTATCTGCATGTGCGCCGCGAGCTGTGGGCCAAGGTGACGCGCGCGCTGTTCTACGATCTGGTCGAACTCGGCGAGGAGCGCGAGGTCGACGGCAAGGCCGATGTTCGGCGTCGCCTCGGGCGGCGAATTCTTCGCCATGGCGGAAGCGAGCGCGCTGCAAGGAATTCGCCTGATGCAAGAGACGGCGGCGGCAGCTTTCGGCGGCGGAGTTTTTCGCGCGCGCGCGGGCGCGGCTGACGCTCGACGTGCCGGCCGGCCTCGACGACCCGAACGTCACGCCGACACGCGGCGATCACGACGCCGATCCGGTGATGAAAAAGATCGCCGAGGTGCGGCCGATCCGCCCGGCCGCGGTGCTGGTCGCCGTCGTCGATCATCCGCGAGCCGACGGTGCTGCTGACGCAGCGCGCCCAGCATCTGCCCGATCATCCCGGGCAGATTTCGTTTCCCGGCGGCAAGATCGAGACGAGCGACGCAAACCCGCTGGCTTCGGCGCTGCGCGAGGCGGAGGAGGAGATCGGCCTCGACCGCGCGCACGTCGAGCCGATCGGCTATCTCGATCTCTACATGACCACGCTCGGCTACCGCATCGTGCCGGTGATCGCGCGCGTCAAGCCCGGCTTTGCGCTCACGCTCAACACCGCGGAGGTCGACGCCGCCTTCGAGGTGCCGCTCGCTTTCCTGATGGATCAGGCCAACGTGCAGCGCCATTCGCGCGACTGGCAGGGCATGACGCGGCACTATTACGCCATCACCTTCGGCGAGCGCTACATCTGGGGCGTGACGGCGGGTATCCTGCGCAATCTGCACGAACGGATTTATCGATGATCCGCCCGGTCTTCACCGAAGTCGCTGCTGTTCCTCACGCCGTTCGTGCTCTACGCCGTGTTCCTGTGGGCGACGCAGCGCCGGCGTGATGCGACCGTGAATCCTGGCCGCTCTCGCGCGTCGCCTCGCTCGCGCATCGTCGCGCTGCTGCTGGTGCTCGGCAGCTTCATCTATTTCGCGCATTTCACCGGCGCGCCGCCGGGCTCGACCTACGTGCCGGCGCATATCGAGGACGGCAAATTCGTGCCGGGGCAGAACAAGTGAGCTCCGGCGCGACCGCGCGCAAGCTTCCGACGCGGCCTGGCTGAGCGCCGGCGCGCTGCCGCGGCTGCTCGCCGTGCTCGACCGCGACGGCGAAGAAGCGCGCGTGGTCGGCGGCGCGGTGCGCAACGCGCTGCTCGGCATGGCCGTCGGCGAGATCGACGTCGCCACCACCGCGCTGCCGGAAGAAGTCGTGCGCCGCGTGCAGCGCGGCCGGCTTCAAGGCGGTGCCGACCGGCATCGAGCACGGCACCGTCACGGTGGTGATCGACAGGCACGCCGTTCGAGGTGACCACGCTGCGCCAGGACATCGAGACCTACGGCCGCCACGCCAAGGTCGCCTTCGGCCGCGACTGGAAGGCGGACGCCGAGCGGCGCGACTTCACCATCAACGCGCTGTCGGCGACGCGCGACGGCACGGTCTACGATTATGTCGGCGGGCTCGACGATCTCGGCCGCGCGCCGCGTGCGCTTCATCGGCGATCCGGCAAAGCGCATCGCGGAAGACTATCTGCGCATCCTGCGCTTTTTCCGTTTCCATGCCGCCTATGGCGACGGCGGCCATCCCGACGCCGAGGGCCTCGCCGCCTGCATCGCCGGCCGCGCCGGGCTCGACCAGCTGTCGCGCGAGCGCGTGCGCATGGAGCTGATGAAGCTGTTGCTGGCGCCGCACGCGATGCCGGCGCTGATCGCGATGGCCGATGCCGGGCTGCTGCTGCGCGTGCTCGGCGGCGTCGGCTATCTCGGCCGCCTTCGAGAACATGGCCAAGGCCGAGGCGGCGCGCCGGCCTGCCGGCCGATCCGGTGCGGCGGCTGGGCGCGCTCGGCGTCGCGGTCGCCGAGGACGCCGAGCGGCTGTGGCAAAAGTTGCGGCTGACCAACAGCGAGCACGAGCGGCTGTCGTCGATGGGCGAGGGCTGGCGGCGGATCTCGCCGCGGCGACGAAGCAGGCGGCGCGCGCGCTGCTCTATCGGCTCAAAGGCGAGCGCTACACCGACCGCGTGCTGCTGGCCTGGGCGCGCTCGCAAGGCTCCGCGCATGACGCAGGCCTGGCGCGCGCTCGCGAGCGCTGCCGCAGCGCTGGACGCCGCCGGTGTTTCCGCTGCAAGGCCGCCGACTTCATCGCGCGCGGCGTCGAGAAGGGCCCGGCGCTCGGCGCCGCTTTGCGCGCGGCGGAGGAGGCGTGGATCGCGGCGGGGTTTCCGACGGGAGGCGGCGATCATTGAAGCAATTGCAGCCGCGGCGGAAGCGTAAGCTATAACGCAAAGTAGCCTACGGACCACGCTGCTAGTCTCCGGATCAGATGAATTTGCCGGGGCTCGTTCCACCTTTGAAAGGTCGCACAAAGGACGGTACGCAGTGGACGCAAGTGGAAATTGGCGATTGACATTCAGTCGCACGGTGAGGATGCCGTTGACGTGGACTTGGAGGATTACCACTGATGAGCAGAACCGTCTTCTTCGCGGTCTGAAACCGATGCATCCGGGCGAGCTCTTGCGCGAGGATGTGTTGCCGTCGCTCGGCAAGTCCAAGACTGAATCGCGCGGCTGCTCGGCATTTCACGACAGACGCTGTATGACATGCTCGATGCGAAGCAGCCGGTAAGTCTCTGCCGTGGCTGTTACGTCTCGGCAAACTTTGCGGTAACGGCCCCGATCTTTGGATCGATCTTCAACGCGCCTACGATCTTGAAATCGCCGAGCGCCAGCTTGCCGGTAAACTCAAGAAAATTCCGACACTGACGGCCGCCTAGCGGTTGCCAGACGCCCATGAAGCTGCATTATTATCCGGAGACGGATAGCCTCTACATCGAACTGAAGAGCGCGCCCGGCATTCAGGCACGCGAGATTGTCGAAGGCCTCGTCGTCGATCTCGACGCCAATGGCGATGTGGTCGGATTCGATATCGACCGCGCCTCCCGCAAGCTCGATCTTTCCAAGGTCGAGACGTTTGCCCTTCCACCGGCGAGCGCAGCGGAGTGATGCGACGAAAATATCGTCACGCTGCCGCAGCGCTGGACGCGCCGGTGTTTCCGCTTAAGGCCGCCGACTTCATCGCGCGCGGCGTCGAGAAAGGGCCAGCACTCGGCGTCGCCTTGCGCGCGGCGGAGGAGGCGTGGATCGAGGCGGTTTCCAGGACGCGAAGACCACCATTGAGGAGATAGCGGCCGCCGCGGCGCGGTACCATTATGTGAGACGCATCAAACAAAAACCCCGCACGCAAGGTGCGGGGTTTTTTTCTATAGCGCGGTCGCCGCCGCGATCACGGCCAGAAGCTTTTACGTTTAGGCCAATGCGCACCAGGTGTTGGTGTAGGCGCACATCGGCCGGGTCGGTTGCTACCCCTGTTGCAACACTCCTCGCGAGGAATGTCGGAGTACCAAAATCGACATCAAGCCATTCACCTTTCACCGACCAGTTGTTGCGTCACGGCATATTCCAAACCCGCACCGATGGTCCAACCGCTAACGGTCTTACTGTCAGTGAAAAGCGCACAGCCGGGAATGGGACCAAGACAAGGAAAAGAAAATTTAGCCCCGGCCCATGCGCCACCGCCGGTCACGTATATCAGAGTCCGATCCCATGCGTAGCCGACGCGGCCGCGTACGGTCGCTAGCCAGCGCTCTCCAATTCTGTGTTGAAAACGGTCGGATTTTGCAGGTCGATGCTGGTTCCCTTCACGGACCCCCAACTACCGTCGCCTTCGATACCGAACACCAGGTGCTCATCTGATAGTTACATCCGACAGTACCGCCGCCGATAAAACCGTTGAAATGGAAATTGTCGGTCCAATTGGCGCCGTTGACCGGATCCGTGGGCTGGGTGTTGCCGAACTTATACGCGCCTTGACGCCGATGTAACAACCGGTCCAATTGTAGCTTGCCACGAGCGGTGCTCTCATGATCGGCGCCTTCACCGCCATGTCGGCCGCCGATGCCACCTGCACGCCGCCAAACGCGATCGCGGCCGCCGCCAAACTTGCGATTTTGTAACGCATTGCCGCCTCCATTTGAATTATTGCCGGAGATTAAAGGGTATCGGGGCCCGCCGGGGCAAGCTGTCGAGGCCGGATTCCGGTGAAATTGGGCGGCTTTTGGCGGATTTCCCGTGGTTGTGGCGCCGCCGCAACACTATTTATGCGAATTTTCGGCCGGAATGAGCCTTCCCCGGCCGGCAATTTAACCCCGGAGGCGACTAGGCAGCTTAGGAAAGCATGCCGCCGCGGGGGCGCAGTATCCGCGCGCGCTATCATGCGCAAAAAGCCCCGGCCGATGCCGGGGCAACAAAGACGGCGGGTTTTGTGACGATTTGGGAGAATTTTTGCAGTCGGCTTGGCCGCCGGCCCGGGCCGGCCGAGCAAGCCTTATGACGATCCTTGCCGGCTTCACCGACATTTCGCTGTGGCAGCTCGCGCGGGTTGCGGGCGTCGCGCTGTTGGCCTCGCTCATCGGCGGCGTATCGGGCTACGGCACCGGCGCGCTGATGCCGCTGGTGCTGGAGCTGGCATCTCGGCGACTTCAACAACGCCGGCCGGCTCACCGAGTTCTTCAAATACGCCGACTTCCGTCGCGCGATGTGAGAATGGGCGCTCACGGGCTATGTTGGTATGCGGTGCGAAGCGCGGCGAAATTTTAGACGACACGGCAGCACTTCAATCGATTGTAACTGTGGCTGTGCATTCATCCGGTGAAAAGCTGTAGAAACGAAAAGCCCCGGGCGAGATGCCCGGGGCTTTTATTTGAAGTAACTCGATCAGTGCTGGGCAACGACCGGTGCTTAGTGGAAGAGATAATTCACGCCAACTTTGACCACATTGACGGTGTCATGCACGGAGAAACTTTGGATAGCCGCGGTGGTCGAGGGATAGGCGATAGTAGCCGACCCGTAGTTGATGTAATTGTACTCGATCTTGGCGGTCCAATTGTTCGTGATTGCGTACTCCCAGCCGGCACCCAACAGCAGACCGACGCGGTTATTGGTGACGTCAACGCTGCAGGGTTTCGCTCCGCCGCCACATGAAGCGGCATGAACCGTGGGAAAGTCGTCGTGGGTTTCTGTGTAGCGAAAGTCACCCCAAGCCGCACCGACTTTGCCGTAAAACAAATTCCGATCCATCGCGTAACCGAGGCGTAGCGCTAGGTCGCCGTTCCAGCGGTTCCTGGATTCGAAAGTCGAGAAGTTACCCACGCCCTCGTCCTCCGGGGCGGTGAAACTTCCTTTGATCCCCGACCAAGCGAATTCCCCTTCGAGGCCGACAACCCAATTTTGCTGGAATTGATAGTTGCAGCCAACCTGAGCGCCCAAGACGGCGCCCCGGGTATTGTGGTCAAAGGGACCGAATTCGGTTGTATTGAACAGTTCCTCAGTGGGACCGGACATAACGGCTACGCCGAAATCGTTTCTGTTCCTACCCCAGCCGTATCCCCCATGCGCGCCAATATAGCAGCCGGTCCAGGAGAAGGCCGCGGGCGCCGCATGTACCGGCGCCTTCATCGGCAAATCGGCCGCCGCCGCTGCCTGCGCCGCTCCGAATATTGCGGTTGCCGCCAACAAACTTGCAACTGTGGAACGCATTGCTCTCTCCATCTCCATCATCCTGGTTCAGTCTCTGGTTGAGATTAAGCAATTTGAATCCGTAAGTAGCAAATGATTGAGGGCTAACTCCTGAAGGATTCATTTGTTTTAGGTGGAATCCCTAGCAGACGTGGCTTTATTGCAACACTTTGGCCGGCTTTTGGCTAGCAGCTGAGGCTCGACCATTCGGCAACCGAAACAGCGCCAGCCGTGCCTGCTTGACCGCCGGCCCCGGCGCGCAGCCGAGCAAGCCTTATGACTGATCCTTGCCGGCTTTGCCGACATTTCGCTGTGGCAGCTCGCGCTGGTCGCGGGCGTCGCGCTGTTGGCCTCGCTCATCGGCGGCGTATCGGGCTACGGCACCGGCGCGCTGATGCCGCTGGTGCTGGTGCCGCTGGTCGGCGCCGAGCCGGTGGTGCCGATCATCGCCATCTCGGCGCTGTTCAACAATGCCAGCCGGCTCACGGCGTTTTTCAAATATGCCGACTTCCGCCGCGCGGCGATCGTCGGCGTCTGCGCGCTGCCGACCTGCGTGCTGAGCGCCTGGGGCTATACGCGGCTTTCGAGCGCGGGCGCAGCGCTGGTCATCGGCGCCATGCTGATCCTGAGCGTGCCGCTGCGGCGGCACATGAAGCGGCGCGATTTCCGCGTCGGCGACGGCGGCCTGGCGGCGGGCGCCGTCGGCTATGGCGTGGTGGTCGGCGGCACCGCCGGCTCCGGCGTGATCCTGCTGTCGCTGCTGATGGCGGCCGGCCTGCAAGGCGCCGGCGTGATCGCGACCGACGCGGCGATCTCGATGGTGATCAGCCTCGCCAAGCTCGCGGTGTTCGGGCTCGCCGGCGTGGTCACCGCGCAGGTGATCGCCTTTGCGCTGCTGATCGGGATCGTGGCGCTGCCCGGCGCCTTCCTCGCCCGCGCCTTCGTCGAGCGCATGCCGGTGCACGTGCACACCGCGGTGTTGGACGCGGTGGTGCTGGTGGGCGGGGTGGCGATGGTGATCGGGGCGTTTCGCTAGGCTCGCGTCGTCCCCGCGAAGGCGGGGACCCATACGCGTGTCGTATCAGGTTGCACAGCCTGCGTCGTTAAATATTTCTGCTTTGCCCCAACGCAGAGACCGGTTTGGGTCCCCGCCTTCGCGGGGACGACAGCAGCGTTACGGCCACTTCACCACCGGCGGCATCGAGGACAGGATCGAATTCGACATTGCCGCCGGTTTTGAGGCCGAAAATCGTGCCGCGGTCGTAGAGCAAATTGAACTCGACATAGCGGCCGCGGCGGATCAATTGCTCCTCGCGCTCGGCCTCGCTCCACGGCGTGGCGAAATTCCTGCGCACCAATTTCGGATAGACCTCGGCAAAGGCGCGGCCGACCTCTTGCGTGAAGGCGAAGGTCGCCTCCCAGTCGGTCTCGAGATAATCGTAGAAGATGCCGCCGATGCCGCGCATCTCGTTGCGGTGCTTGAGGAAGAAATAGTCGTCGCACCATTTCTTGTATTTGTCGTAGGGCGCGACGGCCGCGTGCGCGTCGCAGGCCGCCTTCATGGCGGCGTGGAAGGCGAGCGTGTCGGGGTCGGCTTTGCTTGCGCCGGGCATCGAGCACCGGCGTCAGATCGGCGCCGCCGCCGAACCAGGCTTTGCCGGTGACGACATGACGGGTGTTCATGTGCACGGCCGGCACGTGCGGGTTGTGCGGATGCGCGATCAGCGAAATGCCCGAGGCCCAGAAGCGCGGATCGTCGGCCGCGCCCGGGATTTCTTTGCGGAATTCGGGCGCGAATTCGCCGTGCACGGTCGAGCAATGCACGCCGACCTTCTCGAACACGCGCCCGCGCATGAGCGCCATGACGCCGCCGCCGCCGGGCTGGCCCGCTGTGATCGGTGCGCTGCCAGGGCGTGCGCGCAAAGCGGCCGGCTTGGCGGTCGCCGAGCGGCGCGTCCGCGGGCAGCGCGTCCTCCAGCGCCTCGAGCCGCGCGCAGATGTCGTCGCGCAGCTGCTCGAACCAGCTGCGCGCGCGCGCCTTGCGGGCCTCGCTCTGTCCGGAATCCATCGCGCTCACTTTATCTGCAACTTCGTTTTCACCGCTTCGAGATCGCGCGCCGTCGAAATCGCCGGCGCAGTCGCGCTCGAAGGCGGCGACTTTGCCGTCGTAATCGCTTTTGTGCTGCTGATAGACCGGATAATCGGCCTTGAATTTCTGCGTCAACTCCTCGTGGCGGCGCGTGCGCTGTTCGAATTCGGCGACCGCCGCCTTGTCGGCGCCGTTGAGCGTGGCGAATTGCGAGTTGATGACGAATTGCAGGAACATCGACTTCGGCGGTGATCTGCTCGATCGCCGAGATTTCCGCGTCGAGCGCCTTGCCGCTCTGTGTCGAGCGCGCGCGCCGCGCGCAGGCAGGCTTCCAGCTTGTCGCCGGTCAGCGCCGCCTTCGCGCCTGCGGCGGCGGGCGGCCGGGCCGTCAGCTCGGCGAGCAGGCTGCGCGCCGCATGGGCCTTGATCCCGCCGAATATCAGCAGGGCCGCAGCCGCAAGCTTTGCCAAACGCAACCGCCGGTTCATCGCTGCAAGGTTATCACCGGCCGAAACCGTCTGTCTGCCGCATCGCCTCGCCCGCGACCATGGCCGCGGCCATCGCGACGTTGAGCGAGCGCAGGCCGCTCTGCATCGGCACCCGCAGGCGGACGTCGGCGGCCCGATGCACCGCCTCCGGCACGCCGGCGCTTTCGCGGCCGAACATCAGCACCTGGTCCTCGCCATAGCCGTGGTCGAGATAGCAGCGCTCGGCCGCGGTGGTCAGCAGCACCAGCGCGAGCCGCTCGCTGCGCCGCCAGTGCTCGAAGGCGGCAAAGGACGCGTGGCGCGTCAGCTTGACCCGGTCGAGGTAGTCCATGCCGGCCCGGCGGAAGGCGCGGTCGGTGACCGGGAAACCGGCCGGCTCGATGATATGCGCGTCGATGCCGAGGCAGGCGCAGAGCCGCAAAATGGTGCCGGTGTTCTGGGGGATGTCCGGCTCGTAAAGGGCGATTCGCATGGACGGTGGGTTTCCGAGACCCGCCGAATCGTTTTAGGCGAAGGAAACTGTGCGACTCTTAGGCCTGAGGCCGGTTAGCGGGCTTGCACTCGCACCGCAAGGGTGCCAATAAACCCCCGCCGAAGCGCCGTTCCGCCTTTCCGCGGGGCTGCCGCGCTGAGGTCCGCCCCGCCGCCGTGGGACTTAAAGTTTCTCGGCATCCAGCCGTGGGCGGCGAGTTCGCCAAGCCGGAGAGGAGAGGGACTAGGACGTGACGACCGTGTCTTCGGCGGAGCACACGCGCCGCGATTTTCTCTACATCGCCACCGGCGCCGTCGGCGCGGTGGGCGCGGCGGCAGCCCTGGTGCCGCTGATCGCGCAGATGAACCCGGACGCCTCGACGATCGCGGCGGGCGCGCCGGTCGAGGTCGATCTTGCGCCCGATCGCCGAGGGCCAGATCGTCAAGGTGTTCTGGCGCTCCAAGCCGATCTTCATCTTCCATCGCACCAAGAAAGAGATCGACGAGGCGCAAGAACGTCGACGTCAACAGCCTGCCCGATCCGGAGCCCGACAGCGAGCGCGTCAAGGACGGCCACGACCAGTGGCTCGTGGTCATCGGCATCTGCACCCATCTCGGCTGCATCCCGCTCGCGCACCAGGGCGAGTACGACGGCTGGTTCTGCCCCTGCCACGGCTCGCAATACGACACCTCCGGCCGCATCCGCAAAGGTCCGGCGCCGAAAAATCTCTCGCTGCCGCCCTACGCATTCCTCTCCGACACCAAGATCCGGATCGGCGAAGCATCCGCCACGCCGGCTTGAGCCAGACGATTTCCGAAGGTTCGATCATGAGCGGACACTCGACCTACCAGCCGCAAAACAAATTCATGCAATGGCTGGAGAAGCGGCTGCCGATCGGCGGCCTGATCCATTCCTCGTTCGTCGCCTATCCGACGCCGCGCAACCTGAACTACTGGTGGACCTTCGGCGGCATCCTGTCGTTCATGCTGGGCGTGCAGATCGTCACCGGCATCGTGCTGGCGATGCACTACACCGCCGCATGTCGACATGGCCTTCAATTCCGTCGAAGCGATCATGCGCGACGTGAATTACGGCTGGCTGCTGCGCTATCTGCACGCCAACGGCGCCTCGATGTTCTTCCTCGCCGTCTACATCCACATGTTCCGCGGCCTCTATTACGGCTCCTACAAGGAGCCGCGCGAGGTGCTGTGGATCCTCGGCGTCATCATCTACCTGCTGATGATGGCGACCGGCTTCATGGGCTACGTGCTGCCCTGGGGCCAGATGAGCTTCTGGGCCGCGACCGTCATCACCAACTCTTCTCCGCCATTCCCGGCGTCGGCGACGCGCATCGTGACCTGGCTGTGGGGCGGCTACGCGGTCGGCAATCCGACGCTCAACCGCTTCTTCTCGCTGCACTACCTGCTGCCGTTCGTGATCGCCGGCGTGGTGGTGCTGCACGTCTGGGCGCTGCACGTCGCCGGGCAGAACAATCCGGCCGGCATCGAGCCGAAGTCGGACAAGGACACCGTGCCGTTCACGCCCTACGCGACGATCAAGGACGGCTTCGTCATGGCCGTGTTCTGCATCCTGTTCGCCTGGTTCGTGTTCTACATTCCGAACTATCTGGTCAACGCCGACAACTACATCCCGGCCAATCCGGCGGTGACGCCGGCGCACATCGTGCCGGAATGGTACTACCTGCCGTTCTACGCGATCCTGCGCTCGATCCCGAACAAGCTGCTCGGCGTCTGTCGCGCTGTTCGGCTCGATCGGGATCCTCGCCTTCCTGCCCTGGCTCGACACCTCGCGGGTGCGCTCGGCGCGCTACCGGCCGCTCTACCGCCAGTTCTTCTGGCTGTTCGTGATCGTCTGCGTCGGCCTCGGCTATCTCGGCTCCAAGCCGCCGGAGGGCATCTACGTCATCCTCGTCGCGCATCTTCACCATCTACTACTTCGCCTTCTTCCTGATCATCCTGCCGCTGCTCGGCATTTTCGAGAAGACCAAGCCGCTGCCGAATTCGATTTCGGAATCGGTCCTGGGCGCCAAGGCGTGAGCGGGAGGCGATCATGAAAACCAGGTTCCCGCTCTGCGCCGCCGTGCTTGCCGGCGTCCTCTCGGCCGCGGCGCCCGCGCAAGCGGTCGAGCAGGTGACGCCGCCCCAGCTGAAGTGGTCGTTCGCCGGCCCGTTCGGCAAATACGATCCGGCGCAGCTGCAGCGCGGCTTCAAGATCTACCGCGAGGTCTGCTCGGTCTGCCATTCGCTGAGCATGCTGTCGTTTCGCAATCTCGCCGATCCGGGCGGCCTCGGCTTCACCGAGGCGCAGGCCGTCGCAGATCGCCGCGGAATACAAGATCAAGGACATCGACGATAAGGGCGCCGACATCGAGCGGCCGGGCCGTCTGGCCGACCATTTCCCGTCGCCGTTCCCCAACGAGCTGGCGGCCAAGGCGACCCACGGCGTCGCCCCGCCCGACATGTCGACGCTCGCCAAGGCGCGCACCTACAGCGCGGCTTTCCCTGGTTCGTGTTCGACTTCTTCACGCAATACCAGGAGCACGGGCCGGACTACATCGCCGCCTATCTGCAGGGCTACAAGGATCCGCCCAAAGGCTTCACCATGCCCGCGAGCGGCCACTACAACGAATATTTCCCGGGCCATGTCGACGGCGATGCCGCCGCCGCTGGAGAAGGACCGCGTCACCTATGACGACGGCTCGCCGCAGACGGTCGAGCAATACGCCAAGGACGTCGCGGCCTTCCTGGTGTGGGCGGCCGAGCCGCACATGGTCCAGCGCAAGCGCATCGGCTTCCAGGTGATGATCTTCCTGATCGTGCTCTCGGGCCTGCTGTACTTCACCAAGAAGAAGGTCTGGCACGAGGTCGAGGCGCCGCGCGAACTCGCGCACGGGCAGGACCCAAGCAAGACCAGCATCTGAGGCGCATCGAAAAATTTGACGCGAGGGCCCCGTTCGGGGCCCTTTCGTTTGCTAGGATCGCGCCATGACCAAATCCGTTCTCGGCATCATCGGCGGCTCCGGCATCTACGACCTGCCGGGGCTGGAGAACGTGCGCGAGGAGCGCATCGAAAGCCCCTGGGGCGAGCCGTCCGGGCCCTTGCGCATCGGCGAGATCGCCGGCCTGCCGGTCGTGTTCCTGTCGCGCCACGACAAGGGCCACCGGCTTTCGCCCTCCGACATCAACTACCGCGCCAATATCGACGTGCTCAAGCGCGCCGGCGTCACCGATCTGGTCTCGCTCTCGGCCTGCGGCTCGTTCAAGGAGGAGCTGCCGCCCGGCACCTTCGTGCTGGTCGACCAGTTCGTCGACCGCACCTACAAGCGCGAGAGCTCGTTCTTCGGCAAGGGCCTGGTGGCGCACGTGTCGATGGCGCATCCGGTCTCGCCGCTGTTGCGGCGGCGCATCGACGAGGCCTCCGGCAGGATCGGCCTGCCGGTCGCGCGCGGCGGCACCTACGTCTGCATGGAAGGCCCGCAGTTCTCCACTTACGCCGAGAGCATCACCTACAAGACGCTCGGCTATTCGGTGATCGGCATGACCAACATGCCGGAGGCCAAGCTCGCGCGCGAGGCCGAGATTTGCTACGCGACCGTCGCCATGGTCACCGACTTCGACTGCTGGCATCCCGACCACGACGCCGTCACCGTGGCCGACATCATCAAGGTGCTGCTGCGACAACGCCGAGCGCGCCAAGGCGCTGGTGGCGCGGCTGGCGCGCGACTTCCCGCGCGAGCACGAGCCGTGCCCGATCGGCTCCGACCGCGCGCTCGACACCGCGCTGATCACCGCGCCGGAGGCGCGCGACCCGGAGCTGATCAAGAAGCTCGACGCGGTGGCGGGCCGGGTGCTCAAGGGTTAGCGCGAAGATTCCGGGAGGGACCCATGCCGGTCGTCGATCTCAACCGCCAGCCGCAGGAAGAATGGCGCCCCGGCGTGCGCACGCGCATGCAGCGTGTCGGCGGCCAACGGCGCGGCGCAGCTCTGCCTGTTCGAGCAATGGTGCGAGCCGGGGCACGGCGCGCCGACCCATCTGCATTCGGTCGAGGAGGTGCTGTGCGTCGTCGAGGGCGAGGCCGACGTCTGGATCGGCGATACGCACGCCACGCTTGGGTCCCGGGCAACTCGCGATCGTGCCGGCCGGCCGCAAGCACGGCTTCTCCAACGTCGGCGCCGGCACGCTGCACATCCAGTCGACGCTGGCCGCGCCGGTGTTCGAGGCCGCCTATGACGACAAGCGCGAAACCCCGCGGCGCTGGCTGCCGGGCTGACAACCCGACGATGCATGCCCGCGCTTGTCGCGGGCATCCCGCTTAGGTAGGCATGGTGCCATCTTTATCGGGATGGCCGGGACATGCCCGGCCATGACAAACAATGACCTCCCCGATCTCGAGCTCGACCTGCGCGACGCCATCCGCTCGATCCCGGACTATCCCAAGCCCGGCATCATGTTCCGCGACATCACCACGCTGCTCGGCAATGCGCGCGCCTTCCGCCGCGCGGTCGACGAGCTGGTGCAGCCTTGGGCCGGCATGAAGATCGACAAGGTCGCCGGCATCGAGGCGCGCGGCTTCATCCTCGGCGGCGCGGTGGCGCACCAGGTCTCGGCCGGCTTCGTGCCGATCCGCAAGAAGGGCAAGCTGCCGCACAAGCGCGTGAGCGTGACCTACATGCTGGAATACGGCGCCGACGAGATCGAGATGCATGCCGACGCGCTGGTCGCCGGCGAGCGCGTGGTGCTGGTCGACGACCTGATCGCCACCGGCGGCACCGCGGAGGCGGCGGTGAAGCTGCTGCGCCAGCTCGGCGCCGAGGTGCTGGCCGCCTGCTTCGTCATCGACCTGCCCGAGCTCGGCGGCGCCGAGAAGCTGCGCAAGCTCGGCGTGCCGGTGCGCACGCTGATCTCGTTCGAAGGGCACTAACCGGCCGGTTCAGCGGTCCCGGTGCGGGCCCCAAGGCCCGGGCGGCATCGGCGGCGGCGCGCCCGGCTCGGGGCCCCAGGGCCGCGGCGGCGGCGCACCCGGCTCGGGCGCGTTCTCCTCCTCGGGCGCGGCAAGCTGTTCCTGCCCGTCGCCTTCTTCGATCGCGAGCGGGCCGGGATCGTGGCCGCCGGCGAACTTCACCAGCGCCTCGACGCGCTTCTCCACCGGCGGATGGGTGTCGAAGATGTTGGAAAAGCCCTCGCGCGGGTTGTCGATGCACATTTCCATCACCGCCGAATTGGCGTGCGTGAGTTCGCCGCGGCCTTCGATCTTGCGCAGCGCCGAGATCATGGCGTCCGGGTTCTTGGTCAGCTCGACCGAGCCGGCGTCGGCGAGGTATTCGCGCTGGCGCGACAGCGCGAAGCGGATGACGATCGACAGGATCCAGGCGACCGCGATCAGCGCGATGGCGATGACGATGGCGATGCCGGCGCCGCCCTTGCGGTCGTCGCTGCTCGAGCGCCGCCCGCCGTAGAAGCTCGCCTGGAAGAACAGCCGGAAGATCATCTCGCCGAAGAACGAGATCACGCCGGCGATCACCACCGCGATCACCAGCATGCGCACGTCGCCGTTGCGGATATGGGTGAGCTCGTGGCCGAGCACGGCCTCGATCTCCTGGTCGTCGAGCGTCTCGATCAGCCCGCGCGTCACCGTGATGGAATATTGCTTCTCGTTGAGGCCGGTGGCGAAGGCGTTGAGCGCGTCGTCGTCGGCCACCCGCAGCGTCGGCATGGTGATGCCGCGCGAGATGCAGAGGTTTTCCAGCAGATTGTAGAGCGCGCGGCTGTTCCTGCCGCGTGACCGGCGCTGGCGCCGGTCACCATGTCGATCATCGACTGGTGGAATTTGTAGGCGATCAGGATCCAGACGATGGCGCCGGCGGTGGCGAACGGAAACGCCTTGACGAAATCGTAGACCGCCGCGCGCATCAGGTAATCGAGCGGCTCGCCGCGCGCGGACAGCGCCTCGGCCAGCAGCGCGCCGGCATAGACCAGCACATAGACCAGGACGAACAGCCCGATCAGCAGCGCGACCGAGCGCCGCTTGTTGGACTGGATGTGGGTGTAGAGACCGTAGGCGGCCATGCCCGTCCTCCGGCGGACAGGCGCGGCGGCTCCGCGCCTAGAACTTCACGCTCGGCGCCTGCTCGAGCTGCGCGCGGCTCTCGCCGAGATCGAAGAAGGTGTGGCTGTGGAAGCCGAACACGCCCGCGAACAGCGCGGCCGGGAACTGCTGGATGCCGGTGTTGTATTCCTGCACCGCGTTGTTGAAGAAGCGGCGCGAGGCCGCGAGCTTGTTCTCGATGTCGGACAGGTCGCTTTGCAGCTGCTGGAAGTTCTCGTTGGCCTTCAGGTTCGGATAGCTCTCCGACAGTGCGAACAATTGCCGCAGCGCGCCGGACAGCATGTTCTCGGCCTGCGACCTTCTGCTCCACCCCGGGCGCGGCGATGGCGGCGTTGCGGGCCTGGATCACGGCCTCCAAGGTTCCGCGCTCGTGGCGTGGCGTAGCCCTTTACCGTCTCGACCAGATTGGGGATCAGGTCGTGGCGCTGCTTGAGCTGGACGTCGATGTCGGCGAAGGCCTGGTCGACGCGCTGCCGCATGGCGACCAGGTTGTTGTAGATCATGATCGCCCAGATCACGATCACGACGATGACGCCGATGACAATCCAGGCGGTGGTGGACATGGGGAGGCTCCTGACGGGACAGAATGGCTGGCGGCGAGCCTAGCCTAGATGGGTGTTCCGCGTGCCACGGCAAAGGGGACGGCGGGCCATCCATGCCGTCCAGCCGCCTAAGCCGTTGCAGCGGATAAAAAAAGACCCCGAGCCTGAAGCTCGGGGCCTTTTCGCCAGACGGCTATTCGGGGGGTAAGGGGGGAGCCGCCCGACTGAAACACACGGGCGAATAACGCCGACCCCCCAGGTTCGTTCCGGGGTTTCCAAAAATTCTTCAAATTTTTCTCGCGGTCTGGGCGCGGCCGATTCCGCCAGCACTGGCAGCGGCTTAGCCGGCCTCGCGGAAGCGCACCGCGGCTTCGAGATCGACCGAAACCAGCTGCGAGACGCCGCGCTCGGCCATGGTGACGCCGTACAGCCGGTTCATGCGCGCCATGGTGATCGGATTGTGGGTGATGATCACGAAGCGCGTGTCGGTCGAGCGCGTCATCTCGTCGAGCAGGTCGCAGAAGCGCTCGACGTTGTGATCGTCGAGCGGCGCGTCCACCTCGTCCAGCACGCAGATCGGCGCCGGATTGGTGAGGAACACGGCGAAGATCAGCGCCAGCGCGGTCAGCGCCTGCTCGCCGCCGGAGAGCAGCGACAGCGTCGCCGGCTTCTTGCCCGGCGGCTTCGCCATGATCTCGAGGCCGGCTTCGAGCGGATCGTCGCTCTCGATCAGCTGCAGTTCGGCGGTGCCGCCGCCGAACAATTGCGTGAACAGATGCTGGAAGTGCTTGTTGACCTGCTCGAACGAGGACAAGCAGCCGCTCGCGCGCCTCGCGGTTGAGGCTCTGGATGCCGAGCCGCAGTTTCTTGATCGCCTCCACCAGGTCGTCGCGCTCGGTGGTCAGCGAGGTGTGCTGGGTCTCGACCTCGCGCAGTTCCTCCTCGGCGCGCAGATTGACGGCGCCCAGCCGCTCGCGCTCGCGCCGCAGCCGTTCCAGCTTTTCCTCGATCTCGGCAAGATCCGGCAGCACGTCGCGTCGGCTCGATCTCGGCGAGCGCGGCGACCGCCGACCGGCTCGACCTCCAGCATGTCGTGGATTTCGCGGGCGATGTCGGCGAGCCGGCGCTTGGCGCCTTCGAAGCGCTCCTCGGCGCGCGCCAAGTCCTCGCGCGCGGCGCTGGCGGCTTCGAGCGCGGCGCGGGCGTCGCGGTCGGCCTCGGCCAGCGCGTTCTCGGCCTCTTGCAGCCGGTCGGCGCAGGCGCGCCGCTCGGCCTCGGCGGCTGGCGACCTCGCTGATCAGCGCGGCGCGCTTCTCGGCGAAGACCTGCGGCGCGTTTTCGAGTTCGGTGCGGTCGCGCTTGGCCTCGGCGATGCGCTGCTCGAGCGTGGCGATCTGGGTGCGGGCGCCGTCGCGTGCGCTCGGTCCAGCCGGCCTTGTCGGAGGCGAGCGTCGCCAGCCGGCGGTCGGCCAGTTCGGCTTCGCGCACGATCGCCTGCTGCTCGGCGCGCACCTCGGCGAGCGCGGCCGCGCTTGCCGGCGATGTCGTCGCGCACGGCGGCGAGCTTGCTCTCGAGATCGGCGGCGGGCGCCAGCGCGCCGAGCGCGCGTTCGGCCTCGCTTTTGGCCGGCGGCAGCCTCGTCGCGGCTGGCGTTGAGCCGGGCGCGCGCTTCGGCCAGCGCCGAAAGCCGCGCCGCCTGGCGGTTGAGGTCGCGCTCGCGCGTGCGGGTTTCGGTTTCGGTCGCGCCGGCGGCGTCGAAGGCCGCTTGCGCGGCTTCCAGCGTGCGGCGCTTGCCGTCGACTTCGGCGCGCGCGCCGGTCAATTCGGCTTCGATTTCGGCGAAGCGGCTGCGCTGCGCGAGGCGCCGCGCCGCGCCGGTCGGCGCGTGCGCGGCGGCGACGAAGCCGTCCCAGCGCCACAGGTCGCCGTCGCGCGACACCAGCCGCTGGCCGGTCTTGAGCGCGGCAGCCAGCGGCGCGGCGGCCTCGCGCTCGACCACGCCGATCTGGGCGAGGCGGCGGGCGAGCTGCGCCGGCGCCTGCACGAAGCTGGCGAGCGGCGTTGCGCCCGCGGGCAAGGCCGGGTCGGCCGCCGTCGGGTTTCACCTCGCTCCAGTGCATGGGCGAGGACGGATCGACCGGCGCGTCGAGATCGTCGCCGAGCGCGGCGCCGAGCGCCTTCTCGTAGCCCTTCTCGACCGTGATGCCGTCGATCACCGGCGGCCACAGGCTGCGGGTCTCGAGCGCCAGCACCTTCGAGAGCGTCTTCGCCTCGGTTTCCAGCCGCTGCACGCGCTTTTCGGCCTCGGCGAGCGCGGCGCGCGCCGCTTCGAGTTCGGCGCGGGCGGCGTTGTGCGCGGCTTCGGCGGCGACCGCGGCGGCTTCGGCCTCGGTCAGCGCCGCCTGCGCGCCTTCGACCGCGGCGGCAAGCGGCGCGCTGGCGCCGCCGTGCAGCGTCGCCAGTTCGCGCTCGATGGCGGCGATTTCGCCGGCGATGCGCGCGATGCGCTCGTTCTGCTCGCGCGCGGCGTTCTCGAAGCGGCTGCGCTGCGCGGTCAGGTCGGCGAGCGCGGTGGTCAGCTCGCCGAAAATCTTTTCGGCGGCGGAAAGCTCGCCGTCGGCCTGCGCGACCTTGGCGTCGACGCCGCTGCGGCGGCCGGCGCTCTCGCGCGCCTCGCGGCGGATGGTCTCTTCCTCGGCGGCCAGCCGCGCGAGCGCGGCTTCGGCGTCGGCGGCGAGCATGCGCTCGCGCTCGATGTCGGCGGCGAACTGCTTGAGCCGCAGGTCGAGCTCGGCGATGCGGTCCTTGGCGCGCTGCTCTTCGCGTTCGAGGTCCTGCTGCGCGACGTTGAGCCGGTGCAGCGCGGCGCCGGCGCGCGCCTCGGCCTCGCGCAATTCCGGCAGCGCGGCGGCGGCAAGCGCCTGGCGCTTGGAGGCTTCGGCCTGCGCGCCGGTGCGCTCGGCGACCACGCGCACGCAGGCGTCCTTGGCGTGTTCGGCCTCGCTCACCTCGGCCTTCGCCGCGGTCCAGCGCAGGTGATAGAGCGTGGCCTCCTGCTTGCGCACCTGCACCGACACGGTGCGGTAGCGGATCGCCTGCTTGGCCTGCTTCTTGAGGCCGTCCATCTGGGCGGCGAGCTGGCCGATGACGTCTTCCAGGCGCAGCAGATTGGTTTCGGCGGCTTTCAGCCGCAGCTCCGCCTCGTGCCGGCGCGCATGCAGGCCGGCGACGCCGGCGGCTTCCTCCAGCACGCGGCGGCGCTGCTCGGGCTTGGCCTGGATGATCTCGCCGATGCGGCCTTGATGCACCAGCGCCGGCGAGCGCGCGCCGGTCGAGGCGTCGGCAAACAGAATCTGCACGTCGCGGGCGCGCACTTCGCGGCCGTTGATGCGGTAGGTCGAGCCGGCCTCGCGCTCGATGCGGCGCGCGATGTCGATCTGCTCCTGGTCGTTGAAGGCCGAGGGCGCGGAGCGGTCGGCATTGTCGATCAGGATCGCGACTTCGGCGTTGTTGCGCGCCGGCCGCGTGTTGGAGCCGGAGAAGATCACCTCGTCCATCGAGGAGGCGCGCATGGATTTGTACGAGGACTCGCCCATCACCCAGCGCAGCGCTTCGACCAGATTGGATTTGCCGCAGCCGTTCGGCCCGACCACGCCGGTCAGTCCCGGCTCGATCAGAAAATCGGTCGGCTCGACGAAAGACTTGAAGCCGAAGCAGGCGCAGCCGCGTCAGCTTCATGCGTGAAAGTCCATGCCGGTCATCGTGTCAGCCGCCGCCTGTGAATCCTTGGCCGGGGCGGGACGAACGCCGGACACTCCCCCAGGTTTTGCCGTGATCAGAGTCGTAGCCGTTTCCGGGACTTAGCCCCAAAGCGCGGGGGCCAAGCCGCATCCGGCGCAGAATGAATTGCCGCGCCTCCGGGAGCAACAGGCGAGCGGCGGGCGGCGGCGGTTTTCCAGACCTTTCGGGCGCGAAAACCGCCAAAGCGGGTTCCGAGCGGCGCCGCCGGCGCGGCGAAAAACCCTTATCCGCCCTTGAGATAGGGGTCAATCAGCGCGGCCATTTCGTCGGCCGTCAGCGCACCTGTGTGAGGCTTGCCGTTGATGAAAAAGGTCGGCGTCGAGCGCACCTGGAATGCGTCGGCGGCGCGCCGGCGCCCTTTTTCGAGGCCGTCGAGGACTTGCTGATTCGCCAGACAGGCGTTGAAAGTGGCTTCGCTGACGCCGCCTTGTTTGGCGGCCGCCAGCAGCGCCGGCAACGGCTGGTCGATCAGCCATGCCCTTGCTCGCGGAACAGCGCTTCGGTCAGCGCGAAATAGCGCTGCGGATCGTCGTTGCAGGCGCAGCGCGTCACGACCGACACGGCCTCGGCGAGCCGGTCGAGCGGGAATTCGCGCAGGATGAAGCGGACCTTGCCGGTGTCGATGTAGCGCTTCCTGATCTCGGGGAACGTGACCAGCGCGAAACGCGCGCAGTGCGGGCAGCTCATCGAGGCGTATTCGATGATGGTGACCGGCGCCTCGGCGCTGCCCAGCGTCATGTCGCCGAGCGGATCGGGCGTCATCAGGTCGGCGAGTCCGGCATGCCGCCGCGCGTATTGCCAGATGCCAAGCGCGGCGAGCGGCGGCCGCAGCCCCGCTCGCGCCGAGAAGGATTTGCCGGCGTGTCGCCAAATGCGGTCCCGCGAAATCTTGCGGCGCGAGACGGACGGTGTGGCTCAGCTCTTGAGGTAGGGGTCGATGAGCTTGGCCATGTCGTCGACGCCGAAGGCGCCTTCATGGACCGTGCCGTTGATGAAGAAGGTCGGCGTCGAATGCACCTTGAAGCTGTCGATGGCGCGCTGACGTATTTTTTCGATGCCTTCGAGAATCTTCTGATCGGCCAAGCAGGCGTTGAACGTGGCTTCGGTGAAGCCGGTCTGCTTGGCGATCGCCTTCAGCGGCGGGATCGGCTCCTGCACCGCCCATTGCTGTTGCTGGCGGAACAAAGTGTCGACCAGCGCGAAATATTTGGCGGGGTCGTCCTTGCCGGCGCAGCGCGCCAGCATGAAGGCGGCGGCGGCGAGATTGTCGAGCGGGAATTCACGCAGGATGAAGCGCACCTTGCCGGTGTCGATGTAGCGCTTCTTCAATTCGGGGAAGGTGACCTGGTCGAAATGCGCGCAGTGCGGGCAGGTCATCGAGGCGTATTCGATCATCGTGACCGGCGCCTTGACGTCGCCCAACGTCATGTCGGGCAGGGCCTCGGGCTTCATCAGCTCGAGCTCCGGGATCGGGTCGGCGAGCGCCTGGCCAAGCGGCGTCAGCGCCGTGGTCCCGAGCGCGGCGGCGGCGAGCGCCACGACGGCGGCGCCTCGGCAGAATTCGCGGCGATTGATCAACACCATCCACTCCGTATGGCTGAAAGCCCGGAAAACGCTTGATCCAAGCGGGCAAGGGCTAGCTGGATATCATAATTGTGGCAATGCCGGGCCGGGCGGGCCGTTCACTTTCGTTTGACGGCGGCGCCCAGGCGGCCGAGGGCCTGGCGCAGATCCTGGTCTTCGATCGGCAGGGCGGCGGCGATATCGGCGGCGGCGGCCGGGTCGGGCGGCGCCGGGGCGGCGGCCGGGACGTGCCGGCGGAGCGGGGCTTGGCGCAGCGCAATGCGGCCGATGGCGGCCCAGCCGAAGAAGCGGTTGACGCGCTCCAGGATCACCGCCGATTGATGCTGGACCTCGATCGCCGCCGGACCTTCGACGCGCAGAACCAGCGTGGCCGGCTCGCCCGGGCCTTCGTCGCCATCGACCGCGCGCGGCCAGTTGATCTTGATCGGCTCGCTATAAGCGGCGATCTCGGGCCCGGCGATGTCGGCCCAGCGCGCGACGATCTCGGCCGAGGCAAAGCCTTGCCGCCGCAACGCGTCGCTCAAGGTGGCGCCGGTCAATTCCGACAGCGTCCGTGGAAAACTGCGCGGGGGCTTGTTCATGGGGTGTCTTACCGCCAAGGTCGCCGCATGACGCGTAGCAGTCCGCTTGCCCGCGCGAAAGAAAGTCCTGCCCGACCCGGCCGACCTGCTCGCCTGGTACGACCGCCACGCCCGCGCGCTGGCTTGGCGCCTGGAGCCTTGGCGGGCGCGGCGCGGCGAGAGGCCCGATCCCTATGCCGTGTGGCTGTCGGAAATCATGCTGCAGCAGACGACGGTCAAGACGGTCGTGCCCTATTACGCGAAATTCCTCGCGCGCTGGCCGACGGTCGCGGCGCTGGCGGCGGCGCGCCGCGACGACGTGCTGCGCGCCTGGGCCGGGCTCGGCTATTACGCGCGCGCGCGCAATTTGCACGCCTGCGCGAAAGCCGTGGTTGCCGATTACGGCGGCACGTTTCCGGACGACGTCGCGCGCCTGCGCGCGCTTGCCCGGCATCGGCGACTACACCGCGGCGGCGATCGCGGCGATCGCCTTCGACCGCCCGGCGGTGCCGGTCGACGGCAATGTCGAGCGCGTGGTGTCGCGCCTGTTCGCGGTCGAGCAGGAATTGCCGGCGGCAAAGCCGTTGATCAAGGAGTTCGCCCGATCATTATTGCCGCGCCGCCGCGCCGGCGATTTCGCGCAGGCGCTGATGGATCTCGGCGCCACGCTCTGCACGCCCAAGCGGCCGGCCTGCGCGCTGCTGCCCGTGGAACGGCTCATGTCTGGCGGCCGCGCGCGGCGATGCCAGGAGACCTTTCCGCGCAAGGCGCCCAAGCGCGAAGGCCAGTTGCGGCGCGGCGCCGCTTTCGTCGCGCTGCGCGCCGACGGACGCGTGCTGTTGCGCCGGCGGCCCGACAAGGGCCTGCTCGCCGCCATGACCGAAGTGCCGGGCAGCGACTGGACGCACGCTTTCGATGCGGCGCCGGCCCTGCGCGCGGCGCCGCGCTTCAAGACCAAAGCCGGATGGCGCAAGCTGACCGGCGTGGTGAAACACGTGTTCACGCATTTCCCGCTCGAACTGACCGTGTTCGTCGCGCAAGTGCCGCGCACGGCGGCGGCGCCCAAGGGCGCGCGCTGGGTCAGCCGCGCGGAGCTTGCCGGCGAAGCGCTGCCGAACGTGATGCGCAAGGTGCTTGCCATGCGCTCGACAATGAGGAACGCCATGCCTGAGCCATGGGCGCCGGACTGGGCGCCGAGCCTGCGCTATCCCGACCCGCTGGTGCACTCGCTCGACAAGCGCTTCGACAAATACCGCCTGCCGCT
The DNA here is from genome assembly GCA_963708635.1 of uncultured Alphaproteobacteria bacterium. Classification (GTDB taxonomy): domain Bacteria; phylum Pseudomonadota; class Alphaproteobacteria; order Rhizobiales; family Xanthobacteraceae; genus Pseudolabrys. The sequence continues at coordinate 84,845 of CAVPTM010000010.1, read as the reverse complement.
CGCCAGCGTCGAGCGCCTGTTCACCGGCTCGCGCTGGGGCGAGGGGCCGGTCTGGTTCGGCGACGGGCGCTATCTGTTGTGGAGCGACGTGCCGGGCGACCGCATCCGGCGCTGGGACGAGGAAACCGGCGCGGTCAGCGTCTTCCGCAAGCCGTCCAACAACGCCAACGGCAATACGCGCGACCGCCAGGGCCGGCTGATCACCTGCGAGCATCTGAGCCGCCGCGTCACCCGCACCGAATATGACGGCGCGCATCACCGTGATCTGCGACCGCTTCGAGGGCAAGCGGCTCAATTCGCCGAACGACGTGGTGGTGAAATCCGACGGCTCGATCTGGTTCACCGATCCGCGCTTCGGCATCCTGAGCAATCTACGAAGGCGAGATCGCCGAGCCGGAATTGCCGATGAACGTCTATCGCGTCGACGGCAAGACCGGCGCGGTCGACGGTGGTGGCCGACGGCATCAATGCGCCGAACGGGCTTGCCTTCTCGCCGGACGAGAAAAAGCTCTACATCGTGGAATCGCGCAGCGAGCCGCGCCGCATTCTCGCCTTCGACGTCGCCGTCGGCGGCGACAAGATCGCCAACGGCAAGGTCCTGATCGACGCCGGGCCGCAAGGCACGCCCGACGGCTTCCGCTGCGACATCGACGGCAATCTGTGGTGCGGCTGGGGCATGAGCGCCGGAGCTCGACGGCGTGCGCGTGTTCACGCCGCACGGCGAGCCGATCGGCCACATCGCACTGCCCGAGCGCTGCGCCAATGTCTGCTTCGGCGGCCGACAGCGCAACCGCCTGTTCATGGCGGCCGCGCATTCGCTCTATGCGCTCTACGTCAACACGCAGGGCGCGCCGGCGGCTGGCTAGATCGCCGGAATGCCCGAGGCCGCGATCAGCATCGCATTCTCCGCGCGCTCGACGCGGTCCGGCCGCAGCTTCTTGCGCGCCAGCGCCTTGCGGTTGATCTTGCGCTTGGCGATGCCGTTGAGCTTCTTGTCGGTCGCCTTTTCCTCCTTCAGGTTGGCGGTCAGCAGCCGCGCCACGTCGGCGCGGCCGAGCAGCTTGGCCCAGGCCGCCAGCGTGCCGTAGCGCGTGATCTCGTAGTGCTCGACCGCCTGCGCCGCCGCGATCAGCGCGGCATTGAGCACCATCTTGTCGTCGACCTCGCCGGCGATTTCGTTGGCCTCGTCGATGATGCCGTCGATCGCCGGGCATTTGGTGCCTTTGGGCTGCTCCTTGAGCTTCTTGAAAGCCTGGTCGAGCCGCTTGATCTGGCCCTTGGTCTGCTTGAGATGGGTGCGGAAGCCCTTTTTGAGTTCGGCGTCGGACGCCTTCGCGACCATGTCCGGCAACGCCTTCTCGATCTGGTGCTCGGCGTAATAGATGTCCTGCAGGCTGTGCAGGAACAGGTCGTCGATGCTTTTGATGTCGGATGAAAACCAGCCCATGATCTGCTCCTTGATCGGCTCGTTGGGTTCGGTTGCTGCGATAAGTCCGGCGCGCAGTTCCGGTTCCCAAAACCGCCCAAGACGGCTAGGCAAAGACGGCTATGAATTTAGACACGGGAGAAGCGGCCCATGAGCATCGAACGCAAGGAAGTCGGCGCGCGGATGAGCCAGATCGTCATCCACGGCGACACGGTCTATCTGGCCGGCGTCGTCGCCCACGCCAACAAGGGCAAGAGCGTCACCGAGCAGACCAAGGAAGTGCTGGCGACCATCGACAAATATCTGGCGCAGGCCGGCAGCGACAAGAGCAAGCTGCTGTCGGCCAATATCTGGCTCACCGACATGGCGACCTTCGGCGAGATGAACGCGGTGTGGGACGGCTGGGTGGCGCCCGGCAACACGCCGGCCCGCGCCACCGTCGAGGCCAAGCTCGCGGCGGCGGACTACAAAGTCGAGATCATGGTGGTGGCGGGCCGCTGAACGGCGCAGGCAGGGAATTGGCAAATGGCCTTCGACTTCGCCCCGCTCGTTCCGGCCGGTTTGCCGCCGCCGGCGGCGCGCTGGACCGGTGCCGCCCGATACAATTTCACCTTCGGCAATAACGATCCGGACGGTCTGGCGGTCGACGATCTGAGAGCCGCGGCGGACGCGGCCTTGTCGCGCGAAGGCCGCAGGCTGGCGGACTATCGTCTGCTGACGGGCCCGCAGGGCTACAAGCCGCTGCGCGAGTTCCTGGTCAAGAAGCTCAAGCGCGACGCCGGCATCGACTGCACCGCCGACGACATCATGCTGGTGTCGGGCTCGCTGCAGGCGCTCGATCTGGTCAATGCCGCGTTGCTCGGCGCCCGGCGACACCGTCATCTGCGAGCGCGATTGCTACGAAGGCACGCTCAACCGCTATACGCGGCGCGGCATCAACGTCGTCGGCATCCCGCTCGACCAGGGCGGCATGCGCATGGACGCGCTGGAGGCGGCGCTCGCCGACCTGAAGGCAAAGGGCGTGCGGCCGAAATTCATCTACACCATCGCCGACCGTGCAGAACCCGACCGCCACCATCCTCGACGAGGGCCGCCGCAAGAAGCTGCTGGCGCTGGCCGGAAGCCTACGGCGTGCCGATCTTCGAGGACGATTGCTATGCCGACCTGGCCTGGAGCGGCGAGCGTCCGGCCGCGCTCTATGCGATGAGCAAATCGCAAAACGTCATCCACATCGGCTCGTTCTCGAAGACGATCGCGCCGGCGCTGCGCGTCGGCTTCGTTGTCGCGCCCTGGTCGCGTGCTGTCGCGCCTCTTGCCGCTCAAGACCGACGCCGGCTCGGGCGGGCTCGAGCAGATGATGCTGGCGGAATATTGCGAAGCGCATTTCGCCGATCACGTGCCGCAGTTGCGCAAGCGCTTCCGCGCCAAGCTCGACACCATGGTGGCGGCGCTCAACGAGCAATTCGGCACGGCGGCGGAATTCGACTATCCGCCCGGCGGCATCTTTCTCTGGGTCAAGCTGCCGGACAATGTCGACGCCATGAAGCTGCGCGAGGCCGCGCTCGCCGCCGGCGTCGCCATCAACCCGGGTCCGGAATGGTCGATCGACAAGGCCTACAGCAGGAGCCGCATCCGGCTCTGCTTTGCCAGCCCGACGCACGAGGAAATCCGCGAGGGCATCGCGGTGCTCGCCGAGGTCTGCCGCAAGGAATTCGGCGTGCCGGACGCGCAGCGCCAATGTCGAGCGGCGCGAGGCGTGACATGAGCGTGGCAATGAACAGCTAGGCATCCTCGCGATCTTCAACGATTGCCGCGCCCGGCCGCGAGGCCGAATTCGAGGAATGGTTCCAGGGCGAGCATCTGCTCGAGCGGCTGGCCGTGCCCGGCTTCCTGTTCGGGCGGCGGCATCAGGCGATTTCGGGCAGCTGCCGGCTATTTCAATTTCTACCTCGTCGAGCCGCCCGCGGTGCTGACCTCGAAGCCTTATCTCGAGCGGCTCGACAATCCGACGCCGATGACGAAGAAGGTCATGTCGGAGATTTTCATCAACATGAACCGCACGGTGTGCCGGCGCACCGTGCGCAGGGGCGGCTTCCGCGGCGCCTATGCGGTGACGGTGCGCTTTAACGCGGCGCCGGACGAAGCGGCGCTGCGACGCGACGCTCGACGCGGCTGATGGCCGACACGGCGGTGGCCGGCGGCGAAATCTGGATCGCGCTCGATCCCAAGGACATGCCGGTGTCGGGGGAGGAGAAGCTGCGCGGCGGCGACAAGAAGATCGCCGGCTGCCTGATGATCGACACGCTGCGGCAGGCCGACGCCGAGAAGATCGGCGGCGATCTGGCGCAAGCAATTTCCCGGCACCGAGGTCGGCGTCTTCCGCGTGCTGTGCCAGCTCGGGCGTGGCGACCTATGAAAGCGCTGCTGCCGCTCGCGGAAAAAATCGCCGCGCGCTTGATCGCGCGGCAAGCGAAACCATCGCGGTCGCCGAATCCTCGACCGGCGGGCTGATCGCGGCGGCGCTGCTCGCGGTGCCCGGCGCGTCGGCCTATTTCCTCGGCGGCGCGGTGGTCTATACGCAAGCCTCGCGCGCGGCGCTGCTCGGCATCGGCGACGCCGAGATGGCGGGCATGCGCGCCTCGACCGAAGCCTATGCGCTGCTGTGCGCGCGCCGCGTGCGCGAAAAGCACGGCGCGATCTGGGGCCTCGGCGAAACCGGCGCGACCGGGCCGGCCGGCAATCGCTACGGCGACGCGGCCGGCCATAGCTGCATCGCGGTGGCGGGGCCGGTCGAGCGGGCGATCACGCTGGAAACCGGCAGCGCCGACCGGCGCGCGAATATGGAAGCTTTCGCCAAGCGCGCGCTGGAGCTTTTTGCTCGAGGTGATATCGCCGAAGGCTTGATACGATGTCGCAGGACGATCCGGACACCCGGAATTTTGTGCGATCTTGGTAACGACTGCCGCGCCGGCCGCGAGGCCGAATTCGAGGCCTGGTTCCAAGGCGAGATCTGTTGGAGCGGCTGGCGGTGCCCGGCTTTCTGTATGGCCGCCGCCATCAGGCGATTTCCGGCAGCGCCGGCTATTTGGCAATTTCTATCTGAAGTGTAATCGCCCGGCGTTCTCAGGCGCGCATCGATTTCGGCCCGGCTATCGGGTCTATTTCGGCTCGACAACCGACGCCGATGACCTTGTGCATCATGTCGGCGGCGTTCATCAATATCAGCCGTACGGTGTGCCGTGCGCTCGGCGCGGTGGGCCGAGCTATGCAGAGACGGAAGAAAGAGCCGGTGTGAAATGGCCCTGACGACGCGCTTCAAGGATACGGTGCAAAGCGCTGGCCGAACGCGGTCGGCGAAATTCCGCGCCGCGCTACTCACCGAGGCGGTGGAGCAGATGCTTTCCGGCGACATGGACACCGGCAAGGCCGTGCTGCGGCGATTACATCAATGCGACGGTGGCGCTTATGATCGCCTCGCGCGTCAAACCGGCACGCCGGCGAACGAGTCTGATGCGCATGTTCGGGCCGAACGGCAATCCCCGCGCCGACAATCTTTTTGCGGTGATAAGCCGGTTGCAGAAAGCGTCCGGCGTGAAGTTGGGCGTCGCCGCGGCGACCTCTAGAGCCTACTCCGCCGCTTCCGCCATTTCCGAGCGAAACTTGCGCGCGCAATTCGTCGATCAGCCGCAGGCCCTTCGGCGTCTCGACATGCCAGAAGGTCCAGCCGTTGCAGGCTTCCAGCCCTTGCGCCAGCGCGCCGATGCGGTGGATCGAGCCGACGCTGTTGCCGAGCGACACCGCGCCGTCGGCGCGCACCAGCGCCTTGTGGCGCTGCCTGGCGTCGGTGAGGATCGCGCCGGGCGTCACCAGCCCGCGCTCGATGCAGCGCGGCAAACGGCACGCGCGGCGCCTCGCGCGCGGTGATGAAGGGCGCGAGCGTCGGCGCCTCCAGCGATCTTGGTCGCGGCGATGCGCTGCTCGGCCGCTTTGGCGTAGCCGGCGTCGCGCTCGATGCCGACGAAGCGGCGCGACGAGCCGCTTCGCCACCGCGCCGGTGGTGCCGGTGCCGCAGAACGGGTCGAGCACCAGGTCGTCGAGCCGCGACGACGACAGCAGCACGCGCGCCAGCAGCGCCTCCGGCTTCTGCGTCGGATGCAGCTTCTTGCCGTCGCCGCCCTTGAGGCGCTCTTCGCCGGTGCACAGCGCCAGCGTCCAATCGGAGCGGACCTGGATGTCCTCGTTGCCGGCTTTGAGCGTCTCGTAATTGAAGGTGTAGCCCTTGGCGCTGGGCTCGCGCGCCGCCCAGATCAGCGTCTCGTGCGCGTTGGTGAAGCGGCGGCCGCGGAAATTCGGCATCGGGTTCGACTTGCGCCAGATCACGTCGTTGAGGATCCAGAAGCCGAGGTCCTGCATGATGGCGCCGACGCGGAAGATGTTGTGGTAGGAGCCGATCACCCAGATGGTGGCGGCCGGCTTCATCACGCGCCGGCAGGCGGTGAGCCACAGGCGGGTGAATTCGTCATAGGCCGAGAAACTCGCGAACTTGTCCCAATCGTCGGTGACGGCGTCGACGCGCGAATCGTCCGGGCGCTTGAGGTCGTTGGCGAGCTGGAGGTTATAGGGCGGGTCGGCGAAAACGAGGTCGACGCTTGCCGCCGGCAGCTTCGCCATCTCGGCGACGCAGTCCCCGAGGAGCACGCGCTGCGGCGCGCTAGAAACTCCACGGGGCGCCCCTGAGGGCGCCCCGCGACGCGATACCACCATGACTCAGATACTCTGACTCAAGGACGACGCGGTCGGCGACGCGGGACCTACAACCGACTGAGACGCCATCTTGGCCGCGCAAGGTGAAAAATCGGTTTATGGAATCGTCCCGCGACTGGGCAAATTCTGCCTATGCCGGTTGAACTTAGGCGAAGTTGGCTGTGCCGGAATGGGACGCGCGCATTGAAAACATGCGCGCCGCCTGCTATGTGAAGAAACAGTCCGGGCCAGCGACAGCCGCCCGGTCAGCTGCCCCCAGCAGTCAAGGTTGTCTCGCTCCGCAACGGAGGTGAGACATGACGTGCGGCAGCAAAACGTGCAGTTCCGTCCATCCCATCGATCATGTGCGCGGCTTCGACGTGCCGTCGTGTACGTCATGGCTGTCGAATTTCTTCGCCCGCATCGTCCTGATCGTCGAAAGGGCCTGGCCGGCGCGCACCCAAAACTAAGCCCAAAAATCGCCGGGCCAGCGACAACCGCCCGGTCAGCTGCCTTGCAGCCAAGCGTTGTCTCGCTCTCTTCGGAGATGAGACATGTCTTGCAACACGCAGACTTCCCAACCGTCACATTCCTCGTTCCGCCGATCCGCCTGGGCCAAGGCGGACTGATCGCGCGCCTGCGCGCATGGCCCGGCCGTCTCTGGCAGATGGCCGAGCGACAGCGGCAGCGGCAAAGGCTGCTCGAACTCGACGACCACATGCTCGAGGACATCGGCCTCACGCGCGCCGCGGCCGAGGAGATCGGGCGGCGGCCGTTCTGGCGGTAAGCGTCTGTCTGGCACTGGGCGGCAATCGGCCTTAATCTGCCGCCCATGCCCGGCATCGACGAAACCAGCCAATTCGTGCCGCTCAAGATCGCGGTGCTCACCGTCTCCGACACGCGCGAGCGCGCCGACGACAAGTCCGGCGCGCTGCTGGCCGAGCGCGTGCGCGCGGCCGGCCATACGCTCGCCGAACGCGCCATCGTCAAGGACGACGTCAAGGCCATCCGCCGGCACGTCAAGGCCTGGATCGAGGACAAGTTCATCGACGTGGTGATCACCACCGGCGGCACCGGCTTCACCGGCCGCGACGTGACGCCGGAGGCGGTCGAGCCGCTGTTCGAGAAGAAGATGGACGGCTTCGCGACCATGTTTCTGCTGGTGAGCGAGAAGAAGATCGGCACCTCGGCGATCCAGACGCGCGCCACCGCCGGCGTTGCCAACGCCACCTACGTGTTCTGCCTGCCCGGCTCGCCCGGCGCCTGCAAGGACGCCTGGGACGAGATCCTGGCGCACCAGCTCGACTACCGCTACCGGCCGTGCAATTTCGTCGAGATCCTGCCGCGGCTCGACGAGCACCTGCGGCGGGGGAAGGCCAAGGGCGCGAAAGCCTAGTTTGGTGTCGTCCCCGCGCAAGCGGGGACCCATACGCCGTGCACTATCGATAGACTACGGAGTATGGGTCCCGGGTCTCCCGCCGATCAGGTCGGGGGTCGCCCGGGACGACAGACTCACAGCTCCAAATCCCAGAACTCCGCCACCACGTCCTGGCCCCAGCTGTGGCGCTTCTCGCTGGCGGTGAGGGTGAAGCCGGCCTTTTCGTAGACGTGGCGCGCGGCGGTGAGCACGCTGTGGGTCCAGAGCGTGACCTTCTTGTAGCCGGCCTCGCGCGCGAACTTGACGCACTCATCGACCAGCCGCGTGCCGAGCTTTAAGCCCGCGCGCCTTGGGATCGACCAGCAGCAGGCGGATGCGCGCGACCTCGGTCGAATCTTTCACCAGCATGACGCAGCCGACCGGTCTCGCCGTCCATCTCGGCGATCCAGCAGCGCTCGCGCTTTTCGTCGAAATTGTTGACGAAGTCGGCGACGATCTGCGCGCACAGGCCCTCGAACGGATCGCCCCAGCCGTATTCCTGCGCGTAAAGCTCGGCGTGGCGGGCGACGATCCAGCCGAAATCGCCGTGGCGCGGCGCGCGCAGACTGTAGGCGCGCTCGGTCACTGGCTTTTCGCCGAGCAGGGCCTCGATGGTCTGCATCGCCGCCACCAGGCGCGCCTGTTCGCCGGCGCCGAGCTTGCCGATCATGGCGCCGACGTTGTCTTGCGAGCGCTTCTCGAATGGCGCGTAGAGCTTGCGGCCGCGGGCGGTGAGGGTGAGATGGCTTTGGCGGGCGTCTTTGTCGGAGGTCTTGCGCGCGATCAGGCCGCGGCTCTCGAAATTGCGCAGCACGCGCGAAAGATAGCCGGCGTCGAGATCGAGCGCGCGGCCGATGTCGCTCGCCGTGCGCGCGCCGCCAAGTTCGTCAGCTTGCGCCAGTTCGTAGAGCACGCGCATCTCGCCGAGCGAGTAGGGGCTGTCGAGGTAGTTGCGCCGCAGCACGCCGATCTGCCGCGTGTAGAAGCGGTTGAAGCGGCGGACAGCGGCGATGCGGTTCTGATTTTCCTCAGCATGAGCCATGCCGGCAGGCTCGGGTAATTAGTTGACTAAGTCAAGTATCTGGCTCGTGACGACGAGCAGGCGCAGCTCGACCGCACTCGCCGCCGCGGCAATTCCGCGTTCGCCAAAGCGCGAATTCGTGCGCGGCGCAGGGCGCAGAAAGGGAACCCTGGCCGACGCCCCGAGTTGGCACCATATCATGGGGCTCGGGACTTCTCGGGCCACGACATCGAGGGGGAGAATGGCGGCAGTTTGAATGTTCTTGTTTCGTTCACAAACGCTGGCTAAGGTGGTTTTATGGCTCGATCCAACGCAGCCCTGAGAAGCTCGCCGGCGTTTCCGCTGCCCCGGACGCCGGCGGGCTCCTCTGTCGAGGACGCCACCGAACTGCTCGGCCTGGTGGTCGATCATGAGCGGCGGCGCGGCCGCGGCGCCGTGTCCAACGCCACCGGCCGCTACGAGCCGCTGGCGCGCGTCGCCTTCGACGACGGCTGGAGCACGCTCGAGGATCTGCCCGAGTTCAAGACCACGGTTTCCATCGACGCCACCCGCAAGATCATCACCCGCAACAATTCGCCCGACATCGGCTTCGACCGCTCGATCAATCCCTATCGCGGCTGCGAGCACGGCTGCGTCTACTGCTTCGCGCGCCCGACGCACGCCTATCTCGGCCTGTCGCCCGGCCTCGATTTCGAATCCAAGCTGCTGGTGAAGCCGGAGGCCGCCGAGCTGCTGGAAAAGGAACTGGCGGCGCCGAATTACGAGCCGCGCGTCATCGCCATCGGCACCAATACCGATCCCTACCAGCCGATCGAGCGCAAATACCAGGTCATGCGGCGCATCCTGGAAGTGCTGGACAAAGCCGGCCATCCGGTCGGCATCGTCACCAAGTCGGCGCTGGTGCTGCGCGACCTCGACATCCTCGCGCGCATGGCCGAGCGCAATTTGGCCAAGGTGGCGCTGTCGGTGACCACGCTCGATCCCGAGCTCGCGCGCAAGATGGAGCCGCGCGCGGCCACGCCGATGCGCCGGCTGGAGACGCTGCGCCGCCTGTCCGCGGCCGGCGTGCCGACCACGGTGATGGTGGCGCCGGTGATCCCCGCGCTCAACGACAGCGAGATCGAGCGCATCCTGGAAGCCGCGCATTCCGCCGGCGTGCAGGGAAGCGGGCTACGTGCTGCTGCGGCTGCCGCTCGAGGTGCGCGACTTGTTCCGCGAATGGCTGCGCGAAAACTACCCCGACCGCGAGAAGCACGTGTTCAAGCTCGTGCGCGACATGCGCGGCGGCAAGGACTACGATTCCAAATGGTTCGAGCGCCAGCGCGGCCGGGGCCCCTACGCCTATCTGATCGGTCGCCGTTTCGAACTGGCTTGCGAGAAGCTCGGCATGAACGCGTCGCGCACGCAGCTCACCACCGAGCATTTCCGCCGCCCCAAGGCGGACGCCGGGCAATTGAGCCTTTTCTAGCCGGCAATCCCCATCTTCCACCGGGCCGATATTCCAGGCGTTGACTTGCCGATGCCTGCCGCGCACTGATCGCGCATGGCCGCCAAGTCCGCCGCAACACCCAAAGCGAAACCCGCGCCGCGCCTGCCGCTCAAGGAACCCGTGCTGCGCCCGAGCTTCCGGCGCGAGCGGCGCTGGCTCGCCCAAGGCGTCTTTCCGGTCGCCGGCTGCGACGAGGCGGGCAGGGGACCGCTCGCCGGCCCGGTGGTGGCTGCCGCCGTGGTGCTCGATCCCGAGCGCATCCCGCGCGGGCTCAACGACTCCAAGAAGCTCGACGCCGATGAGCGCGAGAAGCTGTACGAGAAAATCTGCGCCAGCGCGCAGGTCGCGGTCGCCTTCGGCTCGATCGAGCGCATCGACCGCGACAATATCCTGCGCGCCTCGCTCTGGGCGCTGGCGCGCGCGGTGAAAGCGCTGCCGGTCGCGCCCGCGCCTCGTCTATGTCGACGGCAACATCAAGATCGATGTGGCTTGCGACTGCGAGGCGGTGGTGTCGGGCGACGCGCTGGTCACCTCGATCGCGGCGGCCTCGATTGTCGCCAAGGTCACGCGCGACCGGCTGATGCGGCGGCTCGGCCTCGCGTTTCCCGGCTACGGCTTCGAGCGGCATATGGGCTACAGCGTGCCCGAGCATTTCGACGCGCTCGCCCGCCTCGGGCCGACCATCCATCACCGCAAGTCGTTTGCGCCGGTCGCCGCCAAGCTCGCCGCTCTGGGCGGGGCGTCGGACGAGGTCGTCGTCGAGTTGTTGCCTCTTTAGCCCGGCTTCTCTATCTCTGCGCGGCGTTCCTATCTCCAAAGCGAGCCGTGCGGGGCTGCTCGTCGCTGACCCATGATCGCTCCGCGATACCTCCCCTTCAGGGGAGGGATTAAGAAAATTCTCCGATGCATTACGTTTCCCTGATCGTCGAATTCCTGCGCGGCCGCCCGGCGGTCGTGTTCTGGACCGTGGCGCTGACGCAAGCCGCGTTGTGGACGCTGACGCCGACGCTTTTCTATAGCGCGCCGCCGGGCGAGGCGCCGATATTCCTGGCCATCGGTCATGAATTCCAGCTCGGCAGCTATCTCGGGCCGCCGCTCGCCTTCTGGGCCGGCGAGATCGCTTTCCGGCTCGGCGGCGCCTTCGGCTTCTATCTGCTGGCGCAGGCCTGCATCGTGCTCGCCTATTGGGCGGTGTTCACGCTCGGCCGCGCCATCGTCGGCACCCGCCACGCGGTGCTGGCCGTGCTGCTGATGGCCGGCATCGCCGCCTTCACCGTGCCGAGCCCCGAATTCGGCCCCGGCATCATGGCGGCGCCGTTCTGGGCGCTCGCGCTGCTGCACTATTGGCGCGCGCTCGGCGAAGACAAACGCGGCTACTGGTTCCTGCTGGCGATCGATCTCGGCCTGCTTGCTGCTGTCGAATTACCTCGGCGTCATCCTGCTCGTGCTGATGGCTGCTGTTCACGCCGCTGAGCCGGCGCGGCCGCGCGGCGCTCGCCAAGCCGGAGCCGTGGATCGCGCTGCTCCTGCTCGCGATCGTGGTTTTTCCGCACGCCTGGTGGCTTTACGAGATGCGCGACCTGGTCGTCGCCGGCATCAAGGACAACGCGGCGGCCGGGCGGCTTTCGCCGGCGCTGCGGCTTGCCGCCACGCTGATCGGCGCGCATCTCGGCCTCCTGCTGCTGGCCGCGCTGGCGAGCGGCTGGCGGCGCCAGCGGCGCGTGCGCGCGCCCGAGATCGACCGCAATCCGCTCGATCCGCTGGCGCGCCTGTTCGTCTATGTCTTCGCGCTCACGCCCGCGCTCGCCGCTATCGTCATCGCCTGCTCGGCCACGGGCTCGGCCCGCTCGGCCGCATCGCGCCGCTGGTGGTGTTGTCGGGGCTGGCGGTGATCGTGGCTGCCGGCGACCGCGTGCGGCTCTACCGCGAGCGCATCGTCTCCTTCGCCTGGCTCGCGCTGCTGGTGCTGCCGCCGGTACTGGTGGTGGCCGGCATTGCTGGTGATGCCGTGGATCGTCAGCGTCGATCCGCGCATCGTGCAGCCGGCCAATGCGGAGGGCACGTTCTTCGCCGACAGCTACCAGCGCCGCACCGGCAAGCCGCTCGAATACGTCACCGGCGATCCGCGCGTGGCGCCGCTTGGTGGCGCTCGGCGCGCCCAGCCGCCCGCACGTGTTTTTCGCCTGGGCGAACGAGCGCAGCCCGTGGGCGAGCGCCGCCGACATCCGCGCCAAAGGCGGCGTCATCGTCTGGCCGATCGCCGACGCCAGCAACGCGCCGCCGCCCGCGCTCAAGGCGCTGTTTCCCGAGATGGTGCCGGAAGTGCCGCGCTCGTTCGCGCGCCCGATGCAGGGCCTGTTGCCCTTGATCCGGCTCGGCTGGGCGGTGATCCGGCCGCAAAGCAGGCCATGATTACGAGCGCTCCTTTCGAGCACCCCTTATGAGGTCAATCAGGTCGACTGGTTCTGGCGGTTCTTGGTCGCCACGCCAGGCCACGTGCTGATCTGGCCGCACAAGCACGAGGTTACGCGCATAGAGCTTCTTGGCCTCGGGCGCATCCACGTCGAGCAACGACAAAGGAACGCCGCGCCGCTCTGCCGCGGCAACAAGCCCGGCAACGCCCACCGCCGGATCGAGACGGATCAGCGTGTAGTCCGGGCCCAGCGCGTCATACAGGGAGCGTCCATCGCGCAGCCACAAATGCGGCAGCCGGCAGCCCGGCACCGTCGAGGACGTGAAATCGCTCATCGCGTAGCCAGGGTGTGTCTCCCCGTCATAAGCAATAATCGGCGAACGATCGTAGAAGTACCCGAAATTGAGGCCGCTCGCGCATTGCTGTTGGTAGTCGATCGTGCGCGCTTCCCGGCCAATGCGCTCGCGCGCGGCCGCGCCGTCCGGTCCCGCCGATTCAATCTCGGCCGGCACCGCGCTTCTTTGCTTGATCACGTCGAGCGCGATGTTCATGGCAAAATGCGACACCTGCTCGGTGATCGGTTGGCGTTCCGCTTCGTAGGCATTGAGCATCGCAGCCGGCGCCCAGCCTTTCAGCATGGCCGCGATCGTCCAGGCGAGCGCCGCCGCATCGGCAATGCCCGCGTTCATGCCATAGCCGCCATTGGGAATCCACAAATGCGCCGCATCGCCGCAAATGAAGGCCCGGCGGTCGCGAAACCGATCGGCGACCAGACGCCGGCCGACCCAATCCTCCTTCGAGATCACCTCGTAGTCGAAGTCCGCGCCGACGCCTAGGATCGCGCGAATCGCCCAGTCGCGATCGATCGAATCGAATTCCGGCTCACCGCCATAAAGGAAATTATGGATGATCCAGGTTTCCCGCCCGTCGATCGCGATCGTGGTGCCGCAACGCCGCGGATTAAGCGCGAAATACATCCAGGCCGGCTTGCCCGGCAGCCGGTCGATCAATTCAGGCGCGCGGATGAAGGTCGACTGCACGCGCTGAATCTCCGGCGTGCCGGCGAGCTTGGCGCCGATCGCGTTGCGTACCATCGATTTGGCGCCATCGCAGCCGGCCAGATACCTGCTGGCGATTTCAAAGCGCTTGCCGCTGGCGAGGTCGCGCGCAAAGGCGATGACGCCGTTTTCGTCTTGGACAAATTCTTCGATTTGCGTGCGGTTGAGAATGCGGATGTTTGGTTGCGCAGCTGCGTGCGCGAACAGCACCGGCTCGAAGTAAGTTTGGTTGATCCGGTGCGACGGCTCCGGCGTCGGCCACCACGCGTCCGCGGCTTCCTTGTCGTTGAACCGCGCGTCACGGCAGGGAATGTTGAGCCGTGAAAGCTCGTGGCCGGTCACGCTCGTGCAGGAGACGACGTCATTGGGGTAATCCGCCGGCAGCCCCGCGTCGCGAATTTTTCCGGCCACCCCCAGGCGCCGGTATATTTCCATGGAGCGGGCGGAAACCTGATTGCATTTCGGGCTCGGCGGCTCGCCCGCCTGGCGCAGCTCGGCGACGGTGACGTCGATGCCGCGCCAGGCGAGGTCGAGGGCGAGAGTCATGCCGACCGGCCCGCCGCCGACGATCAGCACGCTGGTTTCGATCTTACGGCTCATTTTTGCGCTTGGATGTTGGCAGCCTCCACGAGCTTAGTCGACGCCGCGACGTCGCAGACACTGACGACCTGTTGCACGCCAACGGCGAGGGGCGCAGACGACTAGTGATAGCTCTCGCCTTCCTTCACCTTGCCGCGGAACAGCCAATAGATGAAGGCGGTGTAGCCGAGGATCATCGGCAGCAGCACCAGCGTGCCGAGCAGCATGAAGATCTGGCTGGCCGGCGCGGCGGCGGTCTGCCACACCGTGAGCGAGGGCGGCACCAGATAGGGAAAGCTGGAAATCACCAGCCCGAGATAGCCGAGCAGGAATAGCGCGATCGCCGCCAGAAACGGCGCGGCGTCGCGTCCGGTTGCGAGCCAGCGCCACAGCATGAAGGCGACCAAGGCGGTCACCGCCGGCACCGGCCACAAGAAGAAGAAATTCGGCAACGAGAACCAGCGCGCGGCGATGCGCGGCTGCGACAGCGGCGTCCAGATGCTCACCGCCGCCATGAAGACCAGCACGGCGACGAGCAGCAGCGTGGCCTGCCGGCGCGCGCGCTCGGCCACCGGCCCTTCCGTCTTCATCACCAGCCAGGTCGCGCCCAACAGGCCGTAGCCGGCGACGATCGCCAGCCCGCACAGCAGCGCGAACGGCGTCGCCCAGTCGAGCGCGCCGCCGGCATAGGCGCCGTCCTTGACCGCGATGCCCTGGATCAGCCCGCCGAGGATGACGCCTTGGCTGAAGGCGGCGAGCGTCGAGCCGGTCGGCGAAGGCGACGTTGAGCCAGGTCTTGCTGCGCGACACGGTGCGGAATTCGAAGGCGATGCCGCGGAACACCAGCGCCAGCAGCATCACGATCACCGGCAGGTAGAACGCCGGCATGATCACCGCGTAGGCGCGCGGAAACGCCACCAGCAAGCCGCCGCCGCCAAGCACCAGCCAGGTCTCGTTGCCGTCCCAGAACGGCGCGATCGACCGCATCATCTGGTCGCGCTCGCTCTCGCTGCGGGTGAACGGAAACAGAATGCCGATGCCGAGGTCGAAGCCGTCGAGGATGACGTACATGGCGACCGCGGTGCCGATGACGGCGGCCCAGATCACGGGCAGATACCATTCCATGGCCTAGCCCTCGTGCGCCGCCGAGATCGGGCTGGCGGCGAATTGCCCGGTGTGCCTGGCCTCCGAACTGTCCAGCCCTTTGGCGATCAGGCGGTTGATGTAATAGATGCCGAACGAGAACACGACGGCGTAGGCGATCGACGAACAGCACCAGCGTGAGCGCGATGCTATTGGCGTGCACCGGCGAGGCCGCATCGGCGGTGCGCATGACGCCTTGCACGATCCAGGGCTGGCGCCCGCTTTCGGTGACGATCCAGCCGGCGATCACCGCCACGAATCCGACCCACCAGCGTCTGCGCCATCACGCGCAGGTACCAGCGCGTCGTGAACAACGTGCCGCGCCACCACAGGAAAGCGCCGATAGAGCGCGGCCGCGATCATGAAGAAGCCGAGCCCCAGCATGATGCGGAAGGCGAAGAACACGACTTTCACCGGCGGCCGGTCGGACGCCGGCACGCTGCTCAGGCCGGGGAACAGCCCGTTCGGACTGTGCGTGAGGATGAGCGAGGCGCCGCGCGGAATGGAAATCTCGAAGCTGTTCTTGCCGGCCTTCTCGTCCGGCCAGGCGAAGATATGGAAGTCGCCGGGCTTTGAGCCGTCCCAATGCGCCTCCATGGCGGCGACCTTGATCGGCTGGTGGTCGAGCGTATTGAGGCCGTGCTGGTCGCCGATCAACAATTGCAGCGGCGCCAGGATCGCGGTCAGCCCGATCGCCATGCGCAGCATGACGCGGCCTTCCTCGATGTGCCGGCCGGCGAGCAGATAACGCGCGCCGACCGCCAGCACGACGAAGCCGGTGGTGAGATAGGCGGCGTTGAGCATATGCGCCAAGCGATAGGGGAAGCTCGGATTGAAGATCGCCGCCAGCCAATCGGTCGGGTAGGCGACGCCGTCCTTGAGCACGTAGCCGGCCGGCGTCTGCATCCAGCTGTTGGCGGAAATGATCCAGAATGCCGAGGTGGCGGTGCCGACCGCGACGATCGCCGCCGACAGCACATAGAGCCAGGGCGGGACGCGGTTGAAGCCGAACAGCAGCACGCCGAGGAAGGTCGCTTCCAGGAAGAAAGCGGTCAGCACTTCGTAGCCGAGCAAGCGGGCCGACCACGT
Organism: uncultured Alphaproteobacteria bacterium; assembly: GCA_963708635.1. Lineage (GTDB taxonomy): Bacteria > Pseudomonadota > Alphaproteobacteria > Rhizobiales > Xanthobacteraceae > Pseudolabrys. The sequence continues at coordinate 68,467 of CAVPTM010000010.1, read as the reverse complement.
TGCCGGCGGCGACCGAGAAGCGGCTCCAATTGGTGCCGAACTCGTAGGACATCACGATGCCCGACACCACGCCCATGGCGAACGAGACCGCGAAGATCTTGATCCAGAATCGCATCAGCCGGTGATAGCGCTCGTCGCCTGAGCGCACCCAGACGGCGCCGAGCGTGGCGATGTAGGCCGACAGCCCGATCGTGAAGGTCGGGAAGATGATGTGGAATATGATGGTGAAGGCGAATTGCAGTCGGCCAAGCAAAACAGGATCAAAGTCCATAGCCGATCTCCGAGCGGGCGAGCCGGACGATCATAATTCCATCCCTTAAACATTGGGAGCCGGTGCGCGACTCTCTTGTCGGCCGCGCGCCCGGGCCACCCGGCGTATCCAGATGTCCACAGTTGCCCTGACGCGCAGCGGAAAGGCGCGTTAGGCTTCCGCTTGGGCAGCGATGGGGGATCAAAATGGCCAAGCGGGCAGCAGAACGGAGCGAAAAAACCGGCAGCGATTCGTCGGCCGCGGCGGCGCTGGAGCGCTATTTCGGCCTCAAGGCGCAGGGCACCGACGTCCGCACCGAATTCATCGCCGGCCTGACCACGTTCCTGACGATGGTCTACATCGTCTTCGTCAACCCATCGATCCTCGGCAAGACCGGCATGGACACCGGCGCGGTGTTCGTCGCCACCTGCGTGGCGGCGGCGGTGAGCACGATGGTGATGGCGCTGTACGCCAATTATCCGATCGCGCTCGCGCCCGGCATGGGCATCAACGCCTTCTTCGCCTTCACCGTGGTGCTGACCTACAAATACAGCTGGCAGCAGGCGCTGGCGGCGGTGTTCTGCTCGGGCGTGATCTTCTTTCTGATCTCGGTGTTCCGCATCCGGCAATACGTCATCAATTCGATCCCGCACAACTTGAAGCTCGCGGTCTCGGCCGGCGTCGGCCTGTTCCTCGGCATCATCGCGCTCGAGGAAGCCAAGATCGTGGTCGCGCATCCGGCGACGCTGGTGACCTTGGGCGACCTGCGGCACTGGGAGCCGGTGCTCATGCTGTTCGGCTTCGTGCTGATCGCGGCGCTCAACTACCGGCGCATCATGGGCGGCACGCTGATCGGCATCCTGGTGGTCGCGCTGATCGGCATTCCGCTCGGCCTCACGCATTATAACGGCATCGTGTCGCTGCCGCCCTCGATCGAGCCGACGCTGCTCAAGCTCGATTTCTCGCGCGTGCTGGAAGGCACCTTCCTGATCGTGATCTTCTCGATTTTGTTCATCGACGTGTTCGACAATGCCGGCACGCTGATCGGCGTCACCCACCGCACCGGCTTGATGAAGGACGGCAAGCTCGCGCGCATGAAGGAGGCGCTGATCTCCGACAGCTTCGCCGCCATGTTCGGCGCCGCTGATCGGCACCTCGACCACGACGAGCTACATCGAGAGCGCGGCCGGCGTCGCCGCCGGCGGCCGCACCGGCCTGACCGCGGCCGTGGTCGCGGTGCTGTTCCTGCTGGCGCTGTTCTTCTCGCCGCTCGCCGGCATGATCCCGGCCTACGCGACCGCCGCCGCGCTGTTCTACGTCGCCTGCGTGATGGCGCGCGGCCTGGCCGAGATCGACTGGGAGGACATCACCGAATACGCGCCGGCGGTGGTGGCCGCCGTCACCATGCCGCTGACTTATTCGATCGCCACCGGCATCGGCCTCGGCTTCATCACCTATGCGGTCGTCAAGCTGTTCGCCGGCCGCATCAAGGAAGCCTCGCCGGCGGTGGTGGTGCTGGCGATCCTGTTCGCCATCAAGTTCGCCGTGACCGGCGGATAAAGGAGTGCGCGCATGCCGGTGATGTTCGGGTTCAAGCAACTGGCGGCGCTGCCGCAGGAGCGCGTCACCGACAAGATCAGCCGGCGCGTGCTGGCCGGCAAGCAAGGCATGATGGTGTGGTGGAGCATGAAAGCCGGCGCGCGCGCGGCGGCGCACAAGCATCCGCACGAGCAGATCGTCTGGATGCTCAAGGGCCGCATGGACTTCCGCATCGGCGACGAACGCCGCAGCATGGTCGCCGGCGACGTGGCGGTGATCCCCTCCGGCGTCGAGCACGAAGGCTTCTTCCCGGAGGACACCGAAGTGGTCGACGTGTTCGCGCCGCCGCGCGAGGATTTCCTGGCCGGCGGCACGCCGGACTACATGCGGAAAAGCGAATGAGCCTGACGTCGTCGTGGCAGACCTGGGCGCTGTTGTCGGCGGTGTTCGCGGCGCTCACCGCCATCTTCGCCAAAGTCGGCGTCGAGAACGTCAATTCCGATCTCGCCACCTTCATCCGCACCATCGTGGTGATCGTCACGCTCGGCTTCCTTTTGGCGGTGACCGGACAATTCCAGGCGCCCGGCACGATCTCCGGCGCGCAGCTATCTGTTTCTGTTCTTGTCGGGGCTCGGCACCGGCGCGTCCTGGCTGTGCTACTTCCGCGCGCTCAAGCTCGGCGAGGCGGCCAAGGTCGCGCCGATCGACAAGCTCTCGGTGGTGCTGGTGGCGATTTTCGGCGTGTTGTTTCTGGGCGAGAAGCTGACCGCGCCGAACTGGCTCGGCGTCGCGCTGGTCGCGGCCGGCGCGGTGCTGATCGCCTATCGCTGAGCTTGTATCCGTCACGCTGAGGAGGCCGCGAAAGCGGCGCCCCGAAGGGCGACAGCACTGGATTTCCGCTTGCGCGGGCAATGATCCTTCGAGGCTCGCTTCGCTCGCGCCTCAGGATGACTGACCGGAGCCGAGCGCCTTCTTGATCGCCAGAAAATCGCGCCAGGCGAAGCGCTTCTGCAACGGGCTGCGCAACAGGAACGCCGGGTGGAAGGTCGGCATGGCGCGGATCTCGCGTTTTCCGGTATCGAAGGAAAACCAGCGCCCGCGCGTCTTGGTGATGCCCTCCTTGATGCCGAGCAGCGTCTGCGCCGACGGGCCGCCCAGACAGACCATGACGTCGGGATCGGCAAGCTCGATCTGCCGCAGGATGAAAGGCAGGCAGATTTGCGACTCCTGCGGCGTCGGCGTGCGGTTGCCGGGCGGGCGCCAGGGCACGATGTTGGCGATGTAGACCGAGGTGCGGTCGAGCCCGATCGCCGCCAGCATGCGGTCGAGCAATTTGCCGGAGCGGCCGACGAAGGGCAGGCCCTCGATGTCCTCGTCGCGGCCGGGCGCTTCGCCGACGAACATCACGCGCGCCTGCGGGTTGCCGTCGGCAAACACCAGCCGGGTCGCGGTCGCCTTGAGCGCGCAGCCGTCGAATTTGTCGAGGATGGCGCGCAGCTCATCCAGCGTCGTGGCGCTTTTGGCCGCCTCGCGCGCGGCCATGGCGGCTTCCTCGGGGGCCGCAAGCGGCGCAAGACTTTCGCTCCCTCCCTCCTTGTGGGGGAGGGTTGCGGAGGGGGGTCGGAGTTTCGACGTCGAGGCGGGCGGCAGGCTTGTATCGGCGAACCGGTCGACCGGTTCCTCGCCCACCAGCGCGTCGACGCCGGCTTCGGCGTAGAAGTCGAGCAGGTCGCGCGCGGGTTTTTGTGGCGGCATATGGCCAATCTAGCACGACCGGGGCGCGATTGCCGACCGTGTGCAAAAGTGGAAAGTTGCGGGCAGGGAGAGACCGATGGCCGAGCTGCCCGCCCGCGAGGCGATGGAATTCGATGTCGTTATTGTCGGCGCCGGCCCCGCCGGCCTCGCCGCCGCCATCCGCCTGAAGCAGATCAGCGCCGACATCAACGTGGTGGTGGTCGAGAAGGGCTCCGAGGTCGGCGCCCATATCCTGTCCGGCGCGGTGATCGATCCGGTCGGGCTCGACCGGCTGCTGCCGGACTGGCGCGCCGAAGACACGCCGATCAAGACCGCGGTCACGCACGACCGCTTCTATTGGCTGAGCGCTGGCGGCGCGCTGCGGCTGCCGAATTTCCTGATGCCGCCGCTGATGAACAATCACGGCAATTACATCGTTTCGCTCGGCAATGTCTGCCGCTGGCTGGCCGGCAAGGCCGAAGCGCTCGGCGTCGAGATCTATCCGGGCTTTGCCGCATCGGAAGTGCTGTACGACGACAACGGCGCGGTCGCCGGCGTCGCCACCGGCGACATGGGCGTGGGCAAGAACGGCGAGCCCAAGGACAGCTTCACCCGCGGCATGGAATTGCGCGCCAAGTACACGCTGTTCGCGGAAGGCGCGCGCGGCAATCTCGGCAAGCAACTGCTGGCGAAATTCAATCTCGGCGAGGGCCGCGAGCCGCAGAAATTCGGGCTCGGCCTCAAGGAGCTTTGGCAGGTCGCGCCCGACAAACACAAGCCGGGCCTGGTGCAGCACACCTTCGGCTGGCCGCTCGACAACAGCACCGGCGGCGGCTCGTTCCTCTATCACCTCGACGACAATCTGGTGTCGGTCGGCTTCGTGCTGCATCTCAACTATCAGAACCCGTATCTGTCGCCGTTCGAGGAATTCCAGCGCTTCAAGACGCACCCGCTGGTGCGCGACACCTTCGCCGGCGGCAAGCGGCTCGCCTATGGCGCGCGCGCGCTCACCGAAGGCGGCTACCAGTCGGTGCCCAAGCTCGCCTTCCCCGGCGGCGCGCTGATCGGCTGCGATGCCGGCTTCATGAACGTGCCGCGCATCAAGGGCAGCCACAACGCCATGCTGTCGGGCATGATGGCGGCGGAAGCCGCCGCCGCGGCGCTCGCCGCCGGCCGCGCGCACGACGAGCTTGCCGACTACGAGTCCGGACTGGCGCGCCTCGGCGATCGGCAAGGATCTCTGGCGCGTGCGCAACGCCAAGCCGCTTTGGTCGAAGCTCGGCACCTTCCTCGGCATCGGGCTCGGCGGCATCGACATGTGGTGCAACACGCTCGGCTTCTCGCTGTTCGGCACGCTCAAGCACGGCAAGCCGGATTACGCGACGCTCAAGCCGGCAAACGAATGCTCAGCCGATCGCCTATCCGAAGCCGGACGGCACGCTCACCTTCGACCGGCTGTCGTCGGTGTTTCTCTCCAACACCAATCACGAAGAGGATCAGCCGGTGCATCTGCAGGTCAAGGACATGAGCCTGCAGAAATCCTCCGAGCACGACGTCTTCGCCGGTCCGTCCGCGCGCTATTGCCCGGCCGGCGTTTACGAGTGGGTGGAGGAGGCGGGCAGTGCCAAATATCGTGATCAACGCGCAGAACTGCGTCCACTGCAAAACCTGCGACATCAAGGACCCGAATCAGAACATCAACTGGGTGCCGCCCGAAGGCGGCGGCGGGCCGAATTATCCGAATATGTGACGCGCGCGACCCGGTTCCCGTCACGATGCTGCCGCTATCCGGGGCTTTCAACCGCAAGCCGGCGCGACCGCCGCGGCCGCGGTTGCGGGGGCGGCGCAAAAAGTCCATTCTCCGCGCCCAAACCTCGGCGATAGCTGCGTCAGCGCAGGGCTACCGCCTCCATTGGAGCATCGCCAGTGACTTGCTACGAGCTTTGTCCGGTTGCTCGCGGGCGGCACGCTCGCCGCATTCCTCGCGGGCGCGCCCATCGAGCTTTTCGCGCAGTCGGCCATGCCGCGCGAACCCGGCGGGCTCACCATCTCGGGCAGCTATCTGGCCGCCCGCCACGCCGGACGCCTGCGCGACGCCGCGGCCGCCGCCAATTATTACCGCGCCGCGCTGCGGCTCGATCCCAAGAACGACGAGTTGCTCGACCGCACGTTCCTCTCGCTGGTGATCGAAGGCAATATCGGCGAGGCGGTGAAGTTCGCCGACCGCGTCATCCACGTCGACAAGAACGACCGCGTCGGCCGGCTGGTGCTCGGCGTGCACGGCATCAAGCAGAAGAGTATCCGGCCGCGCGCCGCAATCTGACCGCTTCCGTGCGCGGGCCGATCACCGATCTCACCGCCACGCTGCTCTCCGCCTGGGCGAGCTACGGCTCAGGCGACACCAAGGCTGCGGTCGCGGAGATCGACCAGCTGAGCGGGCCGGAATGGTACGCGATCTTCAAGGACCTGCATGCCGGCATGATCCTCGACCTCGCCGGCAGCAAGAACGACGCCGGCAAGCGCTTCGAACAGGCCTACAAGCTCGACAACACCGCGCTGCGCGTGGTCGAGGCCTATGCCGGCTGGCTGTCGCGCAACCGCTCGACCAAGGAGGCGCTCGATCTGCTCGAGACCTTCAACAAGCAGCTGCCGAACCATCCGCTGGTGGTCGAGGCGATGGACAAGCTCAAGAAGGGCGAGAAGCTGCCGCCGATGGTCGACAACGCGCAGGCCGGCGCCGCCGAGGCGCTGTACGGGCTCGGCGCCTCGCTCGGCCGCCGCGGCGGCGAGGATCTCGGCCTCGTCTATCTGCAGCTCGCGCTCTATCTTGCGCCCAATCATCCGCTCGCGCTGCTCTCGCTCGCCGATCTCTACGAGTCGCTGAAGAAGCCGGATCTCGCGCTCAAGGCCTATGAGCGCGTGCCGGAGCATTCGCCGCTGCGCCGCAACGCCGCTGATCCAGATGGCCAGCAATTACGACGCGCTCGATCAAGCCCGACGAGGCGCAAAAGCGCCTGGAGGCGCTGATCAAGCAGCACCCGAACGATCTCGAAGCGCTGTTGGCGCTCGGCAACGTGCAGCGCGGCCGCAAGAAATTCGCCGAATGCGCCGACAGCTACAGCAAGGCGGTCGGCAATATTCCCAATCCGGTCAAGAGCAATTGGGCGGTCTTCTATTTCCGCGGCATCTGCTACGAGCGCTCCAAGCAGTGGCCGAAGGCGGAGGCCGATCTCAAGCACGCGCTCGAGCTGTTCCCGGAGGAGCCGCACGTGCTCAATTATCTCGGCTATTCCTGGGTCGACCAGGGCATCAACCTCGACCAAGGCATGGCGATGGTCAAACGCGCCGTGCAGCAGAAGCCGGACGACGGCTACATCGTCGACTCGCTCGGCTGGGCCTATTTCCGGGTCGGCAATTACGACGAGGCGGTCAAGCAGCTCGAACACGCGATCGAGCTCAAGCCGGAAGACCCGACCATCAACGAACATCTCGGCGACGCCTATTGGCGCGTCGGCCGCGAGCTCGAGGCCAAATTCCAGTGGGCGCATGCGCGCGACCTCAAGCCCGATCCGGAAGAGCTGCCCAAGATCGAGGCCAAGCTGCAGAACGGCCTGCCGGACGAAACCTCCTCGCAGGCCAAGGCCAAGCCGGAAAAGAAGAGCGGCGACGGCGGCTAGGCCGTTGCGTGAGCGAGCTCACTGAAAAGGCTCCGGCCAAGATCAATCTGACGCTGCGCGTGCTCGGCCGCCGCGACGACGGCTATCACGAATTGGAAAGCCTGGTGGCTTTCGCCGCGCTCGCCGACAAGCTCGATCTCGAGCCGGGCCGCGATACGACGTTGCAGATCATCGGCCCCTTTGCCGAAGCGAGCGGGCCCGTCGCCGACAATCTGGTGCTCAAGGCGGCGGCCGCGTTGCGCGCGCGCATCGATGGCCTCGAGGCCGGGCGCTTTCGTCCTGGAAAAGAACATCCCCGTCGCCGCCGGGCTCGGCGGCGGCTCGGCCGACGCCGGCGCCGCCTTGCGGCTGTTGGCGCGGCTGAACGGCATCATGCCCGACGATCCGCGGCTGGCTTCGGCGGCGCTGGCGGTCGGCGCCGACGTGCCGGTCTGCCTCGCCGCGCGCGCGCGCATCATGCGCGGCGTAGGGGAGGTGCTGTCGCCGCCGCTCGCTTTGCCGCAGCTCGCCGCCGTGTTCGCCAATCCGGGCGTGCCGCTGCCGACGCGCGACGTATTCGCCAGATACGCCGGCGACAACGGCAACAATCGCTTCTTGCACAACGTGCCCGGCCGGCCCGACGCCTTGATCGGATTTCTCACCGAGCACGGCAACGACCTGACGCAGGCGGCGATCGCCTGCGCGCCGGTCATCGGCGAGGTGCTGATCGCCCTGCGCGCGCTGCCCGGCGTGCGCCTGACGCGCATGGCGGGCTCGGGGCCGACCTGCTTTGCGCTGTTTCCGACGCCGGGCGAAGCCGAAGCCGGCGCCCGCCGCTTGCAGGCCGACCGCAAGGACTGGTGGATCAAGGCCGCCACCATCGGCTAGCTTGAAATTGCCGCGATCGCCGGGAACAGTTGCGCGGCTGGCGATTTGCCGTTAGGCGGCAGCGCGATTTTAAGGAGCAGACGATGAAGATGCACTGGCTGGTGATTGCGACCGCGGCAATGGCCTCGTCGCCGCCGATCCCGCGCTCGCCAAGTCGCGCCACAAGGCGCGGCACCTGTGCGCCGACCGGCCGGCCTCGTTCTCGGTCTACGGCATTTTCGGCAATCCGGCGCCGCGGCCGAACGGCTGCGCCCCGCCGGCCTATGCCTATGGCCGTTATGTCGGGCAGGACCCGGATCCGTTCATCCGCCAGCAATTGCGGCGCGACCCGGCCACCGGCTACGGCAGCGACTTCGCTGCGCTAAGAAACGCCCAGCTAATACGCGCGCGCGATACAGAACGCGACCGCCTCTTCCAGCGCCGTCTTGATCGCCGAAGCCGGCACCAGCGCCAGCGCGTCGCTGGCGATGGCGCCGTAATGGCGCGCGCGGCCGACCGTGTCGTCGAGCGCATGGTGCCTGACCATCAGCGCGACCGCGGTGTCGAGATCGCCGTCGCGCACGTCGCCGCCGGCGAGCGTGCGGTCCCAGAACGCGCGCTCGCTCTCGTTGCCGCGGCGGAACGACAGCACCACCGGCAGCGTGATCTTGCCCTCGCGGAAATCGTCGCCGACGTTCTTGCCGAGCTTGGCCGACTTGCCGCCATAGTCGAGCGCGTCGTCGATCAACTGGAAGGCGATGCCGAGATTCATGCCGAACGAGCGGCAGGCGGCCTGCTCGGCCTTGGCCTTGCCGGCAAGCGCCGGGCCGACTTCGCAGGCCGCCGCGAACAATTCGGCGGTCTTGGCGCGGATCACCGCCAGGTATTCGTCCTCGTTGGTGGCGGTGTTCTTGGCGGCGCCGAGCTGCATCACCTCGCCTTCGGCGATCACCGCCGCCGCCGACGACAAGATGTCGAGCGCGTGCAGGTTGCCGACTTCCACCATCATCTTGAAGGCCTGGCCGAGCAGGAAGTCGCCGACCAGCACGCTCGCCTCGTTGCCCCACAGCATGCGGGCGGCGACCTTGCCGCGGCGCATGTCGCTTTCGTCCACCACGTCGTCGTGCAAGAGCGTCGCGGTGTGCATGAACTCGACCGCGGCCGCGAGCTTGATATGGCCGTCGCCGGTGTAGCCGGCGAGCCGCGCCATCGCCAGCGTCAGCATCGGCCGCAGCCTTTTGCCGCCGGACGCGATCAGGTGGTTGGCCACCTCCGGGATCATGGCGACCTCGGAGCCGGTGCGCGCCAGGATGGTGGCGTTGACCCGCTCCATGTCGGCGGCGACCAATTCGGTCAGGCTATTGAGCGAAGCCGGGTGCGGGCTTTCGAAGGGGACGACGACGGCCAAGGCGGTCTCCGGCTGAAGGGCGGGCGAGCATATAAACGGTGTTTAGACGCGGCAAGTGGCGCGGGCTCTGTACAGGGCGAAAGACTGATGCCACAAGAACGCGTTTTCCGTCTTGCGCGAGGTCAAATGCGGTTTCTCTGCGTCGTTGGGACGCGGCCCGAAGCGATCAAGCTGGCGCCCGTCATTTTGGAGCTGGGCCGGCACGCGCAGGTGACGACGCTGTGTTCCGGCCAGCACACCGCGCTGGCGGAAGAACCGCTCACCTGGTTCGGCATCAAGCCCGACGACCGCATCGAGATCGGGCCGGACGCGCGTAGTTTGGCGATCCTCAGCGGCGCCTTGTTCCCGCCGCTCGAGCAGATGATCCTCAAGCACCGGCCGGACGTGATTATCGCGCAAGGCGACACCACGACCTTGCTGGTGACGGCGATGACCGCGTTCTATCTCGGCGTTCCCTTCGCCCATGTCGAGGCCGGCCTGCGCACCGGCAACCTCAAGGCGCCGTTTCCGGAAGAGCTCAACCGCGTGGTGGCCGGCAAACTGGCGAGCTGGCACTTTTCGCCGACCCAGCGCGCGGCCGCCAATCTGCGCGCCGAGGGCGTCGATGCCGGCAAGATCTTTATCACCGGCAATACCGGCATCGACGCGCTGCGGCTGGCGCTGGCGCGCATCGGCAAAACGCCCGCGCCGCGCGCCGGCCGGCGCCGCATTTTGCTGACGGCGCATCGGCGGGAAAACCAGGGCGAGCGCATGCAGGCGATCTGCCGCGCGGTCTCGATCATCGTGCGCGAATTCGCCGACGTCGAGTTCGTCATTCCGGTGCACCCCAACCCCGCGGTCGCCGCCACCTTCGCCGCCCTCAAAGAACACGACCGCATCCATCTGTCGCCGCCGCTCGGCTATCCGGAACTGGTGTCGGAGATGGCGCAGGCGCACCTGATCCTGACCGATTCCGGCGGCATCCAGGAGGAGGCGCCGTTTTTGCACCGGCCGGTGCTGGTGCTGCGCGAGGTCACCGAGCGTCCGGAAGCGGTCGAGCTGGGCGTGGCCGAGCTGGTCGGGACCGATACCGCGGCGCTGGTCGAGGCGACGCGGCGCCTTCTGACCGACCCGGCGCGCTATGCGCGCATGGCGGCCGGCGGCTCGCCTTATGGCGACGGCTACGCCGCGCAACGCATTGCCGAAGCCTTCGGCTTGGTGAAAGGCTCGGCCCGCGCCGGCTGACCGGCGTCCGCCGCGCGTCAAACGACTGGAGTTGTCATGACGGCGCCCGGCCGCATCTATCTCGGCCTGCCGGCCTATAACGAGGAAATCGCGCTGCCGCGGTCTGCTGGCGCGCGTCGAGCGTTTCGCCGCCTCGTCGCAATTGCCGATCACCGTCGTGGTCTATAACGACGGCAGCACCGACAAGACGCCCGCCATCGCGTCGCAATGGCGCGGCGCGGTGCCGGTCGTGTTGCTCGACGGCATGCGCAACAAAGGCCTCGGCGCCGGCCTGCGCGCTTTGATCGAATACGCCGTCAAAACCGGCAAGCCCGACGACGTGCTGGTTGTCATGGATTGCGACGACACGCACGACCCCGCGCAAATTCCCGACATGTTGCGGGCAATGGCCGAGGGCGCCGATGTCGCGATCGCCTCGCGCTTCGCGAGCGGCGCGACGGTGCGCGGCGTGCCGTTTTTGCGCCGGCTCACCGCGCTCGGCGTCGTCATGTTGTTCAAGACGATACATCCGGTGCGCCGGGTTTGGGATTACACCTGCGGCTACCGCGCCTACCGCATCGGGCTGTTGCAGGACGCCGACCGCGCGCTTTGGCGGCCGGCTGATCGAGGAAGCCGGCTTTGCCTGCATGGTGGAGGCGCTGCTCAAGCTCAATGCCATGGGCGCGCGCTTTGCCGAAGTGGGCTTGCATCTGCGCTACGATCTCAAGCCGACCGAAAGCAAAATGGCGGTGAGCAGCAATATCCGCCGGCTGCTGGCGCTGCTGGTGCGCTGGCGCTGGCGCGGTTTCGAAACGGCGTGAGTCTAGCGTTCGAGCCGCAGCAGGCGCCACTCGTCATCCTGTCCGAATTTCAGCACCTCGCGAATATTCTTGCCGCGCGCGGCGATGAGCGCCTCGGCTTCCGCCGGCTCGACCGCGAGCCAAGCCGGCCCCGGCGCCGCCTTCATGGCGGCAAGATCGGTTGAGACGATCGGCTCCGGCACATAGGCGAAGACGTTGAGGCCGACGCCGCCGGTACGCAAGATCGGCGCCGGCGCAGCCCGCGTGAGTTCGCTGATGCGCGCGCCATCGATTTGCGCCGCGCGGAATGTCCGCGGCATCAGCGGCGCGGCGATGTCGGAATAGACGAAGGCATAGATCAGCAGGCCGAGCGTCACCATCAGGCCGGGCGCGGCCGCCGCCGGCCGCCGGCGCAGCAGCGCGTCGTAACCCAAGCCGCCGAGCACGCACATCGGCAGGATGGAGGGGAAGAAATAGCGCGTGGTCGATCCGCCCGGCCAGAACAAGATGACGACCGCGGCGGCGGCGGCGTAGCACGTGAGCGCCTTGACGAAGCCGGGAGGAAGCCGGCTGCCGTCCGGTGCCGCGCGCGACAAAGAATGCGATCGCGAACAGTGCGGCCGGCAAGGTTTCGCTGATCAGGCGCAAGATCGCTTCGAGCGGGCCGGACAAAGGCGCGGCCGGCGAAAAACGCATGAAGGTCGCCCATTGCGCTTCGTCGCCGGGCGCATAGACGCCGGCGTACCAGCCGGCGAGCGGCATGACGCAAATGATGCCGGCCAGCACGAAGCCCGGGATTTGCCGCCACGACCGCGTGAGCAGAATGTACAGGCCGACGCCGAAGGCGAAATAGCCGACCGGCTGCGGCCCCTTCATCAGGCCGGCGAGCGCCAGCACCGCGCCGACGGCGGTCCAGCGCGGCAATTCGACGATGCCGCGCTCGGCGCCGTGCCACCACAGAACGAAAGCCAGAAACAGCAGGACCGCGAGCGGCATGTCGGCGGTCGGCATGGCATAGGCGCGGATGACGATCGGGCAGGCCAGGAACAGCGCCGACGCCCAACAGCGCCGCCGCAATGCTTGCTTCCACCCGCCGCAGCAGCGTGTAGATGAGCAGACACCCGGCCAACAGAAACAGCACGACCGGCAGGCGGGCGGTGAATTGGCTGACGCTGCCGAACGGCCAGCTCACCGCCGCGATGATCCAGGACAACAGCGTCGGGCGTTCGACGAAACGGGTGTTGAACACATAAGGCGTCAGCCAATGGCCGTCCTCGACCGCGGCCCTGGCGACGTTGACCGCGACGCCCTCGTCGGAATGAAAGCCGCGCAGGAAGATCAGCGGCACCGTCAGCACGGCGACGGCGGCGACAATGACGATGAGCGGATGCCAGCGCGCCGCCAGGCCATTCCAGCCGGCGACGATTTTGTCTGCGGTCCTGGCCGCGGCCGAAAATATCGGTGACGCGAAGGCGTCGTGGATTTTCATGGTTTTTGGATTGCGCCGCTGGAAAAACCCACATTATACGCGCGCCCGCGCGCCGGCAATGACGCGCGCCCTGCTTGATTTGCCCGCGCCGTGTTATAAGCCGCCGGTGAACCGGGGCGACTGACTTTGCGCGAGCTCGTGCGCACCAACAATGCGGTGCTGATATCGGCGATCGGCGCGCTGCTCGACGGCGCCGGCATCGACCACATGGTGCTCGACCAGCACATGAGCGTGCTGGAGGGCTCGCTCGGCATGTTGCCGCGCCGCATCCTGGTCGCCGACGAGGACGTGACGCCGGCGCGGCGCCTGTTGACCGACGCCGGGCTGGCGCACGAATTGCGCGCCGATGATCGCTGAGCTCGAGACAAGTCTGGATGCCGTGCTGGGCGGCCGGCTGAAGCTGCGCCAGCCGTTGAAGGGCCACCGCGTCGGCCACGACGCCATCCTGCTGGCGGCGGCGACGGGCGGCGCGCGCCGGCGAGCACGCGCTCGAATTCGGCGCCGGCGTCGGCGCCGCCGGCCTCGCGCTGGCCGCGCGCGTCAAAGGTCTGACGGTGACGCTGGTCGAGATCGATGCGGCGCTTGCGGCGCTTGCCGCGGAAAACGCCAAGGTCAACGCGCTCGACGACCGCGTCAGTTCGATCGCCGGCAACGTCGAAGACGTGCAGACGTTTGCCGGACTTGCCGCCGGCTCGATCGACCGCGTGCTGATGAACCCGCCGTTCCACGACGTCGAGCGGGTCAATTTGTCGCCCGACCCGCGCCGGCGGCTCGCTTACGCGGGCGACAAGGATCTGCTGGCGCGCTGGGTCGAAAGCGCGCGGCATTTGCTCAAGCCGGGCGGCGCGCTGACGTTGATCTGGCGCGCGGACGCGGCGGACGACGTGATGGCGGCGCTCAAGGCAGGCTTCGGCGCGGTCGCGATACTGCGCGTGAAGGCGCGCGACGAGAGCCCGGCGATCCGCATTCTGGTGCGCGCGGTCAAAGGCGGCCGACGGCGCGACCGTCGATCACGACACCCTCATCCTCTACGGCCCGGAACATCGGCCGACCGCGGCCGCCGAAGCCGTGCTGCGCGGCGGCGAGACGCTCAGCCTCGCGCGCCTTTGACACCGCCGTCGGCGCCTGCCTAATTGGCCGCCGAGCCACTCTACGCGAGCAAACCGATGCCCGATCTTCTGCAAGGCGTGTTCGATTTCCTGCGCCCGCTGTTGCCGGCGCGCTTGCGCTCGGACATTCCGGTGGTGCCGGTGGTGCGGCTGACCGGGCGTGATCGGCGTGTCGACGCCGCTGCGGCCCGGGCTGATGCTGGCGACCGCGGCGCGCACGCTCGAGCGCGCCTTTGGCCTGCGCAACGCGCGCGCGGTGGCGCTGTCGATCAATTCGCCCGGCGGCTCGCCCGCGCAGTCGCATCTGATCTTCCGCCGCATCCGGCAACTGGCGGAGGAAAAGAAAATCCCGGTCATCGCCTTCATCGAGGACCTCGGCGCTTCCGGCGGCTACATGCTGGCCTGCGCCGCCGACGAGATCGTGTGCGACGCCTTCGCGCTGGTCGGCTCGATCGGCGTGGTCGGCGGCTCCTTCGGCTTTCCCAAGCTGATGGACAGGCTCGGCATCGAGCGGCGCATCTACACCTCGGGCGAGCGCAAGGTGATGCTCGACCCGTTCCAGCCCGAGAAGCCGGAGGACGTCAAACGCATCAAGGCCATCCAGAAGGACATCCACCAGCACTTCATCGCGCTGGTCAAGGAGCGGCGCGGCGCGCAGCCTCAAGGGCGCCGACAAGACGCTGTTCTCCGGCGAGTTCTGGACCGCGCAGAACGCGATCGAGCTTGGCCTTGCCGACCGGCATCGGCGACCTGCGCTCGACTTTGCGCGAACGCTACGGCGAGAAGGTGCGCACGCCGCTGATCTCGGCCGAGCGCAGTTTTTTCGGCCGCCGCCTGCCGGGCGTCGGTTTGCCGCAAGCGCTCGCCCGCCAGCCCGGCCTCGCCGACGATCTGATCTCGGCGCTGGAAGCGCGCGCGCTGTGGTCGCGCTACGGATGTAGAATTTCCGCTCATTCCCGCGAAGCGGGAATCCAGAGCCACGCGCAGCGTTAGCTGGGTCCCCGCTTGCGCGGGGACGAGCGGATTTAACGTAGCGGCTTACTGCACCGGCTTGTTGCCGAACAACTTCGCCACCGCCGCGACCTGCGCGCGCTGCTGCTGCGATCGAGGCGGCGAATTCGGTGCCGTCGCCCGGGCTGACGATCTGTCCGGTCGCGGTCAGCTTCTCCACGATGGCGGGATCGGCGGCGACCGCCTTGATGTCGGCGGCGATCTTGTCGCGGACGGCGTCGGAAATTCCCGGCGGGCCGAACAGGCCGACCAGCCCGTCGAATTCGAGCGAGGGATAGCCGGCCTCGACCGCGGTCGGGATGTCGGGCATCGCCGGCGCGCGCTCGTGATTGGTGACGGCCAGCACCTTGACCTTGCCGGCCGCGACCTGCGGCCGCACGATGGCGTAGGCCGGCATGTAGACCTGGATGCGCCGGCGGCGAGATCGGTGACGGCGCCGACCGGATTCTTGTACGGCACCTTCGCCATCTTCAGCCCGACCGTGTGCAGATAGCCGGCGAACACGAAGTCGGTGAAGCCGGTCGCGGTCGTCCAGTTCAGCTGGCCGGGCTTGGCGCGCGCCAGCGCCTCCAGATCCTTCAGCGAATTGACGCCGAGCGAGGCCGGCACGCTGACCGCGACCACGGTCTTGGAGATGCGCGCGATCGGGATCAGGTCCTTCGGGTCGTAGGGCAGCTTGTCGTGGAAATAAGGATGCGCGGTGAACGAGCTCACCGGCGAGACCAGCAGCACATGATCGTCTTGCGCGGCCGAGGAATGCGTCGTGATGGCGACCATGCCGTCGCCGCCCGGGCGGTTTTCGACCACGACCGGCTGGCCCCATTGCTGCGACAGCTTGTCGGCGAACAGGCGCGCGCCGATGTCGACGCCGCTGCCGGCGCCGAGCGTCACGATGAAGCGCACCGGCCGGTTCGGCCAGGCTCGGCGGCGGCGGCGCGTTGGCCAGCAGCGGCGATCAGCGCCAGCGACGGCGCGCGACAGCGCCCGAAAATCATGGTTCGCAGCGAAATCGTCATCGTTTCCTCCACGCGCCGGCCGGCCGTTTCGGCGACGGCCGTTCCCGGCGAGATGAGCCCCGAGGCATAGATTAGCGCATCCGCTGGCCCGCCGACGATGGTGCGTTCAGCCCCGAAAATGCCTTGTTCGCAGCCGAACTTCGGCTTCTCGAACACTGACGGAGACTCCCGATGCCGCCGTTTTTGTTGTCGCCGCTGGTGAAATGGTCGCTTCGCCGCCTTGGGCGGCGCCATGGTCATCCATTGGGCGGTGAAGGAATTCGCGCCGGATCAACGAAGAGCTCGACGCGGCCGCGCGCGAGGCACGCATTCCGCGACCAGGAGAGCCGGCCGACTTTGCGGCGCGATCCGGCGACCGGCGCATATCGCCTGTAGCCGATTTCGTGTGGGATTTGAAGCTGTCTTAGCGGCGGGCGGCGCGCGGGATGCCGGTGATCATGGCGCCGAAGAACATCACCGCGAAAGCCAGACCGATCAGTTGGAAGGTGATCATTGTCCGTCTCCGTTGCCCGCCGCTGTTGCTTCTGCTCATCTGTCGCGGCGGGCGCGGATTAGGTTCAAAGCCTCCTAAATACCTGACGGCTTGACGCTTTTTCGGGCCGCCGATAGGGTCCGGCCAGTCTCCCCGAGTCCCTCAAATCAGTGTTCGAAGCGATGGCTGAAGCGCCTGCCAGGGACCGCCCGCGTCAGGACAATCTCGACCCGGCGCGCTCCTTCCAGGGGCTGATCCTGGCGCTGCAGCGCTATTGGGCGGACTGGGGCTGCGTCATTTTGCAGCCCTACGACATGGAAGTGGGGGCGGGCACCTTCCATCCGGCCACCACGCTGCGCGCGCTCGGGCCCAAGCCCTGGAACGCCGCCTATGTGCAGCCCTCGCGCCGGCCCAAGGACGGCCGCTACGGCGAGAACCCCAACCGGCTGCAGCACTATTACCAATTCCAGGTGATCCTGAAGCCGTCGCCGCCCGACATCCAGGACCTCTATCTCAATTCGCTGAAGGCCATCGGCATCGACCCGACGATCCACGACATCCGCTTTGTCGAGGACGACTGGGAGAGCCCGACGCTCGGCGCCTGGGGGCTCGGCTGGGAATGCTGGTGCGACGGCATGGAGGTCTCGCAGTTCACCTACTTCCAGCAGGTCGCCGGCTTCGAATGCTCGCCGGTCTCGGGCGAGCTCACTTACGGGCTCGAGCGGCTGGCGATGTACGTGCAGGGCGTCGACCGCGTCTACGATCTCAATTTCAACGGCCGCAGCGACGACAAGAAGGTCACCTACGGCGACGTGTTCCTGCAGGCCGAGCAGGAATATTCGCGGCACAATTTCGAATTCGCCGACACCGCGATGCTGTTCGAGCAGTTCAAGATGGCGGAGGCGGCCTGCAAGAAATATCTCGCCGACGGCTGGAGCGCCGACCGCAAGCATCACCTGATGGCGCTGCCGGCCTACGACCAGTGCATCAAGGCGAGCCACGTGTTCAATCTGCTCGACGCGCGCGGCGTGATCTCGGTCACCGAGCGGCAGAGCTACATTCTGCGCGTGCGCGAACTGGCGAAAGCCTGCGGCGAGGCCTGGCTGGCGACCGAAGGCGGCGGGGCCCCGGTCTAGCGGTCCGCCCGGCGGCCGGCTCATCTCAGTCGTATCGTTGCCCCGCCAGGCGCCCGAGCCCGCGGGCAAGCTTGCGCAAAGGCGCGGTCACGCGCCACGAGGTCGAGCCGAGCAGCGCGTCTCTTGAATGCCGCGTTTGCGCAAGCTGGTGCTGCGACTCAGCGAGCGCCCGGTCGAGCCGCGCCGTGGTGGCGAGCAGATCGGCTGTTTTTTGCCTCTCGCGCAGCAGCTCCGCCGCCACTGCGCCGTCATGAGCGCCGGAGCGGAGGGAGCCCCGGCTCGCCGCGGGCGCATTTGGATTGAGCGTTCGGCGCGGCCAGACGTGATAATCGGATTCGAAATTGTCGAGGCACAAGACGTTCGGCGTCAGCCCGGCCAGACGAAATGCGAGGTTGAGCGAAAGCTGATCGCGTCGTGAATAGCGCTGGACGTGCGCGAACCAAATCTCCAGCATTTTGCGCACGGCGGCAACACGGTGATCGCGCAACAGGATCGCGCCCCAATAAGGCTTTTCTTGCAGGACGTCGGGATAGCTCAGCCTGTAGTGTTCGAGCTGCTCGGAGATGCGGCTTTGGTCGTCGAGGCCGGTGGCCGCCACCTCGATGAATTCGTCGAGAACGGTGGCGCGGTAGCTGTGTTGCGAGAGACAAAAACCGGATTGCGGAAAGTTCGCTTCGACAAACGCGTCCGGCGGTTGCTTTAGCAGCACCGTATTGTCGATATAAAGCGATGCATCAAAAGCGCCCAGGTGATCGAATGGCAACGCCTTTACGGCGCGCTGGCTGCGGATGGGATCGGCGGCGAACAGCCGGGAGACGACCCGCACGTCCCATGTCTCGCTGCGCAGATTGGGATTATCGGTGAAGCAAATGAAAGGCAAACGTGACGATGCGGCGGCGGGTTGCTCGTTCAGTTTCTCCGACTCACCCATCAAGCAGGTGTAGACGCAAATGCGCGGCGGTATACTCGTCTTCAGCTTTGCGGAGTTGCTCGCCTTGGCTGTGGACGACGCGGGCCGGGATTCTCCGGTTCTTTCATAAAACAACCTGTTGTCGCGATAACCCTCGGCCACCGACCGGGCTCTTGAGATCCGACAAGTGGACGATAGCGGGCACGCGGCCCGAGGGCCGGATGCGGACGAGGGCGCCTTCGCGCACCACGTCGCTGCAATGACAGTGCCAATTCATTTCGGCATTGAGGATGCGATAGGCGCGTTCGCGGTGGAGCACGAGGTTGAGCGAAAGCTGCTCGCCCATGTGCGCCAAGTCCGGGCGCGCGAAGGCGGCATCCGACCGGTAGACCTGCGACACCGTCGCGCGCCACGCCGCCCACGCCGGAGCCGTTCGCCGCGCCGCGAATACGCCTGCGCTCAACACCGCCTTGCCGAACAGCCGTTCGGCCTCTTGCGTGCCGAACAGCGCCGCATATTGCTCGCGGTAGCGCTCCTGATACGGCCAATAGTCGTCGATGCAGCGCGCGTAGTCGACATCGAGCATGGCGCACAGCGTAAATTTGTCGGGAAATTCGATGGCCGAGTTGAGATAGGCGGAGATCGCCTCCTCGCGCTGCACCCAGCAGTCGCTATCGATCCACATGATGATATCGGCGGCGACGAGTTCCGGCAGCCGGGGCCGCAGATAGAGCGCCTTGACGTAGTTGTTGAGAAGGCGTGCTCCGGCGAACAACTCTTCCGCCGCCGGCTGGACATCGACGTTCATGCGCGCGAGTTCCTCGCGCGTGGCCGCGCCCAGCCCGATATCGATCACCCGCAGGTTTTGCCGCCAGGGCCCGAGCGAAGCGCATAAGTCGAGCAAGGGGCGAGCGAATAGTTCGTCGGCCGCCGTGACAATCGCAACGCTGAAGCCTTTGTACTCCTGCCCCAAGCCCGGAATTCCACCACTAGGATTTTCAGCTTCCGCGAGCAAACCTAGCCTTTCAATTCGATTGTGGACAATAGGGCGGCGCACGCCGCACGATCCATCGGCAACGGGCTATGATCGAACCCTCTGCCCCGGCGCGGTGACCAATAACCATGCTCCTCTGGATTTTCCTCGCAATTGCCGCCGCGGTCGTGCTCTACGCCGCCGTCACCTTCAACCGGCTGGTGCGCGCCCGCCAGATGGCCGATGAGGCCTGGAGCGGCATCGACGTCCAGCTCAAGCGCCGCGCCGACCTCGTCGGCAATCTGGTGCAGACCGTCAAAGGCTATGCGGCGCACGAGCGCAGCGTGCTGGAAGAGGTGACCCAAATGCGCGCGGCGGCGCAGGCGCTGCCGCAAGGCGACGTCGCGAAGCGCGCGCAGGCCGAAGGCGCGCTGTCGGCCTCGCTCGGCCGGCTGTTCGCGCTGGCGGAGAATTATCCCGATCTGAAAGCCAGCAGCAATTTCCTCGAGCTGCAGCGCAATCTCAGCGATCTGGAAAACGAATTGCAGATGGCGCGGCGCTATTACAACGGCGCCATGCGCAATCAGAACGTGCTGGTGCAATCCTTCCCGAGCAATCTGATCGCCGGCGTCGGCGGCTTTTCGCAGCGCGCCTTCTTCCAGCTCGACGACGCCGCCGAGCGCGCCGCGCCGCAGGTCAGCGCTGGCGCCGCCATGAGCGCCGCCGCGCGCCTGCGCCGGCTGCTGGCGCTCGCGGCGCTGGCGGTTGCCGCGCTGGCGCTCGACCGGCGCCGCGCGCGCGGCCGAAGTCATCCACTCCTTCGACTCGCACGTGGTGGTCGCGCGCGACGGCGAGCTCACCGTCACCGAAACCATCCGCGTGCGCGCGGAAGGCGCCGAGATCCGGCGCGGCATCTACCGCGACTTTCCGCTCACCTTCCGCGACGCCGGCGGCAAGCTGCACGAGGTCGGCTTCAGCCTGCTCGGCGTGACGCGCGACGGCAAGACCGAGCCGTATCACACCGAGCGCAACGGCGGCGTGCTGCGCATCTATGCCGGCGACAAGAACACGATCATCGCGCGCGGCGACCACACTTACGTCCTGCGCTACCGCACCGCGCGCCAGATCCGCTGGTTCGACGGCAAGCCGGAGCTCAACTGGAACGTCACCGGCAATTTCTGGCACTTCCCGATCCTGGCCGCGAGCTACCGGCTCGAGCTGCCGGCCGAAGCGCGGCCGGTGCGCTGGACCGCCTTTACCGGCCGGCTGGGCGCGCGCGGCATCGATTGGGAAGGCGAGGTCAGCCGGCTCGGCGTCTTGACCGTCGACACGACGCGGCGGCTCGCGCCCGGCGAGGGCCTGACCGTGGTGGCGGAAATCCCGGCCGGCGCGATCGAGGCGCCGTCGCAGGCGCAGCTGTGGTGGTGGGAGTTGCTCGACAACCGCCGCTGGATCTTCGGCGCGCTCGGCTTTGCCGTGGTGCTCGGCTATTACCTCGCCGCCTGGCACGCGGTCGGCCGCGATCCCAAAGCGCGGCATCGTCATCCCGCTGTTTCATCCGCCGGAGGGCATTTCGCCGGCGCTCGCCAATTACATTCATCACTGGGGCTTCGCGCGCGAGAAATGGCGCGCCTTCACCGCCGCCTGCCTGTCGCTCGCGCGTGCGCGGGCTGATCCGCATGGACAACAGCAAGGGCGCGCTCTCGCTGATGGAAACCGGCAAGAGCCCGCTCGCCACCGATAACGCTGCCGGCTGGCGAGCGCGCCATCGTCACCTGGCTCAACGGGCGGGGCGGCGTCGCGACCATCGACAAGGCGCACGGCGAGTCGATCGCCAAGCTCGGCGACAGCTTCACCACGAGCATCGAGGCGGAAAGCCGCAACCGCTTCTTCCGCCGCAATCTCGGCTACGTCCTGGTCGGCGTCGCCATGACCGCGCTGGTTTTGGGCTGGGAGATTTTTTACGGCGGCCTCAGCGAGGGCGAAATCGCCGCGCTGTTCGGCGTTGCCTTTGTCGGTTTTGTCGTCGGCCTGGTGCTGGTGCCGATCGTGCAGGGCCTGTTCGGCGGCGCCGGCATCGGCACTCTGATGCACGCCGTTTTCCTCATCGTCATGGTTGCGATCTTCGCCGCCATCTTCGGCAACTTTGCGCAAGTGTTGGGCCGCGGTTTCGGCGAATCGGTGCGGGGCGTGCTGTCGAACTTCCCGTTCTCCTTCGTCTTTGCCGGGGCATTCGCCACGCTCAACGGGCTGTTCCTTTATCTGATGAAGGCGCCGACCGCGCTCGGCCGCCCGATCATGGACCAGCTCGCCGGCTTCAAGCTCTATCTGGAGACGGCCGAATCCGACCGCCTCAACATCCACGCGCCGGATATCACCGCCGACCGCTTCGAGGCGCTGCTGCCTTACGCGGTCGCGCTCGACGTCGAGAAGCCGTGGTCGAAGGCCTTCGCCGCCGCGCTCGCCCGCGCGCATCCGGACGACGCCGATCCGATGCGCCATTACGCGCCGGTCTGGTACAGCGGCGGCTCGTGGTCGAGCGGCGATTTCGGCGGCTCGGTGGCCTCGACCGTCGGCAGCGTCAGCAGCGCGTTTTCCAGCGCCATCCCGGTGTCGTCCGGCTCGTCCGGCTTCTCCGGCGGCGGCGGCGGTTCGGGCGGCGGCGGCGGTGGCGGCGGCGGCGGCGGTTGGTAAGCGCTTGATCCCGAAAAGTGGGCGCCGGTTTTCGGAAAAGATCATGCGCAAAATCAGGCCACGGCGATCGAGGGAATGCGCAGCAGGTCGGCGATGTCCGCCGCGGCAACCGCTTCGCCGAGCACGCGATCGCGGCCGGGCTGCCGCCGGCGGCCGTGAGCGTGAGCCGTTCCGGCGCCAGGCCGGTTTCGCCGAGAATGACGGGCACGCGCAGGCGGAAGGCCGCGTCGCGCAGCACGGCGGCGGCGACCTCGACAGCTCAGCGTGAACCCGTCCGGCCAGCCGGCCGCCGCGTAGCAGGCGGCACGCAGCAATCGCACCGCCGCGGCAACGTCCGGCCCGCTCGCGCCGCGCGCCCGCGCGTGGAAGCCGACGATGCGCCGGGCATCGGGATCGATCATCGGCAGGTACTCGACGGCGGCGTCGATGCGGCGCGCGGGATCGGCGGTCATGGCGCGCAGCGTGGACGCGGCGGCCTTTGCAAAGCGCTGATTTGGCCGCGATAGTTTGCCTCGCATCTTTACGAAGCCGGTTACTATGATAGGGAGGGGTATGCCCGACCTGCTGCTCGAATTCCTCTCGGAAGAAATCCCCGCGCGCATGCAGGCGCGCGCCGCCGAGGATTTGAAGAAAATCGTCACCGACCGGCTGGTCGCGGCCGGCCTCGTCTACGAGGGCGCCAAGGCTTTCGCCACGCCGCGCCGGCTCGCGCTCACGGTGCAGGGCGTGCCGGCGCGCCAGCCCGACCTCAAGGAAGAGCGCAAGGGACCCAAGGTCGGCGCGCCCGAGCAGGCGATCGCCGGCTTCCTGCGCGCGGCGGGGCTGAAGTCGATCGATCGAGGCCAAGGTGCAGGCCGACAAGAAGGGCGACTTCTACGTGGCGGTGATCGAGAAGGCCGGGCCGTCCCGCGCTCGACGTGATCGCCGAGATGATGCCCGACGTGGTGCGCGGCTTTCCCTGGCCGAAGTCGATGCGCTGGGGCGCGTCGGCAACCGGCTCGCTGTCATGGGTGCGGCCGCTGCATTCCATCGTCGCGACTTTCGGCCCGGAAACCGAAGAGCCGGAGATCGTGCCGCTCGACATCGACGGCATCAAAGGCGGCGACGAAACGCGCGGCCATCGCTTCATGGCGCCGGCGGCGTTCAAGGTGCGCCGCTTCGACGATTACGTCGCCAAGCTCGAAGCCGCCAAGGTGGTGCTCGATGCCGGCGCGCCGCGCCGAGATCATCCGCGCCGACGCCAAGAATCTGGCTTTCGCGCAAGGCTACGAGCTGGTGGAGGACGAGGGGCTGCTTGGCCGAAGTCGCCGGGCTGGTGGAGTGGCCGGTCGTGCTGATGGGCTCGTTCGACGCGGCGTTTCTCGCGATCCCGCAGGAAGTGATCCGCGCCACCATCCGCAACAACCAGAAATGCTTCGTGCTGCGCGATCCGCAGACCGCGAAGCTCGTCAACAAGTTCATCCTGGTGGCGAACGAGGAGGCGAGCGACGGCGGCAAGGCGATCGTCGCCGGCAACGAGCGCGTCATCCGCGCGCGCCTGAGCGACGCCAAGTTCTTCTACGACACCGACCTGAAGACGCGGCTGGAAGCGCGGCTGCCGAAATTCGAGCAGATCGTGTTCCACGAGAAGCTCGGCACGCAAGCCGAGCGCATCGCGCGCATCACCGCGCTGGCCAAAGAGCTGGCGCCGCTGGTCAAGGCCGATGCGAAGAAGGCCGAGCGCGCCGCGCAACTGTGCAAGTGCGATTTGCTGACCGACGTGGTCGGCGAATTCCCCGAGCTGCAAGGCCTGATGGGCCGCTATTACGCCGAGGCGCAGGGCGAGGACGAAGCGGTCGCGCATGCCTGCGAGGATCACTACAAGCCGAAGGGCCCGGACGATCTGGTGCCGGCCGATCCGGTCTCGATTGCGGTGGCGCTCGCCGACAAGATCGACACGCTGGTCGGCTTCTGGGCGATCGACGAGAAGCCGACGGGGAGCAAGGACCCTTATGCGCTGCGGCGGGCGGCGCTGGGTGTCATCCGGATCGTTCTCGATAACAAATTGCGGTTGCGCTTGCTGAGCACGCTATTGATGCGATTGCCAATGTCGATGATATTGGACGCAGGGCATGCGCTCACGATCAGCTCATGCTCGACGAGAAATAGCGGCGATCGTCGCCGTTATGGACGGTCGTCAGAAAGGCATCGGTGACGATCGAAATCGCTACGAATCCAGCGCGATCGATTGTCGATAAGATCAGTCTGTGATCTTCTTGCCTTCTTCGCCGACCGCCTGAAAGTCCAACTGCGCGAGCAGGGCGCGCGGCACGATCTGGTCGATGCCGTGTTCGCGCTCGAAGGCCAGGACGACCTGCTGCTGATCGTGCGCCGCGTCGAGGCGCTCGGCAAATTCCTCGACAGCGACGACGGCAAGAACCTGCTCGCCGGCGTCAAGCGCGCCTCCAACATCCTGCGCATCGAGGAGAAGAAGGACAAGCGCGATACACCGGCGCGCCGGACGCCAAGCTTCTCAAAGACGCCGAGGAAAAGGCGCTGGCCGCACGCCATCGCCGCCGCCAAGAAAGACGCCGCCGCCGCCGTCGCCAAGGAAGACTTCGCCGCCGCCATGACCGCGATGGCCAAGCTGCGCCCCAAGGTCGACGCCTTCTTCGACAAGGTCACCGTCAACGTCGACGACAAGGCGCTGCGCGAAAACCGGCTCAAGCTGCTCAACGAAATCCGCGAAGCCACCCGCGCGGTGGCGGATTTTTCCCGGATCGAAGGGTAGCGCGCCACCACTCGGTTAGGTTGTAATCGTTCATCGTCCGCCGTATCGTTCCGCCTGGCCCGGACGGCGGCGAGGCCGCCCGGGCCTTTCCATTCGCCGGGAGGACCGCCGCCATGAAGATCGCCACACCGTTATCGCTGCGTGCTTTTGCCTGCACCGCCGTGATCCTTGCCGTCGTAGCCTATGCGCCGGAGGCGGGCGCGCGCAGTGCCAAGCGCGCGCAATGCCAGATGCTGACCGAAGCGCAGGCCAAAATTCTGTTCGACGAATGGAACCGCGCGCTGCAGGGCAATCCGCCCGATCCCGACAAAGTCCTGCTCACCTACACGCCGAACGCTTTACTGCTGCCGACGCTTGAGAGCGGGCCCCTCGTCGGCCGCGCGCAGATGCGCGGCTATTTCGTGCATTTCCTCGAACTGCATCCGGTCGGACGCATCGACACGCGCGCGGTCTATGCCTCCGGCTGCAATGTCGGCGTGGCCGCCGGGCTCTATACCTTCACGGTCGACGAGGGCGGGCGGCGCGTCGACAAGCCGGCGCGCTACACCTACGTCTACGTCTATCAGCAGGCCAAAGGGGGCGGGCGCTGGCTGATCCAGCATCACCACTCCTCGGTGCGTCCGCCGGCGAAGTAGCAGGGGCGGACATCAGCCGGGTGAGCGCGCGCCGGGGACAGAAAAGCCGCAAGTGGCGCGCCGCGAGGCGCCGCCTGCCGGCAACGGCGGGCGAACTTGGAAGGCGCGCCGATCGGCGCGCCACCCCCTCGATTTTATGAGGGGAGAAGGCATGTCCCCGCGAACGGGCCCGCGCGAAGCGCGGCCCGATGATAAACTCCGGCGGGGAGGACTACGGCCTACCCGGGGCCGCCAAGAATACGGGCGGCGGAGCGTTGGCTAATCTCTGTCGTCCCGGCCGAGCGTGCGAAAGCGGGGACCCAGTACTCCGCAGCAAATCCGGTGATCACGGCGATGGGCCCCGCTTTCGCGGGCATGACCGCACGCGGCGCGGAACCCTTCGCCTCACATCGCCGTTTTTAATGCATCCCCTTCATCACGAAAGGACTATCAATGGCCATCACCATCGCCCATTTGCAGCCCGTGGTCGCGCTCATCGCCGGCGTTCTCATCCTGATCATGCCGCGCCTGCTCAACTTCATCGTCGCCATCTATCTGATCGTGATCGGGCTCATCGGCCTGAATATTATCCACTAGGCGCCCGGACGGGGTTGCGCCCCGCTGGCGAGCGTGGTCTTGAGGGGGCGCCCATTCACATCCAGCGCATTTCGGTCATTTCGGACTCATGGCGAAACGCAAATCCGCCCGCGCCAAGCTCTTGAACAAGGCCAGCAAAAAGCCCCGCCCGGCGGCCAAAAAGGCCGCGCCTTCGCGCAAGGGCGCGCAAAAGGGCCAATGGGTCTACGCCTTCGGCGGCGGCCGTGCCGAGGGCAAGCCCAACATGCGCAACTTGCTCGGCGGCAAGGGCGCCGGCCTTGCCGAAATGGCCAATCTCGGCCTGCCGGTGCCGCCCGGCTTCACCATCACCACCGAGGTCTGCACGTACTACTACGCGCACGACAAGCAATATCCGAAAGATTTGAAGGCGCAGGTCGAGAAGGCGCTGGCGCAGGTCGGCAAAATCGCCGGCAAGACTTTCGGCGACAAAGTAAACCCGCTCTTGGTGTCGGTGCGCTCGGGCGCGCGCGCCTCCATGCCCGGCATGATGGACACCGTGCTCAATCTCGGCCTCAACGACGAGACCGTGGAGGCGCTGGCCAAGAAATCCGGCGACCGGCGCTTTGCCTATGACAGCTACCGGCGCTTCATCACCATGTATTCCGACGTCGTGCTCGGCCTCGGCCATGAGCATTTCGAGGAATTGCTCGACCATCACAAAGAGCGCCAGGGCTATCACCTCGACACCGATCTGATGGCCGACGACTGGGCCGAGCTCACCGAGCTTTACAAAAAGCGCGTGCAGGAGGAATTGGGCCAGCCCTTCCCGCAGGATCCGCACGCGCAATTGTGGGGCGCGATCGGCGCGGTATTCGGCTCCTGGATGAACCAGCGCGCCAACACCTACCGGCGCCTGCACGGGATTCCGGAAAGCTGGGGCACCGCGGTCAACGTGCAGGCCATGGTGTTCGGCAACATGGGCGAGACCTCGGCGACCGGCGTCGCCTTCACCCGCAACCCCTCGACCGGCGAGAAGAAGCTGTACGGCGAATTCCTCATCAACGCGCAAGGCGAGGACGTGGTCTCCGGCATCCGCACGCCGCAGGAGATCAGCGAGGCGGCGCGCAAGGAGGCGGGTTCCGACAAGCCGTCGATGGAAGCGGCGCTGCCGAAAGCCTATGGCGAGCTCAAGCGCATCTACAACGCGCTCGAGCGGCACTACCGCGACATGCAGGACCTCGAATTCACGGTCGAGCAGGGCAAGCTGTGGATGCTGCAGACGCGCTCCGGCAAGCGCACCGCCAAGGCCGCGCTGCGCATCGCGGTCGAGCTCGCCAACGAAGGGCTGATCTCGCGCGAGGAAGCGGTGCTGCGCGTCGATCCGCTCACGCTCGACCAGCTGCTGCACCCGACCATCGATCCGCGCGCGCACCGCAAGGTGATCGCCAACGGCCTGCCGGCCTCGCCGGGCGCGGCCTCCGGCGAGATCGTGTTTAACTCCGACGAAGCGGCCGAATTGAAAGCCGGCGGCAAGAAGGTGATCCTGGTGCGGGTGGAGACCTCGCCCGAGGACATCCACGGCATGCACGCCGCCGAAGGCATCCTCACCACGCGCGGCGGCATGACCTCGCACGCCGCCGTGGTGGCGCGCGGCATGGGCAAGCCCTGCGTTTCCGGCGCCGGCGCGATCCGCGTCGATTACGCCGCCGGCACCATGACCGCCGGCAGCCAGACGTTCAAGAAAGGCGACTTCATCACCGTCGACGGCTCGACCGGCCAGGTGCTGGCCGGCAAGGTCGACATGATCGAGCCGCAGCTGTCCGGCGAGTTCGCCACGCTGATCGCCTGGGCCGACAAGGCGCGCCGGCTCGGCGTGCGCGCCAATGCCGACACGCCGGCCGACGCGCGCGCCGCCGTGCGCTTCGGCGCCGAAGGCATCGGGCTCTGCCGCACCGAGCACATGTTCTTCGACGAAGACCGCATCCAGGCGGTGCGCGAGATGATCCTGGCCGACGAGGAGAAGGCGCGCCGCGCCGCGCTCGCCAAGCTGTTGCCGATGCAGCGCGCCGATTTCGTCGAGCTGTTCGAGATCATGGAGGGCCGTCCGGTCACCATCCGCCTGCTCGACCCGCCGCTGCACGAGTTCCTGCCGCACGGCGAAGCGGAGATCGCCGAGGTGGCCAAGGCCATGGGCGCCGATCCCAAGAAGCTCGCCGGCCGCGCGCAGGAATTGGCCGAGTTCAATCCCATGCTCGGCTTCCGCGGCTGCCGCATCGCCATTGCCTATCCCGAGATCGCCGAGATGCAGGCGCGCGCGATTTTCGAGGCGGCGGTCGCCGTCGGCAAGAAAACCGGCAAGGCGGTGAAGCCGGAAGTCATGGTGCCGCTGATCGCCACCAAGGCCGAGCTCGATCTGATCAAGGCGCGCATCGACGCCACCGCCGCGGCGGTGCGCAAGGAGACCGGCGCCAAGCTCGATTACGACGTCGGCACCATGATCGAATTGCCGCGCGCGGCGCTCTTGGCCGGCGAGATCGCCGAGAGCGCGGAGTTCTTCTCGTTCGGCACCAACGACCTGACGCAAACGACTTTCGGCATTTCGCGCGACGACGCCGCGAGCTTCCTGTCGATCTATACCGCGCGCGGCATCCTGCCGGGCGATCCCTTCGTGTCGATCGACCGCCAGGGCGTCGGCGAACTGGTCAAGATCGGCGTCGAACGCGGGCGCAAGGTGCGCCCGAAGCTCAAGGTCGGCATCTGCGGCGAGCACGGCGGCGACCCGGCTTCGGTCGCCTTCTGCCATGAGGCCAAGCTCGACTACGTCTCGTGTTCGCCGTTCCGGGTGCCGATCGCGCGGCTGGCCGCAGCGCAAGCCGCGCTCGGCAAGGAAGCCGCGAGCACGGCATGAGGCTCGACCGGGTATTCCTCGTCTTTGCGGTTCTGGTCGGCGTCGCGGTCGGCGGCGTGATCGTGCTGGTGCCGCAAAGCCGCAGCATTGGGCTTGCGCCCTATTTCTGGGTGCTGATCGCCTTCGCGCTGTTCGAGGGCATCGCGATCTACCGGCGCGGCGGCGGGATGAGCCCGCCGATTTCGATGCCGACGCGGCTCATCGGCTTCGCGCTTGCGCTCGGGCTGATGGTGCTGATCCCCTGGGCGGCCGGGGCGGAGCTGAAATTGTTCTGAGGCGTTAGACCGCCACCTTGGCGAGGAAGTCCTCGACTTCGACGCGCAGATTGGCGACCGCCTGCTCGACCGTCTCGGAGGCGTCGCGCACCACTTCGGCCGAGGAGCGCGTTTCGGTGGCGGCGCCCGCCACCTCGCCCAGCACCGAAACGACGTGGCCGGTGCCCTTGGCGGCGCTGGCGACGTTGTGCGAAATCTCGCCGGTCGCCGAATTCTGCTGCTCGACCGCGGCCGCGAGCGCGGCCGGTGTTCTGGTTGATTTCCTGCATGCGGGCGGCGATCTGGCGGATCGCCTCGACCGCGCCCGACGTCGAGTCCTGCACCGCCAGAATGTGGTTGGCGATCTCCTCGGTCGCCTTGGCGGTCTGCACCGCCAGCGACTTGACCTCGGAGGCGACCACCGCGAAGCCCTTGCCGGCTTCGCCGGCGCGCGCCGCCTCGATGGTGGCGTTGAGCGCCAGCAAGTTGGTCTGGCCGGCGATGTTGCGGATCAGCTTGACCACGTCGCCGATCTTCTGCGCGCCTTGCGCGAGCCCGGCGATCTCGCCGTCGGTCGCGCGCGCCTCGTCGGTCGCCAGCCCCACGATGTTGCCGGTGTGGGTGAGCTGACGGCTGATTTCGGCGATCGAGCGCGACAATTCCTCGGCCGCGACCGCGGCGGTCTCGACGTTGGTGGAGGCCTCGTTGAAGGCGCCGACCGCGCTCTCGGCGCGCTGGGTAGTCTGGTCCGAGGATCCGAACAGAATGCCGGCGGTCGAGCGCATGGCGGTGGCGCTGTCGGAGACGCTCGTGAGCAGCGCCTCGACCTGCGGCCGGAACGCGCCGATGGCGGTGTCGATGATGGAACGGCGGCGCTCCTGGTCGCGGATGGCGGAGCGCTCTTCCTCGGCGCGGCGCTGCTCGGTGACGTCCTCATGGGTCGAAACCCAGCCGCCGCCCGGGCAGCGGCTCGTTCTTGGCGAGCACGATGCGCCCGTCGCTCGCCTGCACGTATATGCCCTTGCTGCCTTTGCTCACGCCCTCGAGGATGGTCGCGCAATAGGCGTCGACGTCGCCGGAAAACAGCCCGGTATCCTTGCGATGCTGGATCAGCTCGCGCAGCGTGCAGCCCGGCCGCACTACCTGCGGCGAGAGCTTGTACATCTCGATGTAGCGGCTGTTGCACACCACGATGCGCGCCTGCGCGTCGAACATGCACAGGCCTTGCGACATGTTGTCGATGGCGTTGCCGAGCCGGTGGTTCTGCGCCTGCAGCCGGCGGTGCAAGACCGCGACCAAGCACAATATTGCGATGATAAGGCATGCCACGAGGACGGTCTGTCCCGCCGCGGTCGAGGGTAGCAACGGCATCGGCACTCCGCACCGGTGGTATCGACGTGCCGCGATAGTGCGGGCCGGCGATTGCGATATAGTTAAGGATCGTTTCTCATTGCGGCGAAGCGCGCGCTGCGACCGTTGAGGAAGCGTTTACCAATGTGGCGGGGCGTCGGCGCCGGACATGCCCGCTTAACGGCTTCGCAAGGTTAATCGGTCAATAAAAAATCCTGTCGCATTGTCGCCACGCCGGCGGCAGGCATGACGTTGGTGTTGCGTTGCGCGTAAACCCGGTTTCGCTTCGGCGGCGGCGAAGACTTGCGCGGGTCGGCTTCATCGCGTTGGTCGCGACGTTCCTCCCCCGGCAGGCGGCGTATCAGGACCTCGGCGCGCTGCTCGCGCACCAGCCGGGCGTGAGCGAGCGCGCGCACGCCTTCATGCTGAAATCGCCGTTCGGCACCATCCACGCCGCCACCTTCAGCATGCCGAACCCGATCGGCACCGCCATCCCGCATCCGCCGCTGTACGCGCTCGCAAATTTTGATCCTTCCGATGTCACCGCTTCGATCGGTGCGCAGGTGCTCGGCGACACCGGCGGCCCGCTGCAATTCCCCAAGGTGAACCGCAAGAACAAGCACGACTCGCTGGTCAACCGCGCGCGCGAGCCGCTGCCGCCTTTGCCGCCGGTGCTGGCGATCGAACCGGCGCCGCCGGCGGAAGCGGAAGCCGCCCTCAAAATGGAAGACCAGCCGGAGCGATTCGATCCCTACACGCAATACGAATTCGCCAGCCTGCCCGACGCGCCGAAAGCGGAGCTGGGCAAGCCTGTCGCGCCGGTCAAGCCGGTCACGGGCAAACGCAAGGACGTCGACGTTTTCTTCGACGGCGACACGCTCGTCCCCGCGCAGGAGGCGCTCAAGCCTTACGCGCCGGGCGAGGCGCCGGTGCTGAAATCGGCCAACGGCGACCCCGACATGAAGCTCGCCGCGCTTGCGCCCGCCGACAAGGCCGGCAACGACAACGGCGGCGAGAGCGTCGCCAACAAAGGCATGGTCACCGGGCCCGAGGCGCGGCCGAAATCGCCGGCCGAGCGGCTCGGGCTCGCCGGCAAGGAGCGCGAGAAGCAGGAGAAGTGTCTCGCCAACGCGGTCTATTTCGAAGCGCGCGGCGAGCCGGTGCGCGGCCAGATCGCGGTGGCGCAAGTGGTGCTCAACCGCGTGTTCTCGCCGTTCTACCCGAAGACGGTTTGCGGCGTGGTCTACCAGAACGCCCACCGGCATCTCGCCTGCCAGTTCACCTTCGCCTGCGACGGCGTGCCCGACGTGGTGACCGAGCCGGACGCCTGGCTGCGCGCCAAGCGCATCGCCGCCGACATGCTCGACGGCAAGCTGTGGATGCCGGAGGTCGCCAAGTCCACGCACTATCACGCCTCCTGGGTGCACCCGGACTGGGTCAATGAGATGAAGAGGATCTACCGCCTGGGCGTGCATACCTTCTATCGCCCGCGCGCATGGGGCGACGGCTCCAACGAGCCGAGCTGGGGCGACGCCAAGACCACCGAGGCCGAAACAAAGGCGATCGGCAAGATGTAGCGCGGTCGAGCCCCTAGTCATGCGCGGGGCAAATGGCTTCGATCACGAATAATCGTTTGGGCGCTGCAATAAGACCCTATATGTTCCCGCGTCCCCGCCGCTGTTGCGCGCGGGCCGACGGCATTCCCAAGGGGCGACCATGACGACGGCGGCGACGACGGGCACTCCGGCAGTTTCGGGCTGGCGCACGCCCTTGGTGATCCTGATCTGCGGCTGCCTGATCGGCACCATCGGCTTCGGGCCGCGCGCCGCGCTCGGCCTGTTCCTGACGCCGATGTCGCAAGTCTTCGGCTGGGGCCGCGACGTGTTCGGCCTGGCGCTGGCGATCCAGGTGCTGGTGTGGGGCGCGGTGACGCCGTTCGCGGGCGCGATCGCCGACCGTTTCGGTTCGCTCGCCGTGCTGGCGGTGGGCGCGCTGCTGTACTGCGGCGGCCTGGTGCTGATGGCCTTTTCGACCACGCCGGCCATGCTCGACGTCTCGGCCGGCCTGCTCACCGGGCTCGGCATCGGCGCGACCTCGTTCACGCTGGTGATCGCCGCGTTCAGCAAACTGATGCCGCCGGAGTGGCGCGCGCTCTCGTTCGGTCTCGGCACCGCGGCCGGATCGTTCGGCCAGTTCCTGTTCTCGCCGCTCGCGGTCGGCTTCATCGCCTGGCTCGGCTGGCAGCACGCGCTGGTCGCGCTCGGCCTCATCACGCTGCTGGTGGTGCCGTTCGCGCTGGCGATACGCACGCCGCCGATGGACGTCTCGGCCGGCCCGGGCGCGGCGCAGAAGCAGTCGCTGTTGCAGGCGCTGGCGGAAGCCTTCGGCCACCGCAGCTACGTGCTGCTGGTGCTCGGCTTCTTCACCTGCGGTTTCCAATTGCTGTTCATCACCGTGCATCTGCCGGCCTATCTGGTCGACCGCGGCCTGTCGGTCGACGCCGGCGCCTGGACCATCGGCACCATCGGCCTGTTCAACATCATCGGCTCGATCACCGCCGGCTGGCTGATGGAGCGCATGCCCAAGCGCTATCTGCTGTCGGTGCTCTACACGCTGCGCTCGCTCGCGGTGCTGGCCTTCATCATGCTGCCGGTGACCACCGGCTCGGCCATCGCCTTCGGCGCCTTCATGGGGCTGCTGTGGCTGTCGACCGTGCCGCCGACTTCGGCGCTGGTGGCGCTGATGTTCGGCACGCGCTGGATGGCGACGCTGTTCGGCTTTGCCTTCTTCAGCCACCAGGTCGGCGGCTTCCTCGGCGTCTGGCTCGGCGGCTTTTTGTTCGAGCGCACCGGCTCCTATGACGTGATCTGGTGGCTGTCGATCGCGCTCGGCGTCATCTCGGCGCTCATCAACCTGCCGATCATCGAGAGGCCGGTCGAGCGCGGCCTGGCGGCGGCCGCCGTCTGACAGTCAGGCGAACATGCCGCCGGCTTTGCCGAGCCGCACCATCTGCCGGCAATAGGCGTAGAGCGCGTCGTAGACGATCCACTCCGCGGCGTTGAGTTCGTGGTCGTCCTTGTAGCCGAGGTGGCGGAAGCCTTCGGCGATCGCTTCCAGGCCCGGCCCCTCCGGCTGATTGTAGAGCGCGTTGTCGGTGTCGGCGCCGTTGACGATTTTGCCGAGCAGCACGAGGGCGGGATCGCCGGTCAGCTTGTATTTTTTCAGGATCGCCTCGAACGAGCACTCCTGACCGTGATGGCCGAGCTCGACGTTCTTCACGTCGTAGGGAATGGCGTCGAGGCGCTTGGCCTCGTCCATGACCTTGTCGGCCGGGGCAAAGATGAACTCGGCGTTCTGGTCGACGAATTTCCTGATCAGCCAGGGGCAGGCGACGCGGTCGACCTTCACATGCTCGCGCGTGATCCATTTCATGGCGGTTCTCCGTTTTGCAAATCCGGTTTCGGCGCGGCCGCTTCCTCCGGCGGCTTGATGTGCCGGAACGAATAGAGCAGCGCGACGTCGTAGACGATCTTGAGCGCGCCGCAGACGATCAGCGGCAGCGCCGGGAAGGCGGTGGTCAGCAGCACGCCGGCGAAGGTCGGGCTGATCGCGGAGGCAAGGCTGCGCGGCACCGCGGTGACGCTCGCCGCCGTGGCGCGTTCTTGCGGCGTCACCACCGCCATCACGTAGGAGGTGCGCGTCGGCACGTCCATTTGCGAGAGCGCCGAGCGCAGCAGCAGCAGGCCGAGCGTGACGTAAAGGTTGGAGGAGAACGCCGCCAGAATGAGGAACAGGCTGGACGGGATGTGGGTGAACACCATGGTGTTGACCAGGCCGAAGCGGCGCGACAGCCGCGCCGCCACCGGATAGGAGAAGGCGCTGAGCGTGCCGGCCCAGAAGAAAAACACGCCGGCCGCCGAAATCGACAGGTCGAAGCGCTGGAACAGCCACAGCGCCAGCAGCGACTGCACCACGAAGCCGCCGGCGAAGGCGTCGAGGCTGAACAGCGCGGCCAGCCTGATAGACCACGCCGCGCGAGGGGCCGAGCGGCGCCGAAGGCTTGGCCTCGCTCATGTGGGCGTGCGGCAGCAGCCGGTAGACCGCGAGACAAGCAAGCCCGAGCGCCGCGTAGGCGTAGAACATCGCCTGGAAGGCGGCGAGCCGGCCGATGCCGGCCTCGACCAGAAAGTCGGGCGCCGCCGCCGCCAGCGTGCCGACCGCCATCGACAGCGCGCCGATCAGGCTGTAGCGCGCGAAGGCGTGCGTGCGCTCGGCGTCGGCGACGCCGCGCGCCAGCATGGCGTGCTCGAGCGGCACCAGCACGCCGAGGTCGCCGGTCGAGGGATTGATGGTGCCGATGAAGGCGATGAGCAGAACGAGCGCGATGTGCCGGAAGTTGGGGAACGCCAGCCCGGTCAGCGTCATCAGCGCCGCGCCGGCCAGCATCAGCGTGCGCAGATCGAGGCGCGGCGCGATGGCGCCGACCGCCAGCGTGAACGCCGCGGTGCCGAGCAGCGAGGCGGTCAGCACCAGCCCGGTCTCGATCGGGCCGTAGCCGATGGCGGTCAGGTAGGCCGGCAGGATGAGGGTGGCAAAGCCGTCGCCGAAGCCGCGCAGGCCGCGCGCCAGATAGAGCAACCGGATGTCGGACAGCTTGTGCATTTCGCCAATCGGCCTCGCCCGCTAGAGCGGGCAAAGCGCAGTGCTTGGGCGAAATGCCTTGCAAAAGCCGGGCGACTGCGATCGGCCCGACGGCGAAAAACTGGGCCGCGCGACCACGAATGTCAAGCGCGGCGGTGTGCGCCTCAGGTCAGCGGCAGCAGCACGATCACCGCCATCGACGTCCACAAATTCATCCAGACGTGCATCAAGAACGGCACGGTGGTGGTGCCGCTGCGCCAGCGCAGCGCGCCGAGCGCCAGCCCGTCGATGAAATGCTCGATGAACGGCCAGCCGTTGAACGAGCCATCGGCCATGATCGTTTGATTGTAATGGATGGCGGAAAACAAGCAGCGCGGTCAGCAGCAACGCGCCGATATTGCCGAGCCGCGAGGCGGAAAAACTGCGCCACAGGAAGCCGCGAAACACGGTCTCTTCCACCAGCGGCGCCAGCAGGATCGCCGGCCACCAGGCGAAGACGAACCACAGCTTGGAGGTGCCGCCGGCGATGGCCTGCTGATAATCGGCGATTTGCGACGGGTTGAGCGGTTTGCCGAGGATGGCGAACTGCAACAAATTCGGCAACAGCCCGAGCGCGACGGCGACGACGAGACCCAGAACGACGTCGCCCGCGCGCGGCCGCGTCCAGCCGAGATAGTCGCGCAGCGGCATGCGTATCATCCAGACGGCGAGCAGGATGACGGCGAATTCGGTGCCCCAGTCCAGAATGATGCCGAAAGCGCCCCAGGCGATGCTGTGCCGGGCGAGCGCCGGCAGCGGCGTGTAGCGCCAGCATTGCCGGCAGCAAAGTTTCGTCGCGCGCCGTAGCCGGCGAACAGCGGCGATGAGCAAGGCGGCGAAGATTCCCCACGGCCGGCCGAACGACGGGAAAAAGCGCGGCCATGGCTGGGCGACGCCCGGTGCAAGTCGCGGCTCGGCGATGTGCGACATGATCCCCCCGGATCTTTACGGGCTGCCGGTCAGGCGGCGCGCGCGCCGCGCGTTTGGCGCTACTCCGGACAGAAGCCCGCCACCGCCGATTTGGTTTGCTGCTTGATTTCCGGCTTGCCGTGCCGGCCCATTTTTTCGCAGGTCTGCTTGATCTTGGCTTCGAGCGCGGCCGGGCTGTCGTTCTCGACGCCGTTGAACGAGAAGCAATAGCTCGTGCATCCCGTGTTCATGCCGGCTGTGTCTTCGAAGCAGCCGCACAGCAAAAAGGCCGCACACAAAGCGGCGGCCGTCTGAACCTTCATTGCATTCCCCCAGGTGCGGGCACCCGAAAATCGTGCCCGACGGTCGTGCTCGACGCCGCCCCCGGCGTGGCATGCAGCCTATTGGGCCGGCGCGCATTTGCAAGCGCGGCGCTGCGACAATGGAACTTGCGCCTGCGCGCCCGCCGCGCCATGAATGCCGGCGGATGCAGCGGCAGCGAGGCAAAGCGTGGCGACATTCAAGGCGTTTGTGATCGAGAAGGCGGACGGCGGCAGCAAGGGCGCGCTGGCCGATTTCGACGAAGCCAATCTGATGGACGGCGACGTCACCTTCCGCGTCGAATATTCCACGGTGAACTACAAAGACGGGCTCGCCGTCACCGGCAAGGCGCCGGTGGTGCGCCGCTTCCCGATGATCGCCGGCATCGACGGCGCCGGCACGGTCGAGAGCTCCACGCATCCGGCCTGGCAGCCGGGCGACAAGGTCGTGCTCAACGGCTGGGGCTGCGGCGAGAGCCATCTCGGCTGCTACGCCGAGAAGGCGCGGGTGAAAGGCGACTGGCTGGTGCCGCTGCCGGCCGGCATGACTACGCGCGAGGCCATGAGCATCGGCACCGCCGGCTATACCGCGATGCTGTGCGTGATGGCGCTGGAGCGGCACGGGCTGACGCCGCAGAGCGGTCCGGTCGCGGTCACCGGCGCGGCCGGCGGCGTCGGCTCGACGGCGATCGCATTGCTCGCCGCGCGCGGCTTCACGGTGCATGCGGTCACCGGCCGCCCGCAGGAGGCCGACTACCTCAAGGGCCTGGGCGCCGCCGAGATCGTCGCGCGCCAGGAACTGGCCGCGCCGGGCAAGCCGCTCGCCAAGGAGCGCTGGGCGGGTGCGGTCGACGCGGTCGGTTCCACGACGCTGGCGAACCTGCTCTCGATGACCCGCTATGGCGGTGCGGTGGCCGCCTGCGGCCTGGCGGGGGGGATGGACCTGCCGGGCTCGGTCGCCCCGTTCATTCTGCGCGGGGTGTGTCTTTACGGCATCGACTCGGTGATGTGCCCGATCGAGCGGCGCAAGGAAGCGTGGAAAAGGCTGGAAAGCGGGCTGGACCGCCGGAAATTGGCCACGATGACCGCAGAAATCGGCCTTTCGGGGTTGCCCGAGGCCGCGGCCAGCATCCTCAAAGGCGAGGTGCGCGGGCGAATCGTGGTCAAGATCGGGTAAACGCGTTCAGGATTTGTCGACGAACGGCTGGCATAGTTAAATAGGCCCGGAATCGGGCCACGGTTGCCGGTCGGTGGCGTCAGTGGAGTGAGGGGCATGATGCGGAGCTTTGCGGTCCTGGTCGGCGTGTTGGCGGCGGTTCCGGCTCTGGCGGGCGAGATGAACGTCGATGAGGCGCGCCGCTTCGTCATCGGCAAGACCTTCAGCTACACCTGTTTCGAGGGCACGCGCGGCGCCGGCCGCGTGAACGCCGACGGCTCGGTGGTCGGCTCCATCCAGATCCAGGGCGAGGGCAGGCTGCGGCACGCCGCCTTGCCGCCCGGCACCATCCAGGTCAAAGGCGAGTCGGTCTGCGCCTCGCTGCGCGGGCTGCCGATGCAGCCTTGCTTCAATCTCGATCGCACCGACGCCAACAGTTTCCGCGGCTCGATCTCGGGTCTCGGCTTTGCCTATTGCACGTTCACGCGCCATCACGCGCGCCCGCGCGTCGCGCATCGCAGGGCGCACGAGCCGCTGGCCTTGCGCTCCTCGCTCGCGGCCGACAGCCGCTAGCGGCGTCAGCTTTTCGCCGGGAAGATCATGCAGGTGGTGGTGGCGTGGGCATAGAGCTTGCCCGCGCCGTCCTTGAGATCGCCTTCCGATGTGGCGACCGTGCGCCCGCGGTGGATGACGCGGCCTTCCGCGCGCACCGGGCCGGTATCCTTGCTCATCGCGCGCACGAAATTGAGCTTGAGTTCGAGCGTGGTCCAGGCATCGCCCTTGCCGAGCGTCGAGAAGATCGCGCAGCCGAGCGCTGAATCGAGCAGCGTCGCGGCAAAGCCGCCGTGCACGCTGCCGATCGGATTGTAGTGGCGGAATTCCGGCAGGCCCTCGAACACGGCGCGGCCCGGCTCGATCTCGGTCAAATGAAAGCCGAGCAGCTCGCTGATCGGCGGGTTGGGATGCTCGCCCGCGATGATCCCTTTCAGGAAGGTGAGGCCGTCACTGGACTTGAGCGTCTCGGGCGAGACCACGCCGTATTGCTTCACGCGCTGATCCATCGGCCTTCCTCACGCCGTTGCGCCGGGGGATGCGGCGCGCCGGGCTGGGAATAGCAATCTTTGGTAAAGCAAGGCAATTCCGATCAGCACGACGCCGAGGCCGATGAAGGACAAGGCGCGGAAGATGCCGGTCAACCCCGCCATGTCGACCAGGAATACCTTGCCGATGGTGAGCGCGACCACCGCGGCCGAGGCCATGCGCGCGGGCTGCGAGGGCAGCAGGAAGCCGGCGATCAACAGCGCGACGCCGAAGGCGAGCCAGACCGCCGAATAGGTGTATTGCTCGGCGTCGCCGGTGGCGGCGAAGGCCGCAATCGTGCTGCCGTGATAGATGCGCCGCACTTCCAGCGTGAGATAGAGCAGCGCGAGCGCGACCGCGGCCGAGGCCGCGACATAGCGGTAGGCAAGCGGCCGGTTGGCGCGCGCGATGAGCGCCAGCGCGCCGGCGAGCAGCGCCGGGATGCCGTAGCCGAGCAGAATGAGATTGAACACCGGCCCGCCCACGGTGGTCGTGTTGAACAGCGGGTTGTCCAAGAGGAACAAGCCGACGACGATGCCGCCCAAGGTCAGCGCCGCGACGATCAGCGCGCCGATATCGTGCACCACGCTGTGGCTGCGCAGGCGCAGGCGCTCGAGCCCGATGGTCATGGCAAGCCCGACGCAGACCTGCAGCGCGGTCTCGGTCAGATCGGCCGACGGCGCGTAGATGTCGCCGTTGGTCATGTAGTGACGGATCTCGAGGAAGGCGAGCAGCACGGTGAACAAGATCGGCCGCGCCGTCCGCCATGCGCGCCGGCACGTCGTCCGCGCGCCGCCGCAGCAGATGACCGGCGTACCAGAAGCACGCCGCCGGCACGCCGTAGCCGTACAGCAGCCAGTTGACGATCGGCGTCGTGCCGATGTCGCCGCCGACGATGCGCGGCTCGTAGCCGATGCGCAGCAGCACCAGCGCGATCACGCCGGCGGCGAGCCAGCGCAGCGCCGGCAGCGGCCGCTGCCCGGCGATCCAGGCGATGCCCGGCACCATCAGCGCCAGCGCGACCGTCAGCCAGCCTTTCTCGAGCGCGAAGGTGAGCGCCAGCGCCAGCGATGCCACCGCGCCGGTCGCGAAGACCGCGGCGGAGGCGGCGAGGCCCGGGCGCGGCTCGCGCCGGCCCAGCAGTTCGGTGGCATAGCCGTAGAGCGCGGCGAGCGCGAGCGCGAGGCCGGCGAACGGGATCGAGCGGTCGAAGTCGGCGATGCGCGCGTAAAGCGCAACCAAGATGGCGACCGGCGCGACCGTCGCGGTCGCGCTCCAGATCAGCGCGATCTTGGCGTGATCCGAGCGGCCCTGCGCGGCAAAGCCGGTAAGGCCGAACAATGCCGCAAGGCCGAGGCCGAGCGCCAGATGCGGGCCGCTGCCGGTCGGCGGCTCCGGGATGGCGCCGCCGGCGACGCCGGACGGCAGCACCAGCTCCTCGAACATCGTGGGCGCAGCCCAATGCAGCAGCACGATCACGGTCAACAGTCCGGCGCCCGGCAGCGCGAATAACGCGGCGTCGGTGCGCCAGGCGATGGCGACGGTGGCCGCCGCCAGCAAAGTGAACGCCGAGAGCGCGGCCGCATCGTGGAAGCTGCCGATCACGACGACGCTGGCGGCGACGAGGTAGGCGCCGATGGCGCCGGAGGAAATCTCGTCGATCTCGCCGGGCTCGGCCTGCGGTCCGTACCACAGCCCCGACACGATCATGGCGGCGGCGAGCGCAAAGCCGGCGACGACATGGAAGAGATGCGCGCCGAGTGCGTCGACGTGCGGGTAGGAAATGCCCGGCAGCACCCAGAGCGCGCCGAGCGCGACCGCGGTGATGGCAAGCCAGCGCCACAGTTTCATGCGCGCCAGCGCGAAGGCTGCGGCGGTGACGACCGCGAGATAAAGATAGAGCGCCCAGTAGCTCGGCTCTTTGGTGGAGACCAGCAGCGGCGCGATGAAAGCGCCGGCGAGGCCGAGGCCCGCCAGCGCCGGCCCGTGCAGCAGCGCGGCGGCGAGCGTCGCCAGCGCCACCAGTCCGAGCAAAATGAAGGCGACGCCCGGCGCCAGGAAATCGTAGAGCGCATAGGCGGCGTAGACGGTGGCATAGGCGGCGACGGTGCCGGCGGCGGTGAGCACGCTCGGGATATGCCGGCTGGGCACGGCGGCAAGACCGCTGGCGATTTCGCCGCGCCGCGTCCATTCGCCGGCCGCGATCAGGCCCGCAGCGAACAGCGCGCCGAGGAAGATGCGCACGCCGGGGCCGAGCAGATCCTGTTCGACCGCGTAGCGCACGAGGAAAACGCCGCCGAGCGCGAGCGCGAGCCCGCCGATCCACACCACCCATTGCGTGCCGAAGCGCTCTTCCAGCGTCGTCTTGGGCGCTGCCGGCGGCGGCGGTGGCGGGATCGGCGGCAAAGGCGGCGGCGTGCTCGGGCCTGCTTCGAACGGAGGCGGCGGCGGTGGGCGGCATCCGCAAGCGGCGGCGGCGGCATGACGCGCTCGGCTGACGCCGGCGGCGCGGGTGCGGGCGCGGCGGCCGCGAGCCGGGCCGCCTCCAGCGTCACGATGCGCGCTTGCAGCGAGCGCACCTCGTGGCGGGCATTCGACGCCATGACGATGGCGACGATGGCCAGCACCGGAAACGCCAAGGCCAGCAGCACCGCAACGGTTATCAGCGTATCAAGCATGCCCGCCCCCGGATCATGACGCGCGCCATGTTAGAGGGTGGCGCGGCGCCTAGATAGCGGCCAGGCGGTGCGGGTCAGTCGAGGTCGAGCCGGAAAGGACGCCCTTCGCTGGCGAGGTCGCCCGGCCCGATGGTGTCGATGGCGCGGATCATGCGTCCGTCGCGCTTGAGCAGCCGGTCGGCGACCGAGACGATGCGCGTGTTGGGCTGCGCGGTGCGCGAGGCGCGCCGCAGCGCCCAGGCGATGTCGGCCTCCTCGCGCTGCGGATTGAGCGCGCAGGCCGCGACATAGGCCGCCGCGCTCGAGCGGCTGATGCCGGCAAAGCAATGCACCACCATCGGCGCGCCGCGGTCCCAGGCGCCGGCGAAGGCGATCAGCCGCTCGACGTGCTCCTCGGCCGGCAAGGTGTAGCCGTCCATCGGCATCGAAATATCGTCGACCGCGAGCACCAGATGGTTCTCGGGCGCGATGTGGCCGGGCCGCTGCACCCGGTCGGTGAGGCGCAGCAGCGTGACGATGTGGCGGGCGCCGGTGGCGTCGACGGTTTCGTGCAGACGGGCGAGCGAGCAGACGTGAATCATGACGGTAAGGAGCCTCGGCTTCTCGTCATATCTATGACGGCCGCACGCGTCAGGGAAGGCCCCGGGCGCGCATCAGCCGCTCGAAGCGGTCGCGGAAGCGCTGCTCGGCCGTTTCCGCCGGCCAGGGGCCGAGATAGTCGTGCTCGAGCGCGTGCGAGAACTTCGGCTCCAGGCCGAAGAACTTGCGCGCCTCGGCCGGTCGAAGCCGGCAAGCCGCGTCGCTTCCAGATAGGCGGCGCCGCGGTCGGCGGTCTTGATCAATGCCTGCAGGCTCTCGGGCAATTTCACCGGCAGGCCGAAGCGCAGATGGATGGCGGCGAGCAGCCGCTTCTCCACCGCCTTGTAGCTGTCGCCGATCACCGCCTTGAACGGCGAGATCATGTCGCCGACCACGTATTCCGGCGCGTCGTGCAGCAGCACGGCAAGCCGCGCCGCGGCGTCGAGCCGCGGCGCCTCGCGCGCGCGCCAGCGCCTCGACCAGCAGCGCGTGCTGGGCGACCGAGAAGATGTGGGCGCCCTTGGTCTGCCCGTTCCAGCGCGCGACGCGCGCCAGGCCGTGCGCGATGTCCTCGATCTCGACGTCGAGCGGGGAGGGGTCGAGCAGATCGAGCCGCCGTCCCGACAGCATGCGCTGCCAGGCGCGCGCTGCTTTTCTCCTCCCCCTTGGGCGAGGGTTGGGGAGGCGGGTGTCCGCGGGTCGGCATCGATGTGAACTGCTTTCCTGCCGAGCTTCGCCCGCAAGCGGACAGGCGCAGCGTGCGCGGTGGCATGCCGGTGACAGGCGACCAGATGATCGTTGACCATGCCGACCGCCTGCATGAAGGCGTAGACGATGGTCGGGCCGACGAATTTGAAGCCGCGCGCGACGAGCTCCTTCGACATCTTGCGCGACAATTCGGTTTCCGCCGGCACCTGTTTGGTGCTGCGGAACTTGTTCTGCTTCGGCTTGCCGTCGAGATGGCCCCAAAGCAATTGCGCGAAGCCCGGCCCGCTCTCCATGATCTTCAAGATAGGCGCGCGCCGAGCCGACCGCGCCCTCGATCTTGGCGCGGTTGCGCACGATGCCGGCATCCTGCATCAGCCGCTCGATCTTCTTCGGCGTGTAGCGCGCGATCTTCTCCGGCGCGAAGCCGTCGAAGGCGGCGCGGAAGTTGTCGCGCTTGCGCAAAATCGTGATCCAGGACAGCCCGGCCTGGAAGCCGTCGAGGATCAGCTTCTCGAACAGAGCGCGGTCGTCGTATTCCGGCACGCCCCATTCCTCGTCGTGATAGGCGACGTAAAGCGGGTCGTGCTTCGGCCAGGGACAGCGCGCAAGGCCGTCGGGATGCGAGAGCGCCGCGCTCATTTTGCCGGCGCCGCCTCGCCGGGAAACTGAAAGCGCGCCCAGGCCGGCTTCACCGGACGCAGCGCGATGCCGCCGCACATCAGCGGCGTGCCGGCGGCAAGCGCGTCGGCCACGCGGTCGAGCCGCAACAGCGCGAGCCCGCGGCCGTTGGCGGCCGAGCCGACATGGCCGATCTCGCTTCTCGCCCGCCATCACCGGCAGGCCGGCGCTGGGCGCGAAGTCGTCATAGACCACCGGCACCACGCGGCTGCGCGCGCTGGCGCGATGCTCGACGCGCGAGACCACCTCCTGCCCGACATAGCAGCCTTTGTCGAAATCGACGCCGGCGAGCTGGTCCATGTCGGCCTCGTGCGGAAAGGTGTCGCCGTAGATGAAATCGATGCCGCCGCGCGGCACGCCGAGCGCGATGCGGTGCGCCTCGTAGGCTTCCGCGTCGGCGAGCCGCGGCGCCGAGATCTGGCGGCGGCCTCGGCGGCCAGATGCGGCGGCAGCATGCATGCGCATGCCGAGCGCGGGCAGGCGCGGGTCGGCATAGCACAGGCCGTATTCGCTATCGCCGGCGCCGTCCCACAGCGCCATCACGCCGAGCACTTCCGACAGGTCCTCGCAGATCACCTTGGCGCGCAGCTTGTAGAAATTGAGCTTGCTCCACCAGCGCCGGCGCCAAGCGCCTTCGGCACGTCGAGGAAGAAGCCGCCGCCGTCCTCGGCCGGCGCCTCGGCGACGATGAAATCGACGATGATCTTGCCCTGCGGCGTCAGCAGCGCGGCAAAGCGCGCGGCGCCGGGGGCGACCTTGGCCGATGTCGGTGGTGACCAGGCCGTTGAGGAAGCGCGCGGGCGTCGTCGCCGGCGACCTTGACCACGCCGCGGTCGGGAAGAAGT
Organism: uncultured Alphaproteobacteria bacterium; assembly: GCA_963708635.1. Taxonomy (GTDB): domain Bacteria; phylum Pseudomonadota; class Alphaproteobacteria; order Rhizobiales; family Xanthobacteraceae; genus Pseudolabrys. The sequence goes on along the minus strand of CAVPTM010000010.1, from coordinate 24,113 downwards.
GCTGCCTGCATGTCCGACTTCTCCTGTCTCTGCTAGTCTCTTGCCAGAACTCGCGCCGGAACGTAAGCGCTGTTGGCCCGGCCTCAAGGCTCTGCGAACGGCTCAAATATGGCCGAAACCTACGACCTGATCCTCAAGGGCGGCACCGTCGTCAACCAGGACGGCGAGGGCGTGCGCGATATCGGCATCCGCGGCGGCCGGTTCGCCGCGATCGGCGACCTGGCGCGCGCCTCGGCCGGCGAGATGATCGACTGCCGCGGCCTGCACGTCCTGCCGGGCGTGATCGACAGCCATGTGCATTTCCGCGAGCCCGGCCTGACCCACAAGGAAGACCTGGAATCCGGCTCGCGCGGCGCGGTGCTGGGCGGCGTCACCGCGGTGTTCGAGATGCCGAACACCGATCCGACCACGACCACGGCCGAGGCGCTCGCCGACAAGGTCAAGCGCGCGCATCACCGCATGCATTGCGACTTCGCCTTCTATGTCGGCGCCACGCGCGAGAACACCCACGACCTCGGCGAGCTCGAGCGGCTGCCGGGCGCCTGCGGCGTCAAGGTGTTCATGGGCTCCTCGACCGGCTCGCTGCTGATCGAGGACGACGAGGGCGTGCGCAACGTGCTCAAGGCGATCCGCCGCCGCGCCGCCTTCCATTCCGAGGACGAGTACCGCCTGCGCGAGCGCATGAACCTGCGCGTCGAAGGCGATCCGCGCTCGCATCCGGTCTGGCGCGACGCGACCGCCGCGCTGATGTGCACGCAGCGCCTGATCGCGGCTCGCGCGCGAGACCGGCAAGCGCGTGCACGTGCTGCACGTCACGACCAAGGAAGAGGCCGCGTTCCTGGCCGAGCACAAGGACGTCGCCACGGCGGAGGCGACGCCGGCGCATCTCACGCTCGCCGCGCCCGAATGCTACGAGCGGCTCGGCACGCTTGCGCAGCTCAATCCGCCGATCCGCGACGCCGCGCATCGCGACGGCTCTGGCAGGGCATCGCGCAAGGCGTCATCGACAGCTCGGCTCCGACCATTCGCCGCACACGCGCGAGGAAAAGGCGCAGCCTTATCCGAAGACGCATTCCGGCATGACCGGCGTGCAGACGCTGGTGCCGATCATGCTCGACCACGTCAATGCCGGCCGGCTTTCGCTCGCGCGCTTTGTCGATCTCACCAGCGCCGGGCCGGCGCGCGTTTTCGGCATCGCCGGCAAGGGCCGCATCGCCGCCGGCTACGACGCCGACCTCACCGTGGTCGATCTCAAGCGCCGCGAGACCATCACCAACCGCTGGATCGCCTCGCGCGCCGGCTGGACGCCCTATGACGGCATGACCGTCACCGGCTGGCCGGTCGGCACGTTCGTGCGCGGACACCAGGTGATGTGGGACGGCGCGCTCACCGCGCCGGGGCAGGGCGAGCGCGTGCGCTTTACTGGAAACTTTATCGGCGACTGACGAGTGCGGCGCCGGGCTGAACGCCCGTTACTGCCGCTGCCGATCGAGCGAGAATTCGCCGTTGCGGATGCGCGCGCCGAGACCTTCGGCGAACTTGGCGGCGGCGTCCTCGCCATAGGTGGTGACGAATTCGGCGAGCGCGGCGAACAGGCAGGCCTGCGCCAGGCAATCGCCGTCGATGCCGTCGAGGCGCGCTTCCGCCCAGGCTTCCTGCAAATAGCCGAGCGCCACGCGCTTCTGCTCGTGGTCGGGCACCGGCTCGCGCGGTTGATGCGCAGGCCCAAGGCTGGTCATTGGCATTCACGTCCCGTCGCGCCCGTCGTCGGCGCCAAATCCCCAATGGCGCGGACGTTATCACGCGAAGGCCGGACGCCATAGGCCGGCAAGTAAAGAAAAGGTTAATTGGCGTAGCGGGCTGTGATTTCGCGGGAAATCTTGGCGCCCTCGTCGAGGTAGCGGCGGATCGCGATATCGGCGGCCGGCGTGCAGGTGCGGTAGGTCTGCTGGAAGCCGCGGTAGCCGCGGTTGAAGCTCGCCACGATCTGGCGCCTGCGCTCGCCGTCGGGCGCTTCGGCGTCGATCAGCGCCTGCATCTGCGTCCCGCCATTTCTGCCCTTCGTTGGCGCCGCAGAGCGCGCGCAGATAGTGCAGCGCGCCGAGGATTTCGGCCAGCCGCTGCAAGTCGGCGTCGAAGGGCGCCGGCGCGTCGGTCTGCGCGCGCGCCGGCAGGGCGCCGAGGCAGAGCAACATTGCAGGCAATCGCGATGAGCGTCTTCACGGGCAGATCCGTGTCGTCGCGCGGCTGATATGCGCCCGCACTTGGGCATCCGCAAGGCGGCCTGTCAGGCGCTCGAGCAGCTGCGCAGCGCGGCCGCGACGATCTCGGCCAGGCCCTCGGTGGTGTTCAGCCCGGCAAGCTCGGTCGGGCGCGAGCCAGCGCGCGTCGTCGAGCTCCTCGTTGAGCTCCGGCTCGCCGGCGAGCCAGCGCGCGGCAAAGCACAGGATGACGAAATGCCGCTCGACGCGCGCCTTGCGCGTCGCGCACGATCACCTCGCGATAGCCGGCGAGCGCGACCGGCTCGATGGTGAGCGCGGTCTCCTCGCGCACCTCGCGCATCACCGCTTCGATCAGCGTCTCGCCGGCTTCGACCACGCCGCCGGGCAAGGTGTAGAGATGCAGCGCCGGCTTGCGCGCGCGCCGCACCACCAGCACCTTGCCGTCGCGGATGATGGCGGCGCTGACGGCGAGAAACGGCCGGTCGGGATAGGTCCGTGGTTCGCACGGGTTCAGTTCTAGCGCGTTCATCAGGCCGTCGACCATCGCTTGCGGCGCCGCGTCGGCTTGTCGCGTCGGGCGTCGCCGTTGATGACCGCGCCGGCGCGCGCGATCAGCGGCTTGAGCCAGGCCGACGGCGTGCGCGGCGAGCATGGCCGGCGGTGTCGGGCGCAGGCCGGCGCTCATGGCGCCTGCGGGTCGCTTCCAGCATCGCGGTCATGGTGCCGGCCAGCGCGTCGAGGCTTTCGCGCAGCGCGGGTCGGCGGCGTCGTAGGCGGCGATGGCCAGGTCGCGGCTCCTTGAAGCGCGAGCCGGCGAAATGCTCGCGATAGCTCTTCGGCCGCCAGGCCAGGAAATCGTCGAGGCATTCCGGGCAGCTCGCGCAGCATTTCGAGCAGCATGATGGCTTCGTTGAAATGGTTGAGATAGTCGGTGGCAAGCCCGGTCGCCGGATTGATATTGGCGTCGGCGAGCCGCGCGCCGCAACAGTCGCCGTCGTCCGCTTGCGCGGCTTCGGCGCAATCCTGATATCTCATCGAGCACCCGCCGCGATCGCCCGGCCGCCAGTGTCATTCGGCGCCGGTTAAAGCGCGATTAAGCCGATTCGAGAGGACTTTCAATATGTGCGGCCGCTACACCGTCACCTCGCGCCCCGGAAGCGATCCGGGCGCTGTTCCGCTATCCGGAGCAGCCCAATTTCCCGCCGCGCTACAATGTCGCGCCGACCCAGCCGATCGCCGATCGTGCGGCTCGACGAGGGCAAGCGCGCATTTCGCGCTGGTGCGCTGGGGCCTGCTGCCGTCCTGGGTCAAGGACCCGAAGGCCTTCTCGCTGCTGATCAATGCGCGCGGGGAATCGGTGCTCGACAAGCCGGCCTTCCGCAACGCCATGAAGCGGCGGCGCTGCCTGATCCCGGCCGACGGCTTCTACGAATGGCAGGCGACCGGCGGCCGCAAGCAGCCTTATTACGTGCGCGCCAAGTCGGGCGCGCCGCTGGCCTTCGCCGGCCTGTGGGAAACCTGGACCGGGCCGAACGGCGAGGAACTCGACACCGCGGCGATCGTCACCACCACCGCCAACCGCACGCTCGCGCCGATCCACGACGCGCATGCCGGTGATCGTGCCGCCGGAGGCCTTCGATCTCTGGCTCGATTGCGCCGAGGTCGACGCCGAAACCGCCGCGGCGCTGATCGCGCCGGCGCCGGACGATTTGCTCGAAGCCTATGAGATTTCGACCGCGGTCAATCGCGTGGCGAACGACAACCCGAAAGTGCTGGAGCGGCTCTCCGGCGGCGCGGAGCCTGCGTCGGTGCCGCAGCCGGAGCCAAAGCCCGCGCGCCCGCAGCGGGCAAAGCCGGAAAAGGTGAAGAAAGACGACGGGCAGGGGGCGTTGTTTTGATTCTGCTCATCAATCATGATGGCTGACCGGGCGGATGCGCTCAGCGTCATCCGCCCGCTCGGCCGTGTCTCAATCCAGGCGCGCCTGCGGCCGGGCTCCGGCGGCAAAGCTTATTTCTTTGACGTTGACGTGCCGGAAACGGCGCCCTGATCGGCCGCGAGCGGCACCTTGGCTTTGTCGGCGCTCTTGTCCGTCTTGGTCTGTTCTGAAGCCACGTTGCCGGCGCTCGCCGGCTCGCTGATTGCTTGCTTCTCGTTGGTGCCGGCTTTCGCTTCCGTTGCCGAAACGTAACCGGCGCTTGCAGTCAAGAAGCCGAGAACCGATAGAACGCAGGTCGCTTGTTTCAGGATATTCATCCGTTATCTCCATTTAAGTTTTGCGGCACGATTGCCGCTCAGCAATATCGGTCGCTGCTATTGCAAAGGGCGGCGAACCGGGCCGCGCGCGATAAGCGACGCGCGATCGGCGGCGGCGTCCGCGATTCGAAATCACAGCGATTTACACGAGCGATGAATGCCTGCCGGCGGCAGTAAGATGCCCATTGAAATGAACGGCGACATCGGCACGTCGCCGCTTTGCGGGCAGCCTCTCGTCAACGCAAATTTTGCTCCAGCGGACTTCGAGCCTTTAATCACGACCGCGAGGGCCGAAGTCCATCCGAAGCTTGATATCGTGTGCCGAGCCGTAAGATGCAATGGGTGGCGGTACTCCAGTAAGGGCGACTGCAGGCACACATCGTCGTCGCGCATTGGGCTTCAGACGCCGACCACCTGCGCGAGCAGCCGTTCCGGCGTCCGCGGGCGGGCGGTTGCCGCGCCAGGCGACGTATTGGTCGGGGCGGATCAGCGCCAGATCGCGCTCATAGAGTTCGCGCGCCTCGGCGCTTTCGGCACGTCGAGCACCGTGAGCGGCATGCCGCGCCGCGCCGCCGCGGCTACGATCGCCGCTCGCGTCCGGCGGCGTGCGCGCCGAGGCGCAACAGCGTGAAGCCGCGTGCCGAGGCGGTCGTACAGCGAATCGCCGATGTCCGCGCCCGCCGTCGAGCCAGACATGCGGCGCGCGGCCGCCCGGCACGCCGCTCGGCGTGTAGCTTTCGAAATCGTCGGCGGGCGGCGCGCCGTCGCCGGCGACGATCGGCGAGCCGTCATAGCGCGCGCCGAGCTGCACGCCGAGCGAGGCGAATTGCTCGCCGAAGCCGGCCAGCATCGCGCCGGCCTTAACGCCGCGCCGCCGCGCCCTGCGGCGAATCCTCCTCGATCTGCGGGTCGACCGCGGTCTCGCCGATATTCACGGTGAGCTGGCGCGCCGCATGGGTGTTGCGGAGCGCGATCGGCTGGCGCTCGCTCTCGTAGGTCGCCAGCAGCCGCGCGCCGCCCCAGCCCTGCACCATGGCGGCGAGCTTCCAGGCCAGATTGGCGGCGTCGTCGATGCCGGTATTCATGCCGAAGCCGCCGGTCGGCGTGAACAGATGCACGGCGTCGCCGGCCAGCCAGACGCGCCCGGCGCCGAATCTTTCCCGCCACCAGCGCCATGCCCGCGGTCCACGGCTCGTGCGCGATGATCGCGAGCTTGCGTTTCGGCGCCGACGCAGCGGCGCATCACGTCGGCGACCGCTTCATCCTCGGGCGGCCGGTCGGGCACGCGCGCTTGCGTGCGCAGCAGGAATTCGTCGTCGCCGTTCACGGAGATCAGCAGCGAACGGATTTCCGGGTTGACCGCCCAATATTGCCAGGCGCGGCGCGGCTTGAGCACGTCGCGATAGAGCGTTGGGCGCCCGCACATAAGTGGAAAACATGCGGCCGCCGAGATAGCGCTGCTCGATGCCCGGCTCGCCCTGGTAGCCGATGCCGAGCTTGCGGCGCACCAAGCTGCGGCCGCCGTCGCAGCCGACCAGATATTGCGCGCGCCAGCGCTCGCGCGCGCCGCCTTGCTCGCGGATCGGCGCTCAGCGTGACGCCGGCGGCGTCCTCGGTGAAGTCCGTCGACCTGCCAGCCGAAGCGCATCGTAATGTTCGGCCGGCGCGCGCGCGTGCTCGAACAGGAACCGCTCGACGTGCATCTGGTTGGCGCGGTGGATCGGCTCCGGCACCTGGTCGGTTGCCGGCGCGGCCGCGACCTGTTGCGCGACTTCGGCGCGCCGACGGCATGCGCAGGCGCGCGAGCTCATAGCGCGGCAAAGCGGGTGAAATAGGCGACGTCGGTCGGATGATCGGCCGGCAGGCCGAGCTTGCGGATCTCGCCGGCGATGCCGAGCCGGCGGAAATGCTCCATGGTGCGGGAGCCTTCGGTCGAGCCTTTCGGATGCCAGCGCGTCGCCGCCGCGCTGTTGAACAACACCGAGCGCACGCCGAAGCGGTCGAGAAAGAGCGCCAGCATCATCCCGACCGGCCCGCCGCCGACGATGGCGACGGGGATTTGCGAGACGTCTTCGCTCACAACACCTTGCCGGGATTCAAAATCCCATTGGGATCGAGCAGTTTCTTCAGCCCGCGCATCAGCTCGAGCGCCACCGGGTCCTTATAGTCGGGCAGGATGTCGCGCTTCATGACGCCGACGCCGTGCTCGGCCGAAATCGAGCCGCCGAATTTCTGCACCACCGCGAACACCACGGCGTTGACCTCGTCCCAGCGCGCCAGGAACTTGTCCTTGTCGGCGCCGATCGGCTGGGTGACGTTGTAGTGGATGTTGCCGTCGCCGACATGGCCGAAGGGCAGCGGCCGGCAGCCCGGGATGAGCTTGATCGACCGCGGCGTTCGCCTCCTCGATGAAGGCCGGGACGGCGGCGACCGGCACCGAGACGTCGTGCTTGATCGAGGCGCCGATGTGGCGCTGCACCTCGCCGAACAATTCGCGGATGCGCCAGAACGCCTTGCGCCTGTTCGAGGCTGTCGGCGATGGTCGCGTCGAGCACCAGGCCCTTGTCGTGGCCTTCGGCGAGGATGTCCTTCCATCGCCTCGCGCAGGCCGCTCGCTCGCTGCGAGGACAAGCTCGATCAGCACGTACCAATCGTAGGGCTTGGCCAGCGGATCGCGGCTCTTGGCGTCGTACTTGATCACCGCCTCGATGCCGGAGCGCGCCATCAACTCGAACGAGGTGACGCCGCCGGCGGTGCGCTCGGTGGCGATGCCCAGCAGATCGACCGCGGCCTGCGGCGAGGGCACGGCGGCATAGGCGGTCTCGACCGAGCGCGGGCGCGGCACCAGCCGCAGCACCGCCGCCGTGATGATGCCGAGCGTGCCTTCGGCGCCGATGAACAGGTTCTTGAGATCGTAGCCGGTATTGTCCTTCTTGAGCTTGTTGAGATTGTTGCAGCACGCGGCCGTCGGCGAGCACGACCTCGAGCCCGAGCGCGTGCGAGCGCGCGATGCCGTGCGCGATCGCGGCGGTGCCGCCGGCATTGGTCGAGAGATTGCCGCCGATGGTGCAGGTGCCTTCCGACGGCAGAAGCTGCGGATAGAGCCGGTCGGCGGCGGCCGCCGCTTCGCGCGCGCGCTGCAGCGTGACGCCGGCCTCGACCGTCATGGTGTTGGAGACGGCATCGACCTCGCGGATCTTGTCGAGCCGGTTGAGCGACAGCACCACCTCGCCGTTGATGCGGGATCTGCCCGCCGACCAGGCCGGTATTGCCGCCCTGCGGCACGATCGCGGTCTTGCGTCTCGTTGGCGAGCTTGAGGATGGCGGAGACTTCCGCGACCGAGCCCGGCCGCAGCACCACCGGCGTATGCCCGCGATAGAGGTCGCGCATCTCGACCAGATAAGGCGTCTGCGCCTGCGGATCGGTGAGCGCGTATTTCTCGCCGACGATGGCGACGAAACGCGCGAGCAGTTCGGCGGCGAGCTTGGGCACCGGCTTGGGCTTGGTCTGCAGGTTCATGCGGTCCAGTCATACTTTCGGCGCGGCGGCGCGCGCAAGCCGGTCGTTGATCGCCTCGCCCAAGCCCGTCATGCGGTATCGGCATGACGGCGATGTCCGTTGCGCCGGCAAGCGTCGAAAGCGCGCAAGTGCGAGAACAGATTGGCCGCCGCCTCGATCAGGTCGCCGCGCGGCGACAGATTCAACGTGCGGCCGGCGGCGGGAGGCTGCGGTCCGAACGCGAGCAGCGCTTCGCCGGCGCGTACAGCCGAGGCATCGAGCCGAGCCTGCGCCTTGGGCGCGTAATGCGATGCCAGCATGCCGGGCGCCAGCGGCGCTTCTCTCCGCCGGCGGCAGCAGCAAAGCGTGTCCGAGCACGCGCTCGATGTCCGCGCGCGGCAGGCCGCCGGGCCGCAGCAAAGCCGGCTCGCCGAGGCAAGACACGATCGTCGATTCCAGACCGACCGCGCACGGGCCGCCGTCGACGATGAGGTCGATGCGGCCGCGCAAGTCGGCGAGCACATGCGCGGCGCTGGTCGGCGAGACATGTCCGGAGCGGTTGGCGGAAGGCGCCACCACCGGGCCGCCGAATGCCGCAAGCAGCGCCTGCGCGGTCCGGTGCGCCGGCACGCGCACGGCGACGCTGTCGAGCCCGGCAAGCGCGAGGTCGCTGACCGGACAATCCGGCCGCTTCGGCAGCACCAGCGTCAGCGGCCCCGGCCAGAACGCGGCGGCCAGCCGCTCGGCGTCGCCATTGAACAGGCCGAGCCGGCGCGCGCCGGCGATATCGGCGACATGCGCGATCAGCGGATTGAAGGCCGGCCGCCCCTTGGCGGCATAGAGCCGCGCCACCGCCTCGCCCTGGCGGGCGTCGGCGCCGAGCCCATAGACGGTCTCGGTCGGGAAGGCGGCAAGCCCGCCGGCGGCCAGGCAGCGCGCGGCGGCCGCAATTGCGGCTGGGGAGGCGGGCAAAACCCGGGTTCCCGGCTCAACGGTCATCGAAATTCCTCATCCTTGCGGCTTGGTCCGCGCCGTGGTTATAAGACCGCCGCCAGTCGGAGTGTAGCGCAGTCTGGTAGCGCACCTCGTTCGGGACGAGGGGGTCGCAGGTTCAAATCCTGCCACTCCGACCAATATTTAGCCCTATGATGAGGCTGCCAGACGCTCGTGAGGCTATCGCAGCGGCGGATGCCGGCGTTTCCGCTTCATGCCGCCGACTTCATCGCGCGCGCTGTCCAGAAGGCCCGGCGCTGGGCGCATCGATCCGCGCAGCGGAAGAGGCGTGGGGTCAAGGCGGGTTTCCGGCTGATGTGGCGGCGCTTGACTCGACGGCGGCAGCGGCGGCGAAGCAGTCGTCGCGGAATAACCACATACAAAAAGGCCGCGGGATTTTGCCCGCGGCCTAGATGTCTTAGCCGAAGCTACATGAATTTCCAGTTCAGGCCGGCGCGAAGATACCGCCGCTGAAAGGAGGTCGTAGCCGCGGTAAAGAGGGTGGCCGGATTGAGAACCGAAATCGTCCGCTTGCCCATGTCGTAATAGAGCCCTTCGATTTTGGCCGAAAGGTTCTGAGTGAATGCGTATTCAAGTCCGCCGCCGACGGTCCACCCTGCACGGGTGGCTTACCCGCTCTGCGGATAGCTCGTGAGCGGGAAGACCAAGTTGGCCGAAAGGCTCTCGTGGCCATAGAACAGGCCGCCGGTAGCGTAGAGGAGAGTGCGATCCCAAGCGTAGCCTATGCGGCCACGGAACGTGCCAAACCACTGAAGATTAGCGCTTGCGGTAAGTGCCGCCGGTGGGAACGCCGCCAGGAAATAAGTCAACGACGGATTGCGTACTTGATCCCCGACCACTGGAAATCGGTTTCTAAGCCGTAGACAACTGGCGCCTCTGGAAATTGTAGCCAAGCTGGGCACCGAATAGTCCGCCGGCGGGTCGCACGTCAGTGTTTGGAACGTCGCAACCGGGACCGAGGACACGCCACAGGCGTGGTGCAAAGCGAATCACCGGTCCTATTGTTCCAGCCGTAACCACCGTTGATGCCCACATACCATCCGGTCCAATTGTAAAGGACAGGTGGAGCAAGCGCCGGCGCCTTCACCGCCATGTCGGCCGCCGATGCCGTCTGCACGCCACCAAACGCGATCGCGGCCGCCGCCAAACTTGCAATTTTGTAACGCATCGCCCCGCCTCCAGCTGAATTATTGCCGGGAATTAAAGGTCATTGGGTCCCCCGGAGGCAAGCTGGAGGCCGCTGATTCCTGTAGAGATTGGGCGTTTCTTGAGGGAATCCCGTGCAGTTGTGGCGTTGCCGCAACACAATTTACGCTGATTTTCGCCGGCCTCAACCGAGGCCGGATACATTCCATCGTGGGAAATGCCCTTTTTCGCTCAGGCGGCGCCGAGCGATCCATCCGCCTGCCATTGGACGATGCCTCGGCGGACATCGCCATTGCCGATCACGTCAGCGGGACGCTTCTCGGCTTTGGGACCTCGGGGTGTGCTATTGCGACTTCAAGATATGTAGCGAGACATAGGGCGCGTCTTCGGCAACCCAGCTATCGTGCGGGGTCGACGTGATGTGAAAAACCATTCCCGGCAGCAGATCGACGCGCTTGCCATCTTCGTATTCAACAACTCCGTGTCCAGACAAAACAGTTCCTGTGTGTGGGGCATGACAGAGCCGGGTGCCTGCAGTTGGCGCGTTGTGAACAGACCATTTCCAGCCGGGTTGGTAGGTGGCGCGGCCAAGCGTAACGCCAGCGATATGGACGATCTCAAATCGTCCGAACGGAAACTCGCGAACCTCATCTGGCCGCTCGAAGGCTTTCAGCATGGAGTTTGACATCTCATAAAAGTACAGCAAAATCGAAGGTAGTCGAGAGTGTCTGCGTGAAATTTTCAAACTGAGAGACTACCCGCCGTCGCAACACTATTTATGCGGATTTTTCGCCGGCCCCAACGCAAGGCCGCCTCCATTCCATCGTGAGAATGCCCTTTTTCGCTCAGGCGGCGCCGAGCGATCCGTCCGCCTGCCATTGGACGATCCCTTGCCGGACGTCGGCGAACGGCTCGTTTCGGACGAACTGGCGAAACTTCATCATCGTCTGATCCGGGACCGGTTTGACCGCCGGCCTGCCGCGCAGCCGCCTCAAAACGGCGCGGCGGCGAAATCTGAAAAATTGGCGCCAGGCGGCGAAATCCCCCGACCAATTGACGGCAGCCGGCCAGGGCAGAGAGCGGAAAAAATCACGATAAAGTTCGGTGACCGCCGGGTCGTAGGGCCAGGTCAACGGCCGCCACGGTTTGCTCGCGCCCGAGTAATGGAAAACCACCGGATGAATTGTGTCGGCGATGTCGGAGGCAAACCAGATGCCGCTCAGCATGTTCCAGACCGGCGACAGCTTTTGAAAGCTCCCGCGCATGACCGCGTTCAACGCGCTTTGGTCGACCAGCGTGCAGGCCTCGGCGTGCCGGCCGAGATAATCCAGGACGCGCGCGCTCACGTCTTGCGCCGCCCAGCGCTCCGGATCGATGACAAGCAGCCCGGCATTGGCGTAGCAGACCGTCTCGTCGAGGCCGAGCCGGGCCAAATAGGCCCGCCATTGGCCGCTGGCATCCGAATTGATGATTCCGTCCGGGGTCGCCGCGAAAGGATGACCTTCGCAATCGAGATCGAACAAGACCGAAATGTCGCCGTCCACCCGCATGTCCGCATCGAGGTAGATCACCTTGCGATAGCGAGGACCGAGGACGCGATCGAAAAAGTATCGGTAGAGGGTCGACGGCGGCAGATTTCGGTTGCCGGTGCTGGTGATCGAAAGGTGCCGGTCGAAGGCGATTTCGCTCACCGTCACGCCGATGTGCATCTCGGCGTAGTCGATCCAAGCGCGCGGGACGGAATTCTGCGGCACGGCGATGACCAGATCGAACGGTGTTTTCGGCGTGCGGCGCAAGACCGAGTGCGCGGTAAACAGCGCCGGCGCAAACATGCCGCCATCGACCGTGAGCAAAACCGCGAAGGGATGCGACGACTGCAAGGCAATTCCTTAAAGCTTGCGTGAGTAGGGCGACCCAGTCGTCGCGCAGGAACATGATACTTTGGCGACGTCACTTCCCATTCCAATAAGCTCCCGGCGAACTATTCAAATCCAGACAAGGTTGCATAAGTTTCAAGCGGCTCGCGCGGAGCACGCCACGAATTAATCGGCGCTTCTTCGTCTGCATAGCCCATTGCCATACCTGAATAGACGATCAGGTTCTCCGGCAAGCCAAGGTGAGAACGCACGGTTTCATGGAAGGCTACCCAAGCTTGCTGCGGACACGTGTGAAGACCATAAGCGCGCGCGAGCAACATGACGGTCTGCAAATAGCCGCCGAGGTCGGCCCATTGCGCAACGCCGAACGAGCGATCAAGGGCAAAGAAAATTGCGACCGGCGCGCCGAAGAATTGATAGTTCCGTGCGTATTGCCGATAGCGCGCGGCTTTATCCTCGCGCGCGACTTCGATTGATTGATAGAGCAATTCTCCGACAGTAAATCGGCGCGTGCGGTAAGGCTCGGTCATTGGGTCTGGGTAGATCTGATAATTGCCACCTTCACCTTTAGGCAATTCGTTGGTCCGCGCAGCGAGCTCCGTTTTGAGTGCTTCGATACGCTTCCCCGCTAAGGCAAATATTCGCCAGGGCTGCATATTGCCAGCAGAAGGCGCGCGTGCCGCACGCTCCAATATGTCTCGAACGGTCTTTTCCGGGACAGGCGTCGGACGGAAAGCGCGGCAAGAATAGCGAGAAGCAACGGCTTCGAGTACGTCCATCAACGTCCCCCACAAATCTGACTACATGACATTAAGTGCCCTATACCGCAGGGCAAGGAGAAGTAGAAGCACTCAGAATTTTGCTATCTTTTTTCATGATCTTCGGCTTTTCTCGGTATCCGTTCGGAATTGCCATGCGATTTGTCCAACTCTTCTCTGCCGGTAAGCGCTAGCTTCTTTGTTCGTCGGCATTGGCCGTCACCGGCAATGCACCGCCAGCTGTTGGCTGGACGGCGCGGCCTATAGTGATGATCATCGACCAGCGCGGCGACCTATGCACTGGCACTGCACTCGCGCGCGATCTGATATTGACTGCCGCGCATTGCGTTGCGAAGCCGGCTCGCTACCAAGTCAAAGCCTACCAAACGGATGTGCCTTTGGTGTGGCCGCGATTGAGCGCCATCCGAATTTTAATTTGGCAAACTATACCTCGAGCCGCGCTACTGCCGATATTGCGCTTATCAAGCTCGTCAGCAATGTTGCCTGACATCGTGGTGCCGGCGGCTCTTGGGGCCGCGCGCCGAGTAGCGCCGGGCGAAACACTGACAATTGCGGGATTTGGAGTCACCGCCTCTGGCACCGCGCTCGGGTTGGGCGAACCCCGCGCGGCAAAACTAACGGTTACCGGCAAGCCAAGTACGTTCCAGATTCGGCTTGTATGACGATGCGACGCGCAATAGCAGGGCAGGTCTCGGCGCCTGCACTGGAGATTCCGGAGGGCCTGCATTTGACGGCGAGGGTCCGCTGGTTAATCGGGGTGATCAGCTGGACTACTGGACCGCAGAACATCGAAGGTTGCGGCGGTCTTACCGGTCTTACACCGCTTCTGTTGTATCGTGAATGGATTATCGACACGGCGCGAAAGCTCAACTCGCCCATATTCGCCGACTAACTTACTTGCTGGTTAAACTGGAATGGTACTGAGAGAAAATCTCGTCTACCGAACCGACGCCCATCAGGCGACCTTTTTCTAGCAAGACGGCTTTGTTGCACCAACGTCGGACGAGCTGTTCATTGTGGGAGGCGAATACCAAAATACGAGTGCGTTCGATCAACTCTTCAAGGCGTCGGTTGGCCTTTTCTAAGAAGGCCGCATCGCCGGCGCCGACGCCCTCATCGATCAACAGAATATCAGGTTCGATCGCAGTTGAGATTGCGAACGCTAACCTTGCTGCCATTCCTGTCGAGTAGGTTTTGATTGGCAGGTGAAGAAACGATCCCAGTTCGGCAAAGTCAGCTATTTCGTTGGTGCGCTCTCGAATCTCAGCCCGACTGAATCCTATATACATGCCCCGCAACACGATATTTTCGTAGCCAGTGCTTTCCGGATCCATCCCAAGTTTCATGTCGAATAGCGGGACGCTGCGTCCTTCGATAAGGATCCTGCCGGCAATGGGTTCGTAGATTCCGTTAAGTACACGAAGCACGGTCGATTTACCGGCGCCGTTGTGCCCGATCAGGGCGACACGCTCGCCGTGGTCGATCTTAAGCGAGAAATCGGTGAGTGCCTGGACGCTGACGTGCGCTTTAACATCTGTCGTTACGCGGCCGCCGGATGCGGAGCCAATCAGTGTGTTCTTTATCGACCGCGCAGTTGCATCGTAGACGGGAAAATGCACTGAAATTTTATCAAGCAGAATGGATGCCATGGCGATCTGATCCATCAAATCCAATATGGAATTCGCCATCGATATCGAGCAAACACCGCGAAACTAAACGTCCAACCTAATAGCGCGAGTACGACGCCGACGGTCCAGTTCGCGAGAGTTGGGCTATGCCCCAATAAGGGAGCGCGGACGAGTTCGAGCAAGTGATAAAGTGGATTATACTCATACAAATAAGTGTGCTGGCCACGCAAGGAATTCGGCAGCCAAATGATCGGCGTCGCGAGATAAAGTAACTGTAAGGCGCTTGTGACGATAAGCGGAATGTCGCGAAAGCGCGCACTGAAGATAGCTAGAGTTAGCGCGATCCAAACGCCATTGATGAGAACCAAGAGCAACCCAGGAAATGCCAGCCAAGCCATCTCATTAGGCCAAGCAGAAAACATCACAACCGTCGCAACAAATACCCAAATATTATGAGCGAAAATAATCAAGTTTCTCCACACCATGCGGAAGATATATATGCTGTAAGGCAACTTGATTTGTCGGATAATAGGTTCTGAGCTCACAAACGTCGTGCAACCATCAATAATCAAAGTCGACAATAGGGCCCAAACGATAGTTCCGGCGGCGACAAACGGCAAGAATTGATGCATATCCTGACCGAATAACGTGCCGAAGATTAATCCGATCGATCCGATCGTCACGCCCATTGTGATCGTGATCCAGAACGGGCCAATTGTAGATCGCCGATAACGTTGACGGATGTCGTGCCATCCGAGCATGCCCCAGCTTTGCCAGGAAAATGCACCACTCACGATGTCGCTCGATGCCTGCCGCCATGGGCTTGCCGGAAACTCGATGCGAAAAGCGGGCTTTTTGGGCGTCACGACTTTCTCGAAAGTGAGTTCTATTGCGGTCAGAATACCTTGCCGAGCATCCGTAAGTCTCCTTCGACGCGCATTTGGCCGCTGCTTGCCACTAGCAAACCTTCCGCTGATTTTCAGCAGTAGTTACCAAAAGCGCGCCAACGTTTTAGACGCTCATTGCCATGTCCACTTCACGCCCGCGGCCATGCTTGCGCAAATAGGGACCCATTTCGGGTCGCTTCGCGAGCTGCGTGGCATAAAGTCGGCCTAATGCCGCCGTGAGCCGACCGCGTCGGCGCAAGAAGCTCATCGGCGAGCACGATCATGCGGCAATTTGGCCAGGCCTCGGGCCGCAATTGAAGCAGACGAGCGAAGATTTGCCACTCGTCTTCGTCGGGATATACCACCGCGAGCAGAGCAGCCATCGCCGCGGTCGAGCGTGATATCCCCATGTGGCAATGCACGAGAACATGCCGCCTCTCCGTCTCGGCGGCTAGCAGCGAGCGCCCCAACTCAAGGATACTTTCGATGTGCTCGGGCTGTGGAAGGATATAATTCTGCCCGGCATCGATCTCATCGTGGAAGCGCAAGGTCGTCCGGGCATGGGGCTGATAGGTTGTGAAAACCTCCGGCTCGGGGTGCCGGGATCCAGAATTGATAAAACATGCGTGACGCCGCGCCTGCTATACACATCAAGCTCGTTCAGCCCACAGACGGTCATCAGTATCGTTGGCTGCTTCATTGTCATCATGCCCGTTTAACAGAGTCTACAGGACCGGGCAATAACGCATCCTGCAGCGGAGCTATGCATGGCTCATGGTTGACCTGGGGCTTTCCGGCATGTTCCCTTAAGTCTGCAAACTAATGATTGCGCTCCCGGCCTCGCGAGTGCCCGATTGATGCGCAAAATTCACTTGATGCCACCCGTAGTCGACGGCCAGACAGTGATGTTTCAATGGCGCGTCTGAGCCTCCACCGCGCTGTATCGACGGACCAGCTTCACGGTCAGTTTCCCGCCGGCAATCGACCTCTCGAAAGTTCCGAAGCGGCTGTGGTGGGAATTTTTGCTGATGTGTCTGCATCCGCATTGGTTACTTTTGCGGCCATGCGAGATCCATCTGCCGCTGAAGCTCGGCGCGCCCTTAAAGAAATTTTGGCTGCAGCTGCTGCAGAACGGCATGGACACGCTTAGCCATATGGGCCGGAAAATCGCGCGGCGGCTCTTGCCATCACAATAGTCGATGGCGATTTGGACGTGCCCTATGAGCGTATTACCGGCTCGCGCTATGCCACGGCGTTTAGCGGGGGAAAGGATAGCCTGCTGCAGGCGGCATTGTTGCTCGAACTAACCGAACAACCTTTGTTGGTCGCCACAACCTCGCCAATGCCGCCGCTCGCGGATCACGTAACGGCGCGGCGCCGGGAAGTATTCCAGGCAATTCAATCGCGTCGGCATCCGTTGTTTGTGGAAGTCGAAAGTGATTTTCGCAGCATTTGGGACAATTCTTTCGCCGGGCATCTTGGATATCGCATCGCCGTCAACGAACTCACCGACACTTTTCTCTACACGGTCTGCCTGCTCGCGGCGGGGGCGGCGCTGGGCGCGACGCGGCTGTTCGTTGCTTCGGAAGCGGAGCTGCAGGACAACGCGCTGATCGACGGGAAGATCGTCCAACACAGTCATTTCATGTATACGGCAGCGACCCAGCGCGCGCTGACAGCGGCTGCTCGCGCCTTATGGATTTGAGATCGGATCTCTGACCTGGCCCTCTGCATACGATGCAGGTACAGCAATTGCTGTGGGCGCGATATCCCGATCTATGCGATCTACAATATTCTTGCTGGCGTGTCGGCGAAAGTCAGGCAGCTTGCAGCCAATGCGAACAATGCCTGCGCATTGCGGCGACGGCATTGGCAAGCGGCGACGATCCGCAACGAATGGGAATCGATTTGCGGAAAGTAATCAACTACGCCTTGACTTGGCGTCCTATTAAAAAAAGGGTCTCGGACCGACGGCTTCCGCAGGATGAGGCGGTGGATAAGTTCGCAGGCTATATCGTCGATGCGATCAAACGCACGTCGCTCGACGATGTGCGCTTAGCGATGGCACGCGCAAATAAGCGACAACCATTCGGGGTCGGCCACCTCAAGTTGCTTAAGGCAATATGGACCCTACGGATCGTTCGCTGGCGTTTCCGCCGGTGGCAGTCACCGCCCCCCGCGGGTGTACGGGAAGCGTTCTTCGACTGGCTCGATGCCGACCTTCGCGACGCATTGATTACGATATATAAGCAATACTTTCCGATCGAGCCACGCGCCCAACACCTCGGAATCTTTGAGCGTAGCGACGAACTAACCTCACGCGTCACATCATCGATACACAAGTCTCATGCAAAAGCCTTCACTCCAGCCCAATAACGATTTCAATTGGATACAAGAGTTTACTCCGGCTGAAGAGCCTGTGCTGACCCCTTGCGAGGATGGGCCGCGCAAATCAAAGGTCTATTCGGTCGCCGAAACGCACCTATCCGGCAAAGAACGTGACTATGTGAACGAATGCATCGATTCGAATTGGATTTCGTCCAAGGGTCCATTCGTTCAACGGTTTGAGGAGGCCTTCGCGCGAGAGGCGGGATGTGAATTCGCGGTTACCTGCTCGAGCGGAACCGCTGCGCTCCACCTAGTGCTCGCCGCGCTCGGCGTTGGCTCTGGGGACGAAGTGATCATCCCCGCTTTCACCATGATCGCGACAGCGAATGCTGCCCACTATGTCGGTGCGGACTTTAAGTTGGTCGATGCAGAACCGAACTATTTCAATATCGATGCCGACCTCGTCGAAGCGGCCATCACTCCCCGCACCAAGGCCATCATCGCCGTGCACACCTACGGCCATCCAGCGCAAATGCAGCGGCTGCAAGCGATTGCGCAGGAGCGGAAGCTTTATCTTATCGAGGATGCGGCCGAAGCCCACGGCGCGGAAATCTCCGGCAAGCGAGTCGGAAGCTTCGGACATGCCGGCGCGTTCTCGTTCTACGCAAATAAAATTATAACAACCGGAGAGGGGGGCATGGTCACGACGAATGATCGGAAGTTTGCGGACCACGTGCGGCGTCTGTCCCACCACGCCTTCCATCCGCAGCGCCACTTCTGGCACGAATACGTCGGCTTCAACTATCGGATGACCAATCTTCAGGCCGCCATCGGCTTGGCGCAGACCGAGCGTCTCACTGAGATTGTCGAGGCGCGGCGCCGGGTGTGGGGCTGGTATGGTGATCGTTTGAAATCCGTCCCCGGTCTGCAATTGCCGGCTGAAGCGCCGGACTGCAAAAATGTGTTCTGGATGTACGCCGTGCGAACCGGTTCGGCGTTTGGATGCGAAGCTCACGCACTGCGGATGCGGCTCGCCCAACGCGGGATCGAAACGCGTGTCATTCTTTGCCCCGATGCATCTGCAGCCGATTTACGCCGCTCGATTTCACGGTCAGCGCTTCCCAGTCGCTGAAGAACTCTGCCGCACGGGCCTTTATTTACCGACGCATGAAAATCTCAGTGAAAACGGACGTCGACTGGATCGGCCAGCAAATTGAGGATGTCCATCGAAAGGTGAATGGATAAACGAACAAGGGTTGCAGCTTAGATCAATCCCCATTTTCAAAAGATATTCGGCGACGCCGGATTATTTGGGCTTTCTTTGCCGCCGGCGACCTGGTTGCGTAGCCTCGATTTGCGTGCGCAAGGCCCCGACGCTAAATTCGGTTTTGCAGATGAACCTCCGGCAAAAATCGCAGCTACCACCGGTCGAGGCGGACGCTTACCTGATCTGGCCGCGCGCGGGAAACACGGCGATTTCCTTATCGCCGATGCGTGCGAACGGTTCTTGCTCGATCGCGGAATCCAAGTCTGGCGTTCGGACGGCAGCTTCGAAGAAGCCGCCAATGCCAACGACACCCAATATCTCGGCGCCGCCTTGGCGCGATTCCGCGGTATGCTGATGTTTTCGGGAGGCGGTAATATCGGGATTTACCCGGACAACGGCGTTATGCGGGCGGCCGTTGTGGCGCAGGCCGGCCCCCGCCATCGGTGCCTCGTATTCTCACAGTCCGTGCTCCGGCCGGAGCAAGCTTTGATCGATCCGCGCGTCACCGTCTGGTGCCGCGACCGTGTGTCGTTTGCGATCATGAAGCAGGCTGGCGCGCGCGTAGAGCTGGTTCCCGACATGGCGCTATACATGGACGAAAAAATCGACAAGCATCCCGGCGGCAGCAGGAACATTTTTCATCAAGCGCACGCCCCGCGGCGACACCGAAACGATTGAGCACAACATCGACTTCGATTGCCCGTCAGAGGATCTTACTTTTCGAAACCCGCTCGATCGCATCGTCGACACGCTCAAGCAGTATGATACTGTTATTAGTGATCGCCTCCACGGCGCATTGATCCCTCTTATGATGCGGAAAAAAACCGTGTTGTTGCCGGTCGGTTATCACAAAAACCGTGCGTTCTTCGACACGTGGCTTTATTCGATTGCCGGTGCAGCGTTTGTCGAGACGCAGGCCGAACTTCAGCCCCGCATGGTTGCTTTGGAGACGCCGACCTGCGATTTTAAGGCGCTTTTTTGCAGGTCAGCAGATCCTGCATTGGACCGCTTCTTGATGGGCCGGTAGTGACCTATTTTGCTCGCTGGAAAGCGATGGCGCAATGAAACTTGTGGCAGTCAGTCGCGTCCGGAACGAGGCCGATATCATTGAAGCGTTTGTCCGGCACCATGCGGTGCTTTTCGACAAGCTCATCGTACTCGACGACGGCAGTTGCGACGGAACTTACGAGGCCCTTCTTATGCTGCAAGCTGAGGGCCTACCGCTGGTTGTTTTGCGGGCCCCGGTCATCGGTTACGAGCAAAGCCGCTACATGACACGGCTTCTGCAAATGGCGGTGGACCAATTCGGAGCCGACTGGGTTGCGCCGCTAGATGCGGACGAATTCATCGAGATCGAGGACGGTACGACGCTTGCCGAGGAGTTAAGTGGAAAAGAGAATCGTCTATTGTCCTTGGCTTGGCATAATTTCGAGTGGCTTCCGGAGTATGAAAACGATTCCGAGCGCAACCCGGTCATACTGCAGAGGCGCCGCCGGCCGGCGCGGCCCGATCATAACAAACTTTTAGTCCCCGCCGGCTTGGTCGACGAAACGACGCGGCTTTTAGCACGGGAATCATTTTCTCACCCGGAACGGCAGACAGCTTAAGCCTCAGCCATATTCAATCAATCAGGCTTTGCCATTTCCCGATCCGAAGTGTCGATCAATACGCATGCAAGATGGCTGTTGGATATTTGCAATACGTTGCGATGCCAAACTGGAATCGAAGCATTGGCTTTCATTGCATCGAGCCTTTTCAGGCATTGTTGAAGGGCGGGCTCGAAGGCCTGAAGAAGCGCATGGTCATGGACTCTCGCCACTACTCGACGGCGAACGATGCTCGGCCAGGAATCTCACGGCAGCGGCGCACGACGAACCGCTCCGATATCGTGGCGGTCCCCTGAAGCTTGCATTGCCGAAGCCGACGCTTTTGCAAAACCTGCTGTATTATGCGGAGGCCATCGCTCGCGATCGTGCCGACATGTTGCGTCGGACGGGGCCGAATGTGCTTGAAAATGAATTGCAAGGGAGAAAGCTGCGTCAGTTCCCCTGACGCAACCCATTGCAAGCAGCGACGAGCTGACAGACGACGATCCAAACCAATTGCCGGCCGACCGATTGAAAGAGCTTCGACGTCAGCTCAACGCGGTTCGCACCGAGCTCGAGCGCCGGGGCCTCGACAAAGACGCGCTTGAAATGCGCCTCGCGCGGACCGAAATCGAGTTACTTGATGCGCAACAACAACTGTTTCTGCAGGCCAAACAGCTGAATTCTCGAGCATTCCAGGTTCGCGACACGCATCAACCTTTGGCTCAGGCGCATGGGTCTCAAACCTGGCTCATTGGTCGACTGGGTGTCGTCGCTCAGGCGAAGGCGATTGTTTTAGTTCGTTACCGACAAAGCTTGCCATCGGCGGAAATCCGAGGTTACAGTACACTCTTTGCAGGTCGGCGCTAAAGGCGTCAGCCGAGAACCGCTCCACATACTGCTGATAGCCGCCGGCCGCGATGCGAGACCGTAGATCCGCGTCAGTGAAAAGGCGGCCAAGCGCCTCCGCCAACGCATCCACGTCGCCGGGCTCGACCAAAAGCGCACTCTCTTCGTCGACAACGTCCTCAGGCAAGCCATCGACGCGGGTGACGACCGCGGCCGCGCCGGCTTGCATCGCTTCCAAAAGCGAAACCGAGCCGCTGCCTTCCTCAAGCGACGGCAAGGCGAAGACGTCCGCGTACTGCAGATAAGCGTATGCATCGGGCACTCGGCCAGGGACCGTGACGCAACTCGAAAGGCCGAGCTGATTGACGAGCGCGCGATGAGCATCGAGAAGCTGGCCGCCACCGATCAGGCATGCCTGAAACTTCGTGCCTTGTTTTCGAAGTTCCGCCAGCGCACGCAATAGGACATCAACTCCTTTGCGGGGATCGTGACGGGAAACGACATAAGCAGGGGCAGGCATCTTTAGGCTCCAGACGGGCGATCGGTTCAGGCATATCGTCGCGAACGGCCTCGGTCTTAAGAAAAGCTGCTTCAGATGCATAGGTCATTTTAGCGAATGAGATCCCATTGCCGAATTGACGGCTTATGATTCTTCTGTACGGAGTCATAATTGACCAGGACGACTTTGGAGCCTCGGTAGCCGCGCCCTTCGTTGGGGTCGACGGCGATGCGCGTCCACAACAACTCCCAGACGTGCTGCAGCCACGTCAGCGGCATCTCCGTTAGACGAAGGCCGCGCAATTTCCCTCGCGTTTCGTGGTTGTATGTTCCGAATGCTGTGATGATGGGAATCGCGTCGATGTTACGGTGCCTCAGGCGCTTTGAGACGGCTAGCCCGACGCCACCCCAGGGTCCGAAACTGTGGATCAAGTGGGGGCCTTTTTCCGTTCCGACAAACCGGTCAACAGCACGCACGATATAGCGCTGGTGCGCCGCGACCATCAGACCTCTGAAGGGTCGGAAGGGCGAGCGGACGCGATGAACGATCCCGAATTCCGTTTCTTCCACGACATCATGCGTACCGAGGGAGAAAAAGTGCGGCATGTAGCCGGCGCGGATGGCGGCACGCCCGTATGCGCGCAAGTACGATTCCGAACCGCCATCGATAAGCAAAGGGTCCTTGCCGGCAACAACGATGACGCTTCGCAACATGCTCTAGGTCCCTCGCAGACGCTCCATAGAGCATGCGCCTCTTGAAGGCTAGCCCGCGAAAATTCGGCTGATATAATACATCAATCCGCTCTGCGATTTGCGGGACTTTTCGTCGGATTGTCTTGAAACAACTTGGTTCCTCGATGACCGATTTGAAGATTGAAGTCGCACACCGGTTTTCGCCAGAACTCTTGCAGGCTGTTACCTCGCTCCTGCCGCAGCTCACATCCTCTGGCCGCCTAATGACCTCGGCCGAATTGAAGGCGATGATCGACTGCCCATTCGCCACTCTGTTCGTGGCGAAAGATGATGACCGGATCGTTGGGATGATTTCGCTGGCCGTCGTGCAAATGCCGACGGGTTTGCGCTCTTATCTCGAAGATCTAGTCATAGACGCGACGTTCCGGCAGCGCGGCGGTGCCACAGCATTGCTGCAAGCCGCGATCGATTATGCAAAAGCCTCAGGCGCGCGGTCACTCGATATGACGTCGCGATCCTCAAGGACAGGAGCTATTCGTCTCTATGAGAGACTAGGTTTAAACGCCGCGATACGAACGCGTTTCGATATTCTTTTTACGAATAGAAGTATGGCGGGATAATTCACCATTCGCGCAGAGAAATCGCCTTCTTGCGTAATGCGGTGATTGACCAATTGATTGCGCGTGCTATCTCGCCCGTCGACGCCGTTCTGGACCGCTGAATTTGAGCCCGCTGTTTCCAGACGCGTGGTAGATCAGCAAAGCCATCTCGGCACGCCTGATCGCTATCGCTCCCCCAAGCGATGACCGAAAATATAAATAACCGCTGGCCGCGATGTGCAGTGGCACGATGATGAAAAATAGATAACCTGGAGCATTCTTGACAGCCGTCCAAATTCGGTTGCGCGCACTGTTGTACATTATGAAATGGCTACCGTCCCCCGACGTGGCGCTCCCGACATGATGCACGATGGCCGAATTGACTTGTAGGCAGCGGCCTCGAAGTAGCCTGATACGAAATGCCAGGTCGACGTCTTCCAAGTAGCAAAAGAACGCTTCATCGAAACCGCCAACGCGTAAAAACCATTCGTGTGCGGAACATTGCGGCGGCGCCGCACGGACTGAATGTTTGGGTATAAGGCGGGCAGAGCTCTTAATGGGTGGCCATATCCGCCCCGCCACGGAAGCCCGAAACAAGAATAGCAATCGCCTGCGCCGTCGATAATTCTGTTATCTGCTGCACTGAGTTGAAGCGAACCGAACATCGCAGCATCAGGGTATTTTTCCGACGCAGTGAGAAGCTCCTGCAGCCACCGCGGTTCAGGAAATGCGTCAGGATTGAAGAAAATTAAAAAAGGCGCCTCGCAATTGCGAGCGCCGAGGTTGCAGCCGGCTGCAAACCCGATGTTCGTGGCAGCACGAATGATCTCAAATCGTTCGTCGGCGGGTACATATCTGAGTGAGTCGTCATTTGATGCGTTATCGACGATTTTGACCTCAAAATCCTGCTCGGTTTGCGCGCACAATGCTTCCATGCAGCAAGAGAGGTTTTCACCGGCATTGAAATTGACAATCACAATTCTAGCT